>NZ_CALSFR010000003.1:0-885775 GCF_943737035.1 Pseudomonas sp. Marseille-Q5299
CCCCATTCCCTGCGCGCAACCAATGCCTATAATGATGGCCAGCCTGAACCTGGCCATGACGCCCCTGTCCAAGGCCACACTACGCAACAAGGAATTCTGCGCAATGGCGTATTACCGGACACCCCATGATGTTACGGCCCTGCCAGCCTGGCAGGCCCTCCAGCAGCACCGCGACGCCATGCAGGATTTCAGCATGCGCGAAGCCTTCGCCGCCGACTCCAAGCGCTTCGACGAGTTTTCCCTGAGCTGCTGCGGCCTGTTCCTCGACTACTCGAAAAACCTGATCAACGAACAAAGCCGCGACCTGCTGGTGCAGCTGGCCGAACAAGTCGGCCTGCAGGATGCGATCAAGTCGATGTTCAGCGGCGAAATCATCAACGCCTCCGAAGGCCGTCCGGTGCTGCACACCGCCCTGCGCCGCCCGGTGGGTGACAAGCTCAGCGTCAACGGCGTCAACGTGATGCCCGAGGTGCACAAGGTACTCAACCAGATCACCGAGCTGGTGGGGCGTATCCATGACGGGCTGTGGCGTGGCTACAGTGAGAAGCCGATCACCGATGTGGTCAATATCGGCATCGGCGGTTCTTTCCTGGGCCCTGAACTGGTTTCCGAGGCGCTGCTGCCCTACGCCCAGCGCGGCGTGCGCTGCCACTACCTGGCCAACATCGATGGCAGTGAGTTCCATGAGCTGTCGGCCAACCTGCGCGCCGAAACCACCTTGTTCATCGTCTCGTCCAAGTCGTTCAACACCCTCGAGACCCTGAAAAACGCCATGGCCGCACGTACCTGGTACCTGGCCCAGGGCGGTTCGGAAGCCGAGCTGTATCGCCACTTCATCGCCGTATCCAGCAACAAGGCTGCCGCCGTAGCCTTCGGCATCCGCGAAGAGAACATCTTCCCCATGTGGGACTGGGTCGGCGGGCGCTATTCGCTGTGGTCGGCCATCGGCCTGCCGATCGCCCTGGCCATCGGTACCGCCAACTTCAAGGAACTGCTGTCGGGTGCCTACACCATGGACCAGCACTTCCAGACCGCGCCGTTCGAGAAAAACATGCCGGTGCTGCTGGCCCTGCTGGGCGTCTGGTACGGTAATTTCTGGGGTGCCCGCAGCCACGCGATCCTCCCTTACGATCATTATCTGCGCAACATCACCAAACACTTGCAGCAGCTGGACATGGAGTCCAACGGCAAGAGCGTGCTGACCGACGGTACGCCAGTGAAGACCGATACCGGCCCGGTGATCTGGGGCGGCGTCGGCTGCAACGGCCAGCACGCCTACCACCAGTTGCTGCACCAGGGCACCCAGCTGATCCCGGCCGACTTCATTGTCCCGGTGGTGAGCTTCAACCCGGTTGCCGACCACCATCAGTGGCTGTACGCCAACTGCCTGTCGCAAAGCCAGGCGCTGATGCTGGGCAAAACGCGTGAGGAGGCCGAGGCCGAATTGCGCCAAAAGGGCCTGAATGAAGCCGACATCGAACAGCTCGCTCCACACAAGGTGATCCCGGGCAACCGCCCGAGCAACACCCTTGTGGTCGAACGCATCAGCCCGCGTCGCCTTGGCGCGCTGGTGGCGATGTATGAGCACAAGGTGTTCGTACAGAGCGTGATCTGGGGCATCAACGCCTTTGACCAATGGGGCGTGGAACTGGGCAAGGAGCTGGGCAAGGGTGTCTACCAGCGTATCGTCGGCAGCCTGGAAGACAGCGCCGAAGATGGTTCCACCCAGGGCCTGATCAACTACTTCCGCGGCCGTCACCGCGGCTGACCGATGCCGGCGTCTTCGTGGCCAGCCCGCGAAGACGCCGGCACAGGTTGAACACCTCTTCCAGCTACACTGTCCAATCGAATAGCCGTTGCAGTCCACCGCCCCGACAAGAGCAAAGGACCACCTGCCATGTTCGATATACGCGACTACCCCCAGGCCCTGGCCGTCAGCCAGTCCGCCAGCCTTTCTACCGACGACTACAGCCGCCTCTACCGCCAGTCGGTCGAAGCCCCCGACACCTTCTGGGCCGAACAGGCCAAACGCCTGGCCTGGATCAAACCGTGGTCCAGGGTACAGCAATGCGACCTCAAGACCGGCGAAGCCCGCTGGTTCGAAGGTGCCCAGCTGAACGTCAGCTACAACTGCATCGATCGCCACCTAGCCCAACGCGGCGAGCAGACCGCCCTGTTGTGGGAAGGCGACGATCCTGCGGACTCCAAGGCCATCACCTACCAAGAGTTGCACCGCCAGGTCTGTCGCTTGGCCAATGCACTCAAGGCACGTGGCGTGAAGAAAGGCGACCGGGTATGCATCTATATGCCGATGATTCCCGAAGCTGCCTACGCCATGCTTGCCTGCACGCGGATTGGCGCGATCCACTCGGTGGTGTTCGGCGGCTTCTCCCCGGATGCGTTGCGCGACCGCATTCTCGATGCTGACTGCCGCACCGTGATTACTGCCGATGAGGGCCTGCGCGGCGGCAAACGCATCCCACTCAAGCAGAATGTCGACAAGGCAATGGCCAGTTGCCCGGACGTCAGCAGCGTATTGGTGGTGCGCCGTACCGGTACCGATGTAGCCTGGAGCGAGGGCCGCGACCTCTGGTATGACCAGGCAACGGAAAACGCGGGTGACGACTGCCCACCTGAACCCATGGAGGCCGAAGACCCGCTGTTCATCCTCTACACCTCCGGCAGCACCGGCAAGCCCAAGGGCGTGCTGCACACCACCGCCGGTTACCTGCTGCAGGCCACCATGACCTTCAAGGTGGTGTTCGACTACCGTGACGGCGAGGTGTTCTGGTGCACCGCCGACGTGGGCTGGGTCACCGGCCACAGTTACATCGTCTATGGCCCGCTGGCCAACGGCGCGGTTTCACTGATGTTCGAGGGCGTTCCCAACTACCCGGACACCTCGCGGTTCTGGCAGGTGGTGGACAAGCACAAGGTCAATATTTTCTATACCGCGCCCACCGCACTGCGCGCTCTGATGCGTGAAGGCTCTGGCCCGTTGCAGGGTACGTCGCGCAAGAGCCTGCGCCTGCTCGGCAGCGTCGGCGAGCCGATCAACCCAGAGGCGTGGGAATGGTACTTCGAGGAAGTCGGCCAAAAACGCTGCCCCATCGTCGACACCTGGTGGCAGACCGAAACCGGCGGCATCATGCTCACCCCGCTGCCCGGCACACAGAAGCTCAAGCCAGGTTGTGCGACACAACCCATGTTCGGCGTGCAACCGGTGCTGCTGGATGACCAAGGCAAGCTGATCGAAGGGCCCGGCGCCGGCCTGCTGGCGATAAAGGCGAGTTGGCCGGGGCAGATCCGCAGCGTCTACGGCGACCACCAACGCATGGTCGATACCTACTTCAAGCCCATGCCCGGCTATTACTTCACCGGCGACGGTGCCCGGCGCGATGCCGATGGCGACTACTGGATCACCGGCCGCATCGATGATGTGATCAACGTTTCCGGCCACCGCATCGGTACCGCCGAAGTGGAAAGCGCACTGGTATTGCATGAAAGCGTCGCCGAGGCCGCAGTGGTCGGTTACCCCCATGACCTCAAGGGCCAGGGTGTGTATGCGTTCGTGACGACCATGAACGGCGTGACAGCGGACGATGCCCTGAAAGCGGAACTGTTGGCACTGGTCAGCAAGGAAATCGGCAGCTTCGCCAAACCCGAGCTGATCCAGTGGGCGCCGGCCTTGCCCAAGACCCGCTCGGGCAAGATCATGCGGCGTATACTGCGCAAGATCGCCTGCAACGAACTCGACACCCTGGGCGACACCTCGACCCTGGCTGACCCGAGCGTGGTGCAGGGGTTGATCGACAAACGCCTCAACCAATAGCCGGCGGCACCTGTTCATGGCCGCCCTGAACGACAGGTCACCATGGAAGCCCTACGCCGCCGTATCGAAACCCAGGTCATGAGCCTCACCGGGCTGGCCCTCGGCCAGCTCGACCTGGAATCCCCCAAAGGTGACCCCGGCCTGTTCGGCCCGCACAGCATGAGCTGGCGGGTGCATGGCGATTTCCCCAGCATGCTGGTTGGCGGTATCAGCGCCCTGATGCTGCAACTGCTGCACCCGCTGGCACTGGCGGGCGTGTGGGACCACTCCAACTTTCGCCAAGACCTGCTCGGCCGCTTGCGCCGCACCAGCCAATTCATTTCGGGCACGACATTCGGCTCGACCCGTGACGCCGAGTGGCTGATCGACAAGGTGCGCACCATTCACCTGCAAGTGACCGGGACTGCGCCCGATGGCCGTCCATACGCTGCCAGCGACCCCGATCTGCTGACCTGGGTACATGTGGCCGAAGTCAGCAGCTTCCTCGCGGCCCACCTGCGCTATCGCGACCCGCAGCTGTCACGCACCGAGCAGGATGCCTATTACGACGAAATCGCCCTGATCGCCGAACGCCTCGGCGCCCGCGATGTGCCCCGTTCATGCCAGCAGGTCGACGAGTACCTGCAGCGTATGCGCCCTCAACTGCACTGCGACGCGCGCAGCCTGGAAGTGATCGAGATCCTGCTTCAGGCCCCTGCACCGAGCCGTCTTGCCCAGCCGGTTGGCAGGTTGATGCTGCAAGCGGGTATCGACCTGTTGCCGGCCTGGGCCCAGGCCATGCTCGGCCTGCATCAGGGCCCGCTGCAGCAGCGCATGATCCGTTTGGGGCTAAGCCGCACCGCCCCGGTACTGCGTTGGGCCATGCGTGACGGTTCGGCGCATCGCGCCAAAAGGCGCATGGGGATCGAGTGAGCGCAAATGCCGCGCCCCCAGCGGAACCGATTTAACCTGCCATACTCCAAGCTCTCCTGCCTGGACAGACGAAGCGACACATGTACAAAGGATTGACTCGCGCCCTCGGCGCCCTGTTGGCTCTCGTGGCCCTCTACAGCCTGCTTGGCTTCCTCATCGTTCCTGGCGTTGCCCTGCGCATCGCCAACCAGCAGCTGGCCCAATACGCCACACTGCCGGCGCACCTTCAGCGTATCGAGCTCAACCCGTTCAGCCTCGAGCTGACGCTGTGGGGCCTGCAGATCGGCGAACCGGGCAAAGAACAGGTAGGGTTTGAGCGGCTGTATGCCAACCTTGCGCTCGACAGCCTGTGGAGCGGCGCCCTGCACCTGCAGGCGATCGAACTCGACAAACCCCGCAACGAAGTGCTGTTCGCCAAGGACGGCACGCTCAACCTCACCCAGCTGTTCAAGCTGCCAGCCAGCGAACCCAAAGCTCAAGAGCCTGCATCCGATCCGTTCCCCTTGCGCATCGGCAGCATCAAGCTCAGCGCTGGCTACCTGCATTTTGCCGATGCGCGTCCAAGCGAGCCGATCGAGTTCATCTACGACGACATGAACCTGGAGCTGAAAAACCTCAGCACCTTGCCGGACGACAACGCTGACATGACGTTGGTGGCATTGGGCCCTAACGGTGGGCGCATCGACTGGAACGGCACCTTGAGCCTTGCGCCTATAGCTTCAAAGGGCACTCTGAAAATCACCGACGGCAAGATGAAGCTGTTCTGGCCCTACGTTCGCGATGCCGTGCCGCTGGTGCTGGAGGACGGCGTGGTCAACCTCGACACGCACTACACGCTCAACCTGTCCAAGGAAACCGAGCTGCTGCTGGACAACACCTCGGTACGTGTCGCGCCATTCGCCATAAAGGCGCCAGATGGTCGCCCACTGGTACGCCTGGCGAGCCTCGATGTCAGCGAAACCAGCATCGACCTGGCCAAACAGCGGGTTACCGTGGGCAAGATCCGCAGTGAAAAACTGGAAACCTGGGCCGCCCTGGAGCAGGACGGCCAGCTCGACTGGCAGAAACTCTTCGCCAGCCAGCCGGCCAAGCCCACGCCGACGGAAAAGGCAGAGCCGGCCGCCGCAGAACCGGCTGCCAACGACAAGGCAGCCAAGGAACCAGGCAAGCCATGGCAAGTGCTACTCAAGGACGTTCAGCTGCGCAATTATCAGGTGCACCTGGCCGACCGTAGCCAGAAAGAGCCAGTTGCGCTGGACGTTGGGCCTCTGAACGTCGACATGCAGGGTTTCGACAGCCTCAACCAGTCGCCCTTCACCCTCAAGCTCGACACCGGCATTGGCAAGCAGGGCAAGTTGCAGGCCAGTGGCGAGGTCAACCTGGCGCCGGTCAGCGCCAGGCTCGATGTCAGCACACGCGACATCGACCTGCGTATTGCGCAGGCCTACATCAGCCCGTTCATCCGCCTGGAGCTGCGCAGCGGCATGCTTGCCAGCGACCTCAAGGTCGACCTCAAAGGCACCGAACCACTGGCCTTCACCGTGGCCGGCAAGGCGCAGGTCAACCAGCTGCACACCCTGGACACCATCAAGAACCGCGACTTCGTCAAATGGCAACAGGTGAATGTGGACGGCCTGGCCTATGTGCACGGTGATGCCCTGTCGATCGACAAGGTAACCCTGCTGCAGCCTTATGCCCGCTTCATCATCAACGAAGACCGCACCACCAATGTCGATGACCTGCTGATCCCGCAGCCTGCCAATGCCCCCGCGCCAAGCCAAGCCAAGCCGGCCAGCACCCAAAGCAGCAAGCCGCTGGGCATCCGCATCGGGCAGATCAGCATCAACGATGGTTCAGCCAACTTTGCCGACCTCACTCTGACACCTAACTTCGCCACGGCGGTGCAGCAGCTCAACGGTCAGATCGGCACCATCGACAACCGCAAGCCGGCGCCGGCCAAGGTCGACATCAAGGGCAAGGTCGACCGTTATGCACCGGTTACCATCAAAGGCGCGCTGAACCCGTTCAACCCGATGGCAAGCCTGGATATCGCCACCAGCTTCAAACGTGTCGAGCTGACCACGCTGACGCCCTACTCTGGCAAGTTCGCCGGCTTCCGTATCCGCAAGGGCCGCCTGAACCTCGACCTGCACTACCTGATCACCAATGGCCAATTGAAGGCCGAGAACAAACTGGTGGTCGAGCAATTGCAGTTGGGTGAGAAGGTCGATAGCCCGGATGCGGTCGACCTGCCCATTCGCTTGGCGGTCGCGCTGCTCAAAGACACCGAAGGCAAGATTTCGATCGAGCTGCCGGTGACCGGCGACCTCAACAACCCGCAATTCAGCGTCATGCCTATCGTCTGGCAGACATTGCGCAACCTGGTGCTGCGTGCGGCTCAGGCGCCTTTCAAATTCATCGGCGGGCTGATTGCTGGCGGCGGCTCGCAAGACCTCGGCAATGTATCGTTCGCCCCAGGTTCCAGCGAGCTCAGTGGCGATGCGCAATCGGCCCTGGACAAACTCGCCTCGGCCCTCAAGGAGCGCCCTGAACTGCGCCTGGAAATCGAAGGCACCAGTGCCCAGAGCAGTGATGGCCCACTGCTCGCTCAGCAGCGCCTGGAGCGGGAGTATCAGGCCACCTGGTACAAGATCCTGCAACGCCGTGGCGACAAGGTGCCGGCCAACGCCTCCATGCTGGTGGTCGACGACAGCGACAAACCGGCCATGCTCGAAGGCATCTACCGTACCCGTCTGAAACAGCAACCGCCGGCCGACTGGGAACAGCTGAGCCGCGAGGAGCGCACCGCCAGGCTGCGCGAGGCGGTAATCAAATCATGGGCCGAAAGTGCCGCATTGCTGCGCACCCTGGGCCAGGAGCGGGCCAGCAGTATCAAGGACTACCTGGTCGACAAGGGCAAGCTTGAGGATGACCGGGTGTATTTCATCGATACCACGCTGGGGCAGGCTGAATCAGATGGCCGGGTGATTACGCCGATGCATCTGGATGCTGAGTAAACAATTTCTGCCCTGACGCGCCCTGTAGGAGCGGCCTTGCGTCGCGAAAGGGCCGCAAAGCGGCCCCAGGATATCAGCGGCGCCACAGCTATCCTGGGACTGCTGCGCAGCCCTTTCGCGACACAAGGCCGCTCCTACGAAAGCCGCTGCCCGGATACCGCCGGGTGGTACAGCGGCTGCACCTTGTTGCCTGCCGGGTCCAGCAAGTGGAAGCTGCGCGCGCCATCCCCATGATTGAAAGGCCGGTCCAGCAAGGTCACCCCACGAGCCTTGAAGTACTGATACCAGGCCTCCAATTCCTCCACGCTGTCGACGATGAAGCCGTAGTGATCCAGCGTCTGCAGGCCATTGGCAGCCCCTGCCCCCCGCCCCAGCGAGAGATTGTCGTTACCACACGTCAAGTAGACCAGATCCTCGTTGGCCCGATTCAACACCTCCATGCCCAGCACATCGACATAGAAACGCTCGCACTCTTCAAGGTTGGGCACCAGCAGGGCGATATGGCGCAGGCCATTGAGACGACCGGGGCGGGCAGGTAATTCAGACATTAGCGCGACTCCATTTTTGTATACAATTCATAATAGAATTTAAAACAAAAGGAGCCTCATGTGTATAGCTTGTTCATCAAGACGCGCGTCAAGCCTGGTTGCGCCGAACGCTTTCTCACGGCCATCAAGGTAAACGCTGCCGCCTCCGTGGCCACGGAACCCGGGTGCCTGGTGTTCGATGTGTCACAGGACCGGGTCGATCCGGAGGTAATCTACCTGTACGAAATCTACCGCGACGACGAGGCATATGAAGCGCATACCCGCACTGCGCACTTTCGTGACAGCCGCCCCCTTGTAGAGCCTCTGATCGCCGAGCAGGAGTATTTCGAAAGCAACGTTATCGCGCGTAACCCAGTGAATTGAGCGGTAACGAAAAGCCCCGGCCAAGGCCGGGGCTGTTTTGAAAGGTGGCCAGATCCTTTGGCCGACGGGACATTCCTTATTCGGACTTCAGACCATCAGACATGACGCTCTTGACGCCCTTGATGTTCTTGGCAATGCGGACCGCTTCTTCTTTCTGAGAATCGGTGACCTTCACGTCAGAAGACAGCGACACGACGCCTTGGCTGGTTTCGACTTTGATGTCACTGCCTGGAACGCCTTTTTCAGTCATCAGGTCAGCTTTGACTTTGGTGGTGATCCAAGTGTCGGAGCCTTCCTGTTGCATGTTGTCCACAGTGTCGTTGGCAGCCAGCATGACTGGAGCCTGGACAGGCTCGGCGGCGAACGCACCATTAGCCATGGTCAGGGTCAGGGCAGTAGCAGTAGCGGCAGCAATGGCGAACTTCTTCATGTGAGTCACTCCTGTTTTTCGAAAGGTCTGCGCCGTATGTCCTGGCGGCAGGTATGAAGGTAGTTGCACGGGCTGTGCCAGGTTTTAATATTTAATTTTTTCCTTGCATATCAACTACTTACTAAAATCACAACAAGTCATCAATCGTGCAAATTGCAACCTGCGAGATAAATCTGCGTGCAAGATGCAAGTGTGCAAAAGGTTCCGTGCAGACAATAAAAAAGGGCCCGCTAAGGGCCCTTTTTGTACAACGTTGCAGGTCGCTTAGACGCCCGAGGCCTTGGCCGCGGCAACGTCTTTGATCGACAGCTTGATACGGCCGCGGTTGTCCACGTCCAGTACCAGCACTTCGACTTCCTGACCTTCTTTCAGAATATCGGTCACTTTCTCTACGCGTGCATCGCTGAGCATGGAGATGTGTACCAGGCCGTCCTTGCCAGGCAGGATGTTGACGAAGGCGCCGAAGTCGACGATACGCTCGACCTTGCCCACGTAGATCTTGCCGATCTCGGCTTCAGCGGTGATGCCCAGAACGCGCTGACGCGCGGCTTCTGCAGCTTCTTTGGTTTCGCCGAAGATCTTGATCGAGCCATCGTCTTCGATATCGATCGAAGCTTTGGTCTCTTCGCAGATGGCACGGATGGTGGCGCCGCCTTTACCGATGACGTCACGGATCTTGTCGGTGTCGATCTTCATCGCGATCATGGTCGGGGCGTTGGCCGACAGCTCGGTACGCGACTGGCCAATGATCTGGTTCATCTGGCCGAGGATGTTCAGGCGCGCTTCCAGGGCCTGGCCCAGGGCGATTTCCATGATCTCTTCGGTGATGCCGTTGATCTTGATGTCCATCTGCAGTGCGGTAACGCCTTTGGCAGTACCGGCAACCTTGAAGTCCATGTCGCCCAGGTGGTCTTCATCACCCAGGATGTCGGTCAGGACTGCGAACTTCTCGCCTTCCTTGACCAGGCCCATGGCGATACCGGCCACCGGTGCCTTCATCGGTACACCGGCATCCATCAGTGCCAGGGAAGCACCGCAGACCGACGCCATGGAGCTGGAACCGTTGGACTCGGTGATTTCCGACACAACACGGATGGTGTACGGGAACACGTCAGCGGCAGGCAGCATGGCCTGTACCGAACGGCGGGCCAGGCGGCCGTGACCGATTTCACGACGGCCAGCACCGCCCATGCGACCACACTCGCCCACCGAGAACGGCGGGAAGTTGTAGTGCAGCATGAAGGGGTCTTTCTTCTCGCCTTCGAGGGTGTCCAGCAGCTGGGCGTCACGGGCAGTACCCAGGGTCGCGACGACCAGGGCCTGGGTTTCACCACGGGTGAACAGTGCCGAACCGTGCGTCTTCGGCAGAACGCCGACTTCGATGTTCAGCGGGCGAACGGTCTTGGTGTCACGACCATCGATACGCGGCTTGCCGTTGACGATGTTTTCGCGAACGGTGCGGTATTCGATTTCACCGAAGATTTCTTTTACTTCGCTGGCCGATGGCTGGCCTTCTTCACCGGAGAACTTGGCGATCGCCTGGTCGCGCAGCTCGCCCAGGCGCGCGTAGCGGTCGGCCTTGACGGTGATGGTGTAGCCCTGCGAAACGGCTTCGCCGAATTCAGCGCGAATGGCGTTGAACAGCTCGGTGTTGGCAACGGCAGGTTTCCAGTCCCAAGTCGGCTTGGCAGCTTCGGCAGCCAGCTCTTTGACAGCCTGGATAACGGCCTGGAATTCGTCGTGGGCGAACAGTACAGCGCCCAGCATCTGGTCTTCGGTCAGCTCTTGGGCTTCCGACTCAACCATCAGCACGGCGTCGGAAGTACCGGCAACGACCATGTCCAGGCTCGAGGCAGCCAGTTGCTCGTAAGTCGGGTTCAGCAGGTAGCCGGTGCTTTCGTGGAAGGCAACACGGGCAGCGCCGATCGGGCCTTCGAACGGGATGCCGGAGATGGCCAGCGCAGCCGAGGTACCGATCATCGCAGCGATGTCCGGATCGGTCTTCTTGCTGGTCGATACCACGGTGCAGACGACCTGGACTTCGTTCATGAAGCCTTCAGGGAACAGCGGGCGGATCGGACGGTCGATCAGGCGCGAGGTCAGCGTCTCTTTCTCGGAAGGACGGCCTTCGCGCTTGAAGAAGCCACCCGGGATCTTGCCGGCGGCGTAGGTCTTTTCCTGGTAGTGGACCGACAGAGGGAAGAAGCCCTTGCCTGGATCGGCCTGCTTGGCACCGACCACGGTCACCAGCACGGTGACATCGTTGTCGACGGTAACCAGCACGGCGCCGGTTGCCTGACGGGCAATGCGGCCCGTTTCGAGAGTAACGGTCGATTGACCGAACTGGAATTTCTTGATTACCGGGTTCACGGTTTCCTACCTTTTTTCAGTGGCTCTGGGGGAACTGGTTTCTTGCGAATTCTTGGGCAGAACGGGGAATCGGCCCCATTGACCGTCCAGATACAACACGAGGCTGGGAGCCTGGCGCCGAGCGGAAAAAACCGCTCGGCGTTGCCAGGCTGCCAACCTCGAAGATACGCGTGGCGTGTCCGACGCAAACGCTGCCAAGCAGCGCTGGCGAAGCATGCGACACGCCATGCACACCACTGACCAGGCCGCTATTAGCGACGCAGGCCCAGGCGACCGATCAGGGCGCTGTAACGAGTGGTGTCTTTGCCCTTCAGGTAGTCCAGCAGCTTACGACGCTGGTTAACCATGCGGATCAGGCCACGACGCGAGTGGTGGTCTTTACCGTTGGCCTTGAAGTGGCCTTGCAGCTTGTTGATGTTCGCGGTCAGCAGAGCGACCTGAACTTCCGGGCTACCAGTGTCACCAGCAGCTTGCTGGAAGTCGGTAACGATTTGAGCTTTTTCTTCAACGCTGAGGGCCATGTGGCTTCTCCTGATAACGGAACCCGCAAGCAGGTCCAATAGGCCAGGGACAAATCCCTGTATTAATAAAAAAGGTGTGACCGTGCCTACTGACAGCCACCCTTGTATCCGCAGGCCACAGCATGAGCCAAAGCCTGCGGTTTCGATCATTCCGACCGAATCAGTCGACGCGGCGCAATACGCCCGTCTTCGCTCACTTCACCGATACCGATGAAACGACCATTGTGATCCTGTACCCGAACCATGCCAAATTGCGGCGCGTCCGGAGCACGTACCGCCTGGCCATGCAGCCAGTAGAACGCGCTGTGTTCGGACAAGCCGATCAGCGGCCAGTCCTGCAGGCCACTGTCCGAAGGCATGAGGAAGCGATCGAGCGCTTCGTTGCCGCCTTCGGCGTGGGCCTGTTCGAGTTCCTCGAGGGTCACGGTCTGGGCCAGCTCGAAGGGCCCGGCGTGGGTCCTGCGCAGCTCGGCAACATAGGCGCCACAGCCGAGGGCCTCGCCGATATCCTCCACCAGGGTGCGGATATAGGTGCCTTTGCTGCATCCTACGCTCAGCCGTGCACGGGTGCCTTCGCACTCGAGCAACTCCAAGCGGTTAATAGTAACAGAACGCGCCTCGCGCTCCACTACCTCTCCTGCACGTGCCAGCTTGTAAAGCGGCTGACCGTCACGCTTGAGCGCCGAGTACATCGGCGGTATCTGGCTGATCGGGCCGCGAAAACGTGGCAGTAGCGCCTCGATGTCGGCACGACCAACGGTCACTTCACGGGTTTGCAGGACCTCGCCTTCAGCATCGGCAGTATTGGTAGTCTGCCCCAGCTGCATGACGGTTTCGTAGCCCTTGTCGGAATCGAGCAGGTACTGCGAAAACTTGGTCGCTTCGCCGAAGCACAGCGGCAGCACGCCGGTGGCCAACGGGTCGAGGCTGCCGGTGTGGCCGGCCTTTTCCGCGTTGAGCAACCAGCGCACTTTCTGCAGTGCGGCGTTGGAGGTGAACCCCAGTGGCTTGTCGAGCAGGATGATGCCGCTGACGTTGCGGCGGATACGTTTGACCTGGGCCACCGGTTACTCCTTGGTGTCCTGCTCGTCGGTATCCTTGTGCAGGCGGTCTTCGGCCACTGCACGCTCGATCAGCGCCGACAGGTGGACACCACGGCTGACGCTCTCATCGAAATGGAAGTGCAACTGCGGCACGCTGCGCAGCTGCATCGAGCGGCCCAGGTGCAGGCGCAGGAAGCTGGCAGCGCTGTTCAGCGCCTTGAGCGATTGCTGCACTGCGTCCGGCGTTTCTTCACCCATGACGGTGATGAAGACCTTGGCATGGCCCAGGTCGCGGCTGACGTCCACGGCGGTGATGGTCACCAGGCCGACGCGTGGGTCCTTGACTTCACGGCGGATCAGTTCTGCCAGCTCGCGCTGCATCTGATCACCGATACGTTGGGTACGGCTGTATTCTTTGGCCATTCTTGCTACCTGTAACTTAAAGCGGCAAACGCCCGGTCAGGCTGAAGCCTGACCGGGCGCTACCTACTGAGGGGCTGCCCACCGCCCTGGGGCGGGGGCCGACACCCTGCTCGCCCTTAAAGGGTACGAGCAACCTGGACTTTCTCGAAGACTTCGATCTTGTCGCCGACCTTGACGTCGTTGTAGCTCTTGACGCCAATACCGCACTCCATGCCCGAACGCACTTCTGCAGCGTCGTCCTTGAAACGACGCAGCGATTCCAGCTCGCCTTCGAAGATGACCACGTCGTCGCGCAGTACGCGGATCGGACGGTTGCGGTACACGGTACCCTCGATGACCATACAGCCAGCGATGGCGCCGAACTTCGGCGAACGGAACACGTCACGCACTTCGGCCACACCCAGGATGTTCTCGCGAACATCGCTGCCGAGCATGCCGGTCAGGGCCTTCTTGACGTCTTCGATGATGTCGTAGATCACGTTGTAGTAACGCATATCCAGACCTTCCTGCTCGACGATCTTGCGCGCACCGGCATCGGCACGCACGTTGAAGCCGAACAGCACCGCATTGGACGCCAGCGCCAGGTTGGCATCGCTCTCGGTGATACCACCGACGCCGCCACCGATCACGCGAACCTGAACTTCGTCGTTGCCCAGGCCGCCGAGCGAACCCTGCAGTGCTTCCAGGGAACCGCGCACGTCGGTCTTGAGGACGATGTTGAGGGTCTTCTTCTCTTCCTGACCCATGGTCTCGAAGATGTTTTCCAGCTTGCCGGCGTGAGCACGGGCCAGCTTGACCTCGCGGTATTTGCCCTGACGGAACAGTGCAACCTCGCGGGCCTTCTTCTCGTCGGCAACCACGGACAGCTCGTCACCGGCTTCCGGAGTGCCATCCAGGCCGAGGATTTCGACCGGGATCGACGGGCCGGCTTCCTTAACAGGCTTGCCGTTCTCGTCCAGCATGGCACGCACGCGGCCATAGTTGGAGCCGCACAGGACCATGTCGCCCTGACGCAGGGTACCGTCCTGAACCAGGATGGTCGCCACCGGGCCGCGGCCCTTGTCCAGGCGCGATTCGACAACCACACCACGACCAGGCGCGGTCGGAGTGGCCGTCAACTCGAGGACTTCGGCCTGCAGCAATACGGCTTCAAGCAGTTCGTCGACGCCCGTACCCATCTTCGCCGAAACCTTGACGAACGGCGTGTCACCACCCCATTCCTCGGAGGTCACGCCTTCGACGGACAGCTCGTTACGGATGCGATCGAGGTCAGCACCAGGCTTGTCGATCTTGTTCACCGCAACCACCAGAGGGACGCCAGCTGCCTTGGCATGCTGAACGGCTTCACGGGTCTGTGGCATCACGCCATCGTCCGCCGCCACCACCAGGATGACGATGTCGGTCGCCTTGGCACCACGGGCACGCATCTGAGTGAACGCAGCGTGGCCTGGGGTATCGAGGAAGGTGACCATGCCGCGGTCGGTTTCCACGTGGTAGGCACCGATGTGCTGGGTGATACCACCGGCTTCGCCAGCGGCAACCTTGGCACGACGGATATAGTCGAGCAGCGAGGTCTTGCCATGGTCAACGTGACCCATGACGGTAACGACCGGTGCACGCGACTCGGCCTGGCCTTCGAACTTCAGCGATTCGGCCAGGGAATCTTCCAGGGCGGTATCGCTGACCAGGGTGACCTTGTGGCCCAGCTCTTCTGCGATCAGCTGAGCGGTTTCCTGGTCGAGCACCTGGTTGATGGTGACCGGAGTGCCCATCTTGAACATGAACTTGACGACTTCAGCGGCCTTGACCGACATCTGCTGCGCAAGTTCCGAGACGGTGATGGTCTCGCCGATGGTCACGTCACGGATGACCGGACCGGTCGGGTTCTGGAAGCCATGCTGGTTACGCTTCTTCAGCTTGCCCTTGCCACCACGACCACGGCGAGCGCCATCGCTCTCTTCGTCGGTGGTGCGCGGAGCGGCACGAGGGGTCGGAGCCTTTTCTTTCTCCTTCACCTTGACCTTGATCGACACACGTGGCGCCTCGCCACGGCGACGGTCGTCATCGCGAGTACGGCTTTCGTTGCGACGGGTCTCGTCCTTCTTGCGCTCGGCAGCACGGGCTGCAGCGTCTTCGGAAGCCGGGGCGTTAGCGACGGCCGGTGCTGGTGCCGGAGCAGCAGCAGCCGGTGCCGGCTCGGCCTTGGCAGCCGGCGCAGCGGCAGCAGTAGCGGTCGCGTGGCGACGAGCCTGCTCTTCGTTACGCTGGCGAACGTCGGCGTCGACCTTGTCACGCGCGGCATTTTCAGCCGCACGGCGCTCGTCCTGCTCACGTTTCTGCTCAGCCTGAATCTCTTCAGGGCTGCGCTGAACGAATACTTTCTTCTTGCGTACTTCTACGCTGATGCTTTTGCTACCGGCGACACGCAGGGTGCTGGTGGTCTTGCGCTGCAAGGTAATCTTGCGCGGCTCTTCCGCCTTGCTCTTGTGGCTGCTCTTCAAATGGGTCAGCAGAGTCTGCTTCTCATTGTCGGTCACTACCTGACCGGCGTCGGTGTGCGGCAGACCTGCCTCACGCATCTGCTGCAGCAGGCGCTCTACCGGTGCCTCGACCTCTTGGGCCAGTTCTTTCACCGTGACTTGCGTCATGCACTTCTCTCCTCAGGCCGCGCCTAATTACTCGAACCAGTGGGCTCGGGCGGCCATGATCAACTTGCCGGCACGCTCTTGGTCGATGCCGTCGATGTCGAGCAGGTCGTCAATCGACTGCTCGGCCAGGTCTTCGCGGTTAACCACGCCGCGCACCGCCAGTTCCGCCGCCAGGTCCTTGTCCATGCCCTCAAGGGAGAGCAGGTCTTCGGCCGGATGGGCGTCTGCCAGTTTTTCTTCGGTAGCGATGGCCTTGGTCAACAAACGGTCCTTGGCTCGAGCGCGGAGCTCATTGACGATATCCTCGTCAAAGCCATCGATGTTGAGCATTTCTTCCAACGGTACGTAGGCAATTTCTTCAAGGCTGGTAAAGCCTTCGTCGACCAGCACTTGGGCCAGCTCCTCGTCGACTTCCAGTTCCTCGATGAAGTTGCGCAGGATGTCACCGGTTTCCGCCTGCTGCTTGGCCTGGATGTCCTTCTCGGTCATCACGTTCAGGGTCCAGCCGGTCAACTGACTGGCCAGGCGAACGTTCTGACCACCACGGCCAATGGCCTGGGCCAGGTTGTCCTCGGCAACGGCGATGTCCATGGCATGGGCATCTTCGTCAACGATGATCGCCGCGACTTCAGCCGGCGACATGGCGTTGATGACAAATTGCGCCGGGTTCTCGTCCCACAGGACGATATCCACACGCTCGCCACCCAGCTCGCCGGATACGGCCTGGACGCGCGAACCGCGCATGCCGATACAGGCACCCTGCGGGTCGATGCGCTTGTCCTTGGAGCGGACGGCGATCTTGGCACGCGATCCCGGATCACGGGAAGCGGCCATGACTTCAATGAGGCCTTCTGCGATTTCCGGCACTTCGATGCGGAACAGTTCGATCAGCATCTGTGGCGCGGTGCGCGACAGGATCAGCTGCGGACCGCGGTTCTCGGTGCGGATTTCCTTGAGCAGCGCACGCAAGCGCACGCCAACCCGGAAGGTCTCACGTGGAATGATGTCTTCGCGAGCCAGCAGCGCCTCGGCGTTGTTGCCCAGGTCGACGATGACGTTGTCGCGGGTAACCTTCTTGACAGTACCGGAGATGATCTCGCCAACGCGTTCGCGGTAGGCATCGACCACCTGGGCGCGCTCGGCCTCACGGACCTTCTGCACGATGACCTGCTTGGCGGTCTGGGCGGCGATACGACCGAATTCGATGGACTCGATCTTCTCCTCGATCACGTCACCCACCTTGGCTTCAGGGTGAGTCTCGTGGATCTTGGCCAGCCAGGTCTCGATTGCCGGATCGTCCAGATCGGCTTCGTCGACCACGGTCCAGCGACGGAAGGTCTCGTAGCTACCGGTGTGGCGGTTGATTTCCACACGCAGGTCGACTTCGTCTTCAAAACGTTTTTTGGTTGCAGTAGCCAAGGCCACTTCCAGCGCTTCGAAAATGACGCCGGGCGGTACACCTTTTTCGTTGGATACCGATTCAACAACCAGCAGTACTTCTTTGCTCATCGTACGCCTCGCCTTGCGCAAGCCATTGGGCCCGGATAGTCCGCCGGGCCCGGCACGTCTCAGTCAAAACTGGGAATAATATTGGCCTTGTCGATCGAGTCGATCGGCAACAGGAACTCATGACTGTCCACCTGGACCACCACATCCTGCTCCTCCACACCGCGGAGAAGGCCCTGGAAGTTACGACGACCCTCGAAGGGCGTACGCAGCTTGATCTTCACTTGTTCGCCGGCATGCGAGGCAAACTGTTCCAGCGTGAACAGCGGGCGATCCATGCCTGGAGAGGACACCTCAAGGGTATATTCACTGCTGATCGGATCTTCCACATCAAGAATGGCGCTGGCCTGACGGCTGACCGCTTCACAGTCCTCCACCAGAATGCCGCCTTCCTTGTCGATATAGATGCGCAATACCGAATGCTTACCCTGGGAAACGTACTCGATCCCCCAGCATTGATAGCCCAGACCCTCGACCACCGGGGCCAACAAGGCCTGCAACTGTTCTAGCTTGCTCGACACCTGAACCCCCTCGTGCATGCTGTGCAAATAAAAAATGGGCGAAGCGCCCATCCCTGAAAGCGCCGTTGGACAACGACGCCGTAAACTGTTCGGCTAGCAAAAAGCCCCTGAAAAGGGGCTCCGCTGAAGCTGGTTGCGGGGGCTGGATTTGAACCAACGACCTTCGGGTTATGAGCCCGACGAGCTACCAAGCTGCTCCACCCCGCGACAAAGCTGGGGCGAAAGTATAAGACTGAACCCGTCGCTGGGTCAATCTAACCTCCACCTGCAAGAAAGCCCGCTAAAGCGGGCTCTCAAGCTTTAATTGGTACCGAGAAGGGGACTCGAACCCCTACACCCTATGGGCACAACCACCTCAAGGTTGCGTGTCTACCAATTCCACCACCTCGGCAATATTACTTCTTGAAACCCGTTACTTCTGCTCTTCGGCTGGAGGAGGTACGTCACCCGCTGGGGTGGTTTCGCTCTTCTGCTCCTGGAGCACCGGTACATCATCATTTACTGCCGGCTTTGGCTGCTTTACTTCCAACACCGCTGGATCCGGAAGTCCCGCCTGACCAAGCTGGTGAGCTTGTTGCTTGGCGAAGTATCCTAACCCAAGTGCTGTCAAAAAGAAAGTGGCAGCAAGTATAGCAGTGAATTTACTCAGGAAGGTAGCAGAACCTTGGCTTCCGAACACAGTATTTGAAGCACCTGCGCCGAAAGATGCACCTGCTTCCGCACCCTTACCCTGTTGCAACAGCACCAGCACTACAAGCGACAGCGCTGCCAACAGATGAAAAACAACGATGACTGTTTCCAGCATTTGTTCAGTTTCCTGCGGCGCGACAAATTGCACCGAATTCGTCTGCGTTCAGGGATGCTCCACCAATGAGCCCCCCATCAATATCCGGCATGCCGAACAGTTCGGCCGCATTGGCCGCCTTCACGCTACCGCCGTAGAGAAGCTGCACATTCTGTGCAACTTCGGCGTCCTTCGCTGCCAACTGCTTACGGATGGCTGCATGCACATCCTGAGCTTGCTGTGGCGAGGCCGTCAAACCTGTACCGATGGCCCATACAGGCTCATAGGCAATTACTGCATTGGCAAAAGCGGCAATACCGAACGCGTCGATAACACTGCTTAGTTGACGCCCTACAACTTCAAGCGTCTTGCCTGCTTCGCGCTCTTGTAGAGTTTCCCCTATGCAGAGCACCGGCGTCAAACCACTTTTCTGAGCAGCTGCAAACTTGCGATTAAGCACTTCTTCACTTTCACCGATAACCTGGCGACGTTCGGAGTGACCAATCAACACCAACTTGCAACCCACTTCAGCCAACTGACTCGGTGCAACTTCACCAGTCAGCGCACCCTGTTCGGGCTGTACTGCAGAATTCTGTGCTCCAACGATGATTCCTTTGCCTTTGAGGCCATCAATGACTTCATTGATGAACAGGGCCGGAGGAAAAACCGCGACTTCGATACCTTCGGGAATGAGCATATTGCCCAAGCCCTGAGTCAGCTCAGCGACGCTGGCGCGGGTACCGTGCATCTTCCAGTTACCAGCTACCATGGGGCGACGCATGCTTTACCTCGTCGGTCAAAGTGGGCGCAGATCTTACCCAACCAGATCTGCGCTGGCAAGCCCAATTCAGACACAAACTTCAGCGACCAGTTTGGCCAGGGCTTCGGCATGCGTGCGCACCTGGCTTTCATCGTCACCTTCAACCATCACCCGCACCAACGGCTCGGTGCCCGACTTGCGCAACAGCACACGCCCACGCCCCGCCATGTCCTCGGTAACCTTGGCACTGGCCTCCTTGACAGCCGGATGCTCCAGGGGGTCGACCTTGCTGGCGCCGAAGCGCACATTGATCAACACCTGCGGGCACTTGCGCAAGGCCTGGCGAGCCTGCGCCAGGGTCTCGCCGCGGCGCTTGAGCGCCAGCAGTACCTGCAGTGCGGCAATGATCGCATCACCGGTGGTGGTGTGGTTGCAGCACACGACATGCCCGGAGTTCTCCCCCCCCACCAGCCAGCCGCGCTCCAGCAGCTCGGCCATGACGTAACGGTCGCCAACCTTGGCCCGCACGAAAGGAATGTCCAGGTCCTTGAGTGCAAGCTCCAGGCCCAGGTTACTCATCAGCGTACCGACCACCCCGCCCTGCAGCTTGCCCCGCTCGTGCAGGTCCCGGGCGATGATGAACAGCAGCTCGTCGCCATCGACGATCGCGCCGGTATGATCGACCATCAACACCCGGTCACCATCACCGTCGAAGGCGATGCCCAAGTCGGCGTGACCGACCAGCACTGCCGCCTGCAGCGACTCGATGTGGGTCGAGCCGCAGCTTTCGTTGATGTTCAGGCCGTCAGGCTGCGCATGCAGCACCGTCACTTCGGCACCCAGCTCGCGGAACACGCTCGGCGCGACTTTGTAGGTGGCGCCATGGGCGCAGTCGACCACCAGCTTGAGCCCTTCGAAGCCGGTGCTGGACGGCACACTGCTCTTGCAAAACTCAATGTAGCGGCCAGCGGCATCGTTGATACGCGAGACCTTGCCCAGCTTGCTCGAGCCGACCACCGTCATCGGCTGGTCAAGAAGCTCCTCGATCATCAGCTCGATTTCATCGGGCAGCTTGGTGCCCTGGCCTGAGAAGAACTTGATACCGTTGTCATCGTGCGGGTTGTGCGAAGCACTGATGACGATACCCGCTTCAGCATGGAAGGTACGGGTCAGGTAGGCGATGGCCGGGGTAGGCATCGGCCCGAGCAGCAAGACGTCAGCACCTGCAGCAGAAAGGCCCGCCTCGAGCGCGGACTCGAACATGTAACCGGAAATGCGCGTGTCCTTGCCCACCAACACGCGGCAGTTACCCTGCTTGCGGAAGGCCATGCCCGCCGCCCAGCCCAGCTTCAGCATGAAGTCAGGGGTGATCGGGTATTCGCCGACGCGGCCACGGATGCCGTCGGTACCAAAGTATTTTCTGCTCATAGGGACTCCAATGTTCTTATTCGGCGTTCTGTACCGCAGCAATCATGCGCACCACATCGGCGGTCTCGGCCACATCATGGACGCGCAGAATGCTGGCACCCTTGGTCATGGCCAAGGCCGCCAGCGCCAGGCTGCCGTACAGCCGCTCACCAACCGGACGATCCAGCGTCAGGCCGATCATGCTCTTGCGTGAAACACCCACCAGCAACGGGCGCCCGAGACTGTAAAGTGCTTCCATATGCTTGAACAGGCTCAGGTTATGCGCCAGTGTCTTGGCGAACCCGAAACCCGGGTCGAGGATGATGCGTTCGGCACCGATACCCGCTGCTGCGCAAGCCGCCATCCGCTGTTCAAGATAGCGCGTTACATCGGCGGTCACATCCTCGTAATGCGGGTCGTCCTGCATGTTCCCCGGCTCACCGCGCATGTGCATCAGGCACACCGGCAGCCCGGTATCTGCAGCGGCATCGAGGGCGCCATCGCGCTCCAGCGCACGCACGTCGTTGATCAGGCCAGCACCGAGGCGAGCTGACTCACGCATGACGGCAGGCGTTGAAGTATCGACCGAAATCACCACATCAAGGCGACTGTTGATCGCCTCGACCATCGGCGCCACACGCTCGAGCTCCTCGGTCACCGAGACCGCACGGGCGCCGGGGCGCGTCGATTCGCCGCCGATGTCGATCAGCGTCGCGCCCGCCGCAACCATGGCTTCTGCATGACGCAGGGCCTCGTCGCGCTGACTGAAGCGCCCGCCATCAGAGAAGGAATCGGGGGTGATATTGAGGATACCCATGACATGGGTACGGGACAAATCAAGAACCCGGTTGCCGCAAGGCAACCGGGTCGGGTACAGCTTAGAGCTCATAGATGCCCTTAGTGTTGAGCCGCTGGGCCGCCGATCGGCGATTCAGGGCGATCATTCTGGGCAGCAGGCGTGCCCGAAGTCTTGTCGTCATCCCAGTCACGCGGTTCGCGAGGCGTACGACCGGACATGATGTCGTCGATCTGGTCGGCGTCGATGGTCTCGTACTTCATCAGCGCTTCGGCCATGGCATCGAGCTTGTCGCGGTTGTCGGTCAGCAGCTGCTTGGCAGTGGCGTAGCACTGGTCGATGATGCTGCGCACTTCCGAGTCGATCAGCTTGGCCGTTTCGCCAGAAACACTGGCGTGCTGGCTGCCGGCGCTGCGGCCGAGGAAAACCTCGCCCTCTTCTTCGGCATACATCAGCGGGCCGAGCTTCTCGGACAGGCCCCACTTGGTGACCATGTTCCGGGCAATCTGGCTGGCACGCATGATGTCGTTCGAGGCACCGGTGGTAACACCGTCGAAGCCCAAGGTCATTTCCTCGGCGATACGGCCACCGTACAGCGAGCAGATCTGGCTGATCAGAGCACGCTTGGACAGGCTGTAACGGTCTTCCTCGGGCAGGAACATGGTCACACCCAGGGCGCGACCGCGCGGGATGATCGAGACCTTGTAAACCGGGTCATGCTCAGGCACCAGGCGACCAACGATGGCGTGACCGGCCTCGTGGTAAGCGGTGTTCTGTTTTTCCTTCTCGGACATGACCATGGTCTTGCGCTCGGCGCCCATCATGATCTTGTCTTTGGCCAGTTCGAACTCTTTCATCTCGACCAGGCGCTTGTTGGAGCGCGCAGCGAACAGCGAAGCTTCGTTGACCAGGTTGGCAAGGTCAGCACCGGAGAAGCCTGGAGTACCACGGGCAATGACTGCCGGGTTGACGTTCTCGCCGATCGGAACCTTGCGCATGTGAACCTTGAGGATCTGCTCACGACCACGGATGTCTGGCAGGCCGACCACCACCTGGCGGTCGAAGCGGCCAGGACGCAGCAGGGCCGGGTCCAGTACGTCCGGACGGTTGGTGGCGGCAATGACGATGATGCCATCGTTCATTTCAAAGCCGTCCATCTCGACCAGCAACTGGTTGAGGGTCTGCTCACGCTCGTCGTGACCACCGCCCATGCCGGCGCCACGGTGGCGACCAACGGCGTCGATCTCGTCGATGAAGATAATGCATGGGGCGTGCTTTTTGGCCTGCTCGAACATGTCGCGCACACGGCTGGCACCCACACCGACGAACATCTCGACGAAGTCCGAACCGGAAATGGTGAAGAAAGGCACCTTGGCTTCGCCGGCAATCGCCTTGGCCAGCAAGGTCTTACCGGTACCCGGCGGGCCGACCATCAGCACACCACGCGGGATGCGGCCACCCAGACGCTGGAACTTGCCCGGGTCGCGCAGGAACTCGACCAGCTCGCCGACTTCTTCCTTGGCCTCGTCGCAACCTGCAACGTCAGCCAAAGTGGTCTTGACCTGGTCTTCGGAAAGCAGGCGCGCCTTGCTCTTGCCGAAGCTCATCGGCCCGCCCTTGCCGCCTGCACCGCCCTGCATCTGGCGCATGAAGAACATGAACACGGCAATGATCACCAGGATCGGGAAGCTCGCCACCAGCAGCTGAGTCCAGATGCTCTGCTGCTCGGGCTGCTTGCCTTCGACGACCACGTTATTGTCGACCAGGTCGCCGATCAGGCCGTTATCGGTAATGGCCGGGCGAACGGTCTTGAAGCTGTCGCCGTCGGCGCGCTTGCCGGTAATGATGTAGCCGTCGACGGTCACACGCTCGACCTTGCCATCCTTGACCTGCTGGATGAAGTCGGAGTAGTTGAGGGTCTGCGGCTCGTTAGGGCTGGAGAAGTTGTTCATCACTGTCACCAGGACAGCTGCGATGATCAACCACAGGATCAGATTCTTTGCCATGTCGTTCAATTCGCTACCCTCTGAGGCCGGCGCACGACGCAGCCGTGCCTCGCATGATATTCATCGCCCTAACTTACTACATTACCTACGCAACCGCAGGCACCGTCTGTAACCCTTTGTGAAATCTAGACTACACCAAGTTCGGACAATCCAGACGGGGCGGCCGATTGGAAATAACTATCGACCACCCCGCAGCACGCCATTCAAGCGCCCTTGAAACCCTTACCCAACAGGTACTGTTCACGCGAGCGATCCCGCGAAGAGGACGGCTTGCGCATCTGCACCTTGTCGAACTTGGTGCGCACATCCTTCAGGTACATGTCAAAGCCTTCGCCCTGGAAAATCTTGATCAGAAAATCACCGCCGGGCTTGAGCACACGGGTTGCCAGGTCCAGGGCCAACTCACAGAGGAACATGGCGCGCGGCATGTCCACCTCAGGCGTACCACTCATATTGGGGGCCATGTCGGAAATCACAAGGTCTACGTGCGAATCACCGACCGCATCGAGGATCTGCTGCAGGACCTCATCCTGGGTGAAGTCGCCCTGAATGAAGGTAACGTCCGGGATCGAGTCCATTTCCAGAATGTCCGAAGCGATCAGACGGCCCTGGCCACCAATCAGACGACTGGTCACCTGCGACCAGCCACCCGGCGCCGCGCCCAGGTCGATCACGCTCATGCCTGGGCGGATCAGGCGGTCTTTCTCCTGGATCTCAAGCAGTTTGTAGCTCGCACGCGAGCGGTAGCCATCCTTCTGCGCCTGCTTAACAAAAGGGTCGTTAAAATGCTCTCGCAGCCAGTTAGCGCTGCTTTTGGAACGTTGTACCACGGGGCACCTCGATGATATGCGTCGTGTTTGACTGGGCGGAGCCACAGGCCCTCGGGTAAAATGCCCGTCAATTTTACAGAATCAGACGGAAAGGGTCAGATTATGCCGCTCAATAACGAGCAGAAGAAGCAATACAAATCCATTGGTCATGACCTGAAACCGGTCCTGATCGTTGCTGGCAACGGTTTGAATGAAGGCGTGATCGCCGAACTGGAGCGCGCACTGGTCGACCACGAGCTGATCAAGGTCGAAATTCGCTCGGAAGATCGCGAAGAGCGCGCCGAGACCATCGCAGAGCTGTGCAAGGCCGGCCGCGCCGAGCTGGTGCAGACCATCGGCAAGAAAGCGCTGATCTACCGCAAGAACCCACAGCCGAACAAACAGCTGTCCAACATCCACCGCTACAAGTAACGGTGGCGCCGATCAGTGGCGCGCTTGGCGCGCCCTGACCGGTACCGGTTGAGCCACCAGCACGATGCCGGAAAAACCCAGAACCAGAAAACAGAACATCTGCCAGCGCTCGCCGACCGAGATGCCATAGCGCAAGGTGTAATACCCCACGCAGGCCGCAAAGCCCAGCAACAGCATCTGGCCACGAAATTGCCGCCACCAGGCCGCCAGGCCATCGACCCTCGCCAGTACTGCCAGCTGCGTCAGCAGCCCGAGCAACGCCACGCCAATCAACCAACGGTCAATCTGCCCGGCGATATCCTGTACCAGCAAAGGTGCCAGGCCACTGACCTTGAGCGCAGGCACCAGCCCAACATGGAACACCCAAAGGCCACCGACCCAGAAAACCTGGGCCAGTTGCCAGAGGATCCCCTCAAGGGATGGCGCC
Source organism: Pseudomonas sp. Marseille-Q5299 (assembly GCF_943737035.1). Taxonomy (NCBI): domain Bacteria; kingdom Pseudomonadati; phylum Pseudomonadota; class Gammaproteobacteria; order Pseudomonadales; family Pseudomonadaceae; genus Pseudomonas; species Pseudomonas sp. Marseille-Q5299. Next base: position 25,556 of record NZ_CALSFR010000003.1, read on the forward strand.
CGCAGGCGCCGGTCAGATGTGCTTGACTTCGACAATCTCGTACTCGACCGAGCCGCTTGGCGTCTTGACGACGACAGTATCACCTTCTTCCTTGCCGATGATGGCACGGGCGATCGGTGCGCCGCTCGAGAGCTTGCCTTGCTTCACGTCGGCTTCATCCTCACCAACGATCTGGTAGCTCACCTCTTCATCGGTTTCAGTGTTGGCCAGCACCACAGTGGTGCCGAAAATCACTTTGCCGGTGTGAGGGATAGTGGTCACGTCGATCACTACCGAGTTCTGCAGACGGCCTTCGATGTCGCGGATACGCGCCTCGACCATGCCCTGCTCCTCACGGGCGGCATGGTATTCGGCATTTTCCTTGAGGTCGCCCAGTTCGCGCGCTTCGCCAATGGCCTGGCTCAGGCGCGGGCGCTCGGTCTTGCTCAGGAACAGGTGCTCCTCTTCCAGGGCGCGAGCGCCCTGAACGGTCATCGGATACTTGGTAATGCTCATGCTTTAAGTCCTGCATGCAGATCCTGCAAGCGACGAACGGTCTTTTCAGGGCCGAATTTCAGCGCTTCGCAGATGGCTTCACCAGCCGCAATGGTCGTGGTGCAGTAAATCTTGTGCTGCAACGCATTGCGACGAATCGAATAGGAATCGGCAATCGACTGACGGCCTTCGGTGGTGTTGATGATCAACGACACTTCGTCGTTCTTGATCATGTCGACCACGTGCGGACGGCCTTCGGTCACCTTGTTCACGCGGCGCACTTTCAGGCCAGCCGCCTCGATGACCTTGGCGGTACCTGCAGTAGCGACCACTTCGAAGCCCAGGGCGATCAGGTCACGGGCAACTCCAGCCACTTGCGGCTTGTCGTCGTCACGTACGCTGATGAACGCGGTACCGCCCGTTGGCAGCACTTCGCTGGCACCCATCTGAGCCTTGGCGAACGCTTCACCGAAGCTGTCACCGACACCCATGACTTCACCGGTCGATTTCATCTCAGGGCCGAGGATCGGGTCAACCCCCGGGAACTTGGCGAACGGGAAGACGGCTTCCTTGACGCTGTAGAAGTTCGGGATGATTTCCTGGGTGAAGCCCAGCTCTTTCAGGGTTTTGCCAGCCATGACGCGGGCAGCGATCATCGCCAGGGAAGTGCCGATGCACTTGGACACGAACGGCACGGTACGCGAGGCGCGCGGGTTGACTTCGATCACGTAGATCTTGTCGCCCTGCAAGGCCAACTGCACGTTCATCAGGCCAACCACGCCCAGCTCCAGGGCCATCTTGCGTACCTGATCGCGAACCTGGTCCTGCACGTCCTTGCTCAGCGAGTAAGGCGGCAGCGAGCACGCCGAGTCACCGGAGTGAACGCCGGCCTGCTCGATGTGCTGCATGATCGCGCCGATCACCACGTCGGTGCCGTCGCAGACCGCATCCACGTCCATCTCGATGGCGCAGTTGAGGAAGTGGTCCAGCAGTACCGGGCTGTCGTTGGACACTTGCACGGCTTCACGCAGGTAGCGCTTGAGCTCGTCCAGTTCGTAGACGATCTCCATCGCACGGCCGCCCAGTACGTAGGAAGGGCGCACCACCAGCGGGTAACCGATACCGCCCGCGGCACGGATGGCTTCTTCTTCGCTGCGCACGGTAGCGTTTGGCGGCTGCAGCAGGTTCAGGCGCTGAACCATCTGCTGGAAGCGCTCACGGTCTTCGGCACGGTCGATGGCGTCCGGGCTGGTACCGATGATCGGTACGCCGGCCTCTTCCAGGGCGCGAGCCAGTTTCAGCGGGGTCTGGCCGCCGTAGTGGACGATGACACCCTTTGGTTTCTCGACGCGGCAGACTTCCAGCACGTCTTCCAGGGTCAACGGCTCGAAGTACAGGCGGTCGGAGGTGTCGTAGTCGGTGGAGACGGTTTCCGGGTTGCAGTTGACCATGATGGTCTCGTAACCGTCTTCACGCAGTGCCAGTGCCGCGTGCACGCAGCAATAGTCGAACTCGATGCCTTGACCGATACGGTTAGGGCCGCCACCCAGAATCATGATCTTGTCGCGGGTCGACGGGTTGGCCTCGCACTCTTCCTCGTAGGTGGAGTACAGGTAGGCGGTGTCGGTGGCGAACTCGGCAGCGCAGGTGTCGACGCGCTTGTACACCGGGAACACTTCCAGCTTGTGGCGGTGACGGCGCAGGTTCTTGTCGGTGATGCCGAGCAGCTTGGCCAGACGCTGGTCCGAGAAGCCCTTGCGCTTGAGGCGCAGCATATAGTCCTTGTCGATCGCCGACAGGGCCAGGGTCTTGACCTTCTCTTCTTCCTTGATCAGGTCTTCCATCTGAACCAGGAACCACATGTCGATGCCGGTCAGGGCGAAGATCTCTTCGCAGGTCATACCCGAACGCATGGCGTCAGCCACGTACCAGATGCGCTCGGCGCCCGGCACGGTCAGCTCGCGCTTGAGGATGCCAGCGGCTTCCGGGCTGGCCAGGTCGACTTTAGGGTCGAGACCGCAAGCACCGACTTCCAGGCCACGCAGGGCTTTCTGCAGGGATTCCTGGAAGGTACGGCCGATGGCCATGACTTCACCCACGGACTTCATCTGGGTGGTCAGGCGGGCGTCGGCTTTCGGGAATTTCTCGAAGGCGAAGCGTGGCAGCTTGGTGACGACGTAGTCGATCGACGGCTCGAAGGACGCCGGGGTACGGCCGCCAGTGATGTCGTTCTGCAGTTCGTCCAGGGTGTAACCAATGGCCAGCTTGGCGGCGATCTTGGCGATCGGGAAGCCAGTTGCCTTGGAAGCCAGCGCCGAGGAACGCGAAACACGCGGGTTCATCTCGATCACGACCATGCGGCCGGTGTTCGGGCAGATACCGAACTGCACGTTGGAACCGCCGGTTTCAACGCCAATTTCACGCAGCACCGCCAGCGAGGCGTTGCGCATGATCTGGTATTCCTTGTCGGTCAGGGTCTGCGCCGGAGCAACGGTGATCGAGTCACCGGTGTGCACGCCCATCGGGTCGAAGTTTTCGATCGAGCAGACGATGATGCAGTTGTCCTTTTTGTCGCGGACCACTTCCATCTCGTACTCTTTCCAGCCGATCAGCGATTCGTCGATCAGCAGCTCTTTGGTCGGCGACAGGTCCAGACCACGGGTGCAGATTTCTTCGAACTCTTCACGGTTGTAAGCGATACCACCACCTGTGCCACCCATGGTGAACGACGGGCGGATGATGCATGGGAAGCCAAGCTTCTCAAGGACCGCATTGGCCTCTTCCATGCTGTGGGCGATACCGGAGCGCGGGCACTCCAGGCCGATGTCCTTCATGGCCTTGTCGAAGCGCGAGCGGTCTTCGGCCTTGTCGATGGTGTCGGCGTTGGCACCGATCATCTCTACGCCGAACTTCTCCAGAACGCCGTGGCGCTCCAGGTCCAGGGCGCAGTTCAGTGCGGTCTGGCCACCCATGGTCGGCAATACGGCGTCCGGGCGTTCTTTTTCGATGATCTTGGCCACCGACTGCCACTTGATCGGCTCGATGTAGGTGGCGTCGGCCATGGCCGGGTCGGTCATGATGGTGGCTGGGTTGGAGTTCACCAGGATGACGCGGAAACCTTCCTCGCGCAGGGCTTTACAGGCCTGGGCGCCGGAGTAGTCGAATTCGCAGGCCTGGCCGATCACGATCGGGCCAGCGCCGAGAATCAGGATGCTTTTGATGTCTGTACGTTTTGGCATGGTGGTCACTCAAATCCGGGGTCAGTCGGCAAGCCGCTTTGAACAATCTGGGTCAGGCGCTTCCGGGCGCGGCAGGTGCCGGCCCGGGGCCTTGAAGCAGGATGCTCAGCGGCGCTTGGCCATGGCATCGGTGAAACGATCGAACAGTGGCGCGACGTCGGTCGGGCCCGGGCTCGCTTCAGGGTGGCCCTGGAAGCTGAACGCGCTCTTGTCGGTACGCTCGATACCCTGCAGGGTGCCGTCGAACAGCGACTTGTGGATGGCGCGGACGTTACCCGGCAGGGTGGCTTCGTCTACGGCGAAACCGTGGTTCTGGCTGGTGATCATGACCACACCGGTGTCCAGGTCCTGGACCGGGTGGTTGGCACCATGGTGGCCGTGGCCCATTTTCACGGTCTTGGCGCCAGAGGCCAGCGCCAGCAGCTGGTGGCCCAGGCAGATGCCGAACACCGGAATATCGGTGTCGAGGATCTCTTTGATCGCCTGGATCGCGTAGTCGCATGGCTCTGGATCACCAGGGCCGTTGGACAGGAACACACCATCGGGGTTGAGCGCGAGCACTTCGCTGGCCGGGGTCTGGGCAGGCACCACGGTCACGCGGCAGCCACGGGCGACCAACATGCGCAGGATGTTCAGCTTGACGCCGTAGTCGAAGGCAACAACGTGGTACGGCAGCTCGGAAGCTTCCAGGGTCGGGTGGCTGTCGGTTTTCAGCTCCCAAACGCTGGAGCGCCACTCGTAACGCTCCTTGGTGGAAACGACCTTGGCCAGGTCCATGCCCTTGAGGCCAGGGAAGGCGCGGGCAGCGGCGATGGCGGCTTCTTCGCTGATGTTGTCACCGGCGAGGATGCAGCCGTTCTGAGCGCCCTTTTCACGCAGGATACGGGTCAGGCGACGGGTGTCGATGCCGGCGATGGCAACGACATTGTTGGCCTTGAGGTAGTCAGGCAGCGACTGGGTGTTACGCCAGTTGCTGGCCAGCAGCGGCAGGTCACGGATGACCAGGCCGGCGGACCAGACACGGTTCGACTCGGCGTCTTCCGGGGTGGTGCCGGTGTTGCCAATGTGCGGGTAGGTCAGAGTAACGATTTGCTGCGCGTAGGAAGGGTCTGTAAGGATTTCCTGGTAGCCGGTCATAGCGGTGTTGAACACCACCTCACCAACGGTCTGACCGTCGGCTCCGATGGCTTCACCGCGAAAAATACTGCCGTCGGCAAGGGCGAGTATGGCTGGCTTTGTCAAGAAGACCTCCCGTAAATCAAGCATGAAAGGGCGATCGCAGGTTGCAAAAAAGCGGAGTGACGTATGGACACGTCACCCCGCTTCTATGTGCTGAATTCAATTCGCTGCGCGCTTTTAGTGGACACACTAAAGCTGTAGCTTACAGAAAAGTGCTTTTTTGGTCTACCGCAAATGTGCCTCTAAAACACATGATTGCGACAGGCTGACCTTCTTGGGCAATGAACACGCGCGTAGGAGCGGCCTTGTGTCGCGAAAGGGTCGCAAAGCGGCCCCAGGATATCAGCGGCGCCACAGATATCCTGGGACTGCTGAGCAGTCCTTTCGCGACACAAGGCCGCTCCTACCAGGGATCACATGTAGCCCGAGGGAACGGCTTAACGCAGCTCCAGCACATCCTGCATGTCGTACAAGCCCGCCTCGCGCCCATCCAGCCACAGCGCGGCACGCACCGCACCCTTGGCGAAGGTCATGCGGCTGGAAGCCTTGTGGGTGATTTCCAGGCGCTCACCTTCAGCGGCGAACAGCACGGTGTGGTCACCGACCACATCGCCGGCACGCACGGTGGCAAAGCCGATGGTCTGGCGATCACGCGCGCCCGTCTGGCCCTCACGACCATACACCGCCACTTCCTGCAGATCACGGCCCAGGGCATTGGCAACCACCTCACCCATGCGCAGCGCAGTGCCTGACGGCGCGTCGACCTTGTGCCGGTGGTGCGCCTCGATGATCTCGATGTCGACATCATCGCCCAGCACACGCGCCGCCATGTCCAGCAACTTCAGGCTGAGGTTGACGCCTACGCTGAAGTTGGCGGCGAAGACGATCGGGATATCCTTGCCCGCCTCGGCCAGCAGCTGCTTCTCCTCGCTGGTGAAACCGGTGGTGCCGATGATCATCGCCTTGCCATGCTTGCGGCAGAACGCCAGGTTCTTCAGGGTCACCGAAGGGTGAGTGAAGTCGATCAGCACGTCGAATTCGTCGGCAACCTTGGCCAGGTCATCCGACAACAGCACACCGATCCGACCGAGCGCCGCCAACTCACCGGCATCCGCACCGACCAGCGAGCTGTCCGGGCGGTCGATCGCCGCCGTCAGCCCGGCACCCGGGGTTTGCTGCACGGCTTCGATCAGGGTCTTGCCCATCCGCCCTGCCGCGCCCATCACTGCAATACGTCGCATAGCCTGTTCCTTGTCAGAGATCGCCGAAGAAGCGCTTCACGCCATCGAACCAGCCATTGGCCTTGGGCGAGTGGGAGCTGTCGCCTTCGAGCGAGTCGCGCAGCTCTTCGAGCAGTTCACGCTGGCGACGGCTGAGGTTGACCGGGGTCTCGACCGCAACGCGGCACAGCAGGTCACCCGCACCACCACCACGCACCGGTGCCACACCCTTGCCACGCAGGCGGAACTGCTTGCCGGTCTGCGTGCCTTCCGGGATCTTCAGCTTCACACGACCATCGAGGGTCGGCACTTCCAGCTCGCCACCCAGAGCGGCATCGGTATAGCTGATAGGCACTTCGCAATACAGGTGCTTGCCGTCACGCTGGAAAATCTCGTGCTCACGCACGTTGATCACCACGTAAAGGTCGCCGGTCGGGCCACCATGGGTGCCTGCCTCGCCTTCGCCGGACAGGCGGATGCGGTCGCCAGTGTCGACGCCGGCCGGCACCTTGACCGACAGGGTCTTGTATTCCTCGACACGGCCTTCACCGTGGCACGAACCGCAAGGGTCGGTGATGATCTTGCCCTGGCCATGGCAGCGCGGGCAGGTCTGCTGCACCGAGAAGAAGCCCTGCTGCATGCGCACCTGGCCGATACCGCCGCACGTCGGGCAGGTCGACGGGGTCGAACCCTTCTTCGCACCACTGCCGTCACAAGGCTGGCAGTTGACCAGGGTCGGCACCCGAATGCTGACCGTGGTGCCGCGCACGGCTTCTTCCAGGTTCAGCTCCAGGGTGTAGCGCAGGTCGCTGCCGCGCGAAGCGCCACCACGACCACCGCCACGACCACCACCGAAGAAGTCACTGAACACATCGCCAAAGATGTCGGAGAAGTTGGCGCCACCGAAGCCTGCACCGCCGCCACCCATGCTCGGGTCGACGCCGGCGTGACCATACTGGTCGAACGCCGCCCGCTTGCTCGCGTCAGACAGTACTTCGTAGGCCTCGTTGGCCTCCTTGAACTTGTCTTCGGACTCTTTGTCGCCCGGGTTGCGGTCCGGGTGGTACTTCATCGCCAGGCGGCGATAAGCCTTTTTCAGGTCTGCTTCACTGGCGCCGCGCTCGACACCCAGGACCTCATAATAATCACGCTTGGACATAGGTCATTTGCACCTTGTTGGGCGTTCGGCATCCGCGCCGCGCCGTCAGCACCCGCCTGAAGACCCGATGCGGCCCAGACAAATGCTGTAAAAATTCTCGAATTCCAGATACGCCAACGCGGGAGCAAGCCCCCGCGCGGCGACATCCTACCAGCTCACCGCCAAACGGCGGTGGGCTGGCCGACAACATGCAACGATTACTTCTTGTCGTCGCCTTTCACTTCTTCGAACTCGGCGTCAACCACGTCATCGTGCTTGGCTTCCGGCTCGGCCTGCTGAGCGCCGCCCTGAGGCTGTTCGGCCGACTGCTCGGCGTACATCTTCTGGGCTACCGGCGCGGAGACCTTGGACAGCTCTTCGACCTTGGCATCGATGGCAGCCTTGTCATCGCCCTTCACAGCGGCTTCCAGAGCAACCACAGCCGCTTCGATGGCAGTCTTCTCTTCGGCAGTGACCTTGTCACCGGCGTCAGCGACCATCTTGCGGGTCGAGTGAACCAGCGCGTCACCCTGGTTGCGGGCAGCGGCCAGCTCTTCGAACTTACGGTCTTCCTCGGCATTGGCCTCGGCGTCACGCACCATTTTTTCGATCTCTTCGTCGGACAGACCGGAGTTGGCCTTGATCACGATCGACTGGGTCTTGCCGGTGGCCTTGTCTTTGGCGCCGACGTGCAGGATGCCGTTGGCATCAATGTCGAAGGTCACTTCGATCTGCGGAACACCACGCGGTGCTGGCGGGATGTCAGCCAGGTCGAACTTGCCCAGCGACTTGTTCTGCGAAGCCTGCTTGCGCTCACCCTGCAGCACATGAATGGTCACTGCGCCCTGGTTGTCGTCGGCAGTCGAGAACACCTGCGACTTCTTGGTCGGAATGGTGGTGTTCTTCTCGATCAGCGGGGTCATCACGCCGCCCATGGTTTCGATACCCAGGGTCAGCGGGCTGACGTCCAGCAGCAGTACGTCTTTCACGTCACCGGCCAGTACGGCACCCTGGATGGCAGCGCCCATGGCAACTGCTTCGTCCGGGTTGACGTCCTTGCGGGCTTCCTTGCCGAAGAAATCGGCAACGGCCTTCTGAACCAGCGGCATACGGGTCTGGCCACCGACCAGGATCACGTCGTCGATCTTGCTGGCGTCGATGCCTGCGTCTTTCAGGGCGATGCGGCAAGGCTCGATGGTACGGTTGACCAGGTCTTCCACCAGCGACTCCAGCTTGGCGCGGGAGATCTTCACGTTCAGGTGCTTCGGACCGGTCGCATCTGCAGTGATGTACGGCAGGTTGACGTCGGTCGACTGAGCGGAGGACAGTTCGATCTTGGCCTTTTCCGCGGCTTCTTTCAGACGCTGCAGGGCCAGAGGGTCGTTCTTCAGGTCCATGCCCGACTCTTTCTTGAACTCGTCGACGAGGTAGTCGATCAGGCGCATGTCGAAGTCTTCGCCACCCAGGAAGGTGTCGCCGTTGGTGGCCAGCACTTCGAACTGGTGCTCACCGTCAACTTCGGCGATTTCGATGACCGATACGTCGAAGGTACCGCCACCCAGGTCATAAACGATGACAGTGTGGTCGCCCTTGGCCTTGTCCATGCCATAGGCCAGCGCAGCAGCGGTCGGTTCGTTGATGATGCGCTTTACGTCCAGGCCCGCGATGCGACCGGCGTCTTTGGTGGCCTGACGCTGGCTGTCGTTGAAGTAGGCCGGAACGGTGATGACCGCTTCGGTGACTGGCTCGCCGAGGTAGTCTTCGGCGGTCTTCTTCATCTTTTTCAGAACTTCGGCGCTGATCTGCGGCGGCGCCATTTCCTTGCCGGCAGCCTCGACCCAGGCGTCACCGTTGTTAGCCTTGACGATCTTGTACGGCACCAGCTTGATGTCTTTCTGCACGACATCTTCTTCGAAGCGGCGGCCGATGAGGCGCTTCACTGCGAACAGGGTGTTGTGCGGGTTGGTGACGGCCTGGCGCTTGGCCGACTGGCCAACCAGGATTTCGCCATCATTGGCGTAGGCCACGATCGAAGGGGTGGTACGCGCACCTTCGGCGTTTTCGATGACCTTGACGTTACCGTTTTCCAGAATGGAGACGCACGAGTTGGTGGTCCCCAGGTCGATACCGATGATTTTGCCCATGTTTACTCTCCCGAAACTTGAATTTGGTAGCAGCGACTACTTTGGCCAACTGCGGTAATACTTGAAGGCTTGACACCTAGATGGGGATGGCCCGTCAGATTTCAAGCCTTTTCATCGATCGAAGGCTGCGGCGCGCTCGGCGCCTTGCTGACCACCACCATGGCAGGGCGCAGCAGGCGGCCGTTGAGCAGGTAGCCCTTCTGGAACACGTTCAGCACGCTGTTGGGCTCTACCTCGGCGCTTTCCTGCATGGCCATGGCCTGATGGTGCTCGGCATTGAACGGCTGGCCGTGCGGGTCGATGGCTTCGAGGTTGTAACGCTTGAGGGTGTCCTGGAACATCTTGAGGGTCAGTTCGACGCCTTCACGGATCTTCTTGACCTGCTCATCTTCAGCGCTGGAGTGCGCCAGAGCCAGCTCCAAGCTGTCGATCACCGGCAACAGGTCGCCGGCAAACTTCTCCAGGGCGAATTTGTGCGCCTTCTCGACATCCTGCTCGGCGCGGCGACGCACGTTCTGCAGGTCGGCGACGGCACGCAGGGACTGATCCTTGGCGGCGGCCAGCTGCTCCTCGAGCTCTTGAACGCGGGCGCCGTTATCCACTGCACCAGCCTCTTCGGCGTTAAGGTCTTTCTCATTCAGCTGTTCGTCAGCCATGGGGTCTCTCCTCCGCAATCTCTGTAGTACGAGCAAAGCTCGCCGTGTCTGCCGGCTATATGGGGCCGGAAAAATCAGCTTCAAGGGGCAAAGCGGTTTTCAGGTCGACGATGGAAACTGCGAGCAGGCATTGGCAGGCTCGAAAAAAGTACTGTATAAATAACCAGACCTGACTTCTCGGGAGCCGCCCCATGCTGGTGCATCTGTCCATTCACAACTACGCCATCGTCGAACACCTCGATCTCGAACTCGCCCGCGGCATGTCCGTCATCACCGGCGAGACCGGCGCAGGCAAATCGATCATGCTCGACGCCCTCGGCCTGGCCCTTGGTGATCGCGCCGACAGCGGCGTGGTGCGCCCTGGCGCGGACAAGGCGGACATCCTGGCCACCTTCGATCTGGTGGATATCCCCGAAGCGCACACCTGGCTGGCCGAGCGCGACCTGAACAACGACGGCCTTTGCATCCTGCGCCGTGTCATCACTGCCGAAGGCCGCAGCCGCGGCTACATAAACGGCACGCCCTGCCCACTGGGTGACCTGAAGGCGCTCGGTGAACTGCTGATCGACATTCACAGCCAGCATGAGCATCAGTCGCTACTCAAGACCGACACCCACCGCCGCCTGCTCGACGAATATGCCGGCGCCATCGACCTGTCCCGCCAGGTCCAGTTGGCCGCAAAGCGCTGGAACCAGACCCGCCTGGAGCTCGAGCGCCTGTCCAACTCCGGCGATGAGCAGCGCGCACGCCACCAGTTGCTCAGCTATCAGCTGGAAGAGCTCGACAACCTTGGCCTGGGTGAAAACGAACTGGAGCAGCTGGAGCAGGAACACAAGAACCTGACCAACGCTGAGGCCCTGTTCGGCATCTGCCGCCAGGTCATCGACCAATGCAGCGAAAGCGACTCAGGCAATGTGCTAGGCGCCCTCACCTCCAGCCTCAATCGCCTGGGCGCCGCAGCCAACACCCCCAAGGCGCTGGGTGAAGCCGCCAACCTCATCGCCAGCGCACAGATCCAGATAGAAGAAGCCGTAGGCGAACTCAACCGCTTCCTCGACAATTTCGACGCCGACCCCATGCGCCTGCAGGCCCTGGAAGAGCGCCTCGACACCATCTACACCCTGGCGCGCAAACATCGCGTGCACCCGACCGAACTGCCCCACCTGCAGCAGCAGTTGATGGAGGAGCTGGAAGGCCTGAATGCCAGCGACGAATCCATAGAGCGCCTGGGCGAAGAACTGTCGGCCTATGCCAAGCACTATCAGGAAAGGGCGATCGAGTTGAGCGCCCTGCGCCAGCAGGCGGCCCAGCAGCTCGCCATCGCGGTCGAACAGGAGATCCAGCGCCTGGGCATGCCTGGCGGGCGGTTCTGCATCGAACTCACACCCAACGAAAGCAGCGACCTGTCGCCACACGGCCTGGAGCAGATAGAGCTGCTGGTGAGCGCCAACCCCGGGCAGCCGCTCAAAGGTTTGGCCAAGGTGGCCTCAGGTGGCGAACTGTCACGGATCAGCCTGGCGATCCAGGTCATCACGGCGCAAACCTCACGCATCCCGACACTGGTCTTCGATGAGGTTGACGTGGGCATCGGTGGCCCGACGGCCGAGATCGTCGGCCAGCTACTGCGCCGCCTCGGTGAGCGCGGCCAGGTGCTGACCGTCACCCACCTGCCGCAGGTCGCGGCGCAGGGCCATCATCATTTGTTCGTGCACAAGGTGCGCAATAGCGACACCACGCACACTGCCGTGGCCAGCCTTGGCAAGCGCGAGCGGGTCGAGGAAGTGGCGCGGATGCTGGGCGGGATCGACCTGACCAAGGAATCGCTGGCGCATGCGCGCAAGATGGTGGTGTCCGGTAAGGCGTGATACTTGGCGTCATCGCCGACAGCCGGCTCACGCAGCTACCCCTGCAGCAGAAAGCACAAAGGCGACCCCAGGGTCGCCTTTGCTCTTAATAACGACCGAAATCGTTACTTTTTCTTACGCACGTAGAGGACCAGATTGTGGTCCACCAGCTCGTAGCCATGCTCGGCCACGATCTCTTTTTGGCGCCGCTCGATTTCGGCGTCCATGAATTCGATGACTTCACTGGTCTCCACGTTGACCATATGGTCGTGGTGACCGCCGTCCGCCAGCTCGAAAACTGCGTGACCGCCATCGAAGTTGTGCCGTACCACTAGTCCAGCAGCCTCGAACTGGGTGAGTACGCGATAAACGGTTGCCAGGCCGACGTCCTCGCCAGCCTCCATCAGCGCCTTGTAGACATCCTCGGCGCTCATGTGACGTTGCTCGGTCGAGTCGAGCATCTGAAGGATCTTGACTCGAGGCAGTGTCACCTTGAGACCGGCTTTGCGCAATTCGCTATTTTCAACCATGGTCAGCTTTCTCGCCGATGCTGCTTCGCAGCTTCTCTTAATACGGGTATGATCGGGGTTTACGTTGTCCAGCCAAGATAGTGGAAGTCGCCCACCGATGCAAAACAACACCAAGCTCTTGCTAACCAGCCTCACCTTCGTGGGACTGCTCGCACTCGCCGGTTGCTCGTTTCCCGGGGTTTACAAAATCGACATCCAGCAGGGCAATGTCGTTACGCAAGACATGATAGACCAATTACGCCCCGGAATGACCCGCCGGCAAGTAAGGTTTATCATGGGCAACCCTCTGCTCCAGGATACTTTCAACACCAATCGTTGGGATTACCTGTACAGCCTGCAACCTGGTGGCGGCCAACGCCAGCAGGAGCGCATGAGCATCTTCTTCAACGACAGCGACCAACTGGTCAGCCTGTCGGGTGACTTCATGCCAGGCGTGAGCCGCGACCAGGAAATCCTGGGCGGCAGCGGTGATACCACGGTCAGCCCGGCCACCCAGCCAGGCCAGCCAGCGTCGCAACCGGAAGAGAAGCCGGCCAAACCTGGTTCGGTGGAAGAATCCATCCAGCGCGAGATCGACACCATCGAGACCACACCGGTGCCGACACCTGCCCCGCTGGAAACCTCGCCGCAGTAAATGCAGGCGCAAAAAAAGCCCGGATCAGTCCGGGCTTTTTTGTGCCTGATGACTTGGCAGCATCACGTATTGAGCTGCTTGGCACGCTGGCAGAACGCATCCACCAGCGTGTTGGCGGCCTGATTGAACAGCGGCCCCAGGGTCGCCCGCACAATCGGCCCGGCGTAATCGAAGGACAGGTCCAGGCTGATCTTGCAGGCTTTTTCACCCAGTGCCTTGAACACCCACACGCCGTGCAGCTGGGTGAACGGCCCTTCTTCCAGGTTCATCTCGATGGACTGCCCCGGCACCAGCACATTGCGGGTCACGAACTGCTGGCTCATGCCCCCTTTGGCCACCTCCAGCTTGGCGCGCATGTGCGTGTCACTGGCTTCGAGCACCGTCGAAGCCGAGCACCAGGGCAGGAACTGCGGGTAGCTGGCTACATCATTGACCAGGTCGTACAGCGCCTGGGCAGGGTACGGCAGCAGGGCGGAGCGTTGAATATGGGTAGTCATCCAGGCGTCACTTCCAAGGCTGGGTGGCGGGCTTCGCAGCGTGCCAAAAACAGGTTCTGTGCGTAAGACAGGGCCTGTATTGTCCGGTATTCATTGCGGTGGCTCAAGCGCACCTAAATCCCGTAGCCGACCACGCGGTGACTTGCCTATAATGCCGCCCCTATGGCTAAACAAAAGAAACATCCGACCGGGACCATCGCGCAAAACAAAAAGGCGCGACACGATTACTTCATCGAACACAAGTTCGAGGCCGGGCTGGTCCTGTCCGGTTGGGAAGTAAAAAGCCTGCGGGCCGGCAAGGCGCACCTGACCGACAGCTACGTGCTGCTCAAGGATGGCGAAGCCTGGCTGTTCGGCAGCCACATCACCCCGCTGACCACTGCCAGCACCCACGTCATCGCCGACCCCATCCGCTCGCGCAAGCTGCTGCTGAACAAGCGCGAGCTGGAGCGTGTGGAAGCTGCGGTGGCGCAGAAGGGCTACACCTGTGTGGCCCTGGCGCTGTACTGGAGCAAGCACCTGATCAAGTGCGAGATTGCGCTTGGCAAGGGCAAGAAGGAATTCGACAAGCGCGACACCGTGCGCGAACGCGATTCCAACCGCGAGCTGCAGCGTGCGGTGCGCAACAAGGGCAAGGAAGACTAATTCCCGCCCTTGCGCGGCCGCCGTAGGAGCGGCCTTGTGTCGCGAAAGGGCTGCGTAGCAGCCCCAGCTTTCTGCGGCGCTGCCGAGATCCCTGGGGCCGCTGCGCGGCCCTTTCGCGACGCAAGGCCGCTCCTACAGGGCGCGCATTCAGCGGCAACCGATCAGCGCCCGCTGCGCCGCTCTGCCCGCGCTACGCGCTGGGCTTCGTTCTGCGCCTCTTCCAGCACCTCCTGCACATACAGAATGTGCCGGCTGGACACCTCCCGCGCATCGTCAGCCCTGCCCTCGACGATCGCCTGGTACAACTCACGGTGCTGGCTGATCAGCATGTCCCGCGTCTCGGTACGCTGCTGGTACATGCCCCCGATGTTGGTCACCACGTTGCGCTTTAGCAGGTCGAACAGCCCGCGAATGGTATGCAGCAGCACGGCATTGTGGCTGGCTTCGGCAATCGCCAGGTGGAATCGCGCATCCGCCGCGCCCTCCTCTGCACGCGTGACCTGGTCAGCCCGCGCATAACAGTCCTGCAGGGTGTCGAATGCAGCCTTGAGGCGCGCCCGATCTGGCTCGGTGGCGCGCTGGGCAGCGTAGTAGGCGCATGACGCCTCCAGGGTGTGACGGAACTCGAGCAAATCGCGCTGCGCCTCGGCGCTGTGCTCCAGCAACTGCAGCAACGGGTCACTGAAGGTTGAACCGAGCGATTCGGCCACATAGTTACCGCCACCCTGCCGGCTGACCAACAGCCCCTTGGCCACCAGCTTCTGGATCGCCTCGCGCAGTGAGGGGCGCGACACACCGAACTGCTCGGCCAGGGCGCGCTCGGCCGGCAGCCGCTGGCCTGAGGTCAGCGTGCCTTCGAGAATCATCCCTTCCAACCGATCGACGATGTCGTCGGACAGGCGCCGCTGGCGGACCTGATCAAAAACCATCACATGCTCTCCACAAACCCCCGGCAAAGTTCAGGGGGGCGTCTATTCTCGCCGATCCAAGCCACGCCGACACCCATCAGGCGACGATTTTCAAACACCATCAGCCGCCCGCTCATCGGCACACGACCAAAGTTTTGCACAGGACAAATTGACACACCCATGACAGCGCTTTTAACCTAGCGTCCAGCCATTGTAAATTGGTCTTACCAATTATCCAATGCCAGTGCCTGACCAACAACAATTAGGGGCTACCCCATATGCAAACCTGGCAACAACTCTATTCCCCGCTTGGTAGTCTTGGCCTGTCCGCACTGGCGGCGGTCATACCCATCGTGTTCTTCTTCCTGGCCCTCGCCGTGTTCCGCCTCAAAGGCCACGTCGCCGGCAGCATTACCCTTGGATTATCGATGCTGGTGGCGATCTTCGCCTTCCAGATGCCGGTCGACATGGCCCTCGCTGCCGCGGGCTATGGCTTCCTCTACGGTCTCTGGCCAATCGCCTGGATCATCGTAGCCGCGGTGTTCCTGTACAAACTCACGGTCAAGAGCGGCCAGTTCGAGGTGATCCGCAGCTCGGTACTGTCGATCACCGACGACCAGCGCCTGCAGGTGCTGCTGATCGGCTTCTGCTTCGGTGCCTTCCTCGAAGGCGCGGCCGGCTTCGGCGCACCAGTGGCAATCACTGCCGCGCTGCTGGTGGGCCTGGGCTTCAACCCGCTGTACGCCGCCGGCCTGTGCCTGATCGCCAACACCGCCCCCGTGGCGTTCGGCGCCCTGGGCATCCCGATCATCGTCGCCGGCCAGGTCACGGGCATCGACGCCTTCCACATCGGCGCCATGACCGGCCGCCAGTTGCCTCTGCTGTCGTTGTTCGTGCCGTTCTGGCTGGTGTTCATGATGGACGGCCTGCGCGGCGTCAAAGAAACCTGGCCTGCAGCCCTGGTGGCCGGCCTGAGCTTCGCCGTCACCCAGTACTTCACCTCCAACTTCATCGGCCCGGAACTGCCGGACATCACCTCGGCCCTGGCCAGCCTTGTTGCCCTGACCCTGTTCCTGAAGGTCTGGCAGCCCAAGCGCTCGTTCGCCGAAGCCAAAGGCAGCGTCGGCGCCGCCGTGGTCAGCAGCGGCGGCAGCCAGCCAAGCCCTTACAGCTTCGGTGAAATCTTCAAGGCCTGGTCGCCGTTCCTGATCCTCACCGTACTGGTCACCATCTGGACCCTGAAACCGTTCAAAGCGGCGTTCGCCCCGGGCGGTGCGATGTACAACTTCGTGTTCAACTTCGCCATCCCGCACCTCGACCAGCTGGTGATCAAGACCGCGCCGATCGTCGCCGCGCCGACCGCCATGCCAGCGGTGTTCAAGCTCGACCCGATCTCCGCCACCGGTACGGCGATCTTCCTGTCCGCGCTGATCTCCATGGCCGTATTGAAGATCAACTTCAAAACTGGTCTTACCACTTTCAAGGAAACCTTCTGGGAACTGCGCTGGCCGATCCTGTCGATCGGTATGGTCCTGGCCTTCGCCTTCGTCACCAACTATTCGGGCATGTCTTCGACCATGGCCCTGGTACTGGCCGGCACCGGCGCCGCGTTCCCGTTCTTCTCGCCGTTCCTGGGCTGGCTGGGTGTGTTCCTCACAGGCTCCGACACCTCGTCCAATGCCCTGTTCGGTTCGCTGCAGGCCACCACCGCCCACCAGATCGGGGTCAACGACACCCTGCTGGTAGCGGCCAACACCAGCGGCGGCGTGACCGGCAAGATGATCTCGCCGCAGTCGATCGCCGTGGCCTGCGCAGCCACCGGCCTGGTCGGCAAGGAGTCCGACCTGTTCCGCTTCACCGTCAAGCACAGCCTGTTCTTCGCCACCATCGTCGGCCTGATCACCTTGGTCCAGGCCTACTGGCTGACCGGCATGCTGGTCCATCACTAAAGTGAAAGGGGCCGGGCGCCACCGAGCGCCCGGCATCTCCTTCAACCCACGCTGCGAGAATCCATGATCATTTCCGCCTCCACCGACTATCGCGCCGCGGCCCAACGCAAGCTGCCCCCCTTCCTCTTCCACTATGCCGACGGCGGCGCGTACGCAGAGCACACCCTGCGCCACAACGTCTCGGACCTGGCCGGCATTGCCCTGCGCCAGCGGGTGCTGAAGAACATGTCCGAGCTGAGCCTGGAAACCCGGCTGTTCGACGAAACCCTGAGCATGCCCGTGGCCCTGGCCCCGGTCGGCCTCACCGGCATGTATGCCCGCCGCGGCGAAGTGCAGGCAGCCCGTGCGGCAGCCGCCCATGGCATCCCCTTCACCATGTCTACCGTGTCGGTCTGCCCGATCGAAGAAGTGGCGCCAGCCATCGACCGGCCGATGTGGTTCCAGCTGTATGTGCTCAAAGACCGCGGCTTCATGCGCAACGCGCTGGAGCGGGCCAAGGCCGCCGGGGTCAAAACCCTGGTATTCACCGTCGACATGCCGGTGCCAGGTGCCCGTTACCGTGATGCACACTCCGGCATGAGCGGTGCCAACGGGCCAATGCGCCGCGTGTTGCAGGCCATGACCCACCCCGAATGGGCCTGGGACGTTGGCGTGATGGGCCGCCCGCACGACCTGGGCAACATTTCCAAATACCGCGGCAACCCCACCGGCCTTGCCGACTACATCGGCTGGCTGGGTAACAACTTCGACCCGTCGATTTCATGGAAGGACCTGGAATGGATCCGCGAGTTCTGGGACGGCCCGATGATCATCAAAGGTATCCTCGACGCCGACGACGCACGTGACGCGGTCAAGTTCGGTGCCGACGGCATCGTCGTCTCCAACCACGGCGGCCGCCAGCTCGACGGTGTGCTGTCCAGCGCCCGTGCGTTGCCGGCGATCGCCGACGCAGTAAAAGGCGACCTGAAAATCCTCGCCGACTCCGGCATCCGCAGCGGCCTCGATGTAGTGCGCATGATCGCCCTGGGCGCAGACACCGTACTGATCGGCCGCGCCTTCCTCTGGGCCCTCGCCGTGCACGGCCAGGCCGGGGTGAAGAACCTGCTCGAACTGTTCGAAAAGGAAATGCGCGTGGCCATGGTGCTCACGGGCGCCAAGGCGATCAGCGAGATCAGCCGCGACTCGCTGGTACGCGAACTGGGCGCTTGAGCGCCTGCAAAAACACCGCCTGTATGACCGGGCATGCGGCGCGCCAGACGCCGTGGCCCGGTGAGGAGATAGCATGAGCCTGCCCGCCGCATTCCTGCGTGATGCCGAGCGCCTGATACCCGCCGATCGCCGTTTCGACGACGCCACGTCCACCCTGGCCTTCGGCACCGACGCCAGTTTCTACCGGCTGATCCCCAAGCTGGTCGTGCGCGTGGAGTCGGAAGACGAAGTGGTCGGGCTGCTGCAACTGGCCCAGCGCGAGCGCGTGCCGGTAACCTTCCGCGCCGCGGGCACCAGCCTGTCCGGCCAGGCTATCAGTGACTCAGTGCTGATCGTGCTCGGCGATAACTGGGGCAACAAAGAGATCCGTGGCCAGGGCGAACAGATCCGCCTGCAACCTGGGGTTATCGGCGCCCAGGCCAACGCCTGGCTGGCCCCTTACGGGCGCAAGATCGGCCCGGACCCGGCCTCGATCAATGCCTGCAAGATCGGCGGCATCGTTGCCAACAACGCCAGCGGCATGTGCTGCGGCACCGCGCAGAACACCTACCACACCCTGGCCGGCCTGCGCCTGGTGCTGGCTGACGGCACGCGCCTGGACAGCGAAGACCCGGCCAGCGTTGCCGCCTTTGAAAACAGCCACGCCGACCTGCTCGAAGCGCTGGACCGGCTTGGCCGCGAAACCCGCGCCAACACCGCACTGGCAGACCGCATCCGGCACAAGTACCGGCTGAAGAACACCACCGGCCTGTCGCTCAACGCCCTGGTGGACTACGACAAGCCGCTGGATATCCTCCAGCATTTGCTGGTTGGGTCTGAAGGTACGCTGGGCTTCATCAGCGCCGTCACCTACGACACCGTGCCCGATCACCCGCACAAGGCCAGCGCGCTGCTGGTGTTCCCCAGCGTGGAAAGCTGCTGCCGCGCGGTGACCGTGCTCAAGCGCCAGCCGGTCTCCGCCGTGGAGCTGCTCGACCGCCGCAGCCTGCGTTCGGTGCAAAACATGCCGGGCATGCCGCTGTGGGTAAAAGGCCTGTCGGACAATGCCTGCGCGCTGCTGATCGAGTCCCGCGCCGCCAGCCAGAGCCTGCTGCACGAACAACTGCAACAGGTCATGGCCTCTATCGCCGAATACCCGCTGGAACAGAAAGTCGACTTCAGCGAAGACCCGGCGGTGTACAACCAGCTGTGGAAGATCCGCAAGGACACCTTCCCCGCCGTCGGCGCCGTGCGCCAGACCGGCACCACGGTGATCATCGAAGACGTCACCTTCCCCGTCGAGCAACTGGCCGAAGGCGTCAACCGCCTGATCCAGCTGTTCGACAAGCACCACTACGACGAAGCGATCATTTTCGGCCATGCGCTGGAGGGCAACCTGCACTTCGTCTTCACCCAGGGTTTCAACAGCGCGCAAGAAGTCGCGCGCTACCAGGCCTTCATGGATGACGTGGCGCAACTGGTGGCCGTGGAGTTCGGCGGCTCGCTCAAGGCCGAGCACGGCACCGGCCGCAACATGGCGCCGTTCGTGGAGCTGGAGTGGGGGCATGACGCCTATCAGCTGATGTGGACGCTCAAGCGCCTGCTCGACCCCAACGGCATCCTCAACCCCGACGTGGTGTTGAGCGAAGACCCGGACATTCACCTGAAAAACCTCAAGCCGCTGCCCGCCGCCGACGAGATCGTCGACAAATGCATCGAGTGCGGCTTCTGCGAACCGGTCTGCCCCTCCAAAGGCCTGACCCTCAGCCCACGCCAGCGCATCGTCATGTGGCGTGACATTCAGGCGAAAAAACGCGCCGGCATCGATACCCGCGCACTGCTGCAGACTTACCAGTACCAAGGCATCGACACCTGCGCCGCCACCGGCCTGTGCGCCCAGCGCTGCCCGGTGGGCATCAATACCGGCGAGCTGGTGAAGAAGTTGCGCAGCCAGGCCGCCGAGCATGCAAAGACCGCCGACTGGCTGGCCGAGCACTTCCCTACTGCACTGGGTGGCGCCCGCCTGACCCTGACCGCCGCCAACACCGCCCGCAAGCTGCTCGGCGCCCCGCGCCTGGGCCGCCTGAGTGCCTCGTTGAGCAAGGCCAGCAAAGGCCGCCTGCCGCAATGGTCCCCCGCCATGCCGCAGCCGTTGCGCAGCATCGATTTCGGCCCGGCGAGCAACGATGCCCGGCCACGGGTGGTGTACCTGGCGGCTTGCGTGTCACGGGTGATGGGCCCGGCCTATGCCGACCGCGAGCAAAGCTCCCTAATGGACAAGACCCGCGCCCTGCTGGAAAAGGCCGGTTACCAGGTGGTGTTCCCCGGCAACGCCGACAGCCTGTGCTGCGGGCAGCCGTTCGCATCCAAAGGTTACCCCGAGCAAGCGGAGCACAAGCGCCAGGAGCTGATCAACGCGCTGCTGCACGCCAGCCGCGGCGGCCTCGACCCCATCTACTGCGACACCAGCCCCTGCACCCTGCGCCTGGTGCAGGACCTGGGCGACACCCGCCTGGACCTGTACGACCCGGTGCGCTTCATCCGCACCCACCTGCTGGACAAGCTGGAGTTCACCCCGCAAAACGAGCCGGTGGCGGTGCACGTGACCTGCAGCACCCAGCACCTGGGTGAAAGCCAGGCGCTGATCGACCTGGCGCGGCGCTGCAGCACGCAAGTGGTGATCCCGGAAGGGATTCACTGTTGCGGGTTTGCCGGTGACAAAGGCTTTACCACACCAGAGCTCAATGCCCACTCACTGCGCAGCCTTAAGGACGCAGTGCAGTATTGCAGTGAAGGGATTTCCACCAGCCGGACCTGTGAGATCGGTTTGTCCAGCCACAGCGGGATCGATTACCACGGGCTGGTCTACCTGGTAGATCGCGTCACCCGCCCACGTACCCTCTGATCTGCCCGCTGATTCGCCGGCAAGCGCTGCCCCCGGTGGTAGCAACTGTCTTGCTCAACCTCTAAAAGCTGGCGCGATCCAGGTGGGAGCCGGCTTGCCGGCGATGGGCCGCAAAGCGGCCCCAGATGCTCGCTGGTCCCGTCGAGCGCGCTCGGGCTATTACAGCTCCGCTATGGGGCTGCTGCGCAGCCCATCGCCGGCAAGCCGGCTCCCACCGCGACCGCGCAGTTCTTCAGCCCTGCGCTTTACCTGTGGAAGCAACTGTCTTGCTCAACTTCTAAAAGCTGTCGCGCCCCTGGAGCAACTGCCTCACCAATTTCTAAAAGTTAACGCAGCTCCTTGTGGGAGCAACTGTCTTACCCAATTTCTAAAAGTTAACGCAGCACCTTGTGGGAGCCGGCTTGCCGGCGATCGAGGGCGCAGCCCTCGCCTACGCCCTCCACCCGTAAGACATTTCCTAACCTGCAACCAAATGCTTCTGGATTGGATGCTTTGGGAATTATCCTACGACCGCCGCTGCCGTTTCGCTGTTGTTGCTCACAACCATCAGGGCTAACTTCCCTGGGTCGTCATCTTTGACGATTTGGGTGTGAGAGCCCGCAAACTTCGGCAGTACTGCTATGGCAGCCGCAACGCGGGCAGGCTTCGGCCTGGCTGGCTTATGCCGATCTTTGCCGGTCTCTCACCCCGCGTTCGGCTGCCACCTTATTCTGTGAGAGGAAGACGAAGGGCAGCTCAAATCCAGCCACGATCGGATCTGCACCATGAAGAAAATCGTACCCGACCCACCCCGCTCCAAACTCCTCACCAACCCCTACTTCTCCATCCACACCGACATGCCCCCTCCAGACGCCCTGGCCCACGCCAGCGAACTGCTGCGCGGCGTCGCCGAAACCATCGACGAACACTGCCGCACCCACGCCGGCGAACCGGGCCTGAGCATGCTCAGCAACGCCGAGCATGCCTGCGAGACGTCCAGAGCCCTGATCGAGCATGCCTTGACTGGCCTCTACAACGCGCAAAGGCAGAGGTGATTCATTGAATGACGCGTTGAAAAACGTCACCACAGCCGGCAGCGAAACCTTCGACCTGTTTCGCCTGCAACCGGGCGTGCCTTTCGAGCACGCCTTCAGCCAGCTATCAGTACTGCTCGGTTGCATCCGCCACCTCACCACCGAAGCCGAAATGGAACACGACCGCCAGGCCGGCAGCGCGGCGCGCATCCTGAGCGAGATGGCCAAGGCGCTGATCGACGACATCGAGCTTGGGCTGAACAAATCCCACTGATGCCACCCGGGCCGCGCTGCGGCCCAATTGCCGGCGATCGAGGGCACAGCCCTCACCTAAGCCCTCCACCCGTAAGACATTTCCTAACCTGCAACCAAATGCTTCTGGATTAAATGCTTTGGGAATTATCCTACGACCGCCGCTGCCGTTTCGCTGTTGTTGCTCACAACCATCAGGGCTAACTTCCCTGGGTCGTTTTCGAACGACAGGGTGTGAGAACCCCGTAAACATGACAGCAGCCTCGTAATGGCGGCCCTGCGTGGGCAGACCTCGGTCTGGCCGGATTTCCCATGTTTACCGGTTTCTCACCCCACGCATGGCTGCCACCCAATCCCGTGAGAAAGGATCGCGTAGGCAGCTCCTGTTGAGTAATCAAACTGGGATCTGCACCATGAAGAAAATCGTACCCGACCCACCCCGCTCCAAACTCCTCACCAACCCGTACTTCTCCATCCACACCGACATGCCCCCTCCAGATGCCCTGGCCCACGCCAGCGAACTGCTGCGCGGCGTCGCCGAAACCATCGACGAACACTGCCGCACCCACGCCGGCGAACCGGGCCTGAGCATGCTCAGCAACGCCGAGCATGCCTGTGAGACGTCCAGAGCGCTGATCGAGCATGCCTTGACTGGCCTCTACAACGCGCAAAGGCAGAGGTGACTCAATGAATGACGCGTTGAAAAACGTCACCACAGCCGGCAGCGAAACCTTCGACCTGTTTCGCCTGCAACCGGGCGTGCCTTTCGAGCACGCCTTCAGCCAGCTATCAGTACTGCTCGGTTGCATCCGCCACCTCACCACCGAAGCCGAAATGGAACACGACCGCCAGGCCGGCAGCGCGGCGCGCATCCTGAGCGAGATGGCCAAGGCGCTTATCGATGACATCGAGCTTGGGCTGAACAAATTCCACTGATACCACCCGGGCCGCGCTGCGGCCCAATCAGCGGCAACACCCCGCCGCACACCATCATGTCGCCAAGCCAGCACCCCGATTGAACCCTCGGCAAACCCCAACAGTCCACCCTTACAGGCCCACCTTCCAGAGGCCTTCAAGGAGACACCCATGAAAGGTACCGCGCTTTCGGCCCTCTTCGCGGCCGCTACCCTCCTGGCTTCACCGGTGTTCGCTGCTGACGACCTGTGCACTATCAACCTGCAGAAGATCGACGACCAGATGGCCACCGCCGGCGCCACCTCCGAAGGCCTGGACAAGGCCATCACCGAACACGTCGACAAGGCCAAGGCCGCGCAGGCGTCGGGCGACACCAAAGAATGCATTGCCATCTCCACCAAAGTGCTCGAACGCCTGGAAAAAACCGACAAGGGCAGCGGCTCGGCCGGTGGCAGCGGTAGCTAAGCTTTGAGCGGGCGGCAAGAAGCGGCTGTCGACGCCGCCCGCGCAAAGGCGTATACTCAGCAGCACGTGCCGAAAGGTACGTCAGCTAGAGCTGAGTGTGGGGCCGATTAGGATTCGACGCCGGTAGCGAAACTCTAGGTGCATGCCGAGTTGGTAACAGAACTCGTAAATCCACTGTTGCAACTTTCTATAGTTGCCAATGACGAAAACTACGAGGGTTACGCTCTCGCTGCGTAAGCAGCTGAGCCCGCTCTCCTGGTAGCTTCGGCTCCAGCAATCATCAGGGGATGCCTGTAAACCCGAAATGATTGTCATACAGAACAGGATCGTCGTGTAGCACGTTGGGGGCAAAGCGACTAAAACTTACCCAACTCGTCCAAAGCACCCTGCCCGTCGGGCGGCTGCGGATTAACTCAATAGACACGGCTAAGCATGTAGTACCGACAGCGGAGTACTGGCGGACGGGGGTTCAAATCCCCCCGGCTCCACCAAATGATCAAAAAAAGACGTCCACGGACGTCTTTTTTTGTGCCTGCGACCCAGTAAATACGCGGCTTCCAGCGCTTTTGCGGTCTTTTGAGAGTTTTTGAGTTCCAGCCGTTCGGGTATTCCAGACGGTATTCCAGCTCACCCGGTGCTAATCTTTGGAATACCGAATCAGTGCCTGAGGACAATCTCATGCCTGCTCAAAACCTCCGCCTCTCCGATCGACAGCTCAAGGGAGTCAAACCCGCGTCCAAGGATTATGTCCTCACTGACGGTGACGGTTTGCAGCTCCGCGTACGCAGCAACGGCTCGTTGCTGTGGAATTTCAACTACCGCGAACCGGTGACCAAGAAGCGCATCAACATCGGCTTCGGGACCTATCCCGAACTGTCGCTGGCGAATGCACGAAAGATGGCAGTCGATGCGCGCGAACTGCTCGCACAGGGCATCGATCCGAAGGTGCAGCGCAATACGTTGAATGAAGCCAAACGCGCGGAAACCGAACACACCTTCGAGAACGTGGCCACCGCTTGGTTCGAGCTCAAGAAGGACTCGGTCACCCCGGCCTACGCCGAGGACATTTGGCGGTCGCTCACGCTGCATGTATTCCCCGACTTGAGGACGACACCACTCGCGAAAATCACCGCGCCGATGGTGATCGGATTGCTTCGTACAATCGAAGCGAAGGGCAGCCTGGAGACAGTCAAACGTCTTAGCCAGCGGCTAAACGAGATCATGACCTACGGCGTCAACTCCGGCTTGATCTTCGCCAACCCGCTCAGCGGTATCAGGGCAGTCTTCAAGAAGCCCAAGAAAGAAAACATGGCCGCGCTTCCGCCCGAAGAGCTCCCCGAGCTCATGCTGGAGATTGCGAACGCCAGCATCAAACGCACCACCCGCTGCCTGATCGAATGGCAGTTGCACACAATGACTCGCCCCGCCGAGGCGGCGACTACTCGCTGGGCGGACATCGACTTTGAAAGGCGTGTCTGGACTATCCCTCCGGAGCGAATGAAGAAGCGCCGCCCACACAGCATTCCGTTGAGTGATCACGCGGTCGCACTGTTGGAGTCACTGAAGACTCACAGCGGCCATCGAGAATACGTCTTCCCGGCAGACAGAAATCCGCGCACCCACGCCAATAGCCAGACCGCCAACATGGCGTTGAAACGCATGGGGTTCCAGGATCGATTGGTCAGTCACGGCATGCGCTCGATGGCCAGCACCATCTTGAATGAGCATGGCTGGGACCCGGAACTCATTGAGGTCGCACTGGCGCACGTCGACAAGGATGAGGTGCGCAGCGCTTACAATCGGGCCGACTACATCGAGCGCCGGCGTCCGATGATGGCTTGGTGGAGTGACTACATCCAGAAAGCCGCCACCGGCAGCCTGCTTGCCTCAGCCTACGGCCAAGTCAGAGACAAGAATGTGGTGCCGATTCGTTAGCACTGTGCAGGCGCAAGAATTGCGGTAACAACTGAGCGTCCAAAATTCGGGGCAAGCAGCCTCGCTTATCTGCTTCTCAGCGCGGGTCCATCCAAACAGGGCTGCAAAGCCGCCCTGTTTGGATGGACCTCACTTTGAAGAGCTAACAGCCACGACGTTGTCCAGGATTTACCACGGAATTCCACCGATGGATAACCGCTTTTCACGTCCTCAAGAGCACTGAATTTCGGCCCTTGACCGGGTTTATCCACAGGCGTAGAACTGGCCGTGCAAAGGCTGTCGATGACAGCACCCCAGGTGACCCGAGCCTTAAAGGTCACGCCGCTCCCGCGGTGGTTCTCCCCAAGGGCGATTCGCATCCGGCAGCTCGCCCGGTCACTACCCATGTGATGGATGCTCTTACACATATGGCGCTCGTGCGCCAGCTACACCGTACCTCGCTGCCCTGCAGCAACCTATCCGATTGGCCGAATCTTGCGCCAACCTGTGCCTGTCTCTTTCTTCGGAAAGAGACGGGCACTTTTACCACTGCTGCAGCCCTGATCGCACATGGCTTTGCGGCAATCTCCCTCGTGACAATCGGCGTGACAAACGCCGATGTCACCAGCAACAGCGCTGTAGATGATGGTGCCGCAGACCAAGGAATGGACTGCACCTGACTGACAGTCAGGCATGCCCCGGTCATCGCATTGCTGCTTGCACATGGCTCAGGATCTTCAGGCGCAGGTCTCGTCAGCCAGTGCTGTCTCCACCCGCCCACCGGTAACGGTGCTCAGGAGGCCAGATCATGAGATGCCCTTGCTCCCGGTCGTAAGGAGCCGCCAGTCCCGCGTAGAGGACATTCCCCACAGGTCGCAGGGGCCTTGATCCCTGATAACACTCAGCATTCTTGGCGGGATGACGTGGGGCGAGGATCGGAGAGCGGACGATGAGGTGATCGACATGGCATTGGTGGGTAGACGCGATGGCCGTAATTTTGGCTACGGCAGGCAATTGAGCTATGCAGGGCCGCAAGCGCTGAAAGACATGTTCGGCGGCGGTCATTACGGCACGGTCAAGGCGCACACTGATCGGTGGCAGGCATTCGTGAAGTGGTGCCGTTCCGAACA
The DNA here is from genome assembly GCF_943737035.1 of Pseudomonas sp. Marseille-Q5299. Lineage (NCBI taxonomy): Bacteria > Pseudomonadati > Pseudomonadota > Gammaproteobacteria > Pseudomonadales > Pseudomonadaceae > Pseudomonas > Pseudomonas sp. Marseille-Q5299. The sequence goes on from NZ_CALSFR010000003.1 coordinate 52,395, forward strand.
GGGGCCCGGTATCAATGATGCGCGGCAGATTGATCGGAAGGTGCTGTCCGATTATGCGGCGCATCTGCGCGAGGTGGTTAGGCGCGGTGACCTCGCCATCAGCACCGCACAAAATCGGCTTTCCAGCGTTAACAGGACCATGGCAGCGCTTCGCGGTGATCAGTACGTGAAGTTGCCCAGCCCGAGCAAGGCGTTGGGTATGCAGCGCACCGGGGTTCGCCACTCAGTGCCAGAGGGCCAGGACCGCAAGCAGGTTATGCAGATCGTCGATGCGCTTTGCCGCCATCATCAACAACGGGCCGCCGCGATCGTTCTGCTGGCGCGAGCCACCGGCATGCGCTTGCGTGAGGCCATCTTGGCTGACCTGCCACGGTTAAATCGTGAGGCTCAAGACATTGGCAAGATCAACATTCAGGACGGCACCAAGGGCGGCCGTGCCGGTGCAACGGCCCCCCGTTGGATAGCAGTGGACGACCATGTTCGTGGTGCACTTGAGTTTGCACGGCAGGTGTCGCCAGTGGGAAGCCACAACCTGATTGAGCAAAACAAAAGCTACCTGGATTTTCTGCAAGAAATCATCCGCCCTGCGCGGGACATCCTGCATGCACACAACCTCAAAGGCTTCCATGAGCTACGAGCGGCGTACGCATGTGAACGCTATGAGCAAATCACGCAACACCCTGCGCCTATCAACGGCGGCTTATGTTGCCAGGCAGATAGGAACCTAGATCGTGAGGCCCGGAGGCAAATCAGCTATGAGCTGGGGCACGGTCGAATCGATGTGGTCGCGGCCTACATTGGAGGACGCATATGAGTAAGGCATTCGATATGGAACTGTTCTTGGCTGCGGTGCTGACGGGATCGTACGCAACGCGGCAGCGCCATTTACGGCAAGCTAAGCTCATCCAAGCAAAGATATCTGAACGCTGGCAGCTAGAAACACCTTGGAGTTGGAAGAAAAAACATGTTGCTTGGTTTCTCGACCACCGACTAGTGAGGCGATGCAAAGCAACTCGATATTACTACCTGCTGACCATCCGGCTGCTGGCTCGCCGTTTAGAAAGAGCTTGGGTCTTCAAGTGCTAAGAAGGTCTGACCTTGATAATCACGACCGACCGCAACCGAGCCAGGCTGTGTGAAAACCTCTCGACCGATGTGGCTGTTCAAAAAACATCCTAAAAATTGCGCGTCTACGCAAAATCTGGGGCTGCTGAACCGCCATCTCTTTTCAGATTTCACGTACGAGCGCGATCATCGAAAAGCAGCAGGGGTTTTCACACAGCCTGGACCCATAGCGCCTCTCGCGAAGGGCAGCAATCGACCAGAAGGATCGCTCACCTCAGACAGCTTACGTTTGGTTAAGAGGGGCTTTAGCACGTCCCAGTGAGCGAGGCGAACGGTTTGAACCAGTTGCTAGACGTCAATGAGCTGCGGGAGGAAAGGACAATAGCCATGCTTTTTATCAAATTCAAGACCTTTGGATATTTCAAAGTTGCCGTGGAGATAGTGCTTGCGATCCTCTCCTTGTGCTAAGCGACAACCTAAGCGCTCAACCATTGGACTGATTCCCTCATGCTCATCGATCCACTCGTTATAGCCAGCAATTGATGGTCCGCCTACATTTATGACGAACTCGACACCATAGAAAAGAAAGCAGAAAAGTGTTTCCTGCCGCCTGTTCATAAAAAGTCCAAAGCCAAAGCCGGCTTGAACCCATTCATTCGTGAGAGGGTGTTGCATCAATGTATCATGGCGGAACACGCGTCTCTGCGAAAATGGCCATTCCTTAAAATTGTTTCCATACCGAGCGTATTCGCGAACATTGTCAAAGAAAGGCTCGTTGCTCAAATGAGATGGGCCTTGGGGGCTTTCGCAGAACAACTCTGCAACCGCCTCGTAAGCCATTTTGCAAAGAAACCTCGACATTTCCCGTTGTGGTGGATCATCGTTGATTGTGAAAATCAGTGGCTGCTCAAACTCATTAATAATGACTTCAGAAAGAGCAGGCATGTCGTTACCTTTTTCCGTATTTAGGTGAAACATCCCACTTGACGAGCGACGCATATTCACTGCGATATCGGTACCTGCAATGTGGCCAACCAGAGATGGATATGTTCCTTTCTTATTGGAAACTTTCTCCCATGCACGGACATTTCTCATCCATGAGTGAGTTAGAACCGGTTGCTCAACTCTGCGCGCAAAGTAGTTATTGCACTTATCACAGACAATACCAGCCGGCAATACACGTTTTTTGTTTCCAGCTGATTCTGGGATGATGTGCTCAACACTACGTGAGCTTGTTGAGTCGCACTTGCAGAAGATACATCGCATAGGCTTTTATTAACTGACTTCTAATTTTTGAGGACCAGCTTCAGCCAGTCCCAAGTTGGCGAGCGAGCGATGAGGTGACCGTTATGGCATTTGTACAGCCCTACATCCATGCCTCACAGAGCGTCTCAGCCTGTGCCAGCACTAGTTGTGCCGCCTCCTCCTGCTGATCCGGCGGATACTTATATTTACGCAGGATGCGCTTGACCAGAAGCCGCAGCTTGGCCCGCACACTGTCACGATTACTCCAGTCTACGGTTACGTTCTGGCGCAGGCTATCGGTCAGCTCATGGGCGATCTTGGCTAGGATCTCATCGCCCAGCTCTCGCACCGAGGCCTCGTTATTGGCCAGCGCATCGTAGAAAGCCAACTCGTCATCATTCAGGCCCAGCACATCTCCACGCTTGCTCGCTTCAGCAAATTTCTTGGCCATCTCGATCAGCTCTTCGATGACCTGGGCGGTCTCGATGGAGCGGTTCTGGTAGCGCTTGATCACGCTATCGAGCAGCTCGGAGAACTTCTTCTCCTGGGCCAGGTTGCTGGCGAACTTGCTCTTGATCTCACCCTCCAGCAGGCGCTCCAGTAGCTCAACCGCCAGGTTTTTCTCCGGTAGGTTGCGCACCTCGGCAAGAAACTCATCATCGAGCAGGCCGATGTTGGGCTTGTCCAGACCGACCGCCTCGAACACATCCACCACCTCGTCGGAGACTACAGCATTGCCGATGATCTGGCGGATCGCCAGCTCACGTTCTTCGTCGGTTTTCTTTTGGGCGCTGATGTCACGCTTGGTCAGCAGCACCTTGATGGCCTGTAGGAAAGCCACTTCCTCCCGAACGGCTTTGGCCTCGTCCAGGGTGCAGCACAGGGTAAAGGCCTTGCTCATGGCCAGGGCATTGTCGGCAAATCGCTTCTTGCCATCCTCCAGCCCCAGCACATGGTTGGCGGCACCGGCCAGTAGCTTGTGCCCGCCAGTCAGGAAGTCGCCGTAATCGAAGCCATACAGCAGGCTACGTAGCACATCGAGCTTTTCCTCCAGCACCGCATAGGCTTCATGGGCATCGACGGTGGGCCGCCCCCTGCCTTTGCTGGCGGTGTACTCCTTGAGCGCCGCCTTCAGTTCGTTGGCAATGCCGATGTAATCCACTACCAGACCGCCCTGCTTGTCCTTGAACACCCGGTTCACCCGGGCGATGGCCTGCATCAGGTTGTGGCCCTTCATCGGCTTGTCGACGTACAGGGTATGCACGCAGGGCGCATCGAAACCGGTCAGCCACATGTCGCGGACGATCACCAATTGCAGCGGATCGGCAGGGTCCTTGAAACGCTTCTCCAGGCGCTTCTTCACCTGCCCCGGGTAAATATGCGGGCGCAGCAGTGCCTTGTCCGATGCGCTACCGGTCATGACGATCTTCACCGCGCCCTTCTCCGGATCCTCATCGTGCCATTCGGGGCGCAGGGCGATGATCTCGTTGTACAGGTGCACGCAGATCTCACGACTCATGGCCACCACCATGGCCTTGCCGTTTTGCGCCTGGTTGCGTTCCTCGAAGTGCGCCACCAAATCGGCCGCCACGCTCTTGATACGCGGCTCGGCCCCCACGATTTTTTCCAACGCGGCCCAGCGCGACTTCAAGCGTGACTGCTGATCCTCCTCCTCATCCTCGGCCAGCTCGTCGACCTCGTCGTCGATATGCGCCAGCTCAGAGTCTTTGAGCGACAGCTTGGCCAGCCGCGACTCGTAGTAGATGGCCACGGTGGCGCCATCTTCCTTGGCCTGCTGCATGTCGTAGACGTGGATGTAGTCGCCGAACACCGCACGGGTATCACGATCTTCGCTGGACACCGGCGTACCGGTAAAGGCCACGAAGGTAGCGTTAGGCAGAGCGTCGCGCAGGTGCTGGGCATAACCCACCTGATAGCGAGCACTGGCATCGGCCACCTTCAAGTCCGGCACCTTCAGCGAAGCACTGAAGCCGTATTGGGTGCGGTGCGCCTCGTCGGCCACCACCACGATATTCGAGCGCATGGACAACACCGGGAAACTGTCTTCATCCTCGCCCGGCATGAACTTCTGGATGGTGGCAAAGACAATGCCGCCACTGGGGCGGTTGGCCAGTTTCTCGCGCAGATCGCCGCGGGTAAGCGCCTGTACTGGCTGTTCACGCAGCAGATCCTGCGACAGCGAGAACACGCCGAACAGTTGGCCATCCAGGTCGTTGCGGTCGGTGATGACTACGATGGTCGGGTTCTCCATCGCCGCTTCCTGCATCACTCGGGCGGCGAAGCAGGTCATGGTGATGCTCTTGCCCGAGCCCTGGGTATGCCAGACCACCCCGCCCTTGTGCGTGCCGCCGGGGCGCGAGGCGATCACCGCTTGCTGGATCGCCGCACGCACGGCATGGAACTGGTGATAGCCGGCAATCTTCTTCACCAGCCGGCCATCATCCTCGAACAGCACAAAGTAACGCAGATAATCCAGCAAAAGCACCGGCTGCAGCACCCCACGAACCAGCGTCTCAAGCTCGTTGAACTCACCCAGCGGATCGATCGTAGCCCCATCGATGGTGCGCCAGCGGGCGAAGCGCTCGATATCCGCAGACAGCGAGCCCAGGCGCGCCTCGCTTCCATCGCTGATCACCAGAATCTCGTTGTAATGAAAGACGTCCGGGATCTGCTCCTTGTAGGTCTGGAGCTGGTCGAAGGCCTTGACCAGGTCGGCATTCACATCCGCCGGGTTCTTTAGCTCCAGAAGCACCAATGGCAGGCCGTTGACGAATAGGATGATGTCCGGCCGACGTGTGTGCTTCGGCCCCTGAATGCTGAACTGATTGACCGCCAGCCACTCGTTGGCCTGCACATCCACCCAGTCGATCAGGCGCACGAAATCGCCGCGGGTCTCTCCGTCCTTCTGGTACTGCACCGGCACACCGCCGACCAGCAGGCGATGAAGCAGGCGATTGGCCGACAGTTGCACCGGCACGCCCAGCTCCAGCACCTGGCGTAAGGCGTCCTCACGCGCCGCCAGTGGGATCTGCGGGTTGAGCCGGGAAATGGCCGTGCGCAGGCGCATGGTCAACAGCACGTCGCGATAGCTCTCGCGCTCGGGGTTATCGCCGTCGTGGGCAATGTCCGGCCCATAAAGGTGCGCGTAACCCAGCTCAGTGAGCCAGCCGAGGGTTTCCTGTTCCAGTTGGTCTTCGGTCATATCCGTCCTTAGCGTGCCTTACCTGGCACCTCTGCAAGCTCAATGGGATCCACTTAGTCGATTACAGTCGCGATAATGGGCTATCTACCCTAAATCAGCGGCTGCCGTGACTACCCCATCAACCACTTGCAATCGCCCTTGAGCAGCAAGCGCACCTACTCTCTCCTCAAGGATGCCCGCAATCTTCGATGTCGCTCGCCCGAAGCCCAACAGCCCGAGTGCACCAGAAATGGCATCTTCGCGCCCCATAGAGAAACCGAGGGTTACTGTTTCCAGTAATGCCTGATCCAACTCCTCCGGAGCAACCCACTCAATTTTTCGCTCTGCAGATTCCAAATGAGCACGACTGCGAATCGGGACAGACCGGTTATCCGCGCAATACACAAAGCTGCCATGGCCGCGGTACACGCCCTGCCGAACACCGAGGCGAATGGCTTCGTCCACAACGCTGGTAATCCTTGCACCTGCCCGAGCCACACCGTAGGCCTCCATAATTCGCCGCGTGACCTCACTGGCATGCACTGGTGCCTCAACCTCAACCACAGTCCGGATCATCTGCATCAATCGTTCTGGCTTTTCCTGATGCAACTCGGTCTTCGATGCCACTGGAGTTAGTCGAGCCTTCACGTATGGTTGGCTTGAACTCGGTACTGTCTCTTCTGCCGGTGCTCCTCGAACAATCTCATGCTTCGGTTCTGTCGCCACCTGAGGAAGTACATGACGCCCCTCCGCTATCCTCGCGCGAGCCGCCTCAATGGCCGCTACGGCGCGAATGATTTCCTGTTGAGGATTGCGGAACCAATCCGTGCTCCAGATCCGGTGGAAGTTCCAGCCTAACCCTTCCAACACGCCCTGGCGCAAACGATCTCGATCACGTGCAGACCGTGAGCTGTGATATGCAGCGCCATCGCACTCGATAGCAAGAACGTAACGCCCCGGATAGTCAGGATCCTTGACTGCGATATCGATAAAGTAGCCCGCGGTGCCTACCTGCGGCTCCACCTCGTAGTTCCTTTCCCGCAACGCCTCTATCACCTCCAGCTCAAACGGCGAATCTGCCGCCTTGCCTGTCTCTCGTGCGACTTCAAGCACACCCGTCTCGGCGTACTTGAGGAAGTTTTTTAACGCTCTCACTCCGAGGCTGGCCCCCGCATCGAGCTCAAGCTCGTCAGCCCTGAAGTTGCAGAAAACACGCATCGCCAATTTAGCGCGCGTAATCAGAACATTGAGTCGGCGGTGCCCGCCCTCGCGGTTCAATGGGCCAAACTCCCTGGCAATTCGGCCAGACTCGTTACGCCCATAGCCGATGCTGATGAAGATCTTGTCCCGCTCATCCCCCTGGATATTCTCCAAGTTCTTGACGAAGAAGGGCTCGCTCCCTTGCGAGGTGAAAAACGCCTCAGCCTCAGGCATCTGCCGGCGCAGCAACTCGATCTCGACCTGGATCAGATCTCGCTGCGCCACACTGAATGCGGCAACCCCCAGCGATAGCTCTGGCGTTTGGATCGCGTGCTGCATAACGGCCTGCGCGACAGCCTTGGCCTCACCTTTGTTGGTACGGGTTCGCCCCCGGTCATATAGCGCATCTGGCAGATAGTCGAAGCTCACTCCACTGGCATGCGGATGCTGGCCCGCAGAGGGGAACACCACCAGCTTGCTGTCGTAGAACTCGACGTTGGAAACCGCGATCAACGACTCATGCCGGCTTCTGTAGTGCCAGCGGAGATAGCGCTCCTGGCTACCGGCGGCCTTAAACATGCTCAAGATGCTTTCAATGTCGGCGGTCGCCGCATCCTCGTCATCCAACTCGACATCACGGCTGAAGAAATCGGTAGGGGGCATCTGCCGGGTATCCCCGACCACAACCACCTGTTTACCGCGCATGATGGCGCCGAATGCATCGATAGCCTTCACCTGGGAGGCTTCGTCGAATACCACCACATCGAACTCCAGCTTTCCAGGAGGTAGAAAGTTCGCGATCGACATGGGGCTCATCATGAAAACAGGCTTGATCTGCTGAATCGCCCGCCCCGCCTTCTCAATCAGCTGCCTGATCGGAATATGCCGGCGCTTCTTGTTCAATTCAGCGCGCAGTACGGCCATTTCACCAGGCTGATTAATGTTGGGCATCCCCTCCCAGACCTGTTTAGCCAAATGCGTTTGCGCATGATTGAGCGAAGCCAGATCGAGGGATTTGAACCGCGCGATCTGGTGCTCGTGTTTAATGCGGTCGAACTGCTGCAAAGCTGGTTTCTCGGCATAGACCCGCTGCACCAGCCCCGAATACCAGGAGAAGTCCAAAATGGCAGTTAGCTGCCTGGGTTTATCACTGCTGATGGCAATCTCGAGCAACTCGTCGAGCTTAATGTCGCGTATCTGCTGCGCCAGAACATTGAACCGCGCCATCTGGTAAAGCGCGGTCAGTCCTCCCTGCCACTGTTGCAAACGCTCGCCGAGAGCCGCCAGGCCCAGCTTTCTGAAGTCAGCGTTAGCGTTTTCCGCCTGCATGCCGGTCACCTCAAGCGCACTGAGTAGCGCCTTGTCCAACCCGGCAACATGTTGCTCTATTCCGCTTACCGCATCCCCCAGGCCACTGGCATCGGCATGCCCGGCCAGAAAGGCGATGATGCCTTGGGGAATCTGTCCATTTCCCAGATCGTCATGCAGCCTGACTACCCAGGCGCTCAAGCGCTCGAGCACTGCCCAATCCGTTTTCTGGCGCTGCCATTGGGCACCGAACAGCGCGCTACCCAATGCCTCGTGCTGGTCATACACCTTCTTGCACTGCTGATAGGTCAGTACCGAGTCCACCAGTTCCAACATACCCGCATTGGTCTTGGGCAACGCTTCCCGAGCGAGCCCCTGCAGACGGGCCCGGGCTGCACGGAAGCGCCCCGAGAAGATCCTCCACCATTTATCGCCGTACGCCTGAAGGCTCTGCCGAACCTCCAGCAGATCCTGCTCCCAAGCAGCGTCGATCAACTGGCTGTCATGCCGAGTGCGGCACGCCGTCATACGCTCTCCTGCTTCCAGCAGTTCGCGAATGACATCACGCCTTGACTGCCACTCCCCTGTAGATAGCTGGACACCTTCGAGTCGCGGAGCCTCGGCAGCACGACGAGCAGCCCGGCAAACCACATCCACATCTGCCAGGGTGGCGGGCTGAGTCAGCATTAACCGCTCAGAAAGTGCGGCAACAGCCAATTGCAATGCGCTGAGATGGGAGCTCGCCAACTGTAGTGCATCATTTGCACTGCTCTGCTCGATAGGCGAGAAGAAGGTGCGCTGACTTCCCCAGAAGACGCTCTTGTCGGGGCGCCCCATCTCCTCAAGGTGCAGCACCAGCTCCTCAACCAACGCTCGCCGCTTTTGCTGCTCGGCAAAACTCCATGCCACCATAGGCGCAAAAGAAATAACCGGCAGCCCTTCATGAACTCGTTTCAGTTGCAGGTAACGGCCGAGCACATCAACAAAGGGCAGACCGCTTGCTCCTGCAGAGGAGCTCACAGCCTCGCAATACTGATTAAGAGCATCTTGCAGCTCTTTCAAGCTCGCAAGATCCTCCTCACCGACCTTGGTCAGTGGCCGCCCCTGATCCAGAGTCCGCCCCAACTCCTTAAGCACAGATTGCTTGGTAGCCTTGTGGCTATGCAGTTCAAGGACGGCATCACCCAGATGACTCTCATCCAGACGACGCTTGACCACCTCGAGCGCCGCCATCTTCTCGGCAACGAACAGCACCGATTTCTTCTGGCCAATCAGCTCCGCGATGATGTTGGTGATCGTCTGCGACTTGCCTGTGCCGGGAGGCCCCTGGATCACCAGATTGGAACCCTCGCGCACCTCCAGAATCGCCTCGGTCTGGCTACTGTCGGCATCCTTCACAAAACGCACATCGCCCGGTTTGATCACCGAGTCGATGTTTACATCTTCTGCATACGCTGCGGGCCTATCCCCGAAGCCTGAGCCAAGCAGACGTTTCATCACGCCGTTGGCGTCCGGTTGCTTCTCTTCCGGCCAGCTCTTCGGGTCGAGGTCCTTGAACATCAAAAACTTGCCGAAGGAAAAGAAGCCCAGGGCGATCTCGTTGCTGGCGACCTTCCAGCGTGACTGCTTGCTGATCACATCGGCCACTTCACGATAGAAGCGCTCAAGACTGCGCTCATCGGTCGCGAAGTTGTCCTCGTCAAATCCGCAGGCGGCCATATCCAGGCCAAAGTCAGTCTTTAGCTTGGCAACCAGAGAAAGGTTCGCCATCAGCTCGTCACCCGAGTATGCCAGCTTGAAGGCATCTTTGGCGCCGCTGCGCTCAAGGCTGACCGGCAGCAGTATCAGGGGTGCCTTGCGCAGATTTTCCGAGCTATCCGCTTCGTACCAATGCAAAAAGCCCAGGGCCAGGAACAGCGTGTTCACCCCCTGCTCCTCGATAAAGCCTTTAGCCTCGGTGTGGATCTTCAACAGCTGCAGGAACAGACGCTCATCATCGATGGCCGTCTGCAAGCGGGTATCCATATGGCGACGGGCCCTGCCTGATTCATCCTCATCGCCCTCGTCAGCGACGCTGGACCAGTCCAGGCTATCCAGTTCATGCAGCAACTCTGCGTCACTGGCAGTGTCAGCCTCTGCCTCCTCCGGCTTCGCAGCCTTTGCCAGCTCAGCCAGCTTCTTGCGCGCCATCGGCGCAAAGGTCATGCCCTTTTGCTGTCGATAGAGGATGTTGAACACCTCCTCGGACAACTCATCGACCACCATCAGGGTCTTGGCTGTCTTGCGGAAGTTGAGCATGTTGTTGCGAAGCCCGATATCCAGCAGCTCTTTGCGGCTGCTCTGTAGCTTCTGGCTGATCCCTGAGCTCATAGAAATCTCTTTAATCGCGATTCATGTATAGAAAGATGTACCTAGCTGGCGTAAGCAAATGAGTCAAGGCTCAAAGGCAAAGTCGCTTTCTCCACATCTACCAAGGACTCAGCATCCAGATCAAAAGGCAACACCCATAACTGCATACCCTTGCCGTAATCAAACAGCGGTAGCGCTTTCTGGAGTCCAGACCAATACGGATAAATCAGCACCAGCCGCGGCACCTCATCGCCTCTTTGGTATTTGTGTCCATAGGCAAACAGCTGATAGAAATCGCTCTGACTCAGGTCATAGTTCTTCTCAGGTTTACCGGCATCGATACGCTTCCACTTGGTATCAAGAATCCAGCGCTGCTCCGCTGTATCGATCAGCAAATCAGGCTTCAAGCAGAACATCCGATCACTGCTATGTGCACACAAGTACTGGCTAGCTGACTGCGCTTTCAAACGAGCGCTGGGCAGCAGTTTCTGATGCAACCAGCCTTCCACATACTGCTCGAACAGCTTTTCCATCGGGAACAGCAGGCTCACGCCGCGCCACTCACCTCTCACGGCTATCGGCATCTGCTGATTGAGGATCAACTCACACCAGGGCTTGATCGCCTGGTAATGCGCCATCAGCCGGTCGCGGCTCCAGGCGCGCAAATCCTGGCTCACCTGCCGGCTGGCAGACACCTCCGCCAGCATGGCGCGTAACTCATTGGCCAGGCGCCAATTGGCGGCATCCTGTGTGCTTTTTGCCACCTGCTCCAACGCCAACTTGAGCAAGCGATTCTCTGCCCGATCCGGCAGGAATACATCGTGGCGAATCTGGAAGTGATGCTGCCGCCCAGGCGGCTGGCGCATCTGTGCCACCACATTGAGCTGGCCACGGAGAAAGCGCTGCTCCTCCTCGATTCGCTGATAGTCGAAGCGCACTCCACGCTTCACCAACAAATCCAGCTCCGCCAGGAACTGCCCCATCACCCACTCGCTGAGTGGCGCATCGAACAGCTCAAGGCTGGCTACCGAACCTTCACGAGGCTTGAGTTGCAGAGCCTGCTGAATGAGCTTGCGCAGCAACAGGCGGCTCTTGACCAGGCAATCGTCCTGCTCATGGTGCTTGGGCAGAATCTCCAGCCGCGTGCCACAAGGCGTTTCCAATACGCCCACGTAGGAATCCCACTTAAGAGCACGCCGACCTTCAACCTGCAGCAGAGTCGCACCGCTGCGATTGAAGCTAGCGCTCAGCTCACACAACCAGTCGAAGGCACTTTCGGAAATCTGCGCACAATCGAGGTTGCCGGACGCAACCGCTGCCGTGGTCAGACGCGCATATTCACGCACGGTAACGAATACGCTCACGCACCCGCCTCTTCTACTGGAACCTCAGCCTTGGCCTGCACTGCAATCACACCGGCATACGCAGAAACTCGCTGGAATGCAGCCGCATTGATCCGCCAAACCCCACCTTGCGCCGGCACGCTAATGTTGCCAAACAAAGCACCCACATCTTGCTTGTCCTGCTCCACGAAACGGTCTGCCGCAGGCTTGCGGTGGTCATTAAGCACCCACTGGATACGCTGCCAATCCTCGAAGAAATACTCCTGCAGCAGCGGCAGTATCTGATTGCGGAAAATCACCTCCAGCTGCGGCAACGAGTCTCCACTCTTGAGCGACATGAAATAGGCATGTCCGAGGCAATGATCACGATCGAGCAGCACCTCGATACGCTGGTTCATTACCGCCAAAAGCTGACCAATGTCGATGCCCTCCAACACCACGCCATTGAGCAAAGAGGGATTGGGCATCATTTCCTTGAAGATAAAACGGCGACGCAAGGCGATATCCAGCCCAGCCAGCGAACGGTCTGCAGTGTTCATGGTGCCGATCAGATAGACATTATCCGGCACCGTGAAACGCTCCTTCGAGTACGGCAAGGTGACAGACAAACTCTCCGTCGCACCATCTCGCTTAGAGGTTTCAATCAATGTGATCAGCTCACCAAAGATGCGCGAAACATTGCCCCGATTGATCTCATCGATCACCAGCACATAAGGCAGCCTCTCGCCATTCGACTGCCCAGCTCCGTCGTTCTCCAGCTTGCCGCGCAAGTGCTCGGCGATCCCTCTCACATAGCTTTCGCAATAGACCGACGCAGGCTTCTCGCCACGCATGAACAAGCGCACATGCTCGATGTTGGCCGGCAGCTCCAGCGCATTTTCCGAAGCCTTGGGCTGACAGGTGAAAGTCCCATTGCCGGGCCTGTAGCGAACATCAAAGGACTTGCCACGCACCGTAGTAAGCGTGACGGGGGCCTCGGTGACCTCTTCCAGAAACGCATTGAGCACATCATCTTCTGTCTGCGCTCCTTCCTGGTGCCGTGCGTCGTCACACAGCAGTTTGAAAACACCAGGTTCAACCTTGTAATGCAGCTGCCCGCCCTCTGATACGGCTCGCAAACCTTCAACGAAATCTTCATAGCTGAAGCTTTGGTGGAAAGTGACGAAACGCACTCGACCGTCCAGCACCAACTGATCGAAAGCGTTCTTCCAAGTCTCGCGCGTGGGCGTCTCCAGCACCTCTGGTGCCAGAATCTTCAGAGCCTCCTCCACGACGGAAAACGTCTTGCCCGTTCCCGGTGGACCGAAAAGAATCTGATTCAGCGGAATATCTTTGGCGGCCACCCTGGCATCTCCCCCTTGAGCGTCTTCAAGTACATCGCCTTTCGCACCCTGCAGGGCCTCTAGCAACTGCCACATGGCAATGTTGTTTGGCAGTACGGTATCTGTATCCAGCCCAGCCAGACTCATGCACGCCATGATCTGCTCATTCAGCGCACACCAGTCCTGCTTTTCGTGAGTCACATCCAACTGAAAAAGCTCACGCAAACCCTGCAAGAGTCGCTGGCAATCTTCAGGCTTGAGCAGTGTGGTGAACCGCTCCGGCGCAAAAGCGGCAAACACACGATTGACCATGGCAGGTCGATTGGCGCTGAACTGCTTGCTCTCAACCGCCAGACGCCAATCCTTCATCACCTGTGCGTGAGTCTGCGCCGTAGGCGCATCCATGATGCGCTGCGTGATTTCCCGAATAACGGCTTGTTGTTCATTGAATTCATCTCGAGAGAACAGCCCCAGCTTCAAGCTGGAAATCCCGTTCTCGCGCTCAATCCACAAACGTACAAGAGCGGAATGATCCAGAGGCGTCTGACCAGTGCACAGGACCTTGGCCAGCGATGTGACCTCCTGATAAATCTTCAGCCATCCAGGGCAGGACTCCTTACGATCCGCCGAACTCCAGGACACGTACTGTCTCAGGCTATGCAGCCCTTCGCCCGCCTGCCAGAGCAGCTCCAGTCGGACCGCGATGGCCGGGGCAATCTCGACGCCCGAACTCTGTGGGTTCCAGCGCTGGGTAGGCATGGCCTTGTTGAGCAGCAACATGGGCAACAAGCCGCGAGCACAGTCAGGACGATGCTCATCGATGCGAAAGCGGATGTAGTTGCGGGCTTTGCTCGAATCCTTCCAGTCGGGTCCGTCATGCGCCCCCTCCGTCACTAGGCCGCGCGCTACGATGCCCCGTGGTTCCTGCCCCAACCGCACCAGATAAACCACATCGCCCGGTTGCGGCTGTTTCGAATGGCAGCTCCAATCAATCTCCTGCCCCAACTCTACGCCGGCGTCTCCACCCAGTTTGAAATGAGCTGGATTCCAGGTGAGCAGGTAGCTTGCTCCCCCTGGCTGAATATCCTCCTCAGACTCAGGCTTAGCAGGTCTTAACCCCAGTTCCTCGCTGTACAGCCCGCGCATAAATCCATAAGGGCTAAGACCTGGCACCGACTCACTAGCAAGCTGGTAGTACTCGCGCAACTTCAGCATGCGCGCCACCGGCAGCTTGGGCGACGGGATAAGCGCTGGTGGGCAACCCAGCATCTGCAGGAAATGCCCCAGATGATCGCTGGAGGAAATCGGCAATGTCTGAGCCGTGTGATAACAGGCCAACAAGCGTAGCTTGCGTCCTGCGCCGACCGTGACACGCGGTTCTAAGCCGGCCCGGCGGTAGATTTCCTTGTCGTCATCCACCCAGAGCAGATCAGCGGGATCGGCTGCAGCGATGGTGCTTTGGATGCTCAGCGTGTAGCGCAGCGCCTCTTCATCACCGAGATCCAGCAGACGGCGATTCTTGTACAGGCTGCCATCCTCCTGAAAATACAGGAGATGGCCCTTAGCGGTGCCGGGCATATAGCGACCCAGCACCGGTACCAGGCCGCGCTCGATCCACCAGCAGAAGGACTTCCCATCGCCCTTGCCCACGCAGTATTCATCCAGCGTTAACTGGTTCAGGCGGCTCAGAGGAAAGGCCAGCAGAAAGTCCTGGTACTGCTGGGAATCCTCAGTGCGCTTTTGTACAGCAGCGCCTTGCGCCTTCAGGTAGTCCAGCAGCCGAGAGAAATCAGCATTAACACTCAGACTCATACCGCCTCCTCGATCAGCGCTTCGGCCTCAGGCAAGCGCAGTTGGCCGGAGATCAGACGGGGTAAGAGGGTGTCGCGGAGCTGGGTGAGTGTTTGAGCTCGATGAATGCCATCAGTCATTCGTGCCAAAAGTGGATGTATCGCCTCATTCAACTTTGCTGCGATGTCTGATGACGGAACGACAATTGGATATTCTGCCAAATCTTTCCAATTCACGCGGGGCATCTTTGCACCATTCGAGAGACGGTCCGCATAGCTGATCAAAGTCTCACTAAACAAGTGCATTGCTACCACGCCAAAATACTCTCTCTCCTTGGGCTGACAGACCAAAATATCCGTCGAGCAGACCCCAGAGAACGGGGCGAGGACCACCTTGTGGAAATATGGGCGAAGCTTGCCGAACAGTATGTCCCCCTCGGAAAATGCAGCCTTTGTGCTCTCCAAGCCGTCGGCATTACCCCAACTGCTTAAGCTCAGCGACTTTCGAGGAATGTGCTCTAGCCCAACGTAGCGCACATCAGCATGTAACTCAGAAACTTGAATTTGCCGCCTTGCAGTCTGCGCAATGACTCCCAAGCTCCCAACCGCCCACCCCTTCGGCACCAAACCCAGTCCGGAATCTTCGAAGCTATCGGGGAAAAGCGCGGCGGTGGTGGCGTCCATGCCTTCAGGCTGTCGGCCTTCGGCCTTGGCGCGCACGGGGTCGAAATCGACGAACCAGGATTTGAACAACGCCTGGGCGATGGCTTCCAGGGTGGCGTTGGTTTCGCGTAGCAGGGTAATGCGGTCGTCGAGGGCACCAAGAAGCTCAGCCACCCCGTCCTGAACATCAATCGGAGGCAACGGAATTTTGAATCTGAAACAGTCCCCTACTCTTATATGGCTTACAACAGACCCCGAGCCTTCATGACTACCAAATTGATGTTTCAGCGACGGTGATTGGAAAACGTAATGCAAGAATCGAGGATGCAGGACTTTGGAGTTAGCTCGGTATTGCATGATCCTCTGCCCAAGAAACAAACCCTCTGGCAAGTCCACAAAACCAACTTCCCCAATTGGAGCCTCACGAGTCAGTAAAACATCGCCGTATTGCAATTTTGCTCGACGAGTCCACTTCTCATAGGTTGCTCCATCGACGAAACGGCAGCTATCAAGACTTACTCTGCCGTCACGAATGTTCGTC
Source organism: Pseudomonas sp. Marseille-Q5299 (assembly GCF_943737035.1). Lineage (NCBI taxonomy): Bacteria > Pseudomonadati > Pseudomonadota > Gammaproteobacteria > Pseudomonadales > Pseudomonadaceae > Pseudomonas > Pseudomonas sp. Marseille-Q5299. Next base: position 68,423 of record NZ_CALSFR010000003.1, read on the forward strand.
GTCCGAATCATGCGAAACGGCGTTTCGTACGAAACAACGGGCGCTGTCTTGTTGACGCAATCGACAATGAGTTCGCAAACGTCCTCAACAGGAACGACTGGCCATTCAGAGCTCATACCCCAGCCCCCCCAGCTTCTGCCGGATCAACTGATCCAGTTCTGCGCCCTTCTGCATCTGCTCACCCAGCTGCTGGGTAAGCCGCTGCATCTTCTCGGCAAAGGCTTCGTCGTCGTCCTCGACCTCTTCGGCGCCGACATAGCGCCCCGGCGTCAGCACATGGCCGTGCTCGGCGACCTCCTTGAGGGTGACACTGCGACAGAAGCCGGGAATGTCGGCGTACTCGCCGACCTGCCCGCCCTCGTCCAGTGCTTCGCCACGCCAAGCCGCCACGGTGCTGGAGATGCGCTCGATATCGGCATCGGTGAGTTCGATCTGCACCCGGCTAACGCTGGTACCCAACTTGCGCGCATCGATAAACAGCACCTGGCCGCTACGGTCGATACCAGCGGTGCTCAGGGCATGGCGCTTGTCCTTGGCGAGGAACCACAGGCAGGCGGGAATCTGGGTGTTAAAGAACAGCTGGCCGGGCAAAGCGACCATCACTTCCACCACGTCGGCCTCGACCATGGCGCGGCGAATATCGCCTTCACTGTTCTGGCTGGAGCTCATGGAGCCGTTGGCCAGCACGATGCCGGCGCGGCCATTGGGCTTGAGGTGGTAAAGCATATGTTGCAGCCAGGCGTAGTTGGCGTTGCCTTGCGGCGGTGTGCCATACACCCAGCGCGGGTCGCCCTCCAGGCTGCCGTGCCACCAGTCACTGATATTGAACGGCGGGTTGGCTAACACGAAGTCAGCGCGCAGATCAGAGTGCTGGTTGCGGATAAAGGTATCCGCCGGCTCTTTGCCCAGGTTGAAGTCGATACCGCGAATCGCCAGGTTCATCGCCGCCAGGCGCCAGGTGGTGGGGTTGGACTCCTGGCCGTAGATGGACACATCGCCCAGCTTGCCGCCGTGGGCTTCGATAAACTTCTCCGACTGCACGAACATGCCACCCGAGCCGCAACAGGGGTCATACACCTTGCCGTGGTGCGGATTGAGCACCGCCACCAGGGTTTTGACAATGCTGGCCGGGGTGTAGAACTGCCCGCCCTTTTTGCCTTCGGCGCTGGCGAACTGGCCGAGGAAGTATTCATACACCTGGCCGAGCAGGTCGCGGGCCTTGCCAGCGTCGTCACCAAAGCCGACGGTGGAGATCAGGTCCACCAGCTCGCCGAGCTTGCCATCCGGCAACTGAGCGCGGGCGTAGCGCTTGTCGAGGATGTTCTTCAGCTTGGGGTTTTCCGCCTCGATGGCGGCCAGGGCCTCGTCGATGCGCTTGCCGATATCCACCTGCTTGGCAGCCGCGCGGATCGACTCCCAGCGAGCCACTTCCGGCACCCAGAACACGTTGACCTCGCGGTAGTAGTCGCGGTCTTCCAGCTCGGCGTTGAGCGCCTCGGGATCGTCATCGCCCAGATAGTAGTCGTCGTTTTCATCGGTGAGTTTGCGCTCCAACTCAGCACGGCGGCCGGCGAAGCTGTCGGAGACGTACTTGAGGAAGATCAGCCCCAGAACGATGTGCTTGTACTCGGCGGCATCCATATTGGCGCGCAGCTTGTCGGCTGTGGCCCAGAGGGTTTTCTCCATGGCCTCGATACTGGTGGCAGCCTGTACTTTGACCGCCTTGGCCCTACTGGTTGTCGCTTCGACAACATAGCTGGCGGATGCTTCGGCCACTGCCGGCTCGAAACGCTCACGCGCCTTGCTCAGCGCCTGCGCCGCCAGGCTGGCACCTGCGGCCTGGGCGCGCAGCACGGAGCCGCCACGCCCGCGGCCTTTGACCAGCACACCCTCACCGATCAGCACGTCGCGCGATTCCCAGAATTGCTCTTCACTCAGGCCGGTGAACTGGCTCTTGAGTCGCTCATAAAGGGCCTGATTGCCGATGCTGCCGCCATCTTCCGGTACTGCAGCCAGCAACGCCTGGGCCAATTCACTCATGCACAACACTCCCATACCGTCCACAATCAGATGGGCCGGCCAATACTCAAACGGGCAATTAACAAACGAGAGGGAACCTGAGATAGCCTCAAAACAGCGCTTTAATGCACCGCTTCATTCAGAGAGCCATCCCTGGACCACGCAAGCTGCCATCATTTTACAATGCGCGCCACCTTATCGGCTGGCAGAGCACGGGTAAAGCGGTGGCCTGATTTCCAGGGGTTTTCTGAAACACCACGCTAGGAGCCCCAGACCTGCGAGCCCAGGAGCAACAATCAGCAGCGCGTCCATTTGCTTGATAGATTCGGCCCCGATTCGTTTTTGGAGGCGGTTCTCAAAACGCACCGTCCATCGGAATCCAGACCACGCAGCGTTCCAACTGGTATTCCAAGCAAGTTAACCAATCGATTATTAATTAGACAAAACAACTAGATACCGACTTGTTTCAGATTACCCCGGCCCAACAAACAATCAATCCACGCGTCCCCGGAAGTCTTTTTTGGTTGCCTTCGATCCATGTTTTTTGTCCGAGCCTAAGCCTTTGGCGTATTCCCAACCCCATCCCTAACTATCCTGACTATCCAAGCCAGCAAACCCAACCTCACGCCCTGGAGAACTAAACGTGCCCAACGCAGGATGCGACCCCCACCGCCCCGGCGCAGTAATCTGGCTAACCGGCCTGTCCGGCGCGGGCAAATCTTCCTTGGCCAACGCCCTAGCACTACGCCTTAACCAATTAGGACACCCCTGCTACGTTCTCGACGGCGACGCCCTGCGCAACGGCCTGAACGCCGACCTTGGCTTCTCCCCCGCCGACCGTCATGAAAACAACCGCCGTACCGGCGAGGTGGCAGCGCTGTTCGCCGATGCCGGGCTGATCTGCATCGCCGCACTCATTTCGCCTTACCGCGCCGACCGCGCAGCCGCGCGCCGGGCGTGCAAGGCCGGGTTCCATGAAGTGCATGTCAAAGCGGACCTGGCCACCTGCGAAGCGCGCGACCCCAAGGGGCTATACCGCCGGGCACGGGCGGGTGAGCTGAAGGGGTTCACCGGCATCGATGCACCCTATGAAGCGCCGCAGCACCCCGAACTGGTAGTGGATACCGCTGGCACCACGCTGCAAACGGCGCAGGACCTGCTGTTGGGTTATGTCCTCAAGCAGGTCCTGGCGCCCCAAGGTCTCATGACTCCGGCGTGATCTCGCCACGCTGCCAGCGGGCCTCGCTGTTGCCCAGCGCCTGGGCGATGTCGGACAGCTTGTCGGACGGCAAGGTTGCCGGCAGCGGATCAAGGCCGGCACTGGCGAACAGTTGGCCGTAGCTGTTGCGCAACTCGGCGTAGGCCAGGTCGCGGCGCAAGTCTGCCTGCAAGGCGTTGAGCTCACCTTGGATCAGTTCCAGCTCGCCAATACCCTGGGCCTGGTGGCGGTTGCGCAGCTGTTCGACGATCTGCTGATCAAGGGCGACCATCTGCTGGCTGGTGGCGAACTGGCGACGGGCCTCGCTGTAGTTGGCGTTGGCCACGTAAAGTTGGGCCAGAATGGCCATCGACATGGCCTGGCGGCGTGCCTCTACCACCTGCTCACCGGCCTTGGCCACATCGATCGAGGCAGGGCCAGATAACACATTGAACAGGTTCCAGGTGACCTTCACGCCGTAGTCGGCCCAGTGCTGGTTGGTCAGGAAGCTGTTGCTGTCGTAATGGCCGCCAGCGGAGAACTCCAGGCCCGGCAACATGCGCAGCATCGCCTTGCGCACCTCGGCGGCACTGATGCGTGCCTGGTAGTCCTGTTCGCGCAGTTCCGGGCGTGAGGCAAGCGCCTGCTGCTCAAGGCTGTCCAGCCCGACCTTGAGTTCGGGCACGCTGTAGTCGTCGCTGGCCGCCAGGGTCAGCTCGGTGCCCGGCGGCAAGTTGATCAGCGCGCCCAATTCGGTCTTGGCCAGCGACAAGGCGCGGCGCTGTTCCTCCAGCTGGCGTGTGGCTTCTATCAGCGAACGCTGGTAGTTGAGCGCCTGGATCTGGTCGCCAATGCGCTGCTCGCCCATACGCTCGCTGTTGCCCCGCGCCTGCTCAACCCGCACCATCAACGCATCGATCTGCTTGAGCAGGCGTTCAGCGGCAACCGCCCGCCAGTAGGCCGAGCGCACGTCCTGGATGATGGTCTGCACCACCTTGCGCCGGCGTTCCTGCACGATCAGGCGCTGGTCGCCCTGCTGTTTGGCGCTGACATAGCTGACACCGAAGTCCAGCACGTTCCACACCATGGTCAGGTCCGCCACGTCGCGGTCGCGGTCCTGGGAGGTGGAGGGTTCCAGCGACTGGGTGTTGGTCAGCACGCTGCGGCTGCTGGCGGCGCTGGTGTTGCTGCGCCCTGCATAACCCGCCGACATCGCCATGCGTGGCAGCATGTCGAACGTGGCCAGGTCTACCTGGCGCTGGGCCAAGGCTTCTTCCATCACCTTCAGGCGCGCCTCCAGGTTGTACTTGACCGCGCGGGCCATTGCCTGGTGCAGGGTCAGCGGACCTTGCAGTGCCTCCTGGCCCTTGAACATGCTGGCCAGGTCGTCACGCGCGCGCTGTTCGCTGACGCTGCGCTCGATCGGCTGGGTCTTGACCGCACAACCGGTCACTGTCAGTGCCAACATGCTGATCGCAAATATCCTTGATGCCTTGCTCATCCCCACCGCCCCCTGGTACTGCTTTTTGATATCCATTGTGTTGTTATCCGCCATGGCTCCGGCTCACGCCTCGGGCACGGGTGTATTGATCTGCCCGAGCGCCAGCGCCAGCTCCCTGACCTGGCGCTGCTCGCTCTCCTTGAAAGCCTGCAACTGCTGCCCCAGCGTCGGCGCACCTGACTGCCCTTCGCCACCCTGGCGCCAGGGTTTGCCACCGCTGAGCTCATACTGGCCGCCATCGTCCGGCAGCGTCTTGTCGAAAATATTGGCCAGGCTGCTAGCGCCGAACACGCTGGCATCACCACCGCCAAAGCCGAGGAAACCTGCCCCGGTGCCGTTGCCGATGGCGGAGCCGCCCTGCTGACCTGCGAACACCTGGGCAAGGTAGCTAGGCGCCAGGGCCCCCTCGCGGATAAAGATGCTGCCCAGCGGCGGCAGCCCACCGCCAGCACTGGGCACTTCGAACAACGGTACTGGCAGCAAAGGTGACTGGAACGCCGAGAACGCTGGTGCAGGTGTGCCGGGCAGGGGTAAAGGCTGGCCGGCCAGACTTGGCGGCGCGGCCGGGTAGGCCAGGAACTGCGGGTCACCGCCCGTGCTCTGCAGCACACTGCCCTGGCCGACGAAACCGCCCTCCAGCCCGTTGCCAGCCATGTCACTGATACCAGTGCCGCTGTTACTCAAGGCCAATGCCAGGCTGCCGCTGCCGGCAACCCCGGCGACATTCACCTGCCAGGTGCGGCTGTCGATCTGCACCAGTGATTGCAGGGTGCCGCTGGCGTTGCCGCTCGATACCAGTTGGAAGTCACTCAAATCAACGCCGCGAACCTCTTCACTGAAGGTCACGATGAAGCCCTGGCTACCGCTGCCATTGACTGGCGTCGGCACGATCGACTCGACACTCGGCAAGCGTGTATCGACGATGATTCCAGTGCTGTCGCCAACCGCCCCCAGCCCTGGCTGCAAGGCATTGCCGGCAGCGTCGTGCAAGGTCGCGCCATTGGCTGTCAGCCCCACTACCTGAATGCCGTCGGCATCGTTGTCGCCAGCCTGGATGCGGTACTGGAACACCAGCGTCGGCGTGCCGGAGCCAGCGACGAAATCGGCATACACCGTACGCCCACCCACATCCAGTGCCAGTTGCGGGGCGCCATCGACGATCACCGCTTCGCTGGTATCGACCACGAAGGTCAGCGTATCGCCGGTGTTGTAGTGCACCCCCACCGGCACGCTGACGCTATTCACCGTGGGGGCGTCATGGTCGATGTTGTACACCGCGCCGGTCAGGCCGCCCGTCAGCTGGTTGCCGGCCACATCGCTGATCGCGGTGCCAGCGGCCTTCAGGTTCAAGCCCAGGGTACCGGTGCCGCTGACACCGCTGGCGGTGATCTCGTAGACACCATCGCTTATCTGGCGCAGGCCACTGAGCGTAGCGCTGGCGGTACCGCTGGCGACCAGGCTGAAGTCGGCCAGGTCAACGCCGTTGACGCGTTCGCTGAAGGTGACGGTGAAGCGTACGCTCTGCGCGTTGCTCGGGGATGGGTCGAGGGTGACGATGCCGACGGCTGCAGGTGCCAGCGTATCGACCAGCACCTTGCTAGTGTCGGCGACGCCATTCAAGGCCAGGTTCATTGCATTACCCTGGGCATCGCTCAGGGTGGCTCCATTGGCCGACAGGCCGGTCACGCGGATGCCGTCGCTGTCATTGTCGCCGGCCTGGACGATGTACTGGAACACCAGCGTCGGCGTGCCAGCACCGGCCATCAACTCGGCGAACACCGTGCGCCCGCCGACGTCCAGGGCCAGGCGTGGCGAACCGGCCACCTGCACTGCTTCACTGGCATTGACCACGAACACCAGCGCATCGCCGGCGTTGTAGGAAACGCCCGCCGGCCCACCGACACTGGTCACGCTAGGGACGCGTGTGTCGAGGGTGTAGTTGTTGGAAATGCTGCTACCCACACCGGCGTTGCCAGAGGCCGTGGCAACTACGCCACTGTTGTCCAGAGAAACAAGGTTACTGGTGTCTTCGACATTGCTGGTCGGTGTCAGCGTTGCGGTCCAGGTGATGCCACCGTCCAGGCTGCTCAGATTGGTCAGCACACCATTGGCGGCGCTCATGTCAGCCAAGGTAAAACCGCTGACCGCTTCGCTGAACGTGATGGTCACCAGGCTAGACTCGCCCGCCCGCAACGCGTTGTCGGCCACCACGATGGTTGCGGTGGGGACGATGGTGTCGACCGCGTAGTTGCCCGACGAGGTAGTGCCGCTGCCAGTGTTGCCGGCAAGGTCGGCGGTGCCCGTGTTGGCCAGGGTGATGACATTGCTGGTATCGCGCACACCCACGGCCGGGGTGAAGGTGGCTGTCCAGGTGATGCCGCCGTCGGCACTGGAAAGCGCGCTCAAGGTGCCATTGGCAACAGTCAGGTCGGCATTGCTCAAGCCCGTCACCGCTTCGCTGAAGGTGATGGTCACCTGGCTGGTTTCGCCCACGGTCAGGTTGCTGTCGGTGACCACGATGGTGGCGGTCGGGCGCTGGCTATCGATGGCGTAATTGTTCGAGTCGGTGCTACCAGTGCCGGCGTTGCCAGCCAAGTCCGCCACGCCGGTGTTGTCCAGGGTGACCAGGTTGCTGGTGTCGCTGATGCCAACTGTGGGTGTCAGTGTCGCAGTCCAGGTCAAACCGCCGTCACCGCTGGCGAGCCCGCTGAGGGTACCGTTGGCCACGCTCAGGTCGGCCAGGCTGAAGCCGACCACCGCCTCGTTGAAGGTGATGGTCACCAGCGATGTCTCGCCTGCCGCCAGTTGGCTGTCGGCCACCACGATGGTTGCTGTCGGGCGCTGGGTGTCGATGGCGTAGGTGTTCGAATCGGTGGTGCCGACACCGGCGTTGCCGCCCTGGCCGACCACGCCGGTATTGTCCAGGCTGATCAGGTTGGTGGCATCGGTGACATTGCTGGTGGGCGTGAAGGTGGCGGTCCAGGTGATGCCGCCATCGGTACTGGAAACCATGCTCAGGGTGCCGTTATTCACCGTCAGGTCGGCATTGTTGAAGCCGGACACCGCCTCGCTGAAGGTAATGGTCACCAGCGACGTCTCACCAAGGCGCAACGCAGTGTCGGCCACCACGATGGTTGCCGTGGGGACAATGGTGTCGACCGAGAAGTTGCCCGACGCGGTGGTGCCGCTGCCAGTGTTGCCGGCAAGGTCGGCGATGCCCGTGTTGGCCAGGGTGATGACATTGGTGGTGTCGCGCACACCGACGGCCGGGGTGAAGGTGGCTGTCCAGGTGATGCCGCCGTCGGCACTGGAAAGCGCGCTCAAGGTGCCGTTGGCCACCGTCAGGTCGGCATTGCTCAAGCCCGTCACCGCTTCGCTGAAGGTGATGGTCACCTGGCTGGTTTCGCCCACGGTCAGGTTGCTGTCGGCGACCACGATCGTAGCGGTCGGGCGTTGGCTGTCGATGGCGTAATTGTTCGAGTCGGTGCTGCCGGTGCCGGCGTTGCCCGCCAGGTCCGCCACGCCGGTGTTGTCCAGAGTGATCAGGTTGCTGGTATCGCTGATGCCAACTGTGGGCGTCAGTGTCGCAGTCCAGGTCAAACCGCCGTCACCGCTGGCGAGCCCGCTGAGGGTACCGTTGGCCACGCTCAGGTCGGCCAGGCTGAGGCCGACCACCGCCTCGTTGAAGGTGATGGTCACCAGCGATGTCTCGCCTGCCGCCAGTTGGCTGTCGGCCACCGCGATGGTTGCTGTCGGGCGCTGGGTGTCGATGGCGTAGGTGTTCGAATCGGTGGTGCCGACACCGGCGTTGCCGCCCTGGCCGACCACGCCGGTATTGTCCAGGGTGATCAGGTTGGAGGCATCGGTGATATTGCCGGTGGGCGTGAAGGTGGCGGTCCAGGTGATGCCGCCATCGCTGCTGCTCACCGCGCTGAGGGTTCCGTTGGCCACGGTCAGGTCGGCATTGCTGAAGCCGGACACCGCCTCACTGAAGGTAATGGTCACCAGCGACGTCTCACCAAGGCGCAACGCAGTGTCGGCCACCACGATGGTTGCTGTGGGGACGATGGTATCGACCACGTAGTTACCCGAGGAAGTGGTGCCGCTGCCAGTGTTGCCGGCCAGATCAGCCACCCCTGTGTTGCTCAAGGTGATGACGTTGCTGGCATCCTGCACGTTGCTCGACGGCGTGAAAGTGGCCGTCCAGGTGATGCCGCCGTCGCTGCTGGTCAGCCCGCTCAGGCTGCCGTTCGGCGCCGACAGGTCGGCCAGGGTGAAGCCGGCCACCGCTTCGCTGAAGGTGATGGTCACCAGGCTGGTTTCGCCCACGGTCAGGTTGCTGTCAGCGACCACGATGGTGGCGGTCGGGCGCAGGCTGTCGATGGCGTAATTGTTCGAGTCGGTACTACCGGTGCCGGCGTTGCCAGCCGTGTCCATCACGCCGGTATTGTCCAAGGTGATCAGGTTGCTGGTATCGCTGATGCCAACTGTGGGCGTCAGTGTCGCAGTCCAGGTCACGCCGCCGTCACCGCTGGAGAGCGCGCTGAGGGTACCGTTGGCCACGCTCAGGTCGGCATTGCTGAGGCCGACCACCGCCTCGCTGAAGGTGATGGTCACCAGCGACGTCTCGCCAATCGCCAGTTGGTTGTCAGCCACCACGATGGTTGCCGTCGGGCGCTGGGTGTCGATGGCGTAGTTGTTCGAACTGGTGGTGCCGGAGCCCGCGTTGCCACTGCTCTGGCCCACCACACCGCTGTTGTCGAGGATGATCAGGTTGGAGGCATCGGTGACATTGCTGGTGGGTGTGAAGGTGGCGGTCCAGGTGATGCCGCCGTCTGCACTGGCAAGCGTACTCAGGGTGCCGTTGGCCACTGTCAGGTCAGCAGTGGTGAAGCCGGCCACCGCCTCGCTGAAGGTAATGGTCACCTGACTGGTCTCGCCGATACGCAGGGCCGCATCGCTCATCACGATCGTCGCCGTGGGTTGCAGGGTGTTGACCGTGTAGTTGCTGGAGTCGGTGCTGCCGCTGCCAACGTTGCCGGCAAGGTCGGCGATGCCCGTGTTGGCCAGGGAAATGACATTGCTGGCGTCCTGCACGTTGATCGACGGCGTGAAGGTGGCCGTCCAGGTGATGCCGCCGTCGCTGCTGGTCAGCCCGCTCAGGCTGCCGTTCGGCACCGACAGGTCGGCCAGGGTGAAGCCGGTCACCGCTTCGCTGAAGGTGATGGTCACCGTGGTGGTTTCACCCACGGTCAGCGTCGTGTTGGCCATCACGATGGCCGCAGTTGGCCGCTGGCTGTCGATGGCGTAATTGTTCGAGTCGGTGCTACCGGTGCCGGCGTTGCCAGCCGTGTCCATCACGCCGGTATTGTCCAAGGTGATCAGGTTGCTGGTATCGGTGACATTGGTAGCGGGCGTGAAGGTGGCGGTCCAGTTGATGTTGTCGCTGGTGCTCAGGCCGCTGAGCGTGCCGTTCTGTACCGTGAAGTCGGCCAGGGTCAGGCCGGTGACGGGTTCGTTGAAAACGATGGTGACGGTGCTGGTTTCGCCAATGGCCAGGCTGCTGTCGGCGACCACGATGGTCGCGGTCGGCCGTACGGTGTCAACAGCGTAATTATTGGAGTCGGTGGTGCCGCTACCGCTATTGCCGGCAGCGTCGGCCACGCCGGCGTTATCCAGGGTGATCAGGTTGGTGGCGTCAGTGACAGTGCTGGCGGGCGTGAAGGTGGCGGTCCAGGTAATGCCGCCATCGCTGCTGCTCACCGCGCTGAGGGTTCCATTGGCCACGGTCAGGTCGGCATTGCTGAAGCCGCTCACCGCCTCGCTGAAGGTGATGGTCACCAGGCTGGTTTCGCCAATGCGCAAGGCGGTGTCAGCGACGACGATTGTCGCTACCGGGCGTTGGGTATCGAGGCTGTAGTTGTTCGAGTTGGTAGTGCCGGAGCCGGCGTTGCCAGCACTGTCAGTCACCCCCGTGTTGTCCAGGGTGATGAGGTTGGTCGCATCGGTAATGTTGCTGGTCGGCGTGAACGTCCCGGTCCAGGTGATGCCGCCATCGCTGCTGCTTATCGCGCTCATAGTACCGTTGGCCACGGTCAGGTCGGCATTGCTCAAGCCGGTCACTGCCTCGCTGAACGTGATCGTCACCAGGCTGGTTTCGCCGATGCGCAAGGCATTGTCGGCGACCACGATAGTGGCGGTGGGGCGCTGCGTGTCGATGCTGTAGCTCGGCGACACTGTGGCGCCACTGCCAGCATTGCCCGCCAGGTCAGAGACGCCGGCATTGTTCAGGGTAATCGTCGCACTGGCGACAGTGGTGTTGGCGGAGGGGGTAAAGGTCGCACTCCAAGTGAGGCCACCATCACTGCTGCTCACTGCCGACAACGTACCGCCCATCACCGTGAGGTCAGCATTGCTGAAGCCAGCCACCGCTTCGCTGAAGGTGATGGTCACGTTCGATGTGTCGCCGACTCTCAGTGCGGTGTCACTGAGGCTGATGGTAGCGGTCGGCGGCACCGTCTCGCGGACACTGACCTGCACCGTGGCGGTACTGGAGGTAGCGCCATCGCCGTCGCTGACGGTTACCGAAACTGATCGGCTGGCCTGGCCGATGCCATTGCCGGCATTACCGTTGTCATACGTGATACTGCGCACCAGCGCCTGTACCGACGCGGCCGTGGCATTGGCGTTGAACGTCACCACCAGGCTGGCGCCGCCGGTGCCGCCGGCAACGGTGCCGATGGCCACCCCGCCGTAACTCACCGTATTGCCGCTGAGGCTGATCTGCCCGGCGCCGTTACCCACGCTGAGGATGCCCAGGGTATCTTCCCCGGCTACGCCATTGGCGCTGACCGAGGCCGTTAGGTTGCCACCGCCGAAGTCGGCCGAGTCACTGTCGCTGACCGTGGCATTGCCGTTCGCGTCGATCAGTATCGCGCCATTGCCCTGGGTGAATGCCGTGCTGTCGCCGTTGAGGTTGCCGATCACCGGTGCGCTGTTCTGCGCCAGCACGACCACCGAAGCGGTACGCGTAGTACTGCCCATGTCATCGTTGACGCTGACGGTCACGCTGCGCGTGCCAGTGGTATAGGCAGCCGCCGCGTTGCCATAGGCCACCGATGCAAGAATCGCCCGGTACTGGGCCAGGGTGGCGACACCGCTCAGGGTAAGCACGGCGCTGCCCGAGCCGCTTACCGTGATGCCGAACCCGGCGGCCGTGGCGATCTGCGCTGCGCTGAGCGACAAGGTTTCGTTGGCACCATCGGCCACACCGCTCAATGCCAGCGAGGCACCGCTCACCTGGGTGTCGCCGTCAGTCTGGGTCAGGGAGATGTTCGGCACGATCGCCACTGCGGTGCCGGTGAAGTTGACCGTGCTGTCGTTGCCGCCAGTACCGGTGTCCAGATCGACCACCGGTGGTGCCGAGTACAGTACCTCGTAAGCACCGATATCCACACCGCCACCGCGAGGCCGCTCGAAACCGCGCAGGTCGGTGGCCGGCGCGCCACCGCTGGTGCCCTGGTCGATGGCGTTGCTGGCCGTGGAAGCCAGGCGGTAATCACCCCCGGCAGCATTGACGAAGTTGACCGTGGTGCCGATCAGGTTGGTGATGCTGGTGTAGCTGCTGCCGGTGATGGCATCGGCCGCAGCGCCGTTGACGGTGTTGCCGGTGAGGATGGAGTTCTGCACCGTGATAGTGCCGACCTGGCCAACGGCCCAGCCAAGGCCCGCGGAGGTGATGCTACCGGTACTGGTGTTGAGAAACACGTTATTGGCAATGGTGCTGTTGACGATGTTGACCGAGCCACCCACGTTGCTCAGGACGATCACCGCCCCCCCGGCGACGGTGCCGGTCGCACTGTAGGTGCCGGTGTTGTTGTAGATCGCTACGTTTTCCAACACATGGTTGTTGGCGCCACCTAGGCGCACCAGCGATGACATCGCGGTGCCTCCGACGATACTGGCGCTGTTGTCATGAATGGTGGTGTTGCGCACCACTACCGTCGAGCCGGCAGTAGTCGCCGAGTTGATCACCGCACCGGCGTTGTTCTGGAAGTTCGAATCTTCAACGGTGATCGAGCCACCGTTGGCACGGATCGCGCCACCGGTGAGGTTGCCCGAGAAGTCACGGAAATCAAGGTTGCGCACCGTCAGCACGCCGCCGTTGTTGCTCTGCAGCCCCGACGCCTCGAGCGCATCACGCACGCCGTTGTTGTTGACGTCGCCACTGAGGATGATGTCGCCTCGGCCGTCGCCATCCACATCACCGTTGATGGTGATGTTGCTGGTGACCAGCAAGGCCGAAGCGGTGGACCAGCGGATGGTCTGGCCACTCAGCGATTGATGGAACACGATGATGTCGCTGCCACTGCCGGCGGCGGAGCCGTTCACCGATGTGTCGGTGTTGGCGGCCTGGATCGCCTCGGCCAGCGAGACAAAGCTATCAACCGCAGTGGACGAGGCATTGGTGTCGGTCACCGTGATGGTCGCCAGCGACGTGTTGAATGCCGTCAGGTCACCACGCTGCACACCAACGCCCGTAGCGACCACGCCGGAGACGGTTTCCAGTTCCCAGTCCTCGCCCGCGCGGTTGCCGGTCGAGTCGGAAGACGCGCCTACATCGGCACCGCTCAGCCGTGCCACCTCATCGACGAACAGCTGACCATCACTGCCCTCGCCGGTGTTGCAGGCGAAAAAGCGGATGTCGCCCCCCTCGGCCAGGCTGGCACCGATGCGCGCCAGGTCGGCCTGATGGCTGGCCAGCTGATTGGCCCAAATGGCGTTGCCGGCCAGGTACACATAGCCGCTGTCACCGTGGCTGATGATATCGATGGAAGTGACATCGGTACGGCCGTCGAGGTAATCAGCGATCTGCTTGAAACCGTCCTTGCCGTTCTCCAGCACCACCACCTCGACGCCGGCGGGCAGGCCGGCGATGAGCTTTTGATAGTCACTGACGGCGGAGTCGACGAACACCACTTCGTGGCGCTCGGCAGCCAGGGTAGCCGGCGCCGTAGCGGGTGCGGCCTGCTGCGCGCTTTCATGGCTCGCGCTGTCCTGGGTACTGGACGTATCGCTGGCGGTAGCGGTGTCCTTGCTGGTGGCCGTGGCAGCGGCTACCTCAGCGGCCTGGGCGCCCTGGTCGGCGACCACGGCCACCGAAGCATCGAACATCATGCGGGGTTCCAAGGCCTGAATCAGGCTCGGCCGGCTCATGGAAACGCTGGGGTTTTGGTTCTTCTTGTTTCGCTTCCAGAATGCCATGCCAACCTCATTCAGCCCTTGGGCTGGTTGATCCTGTAACTGCGCCAGGCAAAGGCGCATCCTTGTCGAAAAATCCTGACGCACCGCGGGGAGCCGACATGCTCCCCGCGATGAACTGCACTGCCTTGACTCAGTTACGGCTCGGGAAGATGCCTTCCAGGGCGATGATGAAGTTCATGCCCAGGTAGGGGTTTTGCACAGAAACAGGCAGCGAGGCACCACCCAAGTTGACGCTGGTTTGAGGCACCGTGACGTTGAACGGCTTGAGGCTGGTGTTGGGCACGTCACTGGAATAGATATCCGCCGCCGCCCCTGCCCCCGAACTGTCAAAAGACTTGGCCAGCACGTTGCCAGACGAAGGTGCCGCAGCGTTGGCATCGCCTTCCACCGCCGGTATGGCCACCGAAACGGTCTGGGCAGGGATCACCGCCTGCTGCATCGGCATGTTCGACTGCAACAGCGTGACATCGTTGACACCGCCAGCTTCGCCCTGCACCACATCGGCCAGGCCTGGCCCGGTGCCGAAACCGATTGGCCCGCGACCGCGCAGGTCTGGCAGGGCGAAGGTGGTCCGGCCATCACCGCCATACGTGGTGCCAAGCAGTGCGAACAACGCGTTGTTCTGGGCAATGCTCATCAGCTGACCTTGGCAGAATGCCCAACCGCGAGGCGCGAAGTTGCCTGCAAACATCTTGATCTCACCGAGAAACGGATCCATTTGCTGCTCTCCTATGACTACCTGCAAGGCGGACCAGGTGGCCCGCGAAATGGGTTCAGGAACGATGCATCTTCAGGTACAGGCCATTGTCCTCGACAACCGCGAAGCCACTGCGCCGATACAGGCGCACTGCCGGGCTGTGCGAAGTGACGTGCAAACCGGCGCTCAGGCCCTGGCGGTCAGCCTGTGCCAGCCACTGGCGCAGCAGACGAGAGCCGATACCCTGGCCCTGCCAGGCGGGCAAAATTGCCATATCAATGATCTGCAGGTGGCTGTCGGCCCATTGCAGGGAAGCACGACCGATACGTTCGTTGGCGGTTTCGATGATCAGAAAGCAGGCTTCGGGGTACTGCGCCTGGTAATGGAGGTGCTGGGCACGCCACTGCTGGTCGAGAAAATGCTCGATCGTTGCCTGGTCCCAAGCCAGCGCGGCCATTTCGGCGGCCCGGGTGGTACCGTACAAGGCGCGCAGAAACACTTGGTCAGCGTCCACCACGGGACGGAGAAGCACTTCAGAGGTCGACATCGGGTCACGCTTCCCTGCTGTAGTTACCCCATGGTGGGGGAGCACTTCCAAGTGGATTGTCCTACACGATGGCGTAGAGCGTAGTCGATTGACGAGGCAAATCGCCACCACTGTGTCGGGCGATTTACACAGTTTCCTCAAACAGGTGTTCGAAGCCTTTTGGCGCCAGTTTTCAGGCGTTATGCAAGCGTATGAATTCCAAGCACTTATAGGGCTCTAGCGCCCATTGACGCACATTTTCAATTACTTGCTCGCTGGCTTGTGCTCGCTTGCGCTGGCTGTCAGCACTGAAGTTCATGCTCGGTTGCTTGGCATCGAACGCTGCCACTTCACGCAACCTCGGCACATCGCTGGGCATCACCCCGAACACTGGGGCCAGGCGCCCCCAGATGGCCTCAGGCAGTTCACTGTAGTTGACGGCAATGCCGCCGTGTTCCCGGCATAGCTGCAGGCCGGCCTTGAGGATCTCGCCTACCACCCGGCAGGTGTATTGCACCGTGTCCATGCCCTTGCCGCTGCCCAGCAAGGTGTCCAGCAGCGAGGCGCCAAGCAGGCCCGGCACCCGGTGCATGCCGGCCTGGCGCAACTGCGAGACAACGATCTCCAGTGGGTCGCGATAGAGGAAGATCCTCGGCACTTCGGGGTACAGTTCGGCCAGTAAGGGCGCCTCGAACACGTTCCAGGCATCAAGCTTGATCACCAACTGGCGCTCATCGCCCTGGCGGCGCTGGCCGTAGGCTGAAAGCAGTGCGCGCACGCCTTCGGCCTGCCAGTCCTTGGCGCCTGGGTCCTGCAGCGATGCCCTCAGCAGGTTGTCCAGGGGTGGCGGCTCACTGAGCACGATGTTGCGCGCCTGGCTGGCCAACAGTTGTGCGATCAGCGTGGAGCCACATCGCGAGGCATGGAACACCAGCACCGAAGGTGCCAGGCCTGGGCTGCGCACTTGCCAGTCCAACAGTGCCTGCAAGTTGGTGTCGCGGCGCAGGGCCTGGTTGAACGGCAGGCGTAAGGCCTGATCGACGTCGTCTCGGAAAAACGGCCTGGTCAGGGGCTGTTGGCCAAACCAGCACCAGTCCAGGCGCCACTCAGCCTTGTCACGCCACAGGCGAATGGGCATCCAGCCGTCAAAACCGCCTGACGCATTCAGATTCGCCATTGATCGCTCCATGCTTGCTTGCCTTGGCGCATGGCACTCAGCACCTCGGCTTCGGAAAAGACCAGGCCCATGGTTGCACCGAGGGCAATGGCCGCTGCCACGAATGCCCGTGGATCGTCCAGTGTCTGCAGGCTGGCTGCCAGTGCAGGGGTATGCGCCACTTGCTCACGAAAGCGCTCGAAAGCCTGCACTGCCCGCCCCGGGCTCAATGCCGGGGTTAGTGCCCGCCCCTGTTCGATCAACCCGAGCAGCCAGTTGTCGGCCAAGCAGTCGAGCACCAGGTGGATACGCTCACCGGGGCCGGGGTTGTGCACCCGATGCGCACGCGACAGGTCAACGAACCAGCACTCGCCAGCCTGCATGGGGACCTGCAGGCCGTCGACGATAAATTCAACACCAGGTGGGCTCAGCAATGGCACATGCAGGCGCAGGCAGCCTCCAGGGCGCCCCAGGTCCGGGTCTCGGTGCTCGTGAATCCGCGCGCCCTCGCCCAGGCGCAGCAGACGTGCGGCCTGCAGGGATGCGCGAAATGGCCCCAGCGCGGCCTGCCACGCCGTCTCATGGCGCCACCAGTCCTGCCTCACAGGCGCGCCCCGGCCCGGTGCAAGCGGCACAGGAGCATCCTCGGCACTGACCAGCGCCACACCGCTCCAGTCGCCCTCGTGATAACCGCGGTTGAAATGCGCCTGCCAGGCCCCTGCCTCCACCCGTGCCAAAGCCTGCAGCAATGCCGGCAGGTCCATGGCAAGAGGCAGTCGGGAACATAGCGGCAGCGAGACTTCGCTCATGGCTGCTCCTTGCAGTGAATTCGCACTAGAAACCACTCTCGCGCACTCCCAAGGCTGCCAACCGGCGCCAGGCAGCGCCCAGCAGCGACTCGCGGGCACCCTCGAGCACCACCACCCCACGCAACGGCTGGGCCACATCAGCCACATCCGTCAGCGGGCTCAGGCGCACCCCGTACTGCGCCTGCAGCGGCTGGGCCCGCTGTTGGCCGTCGCGGCGCACGGCCACCGGGCCATGCCGGTCAGACGCCAGC
The DNA here is from genome assembly GCF_943737035.1 of Pseudomonas sp. Marseille-Q5299. NCBI lineage: Bacteria > Pseudomonadati > Pseudomonadota > Gammaproteobacteria > Pseudomonadales > Pseudomonadaceae > Pseudomonas > Pseudomonas sp. Marseille-Q5299. The sequence goes on from NZ_CALSFR010000003.1 coordinate 85,844, forward strand.
GCCTGCAGTTCCAGCGCGGCAACCCCGGTAGCATCCACCTGCTCCACACGCACGGGCAACGCCGCCCGAGCCGGGTCATCGGCAATGAAGCGTCCTTCACTGCCAGCCGCCACGCGCCACAAATCGGCCTCGCCCAAGTAACCACGCAGGCGCACCCCCGGTTCGACGACCCGCCCCAGGGCCTGGCCTGTATTGACCCACTGCCCCGCCTGCAGGTCCCTGGGCATGTCGCGCCACACTCCCGCACCCGGCGCGCGCAATTGCAAGCGTTCACGCTGCGCGGCAAGGCCACGGTACTCGGCCACTGCCTCGGCCAGTTGCTGCTCGAGCACCCCGGCATCGCTGGCGGTAGCGCTGCGCCCGGACTGACGGCGTAACAGCAACTGCAGAATTTCTATTTCGCGGCGCACGATCTTCAGGCGCGAATCCAGGTCCGGCGATTCCAGCTCCAGCAGCAACTGCCCCTGAGCGAGCGTCTGGCCATCGTGCACCTGCAACTGCTTCACTCGCGCCGCCACAGGTGCATGCAAGGCACTCACCCGCGACGCCTCGAGCATCGCCGGCACCTCCACTGCACTGCGCCAAGGCACGGCCAGCAGCGCCAGCAGCAGCATCAACCCCAGGCCAAGCCCCAGCGCCTTGCGCGGCTGGGCCTGGTCACGGCGCAGCCACCACTGCTGCAGCTCCTTGCATACCGGCAAGCCGATGAACCACACCAGTTCCACCAGCATGAGGAAGATGCCCAGCACCTTGAAGAACAGGTGATACACCGCCAGGGCGATACCAAAGAACAACAGCGCCCGCCAGACCCAGGCGCCATAGCCCCATATCAGCAGGCGCTGGCGCATTACCGGTGGCCACGGCTCGGGCATCGTCTCGCCATAGCCGAACAACGCCTCGCGCAAGCGCCACCGGCACAGGGCAAACGCGCGTTGCTGCAGGTTTTCCACGCCTAACAGGTCACTGACCAGAAAGTACCCGTCAAAGCGCATGAACGGGTTGAGGTTGACCAGCAAGGTAGTGATCCACGTGGCACTGGCCAGCATGAACGCTGCTGTGCGTAGCGGCCCATCGGGCAGCAGCGACCAGGCCAGCAGTGCCAACACCGCCAGTACCAGCTCGGCGAATACGCCACCTGCATCTATCAGCAGCCGTGAGCGCCGGTCGCTGACGCGCCAGGCATCGCTGACATCGGTGTAGAACATAGGCAGCAGCACCATGAACGCCAACCCCATGCTCTGCACACGACAGCCCGCGCGCTTGGCCATGTAGGCATGGCCGAACTCGTGGCATAGCTTGGCGAAAGCCAGGGCCAGGCCAAAGGCGAGCATGCCGCCGAGGCTGAACAGGTGCGGGAACGTGGCGATGAAGCGCGACCAGTCACGAATCACCAGGAACAGGCCAAGCACCAGCAGCGCCGGCAGGCCAACGCGCAGCAGCCAGCCACCATGGCGCTCGAGCAGCGGCCAGGTACGGTTGAGAAAGGCATCCGGGCGCCACAGCGGGATGCGGAAGAACAGGTACTGGTGCAACGCTTTGTGCCACAGGCCCTGTTGGCTGGCGGCGGCCTTCACGGCATAGCTCTGGCGCTGCTTGGGATCGTTGGCGCTGAGCAGGTCGTGGTGGCCGAGAAACGCCAGTAGGTCCTCTACCGCCTGAGTATCCAGGGGCAGGCCCGGCTCGGCATTGGCAGCTGCCAGCACCCGTTGCGGCTCACCCAGCGGCCAGTGGCGGAGCAAACGCACCGCTGCCGCGCCGAGCTTGAAATAACGGCCGCGCAACGGGTCGGCCAAGGTCCATTGCGGGGCACCGTCCAACGCCGGTGCCGCTGGCGAGAGCTGCAGGTCCGCACGCAGCGCCGGCAACATTACAGGCCCAGCCCTTGGCGCAGGGCCGCCAGAGGCCGGCGCAGCAGGTAATAGGCCAATGGCGCGCGTTCGCCGTACAGCTTTGCCGTACCGCGCAGGCCGATGCGTGGTGAGGCCTCGACGAAGGTCGCATCCAGCCGGTAGGCAAGCTGCCCGGCGGCGGTGGTTTGCGCCTCGTAGGCGGCACGTTCAAGCTGCGCCACGTGCCGATGCAGTGGGTCACTGTCAAGGAACAGCGCCACCTCGGCCCCCGGCTGCAGGGCGATGGCATCGCCGACCGGCAATTCCAGGCGCAGTTCGGCGTGCACAGGGTCGGCCAGTTGCATCAGCCGCTCGCCGGTCTGCACCGGTTTGCCAGTCCAGCGCTCGGCATCGGCGAACACCGCGATGCCGTCACGTTCGGCGCGGATCTCGCTGCGCGCCAGCAACTGGTGGGCATAGTCGAGTTCGGCGCGTTTCTGTTCCACGCGTGCGGCCAGCAAGTCCAGGCGCGCGCTGGAGTCGGCATCGGTAAAGGCGCGCTGGGTACTGACCTTGAGTTCGGCCTCTGCCACGCCCAAGGTGCGTGCGGCAACATCGGCCTGGGCCTTGAGGGCGGTGGCATCGAAGCGCACCAGCAAATCCCCCGCCGTCACACGCTGGTTGGGTTTGACCAGGAACTCGGCCACCACCCCGTCCAGCGGCGCCGCCACCACCCAGCCACCGCGCGGCACCACCTCGGCCGGTGCCAGCACCGACTGGCGCACCGGCAGCAACAGCAACAGCAGCGCGGCCGCCAGCACCGCCAGCAAGCGCCGCCGCGGCCAGCGCAGGCGCCAAGGGCGCACCGGGTTCAGCGCCTGCCAGGCATGCGCATAAGTTTCCCCCAACTGCACCAGCAAGGCCTGCTCGGCGGCGTTGAACGCCTGCTCGCGGGCCAGCCACAAGCCGCCGAAGGCCTCACCCTTGCGGTCGTGCAATGGCAACCAGAAGGCTTGCCCTGCCGACAACGCCTGCCAGTCGGCGAGGGTCTGGGCATCCAGCACGCTTGGTTCCACCTCGCCGGCTTGCCCTGCGACACCCGCTGCCTGCAACTTGCCCACGGCACGTTCGACAAAGGCCACGAACGGTGCATTGGCTTCCACCACGCTGATGCCTGTCAGCGCCTGCACCTTGCCGGCGATCAGTAACGCGGCATGGCGAAAACCAAACATCGCCTGGCCGTCGTTGACCATGGCATACGCCAGCTGCTCGGTACTGGTGGCCTGGCGCGCCTGGCGCTGCAGCCCCAGAAACAAGGCGAAGGCCCGCTCCGCCGTACCATGGGCAGCGGCGGTCATGGCTGCTGCGCAAAGCTGGCCGTACCGCTCATGCCCGCCAGCAAACCGTGAGCATCTGCGGGCAGTTCGCCGATCAGCAGCAGCGTCTGGCTGCCTTCATCGATTCGCGCGCCCACACGCTTGACCGTGGCGCCCAGCGGCTGACCGGTTTCATCCGGGGTGAACTGAAAGCTTTGCCCAGGCTTGAGCCTGGCCAGCCAGCGCGAAGGCACCAGCAGCTGGATTTCCAGCGAACGATTGTCCACCACCTCCACCAGCGGTGCGCCGTTGGCGACGCTTTCGTGAGGCTGGGCACGGCGTTGTACCACTCGCCCGTCGAACGGGGCAGTGACCACACAGCGCTTGACCTGCACTTGGTAGACCTGGGCTTCGGCCTGGGCCTGGGCTTGCTTGGCCTCAGCCAGCGATACCTCGAACTGCCCCACCGATTTCAATGCGGCCAGTTGACGGTTGTGGTTGAGCTCTTCGCGGCTTGCGCGCACCGCCGCTTGAGCGGCATTGAGCTGGGCCTGGTAGGCCGAGCAGTCGAAGCGCGCCAGGGTGCTGCCCTTCTTGAAGGCCTCGCCATCAGCATAAGGCATTTCGACGATACGCCCGGCCAGCTCACTGGCCAGCACTGCCTGGTGACGCGCGCGCAACACGCCACGGGCGCTGTGCTCGCCGCCCGTGTTACCGACGCTCGGCGTGTCCAGCAGCGGGTCGCCTGGTGCTTCATTGGCCAGCGCCAGTGGCAGGTGCAACATACTCAAGGCCAAGGCCAGTCGAATCCCACGACACATGTTGCACACTCCCTTGCAAGCTAGGAGACCGGAGTGTACGAAAAAAGTGATGGCACGGATACATCACGCCATCGGTCCATGGTGGCCGATCAACCCGGCCACCATGGAGGTATCACCGCCGCCGCTCAACCGAGCGAGCGCACCCCCGCCGCCTGTCGTTCATGACCGCGCGCGGTGACGATGCCAAGGAAGGAAATGAAGATTGCCAGGCTCAATGTAGCGGTCACCTCCACCCGGTGCTCGGGCGTATACATCATCACCGCCAGCGCCCCGCCAATGAAAATGATCACCGCCCAGGTCAGCCAAGGGAACAGCCACATGCGGAATTTCAGTTCCGCGTTTTCACGCTCCAGGCGGCGGCGCATGCGCAGCTGGGAGATGGCGATGACCATGTAAACCAGCAGCGCAATGGCGCCGGAGCTGGCCAGCAGGAACTCGAACACACCCTTGGGTGCGAAGTAGTTGAGGATGGCGATGGCCGCGCCGATCAGGGTGCTGCCGAACACGGCAGCGCGTGGCACGCCGACCTTGGAGGTCTTGTTGAGGAAGGCCGGTGCATCACCACGCTTGGCCAGTGAGTACATCATCCGCGAAGCGATATAGATCGATGAGTTCATGCAGCTGGTCACGGCCACCAGCACCACCAGGTCGACCATGAAGGCGGCATTGGGGATGTTCATGATTTCCAGCGCACGCTGGTAAGAACCCACCACCGCAAGCTGCGGGTCGTTCCACGGCACGATCGAGATGATCACGAAGATCGACAGGATGTAGAAGGTACTGATACGCCAGATCACCGAGCGCGTGGCCTTGGCGATGTTACGCGACGGGTCGCTGGATTCGGAGGCGGCAATGGTCACCGCTTCAGTGCCGATGAAGCTGAACATCACGGTGATGAATGCACCGATCACGGCAGACCAGCCGTTGGGCGCAAAGCCGCCGTAGGCGCTCATCAACCCGCTCAACCCGCTGACTTCGCGGTTGGGCAACCAGCCCATCAGGGCCGCAAAGCCCAAGCCGATGAAGCAAAGGATTGCCGTGACTTTGAGAATGGCGAACCAGAACTCGAACTCACCGTACTTGGCCACGCTGAACAGGTTGGTGCACGCCAGCAGCAGCACCGAAGCGAGGGCGAAGATCCAGCTGTCCACCTGTGGGAACCAGGCGTTGAGCACATGCCCGGCGGCCAGTGCTTCGATCGGGATCACCAGCACCCAGAACCACCAGTACAGCCAGCCGATGGTGTAGCCGGCCCAGCGGCCGATGGCCTGGTCGGCATAGGTGGAGAACGAACCGGTGTCGGGGTGCGCCACGGCCATTTCGCCGAGCATGCGCATGACCAGCACCACCAGGGTCCCGGCCACGAAGTAAGAAACAATGGTGGCTGGCCCGGCTGCCGCGATGGCGTGCCCGGAGCCGACGAAAAGACCGGCGCCGATGATGCCCGCGATGGACAGCATCGTTACATGACGTGGCTTGAAACCTTGTGCAAGGTTGCCATCAGTTCCCACGGTGTTCATTGATGTTGTTCTCTTTTTGCTGACACAAGGAAGGACGGGCAGGCGTAGGCGAAAATATCTCCTTTGGATTCAATGAGTCGACACCTTGCTGGCGCGCTGTTGTTGATCTTTGGCGCGCGTCACAAAGCAGGGCGCCAGTGCGGTTCGGGGTTCATTTAAGCCGGCTGAGGCTGCAGGAAATTACACGAGAACGCCTCGCAACTGTTCGATCACGACAGCGCTTTTCCATAAACGTCAGATGTCGTGGATGGCATGTCCAGACGCGCCTGATGGCCATTTGAGGGTTTTGTTTTTCATCTGGGTATGCGTAACAAATACAAAAAAGCCCCGGTCTCCCGGGGCCTCTGTTGCTCAGGCGTCTGCCTACGCCTGCCCCGTCCGTTCGAAGCGCCGGGCCAGCAACAGGTAAGCGAAGATCCCCAGCACGCCGTGGGCGGCCACGAACCAAAGTGCGTTGTCGAAGGAGCCGGTGCTGGCCACTACGTAGCCGATCACCAGCGGGGTGACGATGCCGGCAATGTTGCCGATGCCGTTGAACACGCCACCGCACAGGCCGACCATTTTCTTCGGTGCCACATCCGACAGCACCGCCCAACCCACCGCTGCCAGGCCCTTGCCGAAGAATGCCAAGGTCATCAGGGCAATTACCGCCGCGTTGCCATCCACGTAATTGGCCAGCACCAAGGTGGTGGACAACGCCATGCCGATCACGAACGGCGTCTTGCGCGCCCTGGACGGGTGCACGCCACGGCGGATCAGCCAGTCGGACACGAAGCCCCCAAGGATGCCGCCGGTAAAGCCGCAGATCGCCGGCAACGCGGCCACCCAGCCGGCCTCCATGATGGTCATGCCACGGCCCTTGATCAGGTAGATCGGGAACCAGGTGATGAAGAAATAGGTGAGCGCAGTGATGCAGTACTGCCCCAGGTAGACCGCCCACAGGTTGCGGCTGGTGAACAGCTGCGCAAGCTCCGCGCGGGTCGGTTTGCTCTTGGCCGTCTTGCGCTCTTTTTCCAGGTCGACCAGCGCTCCGCCTTCACGCATGTAATCGAACTCTTCACGGCTCAACCCTGGTGCGCTGTGCGGCTCATGGTAAAGGCGGAACCACACCACGCTCAGCAGCAGGCCGAGCACGCCCATCCAGATGAATACCTGCTCCCAGCTCATCGTGTGGGTCATCCACGCCATCAGCGGCGCGAACACCACCACTGCCATGTACTGCGCCGAGTTGAACAGCGCCGATGCGGTACCGCGCTCGCGGGTGGGGAACCAGCAACTGACGATGCGCGAGTTGGCCGGGAATGCCGGTGACTCCACCAGGCCGAGCATGAAACGCATGGAGAACAACGCCACCGCAGCCGACACACCGGCCAGGCCCAGCCAGCCCACTGTGCCTTGCAGCAGGGTGAACAGCGACCAGAGAATCAGGCTGATGCCATATACGCGGCGTGCACCGAAGCGGTCCAGCAACCAGCCGCCTGGCACCTGGCCGAGGGCATAGGCCCAGGCGAAGGCAGAAAAGATCATGCCGAGCATGACCGGGTCCAGGCCAAGGTCTTTGAGTACCTCGGTGCCAGTGATCGACAGGGTGGCGCGGTCGGCATAGTTGATGACCGTGATGACAAAGATCAGCGCCAGGACAAGGAAGCGATGGCGGCCGATTGCGGCGACGGCCTGCGGTGCGGCGACGGCGGATTTGCTGTTCATGTGTACCCTCTTGCTTCTCGATGGAAGCGATTGTTCTTGTGCAGAGAAGGTGTGGCCTTGTGGTGTCGCTAGTGGCCCTATCGCCGGCAAGCCGGCGCCTACAGGTACATCACCGGGCTGTAAAGCAGTGGGCTCCCAGTGGGAGCCGGCTTGCCGGCGATGGGGTTACGCGCAGTTCGGCGGCACCTCGCCGCGGAAGCAGGCTGCGAGGTTGTCCAGCACCATTTGCCCCATTTCCAGGCGGGTCTGCAGGGTGGCGCTGCCTCGGTGCGGCTGCAGGCTGACCTGGTTGAGGTCACACAAAGCCGGTGGCACATGGGGTTCATCGACGAACACATCCAGCCCCGCACCGGCAATGCGCCGTTCGCGCAAGGCCTCGACCAGTGCGTCCTCATCCACCAACTTGCCGCGCGCCACGTTGATCAGGTAGCCCTGCGGGCCCAGCGCGTCGAGCACTTCGGCGCTCACCAGCACCTTGCCGCCATCAGCCGAGGCCGCTACCACCAGCACATCCACCGCACGCGCCAGTTCGACCAGGTCAGCGACGAAGCGGTAGCCACAGCCGTGCTGTTCGCGCCGGCCGTTGTAGGCAATGTGCATGTCGAAGGCGGCAGCGCGGCGGGCAATGGCCTTGCCGACTTGCCCCAGGCCAACGATGCCCAACGCACTACCACTGACCTTGCGCGCCAACGGCAGGTTGACCGTGCCCCACAAGCCATCACGCACCAGACGTTCACCTTCGCCCAGGCGGCGTAGTGTGTTGATGATCAACCCCATGGCCATATCGGCCACGTCATCGGTGAGCACCCCCGGGGTCGTGGTGACATGTATGCCGCGCTTCGCCGCGTGGTGCAGGTCGACAGCGTCGGTGCCGATGCCACTGATGGCGATGATCTGCAGCGCTGGCAGTTGATCCATCAGCGCATTGGCCAAGCCTTTGGCGCCACCGGTGACCACCCCACGAATACGAGGGCCGACGTCATCGAGCAGTTGTTGAGGATTGTCATGTCGATACAGCCGATGCACCTGGTAGGCACTGACCAGTTGCGCATCGATGGCATCCGGTACCGGCTGGGTCAGCAGCAGCTCGACGGCTGCGGTGTTGTCGTTGTTCATCGTTGATATCCGGCAACTTCAAAGGTGTGACTCGATGCTAGGCCGGCATGCGATACAGGTCTAATATAGATGGTGGATCGAATAATTCAGGAATTGAATCATGGAGCTGCACCAGTTGCGCTGCTTCGTAGCGGTTGCCGAGGAGCTGCATTTGGCCGTGCCGCCAGCCGCCTGCACATGACCCAACCGCCGTTGAGCCGGCAGATCCAGCTGTTGGAGCATTCGCTGGGGGTGCTGCTGCTCGAGCGCAACAACCGCCAGGCGCGGCTCACGCTCGCCGGGCAGAGCTTTCTGGAAGATGCCCGGCGCATACTGCAGATTGCCGAATCGGCCAGCCAGTCGGCCCGGCGCATTGCCCATGGCGAGGCTGGCCGACTGACGCTGGGCTTCACAGCGGTCGGGGCCTACAGCATGATCCCGCGCCTGCTGGTGCACGCCGCCAAGACCGTACCCGACATCGAACTGGTGCTCAGCGAGCGCATCTCCGCAACCCAGGTGCATGACCTGGAGGCTGGGCTGATCGATGTCGGTCTGGTGCGCCAGGTACTGCCCAGCGCGCGCGTGGAGTACCTGCCGATCCACCGCGAGCCCTTCGTCGCCGCCCTCCCCGTCGGCCATGCACTGGCAGCGCGCGAGCGGCTCAAGCCGATCGATTTCGATCAGCAGCCGTTCGTGATGTACAGCGCCAACGAGGGGCGCTACTTCCATGATCGCATCGCCAATCTGTTTGCCCGCCACGAGGTGCAGCCGCGTTATCTGCACCAACTGGGGCAGACGCATTCGATTCTGGGGTTGGTGAATGTCGGGCTGGGCTGTGCGGTGGTGCCGGCATCGGCGCAGGCGCTGCGGCTGGAGCAGGTGGTGTTCAAGCCAATGGTGGGGACGGACCAGCAGGCGGAGATCTTTCTGGCGTATTGCCGGGATAATCCGAACCCAGTGCTGGGCGCGTTTGTGGCGATGGCTCGGGCATTTTTTGAGGCGGGGTGAGGGGGCTGCTGCGCAGCCCAATCGCCGGCAAGCCGACTCCCACAGGTACTCCGCTGCTCTCAAGCTCAGCGCAAACCCAGTGGGAGCCGGCTTGCCGGCGATAGGGCACCGGGCTTCAACGCACCAGGCAAGGCCGCTTGTTATCGAACGTCCAGCCGGGGATCAGGAACTGCATCGCCACACCGTCATCCCGCGCTCCCAGCCCCATGCTGCGGTAGCACTCATGGGCCTTGGCCAGTTGGTCTTCATCCAGCTCCACCCCCAGCCCTGGGCGCTCTGGCACGCGCACATGGCCGTCGACGATGCGCAGCGGCTCGCGGGTAAGGCGCTGGCCGTCCTGCCAGATCCAGTGGGTGTCGATCGCCGTGATCTCACCCGGCGCCGCCGCGGCCACCTGGGTGAACATCGCCAATGAAATATCGAAGTGGTTGTTCGAATGCGAACCCCAGGTCAGGCCCCAGTCGTTGCACATCTGCGCCACCCGTACCGAGCCCTGCAAGGTCCAGAAGTGTGGGTCGGCCAAGGGGATGTCCACCGATTGCAACTGGATCGCATGGCCCATCTGGCGCCAGTCGGTGGCGATCATGTTGGTGGCGGTGGGCAAGCCGGTGGCACGGCGGAACTCGGCCATCACCTCACGGCCCGAATAGCCGTTTTCGGCACCGCACGGGTCTTCGGCGTAGGCCAGCACGTGGTGCTTGTCACGGCACAGGGCGATGGCCTCTTGCAATGACCAGGCGCCATTGGGGTCAAGCGTGATGCGCGCTTCGGGGAAGCGCTCGGCCAGCGCCGTCACCGCCTCCATCTCCTCTTCGCCACGCAGCACGCCGCCCTTGAGCTTGAAGTCGCTGAAGCCATAGCGCTGCTTGGCGGCTTCAGCCAGGCGCACCACGGCCTCAGGGGTCAGTGCCTTCTCGTGGCGCAGGCGGAACCAGTCATCATCGGCGTCGGCCTCATTGCGGTAAGCCAGGTCAGTCTGCTGGCGGTCACCGATATAGAACAGGTAGCCGAGCATTTTCACCGCGTCGCGCTGCTGGCCTTCACCGAGCAGCGCGGCCATGGGCACATTGAGGTGCTGGCCGAGCAAGTCCAGCAGCGCCGATTCGATGGCCGTCACCGCATGCACGGTAATGCGCAGGTCGAAGGTCTGCAGGCCACGCCCGCCGGCATCGCGGTTGGCGAAGGTCTGGCGCATGGCATTGAGCACACGCTGGTAGTGACCGATCGGCTGGCCGACCACCAGGCTGCGGGCATCTTCCAGGGTCTGGCGGATCTTCTCGCCGCCGGGCACTTCGCCCAGGCCCGTGTTGCCGGCGCTGTCACGCAGCACCACAACGTTACGGGTGAAGAACGGGCCATGGGCGCCACTGAGGTTGAGCAGCATGCTGTCATGGCCGGCTACCGGGATCACGCGCAGGTCGGTGACCACGGGGGTGCTGGTGTGGAGTGCGGGAGTCGTCTGCATGTTCATGGTTGTTGTCTCGCAGTCATCAGTGGGTCTGGCCCAAGGCCGAAGGGGCCTTGAGGTCATTGGAGGGGACGCCCTTTGGGCGAGTGCGCACGAAGAACACCGCAATGGCCGCCAGCACCGAGGTCACGGCCAGGCCGTACAGGCCACCCTGGATCGACCCGGTCTGCTGCTCGAGCAGGCCGAAGGTGGTGGGCGCGACGAAGCCGCCCAGGTTGCCCACCGAGTTGATCAGGGCGATCACCGCCGCAGCGATACGCGCGTCCAGATAGCCTTGGGGGATCGGCCAGAACAGTGACGAAGCGGACTTGAAACCGATGGCGGCAAAGCACACCGCGACAAAGGCGAACACCGGCCCGCCCGTGGTCGACATGAACATGCCGATGGCCGCGATCACCAGGGCAGCAGCCACCCAGGCCTGCTGGAACTTCCAGCGTGAGGAGCCAGCGGCGAAGGCATACATGGCCAGAATCGAGATCAGCCACGGGATGGAGTTGAAGAAGCCGACCTGCAGGTCGCTCAGGTCACCCATGCGTTTGATGATGCTGGGCAACCAGAAGGTCGCAGCGTAGATGGTCAGCTGGATGCAGAAGTAGATCAGGCAGAACAGCACGATCTGGCGGTCCTTGAGCAAGCTCCAGGACGATACCTTGACGGCGCCGGTGGCTTCGCGCTCACGTTGCTCGCGGTCGATGGTATCGACCAACGCGTCCTGCTCGGCCTTGCTCAGCCACTTGGCGTCGTGCGGTTTGGAGTCGAGCCAGAAGAACACGAAGAAGCACAGCGTGACCGAGGCCATGCCCTCGATGAACAACATCCACTGCCAGCCATGCATGCCCAGGCCCTGGATCTGCATCAGCGCGCCGGCCAGTGGGCCGGAGATCAGCGAAGCCAGCGCCGAGCCGCTGAGGAAGATGGCAATCGCCTTGCCGCGTTCGGCACCTGGCAGCCAGCGGGTGAAGTAGTAGATCACCCCAGGGAAGAAGCCGGCCTCGGCAACACCGAGCAAAAAGCGCAGCACGTAGAACTGGGTTTCGTTCTGCACGAAGGCCATGGCCGTGGCCACCAGCCCCCAGGTGAACATGATGCGGGTCAGCCACAGGCGGGCGCCGACGCGCTGCAACAGCATGTTCGAGGGCACTTCGAACAGCGCATAGCCGATGAAGAACAACCCGGCACCAAAGCCATAGGCCGCAGCGCTGATGCCCAGGTCGCTTTCCAGGTGTGGCCGGACGAAGCCGATGTTGACGCGGTCGAGGTAGTTGACGATGAACATGATCACGAACAGCGGCAGGACGTGGCGCTTGACCTTGGCCACGGCGCTGGCCAGCACGTCGCCGCCGTTACGGGCAGACGGATCGAGGGTGTCGTTCACTTGTGTATCTCCCACTAATTGTTTTTGTGCGGGTCGAGGTGGTCTGACATGACAGTGGGCAGAGCATATGCGCGGCGAAGTTGTACGACAAGATGGCGATTGTCGTTAAAAACACAAAATACAAGCTTATAGATCGTATAAAAGCGGCGATAAAGCTAATAAGTTCACTTTTCAGGTTGCCCGGCGCTGCGAAAAAACAGGCAGAAAATATTTTTATCGACTAACTTGTCGTACAAGCTAACTCGCCAACCGGAGCGGCCCATGCCCCAGCAGCCCCGCAAAACAGGCCACAGCCGTGCCCACGACCTGGTCTCCAGCCTGACCCAGCAAATCCTGCTGGGCACCATCAAGCCGGGCGACAAACTGCCGTCGGAAAACACCCTGGTGCGCGAGCACGGTGTCAGCCGCACCGTGGTGCGTGAAGCCCTGTCGAAGCTGCAGGCCTCTGGCCTGGTAGAACCGCGCCATGGGATTGGTACGTTCGTGATGGCGCGCCCGGCGCAGGCCGGGTTGCGGGTGGGTGTGGAGAATGCCGCAAGCGTGCGTGACCTGCTGGAACTGCGCATCGGCCTCGAAGGCCAGGCAGCCGCCCTCGCCGCCGTGCGCCGCAACGAACACCACCTGGCACGCATGCGCCAGGCGCTGGACGATTATCAGGACCTCGCCGCCGCCGGTGACAGTTGCATCGAAGCGGACCGCCGCTTTCACCTGCTGATCGCCGAGGCCACCGGCAACCTGTACTTCAGCGAGATGATGGCGCAGCTGGGCAATGGCCTGATTCCACGCAACCGCATGGCCATCGCCGAACGCGCCGGGGCCAACCTGGCCCGGCATGCCTACCTGGCCAACCTGGAGCATGAGGCGATTCTCAACGCCATTGGCCGGCAGGACCCGGATGCGGCACGGGCGGCGATCTGCCTGCATCTGTCCAACAGCCGGGACCGCTTGTTGCCGGACTGAGGCTGGCGATTACCAGGTCAGGCAGATCTTGCCGAAATGCCGGTTGCTCTCCTGGTAGCGGAACGCTTCGACGATCTGCTCCAGTTCGAAATGCTTGTCCACCACAGGCAGCAAGCCGTTGGCGTCGATCGCCCGGACCATCGCCTGCTGCTGCGCGCGGCTACCCACCAGCACACCCTGCAGCCGGATCTGCCGCACCAGCGCCTGAACCAGCGGCAACTGCCCGGCGACACCGGTAAGGATGCCGATCAATGACACATGGCCACCGATCCGTGCGGCAATCATCGACTGCTCCAGCGTCGCCGGCCCGCCTACCTCGATCACATGATCGACGCCACGGTTGCCGGTGAGCTCACGCACCTTCTCGCCCCAGGCCGGGGTGCTCTTGTAGTTGATCAGGTGGTCGGCGCCCAGGGCCTTGAGGCGTTCGAGCTTGGCATCGCTGGACGAGGTGGCGATTACCGTGGCGCCTGCCAGCTTGGCGAACTGCAGGGCGAAGATCGACACGCCGCCGGTGCCCTGCACAAGTACGGTGTCACCGGGCTTGAGGTGATCGTCGCTCATCAGCGCACGCCAGGCCGTGAGGCCGGCGGTGGTCAGGGTGGCGGCCTCGGCGTGGCTGTAGCCCTTGGGTGCCAGCGTGAAGGAGGTGGCGCGGGCGGTGACCTGTTCACGGGCGTAGCCGTCGATGCCGTCGCCCGGCACGCTGGCGAAGCCTTCGACCAGTGCCTGGCCATCGAGCCAGTCCGGGAAGAAGGTGCTGACCACGCTGTCGCCTACCTTGAACTCACTGACGCCCGCCCCGACAGCGGTCACTTCGCCAGCGCCATCGGCCATGGGAATGCGCCGCTCGCTCGGCCCCCACATGCCGCTGACCACGGCAAAGTCGTGGTAGTTGAGGGAGCTGGCGTGCAGGCGAACGGTGATCTCGCCGGGCTTGGGCGCAGCCGCCTCGCAGGTGCCGACTTCGACCTTGTCGTAGCCGCCGCCAGGTTGCACGTAGATGGCTTTATGGGTCATGGCTGGTTCTCCATTTGGGGAAAAGACTGGGGGTGAGCATAGACAGTAACGGCCCTATCGCCGGCAAGCCGGCTCCCTCAGGTGCTCGGGCAGCCTTCAGCAGCGGTGATCAACTTGCCGGCGGCAGGGCAAGCGCAGGCTACCGAAAACTCAGCCCAGCAACGCCCGCAAAGCCCGGCAGTCCACCGCATGCCAGTCCACCAGTTCCGGCCATGGGTTATCCGGCAGGTTTACCAGCACCGTGCGCGCCCCGGCCGCTCGGCCGCAATCCAGGTCGAAGCGGTAGTCACCCACCATCACCAGTTCGCTCGGCGCCACACCCCAGGCACTGGCGATCTTCAGCAGGCCATCGGGGTTGGGCTTGGGCGCCGCCTCGTCACGACCGAGCACGTGCTCGACGGCAAAGCAATCCGCCAGGCCGATCGCCTCCAGCGTGACATGCGCCAGCTCACGCGCATTGCGGGTAAGGATGCCCAACCGGCAGCCACGCCCGGCCAGCTCCCGCACCAGCTCCACGGCACCGGTAGCAGCAGTCGAGGCAACCGCCAGGTCGCGCTCGTGCTCCAGCAGCCACGCATGCTTGGCGGCCGCTTGCGCCGCAGGTAATGCCGCCAGGTGGGTGAGGATGTCGTCCTCGGGCGGAATCTCCAGCGCCTCACGAATGGCGGCAAAATCATGCACCGCCACGGTAAGGGTGCCGTCCATGTCGAACACCCAGTTGCGGATATCGGCCAGGCTCATGCCCAGTCCTTGCGGTGACGGATCAAGCCTTCCTGCGAAGACGACGCCACCAGTTGCCCGGCACGGTTGTAGATACTGCCCCGGCAGAAACCACGGGCATTGCCGGCCCAAGGACTGTCGGTGGCGTACAGCAGCCACTCATCGGCGCGCAGGTTGCCGTGGAACCACAACGAGTGGTCGAGGCTGGCGATCTGCATGTCGCGCTGCCACACCGATTTGCCATGGGGCAGCAGCGAGGTGGTCAGCAGGCCAAAGTCCGAGGCGTAGGCCAGCAGGTACTTGTGCAGCGCGGGCACGTCCGGCAGGGTGCCGTCGGCGCGGAACCAGGTGTACTTCACCGGGTCGCCGGGCTTGGGGTTGAACGGGTCACGCTCGGTGACCGGGCGTATCTCGATCGGCTTGGCACATAGCACCTTGTCACGAATGCGCTCAGGCAGGTGGTCGGCCATGGCGCGGGCCAGTTCGACCTCGCTCGGCAGGTTCTCCGGCCCGACCACATCAGGCATCTGCGCCTGGTGCTCGAAACCTTCCTCGTCGTACTGGAACGACGCACTGCAAGTGAAAATGGTCTGGCCCTTCTGGATGGCCGTCACGCGCCGGGTACTGAAGCTGCCGCCATCGCGCACACGGTCTACCGAATAGACCACCGGCAGGCTGGCATCGCCAGGGCGCAGGAAGTAACCGTGCAGCGAATGCACATGGCGCGCGTCTTCGACCGTCTGGCTGGCCGCCGACAGTGACTGGCCCAGCACCTGGCCACCGTACAGCTGGCGGAAGCCCAGGTCCTGGCTGCGCCCACGGAACAGGTTCTCCTCGATCGACTCGAGGCTCAACAGGTCGACCAGGTCGTCCAACACATGACTCATCGGGGGTTCTCCTAGCAAGGCATCACAGCTCTACGGCGCTTTCATGAAGGCAAATGATACAGGGTTTGTCATCGGCACCGCGCATGACCGCTCATTCAGCGCGCAAGGTCTGCTCCCAGCGGGGCCGGTCGATGCGGTACAGCACGTGGGGCCGCAGCGGGTGCCCGGCGGGCAGGCGCGGGTGCTCGAAACTGCCTTGCAGGTCCTGCTCCATGCCGATGGCCTGCATGACCTTCTGCGACGGCAGGTTGGCCTCGGTAGTGAACGACACCACCTCCTCCAGTCGCAATTGGGCGAAAGCACAACGCAGGCAGGTCCACGCCGCCTCGCTGGCAAAGCCCAGGCCCCAGTGGCGCCGGGCAAGGCGCCAGCCGATTTCCACGGCCGGCGCGAACGGCGCATCGAAGTTGACGTTGAGCAGGCCGGTCATGCCGATGAAGGCGCCGCTGTCCTTGCGCTCCAGGGCCCACAGGCCGAAACCGTATTCGTTGAAATGGCCGCGGATCCTGCCGATCAGTGCCGCCGCCTCCAGCCGCGTCATGGGGGCTGGAAAGTAACGCATCACCTGCGGGTCGGCGCTCATGGCGGCGAACTCGCGCAGGTCGTCGTCATGCCATTGGCGTAACACCAGGCGGGCGCTTTCCAGTTCAAGGATGGGGGTCATGGGGCGTGCTCCGGTTTTGCCGTGCTACAGGTTCAGCGTAGGCGCGGCGCAGTACTTTTACCCACAACCCAACAACTGGCAAGATCAGCACTGGCCCCGATTGCGAACCCACCATGCCGTTGCCGCTGATCTACCACGATGACTACAGCCCGGAGTTCCCACCCGAGCATCGTTTCCCCATGGACAAGTTCCGCCTGCTGCGCGACCACCTGGTCGAGAGCGGGCTGACCACCGACCAGGCTTTGCTGCGCCCGCAAATCTGCCCCAACGACATCCTCGCCCTGGCCCACGACCGCGACTACATCGCGCGCTACATGCACGGCGAGCTGTCGCGCGAGGACCAGCGCCGCCTGGGCTTGCCCTGGAGCGAGGCCTTGGCGCGGCGCACCGTGCGGGCGGTGGGCGGCTCGCTGCTGGCTGCCGAAATGGCGCTGCAGCACGGCCTGGCCTGCCACCTGGCCGGCGGTACCCACCACGCCCACTATGACCACCCAGCCGGTTTCTGCATCTTCAACGACCTGGCCGTGATCAGCCGCTACCTGCTTGAAGCCGGGCGGGTGCACCGGGTGCTGATCTTCGATTGCGACGTGCACCAGGGCGATGGCACCGCGCGCATCCTGCAGGACACCCCGGACGCCATCACCGTATCGTTGCACTGCGAACAGAACTTCCCGGCGCGCAAGGCCCACAGTGACTGGGATATTCCGCTACCGCGGGGCATGGGTGACGCCGCCTACCTGAAGGTGGTGGAAGACGCGCTCAACTACCTGTTGCCGCTGTATCAACCCGACCTGGTGCTGTACGACGCCGGTGTGGACGTACATAAGGACGATGCCCTCGGCTACCTGCAACTGACCGATGCCGGCTTGGCTGCGCGCGACGAGCATGTCATGCGCCACTGCCTGGGGCGGGATATCCCGGTGGTCGGCGTGATCGGCGGCGGCTACAGCAAGGACAGGGAAGCCTTGGCGCGGCGCCACGGCATCCTCCACCACAGCGCGGCGAAGGTCATCAGTTGTTCACAATGACTGTGGAACCGCCTGTGGATAACCTGCTGGAAAGCCGCTACAGCCCTTTACCACCGTGCCCTGCAGCATACTGATCATTTTTTGCTCAGTGCTTGCATGGCCCCTGCTGCGTTAGAATGCGCGGTCTTTTCCACAGCCTGCTGACCACCATGTCCGATCTACGCCCCGCATCCCCTCCCCTGGCTGTCGTCATCGGCGCCGGCCCCGCCGGCCTGATGGCCGCCGAAGCCCTGGCCCAGGCGGGCCTGGCAGTGCAGGTGTTCGACGCCATGCCGTCGGTGGGCCGCAAGTTTCTGCTGGCGGGCGTCGGCGGCATGAACATTACCCATTCCGAGCCCTATCCCCAGTTCGTGGCGCGCTATGCCGAACGCGAAAGCGAGATAAAGCGGCTGCTGGGCGACTTCGATGCCGATGCCCTGCGCCAGTGGATTCACGGCTTGGGCATCGAAACCTTCGTGGGCACTTCGGGCCGAGTCTTCCCTACCGACATGAAAGCCGCGCCGTTGCTACGCGCCTGGCTCAAACGCCTGCGCGACAGCGGCGTAGTTATCCACACCCGCCATCGCTGGCTGGGCTGGGGTGCCGACGGTGCCTTGCAAATCGCTTATCCACAGGGCGAACTGCAGGTAAAGGCTGATGTTGTCGTGTTGGCCTTGGGTGGCGGCAGTTGGGCCAGGCTGGGCTCCGACGGTGCCTGGCAACCTGTGCTGGCCGAACGGGCTGTGGATATCTCCCCCTTGCAAGCGAGCAACTGCGGGTTTGAAGTCGCAGGCTGGAGTGCGCTGCTCAAGGACAAGTTCGCCGGCGCGCCACTGAAGAACATCGCCTTGGGCATGCCAGGCACGGCAACGCGCAAAGGTGAGTTCATCCTTACCGCCCAGGGTGTCGAGGGCAGCCTGGTGTATGCCTGGTCTGCACCGTTGCGCGAGGCCATCAACCGCGACGGCCAGGCAACGCTGCTGCTCGACCTGCTGCCGGACAAGCCTGTGGACAAGATTGCCCAGGCCCTGGCCAAGCCGCGTGGTTCACGGTCGATGGCCAAGCACCTGCACAGCCAGCTGGGCATCGACGGGGTGAAGGCGGCACTGCTGCGTGAACTGACGGATCAGGCGACGTTTGCCGACATGCCCGCCCTGGCGCGAGCGATCAAGGCGCTGCCGATCACGCTGGTACGCACCCGGCCGCTGGACGAGGCGATCAGCAGTGCCGGTGGTGTGCGCTTCGAGGGGCTGGATGAGGGGTTGATGCTCAAGGGCATGCCTGGGGTGTTCTGTGCCGGCGAGATGCTGGACTGGGAGGCGCCGACGGGGGGGTATCTGTTGACGGCGTGCTTTGCCAGTGGGTTGCGGGCCGGGCGGGCGGCGGCGGATTGGCTGGCGCGGTCTTCCTGACAGGATGCGGGGGCCGCTTTGCGACCCTTTCGCGACTGTCCGTAGGAGCGGCCTTGTGTCGCGAAAGGGCTGCAAAGCAGCCCCAAAACCTCAAGGCTTGCGCTTCTTCGGCCCGGTATTGAAGCTGGGCACTTTGCGCACCGACTTGACCGGAGCCTCGTCGCCACTGTCCATCCAGCGCCCCAGCCCGCGCTTGGCACTGTTCTCTTTCGGCTTCTTGGGCTTTTTCGGCTTCTTGATCACCTGGCCACTGGCATCGGTCATCGGCACCCGGTGATCGGGAATGAAGTCCGGTTCCTCGTGGCGCGGCAAGGTCTGGCGAATCAGCGTCTCGATCGTGGCCAACTGCTGCACTTCATCGGCGCATACCAGCGAGATCGCCTCGCCTTTATTGCCGGCACGGCCCGTGCGACCAATACGGTGCACATAATCCTCGGCCACGATCGGCAGGTCGAGGTTGACCACCAACGGCAGGTCGTCGATGTCCAGGCCGCGGGCGGCAACGTCGGTGGCGACCAGTACCTGGATCTCCCGGGCCTTGAAGCTGTCCAGCGCGCGCTGGCGCGTGGCTTGCGGGCGGTCACCGTGAATGCCATCGGCGTTCACGCCCTCGCCCAGCAGCCGCTCGACCAACTGGTCTACGCCATTGCGAGTCTTGGCAAAAACCAGTACCTGCTTCCAGCGCTGCTTGCGCAGCAGGTGGCAGAACAGGTCGACCTTGCGCTTCTTGTCCACCGGCACCAGCCACTGCTTGACCGTGGTGGCAGCCGCGTTGCGCGGGCTGACCTCGATGCTCAGCGGGTCATTGAGCGCCAGCCCTGCCAGCATGCGGATCTGGTCGGAGAAAGTAGCGGAAAACAGCAGCGTCTGGCGCTTGCGCGGCAGGGCCGCGTATACCGACTGCAGCTCTTCGGCAAAACCCAGGTCGAGCATGCGGTCGGCTTCGTCGAGCACCAGGGTCTGCACCTGGTTGAACTTCACCGCGTTCTGGCGGAACAGGTCGAGCAAGCGCCCCGGGGTGGCCACCAGCAGGTCGACGCCACGACGCAGGCGCATCATTTGCGGGTTGATGCTGACCCCGCCATACACCGCGTAAGTGCTGAGCGGCAGGTTTTCGGCGTATTCGCGCACGTTGTTGTGCACCTGCTCGGCCAATTCGCGGGTCGGTACCAACACCAGGGCACGGATCGAGTTGCTGGCGACCTTTTCCCCTTCCAAGGCCAGGCGCTGCAGCACAGGCAGCGCAAAACCGGCAGTCTTGCCGGTGCCGGTCTGGGCTGCGGCCATCAGGTCGCGGCCGGCCAGCACGGCGGGGATGGCCTGGGCCTGGACCGGGGTTGGGGTGGTGTAGTCCAGCTGCTGCAGGGTACGCAGCAACGGTTCGATCAGGCCGAGTTTGGCGAAATTCATGGCAATACCGTCAGGGGGTTCAGCGAAGGCGGCAAGTTTACCGCAACACCCCGGCCTACTTGCAGGTTTCGCCCTCAAGCGATGCAGTGGGCTGCGCCGGCCTGCGCCACTGCGGCAGGCCGATCAGCACCACGGCACTGATGATCACCGCCATCGCCAGGCATTCCTCTGCACCGATCTGCTCGCCGGCAAAGACGATACCAAGCAACACTGCGACCGCCGGGTTGACATAGGCGTAGCTGGTGGCCGCCGCCGGGCGCACATGCTTGAGCAGGTACATATAGGCGCTGAATGCCAGGATCGAGCCGAACAAGACCAGATAAGCCAACGCGCCCCAGCCTGCCGCAGTGGGCATCTGAGTCATACGCTCACCCGACAGGGCGCTGCCCAGCAGCAATACCGCACCACCGACCAGCATCTCGGCCGCACTGGCCATGGGGCCTTGGGGTAACGGCAGGCTCTTGCTCCAGACCGACCCGAACGCCCACGCGGCAGCCGCAAACAGGATCAGCGCCGCACCGATGGGGCTGGCCTGCAGGTTAGAGCCGAGGTTGAGCAGGCCGATGCCAACCAGCCCAAGGAAGATGCCCGCCCACTCCAGGCGCGAATTGCGATGGCCGAACAGCAGGCCAAACACCAAGGTAAACAGCGGCACCGTAGCCACCGCCAGCGCAGCGACGCCGGAGGCAACGCCAGCATGCTCTGCAACCGTCACGCCGCCATTGCCGCAACTGAGCAGCAGAAAACCCACGGCCCCTGCTGCACGCCATTGCGGCCAGGTCGGCGCCGGCACCCCGCGCCAGCGCAAAAACCCGTAGAGCAGGCCCCCGGCGATAAGGAACCGCACCCCGGCCATCAGCATCGGTGGCCAGGACTCCACACCGATGCGAATGAACAGGTAGGTGGAGCCCCAGACCAGGTACAAGGCCAGAAAGGCACCAATCAGCAATAACGGGAAGCGGCGGGAGGCAGGCATGGCAAAACTCGAAATCCGTTTACGGGGGAATGAGTTTAGGGAGCCTCGCCGCCAAGATTAAGTTACAAAACCGGATTAATTGGGCGGCACAATTTGCGGAATGGCTGGGGTATCCGGCGCAATGGCGGCCAAGCGCCGCCGAGCTTCAATGCTTCAACAACAGACGCCCTTCGATCGGCACATAGCGGCTGGCCGCTCGTATCAGCGACATGGCGGTCAACCCCGGCACACCGTAGACCACCGCCTCGGCGCCATGACGCTGTATCACCCGCTCCAGCAGCAGGTCGAAATCACCATCGCCCGAAGCCAGTACTACCTGATCGACACGGCTGGCTGCATCGATCACATCCAGGGTTATCCCCACATCCCAGTCACCTTTGGCCGAACCATCGCTGCGCTGGATGAACGGCTTGAGGCGCACATCGAAACCAAGGTTGCGCAGGATCTGCTGGAACTGCTGCTGTTTGCTGTCCCCACGGTCGATGGCATACGCCACGGCCTCGACGATCTCACCCTCGCGGCTGACTTCAGACCACAGCGCGGTGTAGTTGAAGTGACAGCCATGGGCCTGGCGCACGGTGTAGTAGAGGTTCTGCACATCGGCGAACAGTGCGATTTTCTTCACTACATACCCTCGGCTGAAGGGGCGCAATGCGCCCCCGAAAATGCCAGCAGTATGCCAGACCGATCAGACGAAGGTGTCGTCGTCCGAGAAGAAGCCGCCATCATCGCTGCCATAATCACTGTCAGCGAAACCACCCTGATCAGCGCCCCAGCCACCATTGTCGGCCACCTGCGGCTGCGCGCCCTCGTCGTTCCAACCCCCGGTATCACTGGCCGGGGCCGGTTCTTCCTTGATCACCTCGACCACCTCTTCCGGCTGCGAGTGGTGGTTGAACAGGCTGCTGATGCCTTGTGCCAGCAACACACCACCGGCCACACCGGCAGCGGTCTGCATCGCACCACCCAGGAAGCTGCTCGCCCCACCCCGAGCCGGCGCGGCGCCGAAACCAGGTTGCGCCGCCTGCGGCTGGGAGAAGCCCGGGGCACTCGGCTCACGCCAACCGCCTGCCGAAGCGACCGGCGTGGCAGGCCGCTGGGGCTGCTGTGATGGTTGGGCAGGCTGCGGATTACGCCCACTGGCGCCAAAGATGCTGGAGAGGAAGCCACCACTGCTGGTGCTGCTGGTGCGGGAAGCCTCGACCTGGGCACGAGCCTGTTTGAGCTCTGCTTCCAGTTGCTTGTTCTGTTCGTCCAGGCGCTTGAGCGCAGCCTCCTGTACCAGGATTGCCTGGGCCATGTAGTAAGGCGCCGCCGGCTGCTCGCGCAGGTGTTCCTCGATGCGCGCCTGGGCCTGTGCATCACGCGGCTGGCTGGGGTCTTCGGCTTGTTTGATGCGGCCAAACAGGCCATCGATCAGGGTTTGTTCTTCAGTGTTCATGGGCTACCTCGTGGGAAGCGGGACATCGGACGTGTCAAAGATGGGGCGCGCAGGCGGCGGATTCAATCACTGGCCTGGTGAAACTTTTTTCAGCAATTGACTGCTCTGGGCTAAAGTTAGGCCCCTGCTTTTACTGCCATGCGATGTTGACCGATGAATCCGCTGAGCGTTTTGCGCGACTCCCTCTACTTCTTCCGCCGCCACCTGGCAAACATCATCCCGCTGTGCTTGCCGCTGGTCGTACTCGAAGCCCTGGTAACCCAACTGTTGTACCAGCAGTTGGGCGACCAGGCATCACCGGCCTACAGCATGCTGGTGAGCCTGCTGTTCTACCCGCTTTACAGTGCAGCGCTGATTCTTTACCTCGACACCCGCAGCAACGGCCAGGAGATCCCCAAACGCGAGCTGTTTGCCCGCGCCATGCAGCTATGGCCGCAATTGGCGCTGCTGATCATGATCAGTTCGCTGCTGATCATGGCCGGGCTGGCGCTGCTGGTCTTCCCGGGGGTATGGATCATGATCAACCTGGTGTTCGCCGAGTATCTGCTGGTGCTGCGCGGCCTGCCGGTGGTGCAGTCGATGCGCGAAAGCGCACGCATGACCACCGGGCACTTCATGCGCATCATGCTCTGCGTACTTGCCGTGCTCGCACCGATCTGGCTGATTGACGGGCTGCTGCTGATCGCCTTCCCCGAGCCTGCCCCCGCCCTGGAGCTGGCCATGGCCAGCCTGCTCGGCTTCCTGCAGTTGTTCAGCACCGTGGTGCTGTATCGCCTGTTCATGCTGCTGGAGAGCAAGAACGACGCCTGAACTGTCTCCCAGTCAGGTACCGCGCGGTTTGGCCCGCGCGGTGGCCTCCGCCACCAGCGGGTCGTCCGGCCAGTAATGCTTGGGGTATCTACCCTTGAGGTCCTTCTTCACCTCTGCATAGGTGGTGCGCCAGAAGTTGGCCAAATCCTGCGTCACCTGCACTGGCCGCCGCGCTGGCGACAGCAGGTGCAGCTTGACCTGCTGGCGACCTTGGGCGATGCGCGGCGTGTCAGCCAGGCCGAACAGCTCTTGCAGGCGCACGGCGAGGATCGGCGGGTTTTCACTGTAGTCGAGGCGGATACTGGAGCCCGACGGCACAGCCAGGTGCGCTGGCGCCCATTCGTCCAGGCGCTGGGGCAGCGGCCAGGGCAACAGATTACGCAAGATCGAAGGCAGGTCCAGGGCGGCGAAATGGCTCAGGCGGGAGACTTTGCCCAGATAAGGCTGCAGCCAGTGCTCCAGGCTGGCCAGCAGCGCCTCGTCGCCCAGGTCGGGCCACTCGCTGTGGCCGTCTTTTTCCAGGTCGAGCTGGCGCAACAGCGCTATTCGCGCCTGCCACTGGCGCAACTCTGGCGTCCAGTTCAGCAGGTTCAGGCCTTTGCGCCGCACCAGGCCTAGCAGTGCCCTGGCGCGGGCGTCATCATCCAGCCCAGGCAACGGTTCACGGCTGAGTACCAGTTCGCCGACCTTGGTCTGACGCTCGGCACGCAACACCTGCTCGCGCTCGTCCCAGTCGAGAATGTCGACGCGCTCGACCTGTTCGGCCAGCACATCGTCGAGCAGCGCCGGGTCGAATTCGGCAGCCAGGTAAATCCGCTCTTCCCGCTGCCCCTGGCGGCTGCCCAGGTCGGCGATGACCAACCACGGGCATTTCATCAGTGCATCGGCCTCGGCGAACAAGGCGGCACGGCCGTTGGCCAGGCGATACTCGGCCCCGCCCTCGCGACGCTGCTGGGCAACCCGGTCGGGATAGGCCAACGCCAGCAGGGCGCCGAGCCAGCGTGGATGCTCGGGATCGGCAACCGCCGCACCGGCCTTGCCGCGCAGCAGCCCCCGATACTGGCGGGCCAACTGCCGGGCACGCTGCACACCGCCCTGGCCGCCACGGCTGGTCTTGCTGTCACCGCTGATCAGCGCCAGCCGGTCATGCAGGTCGGCGCCACCTGCGCGCTGGATGTCGCGCTCGCCCAACAAGGCGGCAACATCGCAAGCCATCGCGGCCAAGCCCAGGTCCTGGCCGCGCAGCAGCAGGTGAGCGATTCGCGGGTGAGCCGGAAGCTCGGCCATGGCCTGGCCGTGTTCACTGAGGTTGTCGCGGCTGCCCAGCTTGAAAGCGCCAAGCCGCGCCAGCAGGTCCTGCGCCTGGGAAAATGCCGCCGCTGGAGGCTGGTCCAGCCAACGCAACTGGTCAGGCGCAACACCCCATCGGCCAAGTTGCAGCGCCAGGCCAGCAAGGTCTGCCTGGAGGATTTCGGCACTGCCATGCGCTGCCAGCTGGTCGTGCTGCGCCTCTGACCACAAGCGGTAGCACACGCCCGGCTCCAGGCGCCCGGCACGGCCAGCCCGCTGGGTGGCGCTGGCACGGGAGATGCGTTGGGTGTCCAGGCGCGTCATGCCGCTGCCGGGGTCGAAACGCGGTACCCGGGCAAGGCCGGCATCGATGACCACGCGCACGCCGTCGATGGTCAGGCTGGTCTCGGCGATGTTTGTGGCCAGCACGACCTTGCGCAGGCCCTGGGGCGCCGGATCGATGGCGGCACGCTGGGCATTGAGGTCGAGTTCGCCATGCAAGGGGCACAGCAGAATGCCCGGGCGCTCGGCCAATGATTCCTGCAAACGTTGGTGAACCCTACGGATCTCAGCCTGGCCTGGGAGGAACACCAGCACACTGCCGGGTTGATCGGCCAAGGCCTGCAGCACGCTGTCCACCACCCGTGGCTCGATGAATTCCCCAGGGTGGAACGGCCGGCCCCAACGAATATCAACCGGGTACATGCGGCCTTCGCTGCTGATCACCGGCGCGTCGTCGAGCAGCCGGGACAGGCGCTCGCCCTCCAGGGTTGCGGACATCAGCAAAATTTTCAGCGGCGGGTCGTCGCGCAGCAGTTCCCGGCCATTGAGACTCAGCGCCAGGGCCAGGTCGGCATCCAGGCTGCGCTCGTGAAACTCATCGAAGATCAGCAGCCCTACCCCCTCCAGCGCAGGGTCTGCCTGCAACCGGCGGGTCAGGATGCCTTCGGTGACTACTTCGATACGGGTATTGGGCCCGACCTTGCTGTCCAAACGAATGCGGTAACCCACGGTTTCGCCGACTTTTTCGCCCAGCTCGCTGGCCAGCCGTTCGGCCGCCGCACGCGCCGCCAACCTGCGCGGCTCCAGCATCACGATGGTCTGCCCGGCCAGCCAGGCTTCATTCAACAGTGCCAGCGGTACACGGGTGGTCTTGCCTGCGCCGGGCGGCGCCTCGAGCACCGCTTCGTGACGGTTTTCCAAGGCATGGCGCAAAGCCGGCAGGGCAGCATCGATCGGTAAGGAAATCATGGTGGTCCTCGAACAGTCTGGCGAGTATAACGGCGAACCCAGCCTGCTCTATCATGGTCTTAGCATCAGGTGCCGGCGTATCGCCCCACCTTGTGGCAACTTTCTTCGGAGATTCAAATGCGCATCCCATCCCGCGTCATCGGTGGCGCCCTCATCGCCACCTTGCTGACCCAGCTGACGGCCTGCGGCACGCTGTTCTACCCCGAACGCCGCGGGCAGATCGAGGGCAAGGTCGACCCGGTAATCGTCGCCCTCGATGCCATCGGCATCCTGTTCTACGTGATCCCTGGCCTGATTGCCTTTGGCGTCGACTTCGCCACAGGTGCCATCTACTACCCTGGGGGCACCACGGCACAAGTAGCGCCAGAAAAACTGCGCGAGGCCATCAAGCCCGATGGCAAGGTCGACAACCTCAAGCTGCAGGCCATTCTCGAAAGCGAACTGGGCCAGCGCCTGCCGCTGGACGACCCGCGGTTGATCCAGCATCGCGGCAGCGTCGAGCAACTGGCAGCGTTCGGCCTGGTGCCGGCAGCCTGAAACCTGCAAGGAAACCACCCTCGGCATGATCACCTCGGCTGAACACCAGCGCCTGCTACGCCTGGCCACCCGCGCCTCGCTCGCGGTGGCCAGCATCCTCGTGCTGAGCAAGGCCGTGGCCTGGTGGCTGAGTGGCTCGGTCAGCCTGCTGGCCGGGCTGACCGATTCGGCGCTGGACGCGGTCGCCTCGTTCCTCAACCTGCTCGCAGTGCACTATGCGCTACGCCCGGCTGATGATGACCATCGCTTCGGCCACGGCAAGGCAGAAGCCTTGGCAGGCATGGCCCAGGCAGTGTTCATCGGCGTGAGTGCGGTACTGATCGGGGTTCAGGCCGCCGAGCGCCTGCAATCGCCACAGCCCTTGGGTGATACTGCAATCGGTATCGGCGTGATGCTGCTGTCGCTGGTGCTGACGCTGGCCTTGCTGGCGCTGCAACGCAAGGTGGTACGTGTGACAGGCTCAACGGCGGTGCGTGCCGACTCGCTGCATTATCGCTCTGACCTGCTGCTAAATGGCAGCATCCTGCTGGCCTTGCTGCTGGCGCGCTACGGCTGGCCGCAGCTGGATGCGCTGTTTGGCCTGGGTATCGCGCTGTACATCCTGTGGAGTGCACTGCAGATCGCCCGGGAAAGCACGGCAATCCTGATGGACAAGGAACTGCCCGGCGACATCGGCGAGGGCATGGTCGAACTGGTGCTGGGCATTGCCGGGGTCAAAGGTGTGCATGACCTGCGCACCAGGGTGTCGGGCAATCAGTGGTTCGTGCAACTGCATCTGGAGCTGCCGGGGCAGTTGCCGTTGCACGAAGCACATGCCCTGTGCGTTCAGGCCTCTGAAGTCATCCGCCAGCGTTATCCACAGGCCGATGTGATGGTGCATGCCGACCCCGTCTGAGGCTCAATTGATACTGTAGCCCCGGCCACTGAAACACGCCCCCAGCGCCCGCCGGTAGTTGTCTGCAACATTGGCCGGCGGTGCGCTGGGGGCGGTTGCGGGGTCGAAGTTGGACTGGCTCACCGCCCAACGGTGGCACTGGTAGCGGTCCTGGTCCTGCTGCTCCTGGCCTTGCCCATGCATCGGGTAGGCCACCACATCGTATGCGTTGCCTGAAGGGGCTTGCGCCACGGGCACCGGTGCCGGTGCAACCGCAGGCGGGCTGACCACCACGTACTCCTGGCTGTCTGCCAGGTACTGGTAATACGTATCGGCCACCAGGAAGAGCAAGGCACCCCCCACCCACACTTCACGTGCATAGGATGGCAGGTAGCCGACCCGCACCCCGTACGGCGGGGCTACCACGATGTAGCTGCCGCCATGCGGCCGGTACCAGTAACCACCTGAGTAAAAATAGTCCTGCCCACGGTAGGGCACTTTCCAGTAGCGGTCCGGGAAATGGTCGATGCTGTGCCCGGGGCGATACTGCGGCCCCGGCCCCCAGCCATTGCCATGGCCATCCGGCCGCCCCTGCCAGTCGCCACCAGGCCGTTGACCAGGGCCGCCAGCCTCCCAGTGCCGGTAATCGGCATTGCGCCGGGGAATATCCTGGTAGTAGCCCTGGCGGGCGGGCTGGGTCTGGTGCACTTCATCGCGCGAGTTGAGCGGCGAACGGCCTTCGTAACTACCGTTGGGATCCTGCCGGCCATTGCCACCATGCCCGTCTTCAGGGCCCTGGGCCATCGCCCCCAGGCAGATGCTCACGCCAAGCAAACCAACACCTGCCAACTGCCAGATGCGCGACTTCATGTTGTTCCTCACGGTCAAGATAACGGCACGCTGCCAGTCTACCGTGCCTGTAACGGACAAACAGATGAAATCGCGGCCATGAAAAAAGGGAGGCCTTGAGGCCTCCCTTTGAGAATTGTCGTCCGTGCTCGGCACTTGTGGCGCCGGCTCACCTCATACGCTCTTGTGGAGGTACGTAGCCCGGGGGCCTGGCGGATCCTGTTGGATGGCTGGCCGCGACCGCCCGCCTAGGGCGCGTCGCCGTGGACTGATGTCCGGGCAGTGATTCTGTTGATAAAGATACGGGACAGGGGGCGGCAGCGGATTGCGAAGATTGCTCAGATAAATAGCACTTGCGCAATTTTTAACCCTGGATCGATAATTCACCGCAATCTGATCAGAAAAGGCCTTTTCCATGAGCAAGCTTGACCGCTACGACCTGAGCATCCTCGCCGAATTGCAGCGCGATGCGCGCATTTCCAACCAGGAGCTGGCCGAACGCATTGGCCTGTCGCCCTCACCCTGCTCTCGTCGGGTCAAGCAACTGGAAGACGACGGCTATATCTCACGGCAAGTCGCCCTGCTCGACCGCAAAAAGCTTGGCCTGAGCCTGACGGCTTACGTGCTGATCGGCATGGACCGGCACACCCCGGAGCGCTTCGAGACCTTCGAGGCAGCCATCCGCAACTTGCCACAGGTGCTTGAATGCAGCCTTGTAACCGGCATGGATGCCGACTATCAGCTCAAGGTGGTGGTACCGGACATGGATCACTACCAGAAACTGCTATTGGGCAGCCTGACCCGCATCGAAGGCGTCACCAGCGTGCGCTCGAGCTTCGTGCTCAATCAGGTGCTGGCGAGTACCGAACTGCCCCTGACCCACCTTCGTTGATTGGCTGCTGAGCTTGCCTGGAGAACACACAGATGGATCCGGCTGTATTTGAAGAATGGATGATGATCATCCTGGTCACCGTGCTGATCGGTTTCATGGGCTTCATCGTCTGGGACTTGGCAAAGAAATCCAAGGCCGGGCGCTTTGGCACGATGATCCTGTTCTTCGTGCTGGGGCTGGGGGTGCTGGCCTTTATCATCAAGACCGTGGTCGTGGGGTTTCTGGAAGGGGTGTAGCGCCCTCTCAAGCCTCATCACCGGCAAGGCGGCCCCACAAATGCAAAGGCCTGCGCATTTTCTGTGGGCCCGGCTTGCCGGCGATGAAGCCAGCGAGCATTACAACTTGGCCGGCACCTCGCGCCAACACCCCTGCTCCAACCCATCCAGCGCCCAATCACCGATCCGCACCCGCACCAGGCGCAAAGTCGGCAAGCCCACCGCCGCTGTCATGCGCCGCACCTGGCGGTTACGCCCCTCGCGAATCACCAGCTCCAGCCAACTGGTCGGCACGCTCTTGCGAAAGCGTACCGGCGGGTTGCGCGGCCACAGCTCAGGCTCATCGAGGCGCCGTGCTTCGGCAGGCAAGGTCGGCCCGTCATTGAGCTCCACGCCTTCGCGCAACCGCTTTAGCTGCTCATCGTTCGGTTCGCCTTCCACCTGCACCCAGTACGTCTTGGCCAGCTTGTGCCTGGGGTCGGCGATGCGCGCCTGCAAACCGCCGTCGTTGGTCAGCAACAGCAACCCTTCACTGTCACGGTCCAGCCGCCCGGCCGGGTAAATGCCAGGAATATCAATGTAATCCTTGAGCGTGGCACGGCCATCGCTGTCGCTGAACTGGGTAAGCACATCGAACGGCTTGTTGAACAGGATCAGGCGAGGCTCGGCCGGTGGCGCCTTGGGCTGGCGCTTTGGGCCGGCAGGCCGCGCCTTGGGGTGGCGCGGCTTGGAACGGGGTGGCAGTGGCATGGATCCTCAGCGGAACGGCGGCTCATCGAAGCTGCGCAGTTTACGCGAGTGCAGCGAATTGAGCTCGGTGCGCAGCAGGTCGAGGGCGGCGATACCGATCTTCAAGTGCTGGCTGACCGCGCGGTTGTAGAAGGCGTTGGCCGACCCAGGCAGCTTGATTTCGCTGTGCAGCGGTTTATCGGACACACACAGCAAGGTGCCATATGGCACTCGCAGGCGATAACCCTGGGCGGCGATGGTGCCGCTCTCCATGTCTACCGCCACGGCCCGCGACAGGTTGATCAGCGGCCGTTCCTGGGCCCAGCGCAGCTCCCAGTTACGGTCGTCGTACGTCAGCACGGTGCCGGTGCGCAGGCGCTTCTTCAATTCCTCGCCACGTTCGCCGGTAACCTGGGCTGCCGCCTCCTGCAACGCCAGTTGCACCTCGGCCAGGGCCGGGATCGGGATGTTCGGCGGCACCACCCGGTCAAGGATACCGTCGCGGCGCATGTAAGCGTGCGCCAGCACATAGTCCCCGATGGTCTGCGACTGACGCAGGCCCCCGCAGTGGCCGATCATCAGCCAGCAATGCGGACGCAGCACGGCCAGGTGGTCGGTGATGTTCTTGGCGTTGGACGGGCCGACGCCGATGTTGACCAGGGTGACACCATCACCGTCAGCGGCGATCAGGTGATACGCCGGCATCTGATAGCGGTGCCAGACCACGCTGGCCACCAGGGCCTGGGCCTCACCATGGTCCATGCCCTTTTCGATCGCCACGTTGCCCGGCAGCACCATGCGCACGAAGCGCGGGTCGTCACGCAGCTGTTCAAGGCCATGGCTGATGAACTGGTCGACATAGCGGTGGTAGTTGGTCAGCAGGATCCAAGGCTGCACATGGCGCCAGTCGCTGCCGGTGTAGTGCACCAGGCGGCGCAGCGAGAAGTCCACGCGGGCGGCGTCGAACAGCGCCAGTGGCAGTGTCTGGGCACTGCCCCAGTCGCACAGGCCATCGGCAATGTCGTCGGTGGCGGCGGACAGGTCGGTACTGGGGAATACCCGTGCCAGCTCGGCGGCAGTGATGCCGCTGCCCGCCAGTTCATCGCCCTGGTCGACCACGTAAGGGTACGGGATGTTCTGCTCGCTGACGCCTACCTCGACGGTCACGGTGTAGTCGTGCATCAAGGGACGCAACTGCTCGAGCAGATAACCCCGAAATGCCGCAGGCTGGGTGACTGTGACGCTGTAGGTGCCCGCCACCTGTACCTTGGCATAGGCACGGGTGGTGGCGGCGACTTCGCCGTGGCTGTAATAGGTCAGGCGCAAGGCCGGGTAGCGGTAAACGGCGCGCTCGTCGGCGTCCGGCTCGGTGCGGTCCTTCAGGTAACGCTTGAGGGCCTGGCTGAGGGCCCCGGTGGCCTGTTCATGCAAGGCCGCCAGACGGTCGACGGCCTGTTCGGGGGTATCAACGACTACAAAGGCTTGGCTCACACTGTGCTTCCTGTCTGGACATGCATGTCAGCCATCTTGCCTGCCTTCGCCGGTAAAAACACCCCCTGTCAGCCGGGCCAGACCGGCGTGGCCCGTGCCACCAGCGCCTGGACATCGGCGCCGCGCGGCAATGCCCCGTAAACGCGGCCGCCGCCGGCCAGCCGGCTGCCGATGAAGGCATCGCTGACCGAGGTGTTGCCCGCTTCCAGCAACAGCTTGGCCTGCAGGGCCAGGGCGATGTCCTCGGTCAGCTGCCGGGCACGATACTGAATGTCGCCCGTGTCGGCGAACGCGCCCTTGAGATTGCCGATGTGCGCCGCCAGCCGTGGATCGCCATGGCCATCGCCCAGTTCAGCGAACAGCGTATCGAGCACGCCCGGCTCCTTGGACAAGGCACGCAGTACGTCCAGGCACTGGACGTTGCCCGACCCCTCCCAAGTGGAATTGACCGGTGCTTCACGGTACAAGCGCGGCAGGATGCTGTCCTCGACATAACCGGCGCCGCCCAGGCATTCGGCAGCTTCGTTGATCATCGCGGGCGCGCGCTTGCAGATCCAATACTTGCCCACCGCCGTGACCAACCGGGCGAAGTGCGCCTGCTGCGGATCATCGAGTTGCTCTAGCGCTTGCCCCATGCGCAGGCTCAAGGCCAGGGCCGCTTCGCTTTCCAGTGCCAGATCGGCCAGCACGTTCTGCATCAGCGGCTGCTCGCTCAGCACCCGGCCGCCGACCTTGCGGTGCGCGCAGTGGTGGGTAGCCTGGGTCAAGGCCTGGCGCATCAGGGCGCTTGAGCCGACCATGCAGTCGAAGCGGGTCATGGCCACCATCTCGATGATGGTTGGCACTCCCCGCCCCTCCTCGCCGACCATCCAGGCCAGAGCGCCACGCAGCTCCACTTCGCTGGAAGCATTGGAGCTGTTGCCGAGCTTGTTCTTCAGGCGCTGGATGTAGAACTGGTTACGGCTGTCATCCGGGCGATGGCGTGGCAACAGGAAACAGCTCAAGCCTTTGTCGGTCTGCGCCAGTGTCAGGAAGGCGTCGCACATCGGCGCCGAACAGAACCATTTATGCCCAACCAGCTCGTAGGCCTGGCCCGACCCCGGGCTGCCGACAGGATAGGCGCGGGTGGTGTTGGCGCGTACATCGGTACCGCCCTGCTTTTCTGTCATGGCCATGCCGATGGTCACACCTGCCTTGTGCTGATCGCCGACGTTGCGGGGGTCGTACTCGCGGGCGAGAATCTTCGGCAACCAGTACTCGGCCAGCTCAGGCTGCAGCCTGAGTGCGGGGACAGCGGCAAAGGTCATGGTCAGCGGGCAACCGGTACCGGCTTCTGCCTGGCTGTGCAGGTAAGTCATCGATGCCCGGGCTACATGGGCACCGGGGCGCGGCTCGGCCCAGGGCAACGACGGCAGGCCGTGTTCGACGGCCGTACGCATCAGCTCGTGGTAGGCGGGGTGGAACTCCACCAGGTCGATGCGGTGCCCGTAACGGTCATGGCTGCTGAACGCTGGTTTGTGCGCGTTGGCCAGAAAGCCTGCGGCCATCAGGGGCCCACCGGCCAAGGCACCGTAGGCATCGATCCGCGATTCGGCCCAGCCGGCACCGAAACGCCGCGACCACTCCTGCAGTGGCAGGTCCAGGCGGTACAGGTTCGCGCCGTCGAGGGACGGTGGCTGATTGGTGACTTCGTGGGTTTCAGCGTACTGGTGCAGGTTCATCGGGAGCTCCTGGGGCCGGGTATGCATGAAAGTCCCAGTGAAGCACTCCCTGTGGGCCAGTCAAAGTGACAATAATGACTAAACAGGTGG
The DNA here is from genome assembly GCF_943737035.1 of Pseudomonas sp. Marseille-Q5299. Classification (NCBI taxonomy): domain Bacteria; kingdom Pseudomonadati; phylum Pseudomonadota; class Gammaproteobacteria; order Pseudomonadales; family Pseudomonadaceae; genus Pseudomonas; species Pseudomonas sp. Marseille-Q5299. The sequence continues at coordinate 119,229 of NZ_CALSFR010000003.1, forward strand.
CAACGCACACCATCGTGGCATGCGCCCGGCAGCCTTCAGAACCGGGTAACCCCCGAAGCCGCCCTGCCCGCCGTTACCTGCACCTGCGCTATCGCCACATTCAGCGTCAACTCGAAACGGCTCCCCAACCCCCGCGTAGACTCATGCATCAACGTGCCCCCCAGCACCTCGCCCAACTGCCGGCAGATCGACAGGCCGATGCCCAGGCCACCGTAGCGCCGGGTCATCGAGCCATCGACCTGGAAGAAGCGCTGATACAGGATCGCCTGGTCCAGGTCATCGAAGCCGATGCCGCTGTCACTGACGGTGAAGGTCAGCGCCAGGCTGTCGGGCCCAAGCCGACGGCCGCGCACCTGAACCATCACGCCGCCCTGGTGGGTGAACTTCAGGCCATTGTCCACCAGGCAACCCAGGCAGCGCGTCAACTTATGCGCATCGCCAAGCAGTTCGTCCGGCAGCTCTGCGGGAATGTCCAGGCTCAGGTAAAGCCCTTTGCCAAGGGCCGTTCCAGCGTAGCCGGCACGCAGGTCCTGAAGCGTGCGGCGCAAGCTGAACGGCACCGGCTGCGCGCGCAGGCGACCCGCCTGCAGCTCGGTGAGGGTAAGAATATCGTCGACCATGTCCATCATGTTCTGCGCAGAGCCCACCGCCGTGCGGTGGTACTGGGCCATCTCGGCGCTCAGCGGCAACGTGTGCATCAGCTCCAGCGAGCCGATAACACCGTTCATCGGGGTGCGCAGTTCATGGGTGATCGTGGCCAGGAATTCATCCTTGAGGTGGTTGCTCCTGGCCAGCTGCTGGTTCAGTTGTTCCAGTGTCCGCCCGGTATCACGCAGGGTCTGCGCCTGCTGTTCGCGCATGCTGTTGATACGGTCGGCCAGGGCCAGGGACAACAACGCCACTTCCAGCGCCGCACCGAGCTGGCTGGCATACATGGTCAGGAACACATTGGGCAGGTACCCCAGCACCATCAGGGTATTGACCAGCCCGCCCAGCAGGAACGCCGTCCAGGCAATGATGAACCAGCGAGCCACGCGCAGACCGCGCACCCAGGCGTATAGCCCCGCAGTGAAAATGCTGACGGTGAACAGCAGGGCCAGCACAGTGGCCATGCGCAAGGCAATGCCATAGGGCATGCTCACCGCCAGCAGCATCACCAGCACTGCCCCGAGCATCAACAGTTGCAGCAGCCGATCGAACCCTCGGCTGATCGTGCCCAGGCGCAGGAAGTGGCGGGCGAACTGGCAACCGAACAAGCCGGCAGCACCGATGAACAAGGGCGTGGCGGCATTCGCCCACCAAGGGCTGTTCGGCCAGAAGTACGCCACCCCTGCGCCGTTGACCGACACCTGGTAGAAGCCGAACGAGGCAATATAGAGGATGTAGTAGAGGTAACTGACGTCCCGAACGCTGAGGAAGATGAACAGGTTGTACACCAGCATCACCAGCAACACCCCGTAGATCATCCCCAGCACATACAGGCGCGTGGGCTGCTCTTCCATGTAGGCCTCGGCAGACCACAGCGCCAACGGCGCCTGTACCGAGCCCTGGCTGTGCAGGCGCAGGTAGACGGTGGTCGCCTGATTGGGCTGCAGCGGCAGTTCGAACAGGTAGTTGTTCTGGCGGATCTGCCGGCTGTCGTAGGGCAAGGCATCGCCGGTACGCTGTGCCAGGCGGTAGGTACCATCGGCGCCCGGCAGATAGAGCTCGAGGTGATCCAGCGGCGGGTACGCCAGCTCCAGCAACCATTGGCGCGGTGCGGGGTTGGCCGAGGCCAGGTAGCGCAAATCGACCTTGAGCCAGAACACCGAAGTCGAATAGCCGGCATTCAGCACTTGTTCACGGTGCAGGCGAAAACGCTTGGCGAAGGTGGGCGCGGTAACCTGGGCGATGCTGGCGCTGCCCTCGCGGTCTTCATAGACCTGCATGGTGCTGCCCAGCGAAAGGTACCGGGTGGTGTCGTCGAAATCGACCGCAGTGGCCAGCACGGGCAAGCAGCCCAGAAGCAAAATCAGCAAATAGCGCATACGGCCCCAGCATGGCGTGCCCGGACACGTCGCAATGGCCCCCTATCCCTATGAGACGACGAATTCCGGTAAAGCCCGTTTATCGAGTTATCCGAGCACTCTAGCATAGCTTTGAAGGCTGGCAACGGGCCATCTTGATTTAAGCTTAAAAGGCTCTAGATCAGTGCTTTCAGGCCAGTGAAAAGCATAAAGCTGACCCATCGATCAACAAAACCCGTTTGTAGGACGATCCGTACAAAAGGGTTTGGTGGTAAGCTCGCCGACCATGAATACCTACAGCTCCCGCCCCGTTGTCCTCTGTCTATCCGGCCACGACCCAAGTGGCGGTGCCGGCTTGCAGGCAGATATCGAAGCCCTGATCGCCCAAGGCTGTCACGCCGCACCTGCGGTGACCGCCCTGACCGTGCAGGATACCGTCAATGTTTCCGACTTCCGCGTGCTCGACCGCGAGTGGGTGCTGGCCCAGGCCAATGCCGTACTGGCCGACTCCACGGTAGCCGCGGTCAAGCTGGGCATGCTCGGCTCGATCGAAATGGTCGATACCGTCGCCGAACTGCTCAGTGCCCACCCGCACCTGCCGGTGGTCTGCGACCCGGTGCTGCGCGCCGGTGGCGGTGGCCGGCTGGGCAAGGACGAGGTCGGCTATGCCCTGCGCGAGCGCCTGTTGCCGCTGGCCGCCATCGCCACCCCTAACCTGCCCGAGGCCCGCATTCTTGCCGAACTGCCCGAAGGTACGGCAGACGAGTGTGCCGAAAAATTGTTGCCGTTCTGCAAACACCTGCTGATCACCGGTGGCCACGGCGACGAAGACGAAATCCACAACCGCCTGTACAGCCGCGATGGCCAGCATCATACCTGGACCTGCCAGCGCCTGCCTGGCAGCTACCACGGCTCGGGTTGTACCCTGGCCAGCACGTTGGCCGGCCGCCTGGCCTTGGGCGAAGCCCTGCAAAGCGCCGTGCGCAGTGCACTCGACTACACCTGGCGCACCCTGCGTGACGCCGAGCAGCTGGGCAAGGGCCAGTTCGTCCCGCGCCGCCTGCCCCTGGACTTCTGCTCCTGATACGAGGCTTTCTGATGAAGCTACGCGGTCTGTATGCAATCACCGACAGCCAGCTGCTCGCCGGCCGTTTCCTGTCCCATGTCGAGGCGGCACTGGAAGGCGGCGTGCGCCTGCTGCAGTACCGCGATAAAAGCGATGATGCCGCCCGTCGACTGCGTGAAGCCCAAGCGCTTCTCAAGCTCTGCGAACGCTACGGCACCGAGCTGGTCATCAACGACGACGCCGAACTGGCTGCGCGCCTGGGCGTCGGTGTGCATCTGGGGCAGACCGACGGCCCATTGACCCCGGCGCGTGCGCTGCTGGGCCGCCAGGCCATCATTGGCTCGACCTGCCACGCCAGCCTCGACCTGGCCGCCCAGGCTGCCAGCGAAGGCGCCAGTTATGTCGCCTTTGGCCGTTTCTTCAATTCCGTGACCAAGCCCGGTGCACCCGCTGCCGATGTTGGCCTGCTGGCGCAGGCCCGGGCCCAGGTCAAACTGCCGCTCGCCGTGATCGGCGGCATCACCCTCGACAACGCCGCTCCGCTGGTCGCCCACGGTGCCGACCTGCTGGCGGTGATCCATGGCCTGTTCGGTGCCGACAGCGCGCAGGAAGTCACCCGCCGCGCCCGCGCCTTCAACGCCCTGTTCGCTTCCTGATTTCAAGAGAAGATCCCATGTCCCGTTCCGAATCCCTGTTCGCCCAAGCCCAGAAGCACATCCCAGGTGGCGTCAACTCGCCGGTCCGCGCCTTCAAGAGCGTCGGCGGCACCCCGCTGTTCTTCAAGCATGCCGAAGGCGCCTATGTCGTCGACGAAGACGACAAGCGCTATGTTGACTACGTGGGTTCGTGGGGCCCGATGATCCTCGGCCACGGCCACCCACAGGTGCTCGACGCGGTGCGCAACCAGTTGCAGCACGGCTTGTCCTACGGCGCGCCGACCGCCATGGAAACCGAGATGGCAGACCTTGTTTGCTCGCTGGTGCCGTCCATGGAAATGGTACGCATGGTCAGCTCCGGCACCGAAGCCACCATGAGCGCGATCCGCCTGGCCCGGGGTTACACCGGCCGCGACGCCATCATCAAGTTCGAAGGCTGCTACCACGGCCACTCCGACAGCTTGCTGGTCAAGGCCGGCTCCGGTTTGCTGACCCAGGGCGTGCCAAGCTCGGCAGGCGTGCCGGCGGACTTCGCCAAGCACACCCTGACCCTGCCGTTCAACGACATCGCTGCAGTCGAGAAGACCCTGGCGGAAGTCGGCCAGACCGTAGCCTGCATCATCGTCGAGCCAGTGGCCGGCAACATGAATTGCGTCCCCCCAGCGCCTGGCTTCCTCGAAGGCCTGCGCGAGCAGTGCGACAAGCACGGCGTAGTGTTGATCTTCGACGAAGTGATGACGGGCTTTCGCGTCTCGCTGGGCGGCGCCCAAGGCTACTACGGCATCACGCCGGACCTGTCGACCTTCGGCAAGATCGTCGGCGGCGGCATGCCGGTCGGCTGTTTCGGCGGCAAGCGCGAGATCATGGGCTGCATCGCCCCGCTGGGCCCTGTGTATCAGGCCGGTACCCTGTCGGGTAACCCGCTGGCCATGGCCGCAGGCCTGACCACGCTGAAGCTGATCAGCCGCCCGGGCTTCCACGACGAGCTGAGCGGCTTCACCAGCCGCATGCTCGACGGCCTGCAGCAGCGCGCAGATGCCGCTGGCGTGCCGTTCGTGACAACCCAGGCAGGTGCCATGTTCGGCCTGTACTTCAGCGGCGCCGACGATATCGTCACCTTCGATGACGTGATGGCCAGCGATGCCGAGCGCTTCAAGCGCTTCTTCCACCTGATGCTCGACGGTGGCGTCTACCTGGCACCTAGCGCGTTCGAGGCCGGCTTTACCTCGATCGCACACGGTGACAAGGAGCTGCAGATCACCCTGGATGCGGCTGAGCGGGCATTTGCCGCACTGAAGTAAAGCGCGGTCAGAGCTCTTCGCCGGGTAAACCCGCGAAGAGCTCTGGCGATAAATGCCCGTCCATCACCAGTAACTTTTCCCACCGGTACATAAATTCGAGTAAAACTTTGTAAGGTTGGCGCTGCTTATCCCATAATGTGCCACCAGAGACATTGGCCGTAGCTTTGCAGAGGTAAGTCGATCCCCATGAACCGCACCGGCCGCGCCCTTGCCCTGGGCTGCCTGTTGCTTCTTCAGCCCCTGCTGGCACTGGCGGAGGGCGGTAACTCGTTGCTGATTCCTGCAACGGGGCGCTGCACGCTCAATGTCCAGCCAGAGGACCAGCAAAACGCCCTCAAGGCTTGCGAGCAGATGGCGGCGACCGGGGACGCCCAGGCGCAGTACGAACTGGGTGAGTACTACTACGCGCAAACCCCCAAAGACCTGAAAATGGCCTTGGACTGGTTCGAAAAAGCCTCGCTGCAGGGCCATGCACAAGCCCAGTATCGCCTTGGCGGCATGTTCTTTCATGGTGAAGGGGTCGAGGCCAACAACGTACAGGCCTATATCCTGCTGAAAATGGCGGCGGTCAACGGCGCCGAAGATGCGCTGGACATGGCCGACGAAGTCACCGAGCAGATGCCCCGCGATGAACTGGAGCATGCCACCCAGGTGCTCGGCCAGATCTTCCGCAAATACCTGCTGGAACTGCAAAGCGCCGAAGGGCGCACGCCGTTCTCGCCGCTCCCCTGACTCGCTTTACTTCTCTGGCATCGGCATAGGGAACGGCATCACATTGCCACTTCCCTTGGCTTCGCTGATCTTGGCCGTGCCCAGGCGCTCGACCTCGTCGATACGCACGATCGAGTGCATCGGCACGAAGCTGCGGATCACACCTTCGAACTGGTTCTTGAGCTTCTCTTCGCTCGGGTCGACCACGATCTGGGTGCGCTCCCCAAAAACGAATTCCTCGATTTCCAGGAAGCCCCACAGGTCGCTCTGATAGATCTGTTTGGCATACATCTCGAAGACCTGCCCCTGATTGAGGAAGATCACTTTATAGATGGCGGGTTCGCGTTTGCTCATGTTTGCCGGGATAACACATGCGTAAGAAAAGGCGCGCATCATAACAGACAGGCCCGTTGATCTGTGCCGCCGATACCGTTGAACGTTTCAGTGCTTTCGCCCCTGCCCTTCAAGGGTTATTCTTGAGTTCACCATTATTGCCGTCGAGCGGCTAAAAACGACCTTGAACGCACCCATACAACCTCATCGCTTCATCCTCGAACCCTTCGAGGCCCACCGCTTCGCCAACCTGTGCGGCCAGTTCGACGAGCACTTGCGCCTGATCGAACAACGCCTGGCTATCGAAATCCGCAACCGCGGCAATCAATTCGAGCTGATCGGCGAACCCAAGACAACCTCTGCTGCCGAGCAACTGCTGCGCCGCCTCTATCGCGAGGCCAAGGCCACCGAGCTGTCGCCGGAAACCGTGCACCTGTACCTGCAGGAGTCGACCGTCGAGAACATCGATAACCCGGCAGTCAACGAGGTCAGCGTTTCCCTGCGCACGCGCAAGGGCAACATTCGCCCACGCGGCGTCAACCAGCAGCGCTACGTCAAGGAAATCCTGGCCAACGACATCAACTTCGGCGTAGGCCCGGCCGGTACCGGCAAGACTTACCTGGCCGTGGCCTGCGCCGTCGATGCCCTGGAGCGCGAGCAGGTGCGCCGCATCCTGCTGGTGCGCCCGGCGGTCGAGGCCGGCGAAAAGCTTGGCTTCCTGCCTGGCGACCTGGCCCAGAAGATCGACCCGTACCTGCGCCCGCTGTACGACGCCCTGTACGAAATGCTCGGCTTCGAGCACGTGGCCAAGCTGATCGAGCGCCAGGTGATCGAGATCGCCCCGCTGGCCTACATGCGCGGCCGTACCTTGAACAACAGTTTCATCATCCTCGACGAGAGCCAGAACACCACGCTCGAGCAGATGAAAATGTTCCTGACCCGTATCGGCTTCGGCTCCACTGCGGTGATCACCGGCGACATCACCCAGGTCGACCTGCCACGTGGCACCAAGTCGGGCCTGGCTCATGTGATCGAGGTGCTCAAGGACGTTCCGGGTATCAGTTTTACCCACTTCCAACCCAAAGATGTGGTTCGTCACCCACTGGTGCAGCGCATTGTCGAGGCCTATGACCGCTTCGATGCCCGCCAGGCCAAGCCCGAGGCGCCCGGCAAAGATGCTTGAACTTGACCTGCAGCGCGCCACGGATGCCGCCACCCCTGACGATGCCGCTTTGCGCGCCTGGTGCGAACTGGCCTTGCGCCAGCGCAGCGCCGACTCGGAAATGACCATCCGTCTGGTCGACGAAGCCGAAGGCCGCGAGCTCAACCACACCTACCGGCACAAAGACTACGCGACCAATGTGCTGTCGTTCCCGGCCGATGTGCCCGATGAACTGCTCGATATCCCGCTGCTGGGCGACCTGGTGATCTGCGTGCCGGTGGTCGAGCGTGAGGCTGCCGAACAGGGCAAGTCGCTGCAAGCGCATTGGGCGCACCTGGTCATCCACGGCTGCCTGCACCTGCTTGGCTACGACCACATCGAAGACGATGAGGCCGAGGAAATGGAAGCGCTGGAACGGGAATTGCTGGCAGAACTGGGTCACCCTGACCCGTATGCCGATGATGAAAACGATTCAATCACACACTGATACTGCAAGGATCACGAGAAACGCCATGAGCGAAGATCGATCGAGCAACGGGCAGAAGTCCTGGCTGGGTAAACTGACCCAGGCTTTTGCCCATGAGCCGAAAAACCGCCAGGAGCTCCTCGAGCTGCTGCGCGAAGCCCATCAGAACAAGCTGCTCGACAGCGAAGCGCTGACCATCGTCGAAGGCGCCATCCAGGTCGCCGACCTGCAGGTACGCGACATCATGGTGCCGCGTTCGCAGATGATCAGCATCAAGGCTACCCAGTCGCCTCGCGAATTCCTGCCGGCCGTCATCGACGCCGCGCACTCGCGTTACCCGGTGATCGGCGAAAGCCATGACGATGTGCTCGGGATCCTGCTGGCCAAGGACCTGCTGCCGCTGATCCTCAAAGAGAACGGCGACAGCTTCAACATCAGGGACCTGCTGCGCCCGGCCACGTTCGTGCCCGAGTCCAAGCGCCTGAACGTGCTGCTGCGCGAGTTCCGCGCCAACCACAACCACATGGCCATCGTCATCGACGAGTACGGCGGCGTGGCGGGCCTGGTCACCATCGAGGACGTGCTCGAACAGATCGTCGGCGACATCGAAGACGAGCATGATGTCGAGGAAGACAGCTATATCAAGCCACTGCCCAGCGGCGACTTCCTGGTCAAGGCGCTCACGCCGATCGAGAACTTCAACGAGTTCTTCGACAGCGAGTTCTCCGATGATGAGTTCGACACGGTTGGCGGCCTGGTGATGAGCGCTTTCGGCCACCTGCCCAAGCGCAACGAGACCACTGAGATCGGGCCCTACAAGTTCCGTATTCTCAATGCCGACAGCCGGCGGATACACTTGCTGCGCCTGACCCCGATCACCCGCTAAGGACAAACATGCGTTGGATCACCCGCCCCGGCTGGCCCGGTAACCTGCTGGCCTTGGCGGCCGGCGCCTCTACCCTTCTGGCCCTGGCGCCATTCGACATCTGGCCGCTGGCCCTGTTGTCCATCGCGGTGCTCTACCTCGGCCTGCGCGAGCTCACCCCGCGCCAGGCCATGTGGCGCGGCTGGTGGTTCGGGTTTGGCCTGTACGGGGCCGGCACCTGGTGGATCTACGTCAGCATGAACACCTACGGCGGCGCCTCGCCGCTGCTGGCGATCGTGCTGCTGGTGGCGTTCTTCGCCGCCCTTGCCTGGTTCTTTGCCCTGCCCACCTGGCTATGGGCGCGCTGGCTGCGCCGCAATGAAGCCCCCTTGGCCGATGCGCTGTGCTTTGCTGCCCTGTGGCTGCTGCAAGAGGCTTTCCGTGGCTGGTTCCTGACCGGTTTCCCCTGGCTTTATGCCGGCTACAGCCAACTGGAAGGGCCTTTGGCTGGCCTGGCGCCGCTGGGCGGCGTGTGGCTGATCTCTTTCGCCCTGGCATTGAGCGCGGCGCTGCTGTGCAACCTGCACCGCCTGCGTGCACGCCCATCGTTCCTTGCCGTGGGAGCCTTGTTGCTGCTGGCCCCCTGGGCTGTCGGCATGGCCCTCAAAGACCACGCCTGGACCAAGCCTGCTGGCGACCCACTGACGGTCGCAGCCCTGCAGGGCAACGTCGAACAAGAGCTGAAATGGGACCCGGCGCACATCGATGCACAACTGGCGCTGTACCGCGACATGAGCTTCAGCTCAAAACCGGTGGATCTGCTGGTTTGGCCAGAGACAGCCGTGCCGATCCTCAAGGACCAGGCCCAAGGCTACATCGACGTGATGGGGCGTTTTGCCGCCGACCGGCATTCGGCGCTTATCACCGGCGTGCCGGTGCGCGAAGTGGTGCATCAGCAACGCCGCTACTACAACGGCGTGACCGTGACGGGCGAAGGCGATGGCACCTACCTCAAGCAGAAGCTGGTGCCCTTCGGCGAATACGTGCCACTGCAGGACATGCTTCGCGGCCTGATCGAGTTCTTCAACCTGCCGATGTCGGACTTCGCCCGCGGCCCTGAGGACCAGCCACTGCTCCAGGCCAAGGGTTACCAGATCGCCCCGTACATCTGCTACGAGGTGGTCTACCCCGAGTTCGCTGCGGGCTTGGCGGCGCGCAGCGACCTGTTGCTGACCATCAGCAACGACACCTGGTTCGGCACCTCGATCGGCCCGCTGCAGCACCTGCAGATGGCGCAGATGCGCGCGCTGGAAGCCGGCCGCTGGATGATCCGCGCCACCAACAACGGCGTTACCGCCTTGATCGACCCGTTTGGCCGGATTACGGCCCAGGTTCCGCAGTTCCAGCGGGCCGTGCTGTATGGCGAAGTGGTCCCGATGCAGCAACTGACGCCGTACCTGCAGTGGCGCTCGTGGCCGCTGGCGATTGTCTGTGCCTTGCTGCTGGGTTGGGCATTGCTGGCGGGGCGCATAGCCAAAACCGTCTGATCAGGCCGTAGGAGCGGCCTTGTGTCGCGATGGGCTGCGAAGCGGCCCCAGGATATCAGCGGCGCCACAGATATCCTGGGACTGCTGCGCAGTCCTTTCGCGACACAAGGCCGCTCCTACAAGGGCTCGAGTGCTCTCTTGAATCAATAGAACAATCGATACCCCGCCAACCCTACCGCTTCATTCAGCAATTGCCCGCTCTGCCACATCGCCCGGCTTTCCGGCAGCAACCCGGCAAACGGCCGCGCATGATCCCGCCCAAGGAACCCCATCGGCGCCGGTATCACCTCAAACCCGGCCTGCTCGAAGCTCCAGCGCGAACGCTGCATGTGCCAGGCCTGGGTCACCAGCACCACACGCCCAATACCCAGTGGCTTGAGTAATTGCGCGCTGAATTGGGCATTTTCCCAGGTGGTCCGGCTGGCCTCTTCCTTCCATTTGACCTCGACAGCGAAATCTTCACGCAGCCGATCCGCCATCAGCTGCGCCTCGCTCGGCGGGGTACCGTAGTGCAAACCGCCACTGGTCAGCACCGGCAAGCCCGAAGCCTTGGCCAGTCGCGCGGCAAAGCGCATACGCTCAAGCGCCGTTGCCGAGGGCTGGTCCTCACCGCCCCAGGCCGGATCACCGCGCTCACGCCCTGCGCCAAGCACGACGATGGCATCCGCCCGGTGCGCCAGGCTGGCCCAATCGCCGGATGCCAGCGGGGGCTCGGTTTCCAGCAGGCGCGCACCGTGCTGCACCACCAGCGGCAGGCTCATCAACCACAACCCACCCAGCCCCAGCACAAAGCACAGCGCCGCCAGCCGCGGCCGCCGGGCGCGCAGCCACCAGGCCGCCAGCAACAGCAGGAACAGGATGCCCGGCGGCATCAACCATTGTTTGATAAAAAATCGAATCGGCATCGGCTACACCTCCTTGGCAGGCGTGCAGCCTATGAGGATCGGCGCCGGTCAACAAGTGCGCTGCCGGCGCCGATCGGGTGAAGTGTTTGTTGAATTACCGGGGCGCGATGGCCTGCGCCGGGCGCCCTGAACGGCTAGCGATGTGGCAGCGTCCTGGGTGTCGCCGTCGTGGCGGGGCGTTTCTTGTCCTTGAGCCAGATGATCTTCGCCGATGTCGGTTCCGCATGCGGGTAACTACCGGCGCAGGCATTACGGCGTTCCGGGACCGAGTCCAGGTAAGCCTTGATCACTTCGAACTCTGCATGGCTCAGGCCACGCAACTCCAGCTCGGCTGGCATCTCGTCGCGCAATCGTACCGACGTTCTGGCGACTTCCAGGGCCAGGCCAAGACGGTCGATCAGGCGTTCGTAAAGCTCCGGTTTGATTGCGGGTAGCTGCGTCTCTCCCATCCGTTCACCTCATTGAAGATAAAGAATATCTCCCCCCACACCTGAGCTTAGCGCCGCTTCGAAAAGCAGCCCGGTGCAGCGACCAGCGGCCATTCGCAATCAGGGTTTCCCACGATGCGCGGCGCTACTGTATGCTACGGCGTTCACTCTCACGACACCGGAGTGCCGGACGCAGCGAGGTTCCGCTGCCTGGAACAAGGTCTCTTCTCTCTCAGCCAAAAGTAGCCATGCACGAACAATACACGCCCCGTGATATCGAAGCCGCCGCCCAGCATTTCTGGGACGAGCAACAGTCGTTCGCTGTTACCGAACAGCCAGGCAAAGACACCTACTATTGCCTATCGATGTTCCCGTACCCGAGCGGCAAGCTACACATGGGCCACGTGCGCAACTACACCATCGGCGACGTGATTGCCCGCTACCAGCGCATGCTGGGCAAGAACGTCCTGCAACCGATGGGCTGGGACGCTTTCGGCATGCCCGCGGAAAACGCGGCGATGAAAAACAACGTCGCCCCGGCCAAGTGGACATACGAAAACATCGACTACATGAAGACCCAGCTCAAGAGCCTGGGCCTTGCCATCGACTGGGCACGTGAAGTCACCACCTGCAAGCCGGACTACTACCGCTGGGAACAGTGGCTGTTCACCCGCCTGTTCGAAAAAGGCATCATCTACCGCAAGAACGGTACCGTGAACTGGGACCCGGCCGACCAGACCGTGCTCGCCAACGAGCAGGTCATCGACGGCCGCGGCTGGCGTTCGGGCGCGCTGATCGAAAAGCGCGAAATCCCCATGTACTACTTCCGCATCACCGACTACGCCGACGAGCTGCTGGAAAGCCTCGACGAGCTGCCGGGCTGGCCTGAGCAGGTCAAGACCATGCAGCGCAACTGGATCGGCAAGTCGCGCGGCATGGAAGTACAGTTCCCGTACGATCAGGCGAGCATCGGCCACGAAGGTACGCTGAAAGTCTTTACCACCCGTCCGGACACCCTGATGGGCGCGACTTACGTTGCCGTTGCCGCCGAGCACCCATTGGCTACCCAGGCTGCCCAGGGCAACCCGGCGCTGCAGGCATTCATCGACGAGTGCAAGAGCGGCAGCGTTGCCGAGGCCGACATGGCCACCCAGGAGAAGAAGGGCATGCCCACTTCCCTGCTGGTCGAGCACCCCCTGAGCGGTGAAAAGCTGCCGGTATGGGTCGCCAACTATGTGCTGATGCACTACGGCGACGGTGCCGTAATGGCCGTACCGGCCCACGACGAGCGCGACTTCGAGTTCGCCCACAAGTACAACCTGCCGGTCAAGGCTGTGGTGCGCACCAGCGCCGGCGACGAAGTCGGCAGCGAATGGCAGGCGGCCTACGGCGAGCACGGCCAGCTGATCAACTCCGGCGAGTTCGACGGCCTGGACTTCGCTGGCGCCTTCGACGCCATCGAGGCGGCCCTGATCCGCAAGGAGCTGGGCAAATCCCGCACCCAGTTCCGCCTGCGCGACTGGGGCATCAGCCGCCAGCGTTACTGGGGCTGCCCGATCCCGATCATCCACTGCCCGTCCTGCGGCGACGTGCCGGTGCCGGAAGACCAGCTGCCGGTCACCCTGCCAGAGAACGTGGTGCCGGACGGCGCCGGTTCGCCGCTGGCGCGCATGCCCGAGTTCTACGAGTGCAGCTGCCCGAAATGCGGCGCTGCGGCTAAGCGTGAAACCGACACCATGGACACCTTCGTCGAGTCGTCCTGGTACTTCGCCCGCTACGCTTCGCCGAACTACGACAAGGGCCTGGTCGATCCGAAAGCGGCCAACCACTGGTTGCCGGTCGACCAGTACATCGGCGGCATCGAACACGCCATTCTGCACCTGCTTTACGCGCGTTTCTTCCACAAGCTGATGCGTGACGAAGGCCTGGTCACCTCCAATGAACCGTTCAAGAACCTGCTGACCCAGGGCATGGTGGTCGCCGATACCTACTACCGCGTCGCCAGCAACGGTGGCAAGGACTGGTTCAACCCGGCCGACGTCGAAATCGAGCGCGATGCCAAGGCCAAGATCATTGGCGCACGCCTGAAGACCGACGGCCTGCCGGTGGAAATCGGCGGCACCGAGAAGATGTCGAAGTCGAAGAACAACGGCGTCGACCCACAGTCGATGATCGAAGCCTACGGCGCCGACACCTGCCGCCTGTTCATGATGTTCGCCTCGCCGCCCGACATGAGCCTGGAATGGTCGGACTCTGGTGTCGAAGGTGCAAGCCGCTTCCTGCGTCGTGTCTGGCGCCTGGCCCAGGGCCACGTCAACCAGGGCCTGCCGGGTAAACTGGACCTCGCCACGCTGAACGACGAGCAGAAGGTCATCCGCCGTGCAATTCACGCCGCGATCAAGCAGGCCAGCACCGATGTGGGCCAGTACCACAAGTTCAACACCGCCATCGCCCAGGTGATGACCGTGATGAACGTCCTGGAGAAGGCCCCCCAGGGCACCGAGCAAGACCGTGCGCTGCTGCAAGAGGGCCTGGAGGCCGTCACCTTGTTGCTGGCCCCGATCACCCCGCACATTTCCCACGAACTGTGGAAGGCGCTGGGCCATGAGCAAGCGGTTATCGATGCTGGCTGGCCAGTTGTCGATGAAAGCGCTCTGGTGCAGGACACCGTCACCCTGGTGGTCCAGGTCAACGGCAAACTGCGTGGCCAGGTAGAAATGCCTGCAGCCGCCAGCCGCGAAGAAATCGAAGCCGCCGCCCGCAACAACGAAAATGTCCTGCGCTTCATCGATGGCCTGACCATCCGCAAGGTCATCGTAGTGCCAGGCAAGCTGGTCAACATCGTCGCCAACTGATGGCAACGCCCACCTGCAGCCAGTGCGGGTGGGCGGTATCGGCCCACAAGGGAGCAACAACATGATCAAACGCAATCTGCTGGTATTGGGCCTGGCCATCATGCTCAGCGCCTGCGGTTTCCAGCTGCGCGGCACCGGCACCTCCGAGCTCAGCGTCAAGGAAATGGACGTCAGTGCACGTGATGCCTACGGCCCGACCGTGACTCAACTGCGCGAAGTACTGGAGCGCAGCGGCGTCAATGTGCACACCGGCGCCCCGTATCGCCTGGTACTGACCAACGAACAGCAAACCCAGCGCGCAGCGTCCTACGCCAGCAGCAACCAATCTGCCGAGTACGAACTGACCACAGTGCTCAGCTACAGCATCCTTGGCCTGAACAACCTGGAGCTGATGAGCGACAAGCTGGAAGTGCGCAAAATCTATGTACGCGACGGCGGCAACATCACCGGTTCCGACCAGGAAGCCACTGTTGCCCGCGAAGAAATGCGCCGCGACCTGGTCAACGCCATGGTCGTGCGCCTGCAGATGCTGACGCCGCCTCAGCTGGACCAGTTGCAGCGCGAAGCTGACGAACGCGCCAAGGCCGAAGCCGCCGCACTAGAAGCCGCGCGCAGCCAGCAGGCGGAAACGCCGCAGCAATCTCCGCTGGAAATTCCGGGCAATTAAGCCCGTGCGGGGCACTCCGGTGCCCCGCCTGTTTCCGATGAAGCTCGCCCCCGCCCAACTCAACAAGCACCTGCAAGGCGCTCTGGCCCCTGTCTATGTGGTCAGTGGCGACGATCCGCTGCTGTGCCAGGAAGCCGCCGACGCCATACGCAATGCTGCGCGTCAGCAGGGTTTTGACGAGCGCCAGGTGTTCAGCGCCGACGCCAGTTTCGACTGGGGCACCCTGCTGCAGGCGGGCGCCAGCCTGTCCCTGTTCGCCCAACGCCGGCTGCTGGAACTGCGCCTGCCCTCGGGCAAGCCTGGTGACAAAGGCGCAGCGGCGCTGATGGAATACTGCGCCAACCCTGCCGAGGACACCCTGCTGCTGGTCAGCCTGCCCAAACTCGATGGCAGTGCGCAGAAGACCAAATGGGGCAAGGCCCTGATCGAGGGCAGCCATTGCCAGTTCATCCAGATCTGGCCGGTGGATGCCCAGCAGTTGCCGCAGTGGATCAACCAGCGTTTGGCACAGGCCGGCCTTTCGGCCCAGCGTGATGCGGTCGACCTCATTGCCGCACGTGTCGAAGGCAACCTGCTGGCTGCTGCCCAGGAAATCGAAAAGCTCAAACTGCTCGCCGACGGCAGCCAGGTCACCGTAGACACGGTGCAGGCGGCCGTTGCCGACAGCGCGCGCTTCGATGTCTTCGGCCTGGTCGATGCCATTCTCAATGGCGAAGCTGCGCATGCCCTGCGCATGCTCGAAGGCCTGCGCGGTGAAGGCGTGGAGCCACCTGTGATTCTGTGGGCCCTGGCGCGCGAACTGCGTCTGCTGGCGGGGCTTTCGCAGCAGTTCAGCCAGGGTGTGCCCTTGGACAAGGCCTTCAGCCAGGCCCGCCCACCGGTATGGGACAAGCGCCGGCCGCTGGTCAGCAAAGCCCTGCAGCGCCTGTCGGCGCAGCGCTGGGCGCAGCTGCTGCAGGATGCCCAGCGCATCGATGCGCAGATCAAGGGGCAAGCCGTGGGGTCACCATGGACCGGGCTGTCACGCTTGTCATTGCTCATGGCCGGGCAGCGGTTGGCTCTACCGCCTGAGTGACTCAAATACTGGGAGCCTGCTTTGCAGCCCCGGTATTTCAAACCATTGACACAATCAATTGGCCCCGGCCTCTCTACAGGCCTAGAGTCCGCCCCGAAACCCCCCCAGCCCGGG
The DNA here is from genome assembly GCF_943737035.1 of Pseudomonas sp. Marseille-Q5299. NCBI lineage: Bacteria > Pseudomonadati > Pseudomonadota > Gammaproteobacteria > Pseudomonadales > Pseudomonadaceae > Pseudomonas > Pseudomonas sp. Marseille-Q5299. Next base: position 135,386 of record NZ_CALSFR010000003.1, read on the forward strand.
AATCCCGCCATGAGCAAAAAGCCGAAGAAGCACGGCCCCAACAAGGCCAAATCCATCGTCGCCCAACCCTTGTTCCGCTGCCGCCAGGAGCGACCGGACAAGGGCAAAGGCAGCTACCGCCGCGAAGCCTTCCAATCGAGAGATTGGGAGGCTTCTTACTTTTTGGCCGCATGAAAGCATCGAAAGCGCAGGCATGATATGGTCGGCACCTGACCTGAAATTCTGGATCTGTGCATGCCCTTCAGTCTTACCCCTCGCTGGAAATCCCGCCAGCTGCTCGCGGCCTCCAGCTTAATCCTGCTCGTCGCCTGCGCGGAAAAGCCCACCGCCGCCGACGCCCTGCCGCTGGCCCCCGCCCAGCCCGCGCCGGTAGTGACTCTGCCCAGCGCCACGCCCGACGTCAGCACTGAAATTCAGCCGCTGCAAACATTTGCCCAATGGCAGGCCGGCTTCCGCCAGCAAGCGCTGCAGGCTGGTATCTCGGCAAGCACTTTCGACCGCGCGTTCATTGGCGTGACGCCGGACATGGATGTGATCAAGGCAGACCGCAGCCAGCCCGAATTCACCCGCCCGGTGTGGGAATACCTGGAGGGAGCACTGTCGCCGCTGCGAGTGCGAAACGGCAAGAAACTGCTTGAGCAGAATGCCGAGCTGCTGACCCGCCTCGAACAGCGCTATGGTGTAGACCGTCAGGTCCTGGTCTCGGTCTGGGGCATGGAGAGCAACTTTGGCCAGTTCCAAGGCAGCAAGTCGGTAATTCGCTCACTCGCGACCCTGGCGTATGAAGGCCGCCGCCCGCAGTTTGCCCAGGATCAGCTGATTGCCGCGCTGCAGATCATCCAGCATGGTGACATCCAGCCAGAGGCCATGCGTGGTTCCTGGGCCGGCGCCATGGGCCAGACCCAGTTCATTCCCACCACCTACAACACCCATGCAGTGGACTTCGACGGTGACGGCCGCCGCGATATCTGGAACAGCACTCCGGATGCCTTGGCATCGACTGCGCATTACCTGCAAAGCTCCGGCTGGAAGCGCGGGCAACCATGGGGTTTCGAGGTTCAGGTACCTGCAGGCTTCGACTTCTGGCTGGCCGATGGCGCGCTGCGCAAGCCCGTCAGTGAGTGGTTGCAATTGGGTGTGAAACTGCCGGCGGGCACCAAACTGCCGATGGGCAGCAACGAACTTTCCGCAGCCCTGCTGCTGCCGGCCGGCGCCCGTGGCCCAGCATTCCTGGTGCTGGACAACTTCCGCGCCATTCTCAAGTACAACAACTCATCGTCCTATGCACTGGCCGTGAGCTTGCTGGGCGATCGTTTTTCGGGCTGGGGCTTCATCGCAGGCAGCTGGCCCAAAGAAGACTTGCCGCTGAGCCGCAGCGAGCGCATGGAGCTGCAGAACCTGCTCAACGCCAACGGGCATGATGCGGGCAACCCCGATGGCATCATCGGTGCCAATACCCGTAAGGCCATTCGCAATGCGCAGCAGGGTTTTGGGTGGCCAGCAGATGGGTACCCGACGCACAAGTTGCTCGATAGCCTGCGTCAACGGTGATAATGCCGGGGGCGCCTTGCGCCCCATCGCGACACGAGAAATCGCTCATCCCCCTGTAGGAGCGGCCTTGCGTCGCGAAAGGGCCGCAAAGCGGCCCCGACAATCTCACCCCTTGAACAAATCCTGCGCCAATACCAGGCTCCGCGCCTCGCTGTCCAGCACCACCTCTGCACCCAGCGGCAAACACACGTTCGGGTCACAATGCCCGCTGCGCCACCCGGACAGCACTGGCACACCCAACGGCGCGAAGATGTCCAGCAACAGGGGCGTCAACGCCGCCACGGTGATACCGGCAAAATCCCCCACCAGCACCCCCTTCACCCCCGCCAACTTGCCTGCCAGACGCAACTGGGTCAGCAGCCGGTCCACCCGGTAAAGCGGCTCGTTGACGTCCTCGATGAACAGGATGCAGCCCTTCGTATCGATCTGCGCCAGTGTTCCCAGGGTCGCCCCCAGAATCGACAGGTTGCCGCCCAGCAAACGCCCCCTGGCAACACCAGGCACCACGCAATTCAAGACGAATTCAGCCGGGTGCACGATGGCATCACCCTCCCCTAACGCCCCACTCAACTGCGCCATCAGCGACGACTCGGTCGGTGCGAGCTTGGCACCCAGCAGGTCAGCGTTGAGCATCGCCCCATGAAAGCTGATCAATCCGCTATGACGATAGATAGCCGTGTGCAGCGCAGTGATGTCGCTGTAGCCGATCAGCGGCTTGGGGTTGCGCCGGATCAAGTCGAAGTCGAGCTGATCGAGCAGGCGCATGCTGCCATAGCCACCGCGCATACACAGGACCGCGTCAATGGTCGGGTCAGCGAAGGCATCGTGCAGATCCTGTAACCGTTGCTGATCGGAGCCCGCCAGATAGCCTTCGGCCTGCCCCACTCCAGGGTAGATACGGCAGCGATAACCGCGCTCGGCAAACCACTGGCCAGCCTTTTGCGCATCCAGCCTTGCCGGCCCCGCCGGGGCGACAATGGCAAAGCAGGCATTGCCGGGCAGCGCGGCGGGCAGGCGGTGTTCAAACGTTTCGGCGCAATTCATCGCAACTCCTTGCAGCGCTGGGCACAAAAACAAAAATGCCGATGCCGCCTTTCGGCGTGCATCGGCATGTACGGCTCAAACCAGGATCAGAGCTTGATCTTGGCTTCGTGAGCCTGCTGGTCGGCATGGTAGGACGAACGCACCAACGGGCCCGATGCGACGTTCTTGAAGCCCATCTTGTAGCCTTCCTCGGCAAACCAGGCGAAGGTGTCGGGGTGCACGAAACGCTGCACTGGCAGGTGGCTGCGCGAAGGCTGCAGGTACTGCCCGAGGGTGAGCATGTCGATGTCATGCTCACGCATGCGGTGCATCACTTCGATCACTTCTTCGTCCGTCTCGCCCAGGCCGAGCATCAGGCCAGACTTGGTCGGTACGTGCGGCACCATCTGCTTGAACTTCTGCAGCAGGTCCAGCGACCAGTCGTAGTCCGAACCGGGACGTGCGGCCTTGTACAGGCGCGGTACGGTTTCGAGATTGTGGTTGAAAACATCCGGCGGCTCTTGCGCGGTAATCTCCAGGGCCACATCCATCCGGCCACGGTAATCCGGCACCAGGGTTTCCAGCTGTACGCCCGGCGACAGCGCGCGGATCTCGCGGATGCAGTCGGCGAAGTGCTGGGCACCACCGTCGCGCAGGTCGTCGCGGTCCACCGAGGTGATCACTACGTACTTCAGGCGCAGGTCGGCGATGGCAACAGCCAGGTTTTTCGGCTCGTCCACATCCAGCGGTTTCGGCCGGCCGTGGCCGACATCGCAGAACGGGCAGCGACGGGTGCAGATGTCGCCCATGATCATGAAGGTGGCGGTACCACCGGAGAAGCACTCACCCAGGTTCGGGCAGGAAGCTTCTTCGCACACGCTGTGCAGCTTGTGCTTGCGCAGCAGTTGCTTGATGCGGTCTACCTCAGGGGAAACCGGGATGCGCACGCGGATCCAGTCGGGTTTCTTGGGCAGCTCATCGGTAGGGATGATCTTCACCGGAATGCGCGCCACCTTGTCGGCACCACGCAGCTTGACCCCAGCTTCCACCTTCTTCGGCGCTGGGCGCGGGGTGGCATCCTGGGTAGGTATCAGGTTCGGCACGGCTTCTTGCACAGTTGTCATATTCAGTCGATTCCGCCCGTCAGGGTCGTCTGCTCAGCATAGTCGAGGTGCTTGACCAGCTGTCCGCGCAGCCTTGTCCTGACCTCGTCGAGTTCGATCGGGCCTGCCAGGTCACGCAGCTGGGTCATGGCCAGCCCCGCATACCCGCAGGGGTTGATTCGGCGGAATGGCGCAAGGTCCATGTCCACGTTCAGAGCAAGGCCGTGAAAAGAACGGCCATTGCGGATTCGCAGGCCGAGGGAGGCGATTTTCGCTCCGTCGACATAGACACCCGGCGCATCGGGCTTGGCCGCAGCGCTGACACCGTAACTGGCAAGCAGCTCGATCAGCGTCTGTTCGATGCGGCTGACCAGTTCGCGCACACCAAAGCCAAGGCGGCGCACGTCCAGCAGCAGGTAGGCAACCAGTTGCCCGGGGCCGTGGTAGGTCACCTGGCCACCCCGATCGGTCTGCACCACCGGAATATCGCCCGGTACCAGCAGGTGCTCGGCCTTGCCGGCCTGGCCCTGGGTGAAAACCGCGGGGTGCTCTACCAGCCAGATTTCATCCTGGCTGTCCGGGCTACGCTGCTCGGTGAAGCGACGCATGGCTTCCAGCACCGGTTCATAGGGCTGCAGGCCAAGCTCGCGAAAACCGAGACAAAGGGACATCAGAGCACCATTTTCACGATGCCGGTGGCACGCAGGGCGCTGTTTATATCGTGCAGCTGATTTTCGCTCTCGGCAACGATGTGCAACTGCACCGTGGTGTACTTGCCTTCCTTGCTCTGGCGCTCGGCCAAAGTGGCGAGGTCGACCTTGGCATGCTTGCTCAGGACCTCGATCACCATGTCCTTGAAGCCGACAACGGTATCGCCGATGACCTTGATCGGGTAATCGGCGCAGGGGAATTCGATCTTGTGCGACTTGACGTCAGGTTCGCTCATGGCGGAAACGGCCTCGTAAGCCGTGGCAACAACAACGCCCCCGCAGGATTACGGGGGCGTGCAGGTCACGTATCAGTTGAACAACCCGTAGAAGAATAGACGGATGCTATCCCACATACGACGGATGAAACCACCTTCCTCTACGCCATCCAGGGCGATCAGGTCGGCGCTGTGAACCACGTTCTCGTCCAGTTTGACTTCCACTTTACCGATCACGTCACCTTTGGCGATCGGTGCGGTGAGCTGCGGGTTCATGGTCATCGAAGCCTGGAGGCGCTTCATCTGGCCTTTGGGCATGGTCAGGGTCAGGTCGTCGGCCAGGCCGGCCTTGACGATGCTGGTGGCGCCTTTCCAGACCGGGGCCTGGGTCAGTTCCGTGCCCTTCTGATAGAAGGTCTGGGTTTCGAAGAAGCGGAAGCCATAGGTCAGCAGCTTCTGGGTTTCGGCAGCACGGGACTGCTCGCTGTTGGTGCCGAACACCACCGCGATCAAGCGTTGGCCGTCGCGTACAGCCGAGGCCACCATGCAGTAGCCGGCTTCTTCGGTGTGGCCGGTCTTCAGGCCATCGACTGTCTTGTCACGCCACAGCAGCAGGTTGCGGTTTGGCTGCTTGATGTTGTTCCAGAAGAACTCTTTCTGCGAGTAGATGGCGTAGTGGGCCGGGTCGACGTTGATGATCGCGCGCGCCAGGGTAGCCATGTCATGGGCCGAGGAGTAGTGGTCCGGGTGCGGCAGACCGGTCGGGTTCATGAAGTGGCTGTTGGACAGACCCAGGTCGGCGGCAGTCTTGTTCATCATGTCGGCAAAGGCATCTTCGCTGCCAGCGATGTGCTCGGCCAAGGCGACCGATGCATCGTTGCCCGACTGGATGATGATGCCATGCAGCAGGTCACTGACGGTGACCTGGCTACCGACCTTGATGAACATGCGCGAACCACCGGTGCGCCAGGCATTCTCGCTGACGGTGACCGGATCGTTCTCGCCGATCTGGCCACGGCGGATGTCCAGGGTGGCGATGTAGGCGGTCATCAGCTTGGTCAGGCTGGCCGGCGGCAGACGCTCGTCACCATTGTTCTCGACCAGCACATTGCCGCTGGACGCGTCCATGAGTACGTAGGACTTGGCTGCCAGTTGCGGTGGTGCCGGCATCATCTGCTCTGCCGCAAAGGCAGCAGGCGTGATCATCAGCAGTACGGGCAGGCAAAGTCGTTTGGCAAGGTTGGTGATGTTCATCCGTCTCTCGAAAATCGCTAATGGTCTGAGATGTTCCCTGGGCCACATCGTGTGCCCAGCGCCAGTCAGTCTAGTTTTTGCGGCTCAGGGCCGAGCCCAGGAAGTGCGGCTTTATGTCGCTGCGGGCAAAAGCGGACATTGTACATGGCCGCGCCCGTCAATTCATGACAAAACAGACAGCTAGAGGCTCAAGCCTCAAGCTGCAAGACAAGGCGACGCGCACCTTGGCTTCTTCTTGAAGCTTGCCGCTGCCGTCAGTCTGTGACCAGCTTGGCCTGGCCAAGGTTCGCCAGGCGAATGCTGTCCTGCGCCTGCTGGATTTCGCCCTGGCTGCTGATCGGCCCCAGGCGCACGCGGTGCAGGGTCTGCTGGTTACGCACGATGGAGCTGATGAACACCGGTGCGCTGACCATGGTGCTCAGCTTCGAACGCAACAGCTCGGCGGCGTCGGGGTTGGCAAACGCGCCCACCTGCAGGAAGCTGCCACCGTTGCCTGCCGGCACATTGTTGCCACCCACTTGCACTGGCACTACGGGCGCTGCGTGTTGCTGCGCCGGCGGCGACCATTGCTCGACACGCCCGGTGCTGGCCGCAATCGCCTGAGGCTGGGTGGCCTTAGGCTCCTTGAGCATCAACGGCGGCTGCTGGCCACGCTGAGCCCACCATTGCTGGGGATCGATACCTTCGACCCGCACATGCGCGGTGCCGCTCTCGGCATAGCCGAGCTTCTTGGCTGCGGCATAGGACAGGTCGATGATGCGGTCGGAGTAGAACGGGCCACGGTCATTGACCCGCAGGATCACACTGCGCCCGTTGGCGAGGTTGGTCACCCGCACGTAGGCCGGCAGCGGCAGGGTCTTGTGCGCTGCGCTCATGCCATACAGGTCGTACAGCTCACCGTTGGCGGTGTTCTGCCCGTGGAACTTGGTGCCGTACCAGGAGGCGGTGCCTTCGGCACGGTAGTTGCGCGAGTCCTGTATGGGGTAGTAGGTCTTGCCCAGCACCGTGTAAGGGTTGGCCTTGTAGTTGCCAGTGTGCACGGTCGGCGTCGCGTCCGGGATCTTGTTCACATCCACGTCCCACCACGGCGCACCGTCCTTGTGGGCACGGTTGATATCCAGGCCAGGCTGCGCACGAACGGTATTGCCGCTTTTCTGGGGGGCCGGCCGGCTGGAGGAGCAACTGACCAGCAGCATGCCGACGGCCATGCAGGCCAGCAACTTGAAGGTATTGGCAGAAATCATTGCGCGCATTACTTGACGCCCCGTGCTTGGACCAGCTGTTCCGAAAGCTGATGCACCGCCATGGCATACATCACGCTGCGGTTGTAGCGAGTGATCGCGTAGAAATTCTTCAGGCCCAACCAGTATTCAGGCCCGTTTGCGCCTTCCAGACGGAAGGCGGTGACTGGCAGATCACCGCGCAACGCATCATGACTCGACCAGCCAAGCGCCTGCAACTCTGCGACCGTTTTCACCGGCTCGATGCCCGTGGTCAGGCCGTCGTCTGCCCGCGCACCACTGACCTGGGCACGACTGACCACGCCCTGCCCAGCCACCCAGCCGTGCTCTTTGAAGTAGCTGGCGACACTGCCGATGGCATCGTCAGGGTTGTTCCAGATATTGATGTGGCCATCGCCATCGAAGTCCACCGCGTAGTTGCGAAAGCTGCTCGGCATGAACTGCGGCAGGCCCATGGCACCGGCGTATGAACCTTTGAGGGTCAGCGGGTCGAGCTGTTCTTCGCGCGACAGCAGCAGGTATTCACGCAGCTCCTTGCGGAAGAACTCGCCGCGCGGCGGGTAATCGAAGCCCAGGGTCGACAAGGCATCGATCACACGGTAGTTGCCAGTGTTGCGGCCAAAAAAGGTTTCCACGCCGATGATCGCGACGATGTACTGCGCCGGTACGCCGTACTCCTGCTCCGCCCGGGCCAGCACCGCTTCATGCTGGCGCCAGAAGTCCACACCGCGGGCGATGCGCGCGTCGGTGATGAACATCGGTCGGTAATCCTTCCACGGTTTTACCCGCTCGGCCGGCCGCGATATGGCGTCCAGGATCGATTGCTTGCGCTGAACCTCGCGGAACACGCCCATCAACTGCTCGCTGGCAAAGCCATAGTCGCGGCTCATCTCACCGACGAATTCGGCCACCTGAGGCGAGCCGTCATAATCGCCGGCATGCGCCTGCTGGACAGCGGCGAACAGGCCCACCGCGCCGAACCACGGCGCAAAACGGGCAGCCCAGTTACGCACTGCTTGCATGAAATTCTTCACCTTTTTCAAACCTGTGCGATCCATTTACGGTGCGTATGGATCGACATGAGAACGCCAAACGCTGACAGCAGCGTCACCAACGAAGTTCCGCCATAACTAATGAAGGGCAGCGGCACGCCCACCACGGGCAATAGGCCGCTGACCATACCGATATTGACGAATACATATACAAAGAAGGTCATGGTCAGGCTGCCTGCAAGCAGCTTGCCGAACAAGGTCTGCGCCTGAGCCGTGATCATCAGCCCACGACCGATCAGCAAGAGGTAAACGATCAGCAGCAGGCAGATGCCGACCAGGCCGAATTCCTCGCCGAGCACGGCGATGATGAAGTCGGTATGGCTCTCGGGAAGGAAGTCCAGGTGCGACTGGGTGCCCAGCAGCCAGCCCTTGCCGAACACGCCACCCGAGCCAATGGCCGCTTTGGACTGGATGATGTTCCAGCCGGTGCCCAGCGGGTCGCTTTCAGGGTCGAGGAACGTCAGCACACGCTGTTTCTGGTAGTCGTGCATGACGAAGAACCACATGGCTACCGCCACAGGCACAGCTGCCGTCAGCACGCTGAGGATCCAGCGCCAGCGCAGGCCGCCCATGAACAGCACAAAGGCGCCGGAGGCAAGGATCAGCAACGCCGTACCCAGGTCCGGCTGGCGGACGATGAGGATGAACGGCACGCCAATCAGCACCAGGCTGATGGCCACGTGTTTCAAATGAGGCGGCAAGGTGCGTTTGGACAGGTACCAGGCGATGGTCGCTGGCATGATGATCTTCATGAACTCCGAGGGCTGGAAGCGTATTACCCCGGGTATGTTGATCCAGCGCGTGGCACCCATGGCGTTATGGCCCATGACGTCCACCACGACCAGCAGCAGCACCCCAGTGAGATAGGCAAGAGGCACCCAGCGCGCCATGAAGCGGGGTTCAAGCTGAGCGATGACGAACATCGACACCAGCCCGATACCGAATGAAGTGGCCTGCTTAAGTAGCAAATCCCAGTTCTTGCCGCTGGCAGAATAGAGCACGAACAGACTGCCGGCGGCGAGGGTCAGCAGGATGACCAGCAAGGGGCCGTCGATGTGGATGCGCTGCAGGAAGCTGGCGCGTCGACGCATCACGTCCTCGCTGGAGAGCATGCGATCGAAATTGTTCTTCACGGGGCCGTTTCCTGGGCGACAGTGGCAGGAGCGAACTCGGGCTTGAGCCGACCGTTCTCGTCGAGCAGCCAGGCGTCCATGATCTGCCGCACCACGGGTGCGGCTACACCGGAGCCGGACTCGCCGTTCTCGACCATCACCGAAACCACGATCTTCGGATCGTCGGCCGGGGCGAAGGCGACGAACAACGCATGGTCGCGGTGGCGCTCCTGAATTTTGTTGCGGTCGTATTTCTCGCCCTGCTTGATCGCTACCACCTGCGCGGTACCGCTCTTGCCGGCAATGCGGTACTGGGCACCGGCCGCAGCCTTGCGTGCAGTACCGCGGGCGTTGTGCATCACCTGCTCCATGCCGTGGGTGACCTTGGCCCAGTCGGACTTGTCACGCAGGATGATGTTTTCCATCGGGTTCGGGTCCACGGGCGGCTGGCCTTCGATGGTCTTGGCCAGGTGCGGGCGGTTCCAAACGCCTTTGTTGGCGATCAGCGCTGTGGCCTGGGCCAGTTGCAGCGGTGTTGCCTGCATGTAGCCCTGGCCGATGCCCAGAATCAGGGTTTCACCTGGGAACCAGGCTTGGCGGCGGGTGGCGCGCTTCCATTCACGCGACGGCATCAGCCCGGCCGACTCCTCGAACATGTCCAGGGCAACTTTCTGGCCGATGCCGAACTTGTTCATGTAGATGGACAGCCGATCGATACCCATCTTGTGGGCAAGATCGTAGAAATAGGTGTCATTGGAACGCATGATTGCGGTATCCAGGTCGACCCAGCCATCACCACTGCGGTTCCAGTTACGGTATTTGTGATCGTAGTTGGGCAGTTGGTAATACCCCGGGTCGAACACACGACTGCCGGCGTTGACCACACCACTGTCGAGGCCGGCGATGGCAACCGCCGGCTTGATGGTCGAACCCGGCGGGTACAAGCCGCGCAGCACGCGGTTGAACAGCGGCCGGTCGATCGAGTCGCGCAACTCGGCGTAGGCCTTGAAACTGATGCCGGTGACGAACAGGTTGGGGTCGAAACTCGGCTGGCTGACCATCGCCAGCACTTCGCCGTTGCGCGGGTCGAGCGCTACCACCGCACCGCGGCGCCCACCCAGGGCCGCTTCGGCAGCTTCCTGCAACTTGATGTCCAGGCTCAGCACGATGTCCTTGCCAGGTTTCGGGTCGGTACGCTTGAGGACCCGCAGCACGCGCCCGCGAGCGTTGGTCTCGACTTCCTCGTAACCGACCTGGCCATGCAGGTCGGCTTCGTAGAAGCGCTCGATGCCGGTCTTGCCGATATGGTGGGTGCCGCTGTAGTTCACCGGATCTAGGCTTTTGAGCTCTTTCTCGTTGATCCGCCCGACATACCCTACCGAATGGGCGAAATGCGCACCTTGCGGGTAATGCCGCACCAACTGGGCGACCACTTCGACGCCAGGCAAACGGAACTGGTTGACCGCCACGCGGGCGATCTGCTCTTCGTTCAGCTCGAACAGGATCGGCACTGGCTCGAACGGCCTTCGCCCCTGCCTCATGCGTTTTTCGAAAAGTGCACGATCGTCCGGCGTCAGCTCCAGCACTTCCACGATATTGTCCAGCACTTCCTGCCAGTTACCCGCACGTTCACGGGTCATGGACAGGCTGAAGCTCGGCCGGTTATCGGCGATGATCACCCCATTGCGGTCGAAGATCAGCCCGCGCGTCGGCGGGATCGGCTGCACGTGCACCCGATTGTTCTCTGACAACGTGGAGTGGTAGTCGTACTGGATGATCTGCAGGTAGTACAGGCGTGCGATCAACACGCAGACAAGCAGCATGATCGCGACGGCGCCGACCACGACGCGGTTACGCACCAGGCGGGCGTCTTTCTCGTGGTCCTTGAGGCGGATCGGCTGCGACATCGGACTGCTTACAGGCTCATTTGTGGTAAGGGTGCCCGGACAACACGGTCCAGGCGCGGTAGATCTGCTCGCCGATGAGTATCCTTACCAACGGGTGCGGCAGGGTCAGCGGCGACAGCGACCAGCGTTGCTCGGCGCGCGCACAAACCTCAGGCGCCAGCCCTTCCGGGCCGCCCACCATCAAATTCACCGTGCGCGAATCCAGCCGCCAGCGGTCCAGCTCGGTCGCCAATTGCTCGGTACTCCAGGGCTTGCCATGGACCTCGAGGGTGACGATGCGTTCCCCGGGCTGAACCTTGCTCAGCATGGCCTCACCCTCCTGACGAATCAGGCGGGCGACGTCGGCATTCTTGCCACGGGTGTTCAGCGGAATTTCCACCAGCTCCAGCGACAGCTCCTGGGGCAGGCGCTTGGCATATTCATGCCAGCCTTCCTCGACCCACTTGGGCATGCGCGAGCCGACCGCGATCAGGCGCAGACGCACGACGCTTCCTTATTCCCGGTCTTTGAGCTTGTCGGTGAAGTAGTCGCTGGCGTTTTCCGGGCTGTGGTGCTTGGCATCGGCGGCGCGGCTCTGCTCGGCACCCAGCCACAGGCGTTCCAGGTCGTAGAACTGGCGGGCAGCGGCGGTCATCATGTGCACGATGACGTCGTTCAGGTCCAGCAGTACCCAGTCGCTGTCGCCCTTGCCTTCTTCGCCCAGCGGCTGCGCACCCTCTTTCTTGACCGCTTCACGGACCTTTTCCAGCATCGCGTTGATCTGGCGATTGGAGGTACCGGTGGCAATGATCATGTAGTCGGTCAGGCTGTGCTTCTCGCGAACGTCGATGACCTGGATATCCTGGGCCTTGACGTCTTCCAGCGCGCTGATGGTCAGCTTGACCAGTTCTTCGCCATTGATTTTCTGCTTGCTCATATAAAACTCGTTCAACTCGTTGGATGAGGCGCCCACAGGGCACCGTCAGTTAGGCTCACGATACAGTTCATGCGCCTCGATGTAGGCCAGTACGGCGTCCGGCACCAGGAACCTCACCGACCTGCCGCTGGCCAGCAGCTGTCGGATCTGTGTAGCCGACACCGCAAGCGGTGTCTGCCAGACGAACGAAATACTACCCGCCGGGCCGGACATGGCGGTGGGATCGCTCTCGGAGCGCGCGGCCAACAGGTTGCGCAGCTCGTCAGGGGGTTCAACGTCGGCATCCGGGCGTTGCAGCACCAGGATGTGACAGTGTTGCAGCAGTTCTTCCCAGCGGTGCCAGCCAGGCAAGCCGCAGAAGGCATCCCAGCCCAACACCAGAAACAGCTGGTCAGCAGCGCCCAGTTCGGCGCGGACCGACTCCAGCGTATCGATGGTGTAGGACGGTTTGTCGCGCTCAAGCTCGCGGGCATCCACGCTCAGGCGTTCGACGCCTTGCACGGCCCCACGCACCATCGCCAGGCGATCTTCGGCCGCCACCTGCGGGGTGTCGCGGTGTGGCGGCCGGGCATTGGGCAACAGGCGCATCTCTTCCAGCCCCATGAACTCGGCGACCTCAAGCGCGCTGCGCAGGTGGCCGATGTGCACGGGGTCGAAAGTACCGCCAAGAATGCCGATGCGCCGGACTGCCTGGGCCTTGCTCAACTCAGCAGGACTCCTGGCCGCGCAGTTGGCCATCGCCGATCACTACGTACTTCTCGCAGGTCAGGCCTTCCAGGCCGACCGGGCCGCGGGCGTGCAGCTTGTCGGTGGAAATACCGATTTCCGCGCCCAGGCCATACTCGAAGCCGTCGGCGAAGCAGGTCGGGGTGTTGAGCATCACCGATGCCGAGTCCACCTCGGCCATGAACTGACGGGCCTGGCCCTGGTGTTCGGTAATGATCGAATCGGTGTGATGCGAGCCATAGTGGTTGATGTGCTCGATGGCCTGGTCCAGGCCATCGACCACACGAATCGACAGGATGGCGTCGAGGTACTCGGTGTGCCAATCGTCTTCGCTGGCCGGCTTGGCCTCGATCAGCGCACGGGTACGCTCGCACCCGCGCAGTTCGACGCCCTTTTCCTGGAAACGGCGGGCCATTTCCGGCAGGAAACCTTCAGCCACACGTTGGTCGACCAGCAGGGTTTCCATCGCACCGCAAATACCGTAACGGTAAGTCTTGGCGTTGAAAGCAACGCGCCAGGCCTTGTCCAGGTCCGCGTGCTCGGCAACATAGACGTGACAGATGCCGTCCAGGTGCTTGATGACCGGCACACGGGCATCGCGGCTGATGCGTTCGATCAGGCCACGGCCGCCCCGCGGGACGATGACATCGACAAACTCAGGCATGCTGATCAGCGCGCCAACCGCCTCACGGTCGGTGGTCTCGACCACCTGAACCACGGCGGCCGGCAGGCCGGCCTCGGCAAGGCCACGCTGAATGCACGTGGCGATGGCGCGGTTGGAGTGAATGGCCTCGGAGCCGCCGCGCAGGATGGTGGCGTTGCCTGACTTCAGGCAAAGGCTGGCGGCATCGATGGTCACGTTCGGGCGCGATTCGTAGATGATCCCGATCACCCCCAGCGGCACGCGCATCTTGCCGACCTGAATACCCGACGGGCGATAGCTCATGTCGCGGATGGCGCCGACCGGGTCTGCCAGGCTGGCCACCTGGCGCAGGCCGGTGATCATGCCGTCGATACGCGCTGGGGTCAGGGCCAGGCGGTCGAGCAGGGCAGGCTCCAGACCGTTGGCACGGCCGGCGGCCAGGTCCTGTTCGTTGGCTGCGGTAAGCTCGGCACGCGCGGCGTCCAGTGCATCGGCAGCAGCCTGCAGGGCGCGGTTCTTCTGCGCAGTGCTGGCGCGGGCGATCACCCGGGAGGCCTGGCGAGCGGCGCGACCCAAACGGGTCATGTAGTCAAGAACGGACTCAGTCATGGGTTCGGTGTCTTGGCGAAGGGGAAATCGGCTGATTATAACTGCCGCGCAGGTATACGCCCAGCGGCGGGTGGCGGATGGTAGAAAATGGCAGACAAGAATCTGTAGGAAAGATGTAACCGGCCTTATCGAACTGTCTTGGTTCAGCCTCGATTAAGCCAATCGTTGCTATCATCCGCGCCTGACCACGACGAACCGCCAGCATGCCAGACACGACCCCCTGCCCTGCCCGCGCCTTGCCCGACAGCTTCTTCGACCGAGACGCCCAGACCCTGGCCAAAGCCCTGCTGGGCAAGGTCATCCGCCATCGGCATGACGACCTGTGGCTGGCCGCACGGATCATCGAAACCGAGGCCTATTACCTGACTGACAAGGGCAGCCATGCCTCGCTTGGCTACACAGAGAAACGCAGGGCGCTGTTTCTCGATGGCGGGCATATCTACATGTATTACGCCCGCGGAGGTGACTCGCTCAACTTCAGCGCACACGGCCCAGGCAATGCAGTGCTCATAAAGTCGGCCTACCCCTGGGTGGACGCCCTTTCCGGTGCCAACAGCCTGGCGCAAATGCAGTGGAACAACCCCGACGCCAGCGGCAAGCTGCGCCCAGCCGAACGCCTGTGCGCCGGCCAGACCCTGCTCTGCCGGGCCTTGGGCTTGAAGGTACCGCAGTGGGATGGCCAGCGCTTCGACCCTGAACGCCTGTACGTCGAGGATTGTGCCATCACCGTGCCCAAAGTGGTCCAGGCCGCGCGCCTGGGTATCCCCCATGGCCGCGATGAGCACCTGCCGTACCGTTTCATCGACGCCGAATACGCCCGCTTCTGCACCCGGAACCCGCTGCGCCGGGGGCAAGTCGAAGGGCAAGACTTTTTCATTCTCAAACAAGGAAGCTGAAACATGGGCCAATGGCTCGACAGCCTGACCGGCTGGCTCAGCGCCAACCCGCAGTGGCTTGGCGTGGCAATTTTTCTGGTGGCCTGCATCGAATGCCTGGCCATCGCCGGCATCATCGTACCTGGTACGGTACTGCTGTTTGCCGTCGCGGTATTGGCCGGCAGCGGCACCTTCAGCCTGGGCGAAACATTGCTGCTGGGGTTCCTCGGTGGCCTGCTCGGTGACGCCCTGTCTTACACGATAGGCAAGTACTTCCACCAGAACATCCGCCGCCTACCCCTGTTGCGCCACCATCCGGAATGGATCGGCAGCGCTGAAACCTACTTTCAGCGCTACGGCATCGCCAGCTTGCTGGTTGGCCGTTTCATAGGCCCGCTGCGGCCGATGCTGCCGATGGTCGCGGGCATGTTCGACATGCCGTTGCCGCGTTTCATTGCGGTCAGCGTGCTGGCCGGTGCCGGCTGGTCGGTCGCCTACCTGTTGCCGGGCTGGGCTACCGGGGCGGCCATGCGCCTGCCCTTGCCGGAAGGGTTCTGGCTGGATGCAGGCATCATCGCCGGCGCCCTGGCGGTGCTGATCGGGCTGAGCCTGAACAGCAGCGTACGCGACCAGCGCCACGGGACGCGGCTGATCGCCGGCTTGAGCTTTCTGGCATTGGCCGGGGTGTTTCTGGGATGGCCGTATTTTCACGAGTTCGACCAGGGCGTGATGACCCTGGTGCAGGAGCATCGCAGCCAAGCCTTGGACGGCACCATGGTACTGGTAACCCGCCTGGGCGATTTCCGCACCCAACTGTTCCTGGGCGGGCTGCTCACCGGCCTGCTGCTGCTCGCCCGACAATGGCGGCATGCACTGTTCGCCGGTGGCGCCTTGATGGGTACGGCAATTGCCAATGGCTCGCTGAAATGGCTGTTCGCCCGGGCGCGACCGGAGGTGCTGACCGACCCCTTGACCAGTTACAGCATGCCCAGCGGGCATAGCTCGGCCTCGTTTGCGTTCTTCCTGGTGATGGCGGTGCTGGCCGGGCGTGGCCAGCCGCCACGCATGCGCCTGACTTGGGTGATGCTGGGGTGCATTCCGGCGTTGGCGATTGCCCTGTCGCGCGTGTACCTGGGAGCGCATTGGCCGACCGACATCCTGGCCGGAGCCTTGCTGGCCTGCTGCGTCTGCGCGCTCAGCCTGACGCTGGTGCAATATCGCCAGCCGCTCAATGCATTGCCACAACGGGTATGGTGGCTGGTATTACCGGCGTGTATCGCGTTGCTGGCTTTCTTTGCCCTGTATGCCTTGCCGCTGGCCCTGGAGCGTTACCAATATTGACGCTGCCTGTACAGCCCTATCGCCGGCAAGCCGGCGATAGGGCTGTACAGGCAGCCACCCTCTATCAGGCAAACAACTCGCCCTGAATCCGCTCCAGCAGCCTCTGGATTTCTGCCAGCCGCTGTGACGGCGAGTCGATCGCCAGCAAGTCCAGCTTGTCCTCTTCCATGAACGGCAGCAGATAAGCCAGCTGGTTGGCCAGTGCCTGGCGCCCCGCGACGTCACGGGGCATGTCCAGCGCCTCGACCATCGGGTGCTCACCCAACGCCACCAGCAGGGCCAGCAGGTCATCGTCCTGATCGGTCAGCGGGCTGTCCGCCTGCTCCGCCAGCCAATGCACATCGCCCAGCAGCAACTGGTCTTTCTGCACCTCGGTCTGACCCAGCTCGAAGCGCCGCACACCTTCCACACGGATACCCAGCAAACCGTTGTCCTGCTGGACAAAATCACGGATCAGCGCCTCGCACCCGATCGATGCAACCACAGGCGGCGCCTTGCCGACCTGCTCGCCTTCGACGATGCACACCACACCAAAGCCTGTGCCCTGCTTCATGCAGCGGCCAATCATGTCCAGGTAGCGGGCTTCGAATATCTGCAAATCCAGCAGGCAACCGGGAAACAACACAGTATTGAGGGGAAACAGCGGTAGCGTCATCACAACTCCTCAAGCCACCAGGCTGACCGCCAACGGCAGGAACACCGCCGTGGCCACCCCCATCAGGCTCATCGCCAGTGCGGCAAACGCGCCGCACTCGTCACTTTCCTGCAAGGCCACCGAGGTACCCACGGCATGCGCGGTCACGCCCAGGGACATGCCGCGCGCCTCGGGGCTATGCACACCAAAACGGCTCAACAGCGCAGGGCCGAAAATGGCCCCGATCAC
This sequence comes from Pseudomonas sp. Marseille-Q5299, assembly GCF_943737035.1. Classification (NCBI taxonomy): domain Bacteria; kingdom Pseudomonadati; phylum Pseudomonadota; class Gammaproteobacteria; order Pseudomonadales; family Pseudomonadaceae; genus Pseudomonas; species Pseudomonas sp. Marseille-Q5299. The sequence goes on from NZ_CALSFR010000003.1 coordinate 152,547, forward strand.
CCCGGTGATCAACACGAAGACCGCCGCCAGGGCCGCCACACCACCAATTTGCTCGGCCACAAGCATGGCAATCGGTGAGGTCACCGACTTCGGCGCCATGGTCATCAGGATCATGTGTTCGGCGCCGAACCACCAGCCCAGCAACAGGCAGCAGAGCGTGGCGAACAGGCCTCCGATTACCAGCGTAGTAAATGTCGGCCAGAACAGCTGACGGATACGCCGCAGGTTGAGGTAGAGCGGCACGGCCAAGGCCACCGTGGCCGGCCCCAGCAGGATGTTCATGATCTCGGTGCTCTTGCGGTACTCACGGTAGTCGATACCACAGACCAGCAACACACCGATCACCATGACCATCGACACCAGTACTGGCTGCAGGAAGATCCAGCGGGTTTTCTCGTAAGCTGCCAGCACCACCTGATAGGCACCCAGCGTAATACCAATGCCAAACAGCGGATGGTGGACAACCGCATCGAGCGCGCCCTGCCAATCGAGGATCATGGCTGCTCCCCGCGCTTGCCCTGGCGATGCATGAGTTTCTGCATCAATACACCGACAAAGACCAAGGTGGCCAGGCAGGAGATCAGAAGCGCGCCGGCGATGGCCCAAAAGTCTGCAGCGATATCCTTGGCATACACCATCACACCCACTGCTGGCGGCACCAACAGTAGCGGCAGGTAACGCAACAGACTGCTCGCCGCCTCGTTCAACGGCTTGCCGACCTCACCGCGGGCCATGAGGAACGACAACAAAAGCAAAAGGCCGATGATCGGCCCGGGCAGTATCGGCACCAACAGATGATTGAGCGCCGTACCCAGCAGCTGGAACAGCACCAGCCAGGTCAAACCACGCAACAGCATAAGGATCTCCTTTCGGCCATGCCGGCCATTATAAGCACGCGCAAGGCTATGGGCGGATATTCGCCCTGATGCTGGCAACTTGACTGTAATTGTTCGCCGTGCTGATCTTGCACACTCGTACCAAATGACAACCTGGAGAGTCGCGATGCCCTATGTACCGGTTACCGAGCTTTCGCAGTACGTTGGAAAGGAACTGGGACGTTCCGACTGGCTGAAGATCGACCAGCAACGCATCAACCTGTTCGCTGAGGCCACGGGCGATTTTCAATTCATCCATGTCGACCCTGACAAAGCGGCCAAGACACCCTTTGGCTGCACCATTGCCCATGGCTTCCTGACCTTGTCGCTGATTCCAAAGCTGATGGAAGACATACTGGTGCTGCCTGAAGGCCTGAAGATGGTGGTCAATTACGGGCTCGACAGTGTGCGTTTCATTCAGCCGGTGAAAGTCGGCAGCAAGGTGCGCCTGAAGGTGGATCTGGGTGAGGTGACCGAGAAGAAACCTGGGCAGTGGTTGCTCAAGGCTACCGCGACACTGGAGATCGAAGGCGAAGAGAAGCCGGCCTATATCGCCGAGCCGCTTTCGCTCTGCTTCGTCTGATCTTTTTTTGGGGGTCGCCACGCGGCCCCTGCCATGGCTGTCTCATCCGCCCCATTGTGCGGCATACTCGGCATAACTTTTGCCCGGATTCGGCCATGCGTGCTCTGTTGCCTCTCACCCTGACCCTGATGCTCGCTGCCTGTGGCGATGGCGAATCGCTGTTGCCACCGGATGCGCGCCTGCCCGACGGCGGTCGCTACAGGGGCCAGGTGGTTGACGGCTTGCTGCAAGGCGAAGGGCGCATCGACTATCCCAACGGCAGCTGGTACGCCGGCGGCTTCAAGGATGGCCAATGGCATGGCCAGGGCGAGTGGCATGGCAGCAATGGCGAGGTCTATCGCGGCCAGTTCGCCGCCGGCCTGTTTCAGGGCGTGGGCGACCTGACCACCCCCGGCAGCCACTATGCAGGCACCTTCAGCCACGGCCGTCGCGACGGCGAAGGTACGCTCAAGCAGGCGGACCAGACCTACCGCGGCCAGTTCAAGGACGATCAGTACCATGGCGCGGGTGAGCTCGAACTGGCGGACGGCAGCCGTTACCAGGGCTTGTTTGCCAGCGGCAAGCCCAATGGTGCCGGCGTACGCAGCGATGCCAGCGGCAATCAGTTCAGTGGCCGCTTCGTCGACGGTCTGTTGCAGGGCAGCGGCACCTACGACAGCGTCGATGGCGAGCAATATATCGGCGAGTTCAAGGACAACCGCCTGGAAGGTCGTGGCCGCTATGAAAACGCCGAAGGCGATGTCTGGATCGGCGAGTTCAAGGACGGCTCGCTGCTTGGCGAGGGGGAAATGCTGGGCAGCGATGGCAGCCACTACAAGGGCAGCTTCGTCGACTGGCGCCTGGCCGGCCAGGGCAGCCTGCAATTGCCCGATGGCAGCCGCTACGTCGGCGGCTTCGAAAACGACGCCTACCAGGGCCAGGGTAAACTGACCCTGGCCAGCGGCAAGGTGCAAAGCGGTTACTGGGTCAATGGTGTGCGCGTTCGCGACCACAACGGCAAACTGCTCCCCGACCCGCTGGAACTGGCCCTGCTCAATCAGGGCAAGCTACTGGATGAGGCGCTGGCGCGCGTACCGCGCTCCGCGCCGCCCATTGAGCTGTATAGCCTGGTGGTCGCCGGTGACGGCCAGCAGAGTGTATTTCTGCGCGAGGCCGACTACGTCAGCAATCTTTTGAAGGTGCGCTTCGGTGCCCACGGCCAGATCACGCTGGTCAACCACCGCGACCAGATGTCCACACGGCCCATGGCAACCCGCGAGAACCTTACCCGCGCCGCCCGCACACTGGCTGAGCGCACCGGCCCGCAGGACTTGGTGTTCATCTACCTGACCAGCCATGGCAGCCAGGACCACCAGTTGGTATTCGACCAACCACGCCTGCAGCTTGCCGACCTGTCCGCCGACGAACTGGCCAGCGCCTTGGCGCCGCTCAAAGAGCGCGACAAGGTGATCGTCATCTCCGCCTGCTATTCAGGGGGTTACATCGCCCCGCTCAAAGATGAGCGGACGATCATCATGACTGCCGCACGGGCGGACAGGGTGTCATTCGGCTGCTCGGAAGAGGCCGATTTCACCTATTTCGGCGAGGCTCTGTTTGCCCAGGCGCTGAACCAGACCGACGACCTCGAACAAGCGTTCGAACTGGCGCGCAGCAGTGTTGCCGAACGTGAGAAGAGGGAAGGTTTCGAAGCCTCCGAGCCACAGATCTGGGCACCATCAACCGTACTGGCACATTGGCAACGCTTGCGCCAGCAGCAAGCTGAAAAAGCCTTACGTAATGCCGCACAAGCGACTTCGCAGGGGCAGGAAAAAAGGCCAGCCCCGCACTAGACTTGTGTGTAACACAGGAGAGACATCATGTACTTGACGCCTCAGCATGTCCTGCTTGCCGGAGCCACGGGCCTGACGGGTGAACACCTGCTTGACCGCCTGCTCAACGAGCCCACCATCAGCCGCGTTCTGGCACCCACCCGCCGCCCCCTGGCCGAACACCCACACCTGGAAAACCCGGTCGGTGACCCTGCGGTGTTCCTACCGCAACTGGCCGGGCGCGTGGACATCGCTTACTGCTGCCTGGGCACTACCTTGAAGCAGGCCGGCTCCGAGCAGGCGTTCCGCGCCGTCGACCTGGACATGGTGGTGGCCTTCAGCAAGCGTGCACGGGAGATGGGTGCGCGCCACCTGCTGGTGGTCAGCGCCATCGGCGCCGATCCCAAGTCGTCGATCTTCTACAACCGGGTCAAGGGCGAAATGGAAGAGGCGCTCAAGGCGCAGGATTGGCCGCAACTGACGATTGTCAGGCCTTCGCTGCTGCTGGGTGAGCGCATTGCGCCGCGCTTGGGCGAACGGCTGGCTTCCCCGTTTGCACGGTTGATGCCGGGCAAGTATCGGGGCATCGAAGCCTGCACATTGGCGCGGGCGCTATGGCGCCTGGCGCTGGAGGAAGAGGACGGGATTCGGGTTGTCGAGTCGGATGAGCTGCGTAGATTAGGCAAGAAATAGCGCCCGCCTGAACGGCCCTGTCGCCGGCAAGCCGGCGACAGGGCCGTTACAGACCGCCAGTGGCCTGGAAGCCGATCCCGGCAGCCGTCAGCAACGATAATGGCAGCAGCAGGGTATCGAGCAGCATGCTCCCAGGCAGGTCCAGCCGCGGATACGCCGGCGCCTGAGCCCCGAAATGATCCTTGGGGCAGCACCCGCCATTGATCACGTACAAGTCCAGCCGGGTGCCGGCATACACCACCGGCGCGCCCGGTTTGTTGGCATCAAGCGTGCGCACCGTGGCACAGCCGTCAAGCAGCAGGACGGCCAGCATTGCAGGTAAAGTGCGCTTCAATCATCCGCCCCAAGATGATGCTCCCCCCAACGCGGCAACATGTCCTGCGGGATGTTCAGCAGGTTCAGAATGCGCGCCACGACGAAGTCGACCAGGTCATCGATGGTCTGCGGCTGGTGATAGAAGCCGGGCGCTGCCGGCAAGATCACCGCCCCCATCTGCGAGAGCTTGAGCATGTTCTCCAGATGGATGGTCGAGAATGGCGCCTCGCGCGGCACCAGGATCAGCTGGCGACGCTCCTTGAGGGTCACGTCGGCGGCACGTTCGATCAGGTTGTTGCAGGCCCCGGTGGCGATGGCCGACAAGGTGCCGGTGGAGCACGGCACCACCACCATGGCCGCCGGTGCGCCGGAGCCCGAGGCCACCGGCGACATCCAGTCCTCCTTGCCATACACGCGGATCTGCCCATCGGCAGCACCGGTGTACTCGGTCAGAAAGGCCTGCATGGCCTGAGGCTTGGGCGGCAGCAGCACGTCGGTCTCGGTGGACATCACCAATTGCGCGGCCTTGGAGATGAGGAAATGCACCTCACGGTCTTCGCGCACCAGGCAATCGAGCAGACGCAAGCCATACTGCGCGCCGGAGGCGCCGGTCATGGCCAGGGTGATGCGTTCCGGCCCGCTCACTTCAGGGCCTCGGCCAGCTTGCCATGCAGGCCGCCAAAGCCGCCATTGCTCATGATCACCACGTGTGTGCCCGGCCGCGCCTGGCCCTTGACCCGCTCGATGATCGCTTCGAGGCTGTCGGCGACCACGCTCGGCACCTTGCACTGCGCCGCAGTCGCCGCCAGGTCCCAGCCCAGGTTGGCTGGCGCATACCAGACTACCTGGTCGGCATCGTTGACGCTTTCCGGCAGGCCGTCACGGTGCGCGCCCAGCTTCATAGAGTTGGAACGAGGCTCGATGATGGCGATCACCGGTGCCTCGCCCACCCGCTTGCGCAGGCCGTCGAGGGTGGTGGCGATAGCCGTCGGATGGTGAGCGAAGTCGTCATAGATGGTCACGCCTTGAACTTCTGCGACCTTTTCCATGCGCCGCTTGACGCTCTTGAACGCGCTCAGGCCTTCAATGCCCATGGCAGGCACCACCCCCACGTGACGGGCAGCGGCCAATGTTGCCAGCGCGTTGGCAACGTTGTGCTGGCCGGTCAGGGCCCAGTCCACAACGCCTTGCGCTTGCCCCTCGAACAGCACTTCGAAGCGCGAGCCGTCGGCACTGAGCAAGCGCGCCTGCCATTGGCCACCCTCGCCGGTGGTCTGCACTGGCGTCCAGCAACCCATGCCGATTACCCGCTCCAGCGCCTGTTCGGTGGTCGGATGGATCACCAGGCCTTCGCTCGGAATGGTGCGCACCAAGTGATGGAACTGACGCTCGATGGAGGCCAGATCCGGGAAGATGTCCGCGTGGTCGAACTCAAGGTTATTGAGAATCGCAGTGCGCGGACGGTAGTGCACGAACTTCGAACGTTTGTCGAAGAACGCGCTGTCGTATTCGTCGGCCTCCACCACGAAGAACGGCGTATCGCCCAAGCGTGCCGACACCGAGAAGTTCTGCGGCACGCCACCGATCAGGAAGCCGGGGCTCATGCCGGCATGCTCCAGGACCCAGGCCAGCATGCTGCTGGTGGTGGTCTTGCCGTGGGTACCGGCCACGGCCAGCACCCAACGCCCCTGCAGCACATGGTCGGCCAGCCACTGGGGGCCGGAGACATAAGGCAGGCCTTTGTTGAGCACATGCTCCACCGCCGGGTTGCCCCGCGACATGGCGTTGCCGATCACCACCAGGTCCGGCGCCGGGTCCAGCTGGGCCGGGTCATAGCCTTGGGTCAGCTCGATGCCCTGGGCCTGGAGCTGGGTGCTCATCGGTGGGTAGACGTTGGCGTCCGAACCGGTCACACGGTGGCCGAGTTCTTTGGCCAGCACCGCCAGCGAACCCATGAAAGTGCCGCAAATACCGAGAATATGAATATGCATGGTCGACCTCGCAAAACTTCGAGGCAGGGTAGCCCAGGGCGCGGGAAATCGCACCCGCTGTTTCGCTCAGACGCCCCTGGCGATGCCGTGTTTGCGCAGTTTGCGATACAAGGTATTGCGGCTGATACCCAAGTGCTCGGCGACACGGGTCAGGTGCCAGCGGTTTGCCTCCAGTACGGATAACAGGGCCTGGCCCTCCGCCTGTAGGAGCGGCCTTGTGTCGCGAAAGGGCTGCGAAGCGGCCCCCGCAAACTGGGCAGCGTTATCGAAATCCTGGGGCCGCTCGGCGGCCCTTTCGCGACACAAGGCCGCTCCTACAGGGCTGGAAGTGTTGCGCACGATTGCGGGCAGATCCGCAAACGCGACATGACAATCCTCACACAATGCCACCAACGTACGCAGCACGTTGCGCATCTGGCGCACATTGCCCGGCCAGGCAAAATCCAGCAGCGCCTGGCGGGCGCTTGGCTCGATTTCGATGGCCTGGCCTTGCGCTTCCTGCCGCAACAGGAAATCCAGCAACTGAGCCTTGTCACTGCGCTCACGCACCGCCGGCATCGTCACTTCCAGGCCATTGAGCCGGTAATACAGGTCCTCGCGGAAGGTGCCCTGCTCCACCCGCTCAAGCAGGTCGCGGTGGGTAGCACTGACGATCCGCACATCGACCGCTTGCGGCTCACCACCGACCGGCACCACCTGACGTTCCTCCAGCACCCGTAGCAGACGGGTCTGCAGCGCCAGCGGCATGTCACCGATCTCGTCGAGCAACAATGTGCCGCCATCGGCCTGCAGCAGCTTGCCGCGCATGCCTTCCTTGCGCGCCCCGGTAAAACTGCCGCCGCGGTAACCGAACAACTCGCTCTCTATCAGGCTTTCGGGAATCGAGGCGCAGTTGACTGCCACGAACGGCTTGCCGCGTCGCTGGCTAGCGTGGTGCACTGCCTGGGCGAAGGCTTCCTTGCCACAACCGGTCTCGCCCGACACCAGCAGTGGCACATCACGCTCGAACACCCGCAGCGCACGCCGGAAATCACCCTGCAGCGCCGGGTCCATCAGACAAATGCCGGGGGCAGCCTCTGGCCGGGCTTCGGGCAAACCCGCCGGCACCGCCCACACCGGTGCCTTCGCCTGCCCGCGCAAGCTGGCAAATACCTGGCGACCATCACGCGTATACAGCGGCCAGGCCGTGCTGCCATTGGGCATGGCGCGGCTGAAGAGCTCATCATGGTTACAGGCAAAAAACATTTCCAGCGGCTTGCCCAGTACCCCGCCACGGACGGTGCCCAACAGGTTGAGGGCGCTCTGGTTGGCCGCGCAGACACGGCCATCGGCGTCGAACGCCAGCAGCCCTTCGCTGAACAACCCCACCGACTCGGCCTGCAGATGGAAGCGCAGCAACCATTGCTGCTCGAAGTGGCGCAGGAAGTAACAGCTCTCGATCATCTTTGCCGAAAGGTTGACCAGCGCCATGGTATGAAACTGGCTCTGACGCGAGACATCCGGCCTCGCCGATGACACATCGAGCACTGCCAGCAGCTCGCCATGCGGGTCGAAAACAGGGCTGGCCGAACAGGTCAGCCCGGTGTGCCGCCCGCGAAAGTGTTCGTTCTGATGGATGGTCAGCGCCTGGCGCTCGACCAGGCAGGTGCCGATGCCGTTGGTGCCTTCGCGCGCCTCGCTCCAGTCAGCGCCCAACCACAACCCTGCACGCTCGAAAATGCGCCGTTCGCTGGGTGCGGTGACACAATTGAGGATGACACCGCGCGCATCGGTCAGCAGTACCGCGTGCCCGGCACCTGATAGCTGCTGGTGCAGGCTGTTCATTTCATTGTCGGCGATTTTCAGCACCTGGTTCAGGCGCTCACGGCTTTCGAGCAGGCGGCCGTGTTCCAGCACGACCGGCGCCGCAAGCACCTCGGGATCAAGATGATAGTCCTCCAGGCATCGCAGCCAGGATCGGGCAATCGACGGGTCGCTACCGGCACCGCCGGCTTCGCCGTGGGCAACGGTATGCACTTGCTGGGCATGCCGACTGAGGTGGTGGCTCTGCATTGGTTTTTGTTCTCCGCAGATAGAGCGTCCTGCCAGCATCCTCCACCCGCCCGGGCTTTGCAATGCACCGCAATCAAGCGTGTCGCAAACGGTACAAAGTGTCACCCAGGCCGTGCCACTCCTGGGACAGCCCACTCTGCAGGCTCATCCAGAAACTGCGCAACCCCTTGATTCCAATGGCCCTCCCCACGCTGGCCCAACCTTTGCTCTACGCTTTCCAACTCCTCAACAAACACAATTAACCAGGAGACACACCATGCGTTATGCACATCCCGGTACCGAAGGCGCGAAGGTTTCCTTCAAGAGCCGCTACGGCAACTACATCGGTGGTGAATTCGTAGCTCCGGTCAAGGGGCAGTATTTCGACAACACCTCCCCGGTGAATGGCAAGCTGATCGCTGAATTCCCCCGCTCCACTGCCGAAGACATCGACAAGGCGCTCGACGCCGCCCACGCAGCCGCCGATGCCTGGGGCCGCACCTCGGTGCAGGACCGCTCCAACGTGCTGCTGAAGATCGCCGACCGCATCGAGCAGAACCTGGAAGTGCTGGCCATCGCCGAAACCTGGGACAACGGCAAGCCGGTCCGCGAAACCCTCAACGCCGACATCCCGCTGGCGGTCGATCACTTCCGCTACTTCGCCGGCTGCATACGCGCCCAAGAGGGCGGTGCCGCCGAGATCAACGAAAATACCGTGGCCTATCACATCCATGAGCCACTGGGCGTGGTCGGGCAGATCATCCCGTGGAACTTCCCGATCCTGATGGCCGCCTGGAAACTGGCCCCGGCCCTGGCCGCTGGCAACTGCGTGGTGCTCAAACCGGCCGAGCAGACCCCGCTGGGCATCACCGTGCTGGTAGAGCTGATTGGCGACCTGCTGCCGCCCGGCGTGCTCAACGTAGTCCAGGGCTATGGCCGCGAGGCCGGCGAAGCACTGGCCACCAGCAAGCGCATCGCCAAGATCGCCTTTACCGGCTCTACCCCGGTCGGCTCGCACATCATGAAATGCGCCGCCGAGAACATCATCCCGTCTACCGTCGAACTGGGCGGCAAATCACCCAACGTCTACTTCGAAGACATCATGCAGGCCGAGCCGAGCTTCATCGACAAGGCTGCCGAAGGCATGGTGCTGGCGTTCTTCAACCAAGGCGAGGTATGCACCTGCCCGTCGCGGGCGTTGGTGCAAGAGTCGATCTACCCGCAGTTCATGGAAGTGGTGATGAAGAAGGTGCTGCAGATCAAGCGCGGCGACCCGCTCGACACCGACACCATGGTCGGCGCCCAGGCTTCGCAACAGCAGTTCGAAAAAATTCTGTCGTACCTGCAGATCGCCCAGGATGAAGGCGCCGAACTGCTGACCGGTGGCAAGGTGGAGAAGCTGGAAGGCGCGTTGGCGACCGGTTACTACATCCAGCCGACGCTGCTCAAAGGCAACAACAAGATGCGCGTGTTCCAGGAAGAAATCTTCGGCCCGGTGGTCAGCGTCACCACCTTCAAGGACGAAGCCGAGGCACTGGCCATCGCCAACGACACCGAGTTCGGCCTTGGCGCCGGTGTATGGACCCGCGACATCAACCGCGCCTACCGCATGGGCCGCGGCATCAAGGCTGGCCGCGTATGGACCAACTGTTACCACCTGTACCCGGCGCACGCCGCGTTCGGCGGGTACAAAAAGTCCGGCGTGGGCCGTGAAACCCACAAGATGATGCTCGACCATTATCAGCAGACCAAGAACCTGCTGGTGAGCTACGACATCAACCCGCTGGGCTTCTTCTAAGCGGCAGCGGCAAGCTGCAAGCTGCAAGAAAAAGCGGATAGAACGCCAACCTGCTTTTTCTTGAGGCTTGTAGCTTGCGGCTTGTAGCTTGCATGGCTCGCTTCCTGCAGTACCCATCACCATCGGCCGGAACCCTTCCGGCCACCAAGAAAAAGAACAGGTGAAACTATGCCAAGCGATCAATCCTCCGGCGCACCGGCAGGCGCTTCCGTCGATTTCGAAAAGGTCGGTTCGGACTATTTCCAGCAACGTGAACTGAAAAAAGGCGCCGCCGGCTGGGTCCTGCTGGTGGGCCTGGGCGTCGCCTACGTGATCTCCGGCGACTATGCCGGCTGGAACTTCGGCCTCGCCCAAGGTGGCTGGGGCGGCATGTTCCTTGCCACCCTGCTGATGGCCACCATGTACCTGTGCATGTGCTTTTCGCTGGCCGAACTGTCCTCGATGATCCCTACCGCCGGGGGCGGCTATGGCTTTGCCCGCAGCGCCTTCGGGCCGTGGGGCGGCTTTCTGACAGGCACGGCGATCCTCATCGAGTACGCCATCGCTCCGGCAGCCATCGCGGTGTTCATCGGTGCCTACTGCCAGTCCCTGTTCGGCATTGGCGGCTGGATGATCTACCTGGCGTTCTACATCGTCTTTATCGGCATCCACATCTTCGGGGTCGGTGAAGCCCTGAAGCTGATGTTCATCATCACCGCCGTCGCCGCCATCGCCCTGGCTGTCTTCCTTGTGGGCATGGTGCCCCATTTTGATGCGGCGAACCTGTTCGACATCGCCCAGACCGACGCGGTCGGCGCCAGCAGCTTCCTGCCGTTCGGTTATGTTGGCGTGTGGGCGGCAATCCCCTACGCGATCTGGTTCTTCCTGGCGGTAGAAGGCGTGCCGCTGGCGGCCGAGGAAACCAAGAACCCGAAACGTGACCTGCCACGCGGCCTGATTGGCGCAATGCTGGTGTTGCTGGCGTTTGCCCTGCTGATCCTCGTGGTAGGCCCGGGTGGTGCGGGCTCCGAAGCGCTCAAAGCCTCCGGCAACCCACTGGTAGAAGCACTTTCCAAGGCGTATGGCGGTTCCACCTGGATGGGCGGCTTCGTCAACCTGGTTGGCCTGGCCGGTCTGATTGCCAGCTTCTTCTCGATCATCTATGCCTATTCGCGGCAGATCTTCGCCCTTTCCCGCGCCGGCTACCTGCCGCGCAAGCTGTCCGAAACCAACAAGAGCAAGGCCCCGGTACTGGCCCTGATCATCCCTGGCATCATCGGTTTCGGCCTGTCACTGACCGGCCAGGGCGACCTGCTGATCCTGGTTGCAGTGTTCGGTGCGACGCTGTCTTATGTACTGATGATGGCCGCGCACATCACCCTGCGCATCCGCCGGCCCAAGATGGAACGCCCCTATCGCACCCCTGGTGGCATCTTCACCTCGGGCGTAGCCCTGGTGCTGGCATGCATCGCCGTGGTCGCAGGCTTTTTGGTCGACCCACGGGTGGTGATTGGCGCCGCAGTGATCTATGCAGTACTGATTGCCTACTTTGCGTTCTACAGCCGCCACCACTTGGTTGCGGGTACACCGGAAGAGGAATTCGCCGCGATCCAGAAGGCCGAAGAGGCCCTGCACTGATTGCCGACACCTGCCGCGGGCACGCCCGCGGCACTCTGGAGATTCTGTATGGCAAGTTTCGTACACACGGTAGGCCACCTGGTCTACCGCTTCGACAGCCTCAAGGACGTGATGGCCAAAGCCAGCCCCGCACGTTCCGGGGATTACCTGGCTGGCGTTGCTGCCGCCAACGACGGTGAACGGGTGGCGGCGCAGATGGCACTGGCCAATATTCCGCTCAGCCACTTCCTCAGCGAAGCGCTCATCCCGTACGAGCAGGACGAAGTTACCCGCCTGATCATCGACACTCACGACGCCCAGGCCTTCGCCCCGGTCAGCCACCTCACCGTCGGCGGCCTGCGTGACTGGCTGCTCAGTGACGAAGCCGACGAGGACAGCCTGCGCGCCCTGGCGCCTGGCCTGACCCCGGAAATGGCCGCTGCTGTATCGAAGGTCATGCGCGTACAGGACCTGGTACTGGTGGCGCAGAAGATCCGTGTAGTCACCCGTTTTCGCGGCACCATGGGCTTGCGCGGGCGCCTGTCGACCCGCTTGCAGCCCAACCACCCCACTGACGAGCCGGCCGGGATTGCCGCCAGCATTCTCGATGGCCTGCTGTACGGCAATGGCGACGCCATGATCGGCATCAACCCGGCCACCGACAGCATCGCCTCGATCTGCGCCATGCTGGAAATGCTCGACGCCATCATCCAGCGCTACGACATTCCCACCCAGGCCTGCGTGCTGACCCACGTCACCACCTCGATCGAGGCAATCAACCGCGGCGTGCCGCTGGACCTGGTGTTCCAGTCGATTGCCGGCACCGAGGCGGCCAACGCCGGCTTTGGCATCAACCTCAACGTGCTTCAGGAAGGTTACGAGGCCGGGTTGTCGCTCAAGCGCGGCACGCTCGGGCAGAACCTCATGTATTTCGAAACCGGCCAGGGCAGCGCCCTGTCGGCCAACGCTCACCACGGCGTCGACCAGCAAACCTGCGAAACCCGCGCCTACGCAGTTGCCCGCCATTTCAAACCGTTTCTGGTCAACACCGTGGTCGGCTTCATCGGCCCCGAGTACCTGTACAACGGCAAGCAGATCATCCGTGCCGGCCTTGAGGACCACTTCTGCGGCAAGCTGCTGGGCGTGCCGATGGGGTGCGACATCTGCTACACCAACCACGCCGAGGCCGACCAGGACGACATGGACACCCTACTGACCCTGCTGGGTGTGGCCGGGATCAACTTCATCATGGGCATCCCCGGTTCCGACGACATCATGCTCAACTACCAGACCACCTCGTTCCATGACGCGCTGTATGCGCGCCAGACCCTGGGCCTCAAGCCCGGGCCTGAGTTCGAGGCATGGTTGCAGCGCACCGGCATATTCACCCAGGCCGATGGCCGGGTGCGCTTTGGCGACAACCTGCCGCCGGCGTTCCGCCAGGCCTTGGCGCAGCTGGCATAGAGGTGACCATGGACCATCAGACGCCCACCCCCGAAAACCCTTGGCAGGCCCTTCGCAGCCTGACCCCGGCACGTATCGCCCTTGGGCGTAGCGGCATCAGCCTGCCAACCGGCGCCCAGCTGGACTTCCAGTTCGCCCACGCCCAGGCCCGCGATGCCGTGCACCTGGCATTCGACCACACGGCACTGAGCGAACAATTGAAGGAACGCGGGCGTGACAGCCTGGTACTGCACAGCGCCGCCAGCGACCGCAACCAGTACCTGCAACGCCCGGACCTGGGCCGGCGCCTGAACGATCGCTCGGTGGAACAGTTGCGCCAGCACGCCCAGACCAACCCTGGCGGCTGCGACCTTGCCATCGTGGTGGCCGACGGCCTCTCGGCCCTGGCCGTGCATCGCCATACCTTGCCGTTCCTGGCCCGTTTCGAGGAACAGGCCGCTGCCGATGGCTGGACCAGCGCACCGGTGGTGTTGGTGGAGCAAGGCCGGGTAGCCGTGGCCGACGAAGTGGGCCAACTGCTGGGGGCGCGCATGACCGTAATGCTGATCGGCGAGCGCCCCGGGCTCAGTTCACCCGACAGTTTGGGTTTGTATTTCACCTACGCGCCAAAGGTGGGCCTGACCGACGCTTACCGCAACTGCATCTCCAACGTGCGCCTGGAAGGCCTGAGCTACGGCATGGCCGCGCATCGCCTGCTATACCTGATGCGCGAGGCCTGTCGCCGACAGCTATCTGGCGTGAATCTTAAGGACGAAGCGGAGGTCCATACTATCGACAGTGAAAACACCTCTAATCAAAAAGGCAATTTCCTACTCGGTGAAGGGTAAAGAACATGTCACGGACGGTGGATTGCGCTTCTGGCCGGCATTGGGCAGCATGCGATTGAAAGCTGCTGGCATTCCGCTGTTTCCCAAATGGACTCTGAGGGCCGCACATGCGCATTATCAAGGCAACCCTGGAACACCTCGACCTGCTCACCCCGCTGTTCGTCCGATACCGCGAGTTCTATGGGCAACTGCCATACCCGGACAGCTCGCGCAAATTCCTGGAAACGCGCCTCAAACGCGACGAGTCGGTCATTTACCTGGCACTGCCGGACGATGACGACGCCAAACTGCTGGGCTTCTGCCAGCTCTACCCGAGCTTCTCGTCGCTGTCGCTCAAGCGGGTATGGATTCTCAATGACATCTATGTGGCCGAAGACTCACGTCGCATGCTGGTGGCTGACCACCTGATCCGTGAAGCCAAGAAAATGGCCAAGGATACCCAGGCCGTGCGCATGCGGGTTTCGACCAGCGCCAACAACGAGGTGGCGCAGAGGACCTATGAATCCATCGGTTTTCGCAAGGATACCGAGTTCGAAAGCTACATCTTGCCGATCAGCCAAGACTGATCAGTACTGGCCCGGGCGCCGGCTGGCCGGCGATCGGGCCGGTACCTGCACCCTCAGTAACCCCCCGCTACAAACTCTCCGGGCATCCTCGCGACTTGGCCGTATAATGCCTGCTCCTGGCATGTCTGAAAATTTACCCTACCGCAAGTCCGCTCGCCCGTAGCTGCGGGTCAAGAACACAGGTGCTGTACATGGATTTCAACCCGCTGGACCTCATCCTGCATCTCGATGCCTACCTTGATCTGCTGGTCACCAATTACGGCCCCTGGATCTACGCCATCCTGTTCACCGTGATTTTCTGCGAGACCGGCCTGGTGGTAATGCCCTTCCTGCCGGGTGATTCACTGCTGTTCATCGCCGGCGCCGTGGCCGCAGGTGGCGGCATGGACCCGGTGCTGCTGGCCGGCCTGCTGATGGCTGCGGCAATCATGGGTGACAGCACCAATTACGTGATCGGGCGAACGGCCGGTGAACGGCTGTTCAACAAACCCGATTCGAAAATTTTCCGTCGCGACTACCTGCAGCGCACCCATGAATTCTATGAACGCCATGGTGGCAAAACCGTGACCCTGGCGCGCTTCCTGCCGATCCTGCGCACCTTCGCGCCGTTCGTCGCTGGCATCGCCCACATGCATTACCCACGCTTCCTGGCCTTCAGCGTTGCAGGCTCGCTGCTGTGGGTCGGCGGCCTGGTGACCCTCGGCTACTTCTTCGGCAACGTGCCATTCATCAAGCAGCACCTTTCGCTGATGGTGGTCGGCATCATCTTCCTGTCGCTGGTACCCATGGTCCTGGGCCTGCTGCGCGGGCGCCTGGGCCGCACCGCCAAGGCACACTGACGAACGCCATGTGGTCCTTCAGCGCCTGGCGGCGCAAGCGCACGCTGGCGCGCTACCCGGTCGATCCACAGCAATGGCAGGTGATCCGTGAACGCCTGCCGATGCTCGACGGCATCAGCGACGACGAAGACCGTCGGCTACGTGATGCCTGCATCCTGTTCCTGCTCGACAAGCACCTGACCACCCTGCCCGGCGTCGAGCTGAATGATCAGCAACGCCTGTTCCTCGCCGCCCAGGCCCAGCTACCGCTGTTGCACCTGGGGGAACTCAACTGGTACCAGGGTTTTCACGAGATCATCCTCTACCCGGACGACTTCAAGAGCCCCCAGCGCCATCGCGACGCCAGTGGCGTGGAGCATGTCTGGGATGGCGAACACAGCGGCGAGGCCTGGCAGCAGGGCCCGGTGATCATGGCCTGGGCCGGGGTGCTGGCCAGCGGCGGCTGGGAAGCCTACAACCTGGTGATCCACGAGCTGGCGCACAAGCTCGACATGCTCAATGGCGATGCCAATGGCCTGCCACCGCTGCACAGTGACATGCAGGTTGAAGACTGGGCCACGGCCATGCAGCAGGCGTATGACGACCTCAACCGCCAGCTGGACGCCGACCCTGAAACGCAAACGGCCATCGACCCTTATGCGGCCGAAAACCCGGCAGAATTCTTTGCCGTCACCAGCGAGTACTTCTTCAGCGCCCCCGACCTCTTGCAGCAGGCTTATCCACAGGTGTACCGGCAACTCTCGCTGTTCTACCGCCAGGACCCTCTGGCGCGCCTGACGCGGTTGCAGGCCGAGCACCCGGACTACCGCGAAAGCCACGCCTGAGGCGCCCGCGCATCAGGTCGGGCGTGGCATGCCCTGGCCGAATGTGCCTATAATCGCCGCCACTTTTTTGATCAAACACGGGGGCACTGCCCAATGAGCTACAGCAAGATTCCGGCTGGCAAAGACCTGCCGAACGACATCTACGTCGCCATCGAGATCCCGGCCAACCACGCGCCGATCAAGTACGAAATCGACAAGGACAGCGATACCCTGTTCGTCGACCGCTTCATGGCTACCCCGATGTTCTACCCGGCCAACTACGGCTTCATCCCGAACACCCTGGCCGACGACGGTGATCCGCTGGACGTGCTGGTGGTTACGCCTTACCCGGTCGCCCCAGGTTCGGTCATCCGCGCCCGCCCGGTCGGCGTTCTGAACATGACCGACGACGGCGGCGGCGACGCCAAGGTCATCGCTGTTCCGCACGACAAGCTGTCGCAGCTGTACGTTGACGTGAAGGAATACACCGACCTGCCAGCACTGCTGATCCAGCAGATCGAGCACTTCTTCGCGAACTACAAAGATCTCGAGAAGGGCAAGTGGGTCAAGATCGAAGGCTGGGAAGGCGCCGACGCCGCCCGCGCCGCGATCACCAAATCGGTCGCTGCCTACAAGGGCTGATACCGGTTGCACCAAGCCCCGCTTCGGCGGGGCTTTTTTGTGCGCGCTGTCCCGCAAACAGTAAAAGATCCTACGTTGTCCTAATCCAACAGCCTACAACACGGCATTTTTCTTACACGTCACGTCAACACCCGGTTCATATCCCTACTGGCACCGCGCCGCTACACTCGGCTGCATGAAAACCTCCGGTGACCGCCTCAAGGCCCTCCTCCACGAGTGTGGCCTGACCCCTTCCGACTTCGCCGCCCAGCGCGGTGTGACGCCCCAGCACGTCAACAACTGGTTCAAACGCGGCGTTCCCCTGGCTCGCCTGGACGAACTGGCCGACCTGTTCTGCGTTCACCGCCGCTGGCTACGCTGTGGCGAAGGCCCCAAACACCCCAGCTCGATCCTGCGCAGCTGTGCCCTGCCGCTCGCCTCGGACAATTCGCCCACCTCGCTATCGACCCGGGCCACCCGGCTCTTGCAAGTGCCGTTTCAGCAAGTGCACGACGGCAAGCTGGTGGCTCTGGACGGCAAATACCTGCAACTCCCGGTTGAGGCGCTGCAGGCCTTGGGCGTGGCAACAGAAAATGTCGTCTGCCTGGCCATGCCAAGTCAAAACATGGCGCCGTGGGTGCCACGCGACGCGATACTGGCCATTGACGTCAGCCAGACCCGGGTCAAGGACGGTGAAACCTATGCCCTGCTGCACAATGGCGCACTCAGGGTGAACAGCCTCAGCCTCGGCCACAAGGGCACCCTGTGCCTGCACAGCCATGACCGGCGCAACTACACCGTGGAACGCTTCACCCCTGCCCAGCGCCAGGCACAGCACTTGAAGATACTTGGCTGGGTTTTCCACTGGTCGCATTTTTGCCAGCAACGCCCCGAATGAAACACCCTGTGCCATTTTTTGCTGGGCATCCTGTGCAGGCCCTTGTATGCTACGCGCCACATTCAGCCCCGACCGGCGCAAGCCGCAGTCCAGAGGGCTCGGCAACGTTTCACACGAACGTTCGCCATCTCTTTCAGGCCCTTGATGGCCACACAGTTAAGGCGGTTGCGGCTTACCATAAATTAGCCGGAAGCGTCCCCGAGAAGCCGGCCACAAGCCGGCTTTTTAATGCCTGCTGTTAATGCATCATGCCCAACTCGGCATCATCCATCAGCGCCTTGGCCATGGCACTGAGGTAATGCGAAGCCCATATCATCATGGGTTTCTCATCCATCAGGCCAATTATGGTCAGTTCCCGCACATACCCCATCAACTCCGACGCTTGCTCCCGGGCATCCTGGCATGGAATGCCGGCTTCGATGCGGAACAGTGGGTGGCTGTGGTCTTCACCCTGGAAGAAGGTGGTCTTGCCGACAGTGAATTTGGTCGTGTGAGTGGTCATTGCTCAAACTCCTTGAAATTTCCGCTGCCCGGCCTGGCCTCATCGCCGGCAAGCCGGCTCCTACAATGCCCGCAGCGCTGCTGAGCCCTGTGGGCCGGCTCAGGCGGCAGATCATTTAAGCCTTAATGCAAGGTCCGAGGGCCTGTGGGCATCTGCACCTGGATCAGCGCCGATTCGAGCAAAACCCGTAGCGCCTCCATTTCATCCAGCGAGGTCATCATCAAGATCGATACCGGGGACTTGGGGTGCAGCAGCAGTGCCTGGTGCACCACGGTCGTGGCGCACAGCGCATAGTCCGCGGCCTGGATCAGGGTGTCTTCAAGGGAATGATTATCATGGGGTGGGTCGGGGACAATTTTAAGCATGGCGTAGCCCTCTGTGGATTCACTAGAGCCGCACTCATGACTTGCAGTGTGATGGGTGGCGGCCACGTACGGGTCTGCAAGACCGGACAGAGAACGAAAACCGGCAGGTTCGAAAACCTCCCGTACGCAGCCACCGTCAAACGTGCTCAATGGCAAACCATTGGCTTTCGGTGATAAGCATGCGTTTTCTGTGCGGGCTTGCAGGCCCGGTCGCTGATTTGGCAACGACGGGCCCAGACTAGGCCGCAGAGAAAAGCAGCACAATGCCGAAAAGGCGGTAGCAAGCTATTTCAGAAATGGACTACAAGCAACGGTAAAAATCTGAATATTTCCTGGGAAATACGTCAGAAATCGTAACGTGCACCAACCATCATGCTGCGCGAAGGCCCATAGAAGTTGAACGTCGAAATCCACCCCACCCGCGACAGGTAATCGCGGTCGAACAGGTTGTTCACGTTGAAGGTGGCCGTCAGCGTCGAGGTCTCCTTGAAATTTCCGCTGCCCGGCCTGGCCTCATCGCCGGCAAGCCGGCTCCTACAATGCCCGCAGCGCTGCTGAGCCCTGTGGGCCGGCTCAAGCGGCAGATCATTTAAGCCTTAATGCAAGGTCCGAGGGCCTGTGGGCATCTGCACCTGGATCAGCGCCGATTCGAGCAAAACCCGTAGCGCCTCCATTTCATGCAGCGAGGTCATCATCAAGATCGATACCGGGGACTTGGGGTGCAGCAGCAGTGCCTGGTGCACCACGGTCGTGGCGCACAGCGCATAGTCCGCGGCCTGGATCAGGGTGTCTTCAAGGGAATGATTATCATGGGGTGGGTCGGGGACAATTTTAAGCATGGCGTAGCCCTCTGTGGATTCACTAGAGCCGCACTCATGACTTGCAGTGTGATGGGTGGCGGCCACGTACGGGTCTGCAAGACCGGACAGAGAACGAAAACCGGCAGGTTCGAAAACCTCCCGTACGCAGCCACCGTCAAACGTGCTCAATGGCAAACCATTGGCTTTCGGTGATAAGCATGCGTTTTCTGTGCGGGCTTGCAGGCCCGGTCGCTGATTTGGCAACGACGGGCCCAGACTAGGCCGCAGAGAAAAGCAGCACAATGCCGAAAAGGCGGTAGCAAGCTATTTCAGAAATGGACTACAAGCAACGGTAAAAATCTGAATATTTCCTGGGAAATACGTCAGAAATCGTAACGTGCACCAACCATCATGCTGCGCGAAGGCCCATAGAAGTTGAACGTCGAAGTCGATCCCACCCGCGACAGGTAATCGCGGTCGAACAGGTTGTTGACGTTGAAGGTGGCCGTCAGCTTCGAGGTGACCGGGTACGACAGCATCGCATCCACCGTGGCATAACCCGGTGCATCGATGCGCACGCCGCCGCTCTCGGAATGGAAGTTGCTCATCGCCGAGACGCCGCCACCAATGGCCAGCCCGGTCAAAGGCCCTTGGCTGATGGTGTACTTGCTCCACAGCGACGCCTGGTTGCGCGGCATGATGAAGAAGGTGGTTTCGGCATCACCGTCGAGGGTTTCGGTTTCCATCCAGGTGTAGCCCGCCAGCAGCTCCCAGTTCGGCGTCAGCTTGCCGCTGACTTCCACTTCGGCGCCCTTCACGCGGGTCTTGCCCGATGCCACGGAGAAACCGGTGTCTACGCCATCTTCATCATATTCGGTGCTGGCGCGGTTCTCGTCGGTCAAACGGAATACCGAGACACGCGTATTGAGGTCGCCGCCAAAGTAACTGCTCTTGAGGCCAAACTCATACTGCTCGCCTTCACGCGGTTTGAGTACGCGGCCATTGCTGTCGGTATCTGACTGCGGCTTGAATACCTGCGAATAGCTGGCATACAGCGCATGGTTTTCGGTCAGGTCGTAGACCACGCCACCGTACGGTGTGAACCGTCCATCCACGCGTTTGTTGTCATCGACAGTCGAAGCAGTGCTCAGGGTAGTGGTGTAGAAATCACCGCGATACCAGCTGAAGCGGCCACCAGCAATCAGCGCCAAACGCTCGACCGGGCGGAAGGTGACCTTGGAGTACAGGCCGTACTCTTCCTCCTGCATACCGGTTTCGGTGCTGTAGTTCGGTGACGGCTTGGCGAACTGGGTCGGCGAGTAGCTGTTGACGTTGATGGCCCCCAGGTTGGTGGTGCCGTTGAGGTACTCGGTGTCGTAGTTCTTGTAGTCGGTACCCACCACGAATTCGCTGACCTGGCCGAAGGTTTCGAACGGCTGGCTGTAGCTGGCATCCAGCGAATAGGTATCCTGGGTGAAGTCTCGGGCGCTGGCGCGCTCGGAGTTGGCACCGGTGGTGGCATTGGTCGCAGTGAAGGCATAGAGGTAGTTGGTGTCGCGGTGCGAGCCACGGGCGGCGATACGGCCATAACCACCGTTGTCAAAGCGGTGCGTCAACTCGGCAACCAGGTCGGTGGTCTTGCCGTCGAAGTAGTTCCAGTCAGCGCCAAGGAACTTCGAATGGCTGAAATCCGGGACCTCACCAGACAGCGTTGCCGGGTAGCCGTTGTGCGGGGTGATGTTCTTCACTTCGTGGATCAGGCCGAACGATAGCTGGGTGTCGTCATCAAGGTCGATGTCCAGCGCGCCGTAGTAGCTGTTGCTGGTATTGGCGTTGTAGTCCACTTCACCATTGGTGTCGTCCCGCGATGCAACGAATCGCCCGCGCACCCGGCCTGCATCATCCAGCGGCCCACTCAGGTCGATTTCTTCGTGGTTGGTGTCCCAGGTGCCGTAGCTGGCTTCGACGTGGCCCTGGAAATCGGCGGTTGGGCGCTTGCGCACCATGTTGACGATACCGCCCAGCTCGCTGGTGCTGCTGAACAACCCCGCCGGGCCGCGCATGATCTCCACACGGTCGAATGCCGCCAGCGACGGCACGGTGCCAAAAATACTGGCCATGGGCGCCGGCAGGCCGTCGATGTTGAACTCGCTGTACTCGTAACCACGGGCATAGATCGATGACCGCCCGCTGTCGTTGGTCAGGGTGCGCAGGCCCGCGGTGTACTTGGCCAGGTCATCGAGGTGCACGAACTGGCGGTCTTTGAGGTAGTCCTGGGTGTAAACGGTGACCGACTGCGGTATTTCCTTGAGCGACGCTGGGGTCTTGGTGCCCACCGTGGCAGCGTCGACGCTGTAACCGCCGGTTTCTTCCGAAGGCAGCATGTCGTACAGGCGGTTGCCTTCGATGGTCAGCGCCGGCAGGTCGAGCGAGCTGTCCGCAGCAACCTCACTGGCGACCGTTTCGGCCAGTGCCGACAAAGAAAACGGCGCCAACAACCCCAGCATCAGCCAGCCCCGCACCCGTCGGGGGCTTCCCACACCTTTGAAACCGCTCATGACACACCTTCCGCCCAAATGATATTTAATCGCAAACGAAACACGTTGCTTTTTGCGAACGATACCGGACGAAAACTAGGGGTGCAGCAGGATTAACCTTCTTAACACTTAGGCCCGGCACGGGGCGATTGCCCTTCCCCTGCCTGCAATGGGATGATCGCCAACTGATACGAATTCTCATTCAAGACTGCCAATGCCAACCTCACTCCTGCTCGTCGAAGATGACCCACGCCTGCGTGAGGACCTCCAGCGCCACTTCCTCAACCGGGGCTTTGGGGTCAACGCCTGCGCCACCGGCCCTCAGGCGTTGAACGCGGTGCAACACAATGGCTTCGATCTGGTGTTGCTGGACATCATGCTGCCAGGCCTGGACGGCCTCAGCCTGCTCGACGAGTTGCGCCGCCAGCAGGCAGTTCCGGTGATACTGATGTCGGCGCTGGGGGCCGAGCAGGACCGCATCAGTGGCTTTACCCGCGGGGCGGACGATTACCTGCCCAAGCCCTTCAGCCTGGCGGAACTGGACGCGCGGGTCGATGCTCTGATGCGCCGGGTGGCCTTTGACCGCAGGCCGGCGGCACCAACCGAAACCGGCAAGGTAATGCTCGACCAGGACCATCAGGATGTCATTCACCACGGCAAGGCTGCCGGCCTCACTGCCTCTGAGTTTCGCTTGCTGGCCACCTTGAGCGCCCACCCCGGTGAGGCCTTGAGCAAAGCATTCCTCTACCAGACCGTATTGCACCGCGCCTACACCCGCCTGGACCGTGGGCTGGACGTGCATGTGTGCAACCTGCGCCGCAAGCTGGCCGATATCGGTGCCCAGCATGTGCAGATACAGGCAGTACGTGGCCAAGGGTACATCCTGGTCGACACGGAACACCTGTGATGCGCCGCCATCCCCTGCTGTGGAAACTGGCCGCACTGCAAGTCAGCTTCTGCCTGCTGATGACCTGGCTGATCTGGACCTGGGGCCTGTCGGTGGAGCGCAGCACTTATTTTCTGTCCCAGGCCGACCAGGATTATCTGGCGCGCTATGCGCAGCAGGCTGAACAGGCCTGGCAGCAAGGCGGTGCGGCCGGCGCCGAAGCCTTTCGCACAAAGCTGCAGCACGCCGAGAACACCTGGGCGGCATTGATCGGGCCGCACCTGCAAAGCCTCGGCACCGCGCCGCTGAATGTCGACGAGGCCAGCCGCCTGACCTTCATGCGCAAACTCGACTGGCCGATGAGCCGGCGCCTGCAGGATGAGCTGCCCTACGTCAGCATCGAGTTCCCGCAGCATCCAGAACAGGGCCGGCTGGTGTTGCAGCTGCCCGAGCGCCTGCTACCCACCGGCCTGACCCCCTGGACCCACCTCATCACTCACGGCGTTGCACCCACACTGCTGGCGCTGTTACTTGGCCTGGCGATCTACCGGCACCTGGTGGTACCGCTCAACCGCCTGCGCGACCGCGCTGATGCTTTGCGCGCGGACGACCTGGACGGCCCTGGCCTGCCCCTGCAGGATCGCCGCGATGAATTGGGCGAACTGGCGCAGGCCTTCGAACACATGGCCGGGCGCCTGCGCCAAAGCCTGGAGCAGCAACGCCTGCTGCTGCGTACTTTGTCTCACGAACTGCGCACGCCCCTGGCGCGGCTGCGCATCGCCCATGACAGTGATTTGCCCCCCGCCCAGTTGCGCGAGCGCCTGGGCCACGAGGTCAATGACATGCAGAAGCTGCTCGAGGACACGCTGGACCTCGCCTGGATGGACACCGAGCAGCCGCAGTTACGCACCGAACCGGTGCTGATGGTGTCCGTGTGGGAAGCGTTATGCCAGGACGCCTGCTTCGAGAGCGGCTGGGACCGTGCACGGCTGCCCTGCTCGCTCGGCATCGAATGCGTGGTGCAGGCCCATCTGGACAGCCTGGCCCAGGCGCTGGAAAACCTCATGCGCAATGCCATCCGCCATTCGCCTGCCGATGGCCGGGTCAGCCTCGATGGCTGGCGTGAGGGCGACCGCTGGCATTTGCGCCTGAGTGACCAGGGTCCCGGCGTGCCTCACGCTGAACTCGAACGCATCTTCAAGCCCTACCAGCGCTTGCCCGACAGCGGCGCAGGTTTCGGCCTGGGGCTGGCCATCGCCCGCCGCGCGGTCGAACTGCAAGGCGGCCGGCTGTGGGCCAGCAATGGTCATCCCGGCCTTTGCCTGCACCTGTTGCTGCCTGTTGCCCAGGAATGTTTAGAAAGTTAATACGCTTTACGCTCAATCAGGACTGATTATCATCTGGGCTCTCCCGCTTTGCGCTCCTTGCAAAGCATCGATGAGGCGCCTGATGAGCAAGATCACCCTGTCCCTGGCATTGGCGTTGGCCCTTGCGGCCCCGCTTGCCCTGGCGCAGCCGCAACGCGAGCAGAAGATGGACACTTCACTGCTGCAGCGCCAGGACCTGGCCTATCGTTTCAGCCACCTGGACCTGGACTCGGCCGATGGCCAGCGCCATTACCGCTTGTGGGTCGGCAAGCCGGACCGCCCGGCGCCCGCCTCAGGTTATCCGGTGTTGTGGATGCTTGACGGCAATGCCGCACTCGGTGCTTTGGACAGTGCACAACTGGGCAAACTCGCAGCGGGCCAGGCACCGCTGCTGGTGGCGGTTGGGTATCAGACCGAGCAGCGCATCGAGCGAACCGGGCGTACCTACGACTACACACCGGCAATTGCCGGGTTTGCAGAACAGCGCGATCCGCTGACCCACCTGCCCAGCGGTGGCGTGGATGCATTCCTGGACTTGCTTACCGAGCGCATGCGGCCGATGGTAGCCGGCATGGCGCCCATCGACCCGCAGCGGCAGACGCTGTGGGGGCATTCCTATGGCGGCTTGGCGGTGTTGCACGCGTTGTTCACTCGGCCTGGAGCGTTCAGCGAATATGCGGCGGCCAGCCCGTCGTTGTGGTGGCACGATGGAGCTATCATTCGGCAAGCGCAGGGGCTACAGCAGCGCTTGGGCAATAACCGACCGACGCTGTTGCTCATGCGCGGTGGCGACGAACCGTCGAGCCCGCGCGCACCGGTGACCGGTGACGCGCAGCGGCCAGCGCAAACGCTGGCCGCAGCTTTGCTCAAGGTACGAGGGTTACAAGTGCGCTTTGAGCGCTTCGCGGGACTGGGACACGGCCCCATGCTGGCCGCATCACTGCACCGGGTGGTCGAAGGCATGTCCGACCCGGCCAATGCCCGTTGAACGTTACCCGATCAAGGCTGAGCGTACTTGAGTACATACAGGCACAACTCCCGGTAGACATCGACGGGGAGCTGGGGCAGCAGGCGCTGTGCTCGTCCCAGGGTTTTGCAGTTGAGTTCGGCCATGGACTGTCGATGATTCGC
Source organism: Pseudomonas sp. Marseille-Q5299 (assembly GCF_943737035.1). Classification (NCBI taxonomy): domain Bacteria; kingdom Pseudomonadati; phylum Pseudomonadota; class Gammaproteobacteria; order Pseudomonadales; family Pseudomonadaceae; genus Pseudomonas; species Pseudomonas sp. Marseille-Q5299. The sequence continues at coordinate 177,843 of NZ_CALSFR010000003.1, forward strand.
GCCGAGCAACCCGGCATGCACAACCTGGGCATATTGAATGTAGGAACAAGGAAAATCAGAAGCAGGGCCCCGCAAGACCTTGAAGTCCACGTTCAAATGCGGGGCACGGAAAAACGCTTTCCCGTTGTAAGTTTCCTGGGGCGTTAGCACGCCGTGCTCGGTGCAGATGCTGTGACAGACCGGCATGCTTTCCTTGCCGGTCTCCAGGCCGCGTTGATAGATGACGATTTCCGCACCCGGCACTTGGGTACAGGCATTTTCGAAAGCATCGATAATCGACCTGGCGTTGAGCTGCGCTTGTTCGATCTGCGCCAGGCTGACGACCCGTTCTATCTCTTCTTCGCCCACGCTGGCGACCACGCGGTCAAGCGTCGACCAGTGGCTGAATTCTTTCTGGCACGCAATCAGGTGGACTTCGGCCTGGTAGCCCTGCTGGGCCGCAACAGGAGGAAAATCGGCGAAAACAGGGCTATCAAGCGCGGTTTCCATGATGATGTTGTAGCTGTTCTGCATGGCGTAGGTACAGATCATTGTGCCCAACTGCCAGATGAACTGCTCGGTATGTTCATAAACGTGCAGCACCCCTTTATCCTTCATGGCCTCATAGTGCGGGTGCAGTTGGCGAAAGCGCGTCTCGTACAGGCGGACATAATTGGCGTACTTGCTTTCTTTAAGCAGCGTGTTTTCCAAGAGGTAGGTCTTACCTGAGCCTTGGGCACCGGCGATGATGAGCATCTTGGGCTTTAACTCGCCGTCTATGTAGTCACGTGGTTTATCGAACAACGATGAGGCGAGAGATGCAAACACAGCATGCACATCGGCTGTTGTAAAAGAATAAGTGTCGGACATGGCGCAAACTTCCTTGATGGTGAGTGGCGAAGGCCACCACGGTAGAGCCATGACTGGCGGGCGAGCGGTAGATAACTAATACGTTCGCGTTTGGCGGCAGATCCCTTCGAAAGTCGTAGGCCACAGGGTTGCCAGCAGGGTAAGGCTGTGCGGTATGCTTGCCCGGTCTTCAGGGCGGGGTGAAAGTCCCCACCGGCGGTAAATCGAAAGATGAGCCCGCGAGCGCCCCGGCCATGCCGGGGGTCAGCAGATCTGGTGCGACTCCAGAGCCGACGGTCATAGTCCGGATGAAAGAAGGCGTCAGGCAAGGGCCATTCGGGCGCCCTTGCGCGCGCATTTTGTTCGCCCCGAGACGTTCATCGATCATTCACGAGGAGCGTTTCATGTCCCCCAAGCATCACCAGCAATTCCCCAATGTGTCCGCTGCCATCGCCGCCTTCCAGGCAGGCCGCCCCGTGCTGCTGCTCGACGATGACGACCGCGAGGACGAAGCAGATATCGTTGCCGCCGCCGAAAACCTGTCGTTGCAGACCATGGCCATGATGATTCGCGATTGCAGCGGCATCGTCTGCCTGTGCCTGGACGAAGCCACCGTCGACGCCCTGCAACTGGCACCGATGGTGGCGAACAACCAGGCGCGCCATGGCACCGGCTTCACCGTGACCATCGAAGCGGCAGAAGGAGTGAGCACCGGCGTTAGCGCCCAGGACCGCATCACCACCATCGAAGCAGCGCTGCGCTCGACGGCGCAGCAACGGCATATCGTCAGCCCCGGCCACGTGTTCCCGCTGCGGGCGCGTGATGGTGGGGTGCTGACCCGTCGCGGCCATACCGAAGGCTCGGTGGACCTGGCTCGCCTGGCAGGCCTGCGCCCGGCAGCGGTGCTGTGCGAGCTGATGAACCCCGACGGCAGCATGGCCCGCGGCGAGCAAGTGGCGGTGTATGCCCGCCAGTACAATCTGCCGGTGCTGACCATTGCCGAGCTGGCACGCTGCCGCGAGGCAATGGTGGAGCTGGAAGCTGTGCCAGCCTGATTGATCGACGGGGCCGCTTTGCGGCCCAATCGCCGGCAAGCCGGCTCCAACAGGTTCAGCACAGCCTTCTGGCATTGTGCTGTACCTGTGGGCCGGAAAAACCACCCTCAAGTTTGCTCCCCCCGCCCCGCTCTGCTAGTGTCGCGCCGTTCTGAACCGCCACCGAGACCCGTCGCCATGGCCCGCAAAAAAGCCTCCATCGATTTCGAGCAATCCCTCGCCGACCTGCAAGCGCTGGTCGAACGCCTGGAGAACGGCGAGTTGTCGCTGGAAGACTCGCTGGCCGCCTTCGAGCAAGGTATCGCCCTGACCCGCGATTGCCAGGGCGCCCTGGCCCAGGCCGAGCAAAAAGTACAGATACTGCTGGAACGCGACGGCGAGCTCGCCGCTCAGCCCTTCGATGCGGAGCCAGAGGCATGATCGGCGCCTACCAGGCCAGCAGCCAGGCGCGCGTCGATGCGGCCCTTGAACCCCTGTTCATTGCGCCCACCAAGGAGCTTGAGCGGCTGTACACCGCCATGCGCTACAGCGTGATGAACGGCGGCAAGCGCGTGCGCCCGCTACTCGCCTATGCGGCTTGCCAAGCGCTGGGCGCACCGGCCGAGCAGGCCAACGGCGCCGCCTGCGCGGTGGAGCTGATCCATGCCTATTCGCTGGTGCACGACGACCTGCCGGCCATGGACGATGACGACCTGCGCCGTGGCCAGCCGACCACCCATAAAGCCTTCGACGAAGCCTGTGCGATCCTCGCCGGCGACGGCCTGCAGAGCCTGGCCTTCAGCGCCCTGCTCGACCCCCGGCTGAGCCCGCAGCCCGACGCCATCCGCCTGGCCATGGTCCAGGCCCTGGCCAAAGCTGCAGGCCCTGCCGGCATGGTCGGAGGCCAGGCCATCGACCTTGGCTCGGTCGGCGTGAAGCTGGACCAGCAGGCCCTGGAGTTCATGCACAGGCACAAGACCGGCGCGCTGATCGAAGCCAGCGTGCGCCTTGGCGCCCTGGCCAGCGGCCGCGCCGAGCAGGCGCAGCTGGACGCCCTGCAGACTTATGCACAGGCCATTGGCCTGGCATTCCAGGTGCAGGACGACATCCTCGACGTGGAAAGCGACACCGCCACCCTCGGCAAGCGCCAGGGTGCCGACATCGCCCGTGACAAACCGACCTACCCGGCCCTGCTTGGCCTGGAAGCGGCCAAGGCCTATGCGATCGAACTGCGCGACCAGGCGCTGGTCGCACTTGAAGGGTTTGGTGAAAACGCAGAACCTCTGCGGGCGTTGGCGCGCTACATCGTCGAACGCCGCCATTAAGAAGCACTGGTTCCAAACCCGCACACAGGGGGCTGCAACCTCTGGTCGAATGGGCACTTTTCCCACAATGGGGTAAACTGCCGCGTCTTAACATCTATAACGACTCGCCTGATGCCCACGACGTTTCAAGAGATCCCCCGCGAACGCCCGGTCACGCCGCTGCTCGACCGCGCTGACACGCCTGCCGGCCTGCGCCGGCTGGCCGAAGCCGACCTTGAGCACCTGGCCGACGAGCTGCGCCAGGAGCTGCTCTACACCGTGGGTCAGACCGGTGGGCATTTTGGCGCCGGCCTGGGCGTGATCGAACTGACGATCGCCCTGCACTACGTCTTCGACACCCCGGACGACCGGCTGGTGTGGGACGTCGGCCATCAAGCCTACCCGCACAAGATCCTCACCGGCCGGCGCAACCGCATGCTGAGCCTGCGCCAGAAGGACGGGATCGCCGCCTTCCCGCGCCGCAGCGAGAGTGAGTACGACACCTTTGGCGTCGGCCACTCCAGCACCTCGATCAGCGCCGCACTGGGCATGGCCATTGCCGCCCGCCTGCAGAACAGCGCGCGCAAGTCGATTGCAGTGATCGGTGACGGTGCCCTGACAGCCGGTATGGCGTTCGAGGCGTTGAACCACGCCCAGGAAGTCAACGCCGACATGCTGGTCATTCTCAACGACAACGACATGTCGATCTCGCGCAACGTTGGCGGGCTGTCCAATTACCTGGCCAAGATTCTTTCCAGCCGCACCTACGCAAGCATGCGCGAGGGCAGCAAGAAGGTGCTGTCGCGCCTGCCAGGTGCCTGGGAGATTGCCCGCCGCACCGAGGAATACGCCAAGGGCATGCTGGTACCCGGCACCCTGTTCGAAGAGCTGGGCTGGAACTACATCGGTCCGATCGATGGCCACGACCTGCCGACCATGATCGCCACCCTGCGCAACATGCGTGACCTCAAAGGCCCGCAGTTCCTGCACGTGGTGACCAAGAAGGGTAAAGGCTTCGCGCCGGCCGAGATCGACCCGATCGGCTACCACGCCATCACCAAACTCGAGCCTGCCGACAAGCCGGCCGCGCCGAAGAAGGCCAGCGGGCCGAAGTACTCTGCGGTATTCGGCCAGTGGCTGTGCGACATGGCCGCTGCCGACAACCGCCTGGTGGGCATCACCCCGGCAATGAAGGAAGGCTCCGACCTGGTTGCCTTCAGTGAGCGTTACCCCGAGCGCTACTTCGATGTGGCCATCGCCGAGCAGCATGCCGTGACGCTGGCGGCGGGCATGGCCTGCGAAGGCAGCAAGCCGGTGGTCGCGATCTACTCGACCTTCCTGCAGCGCGCCTACGACCAGCTGATCCACGACGTGGCGGTACAGAACCTCGACGTCCTGTTCGCCATTGACCGGGCAGGCCTGGTCGGCGAAGACGGCCCGACCCACGCGGGCAGCTACGACCTGTCGTACCTGCGCTGCATCCCGGGCATGCTGGTGATGACGCCCAGCGACGAGAACGAACTGCGCAAGATGCTCAGCACCGGCCACCTGTACAACGGCCCGGCAGCGGTGCGCTACCCACGCGGCACCGGCCCCAACGCGCCGATCAGTGGTGACCTGGAACCGCTGGAAATCGGCAAGGGCGTCATCCGTCGTCAGGGCGAAAAGGTCGCTTTGCTGGTGTTTGGCGTGCAGTTGGCCGAAGCCCTGCAGGTTGCCGAGCAAATCAACGCCACCGTGGTCGACATGCGTTTCGTCAAGCCGCTGGACGAGGCACTGGTGCTGGAGCTGGCAGGCAGTCATGAGCTGCTGGTGACCCTCGAAGAGAACGCCATCATGGGCGGTGCGGGGGCTGCGGTGGGTGAGTTTTTGGCCAGCCAGGCCGTGATCAAGCCGCTGCTGCACCTGGGCCTGCCGGATATCTATGTCGAGCACGCCAAGCCTGCGCAGATGCTGGCTGAATGTGGGCTGGATGCGGCCGGCATCGAAGCTTCGGTGAAGGCCCGCATGGCCAGGCTCGGCCTGTAATCCCTGGGGCCGCCTTGCGGCCCATCGCGACACAAGGCCGCTCCTACACAGGACCGCGGACTCGTGTCGCGATCGAGGGCGCAGCCCTCGCAAACTGGTACTGCCCATGAAAACCTCAACCTTCGCCACCCTGCTCTGCCTGCCCCTGCCGCTTCTGGCCGCCGAACGCGACGACGCCCTGAAGCTCCCCGACGTGCTGATCAGCGCCAACCGCCAGGTCGAATCACGCACCGCCACCAGCGCCGCCAACACCGTTTTCACCCGCAACGACATCGACCGCCTGCAACCGACCAGCGTCACCGACCTGCTCGCCCGCGTGCCAGGCGTGCAAGTCGCGCCCACCGGTGGCCGCGGTAGCCTGCCGGGTATCTTCATCCGCGGCACCAAGGCCGCGCAGAGCCTGGTACTGGTCGACGGTGTGCGCATCGCCAACGCCACCTCGGGCGACAGCGGCCTGCAGTTTCTCGACGTCGACCAGATCGAGCGTGTCGAAGTGCTGCGCGGCTCACGCTCGGCGATCTACGGCAGCGATGCCATCGGCGGTGTCATTCAGATCTTCACCCGTCGCAGCAACGGCACGGGCCTGCAGCCGCGCCTGCGCATGGCGGCAGGCAGCAACCAGACCTGGCAACGCAGCCTGGGCCTGTCCGGAGGCGAGGGCGCGACCCGCTTCAACCTGGGCGCCAGCCTGGACGAAACAGCAGGCATCGACTCGACCGGCCCGTCCTTCGCCAGCGACGGCGATCATGATGCCTACCGCAACAAGTCGTTCAACCTGAGCCTGAGCCACACCTTTGGCGAACGTTTCGAAGCCGGCCTGAACCTGCTCGACAGCCAAGGGCGCAGCGAGTACGACAATCCGTTCGGTGGCTTCGACCCGGTCACCTTCGAAAGCTTCGGGCAAAAGCCCTACACCGACTTCAGCGTCAGCAGCCTGGGTACTTACTTCGATGCACAGCTCAATGACGTGTGGCATTCACGCCTGGAGCTGGGCCATAGCGAAAACCGCGACGACAAGCGCGACAAGCTCAGTGACGAACGCTCGGTGTTCAACACCTATCGCGACCAGGTCACTTGGCAGAACGACCTGGCCCTGAGCGAGCGGCAGAACCTGTTGATCGGCGGCGACTGGTACGAAGACCGCGTGCACGCCAGCACCGATTTCAGCGAAGACAGCCGCTGGAACCGCGCCGCTTTCATCCAGCATCGCTTGCGCGGCGAGCACGTCTCTACCGAACTGGGCGTGCGCCGCGACCAGAACCAGCAGTTTGGCGGCCAGACCACATGGAGCGGTAGCCTGACCGTGCCGCTGAATACGCACAACGATGTGCTGCTGTCCTACAGCGAAGGCTTTCGTGCGCCGACCTTCAACGACTTGTACTACCCGCAGTACAGCAACCCGCAGCTGGACCCGGAGCATTCCAGAAGTTACGAGCTGCAATGGCGCAGCCAGCTCAGCCGCGACAGCCGCCTGGAAACTTCGCTGTACCGTACTGACCTGCGCGATGCGATTATCTTTGGCCAGGACTCGATCCCGCGTAATGTGGCCTCTGCGCGTATCAACGGCGTGGAAATGGCACTGGAGCAACAGTGGGGCCAATGGCGCAGCCAGCTGGGCCTTGCGTTGATCGATCCACGTGATCGTGACAGCGGCCACACCCTCGCCCGCCGCGCAAGGCGCACCTTGAGCCTGGACCTGGACCGTCAATTCGAGCGTTTTACGGTAGGAGGCAGCTGGCAGGCCGTCAGCGCCAGTTACGACGACGAGGCCAACCGCAACCGCCTCGGCGGCTATGGCTTGCTGGGCCTGCGCAGCAGCTGGGCAGCGACCGACGAGCTGAAGCTGGAACTAAAGCTGGATAACCTGCTGGACAAAGGCTACAGCCGTGCGCTGTACAGCTACGATGGCGCCAGCTACGGCTACCGCGAAGAGGGCCGCACGGCCCTGTTCAGCGTCACCTGGACGCCGGCGCTTTAGCTTCGAGCAGCGCACACAAGCGGGCGGTGGCTTCGATCATCTGCCCGCTGGGCCGCTCCAGGCCCTTGTCCGGCACCACCAGCAGACGATCACCGGCCACAGCGCCCAAATCTGGCCAGGCCTTCCAGCTTGCCAACTGCCCCTGGTCGCCAGCCAGAATCACCTGCGGATCGCGCATCAGCACTGATTCCACATTCACTTGCGGTGCCGGCTGGCTCAGGTCGGCAAAGATATTGCGCGCCCCACACACCGCCAAGGCATCACTCACCACCTGTCGCCCACCCAAGGTGTACAGCGGCCGGTCCCAGACCTGATAGAACACCCGTAGCGGCTGTTCACGCCGATAGTGCTGACGCAGTTGCCGCAACCGTTCACGCAGGCCTCCCACATAACGCCGCCCCTGCTGTGCCCGCCCTACACGCACGGCAATGGCCTCGATCTGTTCAAGCAGTTGCTCAAGGTCGTGGGGTTCTGCACTGTAGGTCGCGATACCCAGGCGCGTAAGCTGATCGCGCTGGGCCGGAGCCACACTGCCGGGCCAGAGCAACAGCAGGTCAGGCCTGAGGCTGAGCAGGCGTTCCATGTCCAGTTGCCCCTGGCGCCCTACCGAAGGCAGGTGGCGCAGCGCCGCTGGGCGCTCGCCGCCGTCGAGCACGCCCACCAGCAGGTCATCGGCCTGCAGCTCAAGCATGATTTCGCTCATCGAAGGCGCAAGGCTGACCACGCGCAGAGGCTCGCCAGCCTGGACGGTACAGGCCAGCAGCGCCAGCAGGCAGAGCAGGCGGCGCATCACCCCAGCTGACGCGGGATGCGGTAGAGGTAAAGCACCACCACTGTGGATAACGCCAAGAGGATTTGCGGCACAGCTTCGAGCCCTACCAGCACCGACAGCGCGGCGACCCAGGCAGGGAAACAGGCGAACAGCATGGCCATGCGCCGCACCCGGGCCAACTCGATCCAGGCAGCCGGCTCTTCAGCCGTGCCAAGCAACTTGGAGGTGGCGATCAAAGCACGCTTGTAGGCGCCGAAACGCGGCAGGCTGAGGAACATGGTTGCCGCACCGGCGATGAACAGCGGCATCGCCAGCACCGGGATCAGCGCATCGCCACCGCCAAAGGCCCAGGCCATCACCGGTAGCGGCACCAGGCCAACCGCCAGGTATTGCCACCAGGCCAGCGCCAGGCGCCGCTTCACCTCGCTGCGGGTCACGCCTGGGGGACCTCACCCTGGTGTTCGTTACCCAGCATGTGGCCAAGCTTGTCGGCCTTGGTCGCCAGGTAGTAACGGTTGTGCGGGTTATGCCCGGTATGCAGCGGCACGCGCTCGGCAACCTTGATGTTCATGTCGGTTAGCGCCTTGACCTTGCGCGGGTTGTTGGTCATCAGGCGCAGCGATTTCACGCCCAGGTGCTCGAGCATCGGCAGGCAGATCGCGTAATCACGCTGGTCGGCAGCGAACCCCAGACGCTCGTTGGCCTCTACAGTGTCGGCACCACCATCCTGCAACTCATAGGCGCGGATCTTGTTCAGCAGGCCGATGCCACGGCCTTCCTGACGCAGGTAAAGCAGCACGCCGCGCCCTTCACGGGCAATGGCCTGCAGGGCGGCTTCCAGTTGCGAGCCGCAGTCGCAACGCTGGCTGAACAGGGCATCGCCAGTCAGGCACTCGGAGTGCAGGCGCCCCAACACCGGCTCACCGTCGGCGATGTCACCCAGGCTGAGCACCACGTGCTCACGGCCGGTGGCTTCGTCGAGGAAACCATGCATGGTGAAAGTCGCGAAGGGGGTCGGGAGTTTAGAGGCGGCAACAAAGACGACGGGCACGTTGTGCTCCTGGATAAGTAGGAAAATTCTCGTGAAGCGATTGTATCAGCAGGTCAGCGCCTGTGCGCTGGCTGAATACCGTGGGTTAAGATCGAAAAGTTCGATGTTCGGTTAGCCTGTGGCAGCCCATGGTGCTATTGAGGCTTGCTGTCGGCAGTAAAGGGATACGGCTGTTTCCAGTGCTGGAAGATAGGCTTCAACTCGCCGCTGCGTACCAGTTCAGCCATGCGTCTGTCGAACAGTTCACGCAGGGCCTTGCCGTGCTCGTTGCGGGCAAAGGCCAGGTACAACGGCAGTTCGGCGACATGGGTTCGCCGGAACCGTTCTGGCTGAGAGGTTTGGCCAAGCACGTAGTCAACTTCGGTCAGCGCATCGATGTAGAAGTCCACGCGATCATGCTCAAGCATTGGCAGGATGCCTTCGCGGCGCTGAATCTCGCGCGACTCCTTTACGTTCGGCAGGTAGCTGCCGTAATCGTAGCCACGCACCCAGGCCAAGCGATACTGACCAACGGTCTCCAGGGTAGGCACCGGTTTGCTGGCAAGCCCCAGCGCATAGATGTGGTCCATGTCGAAGTGCCAACGCGGGTAGAGATTGTCGTCGTTCTCATCCTTGTAGGAACCGACCCAGGCATCGGCCTCGCCGCGTTTGACCAGCCCGACGGCACGGCTGTAAGGAGCACTCTTTGCCACCACCTTGACGCCGGCAGGCTCAAAGACCTTGCGCAAGACATCCCAGGCCACGCCGGTACCATCGGCATTGGTGTAGTCCAGCCACTCTTCACTGACCAGATGGACCTGTTTCGGTACGCCTTCGGCCGCCAGCGCCCCATGGGCAACGCTGAACAAAATTGCCAGCAGCACAGTCCGAATGGCCATCAAAGCGCTCCCTGTCTCAGCCTACCGCCCACACCAGAACCTGCATGCCCAGCCAGGCGAACACGCCGGCCAGGATATCGTCGAGCATGATGCCGACACCGCCGTGCACATGGCGATCGATCCAGCGAATCGGCCATGGCTTGAGGATGTCGAAGAAGCGGAACATCAGGAACCCCGCCAGAATCCACTGCCACCCTTGCGGCACAAGCCAGAGGGTGATCCACATGCCGACCATTTCATCCCAGACAATGCCTTCATGGTCGTGCACGCGCAAGTCATTGGCGACTTTACCGCACAGCCAGAAGCCGAACAGCATGGTGATGCCCAGCAGCAGCCAGTAACCCCAATCGGGCAGCATCTGCCACAGCGGGATGAACGGAATGGCCACCATCGAGCCCCAGGTGCCGGGTGCCTTGGGCAGCGTGCCCGAACCGAAGCCGAAAGCGATGAAGTGCCACGGGTTGCGCCAGACCGATGGCGGAACGAACTCCGCAGGCACCTGGTTGGGGTGGTCGGTCACGGTGTCTCCCTAAAGTGTTGATAGCCCCGCTGTACGGGAGTGATGTCCTGGCCTTGGGGGTCACGCAGGGTCACGCCCTGCCCTTGGAGCACTCGGCCGACGACATGTACGCCGGCGTCCGCCAGGGATGAAAGCGCCTCAGGCGGCAGGGTGAACGCCAATACGTAATCGTCGCCACCGGTGAGCGCCGCCTGCACCGCCGCGTCGCGGCCGAGAAAGGCCTCTAGTGCAGGAGACACTGGCACCTGCGCCAGGTTCACCTCAAGGGCGACGCCGGAGGCCTTGGCGATGTGCCCACAATCGGCAAGCAGGCCATCGGAAATGTCCAGCGCCGCCGTCGCCCGCCCGCGCAAGCGCCGGCCCAGGCCGAGTTGAGGCAGCGGCGACCAGTAGTGGGCCAGCAGGGGCTCGGCCTGCTCGGCAGGCGCTTCCCGCTCGCCCAGCACCAACGGTAACGCACCGGCTGCCTTGCCCAGCACGCCCCCCACACACAGCAGGTCACCCGGCCGGGCACCGCTGCGGCGCAGAGCCTGGCCAGCCGGGACGCTGCCCAAAACAGTGACGGTGATGCTCAAGGGGCCGCGGGTGGTGTCGCCACCAATCAGGCTCATGCGGCAACGCTGGGCCATGCGGCTGAGGCCGTCGGCGAAGGCGGCGAGCCAGTCGGGACCGACATCGGGCAGGGTGAGGGCAAGGGTGAAGCCGATGGCATTGGCGCCCATGGCTGCAAGGTCGCTGGCCGCCACGGCCAGTGAGCGCTGCCCCAGCAAGCGCGGGTCACAGACCGTCGGGAAGTGCACCCCGGCAACCAGGGTGTCGGTAGACACCGCCAACTGCTCGCCCGGGGCAAGCTCGAGCAAGGCGCAGTCGTCGCCAATGCCCAGCGCCACGCCCTCCCCGCCCTGCGCACAGGGCGCGGCGGCGAAGTAATGGTTGATCAGCTCGAACTCACCCATGGCTCGACAGCGCCAGGATCAGCGCTTGTTCGCCTTGACTTCTGCTTCGCGCAGCGAAGGTGCCAGCTTGTCCAGCACGCCGTTGACGAACTTGTGGCCGTCAGTGGCGCCGAAGACCTTGGCCAGCTCTACGCCTTCGTTGATCACAACGCGATACGGTACATCGACACGCTTGATGAACTCCCAGGTGGACAGGCGCAATACGGCCAGTTCGACCGGGTCGAGCTCTTCCAGGGCGATGTCCATGCACGGTTTCAGCGCGCTGTCGATTTCGCTCTTGATGGCCGGAACCCCATGCAGGATTTCGCGGAAATAGGCGCCATCTACATCGGTAAAATCGTTATCGACCCGGAACTGCGCTTCGATCTCGTTCAGCGAATGCTGAGCCATGTGCCATTGGTACAGTGCCTGGGTCGCGAGCTTGCGGGCTTCGCGGCGCTTGGCGCTCTTCGATGGCTTGCCGGCATCCGCAGGTTTTGGATCGCGCGGGTTGAAACGATCGCTTTCGTCGCTAATCACTTGGCCTCCAACTGCGCCAGCAGGCTGACCATTTCCAGAGCGGACAGGGCAGCTTCAGCACCTTTGTTACCGGCCTTGGTGCCGGAACGCTCGATGGCTTGCTCGATGGAGTCGACGGTCAGGACACCGAAGGCCACCGGCACACCGAACTCCATGGACACCTGGGCCAGGCCCTTGGTGCATTCGCCCGCCACGTATTCGAAGTGCGGGGTACCGCCACGGATCACTGCGCCCAGGGCGACGATCGCGTCGTATTCACCTTGCTGGGCGACTTTCTGAGCCACCAGCGGGATTTCGAACGCGCCCGGGGCACGGATGATGGTGATGTCGCTTTCGCTGACACCGTGGCGTACCAGGGCATCAACGGCACCGCTCACCAGGCTTTCTACGACGAAGCTGTTGAAGCGGCCAACCACCAAAGCATAGCGACCTTTGGGGGCAATGAAGGTACCTTCGATGGTCTTCAGGGTCATTCCGATGTTCTCATCTTCAAGAGCGAGGCCGCGCTCTGGCGGCCTCGGGAGGGTTTGGACTCGAGCGTGAGGGCGCAAGCGCCGCCTCAAGTCACTCGGAGGGCACGTATTCTACAACTTCCAGATCGAATCCGGATATCGCATTGAATTTCATCGGCGAACTCATCAGGCGCATCTTGCGCACGCCAAGGTCACGCAGGATCTGCGAACCGGCACCCACAGTGCTGTAGGTGGTCGGTGCCTTGGTCGGTGCATCGCCTGCGCTTTCGCGGATATGTGCCAGCAGCACATCGCCATCCAGTGGGTGGCCCAGCAACAGCACCACGCCGCTGCCGGCCTCGGCAACCGCGGCCATGGCGGCGCGAAGGCTCCAGCGGCCAGGCTGCTTGACCAGCAGCAGGTCGCGCAGCGGGTCCATGTTGTGCACACGCACCAGGGTCGGTTCTTCGGCGCAGACCTTGCCCAGGGTCAGGGCCATGTGCACATCGCCTTCCACGGCGTCGCGGTAGGTGACCAGGTTGAACTCACCCAGCTCACTCTCGATCGGCTGCTCGGAAACGCGCTGCACGGTGCGTTCGTGGATCATGCGGTAGTGGATCAGGTCGGCGATGGTGCCGATTTTCAGGCCATGCTCGGCGGCGAACACTTCGAGCTCGGCGCGACGCGACATGGTGCCGTCATCGTTCATCACTTCACAGATCACGCCGCTCGGCTCGAAACCGGCCATGCGCGCCAGGTCGCAGGCGGCCTCAGTGTGGCCGGCGCGTGCCAGGGTACCGCCGGGCTGGGCCATCAGCGGGAAGATGTGGCCCGGGCTTACGATGTCTTCGGCCTTGGCATCCTTGGCGGCTGCGGCCTGCACGGTGCGTGCGCGGTCGGCCGCCGAGATGCCGGTGGTAACACCTTCGGCCGCTTCGATCGACACAGTGAACTTGGTACCGAAGCCCGAACCGTTGCGCGGCGCCATCAGCGGCAGCTTGAGGGTTTCGCAACGTTCGCGGGTCATCGGCATGCAGATCAACCCACGGGCGTGCTTGGCCATGAAGTTGATGTGCTCAGGCAGGCAGCACTCGGCCGCCATGATGATGTCGCCTTCGTTTTCACGGTCTTCGTCATCCATGAGGATGACCATTTTGCCCTGGCGGATGTCTTCGACCAGTTCTTCGATGCTGTTGAGCGCCACGCGGCACCCCCTTCTCAATCAGGATTTCAAGAAGCCGTTGGCGGCCAGGAAGCTTTCGGTAATGCCACTGCCCTTGCTCGGTTCGCCAGCCTTGTCGCCCAGCAGCAGGCGCTCCAGGTAACGGGCCAGCAAATCGACCTCAAGGTTGACCCGACGCCCTGCGCGGTAGTCGGCCATGATGGTTTCGGACAGGGTGTGCGGGACAATGGTCAGCTCGAACTCGGCGCCATTGACCTCATTGACCGTCAGGCTGGTGCCGTCGACGGTGATCGAACCCTTGTGGGCAATGTACTTGGCCAGCTCCTTGGGTGCACGCACGCGGAACTGGATGGCGCGAGCGCTATCGCTGCGCGAGATGATTTCGCCGACACCGTCGACGTGGCCGCTGACCAGGTGGCCGCCCAAGCGGGTGGTCGGGGTCAGGGCCTTTTCCAGGTTGACCTTGCTGCCGCTCTTGAGGTCGATGAAAGCGGTGCGCTTGAGGGTCTCGACGCTGACGTCGGCCCAGAAGCCATCGCCCGGCAGTTCGACGGCGGTCAGGCACACGCCGTTGACGGCGATGCTGTCGCCGAGCTTGACGTCACCCAGGTCGAGCTTGCCGGTCTCGACGTAGACGCGCACGTCACCGCCCTTGGGGGTCAGGCTGCGGATGGTGCCGATGGATTCGATGATGCCGGTGAACATGGGGACTTCCTCAAAAACGGGTTGCGCAGGGCAAGCCCGGCATTATACGCCGGGCGCCGGCAGAGGGATGGCCGTGACCCGCCAGTCATCGCCCACTGCACGCATTTCGGTAATTTTCAGCCGTGGCGCTTCGCTCATCTTCGACAGCGGCCAGTCCAGCAACGGACGGGCCTGGGAGCCAAGGAAGGTGCCGGCGACAAACAGCTGGTACTCGTCGATCAGGCCCAATTGTGCAAAAGCGCCGACCAGGCCAGCGCCGGCTTCCAGCAGGATGTCGTTGACGCCACGCGCTGCAAGTGCCTGCATCAAGGCGAGCAGATCGACCTGGCCATTGCTGCCCGGCAGGCTGAGCAGCTCGTGGCCAGCCTGGGCGTACCGCGGGTCGTTCCCCCTGGCGGTTACCACCAGGGCCGGGCCAGCCTGAAAGAACGGCGCGTCCAGTGGCAGGCGCAGGCGGCCATCGATCAGCACGCGCAAGGGGGGGCGGCTCAGCGCCAGCGCGGTGGTGTCGGGGTCCAGGCCCAGCTCGGCGCCGCGCACGGTCATCCGTGCGTTGTCGGCCAATACGCTGGCGGCGCTGGTCAGTACCACGCTGGCACGGGCACGCAGGCGCTGCACTGCAGAGCGGGCGGCAGGGCCGGTGATCCATTGGCTTTCACCGCTGGCCATGGCGGTGCGGCCATCCAGGCTCATGGCCAGCTTGGCCCGCACGAACGGCAAGCCGTGCTCCATGCGCTTCAGGAAACCGGGGTTCAGGCCACGGGCCTGGGCTTCGAGCACGCCGCTGGCGACTTCGATGCCCGCTTCGGCCAGGCGGCGCAGGCCCTGCCCGGCGACCTGCGGGTTGGGGTCCTGCATGGCTGCCACCACCCGCGCCACACCAGCCTGTACCAGCGCTTCGGCGCACGGTGGGGTGCGGCCATGGTGGCTACAAGGCTCGAGCGTCACGTAGGCACAGGCGCCGCGGGCACGCTCACCGGCCTGGCGCAGGGCATGCACTTCGGCATGTGGTTCACCGGCGCGCACATGCCAGCCCTCACCCACCACTTCGCCGTCACGGACGATCACACAACCCACGCGCGGGTTGGGGTGAGTGGTGTAGATGCCCTTGCGGGCAAGCTCCAGGGCACGGGCCATGTAATGGGCGTCGAGGATCGCGGTCTGGCTCGGCATGCTCACTCTTTAGCCGGCTCGCGGGCCAGGCGGTCGATTTCTTCGCGGAATTCATCGAGGTCCTGGAAGCGGCGGTACACCGAAGCGAAACGGATGTAGGCCACTTCATCGAGCTTGCGCAGCTCGGCCATCACCAGCTCACCCACCACCAGCGACTTGACCTCGCGCTCACCCGTAGCGCGCAGCCGGCTCTTGATATGTGCCAGGGCCGCCTCGAGGCGTTCGACGCTGACCGGGCGCTTCTCCAGCGCGCGCTGCATGCCGGCACGCAGCTTTTCTTCGTCGAAAGGCTGGCGCGTGCCGTCCTGCTTGATCAGCCGGGGCAAGACCAGCTCGGCGGTTTCGAAGGTGGTGAAACGCTCGCCGCAGGCCACGCATTCGCGACGGCGGCGCACTTGTTCGCCCTCGGCGACCAGGCGCGAGTCGATGACCTTGGTGTCGTTGGCACCGCAAAAGGGACAGTGCATGGTGGCAGGCAACAAAAAAAGGGAGGGCCATGGTAGCGCATCCCACTGGCAAGACAAGCCAAAGGGGTTAACATCCAAGGTAAATCTGCCCCTGAAGGACTACCCCATGCATTATCGAGCGCTCGTCGTGCTGGGCTGCGCCGCCCTGCTCGCCGCCTGTGGCAGCGATCGGCCGAAGACCGAGCCAGCCCCGGCACCTGCGCCCGCCAAGGTGGCGAAAAAGGCCGAACCACTGGGCCCGCTGCCCGCCTATCAACGCGAACTGAGCGGTACCTTGCTGGAAATCCCCCGCGGTGCCGACGTGGAGCTGGCCTTGCTGGTCATCGACGAGCGCGACCGGCCGCAACAGCTTCTGGCCAGCAGCACCCTGACCGGGACCGGCCAGGCGCTGCCCTACCGCCTGCGCTTCAACCCGGAGGTCTTTCCGGCCGGGGCTCGGGTCGAACTGCGTGGCCGCGCCAGCCAGTCGGGCCAACTGATCATGCACCTGCCGCCCGTGCGCATCACCCAGGCCCAGACTCAGGCCACTGGCCCGCTGCGTTTCAAGAAGGCGCCTTAGGTGGCGCCGCTTGCCTTGCAACAGGCCCTCAGCGGCCTGATCGGCGAAGCGCGGCTGGTCGTCAGTGAACTGCCTGGGTGCGCGCTCAAACTCTGGTTGATCGACGATCAGAACATGGACCGCGCCTTCAGCATTGAAGAAACCCGGCGTATTCTCGACGACCCACCGTACTGGAGCTTTTGCTGGGCCAGCGGCCTGGCCATGGCCCGCTACCTAGCCGAGCACCCTGAATGGGTGGCCGGCAAGCGCGTGCTGGACTTTGGCGCCGGCTCCGGTATCGCCGGCATTGCTGCAGCGCGCGCCGGGGCATTGGAAGTGGTGGCCTGCGATCTCGACCCGCTGGCACTCGATGCCAGCCGCGCCAATGCCGAGCTGAACGGGGTCGAGCTCAGTTACAGCAATGACTTCTTCGCCGAAGACGACCGTTTCGACCTGATTCTGGTTGCCGATGTGCTGTACGACCGCGCCAATCTGCCGCTGCTCGATGCCTTCCTCGGCCGCGGTCGCCAGGCGCTGGTGGCAGACTCCCGAGTACGCGATTTCAGCCACCCGCTTTACCAGCAGTTGGGCGTGCTTGAAGCACTGACCCTGCCGGACCTGGCCGAGCCGCACGAATTCCGCCGGGTCAGCCTGTACCACGCCAGCCGCGAGCCTTTATAGTGGTGCCATTCACGGATTTGCGAGAGTCACGATGAGCCAGGAAACACCGTTTATCTTCGATGCCACCGATGCCAACTTCCAGCAACTGGTGATCGAAAACTCCTTCCACAAGCCGGTCCTCGTGGACTTCTGGGCAGAGTGGTGCGCGCCCTGCAAGGCGCTGATGCCACTGCTGGCGAAAATCACCGAGGGTTATCAGGGCGAGCTGCTGCTGGCCAAGATCAACTGCGACGTTGAGCAGCAAGTCGTTGCCCAGTTCGGCATTCGTAGCCTGCCCACGGTTGTGCTGTTCAAGGATGGCCAGCCGGTCGACGGCTTTGCCGGCGCGCAGCCGGAGTCGGCGATCCGCGCCATGCTCGAGCCGCATGTGCAGATGCCTGCCGCACCGGCCGCCTCGCCCTTGGAGCAAGCCAAAGGCTTGTTCGCCGAGAGCCGTTTCGCCGAGGCTGAGGCGTTGCTGCAGGCCCTGCTGGGTGAAGACAACAGCAATGCCGAGGCCCTGATCCTGTATGCCCGCTGCCTGGCCGAGCGCGGTGAGCTGGGCGAAGCGCAGATCGTGCTGGACGCGGTCAAGACCGATGAGCACAAGGCCGCCCTGGCCGGTGCCAAAGCGCAGCTGACCTTCCTGCGCCAGGCTGCCAGCCTGCCGGAAGTCGCCGACCTGAAAAGCCGCCTGGCGCAGAACCCGCAGGATGATGAGGCGGCTTACCAGCTGTGCATCCAGCAACTGGCGCGCCAGCAGTATGAAGCGGCGCTGGATGGGCTGCTGAAACTGTTCCAGCGTAACCGCGCCTATGAAAACGGCTTGCCGCAGAAGGCGATGCTGCAAGTGTTCGACCTGCTCGGTGGCGACCATCCGCTGGTGGCTGTTTACCGCCGCAGGCTGTCTTCGGCCATGTTCTGATTCGCCCAACAGGCGAGGGCCATGCCCTCGCTCGTGGGGCAACACAGGCCTACAGCTTTACCCGATCCAGTGATACACCGGCGCATCCGCGCCACTTTCCACCTTCACCTCACTGCTGTGTCGCAACCGCACCAGCAGCCGCTTGCCCGCCGCCGTACTACCCGCCAGCCCTTCCAACCGGTCCAGCAATTCTGGCCCGTTCATCTGCCCCGCCTGACGCAGCACCTCCCGCGCAGCCGTCCACTGCCCGTCATCCTGGCGCGGCGCTGCCGCTATAGCCTGCGATACCGTTGCGGCCGCCACAGGCATTTCAAGCTGCCGCCCCAACTGCGCCCACTCTTCGGGCTCCAGCTCAATGCTCAGGTCCACCGGCCAGTCACCAATCTGTCCACGAATTCTCACGATGCATTCCTTCAAGCGCGTTCAATACCCTCATGCTACAACAACATGAAACCTGCACCACGCAGGCTGGCGGGACAGAGAAAAGTTGTTATAACATTACCAAATCATTCCCCGTCTGCTTCTGGAGTCGTCCATGCGTCGCCTGCTGCTCGCCCTGCCCTTCGCACTGCTGCCACTGGCCGTGGCTCATGGCCACGAAGGCCATGACCATGACCATGATCACGCCCACGGCACGCTCGGGGCGCATGAGCACGGTGTGGCCAAGCTCAATGTGGTGCTCGACGGCAACACCCTTGAGCTGGAGCTGGACAGCCCGGCAATGAACCTGGTCGGCTTTGAACACAGCGCCAGCAGTGATGCCGACAAAGCCAAGGTCGCCGCCGTGCGCCAGCAGCTCGAGCAACCTCTGAAGCTGTTTGGCCTGGCAGCGGCTGCTGGCTGCCAGGAAGATGCTCAGGAGCTGGAGAGCCCACTGTTCGGTGATACGGCAAAAGATGACGACGGTGATGAACATGAGCATGGCCACCAGCACAGCGACATCAGTGCGCACTATCAGCTCAAATGCTCCACCCCGGAAAAACTCTCTCAGCTCGACCTCACACCGCTGTTCAAGACCTTCCCCGCCACGCAGAAAATCAATGTGCAGTTGATCGGCCCGAACGGCCAGAAAGGCCTGGAAACCTCGCCTGCCAAGGCCGTGGTCGCGTTCTGAATGAGCCTGCCGTTGATCGCCCTGCAAGACCTGGTGTTCGCCTGGCCAGGGCAGCCGCCATTGCTGGATATCCCCGCGTTTCGCCTGGAAGCAGGCGAGGCCCTGTTCCTCAAGGGCCCCAGCGGCAGTGGCAAGACCACCTTGCTGGGCCTGCTGGGCGGGGTGAACGTGCCAGCCCAGGGCCGTATCCAGTTGCTCGGCCAGGATCTCGGCAGCCTTGGCCAGGGCGCCCGCGACCGCTTTCGGGTCGATCACACCGGTTATATCTTCCAGCAGTTCAACCTGCTGCCGTTCCTCTCGGTACGGGAAAACGTCGAACTGCCCTGCCGCTTTTCGCACAGCCGGGCCGACCGCGCCCGCCAACGCCACGGCAGTGTCGACCAAGCTGCCCGCGAGCTGCTTGCCCATCTGGGCCTGAACGACCCGGCACTGCTTGCCCGCCGCGCCGACAGCCTGTCGATCGGCCAGCAACAAAGGGTGGCCGCTGCCCGAGCATTGATCGGCCAACCCGAGCTGGTCATTGCCGACGAACCGACCTCGGCACTGGATGCCGACACCCGCGAGGCGTTCATCCGCCTGCTGTTCGATGAATGTCGCGCCGCCGGCTCCAGCCTGTTGTTCGTCAGCCATGACCAGAGCCTGGCACCGCTGTTCGACCGTCATCTGTCACTGGCCGAACTCAACCGCGCAGCCACGCCCCGGGAGGCCTGATGTACCTGCTTCGCCTTGCCCTGGCCAGCCTGGCCAATCGCCGTTTCACGGCGTTTCTCACCGCCTTCGCCATCGCCCTGTCGGTGTGCCTGCTGCTGGCCGTGGAACGTGTGCGCACCGAAGCACGCGCCAGTTTCGCCAGCACCATCAGCGGCACCGACCTGATCGTCGGCGCCCGCTCGGGTTCGGTAAACCTGCTGCTGTATTCGGTGTTCCGCATCGGCAACGCCACCAACAATATCCGTTGGGACAGTTACCAGCATTACGCCCAGGACCCACGGGTGAAGTGGGCGATTCCCATCTCGCTCGGCGACTCGCACCGCGGCTACCGGGTAATGGGCACCACCGGTGAATACTTCAGCCATTACCAGTACGGTCGCCGGCAGCACCTGGAGCTGAGCCAAGGCCGTGAGTTCGCCAGCGACCCGTTCGAGGTGGTGCTGGGGGCCGAGGTGGCCGAGGCGCTGCACTACAGGCTTGGCGACAAGCTGGTGCTTGCCCATGGCGTGGCGGCAATCAGCCTGGTCAAGCACGACGACAAGCCGTTCACCGTGGTCGGCGTGCTCAAACGCACCGGCACACCTGTCGACCGCACGCTGCACATCAGCCTGGCGGGCATGGAGGCGATCCATATCGACTGGCATAACGGCGTGCCTGCCCGTGGTGCCGGGCGCATCAGCGCCGAACAGGCTCGCGCCATGGACCTTCAGCCCGCCGCGATCACCGCGTTCATGCTGGGCCTGAACAGCAAGATCGCCACCTTCAGCCTGCAGCGCGAGATCAATGAATACCGCAGCGAGCCGCTGCTGGCGATCTTGCCCGGGGTAGCGCTGCAGGAGTTGTGGAGCCTGATGGGTACGGCCGAACAGGCGTTGTTCGTGGTCTCGCTGTTCGTCGTGTTGACCGGTTTGATCGGCATGCTCACGGCCATTCTCACCAGCCTCAACGAACGTCGCCGGGAAATGGCAATTCTGCGCTCGGTGGGGGCCCGGCCTTGGCACATTGCCGGGTTGCTGGTGCTTGAAGCGCTGGCACTGGCAAGTGCCGGTATCGTTGCCGGGCTTGGCCTGCTGTATGCCGGCATCGCCCTCGCCCAAGGCTACGTTCAGGCCAACTACGGCCTGTACCTGCCGCTGGCCTGGCCCAGCACGCACGAGTGGACGCTGCTTGCTATCATCCTCGGCGCAGCGCTGCTGATGGGCAGCGTGCCGGCCTGGCGCGCTTACCGGCAGTCGCTGGCCGATGGGTTGTCGATTCACCTCTGAGAAAACGCCATGTTCCGCGCGCTGTTTTTATCCCTGCTGATGCTCGCCGCCCCCACCTGGGCGGCCGAACCCCGCGAACTCGACTGGCCTGCACTGATCCCGGAAGGCGCGCCGATCATCCCGCCGCAACTCGCCCCGCTACACGACATGTCGCAACTGAGCAGCGCGCTGTCCGCTGAATCAGCCCCAGCGGCGCGCCAGCAAGCGCCCGATGCGCCGGTGGTCAAGGACCTGGACGGCCAGCAAATCAAACTTCCCGGCTATATCGTGCCACTGGAAGTCAGCGAAGAAGGTCGCACTACCGAGTTCCTGTTAGTGCCCTACTACGGCGCCTGTATCCATGTACCGCCACCGCCCTCCAACCAGATCGTGCATATTTTCAGCGAAATGGGCGTACGCGTCGAAGACCTGTACCAGCCCTACTGGATTGAAGGAAAGCTGCACGTCAGAGCCTCCAGCAGCGAACTGGCCGACGCCGGCTACCAGATGGAAGCCGAGAAAATATACGTTTATGAGCTGAAGTGAGAACTGTTTCTAATTCGTGAACGCAGTTCTTTGAGCTGGGTCAAACATTCGGTTTAGACGGCTCCGTACCATTGGACAACTTGATTACTCACGTCCTTTCGGAGCTTCCATGAACAAGTCCTTGCTCGGCGCCTCACTTGTGGCCCTTGCGCTCGCCGCCCCTGCCGCCCACGCCTACCAGGCGGGAGACATGATCCTGCGCGCAGGCGCGATCACCACCGCCCCGAACGAAAGCAGCGGCGACCTGAAGTTCGACGGCAACAAGGTGTCGGGCACCAAGGCGACCCTGGACAGCGACACCCAACTGGGCCTGACTTTCGCCTACATGCTCACCGACCACGTCGGCCTTGAACTGCTGGCGGCCACGCCGTTCCAGCACACCGTGGGCGTGAAGGGCCTGGGTGGCGGCCTGGACGGCAAGCTGGCCGACATCAAGCAACTGCCACCGACCCTGTCGCTGCAGTACTACCCGATGGCACCGAACTCGCGCTTCCAGCCGTACGCGGGCATCGGCATCAACTACACCCTGTTCTTCGACGAAGACCTGAGCAGCGCGCGCAAGCAACAAGGCTTCAGCAACCTCAAGCTGCAGGACTCGGTCGGTATCGCCGGGCAGTTGGGGATGGACTACATGCTCACCGACAACCTGTTGGTCAACGCTTCGGTCTGGTACGTCGATATCGACACCAAGGCCACCGTCGACGGCCCGAGCGCGCTGGGCTACAGCAAGACCAAGGTCAACGTGGAAGTCGACCCGTGGGTCTACATGGTCGGCCTTGGCTACAAGTTCTGACCACTGCGATGCAGGGCGGCCAAGGCCTGATGCCAGTCAGTTAGTCTCATTAGGGCTGCTACGCAGCCCATCGCCGGCAAGCCAGCTCCCACAAGGTGCGGAGTACATCAATCAGCGTGGGAGCCGGCTTGCCGGCGATGGGCCGCAAAGCGGCCTAAGTCAGGCCTTGCCGAGCAAGTGCGCCAGCCCTTCGACCATCGAAGTCGGCTGCGGAAAATCGAATCGTGCCAGCAAACGCTGGTTATCCGCCCGCGAGTGGCGAATGTCACCCGAACGAGCCTCGCCATAACTGACAGGCGGCAAGCTGCCGACCACGGTTTCCAGCGCCTTGAGCAACTGGTTCAGCGAAGTCGCTTGGTTCAGGCCGATATTCACCGCGCCCTCTTCCACCTGCGGCTGCTCGAGCGCCTGCACCATCACCTGCACCAGGTCGCCCACATACAGGAAATCCCGAGTTTGCTCGCCGTCGCCGAACACCGTGATCGGCAACCCTTGGGTGGCCCGCTCACTGAAAATGCTGATCACCCCGGAGTACGGGGACGAAGGGTCCTGGCGCGGCCCGAAGATGTTGAAGAAGCGGAACACCACCGGCTCCAGCCCATGCTGGCGGCGGTAGAAGTCCAGGTATTGCTCGCTGGCCAGCTTGTCCACCGCATAGGGGGTCAGCGGTGCCTTGGGCGTCTCCTCGGCAATCGACTGGCCTTCGCCGTTATTGCCGTACACCGCCGCGCTGGAGGCGAACAGCACCCGGCGCACACCCTGCAGGCGCATGGCCTCACAGACATTGAGGGTGCCGATGAAATTGCTCTGGTGGGTCTTTACCGGGTCTTCGACCGAAGCCTGCACCGAAGCCACCGCGGCCAAATGAACCACAGCGCTGCAACCTGCCGCGGCGCGCTGCACCAATGCGGCATCGGCAACATCACCCTCGACCAGCTCAAGGCGCGGGTTGCCCAGTTGCAGGTTGTCGCGCTTGCCAGTGGAAAGGTCGTCCAGCACACGCACCGCGTAGCCTTTAGCCAGCAACGCATCGCACAGGTGGGAGCCAATGAAGCCGGCGCCGCCGGTGATCAGGATGGGGGCGTCAGCCATGGCGGTAGAAACGGTCCAGTAGAGGCGGCAGGCCGGCGCGCCAGGCACGCGGCTTGATGCCGAAGGTATGAAGGATTTTCTTGCAGGCCAGCACCGCGTTCTGCGGCTCTTCACTGGCATCCGGGCGGGCGGCATGCGCCTGCGCGGTCGGTGCCTGCACGGCCAGCTGGCGATGCTGCCCGGCCTCGGTGAGGATCGCCTGGCCCAGCGCCAGCGGCGTGGTCGCCTCGTTACCGGCGTAGTGGTAAGTGCCCCACAGCGGCGCGGTGCAATCGAGCTGCTTGAGCACCGACAGGATCACCCGCGCGGCATCGTCGACCGGCGTCGGGTTGCCGCGGCGGTCATCGGCCAGCAACAGCTCCTGCGGTTGCTCGGCGCGGGTCAGGAAGCGGCCCAGGGCACCGTCGATGCTCTCGTCCAGCAACCAGCCGAAGCGCAGCAGCACATGCTGCGGGCAGGCCGCACGCACGCTCTGTTCGATGCGCCACAAGGCCTGGCCACGCAGGCCCAACGGCACGGGCTCATCTTTTTCGCTATAGGCCGTGGCACGCGAACCATCGAACACCCGGTAGCTGGAAGGCTGCACCAGGGTGATCTGGTGATGCTGGCACAGCTCCGCCAAGCGCTCCACCGCCCGCTCCTGCTGAGCCAGGCGCGGCTCGCTGACCGACTCGGCCTGGAACCAGTCGAAGTAGTAAGCCAGGTTGACCAGCGCATCGGGGCGATGATCGTCAAGCAGCTGGGTCAGGCTTGCTGGCGTCCAGCCGTCTTCCGGCGGGCGCGGCGCCAGAAATGCGATGTCCTCCTCGGCCCCGAGACGAATCAGCGCTTGCCCGAGGGCATTGCCACCACCCAACAGCATCAGGCGCATACGCATAGAGTCAGCAGATCCGAACAGGTTGATGAGGGAAAGGGTTCATTTTGCGGTTTCCAGACGGGGAAGTCCAACCCTGAGGCTGACAGCACTACCTACCTAAGACGATTCCTACCAGACCCATGGACATCCCCCACAGCTCGCAAGACCTCGACCTTACATCAGCGGTAAAAAATATCTGGCTAAATAGTCGGCGCCCTAACAATAAGTTTTACCTTTCCCTACATACAAGGAGAACAACAATGCCAGGGGTAAACGCTAAAGCCAGACCCGAGATCCTCCATCTCACATTCAGTAAACTTCAAGCCAGCATACTTGATCACGGCTCCAGACAAACTGCCGCCATCGGCGGCCCAGATGCCGCAGGCGCTGCTGCACTATCTGCCTGCCAGGCACAAATATTGAAAAGCTCACTGGACGATGTACAACTCGAATCGCTTGAAATATTTGCCTCCGGAAAAGCGGCAGCACTTGAATTCGCGGCAATGGAAGCCCCCCATGCCGACCCTGTACCAAAGTGCCTGGCAGACATTGAAACTCTGAAAACCGACCCCGCAATCCTCTATATGGCATCACGAAACCAGATTCTTTTGAACCTTGTCGACTACCGCTCATTCGCTTTCGATATCGACAATGGCGGCATGCAAGTACGGATTGTTGGTAATTTCAAAGGCGGTGGAGAACGATCGCTGCCGAATGAATTTAGCCACCATCACGCGGAACTGAGTTCCCATGCAGGCGTTCAGCTAGGTCCGCACACTGAACCTCCCTATACCTGCTCGGTTCAGTGCGAAGGTGAGCATTCCCCAGCCCCAAGCGCATTGATCCTGAGTGCAAGATGGAATCCATTACGGGAACCGACGCAAGTGATACCCGTACGCAATGCAATTTCAAAACTCAACGCCCTTGAGGGGCTGGCGTTATCTTCCAAGTCATTTTGCTTTACCCGCAGCGACTGCTTCGTTAACGATGAGCATCAGGGGATGAACGCAAGTTCAATACTTCAGTTCGATTCTAGAGGTGATTTTACCCTCCGCTATAATAGCTATAGACACTCATTGCACCATGAAGCCAGCCATTCAACACGACAGGCTTATCAAACATTGCAAGCCTTACTAGAAAACGAGCAACCCTACGACTTTCTACCAAGCCCTGACTCCGCAATATTGATTAATAACAGCCAGGCACTTCACGCTCGCGACATCGTCAAGGACAACCGAAGACTACTGGTTCGTCTATTCGGGTACTCACCTGATGCACGGCCGGTGACATTACAACAAGATCCACTGATCGTACGCGGCTAAGGCGGGGTAGAGAAAAATGGAGACTGAAGTTTCAATACTCTTGACGCTGGCCGCTGTCGCATTGCTCGCCGGCTTCTTTGATGCGATAGCAGGAGGCGGAGGATTACTTACGTTGCCGGCCTTTTTCATTGCAGGTGTCGATCCGTTGGCTGCAATGGCTACCAACAAATTTCAGGCGTCTTCAGCCAGTGTTTCAGCAG
This sequence comes from Pseudomonas sp. Marseille-Q5299, assembly GCF_943737035.1. Taxonomy (NCBI): domain Bacteria; kingdom Pseudomonadati; phylum Pseudomonadota; class Gammaproteobacteria; order Pseudomonadales; family Pseudomonadaceae; genus Pseudomonas; species Pseudomonas sp. Marseille-Q5299. The sequence goes on from NZ_CALSFR010000003.1 coordinate 203,692, forward strand.
TGTGGGCGTTCGCCCGCAAGCGAATGATCCAGTGGCGAACGGGCGGGCCGATGGCCGCTTTGTCGTTCGCGGGTGGCGTTACGGGTGCATTGTCGATCAGCATGCTCGACAAAGCCCTCCTGGAATCAATTGCCCCCATCTTGCTAATTACAGTAGCCCTCTATTTTGCGTTCAGCCCCAAGCTTGGTACCAAGGATCGCAGGCAGAGGATGTCGTATCTGGGCTTCACGCTGGTAGTTGCTCCAGCCATTGGGTTCTACGACGGTATCTTTGGACCAGGCACGGGTTCATTTTTCATGGTCGCCTTCACCTTACTCTTGGGGCAGCATCTTATGCAGGCGATCTGCAGCAGCAAACTGCTCAATGCATCCTGCAACCTCGGCGCCCTTTCGGTCTTTGCCTTTAGCGGCGCAATCATCTGGCCTTTAGCCCTGGCAATGGCACTTTGCGCCATTGTTGGCGCACAACTTGGCGCACGTTGTGCTATCTACTTCGGGCCACGGCTGATCAAGCCATTGCTAATCACTGTTTGCTGCCTGATGTCGTTGAAGCTGTTACTCAATGAGGGACATCCGGCTGGGGAGTGGTTGCGACAGCTTTGACGCGTTGTTGGCTGGCCATTTACCTATCAGATGGTCACCCGCAGCGATACCCATACAGACGCTCAATCTATTCGATTTCGAACAAGCCGTTACTGAGTGGCCCCACACTCAGCCGCTCACGCACGTCGTCATCGATTCGCGGATCGTCCGGCTGATACAGCTTCACCTGCCGGTAGGCGTTGATGCGGTTGATCTCCTCACCCAGGTACTCCCACACCACCCGTGTGCAGGCCGGGTTGCGCCGGTCGCCGCTGGAAACACCGGTCTTCAGGCCATTCAAGCGGGTGATGCGGCTCTTGAAGCTGGGGATGAGGATGGTCTGGCTCATCTCGTTCAGGGTCAGCGACTCGTAGTCGATGAGAAACATCCGGTCCTGCAACTGGAACGCCGCGCCCAGGTAGCGGCAACGCACCTCGGCATGCAGGTCGGTGGCGGTGGAGCGCTCCTGACGCTCCTGGCGTTCGAACAGGAAGCGGCCGCGCTCCTCGCGCAGGTGCACCAGTGACACCAGGATCGTGCCAGGTACCGACATGCAGTTGGAGTACTCGAAGTAATAGCCGCAGTAGCGCGACAGGTTGCCGGCGTGCTCGTGCAACGGGCGGAACAGCTCGCTGATCGGGTCGCTGGGCTGATCGGCCACGGCCGATACCCGGGCGCCGATCAGGCGGGCGAACTGCTCGGGAGGCAAGTTCAGCTCGTAGTCCTCGACACCGAAGAAATCACCGATGCGCTTGAGGTTGAACGCCGTCGGGCGGCTCTGCCCGCTCAGGTACTTGTTGAACTGCGCACGGTTGATCGACAGCTGGCGGCAAACTTCGGAGATAGAGCGGTAGTGGCTGCAGGCCAATTTGAGGTTGGTAGCGAAATGATCGCTCATGTTCTGAATCCAGGGTGACGCGAATGGCGCAAGTGTAGCATCAAGTCGCATCAATTCAGAGCAACCCGCGAAATTGTAACCACTCTTGTCATGGCCAACCATGCGCCCCAACGATAGCGGTGCGCCTGCCGTCCGCTGGTCTTTTCACGCGAAGAATAAGAATCGAGGTCATTTTCCAATGCTCGAAGCACTCAACGATTTCCTTTCGGGGAAGCTTCTCATCGTGCTGATCGTCGGTCTCGGCGGTTACTTCACCATCCGCTCGCGGTTCGTACAGTTCCGCCATTTCGCCCACATGTTCAGTGTGTTCAAGGAATCGCTGCGTGGCCAGGCAGGCCAGCTGAGCTCCTTCCAGGCCCTGATGCTGAGCCTGGCCGGCCGCGTTGGCGCCGGTAACATCGCCGGTGTCGGCATCGCCGTGACCCTGGGTGGCCCGGGGGCCGTGTTCTGGATGTGGGTCACCGCACTGGTGGGCATGGCCAGCAGCTTCTTCGAATGTACCCTGGCCCAGGTGTACAAGCGCGCCGATGGCGATGGCCTGTACCGTGGTGGCCCGGCCTACTACATCCTGCACGGCCTGAAGCTCAGGAGCATGGCCATCGTGTTCTCGATCCTGCTGCTGGTCACCTACGGCTTCGCCTTCATGGGCCTGCAGTCGTACACCGTGACACATTCGCTGCAGAACGCCTTCGGCTTCGACCCAAGCCACACCGGTATCGCCCTGGCGGTACTGCTGGCTATCGTGTTCCTGGGTGGCATCAAGCGTATCGCCGCAGTCTCCGACCTGCTGGTACCGGTCAAGACCCTGGCCTACATCGGCGTGACCCTGTACGTGATCGGCACCCAGATCGAACACGTACCGGCAATGCTGGAAACCATCTTCAAAAGCGCCTTCGGCCTGGACCCTGCATTCGCCGGCCTGCTCGGCAGCGCCATCGTCATGGGCGTGAAACGCGGCGTGTTCGCCAACGAAGCAGGCTTGGGCAGTGCGCCCAACGTCGCTGCCGTGGCTGCCGTGAAGCACCCGGGCGCGCAAGGCGTGGTCCAGGCTTTCAGCGTGTTCCTCGACACCTTCCTGATCTGCACCTGCACCGCCCTGCTGATCCTGCTGTCTGGCTTCTATACCCCGGGTTTCGAAGGTGACGGTATTGTCCTGACGCAGAACTCGCTGGCCGCCGTGGTCGGTGACTGGGGCCGCCTGTTCGTCAGCGTCGCGCTGTCGCTGTTCGTCTTCACCTGCATCCTCTACAACTACTACCTGGGCGAGAACAGCCTGCAGTTCCTCAGCCGCAACCGCCTGGTACTGCTGGTGTTCCGTGGCCTGGTACTGGCGCTGGTGGTCTGGGGTTCGGTACAGGACCTGACCACCGTGTTCGCCTTCGCCGACATCACCATGACCTGCCTGGCCTTCGTCAACCTGGTCGCCTTGGCCTTGCTGTTCAAGGTCGGCCTGCGTGTGATGCGCGATTACGACGACCAGCGCAAAGCCGGCATCAAGCAGCCCGTGTTCGACTCGAGCAAGTTCGCCGACCTGGACCTGGACCGCAACGCCTGGCCGGCCAATCCGCAGGCCGAAACAGCCGTTGACAAAGCCGTCGGCGAAGTTCAGCCGCAGCGCTGATATCCTCGCCTGCCCAGCCGCCCCGTTCGCGGGCGGCTGCCTACTCTCCGCTCACCGCTACGGATGCTTTCCATGCGTGCAGTCACGAATCTTCTCGTCCTCTACACCGGCGGCACCATCGGCATGCTCGAAACCGCCGAAGGCCTGGCGCCGGCCGGTGGTTTCGATGCGCGGATGCGCGAACACTTCGCCCAACTGGGCGATGCACCCCAGGTGCAGTGGACGCTGCAGGAAATGAACCCGCTGCTCGACAGTGCCAACATGCAGCAGCACAACTGGCTGGCAATGCGCGATGCCATCGTCCGTGCAGTGGACAATGACGGCCACGATGGCGTGCTGGTGCTGCATGGCACCGACACCCTCGCCCACAGCGCTGCGGCGTTGTCGTTCCTGCTGCTGGGCCTGCCGGTGCCAGTTCTGCTGACCGGGTCAATGTTGCCGGCCGGTGCACCGGGCAGTGATGCCTGGGACAACCTGTGCGGTGCCCTGCGCCAGTTCGAGCAAGGCCTTGAGGCTGGCGTGCAGCTGTACTTCCATGGCCAGCTGTTGCAGGGCTGCCGCGCCTCGAAGCTTCGCAGCGAAGCGTTCGACGCCTTCGCCGCGTTGCCGCGTCATCGTGAAGGCGAGCGGGCGAACGACGTACCTGCCACCTTGGGTTATCGCCAGCAGCGCCAACCGGTGAACATTGCCGTGATGCCGGTATTCCCCGGTTTGCAGGCCGAACACCTGCGTGCGGTGCTCGACACCGGGGTGCAAGGGCTACTGCTTGAATGTTACGGCAGCGGCACCGGGCCGTCGGATGACCAAGCCTTGCTCGACGTGCTGCGCTCGGCGCGCCAGCGTGGGGTGATGCTGGTTGCCATCAGCCAGTGCCCCGAGGGTTCGGTGGTGTTCGATACCTATGCGGCGGGCAACCGCCTGCGCGGTGCCGGGCTGGTCAGTGGCGGTGGCATGACCCGTGAGGCTGCGCTGGGCAAGATGTTTGCGCTGCTGGGCGCGGGGCTGGATGCAGATGCTGCAGAGCAGTGGTTTGCGCTGGACCTGTGCGGCGAGCGCGCTTGAACAGGAAATTGGCGGAAGGCAGCGGGAGTCGAACCTGCCCGGGAACGGCTGCCGTCCCCAACCGGGTTTGAAGCCCGGCCGCGCCACCGGGCGCGATTGCCTTCCTTGAACTCAGTGCCTGGCCTGCTGTTGGGCCAGGGCGCTGTCGGCGCGGATGTGACGCTGATCGGCAACCCTGCGGGTCAGGCCGATACGGTCGAAGTATTCCAGAATCTGCACACTGCGCTTGCGACCGATGCCCAACATATCGCGAAATGCGGCCACCTGCACTATCGGTGTTTCATTCGCTTGCCCAAGCAGCAGCTCTGCCATGCGCTGTAGCGTCGCCTCGGGGTAGAACAGGTCACGTACCACCTGATGCACTACGCCGAGCCTGGCCAACTTTCGCAACAACAGGCGCACATCCGCCTCGGCACATTTCTCTTCGCTGGCCAGCGTCCGCACCCAAGGCGGGTCGAAGCGCCCTTCCAGCAACCTTGGCTGCAGCCGCGACCATAGCGCACTGTCGGCGTCGCTCAACTGCACCGTGTGACCAGGCAGATGCAACCACGGCCCGCTGCTGGCAATAGTGCCTTCGCCGAGCATCTCCTCGAGCAGGCTGACGAATGCGGGACGCTCGACAGGCAGGGCGGCGAAGCGGCGCAGGCGGTCACGGTCCGGGCCAAGCTGGTCGGGTTCCTGCTCATGGAACAACGCCAGTTGTTCGCGCACCTGGTGTTTGAGCGCCTGCCACTGGGCTTTAGCGAACAACAACTGGCCTTGCCTGGTTGCGACCACCAGCACGTCAGCTGGCAACTGCCAGCCCTCACGCAAGCGGTTGAACTGGCGTTCCAGCCGCTGCGGGTCGAGCCCGCCTGGTGCGTTGTCGAGCAACGCCATCAAGGCCTGCTCCAGGCCCTCGGCATCACGCAGCACGTTCAACTGGCGCAAGCGCGCCTCGCTGCGCCGCTGCCGGCTCGGTGCGAACGGGTCCAGCACCGTACCGCCGCCAAGGGTGCGTTGGGCACGCTGGTCACGCAGCACCAGGCGGTCGCCATGCACGGCTTGCAGCGGCGCATTGAGCAACAATTGGGCGAACATGCGCTGGCCTGCAAGCAGGCGCTCACCTTCGAGCAGGGCGACCCGTGCGGTGACGTCCTGGGTCCCCAGATGTACATGCACGGCACTGAAATGTTCGAAAGGACGGGACTCGCCGGCGAGCAGCTGCAGTTCGATATCGACCCGTGTGCTGGGCGCGTGCAGCCATTGCGATACCAGCCAATCGCCACGGCGCACCTGCTCCACCGCGAGGCGCTCGGCAGCAATGTTCAGCGCTACACGCTGCCCCGCTTCAGCCACCAGCGCCGCCTGGTTCTGCGCATGCAGGCCACGTACCCGCACCGCTTTACCGGCCTTGCCCAGCAACAACGTATCACCCGCACTGACACGCCCGGCCAGCGCCGTACCCGTGACCACCAAGCCAGCCCCGGTGACCGCGAAGGCGCGGTCGATAGCCAACCGAAAGCCGCCAGGCACGCTGCGCTGCTTCAAACCCTCGCCCGCCGCCAGCAACGCATGACGCAGCGCCTCGACCCCCGCGCCGGTGACACTCGACAGCGGGAACTGCGCCGCCCCGGCATAAGGCCCGGGCGCCAGCAACTGCGCAATCTGCACCTGCACTTGGGCCACGCGCGCCGGCGCGACCCGGTCGCACTTGCTGATTGCCACCAGCGCCTGGGGAATGCCCAGCAACTCGATGATCGCCAGGTGCTCACGGGTCTGCGGCATGACGCCGTCATCAGCAGCCACCACCAGCAACACCAGATCGATACCCTGGGCGCCGGCAAGCATGTTGTGGATGAAACGCTCGTGGCCGGGCACATCGATGAAGCCCGTCAGTGGCGCGCCTTCAGCCAAGGCGGCATAGCGATAGCCCAGGTCGATGGTCATGCCACGCTCGCGTTCTTCCTGGCGATGGTCGCCGGCCTGCCCGGTCAGGGCCTGGAGCAATGCGGTCTTGCCGTGGTCAATGTGGCCGGCGGTACCAACGATCACTGCACCGGCCCCAGTTGCAGGGCCGGTAGCTGCGCCAGCCATTGGGCTTCATCGTCCAGCTGGCGCAGGTCGAGCCACAGCGCGTCATCGTCGATACGGCCGAGCACGGGCACCGCCAGATCGCGCAAGGCGCGCTCCAGCACATGCAGGCTGCGCCCGCGCAGTTTCTTCGACACCTGTGGGCGCAGGCACAGCGCGGCGCTGGGCAGGCGCGCAACCGGCTGGCTGCCGCTGCCGATCATGCCGAGCGCCGGCTCGACGCTGACGGCCCATTGCCCCCCGAGGCGAGCCTTGAGCTCGGGTGCCAGGCGCTCGGCCTGGGCGTGGATCTCAGCCTGGCTGCGGGTCAACAGGCGCAGGCTGGGCAAGCGCTCGGCCAGCTTGTCCGGGTTGCGGTACAGCGCCAGCACGGCTTCGAGGGCGGCGAGGGTGATCTTGTCGACGCGCAGTGCACGTTTCAGCGGGTTCTTCTTGATCCTCGCGATCAAATCCTTGCGACCGACAATGATCCCCGCCTGCGGGCCGCCAAGCAGCTTGTCACCGCTGAAGGTCACGATATCCGCACCATCGGCCAGGGCCTGGCGCACGGTCGGCTCGGCGGGCAGGCCCCAGCGGGTCAGGTCGAGCAGGCTGCCGCTGCCCAGGTCTTCCAGCAGCGGCAGTTCATGCTGATGGGCGATTCGCGCAAGCTCCGCGGTCGGCACCTGGGTGGTGAAGCCCTGGATGCTGTAGTTGCTGCAATGCACCCGCATCAACAAGCCGGTACGCGGGCCGATGGCAGCTTCATAGTCGCGGGCATGGGTGCGGTTGGTGGTGCCGACCTCGTGCAGGCGTACACCGGCACGGGCCATGATGTCGGGAATGCGAAAGGCGCCGCCGATCTCGATCAGCTCACCGCGGGAAATGATGCCCTCCTTGCGCGCGCCCAGGCTGTTGAGCGCAAGCAGCACGGCGGCAGCATTGTTGTTGACCACGGTGACCGCTTCGGCGCCGGTCAGCTCGCGGATCAGCCCTTCGATCAGATCGTCTCGGTCGCCACGCTTGCCGGTGGCAAGGTCGAACTCCAGGTTGAGCGGATAGCGGGCGGCGGTCTGCATGGCTTCAACGGCTTCCTCCGGCAACAGGGCACGACCGAGGTTGGTGTGCAGTACCGTGCCGGTGAGGTTGAAGACGCGGCGTACCTGGCTGCGCTGCTGGGCGGCCAGGCGCTCGCCGCTGCGGCCCAGGAGGATTTCAGCGCCCAGTTCGGCAGCGCCGAATTGGCCGTTGCGAACAGGTTCGCGCAGGTCGCCGAGCAGCTGGCGCAGGGTGGCGAGCACGGCGTCGCGGCCATGACGCTCGATCAGCGGGAGGCAGGCCGGGTGGCGTAGCAGGGTGTCGATGGAAGGGAGCCGTGGTGTATTGCTGGCAAGGCTTGAAGACATCAGGTACTACCTTATCCATTGTCTGTTCGGGCCTCATCGCCGGCAAGCCGGCTCCTACAGGGCTGCATCGCTCTGGGGAGCGGTGAAATAGCTGTGGGAGCCGGCTTGCCGGCGATGGGGGCAACTCAATTGTGCAGTGTAGACACTCACCCACCACCCGGCGCCAGCATCAGGTTGGGTGCCAGCCGATGAAAGCCCTCCTCGCCCAACCGGATATCCAGCGCCAGGCTGGCCAGGTCATCGGCCAACGGCTCGGCAGCAGCGTCGTTCTCAAGGTAATTCTGTTTCAGGTAGGTATTGCACCCCGGGCAGCACTCCGCCCGCAGCGGCGCCTTGCCCGGCGCATGGCGGTCATCCTCCAGGCTGGTGTAGCACAAGCCCTTGCTCGATTCGCAATACACGCACTTGACCCGCACCACATGCCATTCGCAGGCACACAAGGAGCACGCCAGGTAACGCAGGCCGTTGTGCTTGCCACGGTTACGCACCACCCCCGCCATGGCCGGCGAACCACAGGCCGGGCACTGGGCCTGGCTGCCCGACGGCTTGAGTTCAACTGCCGGCAGCGCCAGCAACCAGCTGGACCAGGCCGCCTGCAGCGCGGCCCCCAGAAACGGCACCAGTGCTGCGGGCACAGCGTCGTACTGCCCGGCCAGCAATGCGCTCCCCCAGCCTTTGCGCTGGCTGTCATCACTGCCACGCAGCGCCAGCAGTGCTGCCGCCAAAGGGCCATTGGCCTCGCCGTCGAAATGATCGATCAGCGCCTGCAACCACGCCAGCCACGGCCCCTCGCGCACCAGGCCGTCGGCCGCAAGGGGTGGCAAACCATGACTTATGCACAGGCGCTGTCGGTCATCGGCCACTGGCAAACCACCAGGCGGGTTATCCACAAGCTGCTGCTGAATGCGACACAGCCGGGCGATCAGGCGCAGGTAGTCGCCAAGGGCATGCCCTGCAGCGAGCTGTTCGAGGCGCATGGCGCGCAGTTCGAACAGGTTGGCGGGCGGCAGGTGAAGAAACGGCGGCATCACCGCCGACGCTTCGATCTGCCCCGGTTCGAGTATCGTGCTCAAGCGTTCATCCTTCTTTACGTCCATGGTCACTCGGCGTCTTGTCGCCGGTCACCTCGCGGTACCACAACTGATGGTGTTTGCGCGCCCAGGCACGGCTGACCCAGCCATGCAGCATGGCGCCGATCGAGCCCTTGATCCAGATACCGGCGTAGATGTGCACGATGATGCTGAGAATCAGCACGAAGCCCGCCAGCGCATGGGCCAACGACGCCAGGCGAATCGAACCTATGCCGAAGAAATGGCTGAAGTAAGCGCGCCAGATCACCACGCCACTGAGCAGCAACACCAGCATGCACACCAACAACGTCCAGAACAGCAGCTTCTGCCCGGCGTTGTACTTGCCGATCGGCGGCACGCCCTCCTCCTTGTTGAGCATCACCCGGTCGATGCGGCGCAGCCACAGGCGGTCGTTGGCAGTGATGAAGTTGGCGCGCCAGAAACGCACCACCAGGAACAGAAAGAACACGAACATGGCCACCCCGATGAAGGGGTGCAGGATGCGTGTCCACGGCCCGCCGCCGAACAGATGGCTGAGCCAGAACAGCGCCGGATGGAACAGCGCCAGCCCCGAAAGCCCGGCCAGCACGAACAGGATGGCGACGATCCAGTGGTTGGTCCGCTCGTTGGCGTTGTAGCGCAGGATGGGTTTGTCGTCGTTCATGGCCGCTGCTCCCCTTGCCCACCGGGCTGCTTCGGATCATAGACATGCACCGCCGGGTCCACCTGGTGCACGCTGTCATCAGGTGGCGTGGGGCTGGGGTGTTCGTCCTCCTCGACCCGCTGCGGGCCAACCCGCACATAGTGGAAGAACCCGGCCAGCACCGCCGCGCCCATCGCCAGCAGTGCCAGCGGCTTGGTGATGCCCTTCCACAAGCCCACCAGCGGGCTGATCACCGGCTGGTCCGGCAGGCCGGCATACAAGCGGGGCGTATCGGCATGGTGCAGTACATACATCACGTGCGTGCCACCGACGCCGTCCGGGTCGTAGAGCCCGGCGTTGTCGTAGCCACGCGATTTGAGGTCGACGATGCGTTCGGCAGCATGCACCTTCATTTCGTCCTTGCTGCCAAAGACGATCGCGCCGGTCGGGCAGGTTTTCACGCAGGCAGGCTCCAGGCCCACGCTCACGCGGTCGGAACACAGCGAGCACTTGTAGGCCTTGTGGTCTTTCTGCGAGATGCGCGGAATGTTGAACGGGCAGCCAGTGATGCAATAGCCACAGCCGATGCAATGGTCCTGGTTGAAATCGACGATGCCGTTGGCGTGCTTGATGATCGCACCCGGGCTCGGGCACGCCTTCAGGCAACCCGGCTCGGCGCAATGCATGCAGCCGTCCTTGCGGATCAGCCACTCCAGGTTGCCATCGTCGCGCTCGTGTTCAGTGAAGCGCATCAGGGTCCAGGTATCGGCCGTCAGGTCTTGGGGGTTGTCGTAGGTGCCGTGGTTGTGGCCGACCTCGTCACGCAGCTCGTTCCACTCTGAACACGCCACCTGGCAGGCCTTGCAGCCGATGCATTTGGTGGTATCGATCAGTTTGGCGACTTCCTGCTGCAGGCGTACCGAAGGCGGTACGGTGGTGGTGGCCGAGCGGGCAATGATGTCTTGGCTGGCCATCAGACTTTCTCCACTTTGACGAGGAACGACTTGGACTCCGGCGTCTGCGTGTTGCCGTCACCGAGGAAGGGCACCAAGGTGTTGGTCAGGTAACCGTGCCGTGTCGCGCCGGTGAAGCCCCAGTGCAACGGGATGCCGATCTGGTGCACGGTCTGGTTGTTGACCTGCAGCGGGCGAATCCGCTTGGTCACCACCGCCACCGCTTCGATATGCCCGCGCTTGCTCGACACCCGCACCCGGTCGCCCGCCTTGATGCCTTTCTCGTTGGCCAGCACCTCACCGATCTCGACGAACTGCTCAGGCTGGGCAATGGCGTTGAGCCGGCAATGCTTGCTCCAGAAGTGGAAGTGCTCGGTCAGCCGATACGTCGTCGCCGCATACGGGAATTCGTCGTGCTTGCCGAGGGTGTCCCACACCGAATCGAAGATCCGCCCGGCCGGGTTGCTGGTGGCCTTGTTGTTCTTCGGGTGCAGCGGGTTGATGCCGATCGGCGTTTCGAACGGCTCGTAGTGCTCGGGGAACGGCCCTTCGGCCATCTTGTCGATGGCAAAGAACCGCGCCACGCCCTCGGGGTTCATGATGAACGGGTTCATGCCCGCTTGCGGTGGCGAATCGACCTTGAAGTCGGGCACGTCGGTGCCGGTCCAGGCCTTGCCGTTCCACCATACCAGGCGCTTTTTCTCCGGGTCCCATGGCTTGCCTTGCAGGTCACTGGAGGCACGGTTGTACAGAATGCGGCGGTTGGCCGGCCAGGCCCAGGCCCAGTTCTGCGCCTGGTGCATGCCATACGGGTCGCTGTTGTCACGCCGCGCCATCTGGTTGCCCTGCTCGGTCCAGCAACCGGCGAAGATCCAGCAGCCGGACGCAGTGCTGCCGTCGTCCTTGAGCTGGCCGAAGCCTGCCAACTGTTGCCCGGCCTTGATGAGCGCGCCCGAGGGGTCGGTCACATCAGTGACCGCCCAGCCGTTCATTTCCTTGGCCAGTTCCTCCGGGGACGGCTCGTCAGGCAGCTTGTAGGGCCAACTGATGTTCATGATCGGATCAGGGTAAGTGCCACCCTCGGTCTGATAGCGCTGACGCATGCGCAGGAACAACTCGCTCATGATCTGCACGTCGGTGCGGGTCTCGCCCGGGCCGTCGGCGCCCTTCCAGTGCCACTGCAGCCAGCGGCTGCTGTTGACCAGCGAACCATCCTCCTCGGCGAAACAGGTGGTGGGCAGGCGAATCACTTCGGTCTGGATATTGGCCGTGTCGACATCGTTAAAGGGCCCGGCATTGCGCCAGAACTCCGAGGTCTCGGTGGCCAGCGGGTCCATGACCACCAGCCACTTGAGCTTGCCCAGGGCAGCAGTCACGCGGTTCTTGTCGGGCAACGCGGCGATCGGGTTGAAGCCTTGGCAGATGTAACCGTTGACCTTGCCTTGGCTCATCATCTCGAACATGCGCAGCACGTCATAGGCCGGCACGTCGAGCTTGGGCAACCAGTCGTAACCCCAATTGTTTTCTGCCGTGGCATTGGCGCCATACCAGGCCTTCATCAGGCTGACATGGAACTTGCCGTAGTTCTGCCAGTAGGACAACTGGCCAGGGCGCAGCGGCTTGGAGGCCCGCTTGTCAATGTAGGCGGCATAGTCCTGCTCGGCATCGCCAGGCAGGCTCAAGTAGCCCGGCAGCGAGTTGGACAGCAAGCCAAGGTCGGTCAGGCCCTGGATGTTGGAATGCCCGCGCAGGGCATTGACCCCGCCACCCGGCATGCCGACGTTGCCCAGCAGCAACTGGACCATGGCCGCACTGCGGATGATCTGCGCGCCGATCGAATGCTGCGTCCAGCCCAGTGCATAGAGGATCGTCATGGTCTTGCCCGGTACCGAGCAGGTGGCGATCTCTTCCCAGATCTTCATCATGGCGTCCTGCGGCATGCCACAGGTCATGCTCGCCAGTTCCGGGGTATAGCGGCTGTAATGCTGCTTCATCAACTGGAACACGCAACGCGGGTGCTGCAGGGTCGGATCGACCTTGGCGAAACCGTCCTCGCCCAGTTCGTACCCCCAGCCGGACTTGTCGGCATACACACGCTTGGCCGCGTCGTAACCACTGAACAGCCCGTCTTCGAAACCATAGGTTTCTTTGACGATGAACGACACGTCGGTGTAGTTGCGCACGTACTCGTGCTGGATCTTGTCATTGCTCAGCAGGTAGTTGATCAACCCGCCCATGAAGGCGATGTCGCTGCCGGTACGAATTGGCGCGTAGTAGTCCGCCACCGAGGCGGTACGGGTAAACCGCGGGTCGACCACGATCAGCCGCGCCTTGTTGTGCGCTTTGGCCTCGGTCACCCACTTGAAGCCGCACGGGTGCGCTTCTGCTGCGTTGCCACCCATCACCAGAACCAGATTCGCGTTGGCGATATCTGACCAGTGGTTGGTCATGGCGCCACGGCCGTACGTCGGGGCAAGACTTGCCACCGTCGGGCCATGTCAGACACGTGCCTGGTTATCGAACCCCAGCATGCCGGTTGCGCGGATGACCTTGTGGGTCAGGTAGCCGGCCTCGCTGGAGGCGGCGGAGGCAGCGAGAAAACCGGTGGTAAGCCAGCGGTTGACGGTTTGCCCCTGGGCGTTCTTTTGGATGAAGTTGGCGTCGCGGTCCTGCTTCATCAGTCCGGCGACGCGGTCGAGTGCCTCGTCCCAACTGACCCGCACCCACTCCTTGCTGCCCGCCTTGCGCACCTCAGGGTATTTGAGGCGGCTCTCGCTGTGGATGAAGTCCAGCAGGCCGGCGCCTTTCGGGCACAGGGTGCCGCGGTTGACCGGGTGGTCGGCGTCGCCTTCGATATGGATGATGTTCTGTTTGACGTTCTTGCCCGCATCGCCCTGGCTGTAAAGAATCAGCCCGCAGCCGACCGAGCAGTAGGGGCAGGTGTTGCGGGTTTCCTTGGTATGCGCCAGCTTGAAGTGGCGCACCTGCTCGGCGAAGGCCGGCGTCGGGGCCATGCCCAACGCCGCCAGGCTCGAGCCTCCAAGGCCGACAGCGGCGACCTTGAAGAACTGCCGACGGTTGAGGTCCATCGTGCACTCCTGATCAGGTTTCGGGCGCTCGGGGCATTGCCGGCGCCTCGGGTCATCACGGTGGCGGCAAAGTGATGCCGCCAACCGTTAAGACTAGCCAAGAATGCCAAAAGTGCGATTGACCCTAGTCAGCAAGGCGGCAGATTGCGCGCCACATTCAAGGCCGCGCTGCTCTGCGCCACTGGCATGATTTCGAGCGTGTTGATGTTTACGTGTGGCGGCTGTTCAGCGATCCACGCAACCGTGGCAGCAATGTCCTGGGGCAAAATCGCCTGCACATCACGGTACAACGCATCCACTGCATTCAGGTCGCCGTTCAGGCGCACCACCGAAAAATCGGTCCCGGAACACAGCCCGGGTTCGATGTTGCTGACCCGCACGCGGGTCCCCGCCAGATCGGCGCGCAGGTTCAGGCTGAACTGACGCACGAACGCCTTGCTCGCGCCATAAACGTTGCCGCCCGGGTAGGGATAAGTGCCGGCAATCGAACCAATGTTGATGATCATGCCGCTGTCGGCCCGGACCATCTGCGGCAATACCGCATGGGTGACCATGGCCAGGCCGGTGATGTTGGTGTCGATCATGCGCTGCCAGTTCTCGGCGCTGCAGGCTTGGGCCCGCTCGATACCCAGCGCCAACCCTGCGTTGTTGACCAGCACATCGATGCCCGGCGCAGCTTCGTTGATCTGCGCCACCGCTGCGCTGACCGACTGCATATCAGTCACATCCAGCGCCAGTGGAATGAAGTTGTCGCCAAGTTCATGCTCCAGGGCCTGCAACTTGTCCATACGGCGGGCGCCACCGATCACGCGATAGCCCTTGGCAACCAGGGTGCGGCATATGGCCCGGCCAAAGCCTGAGGAGGCGCCGGTTACGAATGCAGTTTTCATCAGGTTTGTCTCCCAGAAGGTAATGTCAGACCAGGTACTTCACGCCAAGGCTGGTGAACAGGCACAGCATCGAGAACACCAGCGCCTTGCGCACCACGTCGTTGCCTTTGCGCAGCGCCAGTGCACTGCCCATGTGATTGCCGAGGATGTTGCAGGCCACCAGCGGCAACGCCAGCAGGTAGACCACCTTGCCGGCCATGATGAATGCGACCAGCGCACCGATGTTGGAGGCGAAGTTGAAGGTCTTGGAGTTGGCCGAACTGGAAACCAGGTCCATGCGCAGCAGGTAGTGGAAGGCGATGATGAACATGCTGCCAGTGCCTGGGCCGAAGAAGCCGTCGTAAAAACCGATGGCCAGGCAGGTCACCGGCACGACGGTGTAGAGCATCCGCGCCGACAGCTCTCGCTCCTCTATCGGGCGGTCTTTGGGGGTGAGGAAGATCAGGATGCCGAAAGGGATCAACGCCAGAATGATCTTGCCTACGGTTTCCTGAGAGATCGACACGATCAGGTGCGCCCCCAGGTAGGCGCCGAGCAGTGAGAACGGCACGCCGACCAGTGCCACCTGCCAGACCATCTTGCTGTTGGCCAGGAAATTGCGGATGGCAGCCAGCGTGCCCAGCGTACTGACCAGTTTTTCCTGCCCCAGGGCTACCTGAGGCGGCATGCCCACCAGCAAAAACCCTGGTACCAGGAACAACCCGCCACCCCCGGCAATGCTGTCCACAAAGCCTGCGACAAAGGCAATGGCGCCCAGCAGCAGGATCGCCAGCAGCCAGTGTTCTGCCCAGTAAGCGCCTAACAGTTCCATAGCAGTAATTCCGTCGAAAAATGAAAAGAAATCAGGAGAGCACTTCGTAAAGGTGGTCGGCCCGGGCGAAGCGCACACGGTTCAGGTCGTTGACCGCGAACACCCGCAGCAGCCAACGGTCAGCGCCGTCGTTCTGCGGCTCGAAACCATCGCGGGCATGCAGCACGCGCTGGTTCTTGAAGATCATGAAGTCGCCTGGCAGCAGCAGGTGTGGCTCATCGAAACGCCGGGTTTCCAGCAAGCCGCGCAGGGTGGCCAGGGCCTGCTCGGCGCGCAGGTTCAGCCCGTGGGTGTTCTCGCTGTCGAAGCGGCACAACCACTCGCCTGAATGGCCACGCACCAGCACCGGCAGTTCGGCGGTGCAGCGGCGGTTACCGGTGAACGAGTCGGGGCGGCGGATTTCGAATTGCGCTTCGCACAGTTCGCGCACGGTAGCCAAGGGCAGCGACGCGATCACAGCATCAAGGTTGACCAAGGTGGTGCTGATACGTGGATCACAGCGCATGCCGAAGAACGACAGGTATTCCGGGCAGCAGGAAACCGTACCCAGCGGCTCGGAAGACAATGGCAGGTCGGGATTGTCTACGTGATAGGAAAATCGCAGCCGTGAGCCATGCGAGCTCTTGTGGCTGGATGAAGTACGGGCCGGGATGACATGGCGAAACAGCCGACCGTCATTTTCACCCTCGTAGACAACCGGGTTGATGCCCATCAGGTTCTGCATGGTCAGGCTGACCAGGCAGGCAATCGGCGTGCTGCGTGGGCTGAGCACACCGGAGTAAGGGGTAGGAGGCACATCGCGATCGCGCGGGCAATTACGCACGATCATGCTGGTCAGTTGCGGATCCTCAACGAACCCCCGGATTTGCTGGCACAGCGCTTTGCCCAAGACCTCCTGCGCCTGCTCCTTGAGTTGCGGGTAAAGCTCTTTGCTGGTTTCGAAATCGAGCGGGGTGTTGCTCAGCAAGGTTTGCCAGGCACTGGAGACAACCCAGGGCAGGCGGATCTCCAGTGAAGTCTGAGGCTCGGCTGCTTGTTGCAGGTATGCGCTTTCCATTTCGAGTGCTATTCCATTGGCCATTCGGTGTCGTGCCATGCCGGGCAGAGGCGGCAGTCATTGTCTTTTTTTGAAACCGTTCACAGCTAAGCGATGCGAACGAGGGGTGCTGCTCCAGGCACCACCACATTGCACCGACTCAATAATTGTAATTACAAAAATAGAATCGATTAAATTTATTTCATTGGCCGATTGCCATCAGCATTGAATCGAATCAATCAACTTATTGATTTCAAAAGATTTCTTCTGAACGTGGATTGATCGCGCTCACGCTTGCGCTCCCGTCGTGTAGGGAGGACCCGCAGCGACAAGCCTTCACGTCATATCAATAGAGGCAATTCACATACAAAAAACGCGATTACTCCGATCTTGCCTTTCGTGCTAGGCTTCCGCGTTCTTGCAGATTCTGGTGCCATTTCCATGTGGGTTCCTCACTACAGCGACCTGGCGCAGCCGGTCTACCTGATGATTGCCGATGCTCTTGAACAGGACATAGGCAACGGCCGGCTGGCGCCTGGCGACCGCCTGCCAACACTCAAGGATCTTGCCGAGTCATTGCACGTGACGCCTGGCACCATTGGCCGAGCCTATGACGAAGCGGCCAAGCGGGGCCTGGTGGTGGGCGAGGTTGGCCGCGGTACTTTCGTCCTGCAGCAACGACCGGCGCCTACCCCCACCGCATTCTCGCGGCCCGCACCGCTCAAGCATGAAAGCGGCCAGATCGACCTTTCGATCATCAAGCCCAACGATGCGCACATGGCCGACTGGCTGCGCGGAGCGATCACCGAGCTGGCGGCTTCCCCCGACCTTGACCAAGTGCTCGACTACGTTACCGACGGTGGCCATGCGACGCACAAGCAGGCTGGCGCCACATGGATTCAGCGCTGGTTGCCCGAAGCTCGCGCGCAACAGGTGGTGCTGACCTCCGGCGCCCAGCATGGCCTGCTGGTAGCGATCAGCAGCCTGTCGAAAAGCGATGATGTGATCCTCTGCGAGTCGCTCTGCTACCCCGGCATCATTTCCCTTGCCCACAGCATGGGCCGCCGCTTGCGCGGGGTAGCCATGGACGAGCACGGCCTGATGCCCGAGGCCTTGCGGGCCGCCTGCCTGGAGCACCGCCCCTCGCTGCTGGTATGTGTGACCACTCACCAGAACCCGACCAACTCGGTAATGCCGCACGCGCGTCGCGAGGCTATCGCCCAGATTGCCCGCGAGTTCGACCTGTTCATCGTGGATGACGATATCTACGGCTTCCTCGAACCGGCGCCTGACTACAAGCCCTTGGCCGCATATGCACCTGAGCGCTCGGTGTACCTGACCAGCCTGTCCAAGAGCGTGCTGCCGGCCCTGCGTATCGGCTACCTCTACGCGCCGCCACAAACGCTGTCACGGTTGTCGTCTATGGTGCGCAGCAGCGTCTGGATGCCCTCCCCGCTGATGGCTCAGCTGGCCAGCAACCTGATCAACAGCGGCATGGCCGAGCAGTTGGTGCGGGTGCAGCAGGAAGAAGCCGCCGCACGCCAGTTGATGGCCCAGGAAATCCTTGGCAGGTACAAGGTGCGCAGCCAGCCCAACAGCTTCCATATCTGGCTGGAACTCCCAGAGCCATGGACCAGCGATGAGTTCGCCAACCTGGCTCGCAACAATGGCGTAACCGTGGTCAGCGGCAGCCAGTTCCTGCCTGAGCGCAGCCCAGCCAGCTGTGGCGTGCGCATCGCCCTGATGACGCCAAGCCGCGCCGAGCTGAGCTTTGCCCTGACCAAACTCGCCAGCTTGCTGGATTCGTCCGAGCCGCGGCTTTTCTACTAGAGATGAACAGGGCCGCAGGGGGCTCACGAACCGTGATGCGGCTCAGCGGATCAACCGCGCCAGCCCATCCAGCAACCGCTGCAAGGCCCCCTGATTGGCCTGCATCACCGCCCTGCCCGCCTCACCCATGCGCCGGGCATCCTGCGGCAATTCGATCAACTGCCGCACTGCCTGTGCCAACCCTTGGGCATCGTCCACCTGCTGCAACGCCCCGGCATCACGCAACATCGCGCTGATTTCGAGGAAGTTGAACACATGCGGCCCCATGATCACCGGCAGTGCCAGCGCTGCCGGCTCCAGTGGGTTGTGGCCGCCAGTGGCGACCAGGCTACCGCCAACGAAGGCGATGTCGGCCAGTGCGTAGAGGAACAACAGCTCGCCCATGGTATCGCCGAGCAGCACGCGGGTCTGGCCATCGACCGCCGCACCGGCAGAACGGCGAACGGTAGCGAACTGCCCGCTGCACAAGGCATGCACTGCATCGAAACGCTCGGGGTGGCGCGGCACCAGGATCAGCAGCGCGTCGCCATGCGCCTGCAACAACTGCTGATGAGCCTGCAGGATCAGCGCGTCCTCACCCTCATGGGTACTGGCCGCAATCCACACCGGCCGCTCGCTTGCGCCCCACTGTTCACGCAGTGCCCTGGCACGCGGCAAAAGCTGGTCATCGACCTTCAGGTCGAACTTGATCGAACCTGTGACCTGCACGCACTCAGGACGCGCACCCAAGTCGCGGAAGCGTTGCGCCTCGGTTTCGGTCTGCACTGCAATCAGGTTCATCTCGGCGAGCATCGGCCGGGTCAGTTTGGCGAAACGCGCGTAGCCACGGGCGGAACGCTCGGACAACCGAGCATTGGCCAGCGCAACCGGAATGCCACGCTTGGCGCATTGGTGAATGTGGTTGGGCCACAGTTCGGTTTCCATGATGATGCCCAGCCGCGGGCGCACATGGTCGAGAAAACGCCCCGCCGCCCACGGCAGGTCATAAGGCAGGTAGCAATGCTGGATGCGTGGCTCATCGGCGAACAGCGCGCGAATGCGCTCGGAGCCGGTGGGGGTCATGCAGGTAAGCGTGACCGGCAGGCCCGGGTAGGCCTTGAGCAAGGCTCGCACCAGGGGCGCGGCGGCAATGCTTTCACCTACCGATACGGCATGTACCCAGATGCCACCCTGGCGCATCGCCGGCAGATTGCGGGCGAAACGTTCGCCGATACGCTGGCCGTAGGCCGGGGCCTTGCGTGCACGCAGGTAAAGGCGCAGCGCGACCAGCGGCAGGCCCAGGTGGAACAACAGGGTATAGAGAGTTCTGTTCATGGCGGCGAAGTTTACCCGATCGCGCGCAAGTGCACCGCAAAGCGCTCGGCCAGCCATTGCGCGGCGGGCCCCAGCGGTTCGTCACGGCGCCAGGCCAGTTCGACGACCAAGGCCGGGGGCCGCCATTCGCTGGCCAGCTCGACCATGTGCGCCTGGTAGGTCGGGTATTGCACCACGTGGCGTGGCAGCCACGCCCAGCCCAGCCCTCGCATCAACAGCTCGGCCATGGCGTAGAAGCTGTCGGCGCGCCATACCTGCGGGCTGATCGCTTCGCCGCCGGGGTAGCCACTTTGCTGCGGGGCGATCAGCAACTGGCGGTAACGTGCCAGCTGCTGGCGTGTGACGCGGCTTTCACGCGCCAATGGATGATCCACCGCGCACACCGTGACCATCTCCACGCTACCCAGGGCACGCCGCTCCAGTGAGGCAGGCATGCTTTCATGGTGGAAAAACAAACCCAGGTCTGCACGTCGCTCCACCAGCTTGCGCGCTACATCACCTTGGGCACCGCTGGCCAGTTGCACTTCCAGAAAAGGGTAATGACTGGCCAGTTCGTCGAGGCTGTCGATCACAGGTTGATAAGGCATGGCTTCATCCTGGGCCACCCGCAACAAGGCTTCCTGGCCACGCATCAGGGCCAGAGCGCGGCCATCGAGCCGCTCGCACTGGCGCAGCAGTTCGCGGGCATCCTCCAGCAGCGCGGTACCGTTTTCGGTTAGCCCGGGCTGACGGCCGCTGCTGCGCTCGAACAAAGTGACGCCGAGGTCCGCTTCGAGCATTGCAATGGCATTGCTGACGGCGGACTGCGCTTTGCGCTGCTCGCGGGCGACGGCAGAAAACGAGCGCAGTTCGACGACGCGTACAAAGGTACGCAACTGCTCGAGGCTCCACTTTTCGGCCATCAACCTATCTCCCAGAGTGATAGGTAATGACTTTACCGCATTCAGGGACACTCTAGAATGCCCGCCCAGAACCGGAGGAACGAACCATGAACGCCTACACCTACCTCGCCATCGCCATTGTCGCCGAAGTCATCGCCACAGCCTCCATGAAGGCTGTGAAAGGCCTGAGCACGCCATTGCCCCTGCTGCTGATGGTGGTCGGCTATGCCATCGCGTTCTGGATGCTGACGCTGGTGGTGCGCAGCATTCCGGTGGGTATCGCCTATGCGATCTGGTCGGGGCTTGGGATTGTGCTGATCAGCGTGGCGGCGCTGGTGATCTATGGGCAGAAACTCGATGTGCCGGCGATGCTGGGGATGGCGATGATCGTTGGCGGCGTGGTGGTGATCCAGTTGTTCTCCAAGACTGCCGGGCATTGATGGGGCCTGTCGGCGATGAGCCAAGCCAGGCATAGCCTGTATACTTGCCAGCTGTCCCAGACTTCGAGGTACCGCCATGCCATCCGCCATTTCCACTGACGTGCTCATCGTCGGCGCCGGGGTCGCAGGCCTGTGGCTCAATGCCCGCCTGCGCCGCCTGGGTTATTCGACAGTGCTGGTGGAGCGCGCCAGCCTTGGCGGCGAACAGACCATCAAGTCCCAGGGCATCATCCATGGCGGTACCAAGTACGCCCTGCACGGTGCGTTGACGGGGGCCTCGGAAGCCATCGCCGACATGCCACGGCGCTGGCGCGAAGCCGTGGCCGGCAGCGGCGAACTGGACCTGAGCTGCACCCGCCTGCTTTCCGACGCCCACTACCTGTGGTCGCCCGGCACCCTGGCCGGCAACCTCACCAGCTTCTTCGCCAGCAAAGCCGTGCGCGGCCGGGTTGACCAGGTCAAGGGGGACCAGTTGCCTCCCGCACTGCAGGACCGCGCCTTCAAAGGCAAGGTGTATCGCTTGGCCGAACTGGTGATCGATGTCCCCAGCCTGCTGGCCAACCTGGCTGAACTGGCTGGCGACTCCTTGCTCGCCGGTGAGCACATCGAGCCCCTGCGTGAAGGTGATTCACTGGTTGGCCTGCGCGTGGACGGCCGTGAAATACGGGCCCAGCGCATCGTGCTCAGTGCTGGCGCGGGCACCGAGGGCCTGCTTCACGCCCTGGGCCTTGAGCAACCGGCCATGCAAACACGGCCGCTGCATATGGTCATGGCCAAAGGCCCTAACCTCAAACCACTGTATGCCCACTGCCTGGGCGGCGGCCCCAAGCCGCGCGTCACCATCACCACCCACCCCGCAGCCGATGGCCAATGGGTCTGGTACCTGGGCGGCGACCTGGCTGAAGCCGATGGCGTAGCACGCGACACGGCGGCACAGATTGCCGCAGCCCAGAAGGAAGTCAGCCAGCTCTTGCCGTGGGTAGATCAACGCCTGGTCCGCTGGGCCACGCTGCGGGTCGACCGCGCAGAGCCTGCACAATCGGGCCTGGTGCGGCCCGACAACGCGTTCCTCGCCGACCAGCAGCGCCTACTGGTGGGCTGGCCGACCAAACTTGCCCTGGCGCCCGACTTCAGTGACCGTGTGCTGGCCAGCCTGGAACGTGACGGCATCCGCCCAAGCGCCCAGGCCGAGCTTGCAGGGCTGCCACGCCCGCCACTCGGCGTGCCCGCCTGGGAGCAACTGCTGCCATGACCTTGCCGACCCTGCACGACTTCTACCGCCCGCTGGGCAGCACAGGCTTGAAGGTGTCCCCTCTGGGCCTGGGCACGGTCAAGCTTGGCCGCGACCAAGGCGTGAAGTACCCCACCGGGTTCACGATCCCCGGCGATGACGAAGCGCGCCTGCTGCTGGCCCAGGCGCGCGAACTGGGTATCAACCTGATCGACACGGCACCGGCCTATGGCCGCAGCGAAGAGCGCCTGGGGCCGCTGCTGCGCGGCCAGCGCGATGAATGGGTGATCGTCAGCAAGGTTGGCGAAGAGTTCGAAAACGGCCTGTCGCGCTTCGACTTCAGTGCAGCCCACACCCGTCTTTCGGTCGAACGCAGCCTGCGCCGGCTGGAAACCGACCGTATCGAACTGGTGCTGGTGCACTCCGATGGCAACGACCTGGAGATTCTCGAGCAGCAAGAGGTCTACCAGACCCTCGCAGCCCTCAAGCAGGAGGGCAAGATCCTCGGCTACGGCCTGTCGGGCAAAACTGTCGCCGGCGGGCTGAAGGCACTCGAGCAGGGCGACTGTGCCATGGTCACCTTCAACCTCAACGAGCAGGCAGAACGACCGGTACTGGACTACGCTGCCGAGCACGGCAAAGCCATTCTGGTGAAGAAGGCCTTGGCCAGTGGGCATGTCTGCCTCGCACCTGGTGTCGACCCGGTACACGCCAGCTTCGAACTGCTGTTCGCCCACCCTGGCGTCAGCAGTGCTATCGTCGGCACCATCAACCCGTTGCACCTGGCCCACAACGTGGCCACGGTCGCCCGCATTTTGGGCCAGCATTGAGTTGTCCCCACCCCGGGCCTGGAGACTGACCCGACGCAAGGAGGAGCCTCGTGCCGCGTACGCTGATTCGCAAGAACCCGAGCAACTTCAAAACACTGCCATTGCATGTCGAAGCCACCTCCGAGAGCCTGGTCTACCAGAGCATCGGCATGCCGGTGAACTTCGCCCAGACCCAACAACGGCGCCGGGCCATCCAGCTACCCGATAACCAGCGTTTCGTAGCTGAACTGGCCAACCTGGGTGTATCGGTACGCCTGACCCTGCACTGGCAGAACCGCGACTACTGGGTACTGGTGCGTCAGCGCCGCCAGGACCGGGGCGACGTGGTGCTTAAATTGATTTCAGGGTATGTCCCGGCTCAGGAGCTCAACCTGCCGCTGCACACCGCGGTACAGGAAGTGGCGGAAGAGTGCCTGCTGGAAACGCCGGAAGGCTGGCTGGGTGGTCGCTTCAACGACACCTGGCTACCTGCACCTTACGCTGCTGCCCTGCACTACCGGGAAGCGCTGCCGTTCGTGCTGACGCCGGAATCGGGTGCCGCCCGGCCGGTGCATTGCGGCAACCTGATGTTGCTGGAGCGCCCACGGGCCTACGTGCACCTGCCTACGGCATCGCTGCAACTGATCTACGACATGCGCCTGCAAGTACCCAGGGACGCCAAGAAGCTGAGCCTGTTCCATGTCGATGAACGCCTTGAAGGTGATCAGCTGGTCGCCCGGCTCAACCGTAAACGGCCCGACCTGTACCTGATGCCGGTGCAGGACGGTCAGCCGCAGGCCGAGCTGTATACATTGAGGAAAGATGAACTGGTGCCGGCCAGTACCCGCGGGCTGTACCTGGCGGAGAGCTTTGCCCGGCAGGACGGGTGGGTGGTCGCGGACGAGCGGATACGCTGGAAGGATTGGGTAAAGCAGCAGGGGCTGGTGGAGCGCAAAACCGCAAAGGCTTCACACCTGCGACGCTTTGGCGACAAGGCGCGGGCACTGCTGGAGCGCGCGCGCACCTCGCTGAACAAATGAATATCCGGGGCCGCCTTACGGCCCCGGGCACATCAGTTCTTGCGGATTTTTTCGACTATCGCGGTCGTCGAGCTGTTCTCGACCAAGCCCAACACCTTCACGGTGCCGCCGTAGCCCTTGACGATATCGGCACCCACCACCTGGTCGATACCGTAGTCACCGCCCTTGACCAGCACATCCGGTTTCACCTGGCTCAGCAGGTTCTCCGGCGTACCTTCAGGGAAGCTGATGACCCAGTCCACCGCGCCCAGCCCAGCCAGCACGGCCATGCGCCGATCGACACTGTTGATCGGGCGGCCAGGGCCCTTCAGACGGCTTACCGAGGCATCGTCGTTGACCGCGACGATAAGACGATCACCCTGGGCACGCGCCTGCTCGAGGTACGTCACATGCCCTGCATGCAGGATGTCGAAACAACCATTGGTGAACACGATCTTCTCGTTGTGCGCACGCGCATCGTCGATGGCCAGCAGCAATTGCTCCAGGCCCAGCACGCCACGCTCGGAACCTTCCTCGCGCTGGATCGCGCGACGCAGCTCAGGTGCGCTGATCGCTGCAGTACCCAGTTTGCCAACCACGATGCCAGCCGCAAGGTTGGCCAGGGCGACCGCGTGGGGCAGGTCTTCACCGGCCGCGATGGCCGCAGCCAGGGTGGAAATCACGGTATCGCCAGCGCCGGTCACATCGAACACTTCGCGGGCACGGGCCGGCAGGTGCAGCGCCGGCTGGCCGGTGCGCAGCAGGGTCATGCCGTGCTCGCCACGGGTCACCAGCAACGCGCCCAGGTCAAGGTCCAGCAGCAGCTGCAGGCCCTTGGCGACCAGTTCGGCCTCATCGGCGCAGCGGCCGACAATGGTCTCGAACTCGCTGAGGTTCGGCGTGATCAGGCTGGCACCGCGGTAGATGGAGAAGTCCTTGCCCTTGGGGTCGGCCAGTACCGGAATACCCTTGGCACGTGCGGCCTCGATCAGGCTCTGATGATTTTTCAGTGCGCCTTTGCCGTAGTCGGACAACACCAGCACCTTGACACCCTCGAGCAGGCTCTCGACTTCGGCGCCCAGCGACAGCGGGTCAGTGGCGAACGGCTCTTCGAAATCGATGCGCAACAGCTGCTGGTGACGGCTCATGACCCGCAGCTTGACGATGGTCGGCTGGTGCGCAATGCGCTGGAACACCGAACGCACCCCCGCAGCCTGCAGGCTGTTGGCCAGGCTGTCGGCGGCCTCATCCTGGCCGGTAACGCCGATCAGTGCCGCCGGGGCACCGAGGGCGGCGATGTTCAACGCAACGTTGGCCGCGCCGCCGGGGCGATCCTCGATCTGATCGACCTTGACCACCGGCACTGGCGCTTCTGGCGAGATACGCGAAGTACCGCCATGCCAGTAGCGGTCCAGCATGACATCGCCGACCACCAATACCGGGGCTTGATCGAAACGCGGCATGGACAACTTCATGGGCAACCCATATGAAAATAATGAACAGGGGCAGGATATTAGCACAGGGTAGGCGACGGCTTTACGGCCAGATCGGGCCCTGGAAAATTCCGGTGACAATCGGGGCCGTACGGCCCCGATCAAGGGCAACTCAGGTGATATCGGCCTTCGCCGGCTCGTCCAGCCCCATGGCGTGCAAGCGGGCATAATAGCCATTGGCTGCCAGCAGCTCGGCATGGGTACCGCGCTCCACCAGGCGGCCCTGGTCCATCACCAGGATCTGGTCGGCTTTTTCGATGGTCGACAGGCGGTGCGCGATCACCAGCGTGGTGCGGCCCTGCATGACATGGTCCAGGGCAGCCTGGATATGCCGCTCGGACTCCGTGTCCAGTGCCGAAGTCGCTTCGTCGAGGATCAGCAGCGGCGCGTTCTTCAACAGGGCCCGGGCAATCGCCAGGCGCTGGCGCTGGCCACCGGACAGCAGCACGCCGTTTTCACCCACGTCGGTGTCAAAGCCCTTGGGCAGCTGGTCGACGAACTCCTTGGCATAGGCATCGGCAGCCGCAGCTTCGATGTCTGCGCGCGGCGCGCCGGCCAGGTCGCCGTAGGCAATGTTGTTGGCCACTGTGTCGTTGAACAGGGTCACATGCTGGGTCACCTGCGAAACGTGCCGGCGCAGGTTGCGCAGGCGGTAGTCTTCGATCTCCACGCCATCGAGCAGAATCTGCCCCTGATCGTGGTGATAGAAGCGCGGGATCAGCGCCGCCAGGGTCGACTTGCCGCTACCAGAGCGCCCGACCAGTGCGATCATCTGCCCAGGCTCGGCGGTAAAGCTGATGTCGCTCAGCACTTCGCGATCGGTACCTGGGTAGGTGAAGCTCAGGTTGCGTACTTCGAGGCGACCGGCCACCCGCTCCTTCTCGATCGTACCGCGGTCGATCTCGGGCTGCTCGTCGAGCTGCTCGAAGATGCTTTCAGCACCGGCAAGGCCTTTCTGGATGGTCGAGCTGACCTCAGAAAGCTGGCGGATCGGCTTTGGCAGCAGGCCCGCAGCAGTGATGTAGGCCACCAGATCACCGGCGGTCGAGTCGCCCCGCAGGAACAGCACCAGGAACATCAACGCGGCCATGGCGCTGTAGATCACCAGTTGCAGCATCGGCGTGTACAGGGCGCCTGTCTTGGTCATGCGCAGCTGTTTGTCGGTGTTGCTCTGGCTGGCACGGCCAAAGCGCTGCTGCTCGTAAGCCTCGCCGCCGAAGCTGCGCACCACACGGTAGCCCTGGATGGTTTCGGAAGCTACGTGGGTCACGTCGCCCATCGCCACCTGGATCTTCTTGCTCTGTTTACGGAATTTCTTGCTGGCGACGCTGACCATTACCGCGATCACCGGCAGGATGGCGACCATTACCAGGGTCAGGTGCCAGTTCATCCAAAGCAGGTAGGCAAACAGGAACACCACGGTCAGGCCTTCACGGATCACCACCTTGATTGCATCGGTGGCGGCCCCCGTTACCATGGTCACGTTGAAGGTGATGCGTGAAATCAGGTGCCCGGAGTTGTGATTGTCGAAATAGCGGTTGGGCAGTACCAGCAGCTTGTTGAACAACTCCACGCGCAGGTCATGCACCAGGGAAAGGGAAACCTTGGCCAGGAAATAGTTGCCGAGGAACGAACCCAGGCCCTGCCATGCGGCGATCAGGATGATCAGCAGCGGTACCGCCTGCAGCAATTGCAGGTCGCGCAAGTAGGGCACGTTGGGGAACAACACCGCTTCGGGGTTGCTCAGGCCATCGACAAAGTACTTGAGGATCCCGGCCAGCATTGGCTGGGTCGAGGCAAAGATCACGAAACCGATAATACTCAGCAGGAAAATGCCGATATAGGGTTTCACGTAGCTCAGCAACCGGAAGTAGATCTTCAGGCTGGAGGTGTGCTCCGCCGGTAGCGGTGTTTCGGCCATCATCGAGCTCGCTGTTCAGGTTGAACCGGAAATTTTACCACAGGCGTCATTTTCGGCACGCCTGCGAGGCAACAACATGCCAGGCCGGCGGCCCACAAGGCTTGCACCCGGTTTTTTTCGTACGGTATGAGCCCCCCTGGTCAGTCAAAAGAGACCAACGTGGTGCTGGAGGATTATTTTCGGCATTATTGCCGGTCATTTTGCTCGCCAGACGACAAGGCTCAACTCATGCAATGCTCTCGGCTCACCCAGGTCGACTTCGATCAGCTGACACTTGGCGCCCAGATACTGGAGGCGGACAGCCATGGCGCCAAAGTCTACCTGCTTGAGGATGGTAACTTCCTCAAGGTTTTTCGGCGCAAGCGTCTGATTTCATCTGCGCTGCTGCGCCCCTACTCCCAGCGCTTCGTGGACAACGCTGCGCGCCTTGCGCAGCTGGGCATCCCTACGCTCGAGGTAATCAGCCAGCACAAGCTCGACCTGCCGGGCAGAACAGCGGTGCTGTACCGGCCATTGCCGGGGCGCACGCTGCTGCAGATGTCGCGGGACGAAGGCTTCAGCTGGGACATCTACCTGCCCCGCCTGATCACCCTGATCCGCCAGTTGCACCGTAGCGGCGTGTACTTCCGCTCGCTGCACCTGGGCAATGTGGTGGTCACGCCCGACCAGCAGCTGGGCCTGATCGACGTTGCGGACATGCGCTTCCTGCGCCCGCCGCTGTCTGCCCGTATGGTTCGACGCAACGTGCAACATATGGTGAGTTACATCGCACGCGAGAAACTGGGCGACCGCTTCCCCCTCGCCGATTTCCAAGCGGCCCTGCTGGCGCGTTGAACATCAGCCCGGCAGCGCCTGGCAGGCCGTTGAAAAAACCTGCCAGGCGCGGTGTCAGTGCACGAAGATGGATATACCCATACCTGCCAAGGCACCGATCACCAGCGTCAATGCGAGCTTGACCCGGTCGCGATTACGCCGCTTGGCCTTGCGGTGCACTTCTTCAGGCACGGTGACGTGGCTGCCAAAGCCTGTGTGCAGTACCGCGTCACCCTCCAGGGTCACCGCTGTCAGTTTCAACTCCGCGTAACGGCGCGACAACGCCTTCTCGCCGGCATAGGCGGCAAATGGCGCACAGCGCTGATAATCGCTCAGCCGACGCAAGCCCGGGTTGAGGGAAAAGGCCTGCCATTCGGCTTTCTCGGAGTGCAATGGATAGCACGGCACGCCGGCGATCACCTGGCGATCCCCCAGATGAATGTAAGGGCTGTGGATCGACAAGTCATGGGCGTGGCTGCGCAACCAGACTTGCAGCACATCGGGGCTGACCTCGAGGATCGCCTTGGAGTCTTCGACGAAGGCCTGGCGATAGAAGCGCCAGTCGTCCTCGCAATGGAAGATGTAAGCCGTCTTCACATGGCTGTACGCCAGGTCGATCGACGCCAGCTGCCCAAGCTTGGGGCGGTTGACGAACACCGTGCAGTGGGGTTTCCAGTGCTCGGGTACGGCACCGTGAACAGCGTCGTCACCGGAGTCCTCGGTAATGAAGACCTCGCGAATGGGCGCTGTGTTGTAGCGATCGAAGCTCTCAAGGGTTTCCTTGAGCAGATCGAACCGACCGCAGCTGGTCACGACAAGCGTGACATCACTATCATTTGAAAAGCGCACCGGACTCCCTCCGCGTTGCGACAACAGACTTTGCGTAGCCACTCCCTGGCCACGAAAGCTCTTTAGATTAAATGCCCAGCGTCAACCGCAGCCTCTGCCAGGCGGACAAGGGCGGGTGCGGCCTGAGTGCCGGGCGCATATGGTCGACGATGCTACGGCCAACTTCAGCGAAACTGAAGCGGGAAACCGCCAGGTCCCGCCCATTTTCCGCAATTTGCTGCGCCAGGCCCGGATCGGCGCGCAGGGTGCTCAGCTTCGCCTGGAGCGTCGGAATGCTGTCGTATAACACCACGTTGTGCATATCCTGCAGGCCCAGGGCGCTATTTTCTTCTGCCCCTTGGTCGAACGCCAGCAACACGCAGCCGCAGGCCATGGCCTCGAAGTTCTTGATCATGTACTCGCCCATGCCCACATCGGCACTGACGAAGAAACGGATCCGGTTGAGGGTGTTGCAATAGTCTTCGCCGGATTTGGTGCGGGTCACCACCAGGTTTTCCACCCGCCCCAGCTCATCCAGCAACGCCTTGCGCCCGCTGTAGGCAACACTGTTGGTACTGCCGACGAACGCCAGCTCGATATCACGCTCAAGCCCTTGGTCCGTGAGCAGGCGCTCGTCATAACCCTTGGGCACGAACACCGCATCGAAACCTTCCTGGCGCAGGCGCTCACTGACCATGTAGCCGGAACTGATCACCCGTGCCCACGGCAGCTTGCGGTAATGCGCACTGAACTTGCCGGTGTACTTGCAGGGGATGTAGTTCTGGTAGGCATCATGCTCGAGGATCACCAGGTTCGGCACGGTACGGATGAACGCCGCCTGGCGTATCTCCTGCTTGAAGCGCAGGAAGAAGACGATGCGGTCATAGCGCTCGACCTGCACTTCACGTTTGAAATAACGGCGCAGGTTGCGCTGGTCATCGCTGGTCAACCAGCGCAGGTCGCACTCACAGTTGGCCGCGACGCCGTCGTACAGGCGATCGAGGATCGCCCGCTGTTCCTTCTGCACCAGAAATAAGACTTTCATTGCTTTCCTTGGGCGCTCTGCGCCTTCGCGGTCAACCATCGGCATCATCTACAGCTCACGGCGCCAGAACAGTTCATGCCGGCGCACGGCCTTGCGGAAGAACTCGTTCTCACCGTAAGGCGATGGCCGGCGCCCGGCCAGCCAGCGCTGCAACAGCCGACGCACTCGGCGCTTGAACGGTGCGCCAGGTTGCAGGTCGTGCATCATGCCCAGGGCCATCGCCTTGTCGCGCTGCGTTGGCAGGTCCAGCACCAGGCTGCAGGGTGCCCACGGCTGGTCGGCACTCAATTGCGGTGGCAAGGCCACTCCATCGCCGCTGTTGCCCATGGGCCAGCGGTCGTTGTCGTGCAGATGGTTGGCATAGCACAGCAGCGTCTGCGGCTGCCACGCCAAGCCCTGCAGCGCCTGCATGACGGCAACATGGGCGCAGATGTGATCAGGGTGCGGGTCCAGTTGCGGGTGCGGCATGACCAGCACTTCAGGCCGGGCCATCTCCAGCAGCGCACGCAAGTCAGCCAGCAGGTTGTTCCAGGTTGGCGCGCCATCGCTGTCGGCCGGCAACCGCAACGGGTTGAAGCGACGGAACGGGCGGATATCGGCCATGTCGGCTTCTCGGGAAACGGCCGGCACATCGGGCGCTGCCTGCATGGCGGGCAGTTGCAGGCAGAAGTAGCCTAATTGCACGCAACGCGCCTCTGGCACCCCGGCCCAGCGCGGCACGGCAATGCTGTCCCAGGCGCGCAGACGGCCCTTCAGCCGTGCCGCCTCGGCCTTGCCCATGCCCATCTGCTGGTAGTGCTCTGTTTCGATTTCGCCAGCGGTCAAGGTCACCACCCAGGCTTCGTCCGCCTGGCTGTAAAGGCCATAGGCCGCCAGCTCGGCATCATCGGCATGCGGCGCGATCACCATCACGCGACGGCGCTGCGTTTCGACGCCGGCGGTTATCCACAGACGCGGCTGGCCCTGCAAACGACAGTGACGGCCGCGCACGCGCAGCGTACCGGCCTGCAGCGGTGCAGCCAGCCCGGTCAGGTTCAGGAAGCGAACGCCGTCGACACCGCGCTCGAACGCCTGCCGGTCAGCACACTCATCGGCCAGCAGCTCGACACACGGGTCGAGAAAACGCCCCAGCCATCCGCTTTTTACCCGCACTTCGAGGATCAGCGTTTCATTACCCTGCAGCGCCGCATCGACCTTGAGCACGCCGTCACGCAAGGTGACAGGCGCTTCGCCGGTCTGCTCGCCGAAGTTATAGGCGTAATCTTCGCCCGGTGCATAGAACAGATGATCAGCGAACCAAGCTTCGTGGGCAGCCCAGAGCAGCGGCAGCAGCAACAACGGCAGCCACCACCAGGCGAATACGCCCAGGGCAACCAGCACCGCCAGGCCGGCCAGCAGCCCCAGGCGCTTGTTGCGCCGGTGGCGCTTGAGCAACTGCTGTTTGCGGCTCACGCCTGGAACACCGGCACGGGGTTGCACCAACGGTCCTTGTACTCGCGGTCGGCACGGCCAAACGAGAAGCGCAGAGGTTTGTTGCGTGCGCGGGCATCGTCCCAGGCAGCTTGGGTGTTGAGGAAGCTCAGCACGCTGCCAGGGCTGAAGGCCTTGGTCTCAGGGTCGACGCCGCCGTTGACGTACTCGACACTGATCCACTGCGGCGCTTCGACCCGATAGACCAGCTGGATGGCGATGGGCTTGTCGTCGAGCAACAGCACCGAGCCGATCAGCAGCTCACGCAGGCGCTCGAGCACATCGGCCATACGCTCGGCACCGGTGGCCGGGAACCCCCAGCGGCGCTGGAACAGGTCGCAATACATGGCCGCGATCTGCTGGGTATTGAAATCGGTAATAGGGCGCACCACACCACCCGCCTCTTCCAGCAGGCGCAACTCGCGGCGCTGGTTGTAGCGGAATTTCTTCGACAGGTCTTCATGCGCCCGGGCCATCGCCAACTGCTCTTTCTGAGCCTTCAGGCCGCTGAAGCGCCCCTGGTTCAGCTCGGACAGGTAGCGCGCGGTATGGCGCAAGGGTGCGGCGGCATCGCCAGCGCCTGGCAGAATGATCTCGGCATTGCCCAGGTCAAACAGGCCTTTCTTGCCGGCACGCTTGAGCACGTCCTTGGACAGCGCCAAATGACGCCCCCAGGTCGCAACGCCAGCCTTCAGCTCGCCTGCCTGATGCCAGCCCAGGTAACGCACGGGTATCTGCGCCAGGTCCGCCAACTGCTCGATC
The DNA here is from genome assembly GCF_943737035.1 of Pseudomonas sp. Marseille-Q5299. NCBI lineage: Bacteria > Pseudomonadati > Pseudomonadota > Gammaproteobacteria > Pseudomonadales > Pseudomonadaceae > Pseudomonas > Pseudomonas sp. Marseille-Q5299. The sequence continues at coordinate 235,660 of NZ_CALSFR010000003.1, forward strand.
ACCAGCGGGTGCGTGGCAACGCTGCCACCGAAGCGTGCCCACGCCTCGGCGTAGGCGGCAGCGTCGATCACCTGCCATCCGCGTTCTCGCCAAGCCTGAATATGATTGAGCATCACTTGCCCACCACCAGCGCGCTTACCTGCGGCAGCTGCCAGAAGGCATCGCGCACGGCCTGATCGGAGAAACGCTCGCGCAGGCGCTGCAGCATGTGCGAGGCGCATGCATCGCGCTGCTGCTCGTCCAGCAACGCCATATGCTTCAAGCCTTGGGCCAGCTGCGAGGCATCGCCGAGCGGGAACAACACACCCACACCCTCGACCACTTCACGAGCCCCGCCGCAGGCCGTTGCCAGCACAGGTACGCCGGCCACCATGGCTTCGAGCAGGACCATACCGAACGGTTCATGGTCGGAACTCAGGGCAAACACGTCGAATGCCTGGAAGTAGCGGCGCGCATCCGGGACCTGGCCCAGAAAGTCGACTTGCCCGGCAATGCCCAGCTCGCCAGCCAGCGCCTTGAGCTTGTCTTCCAGGCGCCCCATGCCGAGGATCGCCAGACGAGCGCCGGCCGGCAGCTCAGGCAGGGCTTGGGCAAAGCCGCGCAGCAAGGTCGCCTGGTCCTTGTCCGGGTGCAGGCGCCCGACATTGCCGACGACCCACGCCTGCGCATCCAGGCCAAGGGCCTGACGCGCTTCAGCGCGCGGTACCAGTGCGGCCTGCAGGGCCTCGATGTCGATACGGTTGTACAGCGTCTGGATACGTTCGGCCGGCCACTGAGGCAGGCAACGGCGCATGTCGTCACGCACGGCGTCCGACACGCCAAGCAGGCTCAGCCGTTTGCTGAACAGGTTGGCGAACAGGCGCCGCCCCTTGCGCTCATAGTCGCCGAACGCATGGTGCACGCCGATCACCGGCAGGCCCGTCGCCAGCAAAGCCACGTAGATCGGCTTGAAGCGGTGGGCGATGCAGAAGCTGAAATTGCGCTCGGCCGCGATGCGGCGCAGGGCGCGTATGGCGCCGAGCTTCAGGCCGCGGACGGCCTTGGAGCTGAACTGGAGGAACAGCACCTCGTCCGACGCGCAGCCAGCCGCAACCTGCGGGTCGGCGGCGCCGGTGAGAAATACCGTGGTGACCTTGTAGCCGCTGCCCTGGAACAGGCTGGCGTACTGACGGGCGCAGTCGAGGAACGGCCCGTCGTAGCCATGGCAGAACTGCAGGATGCGCGGTTCAGAGCGGCTGGTCATACGCGGCGGCGCCGTCCTTCACAACAAGAATGTCTTCCATGATCAGGTACTGCAGGTCCGAACCGAAGAACATGTTCAGCGCATCGGTCGGCGAGCAGATCATCGGCTCGCCACGGCGGTTGAGCGAAGTGTTCAGCGACACGCCATTGCCGGTCAGGTCTTCCAGTGCCTTCATCATGTCGTAGTAACGCGGGTTGTACTCACGCTTGAGCACCTGGGCACGCGAAGTGCCATCCTCGTGAACCACTTCCGGCACACGGGTTTTCCACTCTTCGGCCACTTCGAAGGTGAAGGTCATGAACGGCGCCGGGTGATCGATCTTGATCATTTGCGGGGCGACGGTGTCGAGCATCGACGGGCAGAAAGGTCTCCAGCGTTCGCGGAACTTGATCTGGTGGTTGATGCGGTCAGCCACACCTTCGACGCTCGGGCAGCCGATGATCGAACGGCCACCCAACGCGCGCGGGCCGAATTCCATGCGGCCCTGGAACCAGGCCACCGGGTTACCGTCGACCATGATCCGGGCGATCTGCTGGGGCATGTCGTCGAGCTTGCGCCATTTCGGCTGGTTCGGGTGACGGGCACAGGCGGCAATCACGTCTTCGTTGGAGTACGAAGGGCCGAGGTAGACGTGCTCCATCTTCTCGACCGGTACGCCACGGGCATGCGACACATAGGCCGCAGCACCGACTGCAGTACCGGCGTCACCGGAGGCCGGCTGGACGAACAGCTCTTTGACGTCCGGACGGGCGATGATCTTCTGGTTGAGCTTGACGTTCAGCGCGCAGCCGCCAGCGAAGGCCAGCTTGCCGGTTTCACGCAGGGTGTCGCCCAGGTAGTGGTCGATCATCTGCAAGGCCAGCTTCTCGAACAGCGCCTGCATGCTCGCTGCGTAATGGATATAGGGCTCGTCGGCAATGTCGCCTTCGCGCTTTGGGCCCAGCCATTCGATCAGTTTCGGCGAGAAGTAGAAGCCCTTGCCCTTCTCTTTATAGCGGCGCAGGCCGATGACGTTGGCATACTCGGTGTTGATCACCAGTTCGCCGTTCTCGAAGCTGGCCAGGCGGGAGAAGTCATATTTGCTGGCATCGCCATAGGGCGCCATGCCCATGACCTTGAATTCGCCATCGAGCATTTCGAAGCCGAGGAATTCGGTGATCGCGCCGTACAGGCCGCCCAGCGAATCCGGGTCGAAGAATTCCTTGATCTTGTGGATCTTGCCGTTTTCGCCATAGCCGAAGAAAGTGGTGGCGTACTCACCCTTGCCGTCGATACCCAGGATCGCGGTCTTTTCCTTGAAGCCCGAGCAGTGATAGGCACTGGAGGCATGCGCCAGGTGGTGCTCGACCGGCTCGATCTTGACTTTTTTCGGGTCGAAGCCCAGTTGCTCCAGGCACCAGACGATCTTCTTGCGGTAGCGCTTGTAACGGCGGTTGCCCATCAGGATCGCGTCGAGGGCACGGTCCGGGGCATACCAGTAGCGCTTGGCATAGTGCCAGCGAGCCTTGCCGAACAGGCTGATCGGGGCGAACGGGATGGCGACCACGTCGACATCGGACGGCTTGATGCCGGCCTGTTCCAGACAGAACTTCGCCGACTCGTAAGGCATGCGGTTCTTCGCATGCTTGTCACGCACGAAGCGCTCTTCTTCGGCGGCGGCAATCAGTTTGCCGTCGATGTACAGGGCCGCGGAAGGGTCATGGCTAAGGGCGCCGGACAGGCCAAGAATCGTCAATGCCAAGGGATTAGCCTCTTCATTCGGTAGAGATGCGCCAGCGGCCTCAGGGGCGGGTGGCGGCTAAAAGGCGGGATTATAACGCAAACACTTCCAACTGGCCCTATCGCCGGCAAGCCGGCACCGACAGGCGCGGCGCCGCGCAAAGAGCGGCGCCGCGGCGGCGACAGGGCCGGCCTGGGCACCCGCTTTATTCAGCGATCAGCCAGTCCATCCGGTAGCTGCCGGCCGTCTGCGCCAGCTCTCTGGCCAGCCAGGGCAGCAGTTCCTTGAGTTCTTCTTCCAGCCCCCATGGCGGGTTGGCAATTGCCAGGCCCGAACCATTGAGGCCCTGCGGGCTGTCCTGGTGGTGAACGTACAGCTCGACCCGCAGCAGCTTGGGCGCACCAGTGCTGGTCAGGTCCTGGTAGAACCGGGTGAGCGAGCGCTGGTCCTTGATCGGGTACCAGATGGCCGCGACGGTCTGGCGCATGCGGCCGATCGCCTCTTTCATCGAGGTGGTGCAACGTTTGAGCTCATCGGCCTGTTCGAACGGCGGGTCGATCAGCATGATCGCGCGCTTTTCCGGCACCGGCAGCAACGCCCGCGGCACATGCCAGCCTTCACCCAGGTGCACCACCACGCGCGGGTCTTTCTTCATGTTCTCTTTGAGCAGCGGCCCGTCTTCGGGGTGCTTCTCGTTGAGCAGGGCGCGGTCCTGCTGGCGCATCAGGCGGCGGGCCAGCTCCGGCGAGCCGGGGTAGTAGCGCAACTCGCCATCGCTGTTCAGGCGCTTGATGATGCGCAGGTAATCGGCGGCCATGGCCGGTAGATCATCGCGGTTCCACAGGCGCGCGACCCCTTCCAGGTACTCACCGGTACGGGTGGCCTGGTCGCCTTGCAGGTCATACAGGCCCAAACCGGCGTGGGTGTCGATATAGGCGAACGGCTGTTCTTTGCGCGACATCAGGGCGATGAGGCGGGTCAGCACGATGTGCTTGAGGACGTCGGCATGGTTGCCGGCGTGGAAGGCGTGACGATAGTTCATGGCAACTCCTGCGCGAGCGGCAAGTTTACCTTGCCTTGCCGGCGGAGTCAGGCCTGGCTGCCGATCGACAGCGCCCCGACCGCCGGTTTAGCGGCGGCCGGGGCACCTCGACCCGACAGGTGTCAGGTATTACTTTTCAGCGTGATACGCGGCATCAGCGGTTTCAAAGCGCGAAACCATGCTGCTCGACGGGCTGCTCAGCTTGCTCACCACGACAATGGCGATGCTGGCGAACAGGAAGCCCGGGATGATTTCGTACAAACCGATGGTGTCGAACTGTTTCCACAGGATCACGGTCAGCGCACCGACCACGATACCGGCCAGCGCGCCGTTACGGGTCATGCCTTTCCACAGCACCGAGATCAGCACGACCGGGCCGAAGGCGGCACCGAAGCCGGCCCAGGCGTAGGCCACCAGGCCCAGCACGCGGTTTCCCGGGTTGGCAGCCATGGCGATGGCGATCAGGGCCACGGCCAGCACCATCAGGCGACCGACCCAGACCAATTCACGCTGCGAGGCATTCTTGCGCAGGAAGGCCTTGTAGAAGTCCTCGGTCAGCGCACTGGAGCACACCAGCAACTGGCAGCTCAAGGTACTCATCACCGCGGCCAGAATGGCCGACAGCAGCACACCGGCCACCCAAGGGTTGAACAGGATCTTCGCCAGCTCGATGAACACACGCTCGTGGTTCTCGGTGACCGGGCCTGCCAGGTCAGGGTTCGCGGAGAAATAAGCGATACCGAAGAAGCCCACGGCGCAGGTACCGACCAGACACAGGATCATCCAGGTCATGGAAATGCGGCGCGCCTTGGCGATGGATTTGACCGAATCGGCGGCCATGAAGCGCGCCAGGATGTGCGGCTGACCGAAGTAGCCCAGGCCCCAACCCATCAGCGAAATGATGCCGATGAAAGAAGCACCCTTGAGCATGTCGAAGTGCGCCGGGTTCTGCGCTTCGATGGCCAGGAAGGTCGTGTCGAAGCCGCCCGTGGAGATCAGCACGATGATCGGGGTCAGGATCAGCGCGAAGATCATCAGCGAAGCCTGCACGGTGTCTGTCCAGCTCACCGCCAGGAAGCCACCGATGAAGGTGTAGGCGATGGTTGCCGCAGCACCGGCCCACAGCGCAGTCTCGTACGACATGCCGAAGGTACTTTCGAACAGACGGGCACCGGCGACGATACCGGAGGCGCAATAGATGGTGAAGAACACCAGGATGACGATGGCCGAAATGATCCGCAGCAGGCCGCTGCTGTCTTCGAAGCGGCTGGAGAAGTAGTCCGGCAGGGTCAGCGCATCGCCGTTGTGCTCTGTCTGCACGCGCAGACGGCCAGCGACGAACAACCAGTTGAGGTAGGCACCGACGGTCAGGCCGATGGCGATCCAGGCCTCGGACAGACCTGAAAAGTAGATGGCGCCCGGCAGGCCCATCAGCAGCCAGCCGCTCATGTCGGAAGCACCAGCGGAAAGCGCGGTGACAACGCTACCCAGGCTGCGACCGCCCAGAATGTAGTCGGAAAGGTTCTTGGTGGAGCGATAGGCGGCAAAGCCGATCAGTACCATTACCGCGATATAGATCACGAAAGTGATCGTTAGTGGATTGCCCATGCTTGTGCCCTGGCGTTTGTTTTTATTTCATGCACAACCGAATCGAGACGGTTGCACCCAGGCGGCGAATCCTATGCAACAACGTTAATAGGGTGCAACCACTTTTCGTCCGCCAGTTGCACCTTCTCGTGCATTTTCAGGTAATGCCGCTTTTTTGCTCCTTTATGGAGCAAAACCCGCGTTTTTCAGAACAAAACGCATCAGAAAAAACCGTATTTGAAGCGTAGGATCATTCATCGGACGAGTTGCACCTTTTCCGTCAAAAAATCGGGTTGCACCTGGTTGCACCCGAAATGTCCTACGGCTACTCTTGGCGTTAGCTTAGGCCACAACCGTGGCAATAACGAGGATAAGAAATGGCGACGACCACCCTTGGGGTCAAACTCGATGACCCTACCCGTGAGCGACTCAAGGCAGCTGCGCAGTCCATCGACCGCACGCCGCACTGGTTGATCAAGCAAGCAATCTTCAACTACCTGGAGAAGCTCGAGGGTGGCGCCACCCTGACCGAACTCAACGGTCAGGCCAACAGCCCGGCCGACGATGCCGGTGAAGTACAGCCCGACCATGCGCACCAGTGCTTCCTGGAGTTCGCTGAGAGCATCCTGCCCCAGTCGGTGCTGCGCTCGGCCATTACAGCCGCCTATCGCCGCCCCGAGCAGGAAGTGGTGCCGATGCTGCTGGAACAGGCGCGCCTGAGCGCGCCCCTGGCCGAGGCGACCAACAAGATGGCCGCCGGCATCGCCGAGAAGCTGCGCAACCAGAAGAGCGCCGGTGGCCGCGCCGGCATCGTCCAGGGCCTGCTGCAGGAGTTCTCGCTGTCGTCCCAGGAAGGCGTGGCGCTGATGTGCCTGGCCGAAGCCCTGCTGCGCATTCCCGACAAAGGCACCCGTGACGCGCTGATCCGCGACAAGATCAGCAGCGGCAACTGGCACCCGCACCTGGGCAACAGCCCGTCGCTGTTCGTCAACGCGGCCACCTGGGGCCTGCTGCTGACCGGCAAGCTGGTTTCCACCCACAACGAAGCCGGCCTCACCACCTCGCTCACCCGCATCATCGGCAAGAGCGGCGAGCCGATGATCCGCAAGGGCGTCGACATGGCCATGCGCCTGATGGGCGAACAGTTTGTCACCGGCGAGACCATCGCCGAAGCGCTGGCCAATGCCAGCCGCTTCGAGTCCAAAGGCTTCCGCTACTCCTACGACATGCTCGGCGAAGCCGCGCTGACCGAGCATGATGCGCAGAAGTACCTGGCCTCCTATGAGCAGGCGATCCACTCGATCGGCAAGGCCTCCCACGGCCGCGGCATCTACGAGGGCCCGGGCATCTCGATCAAGCTCTCGGCACTGCACCCACGCTACAGCCGCGCTCAATACGAGCGGGTGATGGAAGAGTTGTACCCGCGCCTGCTGTCGCTGACTCTGCTGGCCAAGCAGTATGACATCGGCCTGAACATCGACGCTGAAGAGGCCGACCGCCTGGAGCTGTCGCTCGACCTGCTCGAGCGCCTGTGCTTCGAGCCTTCACTGGCCGGCTGGAACGGGATCGGCTTCGTCATCCAGGCCTACCAGAAGCGCTGCCCGTATGTCATCGACTACGTCATCGACCTGGCCAAACGCAGCCGTCACCGCCTGATGATCCGCCTGGTGAAAGGCGCCTACTGGGACAGCGAAATCAAGCGCGCCCAGGTCGAGGGCCTGGAAGGCTATCCGGTCTACACCCGCAAGGTGTACACCGACGTTTCCTACGTCGCCTGCGCCCGCAAGTTGCTGGCGGTACCGGAAGCCATCTATCCGCAATTTGCTACTCACAACGCACACACTCTGTCGGCTATCTACCACATCGCCGGTCAGAATTATTACCCGGGGCAGTACGAGTTCCAGTGCCTGCACGGCATGGGCGAACCGCTGTACGAGCAGGTTGTAGGCAAGGTCTCGGAAGGCAAGCTTAACCGCCCGTGCCGCGTCTACGCGCCGGTCGGCACCCACGAAACCTTGCTGGCCTACCTGGTGCGCCGCCTGCTGGAAAACGGCGCGAACACCTCGTTCGTCAACCGTATCGCCGACCACTCGATCTCCATCCAGGAACTGGTCGCCGACCCGGTCGCCAGTATCGAGCGCATGGCCACCCAGGAAGGCAGCATCGGCCTGCCGCACCCGCGCATCCCGTTGCCGCGTGACCTGTATGGCAGTGAGCGGGCCAACTCGGCCGGTATCGACATGGCCAACGAACACCGCCTGGCGTCGCTGTCCTGCGCCATGCTGGCCACGGCCCACAATGACTGGAAAGCCACCCCATTGCTCGCCTGCGCCGCCAGCGAAGGCGCTGCCACAGCGGTACTGAACCCGGCAGATCATCGCGACGTGGTCGGCCACGTGCAGGAAGCCACCGTTGCCGACGTCGACAACGCCATCCAGTGCGCGCTCAATGCCGCCCCCATCTGGCAGGCCACTCCACCCGCCGAGCGCGCAGCGATTCTGGAGCGCACCGCTGACCTGATGGAAGCCGAGATCCAGCCGCTGATGGGCCTGCTCATCCGCGAGGCCGGCAAGACCTTCGCCAACGCCATTGCCGAAGTGCGCGAGGCCGTTGACTTCCTGCGCTACTACGCCGTGCAGGCGCGCAACGATTTCAGCAATGACGCCCACCGCCCATTGGGCCCGGTGGTGTGCATCAGCCCGTGGAACTTCCCGCTGGCCATCTTCACCGGCCAGGTAGCCGCAGCCTTGGCTGCCGGTAACCCAGTGCTGGCCAAACCGGCCGAACAGACCCCGCTGATCGCAGCCCAGGCTGTGCGCCTGCTGCTCGAAGCCGGCATTCCGGAAGGCGTGCTGCAACTGCTGCCAGGGCGCGGCGAAACCGTTGGTGCCGGCCTGGTCGGCGACGAACGCGTCAAGGGCGTGATGTTCACCGGGTCCACCGAAGTGGCGCGCCTGCTGCAGCGCAACGTCGCCGGGCGCCTGGACAACCAGGGCCGTCCGATCCCGCTGATCGCCGAAACCGGTGGCCAGAACGCGATGATCGTCGATTCCTCGGCGCTGACCGAGCAGGTGGTGATCGACGTGGTGTCCTCGGCCTTCGACAGTGCCGGCCAGCGCTGCTCGGCCCTGCGCGTACTGTGCCTGCAGGAAGACTCGGCTGACCGCGTGATCGAGATGCTCAAAGGCGCCATGGCCGAAAGCCGCCTGGGCAACCCGGACCGCCTGGCCGTGGACATTGGCCCGGTGATCGATGCCGAAGCCAAGGCCGGTATCGAGAAGCACATCCAGGGCATGCGCGAAAAAGGCCGCCCTGTTTATCAGGTCGCCATCGCCGATGCTGCTGAAACCAAGCGTGGCACCTTCGTGATGCCAACGCTGATCGAGCTGGAGAGCTTCGATGAGCTCAAGCGCGAGATCTTCGGCCCGGTACTGCACGTGGTGCGTTACAACCGCCGCAACCTCGACCAGTTGATCGAGCAGATCAACAACTCCGGCTACGGCCTGACCCTCGGCGTGCACACCCGCATCGACGAGACCATCGCCAAGGTGGTGGAGAACGCCAACGCCGGCAACATGTACGTCAACCGCAACATCGTTGGTGCGGTGGTGGGCGTGCAGCCGTTCGGTGGTGAAGGCCTGTCCGGTACCGGCCCGAAAGCGGGTGGCCCGCTGTACCTGTACCGCCTGCTGTCGACCCGCCCGGCAGACGCCATTGGCCGTCACTTCCAGCAACAGGATGGCGAAGGCAAACCGGACCGTACCCTGCACGATCAGCTGATCAAGCCGCTGCACGGCCTGAAGGCCTGGGCCCAGAGCAACCAGCTGGCCGACTTGGCTGCGCTGTGCGACCAGTTCGCCAGCCAGTCGCAGAGCGGCATCGCCCGCCTGCTGCCAGGCCCGACCGGCGAGCGCAACAGCTACACCATCCTGCCACGCGAGCACGTGCTGTGCCTGGCCGACAACGAGGCTGACCTGCTGGCGCAGTTGGCCGCAGTACTGGCCGTCGGCAGCTCGGCGGTGTGGGCAGACAGCGAGCCTGGCAAAGCCCTGCGTGCCCGCCTGCCGCGTGAGCTGCAGGCCAAGGTCAAGCTGGTGGCGGACTGGAACAAGGATGAAGTGGCGTTCGACGCCGTGATTCACCATGGCGATTCGGACCAGCTGCGCAGCGTGTGCCAGCAGGTGGCCAAGCGTGCTGGTGCGATCGTCGGTGTGCACGGGCTGTCCAGCGGGGATCACCAGATTGCGCTGGAGCGGCTGGTGATTGAGCGGGCGGTGAGTGTGAACACCGCGGCGGCGGGGGGGAATGCCAGCTTGATGACCATTGGCTGATTGCTGTTGATAAAAAAGGGGAGCTTCGGCTCTCCTTTTTTATGGGCGCATATCTTGAGATGTTTGGCGCCTGTGAGATCGAGCGCCGCCCGCGCGGCGCTCGATCTCACAGGCGCTGAAACTGCTGCGGCGAATACATTGGGGCCTTCATGCAGCCTGAAGCCAGGCCCTCACTGCTTCATCCCCAACTCAGCATCATCCATCAGTGCCTTGGCCATCGCACTCAAATAATGCGCAGCCCAGAGCATCATCGTTTTCTCATCCATCAACCCGGTAATGGTCAGTTCGCGCACATAGCCCATCAACTCCGAAGACTGCTCTCGGGCATCCCGGCACGGGATACCCGGCTCGATGCGAAACAGTGGATGTGTGCCATTCTCGCCCTGGTAGAAGGTGGTCTTGCCGACGGTGAACTGGGTGTCTTCTGTTGTCATTGTTCAATCCCCTGATAATTCTCGACTGCCTGGCCTGGCCCTTTCGCGGGTTTACCCGCGAAGAGGCCAGCCCAGGCAACACATTACGCAGCCTCAATGCACAGGTTTGGCCTCAGCGGGCATCTGCACCTGAACCAATGCAGACTCAAGCAAAGCCCGCAGCGCCTCCAGTTCATGCATCGTGGTCATCATCAGGATCGAAGCCGGCGACCTGGGCTGCAGCTGCATGGCGTGGTGCACCACGGTTGCGGCACACAGCGCGTGATCCGTGGCCTGGATCAGGGTGTCTTCAAGGGAATGGGCGTTAGGGTGGATCGGGGACTATCTTCAGCATCATGGTTCACCTAGTGATAAAGGCCACTACACACCTGCTGTCAAACAAGAGGGTGGCAGCTGTACATGGGTTGACAGACCGGTAGGCAAACCAAAACCCGGCGCACACGAAGTGCCCCATGCACAGCTGCCATAAAGGCAAAGCGATTCGGTTTGACCTAAGCGGCCTGTCAAAGCCGGTCACTGATTCGGCAGCGACCACCCGAGACTAGGGCCCTACCCAGAGCACCGCAATGGCTTGGAGGGGGTTGGGAGTATGTTTGGGAAATGGACTACATGGAATAGGTGAAAACCTAAAATGATCTGCCGAAACTGGCCGGAATGCGGTGAGACTGGCAGGTGTTCGCGCCTCACCCTTTTCAGCGCCTGTGAGGCCGAGCGCCGCCCGCGCGGCGCTGCGCAGCACAAGGCTGCTCACATTTGTTGCAACGTGGCCATGCCTGTGAGGCCATGGTTGTCAGCCTTGTCGCATGAGCGAAGGAATGCGGGGCGGCAGCCGCGCCAACAGGGAAATACCGTCAAACCACAAAGCGGGCAACCATGGCCGAGCAGTTGCCACGCTATCTTTCCACCATGCGCGCCCCAGAGTTACGCCAAAGCCACCAGATACTCCACCCCTTAAACGCTTCTGAAGCAAGCAACAACCCAACCCATATCCAGTTATTGATGCCAGCAACGACCATAGGCAAGAGCAAAACCACCGAAACTGACGGAACGATGAAAAAAAATCTGAATGGCATCTGCACCAGCGCCAAAAACACCACGATTTTTTTACACCTGAAAAAACCCACGCATGTAACAATAACTGAAAACTGTAAAAACAGCCCGGCCCAGATCACAATGCCTGAACCACCCCAACTCCGCACTACGTCAAGACCACTATTCAAATCCGACAAAAAAGGTATTGCGCCTCGGGCGATATTACGCAAGATGTACAAAATAATATAAAACGCATCCATACTTGCCCAAAGCAAATATAGAGCTCGCTGCTTATTGGTAGTTGACACCATCAATAGGCCCCTATTCTATATTCATACTCCTCGTCAGGTACCACAGGACGCCAGTGCCAGGACTCCCCCGTGATCGCCCAGGCATCATCTGCCTGTACATAGTTTTGCGTTATCCGTCGTACATCCCCATATCGATGTGTAGCCGATAGTCTGGCGAAGCTCCGCTCCTTTTCGCCTAATGGCACCCACCTCTGACTTACCAATCTACGGGTATTAGCATAGTCTTTCCCCTCGCTCGAAAAAAGACGTCCCTCGTCACCTCGGGATGTTAAAAAGTTTGCGGCCAACGCTACCCCAGACCACAATAAATCTGTATCAATACTAAATGTTTTCCACTTGCCAGGGCCATCAGCTTCTGGGTATTTACTCTCAGACAGCAGTAAATCCAGCTTTGATTCCGCCCATCTCAAACGAGGGTAACGCGACACATCAATTGGAGAAATTGGCTGCTCCCGAATAAGGAACCACCTGCCGTCTTCCACCAGCTTCAAAGCTCGCCAGATATCATCCTGCAGCAAAGGACGCCCCAGAGGCAAATCACATGCTTTCTGGAAGTCACACAATCCACGCAGGGTCGTATTTTCCAGCAAAGCCCTCTGAACTACCGAACAAGCAAAAAAAGGGTCTTCAACCCTCTCTAAATCTTCTTTCCAAACGTCGCGCCACTCACAAATCCTGTCCATAGAATTCCTCCACAGTGAAGAATCAATATCTACCTCATTTTCCATCACTGCGGTCGTAGGAGATTTCGGCGCAGCGCGTAGGAATATTCCTGTCGCCTTCTACAAGCACGCCTCTGACGCCTCAAATTTTTCATGCAGTCAGTGGAATAGCAGAGCTTAAAAGGTGCCAAGGCTGACAGATGAATGCCTTTTGATCTCACACGTGCTTCAAGATTTGCTGCGAACGGGTGGCCTTGACGCTCACTCAACCCAGCCCCTTCCCCCGTCAACCAACATCAGAGGCTCCAAATGCGAGGATTTTTGACTGAACATCATCTCAATCAATCATGGTAGCCAGTCTTATTCGGCCAATCCTAGACTCGCCTCAAGCCCGCTCAAGGACCGCCCCCATGCCCGAGACCCTGCTCAGCCCCCGCAACCTGGCCTTCGAACTCTACGAAGTGCTCGACGCCCAAGCCCTCACCCAGCGCCCGCGCTTTGCCGAGCACAGCCGCGAAACCTTCGACGCGGCGCTGACCACCGCGCGCACCATCGCCGAAAAGTACTTCGCCCCGCACAACCGCAAGGCCGACGAAAACGAGCCGCGCTACGTGGACGGCCGCGCTGAACTGATCCCCGAGGTCAAGCCTGCCGTCGATGCCTTCCTCAAGGCCGGCTTCCTCAACGCCAATCGCGACTTCGAGGTCGGCGGCATGCAGCTACCCAGCCTGGTCTCGCAGGCCTGCTTCGCCCACTTCCAGGCCGCCAACGCTGGTACCACGGCCTACCCCTTCCTGACCATGGGCGCGGCCAACCTGATCGAAAGCTTCGGCAGCGACGAGCAAAAACGCCTGTTCCTGCAGCCAATGATCGAAGGCCGGTTCTTCGGCACCATGGCGCTGACCGAGCCGCACGCAGGTTCGTCCCTGGCCGACATCCGCACACGCGCCGAACCCTGCGCAGACGGCAGCTACCGGATCAAGGGCAACAAGATCTTCATCTCCGGCGGGGACCACGAACTGTCGGAAAACATCGTGCACATGGTCCTGGCCAAGCTGCCGGACGCGCCACCCGGTGTGAAAGGCATCTCGCTGTTCATCGTGCCCAAGTATCTGGTCAATCAGGATGGCCGCCGTGGCGAGCGCAACGACGTACTGCTGGCCGGGCTGTTCCACAAGATGGGTTGGCGCGGCACCACCTCCACGGCACTGAACTTTGGCGACAACGGCCAGTGCGTCGGCTACCTGGTCGGCCAGCCACACCAGGGCCTTGCCTGCATGTTCCAGATGATGAACGAGGCACGCATCGGTGTTGGCATGGGCGCAGTGATGCTCGGCTACGCCGGCTACCTGTATTCGCTGGAGTATGCCCGCCAGCGGCCGCAAGGCCGGCTGCCGGACAGCAAGGACCCTCTCAGCCCGGCGGTGCCGATCATCGAGCACACCGATGTGAAACGCATGCTGCTGGCACAGAAGGCTTACGTGGAAGGCGCCTTCGACCTGGGCCTGTACGCGGCGCGCCTATTCGACGACACCCAGACCGCAGAGGACGAAAGTGCACGCCAGCAGGCACAAGCGTTGCTCGACCTGCTGACGCCAATTGTCAAATCCTGGCCTTCGACCTTCTGCCTGAAGGCCAACGAACTGGCCATCCAGATCCTGGGTGGCCACGGTTACACCCGCGAATACCCGGTAGAACAATACTACCGCGACAACCGTTTGAACCCGATCCACGAGGGCACCGAAGGCATCCAGTCACTCGACCTGCTGGGCCGTAAGCTGGCACAGCACAACGGAGCCGGCCTCAAACAACTGATTCGCCTGATCGCAAGTACCGGTGAGCGCGCCAGCCACCACCCGAATCTTGATGCCTTGCGCCAACCGCTCGAGCAACTGGTCACTCGCCTGCAAGCCGTGACCCTCGGCCTGCTGGGTGATCTCGCCCAAGGCCAGACTGCCGGCGCCCTTGCCAACTCGGCCCTGTACCTCAAGGCCTTTGGCCATTGCGTGATCGGCTGGCGCTGGCTGGAACAAGCGATACATGCCGAGCTAGGCCTGCTCAAGGGCAATGCCGCAGACCGCGACTTCTACCTGGGCAAACTGCAGGCAGCCCGTTATTTCCTGACCTGGGAGGTACCAGGCTGCCATAATGAGCTGGCATTGCTCGAGGCACGCGACGATACCTGCCTGGCCATGCAAGATGGGTGGTTCTAGGGGGAGCCACCGTGCACACGGAGGTTTTCCATGTTCGATTCCAGCGCCCTGCTGCGCCAGCGCTTTGCCACGCTGCGCAGCACGGCCGAGTTGTTTTCCCTGCGCCATGTGAAACAGTCCCACCAGGCGCTTTCGGTACGCCGTAACGTGGCCGAGCCGCCATTCTTCAGCCAGGACGAGGGCGCCATGCTCACGGTGCGGGTCAACGGCGTAGAGGCCTACGCGGCCACCGCCGATCTGTCCCAGCAAGGGCTACAACGAGCATTGGAACATGCCGAAGCCATGGCCCGGCAGATCGCCAGGCACAGCCTGCTTGACCTGCGCGACCAGCCGGTGCCCAGCTCGCGCCACGACCATGTTTCGCCAAATTTCGACCGCCCACTGCCCAGCCTCGCCGACTGCCTGGGCCTGCTCGCCGCCGAATCGGCCAGCGTACCCAAGGACTGCCGCCTGGTGGACTGGCAGGCCAGCCTGAGCCAAAGCCTGGTCGAGCAGACCTACCTGAACTCCGCCGGTGCCGAACTGCGCCATGCTCAGCGGTTCCTGTTCCCGGGGCTGAGTGTCACCGCCAGCGACGGCCAGGACAGCCAGAGCCGTAGCCTGGGCCGGGACAACTTCGGCCAGCAGGGTGGCTTCGAAATCATCGAACGCTGCGGCCTGGTCGGTGCTGCTCAGCGTGTGGCCGACGAGGCGCTGCAGCTGCTGCTGGCGGCCAACACACCCAGCGGCCAGCGTGACCTGCTGCTGA
The DNA here is from genome assembly GCF_943737035.1 of Pseudomonas sp. Marseille-Q5299. NCBI lineage: Bacteria > Pseudomonadati > Pseudomonadota > Gammaproteobacteria > Pseudomonadales > Pseudomonadaceae > Pseudomonas > Pseudomonas sp. Marseille-Q5299. The sequence goes on from NZ_CALSFR010000003.1 coordinate 250,983, forward strand.
TGCCAGACCAGATGATGCTGCAGATCCATGAGTCGATCGGCCACCCACTGGAAATGGACCGCATCCTCGGCGACGAGCGCAACTACGCGGGCACCAGCTTTGTCAAAGCCAGTGATTTCGGCCACCTGCAATACGGCTCGCCACTGCTCAACGTGACCTTCGACCCGACCATCGGGGAGGAACTCGCCAGCTACAGCCATGACGACGACGGCAGCCAGGCCAGCAAGCAGTTCCTGATCCGGGACGGTCTGTTGCTGCGCCCGCTGGGCGGCGCGCTGTCGCAGTTCCGTTCCGGGCTCGATGGCGTGGCCAACAGCCGCGCCTGCGGCTGGAACCGCGCGCCGATCGACCGTATGGCCAACCTCAATGTCGAGCCGGGTGATCGAACCCTTGAACAACTGATTCAGGGAATCGAGCACGGCATCCTGATGCGCACCAACCGTTCCTGGTCCATCGACGATGCGCGCAACAAGTTCCAGTTTGGCTGTGAATGGGGCCAGTTGATTGAAAACGGCGAGCTCAAAGGCATCGTCAAAAACCCCAACTACCGCGGCATCTCCGCGCAGTTCTGGCGCAACCTCGCGGCGGTTGGTGACCGTAGCACCTTCCAGGTACTGGGCACGCCCAACTGCGGCAAGGGCGAACCCAACCAGGTGGTGCGGGTGGGCCATGCCGCTCCGGCCTGCGTGTTCCGCCAGATCGACGTATTCGGGGGGGACGCCTGATGAGCGCAACACCACAGCATGCTTTCGAACAACTGGTCAGTGCCTTGCGTGAAGTGAAACATGCAGAAGAACAGTTCACCCTGGGCTACAGCGCTGAACAATCGCAATTCGTGCGTTTCAACCATGCCAAGGTGCGCCAGGCCGGCGAGGTCAGCCAGGCCAGTGCGCACCTGAGGCTGATCCGCGACGGGCGCCAGGCTGAACAGCAAGTGACCCTGAGCGGCGATGCGCAAGTGGACCGTCAGCGCCTGGGCGAAGCCCTTGAACAGCTGCGCCAGACGCTGCCCCTTCTGCCTGCGGACCCCTACCTGCGCCTGGACCAGAGCGCTTGGCACAGCCACAGCCTGCAGGATCAGGCGCTGCCTGAGCTGGGCGAAGTACTGGCGCTGCTCGACGGCGAAGCAGGCGACCTGGACCTGGTTGGGATCTATGCCGCTGGCCCGATCTGCAGGGGCTTTGCCAGCTCTTACGGGGCCTTCGGCTGGCACCAGGCCAACAGTTTCAACTTCGACTGGAGCCTGTTCCACAGTAACGGCCAGGCCGTGAAGGCGAATTATGCCGGCCAGGCGTGGAATGCAGACGAATTCACCGCCCGCCTGCGCCAGGCCCGCGAACAGCTGGGCTTCCTCGGCCGCCCGGCAATTACCCTGAAGCCTGGTAGCTACCGCGCCTATCTGGCGCCTGCCGCGATGGACGAAATCGCCGGCATGCTGTGCTGGGGCGGTTTCTCTGCGCAGTCTCTGGCCACTGGCAACAGTGCGTTGCAGCGCCTGTACAGCGGCGATGCCCGGCTGAGCCCGCTGGTGTGTTTCCACGAGCAGGTCAGCGGGTCGTTGAGCCCGGCGTTTTCCGATGAGGGTTCGCCGCGCCAGGACGTACCACTGATAAGGGAAGGGCAAGCGCTGGGCAGGCTGGTCAGTGCCCGCAGTGCCGCCGAGTTCGAGCTGCTTGCCAATGGCGCGGACAGCTACGAATCGCCCTGCGCACTCAGCCTTGCAGCGGGGAATCTTGCCAACGCAGACATCCTTGCGCGGTTGGGCACTGGCTTGTACATCAGCAACCTGTGGTACCTGAACTACTCGGACCTGCCGGCTGCGCGCATGACCGGGCTCACCCGCTTCGCCACCTTCTGGGTGGAAAACGGCCAGATTCAGGGGCCGGTAAGCACCATGCGTTTCGATGACAGCCTGTACAGTCTGCTGGGCAGCCAGCTGGAAGACCTGACCTGTGAGCGAGAGATGATCCTGTCGACCAGCACCTATGGACAGCGCAGTACCGGTTCGAGTCATTTGCCGGGGGCGCTGGTCAAAGGGCTGACCCTGACATTGTGATCGGCTATCCCGGCCTCATCGCCGGCTTGCCTGCGATGAGGCCAGGACAGGCAACACTGAACATTGAGGTTCATATGCCCGAACGCACTCCGCTGGACCCTGTCACCGCCCGCTGGATCCCCTGGGTAGTGGCGATCGCCTTCTTCATGCAATCCCTGGACGGCACCATCCTCAACACCGCACTGCCGGCCATGGCCCGCTCGCTAGAAGAGAACCCGCTGCGCATGCAGGGTGTGATCATCGCCTACATGCTCACCGTGGCCCTGCTGATCCCCGCCTCGGGCTGGATCGCCGACCGTTTCGGCACCAAGCGTATCTTCTTCAGCGCCATCGTGCTGTTCAGCTTCGGTTCACTGCTGTGTGCCATGGCCAACAGCCTGGGCTTTCTGATTTTCGCCCGTGTGGTGCAGGGCCTGGGCGGCGCACTGATGCTGCCGGTCGGGCGGCTGGTGGTGCTGCGCGCCTATCCACGTAGCGAACTGGTGCGGATCATGAGCTTCATCACCATCCCCGGCCTGCTGGGCCCACTGCTAGGCCCGACGTTGGGCGGCTGGTTGGTTGAGATTCTCACCTGGCACTGGATCTTCCTGCTCAACCTGCCCGTGGGCGCGCTGGGCTGTTACGCCGTGTGGAAGTTCATCCCCGACCTGCGCGGTGCCGAACGCACCACCTTCGATGGCCCAGGCTTCATCCTGTTTGGCGCGGCGATGGTGCTGATCACCATCGCCATGGAAGGCCTGGGCGAGCTGCACCTGCCGCACCTGCGGGTGATGCTCCTGTTGTTCGCCGGCATGGCCTGCCTGGCGGCCTACTGGCTGCGCGCCGGGCGCGATCCCGAGCCACTGTTCTCGCCCAGCCTGTTCCGGGTGCGCACCTTCGCCATCGGCATTCTGGGCAACCTGTTCGCACGCCTGGGCAGCGGCGCCCTGCCCTTCCTGGTGCCGTTGCTGCTGCAGGTGGCACTGGGCTATTCGCCGGCGCAGGCCGGCATGAGCATGATCCCGCTGGCGGCGGCGGCAATGGTCGCCAAGTCCGTTGCCCGGCCGCTGATCGAACGCCTCGGTTACCGCATCGTCCTCACCGGCAACACCGTGCTGCTCGGCCTGCTGCTGGCCAGCCTGGGGCTGGTCGACGGGCAGACCCCGTATGCCGTACTGCTGGTGCAACTGGCCCTGCTGGGCGCGGTGAACTCCATGCAGTTCACCGCCATGAACACGGTAACCCTGATCGACCTCGACGATGCCAGCGCCAGCAGCGGCAACAGCCTGCTGTCGGTGGTCGCGCAGCTGTCACTGAGCCTGGGCGTGGCCTGCGCAGGCGCACTGCTGGGCGGTTTCACTGCAGCCGGCAATGCCGATGGTGTGGAAACCACCCTGGGCGCCTTCCAGCTGACCTTCGTGACCATCGGTATCATGGCCATGCTGGCGGCGGCGATCTTCCTGCAGCTGTCGCCGACGGACGGAAGGCGTGCCCGTCGTCCGGAACCGCACATGGAGTCTTAGGGCGAATGGCCACGAGGCTGGTAGACTATGCGGCATTTTTCGCTTCGCAACGCAGGCCCGCCTCGTGACCACCGAATCCACCGCTTTTGCCACCTTGCCGCTGTCCGCCGCCATGCTGGCCAACCTGGACGCCCTCGGCTATGCCTCGATGACGCCGATCCAGGCCCAGAGCCTGCCCGTCATCCTCAGGGGCCAGGACCTGATTGCCCAGGCCAAGACCGGCAGCGGCAAGACCGCCGCCTTCGGCATCGGCCTGCTCAACCCGATCAACCCGCGCTACTTCGGCTGCCAGGCACTGGTACTGTGCCCCACCCGCGAGCTTGCCGACCAGGTTGCCAAAGAGCTGCGCCGCCTGGCCCGCGCTGAAGACAACATCAAGATCCTCACCCTGTGCGGTGGCGTCTCGCTGGGCCCGCAGATCGCTTCGCTGGAGCATGGCGCGCACATCATCGTCGGCACCCCAGGGCGCATCCAGCAGCACCTGGACAAAGGCACCCTGGTGCTCGACGGGCTCAATACCCTGGTGCTGGACGAAGCCGACCGTATGCTCGACATGGGCTTTTTCGACGCTATCGCCAGCATCATCGGCAAGACCCCGTCGCGCCGCCAGACCCTGCTGTTCTCGGCCACTTACCCCGCCGGTATCGAGCAATTGGCCGCCGACTTCATGCGCAAGCCGCAGCAGGTCAAGGTCGAGAGCCTGCACACCGACAACCAGATCGAACAGCGCTTCATCGAAATCGACCCGCAACAGCGCCTGGAGGCTGTCACCCGCGTGCTCGGCCACTACCGCCCGCAGTCCTGCGTGGCGTTCTGCTTCACCAAGCAGCAGTGCGAGGACGTGGTCGCCCACCTCACCGCCAAGGGCATCGTGGCCCAGGCCCTGCACGGCGACCTCGAGCAGCGCGACCGCGACCAGGTGCTGACCATGTTCGCCAACCGCAGCAGTTCGGTGCTGGTGGCCACTGATGTAGCCGCACGCGGCCTGGATATCGATGGCCTGGACATGGTCATCAACGTGGAGCTGGCGCGCGATGCCGAGATCCACGTGCACCGCGTCGGCCGTACCGGTCGCGCGGGCGAGAAAGGCCTTGCCGTGAGCCTGGTCGCTCCGGCCGAAGGCCATCGGGCCCAGGCCATCGAGGCGCTGCAGAAGAGCCCGCTGCGCTGGGACCAGCTGGACAGCCTGAAGAACAAAGGTGGCGAACCGCTGCTGCCGGTCATGACCACGCTGTGCATCGCCGCTGGCCGCAAGGACAAGCTGCGCCCGGGTGACATCCTCGGTGCGCTGACCGGTGATGCCGGCATCCCGGGCAAGCAGGTGGGCAAGATCGCCATCTTCGACTTCCAGGCCTTCGTGGCGGTGGAGCGGGCCCTGGCCAAGCAGGCGATGCAGCGCCTGAACAGCGGCAAGATCAAGGGCCGCGCCCTGAAAGTTCGCATTCTCTGAAATCTTTTGGGGCCGCTTTGCGGCCCTTCGCGACACAAGGCCGCTCCTACAATGGGTTGCGTACGCCTGTAGCGAAAGGGCTGCGCAGCAGCCCCAGCACTCTTAATGAGGTACCCCGTGCACACCACCGACGTGATCATCCTCGGCGCCGGCGCCGCCGGCCTGATGTGCGCCCAGCTCAGCGCCCGCCGTGGCCGCCGGGTGCTGCTGCTCGACCACGCCAACAAGCCAGGCAAGAAGATCCTCATGTCTGGTGGCGGGCGCTGCAACTTCACCAACCTGTACACCGAGCCGGCCAACTTCCTCTCCCAGAACGCACACTTCTGCAAGTCGGCCCTTGCCCGCTATACACAGTGGGACTTCATCGAGCTGGTGGCCAAGCATGGCGTGCCCTACCACGAAAAGAAGCTCGGCCAGCTGTTCTGTGACAACAAGGCCAGCGACATCCTCAACATGCTGTTGGCCGAATGCGACGAAGCCGGTGCCGAACTGCGCATGCAAACCAGCATCGAGCATATCGAGAAGACCGAAAGCGGCTATCTGCTGCAAACCAGCGCCGGCCAGTTTGCCTGCCAGTCGCTGGTGATCGCCACCGGAGGCCTGTCGATTCCAACGCTGGGCGCAACCGGCTTCGGCTATCAGGTAGCGCGCCAGTTCGGCCATACCTTGCTGCCGACCCGCGCAGGTCTGGTGCCGTTCACCATTACCGAGCCTCAACTCAAGGCACTGTGCACCGAGCTGTCGGGCACCTCGCTCGATTGCACAGCCAGCTGCAACGGCACCAGCTTCCGCGAAAACCTGCTGTTCACCCACCGCGGCCTCAGCGGCCCGGCGATCCTGCAGATTTCGTCGTTCTGGGAGGCCGGCGACACGGTCGAAATCAACCTGCTGCCCGACCGTGATGCCCTGACCTGGCTGCAACAGCAGCAGACCGAGCGCGCCAATGCGGAACTCAAGACCGTATTGGGCGAGGTGTTCACCCGCAAACTGGCCAACCTGCTGGCCGAGCAGTGGTTCGAGTCAAAGCCGATGAAGCAGTACACCCCGGCGGAGCTGGCGCAGATCGCCGACAAGCTGGCGGCCTGGCAGCTGGTACCGGCAGGTACCGAAGGCTATCGCACCGCCGAAGTCACCCTGGGTGGCGTCGATACCCGTGAGGTGTCGTCGAAAACCATGGAATCGCTGAAGAGCCCCAACCTCTATTTCATCGGTGAAGTGCTGGATGTCACCGGCCACCTGGGCGGTTTCAATTTCCAATGGGCCTGGGCATCGGCCAACGCTGCAGCACAGTTCGTGTAGAGTAGAATCCATTCAGCAGCACGGAACGCTTCTTGCTGGTCCGTGCCGCAATGCATTCAATCGATCACTGCCAGCAGGCCATCATGTCATCGAGCTCGTTCCGTCAGTCATTGCGTCGCCTGTGGGGTCAAGACAAGTTCAGCTACGCCATCCGCGTGACCATCGCGCTCACCGGCAGCATGGCCTGGTGCTGGTACCAGAACGAGATGAGCCTGCTCATCCCGCTGTTCCTCGGCATCATCGCCAGCGCCCTGGCCGAGACCGACGATAGCTGGCAAGGCCGCCTCAGCGCGTTGCTCGTCACCCTGCTGTGTTTCGCCATTGCCGCGCTTTCGGTGGAACTGCTGTTCCCCTACCCCTGGATCTTCGCCGTCTCCATGGCCTTGGCCGCCTTCTCCCTGACCATGCTTGGCGCATTGGGTGAACGCTACGGCGCGATCGCATCGGCAACGCTGATTCTGTCGGTGTACACCATGATCGGCGTGGACCAGCGCGGCGGCGAAGTCAGCGACTTCTGGCATGAACCGTTGCTGCTGGTGGCCGGTGCCGCCTGGTATGGCCTGCTCTCGGTGCTGTGGCAGGCGCTGTTCTCCAACCAACCGGTACAGCAGAGCCTGGCCAAACTGTTCTTCGAACTGGGCACTTACCTCAAGCTCAAGGCCAGCCTGTTCGAGCCGATTCGCACACTCGATGTCGAAGCCCAGCGCCTGGCACTGGCCCAGCAAAACGGCAAGGTGGTGGCCGCGCTGAATGCCGCCAAGGAAATCATTCTGCACCGGGTAGGCAACAGCCAGCCCAACTCCAAGGTCAGCCGCTACCTGAAGCTGTACTTCCTGGCCCAGGACATCCACGAAAGGGTGAGCGCCTCGCACTACCCTTACAACGCCCTCACCGAGGCGTTCTTCCACAGCGACGTGATGTTCCGCTGCCAGCGCCTACTGCGCAAACAAGGGGCATCCTGCCAGGAACTGGCACGCTCGATCCGGCTGCGCCAGCCGTTCGTTCTGGCCACCGGCTTCGCCGAGGCCCTCGAGGACCTCAATGCCTCGCTTGAGCACCTGCGTAACCAGAACAACCCGGCCTGGCGTGGCCTGTTGCGCTCACTACGCGCCCTGGCCGCAAACCTGGCCACGCTGGACCGCCTGCTTGGCGCCGCCAGCAACCCCGACAGCCTGGCCGACGCCAGCGACAGCAGCCTGCTCGACCGTTCGCCACGCAACCTCAAGGATGTGTGGAAGCGGTTGCGCACACAGCTCACACCTACCTCGCTGCTGTTCCGCCATGCCCTGCGCCTGTCGCTGGCGCTGTCGGTGGGCTACGGCATGGTGCACTTGATTCACCCGACCCAAGGCTACTGGATCATCCTCACCACCCTGTTCGTCTGCCAGCCCAACTATGGCGCCACCCGGCGCAAACTGGTGCAGAGGATCTTCGGCACAGCCATCGGCCTGACCGTGGGCTGGGCCCTGTTCGACCTGTTCCCGAATCCGCTCATCCAGTCGGCGTTCGCAGTGGTGGCCGGGGTGGTGTTCTTCGTCAACCGGACCACCCGCTACACCTTGGCCACGGCGGCGATCACGCTGATGATCCTGTTCTGCTTCAACCAGATCGGCGATGGCTACGGCCTGTTCCTGCCACGGCTGTTCGATACCTTGGTCGGTAGCCTGATCGCCATTCTCGCCGTGTTCCTGTTCCTCCCCGACTGGCAGGGCCGCCGCCTTAACAAGGCGCTGGCCAATACCTTAGCCTGCGCAAGTGTGTACCTGCGTCAGATCATGCAGCAGTATGCCCACGGCAAGCGCGATGACCTGGCTTACCGCCTGGCCCGGCGCAACGCACACAACGCTGACGCGGCGCTGTCCACCACGCTGGCCAACATGCTCATGGAGCCGGGGCACTTCCGTAAGGAGGCCGACGTGGGCTTCCGCTTCCTGGTGCTGTCGCATACCTTGCTCAGCTACCTCTCAGGGCTGGGGGCACACCGTGATACGGCGCTGCCGGCAGAGGTCCATGAACAGTTGATCGAGGGGGCGGGGCAGGCATTGGCCGCCAGCCTCGACGAAATCGCCAACGGCCTGGCCGCGCGGTTACCCGTGGCGATTCACAGCGATGCCGAAGAAGCCTTGGCCAATACGCTGGAGCAGATGCCTGAGGAACTGGATGAACATCAACGATTGGTGCAGACCCAGTTGGCGCTGATCTGCCGGCAGTTGGGGCCCTTGCGGACCTTGGCCGCGCACCTGATCAAAGAGGGCTCACCGGCCTGATTGTTCGTTGCCTGCGCTGCACATCAAAAGCCATGCTGACGCAGAAGCCTTGCATAGCTGCCGTCTGCCTTCATCGCTGCAATGCTGCGTTCGAACCGCTCGACGATCTGCCGATGCTCAGGGTGCTTGAGGCTCACCAGAATATGCAGGGTGTTCTCGCCCAGCGCGGGTTCGACCAGCACTACCCCATCACGCACCTGCTCGGGTTCGCGCTGCAGGTTGTAGCGCGCCACGAACTCATCTTCCACTGCCAGATCCACCCGCCCTGCCGCCAGCATGCGCACGGCGGAGGAAAAGTTGCGTACCGGCACCTTGTGCAAGCGGGTGTCGCTATCGAATTCGGGTGAGTAGGCATAATCACGCACCACGGCAATGCTGTAGGGATACAGATCAGCCTGGCGCCTGTAACGGAAGCTGTCGCCCTTGCGCTTGAGCAAACGGATGCGGTTGGTCAGGTAGGCCTTGGAAAACTGGCCGATGCGGGTACGCGTATCGTTGTACCAGGCATTGATCAGTACGTCGTAACGGCCTTCGCTAACCCCGAGCAGCGCCCGCGCCCACGGTACTTCCTCGTACTCGCTGGGGTAACCTGCACGCGCCAGCGCCGTGGTGACGATGCTGGTGGCAAGGCCACCACCGGGCATGCCGGCATCGGTGAACGGCGGCCAGGTATCGGCCACCAGCCGTAGTTTGCCCTGGCCCAAGGCTGGCCCAGCCAGCATCACACCCAACAATCCCAGAACGCAAAGCAGTGGCCGCATGCTCAAGTCCTTTTGCAGTGGTAGGCACAGGCTGTTGATGGCGGTCTTCGATAACGCAGGTCATGAGACTACACAAAGCCGCCGCACAGGGCAGCGGCCAATAGTGTCAATTAGCCTCTATTTTGGCCGAAGCATGCAGCCCCCCGCATTTACGGGTAGCCGAGCACTTCCCTGATCTGGCGCAGGTGGCGGATGATCCACTGCTTGTCGATCGCACCCCAGTCATGGATGCGATAATGCCCGGCATGGTTGCGCGCCCCTTCCTGCTGCTCGAACTCGCAGACAATGTCCAGGTCAGCCAACGCAGCGATGGTGTCCTGCGCGGTGCGGCGCGGCATCCCGGTGGCTTCCATCAAGGCTGGCACGCTGGTAGCGGTCTGGCTGTCGATCAGCCAGGCCACGTACAGGCGGCGATAGAAACTGCTCTTGGTCTTGCTCACATCCATGCTGCGTGATCCTTACAGGTTACCCGGCAGCTCCCGATAGGTCAGGTAGACGCGCAGGTCGAATTCCAGTTGGTGGTAGTCCGGCTCCATGTGCTGACAAAGCTGGTAGAAGGCCTTGCTGTGGTCACGCTCGCGCAGGTGCGCCAGTTCATGTACCACGATCATGCGCAGGAACTGCGGCGCCGCCTCCTTGAACAGCGAGGCGATGCGGATTTCCTTCTTCGCCTTGAGCTTGCCACCCTGTACCCGCGACACCGCAGTATTGAGCCCCAGCGCACGGTGGGTGAGGTCCAGGCGGTTGTCGAACAGTACCTTGTCCAGGCTTGGCGCACTGCGCAGGTATTGCTGGCGCATATCCTGGGCGTAGCCGTACAGCGCCTTGTCGCTCTGCACTTCATGGCGATCGGGATAGCGGCGTTGCAGGTAGTCGCCCAGGCGGTCGCTGTCGATCATCTGCTGCACCTGCTCTTGCAGGTGCGGCGGGTAAGCTTGCAAATAGCGTAATACGGTCATGGCATGACATTCGGCGTAACGAATACCGATTCTAGCCAATCAGGACTGCGGCCAGGGAAAAATTGCTGGAAAGCCGCTGGCATCGGCGGCGGTCATCGGCCGGGCGACAAGGAAGCCCTGCACGTAGGCGCAACCGTTTGCCTTGAGCCAAGCAGCCTGGGCCGCAGTTTCCACGCCTTCGGCGATGACCGTGACGTTGTACTCGGCGCACAGGCCGATGACACTGCGCACCAACGCGGCGTCCGGCGCCGAATCGGGCAGGCGCGCCACCAAATGGCGGTCCAGCTTCAAGGTGTCGACAGGCAAGTCGCGCAGCATGCGCAGCGAGCAGTCGCCAGCACCAAAGTCGTCCAGCGCCACGCGCACTCCCAGCTCGCGCAGGCGGTGGATCTGCTTGATCGCCGCGTCGATGTTGTACATCAGTGAGGTCTCGGCAACTTCCACTTCCAGTTGCGCCGGGTTGAGCCGGTAATCCTGTATCACCCGCTGCAGCTCATCGACAAGTCCAGGCATGGCGAACTGAGCGCGGCTCAGGCTGATACCCAGCACCAGATCCGGGGCAAAACGCTCACACCAGGCCTGACGCTGCGCCGCCCCCTGGCGGTAGATCCAGCTGGCCAGGCGCGTTATCAGTCGCGCCTCCTCAAGCAAAGGGATGAACAGCCCCGGCGGTACATCGCCGACGCTGGGGTGCTGCCAGCGCAGCAGGGCTTCGAAACCGCGCAGGTGACCATCGGCGAAAGCGACCTGGGGCTGGTACACCATGTTGAAGCCTTGCGACTCGACGGCGTGCCGCACGCTGTCCTCAAGCATCAGCCGTGACCGCGCCCGGCCATTGAGCTCCTGGTCATAGAAGCGGTACTGCCCGCGCCCAGCCTGCTTGGCCGCATACATCGCCGCATCGGCGGCACGCAACAGGCCTTCGACAGTGGCACCGCAGTCCGGGAAGGTGGCAATGCCGATGCTGACACCCAGGCAGACATCCAGGCCGGCCACCTGGCGCTGGACGGACATACGCTCTAGCAGTTGCTCGGCAAAGCGGCCGGCTTGTTCCGGATACGGCAGGCCATCGAACAGCGCCGTGAACTCGTCGCCGCCCATGCGTGCCAGCAGCGCCTCACTACCAAGGCAGTCTTTGAGCTGCTCGGCAACCCAACCCAGTACCCGGTCCCCGGCCTCGTGGCCGAGCGAGTCATTGATCCGCTTGAAACCATCCAAATCCATGTACATCAAGGCCTGGGCCTTGTCTGAGCGTTCGTTGCGCAGCAGCACGCTTTCAGCGGCCTGATAGAACCCACGGCGGTTGAGCAGGCCGGTAAGCGGGTCGGTCACCGCCTGGTATTCGAGCTGCTGGTGCAAATTGCGCACCGCCGACATGTCCAGCACCGTCACCACCATCGCCTGCTGATCGGCCGGCAGCGGTGCGCAGGACAATGCCACCGGGACCAGATGACCGCCTGCCGTGCGCAGGTGGGCGTCGTGTACACGGAAGATCTGCCGTGACTGGTAGGCCTGATGGAAATCCGATTCGCTCCAGAGGGTGGCATTGGGCAGTTGCAGCAACTCAAGTAACTGCACGCCCTGCAATTGCTCGACCGGGGCATCGAGCAAGCGCGAGATCGCCGGGTTGGCAAAGCTGATGTTGCCGTGGGCGTCGACCACCAGAATACCTTCGGCGGCATTCTCCAGGATGGACGCATTGAACGCCCTGGCCGCCTCCAGTTCGCGCGTCAAGCGTTGCAGCATGCGCCGGTTGCGCTGCTGGTCCAGTTGCGCCTGCACCTTGGGCTTGAGGATCTGCGGGTCGAACGGCTTGAACAGGTAATCCACCGCACCACTGGCATAGCCCTTGAGCACGGCGGCATCGGACTGCTCGTTAGCGGTGAGAAAGATGATCGGGGTCAGCCGGGTACGGTGGCTGCCACGCATCAGCCGGGCAACCTCGAAGCCGTCCATTTCGGGCATCTGCACGTCGAGCAACACAAGGTCGACTTCGTGCTCCAGCAAGGCGCTCAAGGCTTCCGTCCCTGAACCTGCTGTCAGCACCTGCCAATCTGTGCGGGCCAGTAAGGCTCGCATGCTAATGAGGTTCTCAGGGTAATCGTCCACCACCAGGAGAACCGAGTTGCCATCCGGTGGTTGAGGGTAAGCGCCATCCATGCTGCTTTCTCTTGTATGACCGACTTCGACTTGCATCTGGATCCGGTTTAACACTCTAGACTCGAGTGTGTAACACGCAATGCAATCAGAACGCTATCAGTGACTAAAGGTAAGGGTAGTCGACTAACGGTCGTTTGCCGGGCATTCAGCCATAAAAAAACCCACATTTCTGTGGGTCTTTTTAAGGCGGCCTGTGATCAGTTGACCTTGGCGGCCAGCTCACCTTTCAGGTAACGCTGGAACATGCCTTCCAGGGAGATCGGCTTGATCTTCGAGGCATTACCGGCGGTGCCGAAGGCTTCGTAACGTGCGATGCACACATCGCGCATGGCTTTCACGGTTTCACCGAAGAACTTGCGCGGGTCGAACTCGCTCGGGTTCTGCGCCATCAGGCGGCGCATGGCACCGGTGGAGGCCAGGCGCAGGTCGGTATCGATGTTGACCTTGCGCACGCCGTGCTTGATGCCTTCAACGATTTCTTCGACCGGTACGCCGTAGGTCTCTTTGATGTCGCCGCCGTACTGGTTGATGATCGCCAGCCACTCCTGCGGTACCGAGGAAGAACCGTGCATCACCAGGTGGGTGTTGGGGATGCGCTTGTGGATTTCCTTGATGCGGTCGATCGCCAGCACGTCACCGGTTGGCGGCTTGGTGAACTTGTAGGCACCGTGGCTGGTGCCGATGGCGATGGCCAGGGCATCCACCTGGGTCTTCTTGACGAAGTCGGCGGCTTCTTCCGGGTCGGTGAGCATCTGGCTGTGGTCCAGCACGCCTTCGGCGCCGATGCCGTCTTCTTCACCGGCCATGCCGGTTTCCAGCGAACCCAGGCAGCCCAGCTCGCCTTCGACCGAAACACCACAGGCGTGCGCCATGGCGACAGTCTGCTGAGTGACGCGGACGTTGTACTCGTAGTCGGTCGGGGTCTTGCCGTCTTCGCCCAGCGAGCCGTCCATCATCACCGAGCTGAAGCCCAGCTGGATCGAACGCTGGCACACGTCAGGGCTGGTGCCGTGGTCCTGGTGCATGCACACCGGGATGTGCGGGAATTCTTCGATGGCGGCCAGGATCAGGTGACGCAGGAACGGCGCGCCAGCGTATTTGCGGGCACCGGCCGAAGCCTGGACGATCACTGGGGAGTCGGTCTTGTCGGCCGCTTCCATGATGGCGCGCATCTGCTCGAGGTTGTTGACGTTGAAAGCTGGAACGCCGTAACCGAACTCGGCGGCGTGGTCCAGCATCTGGCGCATGCTAATGAGTGCCATTGTGTATCTCTCTCCCGACAAGCGTCGTTTTGTTTCGTGCAAGCCTGCCGCAGGGGCGGTTGCTGTTCAAGTAGTGTGGGCCACCGGTGCGGCCCGGCCAGTCACGGTGCCTTGCAGCCCCGCCCAATCAGATCGTTGGTTGCCACCCAGTACACCAGGCCTTCCTCGCCCTTGGTGTGGAAGGCCAGCACGCCATCGCTGTACATCGCGCCCGACGCACTCGGCTCGGACTTGAGCCGGTAGACCTGGTCGCCGCCGCCGAGGCGCACGTCGACCGAATCCTGTTGTGCATCGGCGAAGCGCCAGAGCACTTCGGTCTGGCTGTCACAGACCCAACGGGTCCAGGCGGCTGCCGGGGCGGGTTGCGCCGGCTGCAGCAGCGAGCATCCTGCCAGTGTCGCCAGGGCCATCAAGGCCATCAGCGCTTTCATTGCATATCCTCTAGATGACCACACAATGGTCGCTTGGTTGCCTGCTCCGACGAAGCGCATCGGTTCATGGGCAGCCAGGCGCCTTGCGCTGGTGGTCTTCGTCATACTTTTCCAGGCCTTCCGGGCCCACGCGCTTGCTGATTACCGGCACGGTCTCGGCCTGCCACTCAGACTGGTAGCAGCCGCCCTTGGGCGGCTGCGCCGGATCGTTGTCCGAGGACGGGCTGCTGGAGCATGCGCTCAGCAAACCAGCCAGCAAGATCACAGGCAATTGCTTGACCATCAGGTCGCTCCCTTTGCCAGGCGCCGCCATTGTCAGGCTTTTGCCCGCTCTTCAAGGATCGCCACGGCCGGCAGTACCTTGCCTTCGACGAACTCGAGGAATGCACCACCACCGGTAGAAATGTAGGAGATCTCGGCGCTGACGCCATATTTGTCGATGGCTGCCAGGGTATCGCCACCGCCGGCGATGGAGAATGCAGCGCTCTCGGCGATAGCCTTGGCCAGTACCTTGGTGCCGTTGCCGAACTGGTCGAACTCGAACACACCGACCGGGCCGTTCCACAGGATGGTTTTCGACGACTTCAGCAGTTCGGCGAAGTTGGCCGCAGTCTGTGGCCCGATGTCCAGGATCATGTCGTCGGCGGCCACGTCGGCGATGGCCTTGACGGTGGCCTCGGCGCTCTCGGCAAACTCCTTGGCAACCACCACGTCGACTGGCAGCGGTACGCTGACCTTGGCGGCGATTGCCTTGGCGGTTTCCACCAGGTCAGGCTCGTACAGCGACTTGCCCACCGGGTGGCCGGCGGCGGCCAGGAAGGTGTTGGCGATGCCGCCACCAACGATCAACTGGTCGCAAACCGAGCTCAGGCTGTTCAGCACGTCCAGCTTGGTGGAAACCTTGGAGCCGGCAACGATGGCCGCCATTGGTTTGGCCGGTGCCTTCAGGGCTTTGCCCAGGGCGTCCAGCTCGGCGGCCAGCAGCGGGCCTGCCGCAGCGACCTTGGCGAACTTGGCGACGCCGTGGGTGGAGCCTTCGGCACGGTGAGCGGTGCCGAAGGCGTCCATGACGAAGACGTCGCACAGGGCCGCGTACTTGTGCGCCAGCTCGTCGGCGTTCTTCTTCTCGCCCTTGTTGAAGCGAACGTTCTCGAACAGCACCAGGTCACCGGCCTTGACCTCGATGCCATCGAGGTAGTCGGCGACCAGTGCAACGTCGCGGCCCAGGGCCTTGCTCAGGTAGTCGGCAACCGGCTTGAGGCTGTTCTCGGCCGAGAACTCACCTTCGGTCGGGCGGCCCAGGTGCGAGCAGACCATTACCGCCGCGCCCTTCTCCAGGGCCAGCTTGATGGTCGGCAGCGCAGCCAGGATACGCGCGTCGCTGGTTACCACACCGTCCTTCACAGGCACGTTGAGGTCTTCGCGGATCAGTACGCGTTTACCTTGCAGGTCGAGGTCGGTCATCTTCAACACGGTCATGAATGCAGTCCTTCAGGGCTGTTTGGTGCGGGTTGGGTGGACGACGTGCAGATAATGTTCGGCAACGTCGAGCATACGGTTGGCAAAACCCCATTCGTTGTCGAACCAGGCCAGCAGGTTCACCAGGCGGGGGCCCGAGACGCGTGTCTGGCTGGCATCGACGATCGCCGAATGCGGGTCATGGTTGAAATCACAGCTGGCGTGGGGTAATTCGGTGTAAGCCAGCAAGCCTTTGAGCGGGCCATCCAGCGCCGCCTCGCGCAGCACCCGATTGACTTCGACCGCACTGGTGTCACGGGCGGTCTGCAGGGTGATGTCCAGGCACGACACGTTGACGGTAGGCACGCGTACCGCTTTGGCCTGTATTCGCCCGGCAAGTTCCGGCAGCAGGCGCTCGATACCACGCGCCAGGCCAGTGGACACCGGGATCACCGACTGGAAAGCCGAGCGCGTACGGCGCAAATCCTCATGATGGTAGGCATCGATCACCGGCTGGTCGTTCATTGCCGAGTGAATGGTGGTGATCTGTACGTACTCGATGCCGAACGCCTGGTCCAGTACCCGCAGCAGCGGTACGCCACAGTTGGTGGTACAGGAGGCGTTGGACACCAGGCGCTCGGTGCCGGTCAGGCAAGCCTGGTTGATGCCGTAGACCACCGTCGCATCCACATCGGCCTCGCTGGCCATGGGCTGCGAGAACAGCACCCGCGGCGCACCGGCATCAAGAAAGCGCTGGCCATCGGCACGGGTGTGATAGGCGCCGGAACACTCCAGCACCAGGTCGATGTCCAGGGCGGCCCAGTCGACGCCCTCGGGGGTGGCACTGCGCATGACCTTCACGCAGTCACCATTGATATGCAGACAGTCGCCGTCGACCTTCACGTCGCCGGGGAATCGGCCGTGAGTGGAGTCGAAGCGTGTCAGGTATTCCACACTGGCCTGGTCGGCCAGGTCGTTCAATGCAACGATTTCGAAGCCAGCCTTTGCCCCACGCTCAAACAGTGCGCGCAGGACACAGCGGCCGATGCGGCCGTAACCGTTGAGTGCAACTTTGTAGGGACGCGGGTGGGGCATTGGTGGGCTCGCTAACGCATGGTGGCTGTTGGGGCCGCGTTGCGGCCCATCGCGACACAAGGCCGCTCCTACAGGCACCGCGCCAACATCGAGGCTGCGCGGTAACTGCAGGAGCGGCCTTGCGTCGCGATGGAGGGCCAAGCCCTCCAGGGTTGCCTCAGTCTTCCAGCAGCTCTTCGGCAATACCCAGGATGTTCTCCAGGGTGAAGCCGAACTCCTCGAACAGTGCGCTGGCCGGAGCCGATTCACCGTAAGTGGTCATGCCGATGACACGGCCTTCGAGGCCCACGTACTTGTACCAGAAGTCGGCATGAGCCGCTTCGATGGCGATGCGGGCACCCACTTGCAGCGGCAGTACGGACTGCTTGTAGGCCGCATCCTGTGCGTCGAACACGCTGGTGCTCGGCATCGACACGACACGCACCTTGCGGCCCTGCTCGGTCAGCTTGTCGAACGCCTGAACGGCCAGGCCCACTTCCGAACCGGTGGCGATCAGGATCAGCTCGGGCTCGCCGGCGCAGTCCTTGAGCACGTAACCGCCGCGGGCGATATCGGCGATCTGCTGGGCGTCGCGGTCCTGATGCTGCAGGTTCTGGCGCGAGAAGATCAGCGCCGATGGGCCGTCCTTGCGCTCCAGGGCGTGCTTCCAGGACACAGCCGACTCGACTGCGTCGGCCGGGCGCCAGGTGTCCAGGTTCGGCGTGCTGCGCAGGCTGGTCAGTTGCTCGATCGGCTGGTGGGTCGGGCCGTCTTCGCCCAGGCCGATGGAGTCGTGGGTGTACACATGGATGACGCGCTGCTTCATAAGGGCGGACATGCGCACGGCGTTACGGGCGTATTCCATGAACATCAGGAACGTCGCGCCGTAAGGCACCAGGCCGCCGTGCAGGGCAACCCCGTTCATGATCGCGGTCATGCCGAACTCGCGCACGCCGTAGAACACGTAGTTGCCGCTGGCGTCGTTGGCGTCCACACCCTTGCAGCCCTTCCACAGGGTCAGGTTGGAGCCGGCCAGGTCGGCCGAGCCGCCAAGGAATTCCGGCAGCAGTGGGCCGAAGGCATTCAGGGTGTTCTGGCTGGCCTTGCGGCTGGCGATGGTCTCGCCCTTGGCAGCGACTTCAGCGATGTAGGCAGCGGCCTTTTCGGAGAAGTCGGCTGGCAGATCACCGCTCAGACGGCGCTTGAGTTCGCTGGCCAGTTCCGGGAAGGCGGCGGCATAGGCATCGAACCGCGTGTTCCACTCGGCTTCAGCCTTGGCGCCTGCTTCTTTGGCGTCCCATTCGGCGTAGATGTCGGCAGGAACTTCGAACGGAGCGTGGTTCCAGTTCAGTTCCTTGCGGGCCAGGGCGATTTCGTCGTTGCCCAGCGGAGCACCGTGGCAGTCTTCCTTGCCCTGCTTGTTGGGCGAGCCGAAACCAATGATGGTCTTGCAGCAGATCAGGGTCGGACGGTCGCTCTTGCGCGCAGTCTCGATAGCCGTGCGGATCTCGTCGGCGTCGTGGCCGTTGACGTTGCGGATCACCAGCCAGTTGTAGGCCTCGAAGCGCTTGGGGGTGTCGTCGGTGAACCAGCCTTCCACTTCACCGTCGATGGAAATGCCGTTGTCGTCATAGAAGGCCACCAGCTTGTTCAGGCCCAGGGTGCCGGCCAGCGAGGCGACTTCGTGGGAGATGCCTTCCATCATGCAGCCGTCGCCGAGGAACACGTAGGTGTTGTGGTCGACGATGTTGTGGCCTTCGCGGTTAAACTGGGCACCCAGCACTTTCTCCGCCAAGGCAAAGCCCACGGCATTGGCCAAACCTTGGCCCAGCGGGCCGGTGGTGGTTTCCACACCCGGGGTGTAGCCGAACTCGGGGTGGCCCGGGGTACGGCTATGCAGCTGGCGGAACGACTTGAGGTCGTCGAGGGTGACGTCGTAGCCGGTCAGGTGCAGCAACGAGTAGATCAGCATCGAGCCGTGGCCGTTGGACAGCACGAAGCGGTCACGGTCGGCGAAGCTCGGGTTGCTCGGGTTGTGCTTCAGATAGTCGCGCCAAAGCACTTCGGCGATATCCGCCATGCCCATGGGGGCACCTGGGTGGCCGCTGTTGGCCTTTTGCACGGCATCCATGCTGAGGGCACGAATGGCGTTGGCACGTTCACGACGGCTGGGCATCGCTTATCTCCTGGGGCTTGAATAGGTGGTGTAACGAAAAAGGCGGCCATTTTCCCCCACTGGGGGGCTGGGGGCAAACATTTAAGCGGCAAGCGGCAAGCTTTAAGCAGCAAGAGAAAGCCGAAGCGTGCGCGCAAGGCTCTATTTCTTGCAGCTCATCGCCAATATCAAAACTTTTTGATATTGGTCTTGCTAGGGCAACGATGCCTGTCTAGACTGCCGCGTCATGAACCTCCGTGCGCAACCGATCCCTCAGCGAAGCGACACACTGGCAGCCCTGTGCAAAGCCAGTGGCGACGAACTGCGCCTGAATGTCCTGCGCGCCTTGGCCAGCGACTCGTTCGGCGTCCTGGAGCTGGCACAGATTTTCGACATCGGGCAGTCGGGCATGAGCCATCACCTCAAGGTTTTGGCCCAGGCCGAGCTGGTGGCTACGCGCCGCGAAGGCAATGCGGTTTTCTACCGCAGGGCCCTGCCCGACAGCCACCGCCTGGGCGGCCGCCTGCACACCGCGCTGCTCGAAGAGGTCGACGACCTGGCACTGCCGCTGGACGTGCAGGCGCGCATCGCTCAGGTGCAACAACGCCGCGCCGCCACCAGCCAGGACTTTTTCCTGCGCGTGGAAGAAAAGTTCCGCGCCCAGCAGGACCTGATCGCCGGCCTGCCGCAGTACCGCGAAAGCCTGCTGGCGCTGCTCGACACACTGAATTTCGAGCCGACCGCCAGCGCGCTGGAAGTCGGCCCCGGCGACGGCGGCTTTTTGCCCGACCTGGCCCGGCGCTTCGCCTGTGTCACAGCCCTGGACAACAGCCCGACCATGCTCGAGCTGGCGCGCCAGGTCTGCGAACGCGAACGCCTGGATAATGTAAACCTGCAGTTGGCCGATGCACTGGGTGCAACGGATGTGGAAGCCGACTGCGTTGTGCTGAACATGGTCCTGCACCATTTCAGCGACCCGGCCCTGGCCCTGCGCCTTTTGGCCAAACGGGTGAAGGCAGGCGGCAGCCTGCTGGTCACCGAACTGTGCAGCCACGATCAGGATTGGGCGCGGGAAGCCTGCGGCGATCTCTGGCTTGGTTTTGAACAGGACGACCTGGCCCGTTGGGCCAACGCTGCCGGGCTGGCCCCGGGGGACAGCCTCTATGTGGGCTTGCGTAACGGTTTCCAGATACAGGTCCGCCATTTTCAGCGGACGGCTGGCGACACACACCATCGGTAAATTTTAGGAACCCGTCGAGATGAGCGAATACTCCCTTTTCACCTCCGAGTCCGTGTCCGAAGGGCATCCGGACAAGATCGCCGACCAGATTTCGGACGCGGTCCTGGATGCCATCATCACCCAGGACAAATACGCCCGCGTGGCGTGTGAAACCCTGGTCAAGACCGGTGTCGCCATCATCGCCGGCGAAGTCACCACGTCGGCCTGGGTCGACCTGGAAGAGCTGGTGCGCAAAGTCATCATCGACATCGGCTACAACAGCTCCGACGTCGGCTTCGACGGCGCCACCTGCGCCGTGATGAACATCATCGGCAAACAGTCGGTGGACATCGCCCAAGGCGTCGACCGCTCCAAGCCGGAAGACCAGGGCGCGGGTGACCAGGGCCTGATGTTCGGCTACGCCAGCAACGAAACCGACGTGCTGATGCCGGCGCCGATCTGCTTCTCGCACCGCCTGGTCGAGCGTCAGGCCGAAGCGCGCAAATCCGGGCTGCTGCCTTGGCTGCGCCCGGACGCCAAGTCCCAGGTCACCTGCCGCTATGAAAACGGCAAGGTAGTCGGCATCGACGCGGTGGTCCTGTCGACCCAGCACAACCCTGAAGTCTCGCAAAAAGACCTGCAGGAAGCCGTGATGGAGCTGATCGTCAAGCACACCCTGCCTGCCGAACTGCTGCACAAGGACACCCATTACCACATCAACCCGACCGGCAACTTCATCATCGGTGGCCCGGTGGGTGACTGTGGCCTGACCGGCCGCAAGATCATCGTCGACTCCTACGGCGGCATGGCCCGTCACGGTGGTGGCGCGTTCTCCGGCAAGGACCCGTCCAAGGTCGACCGCTCCGCCGCCTACGCCGGCCGTTACGTAGCCAAGAACGTCGTCGCCGCCGGCCTGGCCGAACGTTGCGAGATTCAGGTGTCCTACGCCATCGGCGTAGCCCAGCCGACCTCCATCTCGATCAACACCTTCGGTACCGGCAAGGTCTCGGACGACAAGATCATCCAGCTGGTGCGTGAGTGCTTCGACCTGCGTCCGTACGCCATCACCAAGATGCTCGACCTGCTGCACCCGATGTACCAGGAAACCGCTGCCTACGGCCACTTCGGCCGTACCCCGCAGCAGAAGACTGTCGGCGACGACACCTTCACCACCTTCACTTGGGAGCGCACCGACCGCGCCCAGTCGCTGCGTGATGCTGCCGGCCTGTAATTTCTCCTGCAGCGGTGCATCGAAGCCCTTGCCGAGTGATCGGCAGGGGCTTTTTTGTAGTTTCCATGGTATCGCCCCTCGACACATCACCTGACAACTGAACCCGCCAACCTCCCCCACGCTTGCCTAGCCTGAACACTCCACTCCGCCACGCAAGGATGCTGGCCATGTCACCTTTCCTGCGCCTCGCCGCCCTGTTGCTGCTCCACACATCCATCGCCCAAGCCGGCCACTGTCCAGACTGGGATGCCAAGCAAGCCAGAACCGAAGTTGCACAACTGCGCACCACCCTGGCCAACTGGGACGACCATTACCACCGCCAGGGTATAGCGCTCGTAGCCGATGAGCTCTACGACCAGGCCCGACACCACCTGCTACACCTGCAACAGTGCTTTGGCCTGGAACCCACAGGCCCAAGCCCACTGGCCAGCGCACGCGGCCCAATTGCCCACCCCGTTGCCCACACTGGCGTCGAGAAACTCCCTGACGCAGCTGGCGTTGCACGCTGGATGACCGGCAAGAAGGGCGTGTGGGTGCAACCGAAAGTCGACGGAGTGGCGGTCTCGCTGGTCTATCGCCAAGGCCGGCTGGTACAGCTGCTCAGCCGCGGTGATGGCCGCCAAGGGCATGACTGGAGCCGCCACATCAAGGACCTCGACAGCATCACCCGGCAATTGCCTCAGCCGCTGGACGTCGTATTGCAAGGCGAGTTGTACCTACGCCTGCAAGCGCACGTGCAAGCTGAGGCAGGCAGCAGCAATGCGCGCGGTAGCGTGGCCGGGATGCTGGCGCGCAAGCAGCTTGGCCCGAAACTGGGCGCGAGCATCGGCCTGTTCGTCTGGGACTGGCCGCATGGGCCTGACAACCAGGGCGAGCGCCTCACACAACTTGCAGCCTGGGGGTTCCCCGACAGTCAGCGTTTCAGCACAGCTATCGACACCCCCGCGCAAGCTACCCACTGGCGCCTGCACTGGTATCGCTCACCGCTGCCCTTTGCCACCGACGGCGTGATTCTGCGCCAGGACAGCCGCCCGCCAGCCGCCCGCTGGCGGCCCAACGCCCCCTATTGGATCGCCGCGTGGAAATACCCCTTCGCCCAGGCGCTGGCAGAGGTGCGCGACGTACACTTTCTAATCGGCCGCACCGGCAGGGTGACGCCAGTGCTCAAGCTGCAGCCGGTCACCCTGGACGACCGCCGGATCAGCCAAGTCAGCCTCGGCTCCATGGCCCGCTGGCAAACCTTGGACATTCGCCCAGGCGACCGGGTGGCGATCAGCCTAGCCGGGCTGACCATTCCACGTTTCGAAAAGGTGGTCCACCGCGCTGTCGAGCGACAACCGCTGACGGTACCTGTACCTGGAAGATACGGTCCTCACAGTTGCTGGCAAGCCGGCGAGGGGTGTGAAGAGCAGTTCATCGCCCGCCTGGCCTGGCTCGGGGGCAAGCAAGGGCTGGCCATGCCAGGCGCCGGCCCGGGCACCTGGCGGCTGCTGGTGCACGCGGGCCTGGTCACATCGCTGACGGACTGGTTGGCGCTCGATGCCCAGCAACTGCAACAAGTGCCGGGCATCAGTGAAGTCAAAGCCATGCGGCTGCAACGCGGTTTCGACATTGCCCGCTCCAGGCCTTTCGCCCATTGGCTGAGGGGCCTTGGCGTGCCTGCCCACGGCAACGTGCCTGAGCATGAGTACTGGCCGGCGCTTGCCAGCCGTTCCCCCAGCGAATGGCAAGCCTTGCCCGGCATAGGCGAAACACGCGCCAGGCAGCTCGCAGACTTCTTCGCCCAGGGAGAAGTACAGCGCATTGCAACACATCTGGGGAACAATGGCGTCGACGGTTTTCACATGGCTGAAGAGGCCAAATCCCACTAGCGAATGCGCAACGACCTGTAAGGGGATTTCCGAATCTGAGCCTGGAAAAACCTGCCAAGGGTTTATAAATCGGTAAAACCAAGGCAGGATTTCCCCACTTTCTGCTGCCCCGCCCCGTCCAAGAGGCTTTTCATGAAACGTATTTCCACCCTTTTCGTGCTGGCAACGCTGGCTTTTTCAGCTAACGCCGCCCAGCCCGCCAAAGAACAACCCGCGCTCACCGGTTGCGCAGCCAAGCGCCAAGCGATTGCTGAACAGATCGAACAGGCCAAGGCCCACAACAACAGCAACCAACAGGCCGGGCTGGAAAAAGCGCTGAGCGAAGTTGACGCGAACTGCACCGATGCCGGCTTGCGCAAAGAGCGCGAACAGAAGGTGCTCGAGGCGCGCCACGAGGTCAACCAGCGCACCAAGGACCTGGACAAGGCCATGAAGAAGGGCGACCCGGAGCGCATCAACAAGCGCAAAGACAAACTTGCCGAGGCGAAAAAGGAGTTGCAGGAAGCTGTCGAAGACCTGGAGCGTTGACAGCAAGTTCCTACTCCTCTTGGCTTGTAGGACTTTTCTGAAGTTACCCACTGAAGGGTTCACTTGGTCTTAGGGAAGGGGCACCATCGCAGCGCTACTGCCATATGCCCCTACAAGGAGGCTTCCATGAAAGTTGTTTCTTCCGTAGTCATGCTGGCTGTTCTCGGTTTGAGCGCATCCGCCGCCCAAGCAGCTCAGCCCACGCCTGGCTTGACCGGTTGCGCAGCCAAACGCAGCGCCATCGAAAACCAGCTGCAATATGCCAGGGCGCACAATAATTCGGGTGAGATCCGCGGCCTGGAGAAGGCCCTGCAGGAGAACACCGAGCACTGCACCGATGCCGGCTTGAAAGAAGAGCGTGAACAAAAAGTGCGCGAAGCCGAAGCAGAAGTCCAAGAGCGGGAAGCAGACCTGAAGCAGGCGCAGGCAAAAGGCGAAGCGAGCAAAATTGCCAAGCGCGAAAAGAAACTGGCCGAATCCAAAGCAGAACTCGAAGACGCCAAAGCCGAATTGACCAAGTAATCTGAGCCTTCAGTCACGCGCGCCAGCCAGCAGTCCGCAAACTATTGGCTGGCGCATCAATGATTACGAAACTCTGTATGGCAGGCCTTGCAGGCTGCCTCGACCTTGTCCATAGGTGCCTTGAGCATCGCCGCATCCAGCGGCTGCTTGCGTGTCACCGCCAGCAACTCGCCTGTCACCCCTTCCAACGCTTGCGCCAAGTCATGAAAGCGCGCCTGACGCTCCCAGACCTCGGGCCGCGCACTGCTGTCGCCATCATCCTTTACCTGCGGAAAATGCTGCCAGGGCGCATGGGCCAGGCTATCGAGTTTCACCGCACCCTCGGAAAACTTAGCCCCATCGAACGGCAACCGCCCGCGCAGCATGCCACCCATGTCCTCGCTGGTCTTGAGCATCTGCTTGAAGATCGCCTTGCGCTGCCCCAAGGGTGAGTTAGGATCGACACGGTCGCAGGCTACCAGGGACAGGCTGATCAGCAGTATGGCGGTGAAACATTTGAACATCACAGTCACATTGGCAGAGGAAAGGGCCACCAGTATCCTCGCCTGCCATGCAAAGACCAATACCCTTACGAACACTATGGGCAGCCATCCGCTGCTGCCCTCCAAGGATTCAACCATGAAATCTGCTCTGCGCCATCTCGCCTGGGCGCTGCCGGCCCTGGCCTTGCTGGCCGGCTGCAACGGCGGCGAAAACGCCAAGCCCGAACCCCACGCCGTCGCTACTTACACCCCTGCGGCTTGGGCCGACCTGCCCAGCGTCAGCGACAGCGACCTGGTCGCGGGTTTCAACGCCTGGCGCACTGGCTGTGAAAAGCTCAAGCGTGATCCGGTGTGGGCCGCCACGTGCGAAGCAGCACAGCCGATTGCCCTGGAGGCGCCCCAGGTGCGCACGTTCCTGCAAGCGCAATTGCAGGTCTATGGCCTGCGCTCGGCCGAGAACAACGCCAATGGCCTGATCACCGGCTACTACGAACCGGTCTACCCCGGCAGCCTGACACGCACCGAAGCGGCCAATGTACCGGTGTATGGCATCCCCGATGACATGATCGTGGTCGACCTGGCCAGCGTTTACCCGGAACTGAAGGGCAAGCGCCTGCGAGGCCGCCTCGACGGCCGCGTGCTCAAGCCCTATGACACCGCCGAGGTGATCTACCGGGACGGCGTGAAGGCCCCGGTACTGGCGTGGTTGACCGACCCGATGGACCTGCAGTTTCTGCAGATCCAGGGCTCTGGCCGGGTAAAGCTGGAAGATGGCCGTCAATTGCGCTTGGGCTACGCCGACCAGAACGGCCACCCGTACCGGCCGATAGGTCGCTGGCTGATCGAGCAGGGCCAGTTGAAGAAGGAAGACGTGAGCATGGGCGCCATTCATGCCTGGGCTCAGGCCAATCCGCAGCGTGTGCCGGAATTGCTGGCGAGCAACCCCAGCTATGTATTCTTCAGCACCCGCCCTGACAGCAACGAAGGCCCGCGCGGCTCGCTGAATGTGCCGCTTACCGCGGGCTACAGCGTGGCCATCGATCGCAAGGTCATTCCATTGGGCAGCCTGCTTTGGCTGTCCACCACACGCCCGGACGGCACACCGGTGGTTCGGCCGGTGGGCGCTCAGGATACCGGTGGCGCGATTACCGGCGAAGTGCGTGCGGACCTGTTCTGGGGCACCGGGCCTGAGGCCGGCGAACTGGCGGGGAACATGAAGCAGCAGGGGCAGATCTGGATGCTATGGCCAAAGGGCAAGCCACTGCCTGAAGTACCCAAAGTCCTTTGACTGGCTGCTGCCCTCCTCGCGGCTCACACGCGAGGAGGGCAGCCAGGCTTCAGGCCGAAACGACGAAGAACGACACGATCAGGGCCACCCCGGCGAACCACACCAGCGAGCGCAAAGCCGCCCAGTCCGCCAGATAGCAGATGATGTAAAGCAGCCGACTGGTGATGTACAAGACCCCCAGCACGTCCTGCGTCACCTGCTCGGCATTGCCCACGATATCGGCCACCAGCACCGCCGCGGCAAATGCCGGAAACGCTTCATAGCTGTTCTGCTGGGCGGCATGGGCACGCCGTGGCAGGCCCGATAATGTGTCGAGGAAGGCGCGTGGGTCGTGATTGTCCTTCAAGCCGAAACGGCCACTGCTCACCTTGGCGATCAAGGCGCACAGCGGCGGCAGGAACAATGCGATCAGGATGCACCACAGGGCAACGGTCATGGACAGGACTCCTTCAGTCGTTAGGTTAGAGCTTCATCACCAGCATGCCTGCCAGTACCAGCCCGCAAGCTAGGAGTCTCGGGCCGCCAAAAGGTTCTTTGAGGTAGCGCATGCCCAGCAGTACCACCAGGATGACGCTCAGCTCGCGCAAGGCCGCCGCCTCGGCCACCGAACCCAGATGCATGGCCCACAATACCAGCGCGTAGCTGAACAACACGCAAAAGCCCACTGCCAACCCCAAGCGCCACTGGGTGCGCCAGAACAGCACGAACGGCCCCCGCCGTGCCACACAGGCCAGCAGCGGAAACGGCCAGGCGCTGAGCAGGGTCAGCCATACCAGGTAGTCCCAGGGCTTGCCCCACAACCGCACGGCCTGCCCGTCGAACCAGGTGTAGCAACCAATGCACAGGCCGATCAGCGCCACCACTGGCAGCATCGACCAGGGCAGGCGCTCACCCCCACCTCCCTGCCACAGCAGGCACGCCATGCCACACGGAATCAGCAATATGCCGATGATTTGCTGCTGGCTGAGCGACTCGCCGGCGAACGCCAGGGTCAGCCCCAGCACCACCAGCGGTGACAGGCCACGCATCAGAGGATAGACCAGCCCCAGATCGCCTACCCGATATGCCTGGATCAGCAGGAATCGGTACAACTGCTCGGCCAATGCCGAGGCGATCAGCCAAGGCCAGATCTCGGCAGGCGGCAGGTCCACGAAGGCCACTGCGAGCACGGCAAAGGCCAGGGCTACCGAGTCCATGCTGGCGATCACCAGCAAGCGCTCGCCACTGAATTTGATCAGGGTGTTCCAGGTCGCGTGTAGTAGGGCCGCGATCAGTACCAGGGAAGTTGCCAGCACGCCTTCAGGTCCTTGTGACGAGATCAGCCTGTGAATATATAGCGTTGACGGGACCATGGGGTGCGAAGCAGTTCCGTAGCAAATGCGGAACGAATCCAGTCAATCAGGTCAAAAACTGTGTCCCGAGACCCTCGCCAGATCATCAAAGAACTGCCCGAGCCATTCGGGTTACGACTTGGAAGCCATTGTTACAGGATTTGGGATGCTTGAATTAGTTGCTGCGTTTATCTGCCTCACAACACTCCTCACCTACGTCAATTACCGCTTTATCGGCCTGCCCCCCGCCATCGGCGTGATGGTCACGGCACTGCTGTTCTCGCTGATGCTGCAGGGGCTTAGCCTGATCGGCTTCCCGGGCCTTGAAGAACGCGTCGAAGGGCTGATGAACCAGATCGACTTCAATGACCTGCTGATGCACTGGATGCTGGCGTTTCTGCTGTTCGCCGGCGCACTGCACGTCAACCTCACCGATCTGCGCAGCTACCGCTGGCCGATCGGGCTGCTGGCAACGCTCGGCGTGCTGATCGCCACCGTGGTGATCGGCTTTCTGTCGCACTGGGTCTTTGCGCTGTTCGGCTGGCAGGTGCCGCTGATCTACTGCCTGCTGTTCGGTGCACTGATCTCGCCCACCGACCCGATCGCTGTGCTAGGGGCCCTGCGGACCGCTAACGCCTCCAAGCCGCTGAAGACCACCATCGTCGGCGAGTCTCTGTTCAACGACGGCACCGCCGTGGTGGTGTTCACCGTCCTGCTGGGCATCATTCAACTGGGTGAAACGCCAAGCATCACTGACACAGCGATCCTGTTCGCCCGCGAAGCCATTGGCGGGGCGGTGTTTGGCGGGCTGCTCGGTTACGCCACCTACCGCATGATCAAAAGCGTCGAGCAGTATCAGGTCGAGGTCATGCTGACCCTGGCGCTGGTCATCGGTGGTTCGGCGATGTGCTACGAGCTGCACGTCTCGGCACCGATCGCGATGGTCGTGGCCGGGCTGATCATCGGCAACCTGGGGCGCAACCTGGCGATGAACGACATGACCCGTCGCTACCTGGACGGTTTCTGGGAGTTGATCGACGACATGCTCAACGCCCTGCTCTTCGCCCTGATCGGCCTGGAGCTGTTGCTGCTGCCGTTCAACTGGCTGCACCTGGCGGCTGGCAGCGTGCTGGCGCTGGCGGTGCTGCTGTCGCGGCTGCTGACCGTGGCCCCGGCGATCGTGCTTTTGCGCCGCTGGCGCAGCGTGCCCAAAGGCACCGTGCGGGTACTGACCTGGGGCGGCCTGCGCGGTGGCGTTTCGGTAGCCCTGGCACTGTCGCTGCCATTGGGCGAGGAGCGTGACCTGCTGCTGTCGATCACCTACATCGTGGTGCTGTCGTCGATCCTGGTGCAGGGCTTGAGCATCGGGCGGGTGGTGCGCAAGGTCAGCGCACAACCCTGAAAACCCAGGGCCGTCTTGCCGGCGAAAGGGCTGCGAAGCAGCCCCATCACGTTATTCCACCGCGCTGTCCGGAAACTGGTCCTGAACATATTTGATCTCGGTGCGCCCGTGGGCCGCCGGCTGGCCATCCTCGCCCAGGTTGACGAAGACCATCTTGTCGACAGTCAGGATGCTCTTGCGGGTGATCTTGTTGCGCACTTCACACTTGAGGGTGATCGAGGTGCGGCCGAACTCGGTTGCGGTGATGCCCAGCTCGATGATGTCGCCCTGGCGCGAGGCACTGACGAAGTTGATCTCCGACATGTACTTGGTCACCACACGCTGGTTGCCCAGTTGGACGATGGCGTAGATCGCCGCCTCTTCGTCGATCCAGCGCAACAGGCTGCCGCCGAACAGTGTGCCGTTGGGGTTGAGGTCTTCGGGTTTTACCCATTTGCGGGTGTGAAAGTTCATCTGTACTCCTGACCTGCTTGGCTAACGTGCGGTAATGATGGCAGAGCGGCCGGCGCCGCTCCATTGATCATCGACTATCGTCGCTATTAATCGACAGAAAACCTTGGGCGATGACTCCCGCCAAGGCTATAATCTGCGCCGATTCACATGGCCACCCGCCGCGGTGCCATGCCCGCCACCTGTCCGAGGGGCGCTGCAGCAGGGTCATCCTGTCAGGCTCGGATGGGGCGTTGTCCGCTCCCGCGGACGCTCAACGCACAACGGCGCCCATTCGCACACTACGAATGGAGGCTCTCATGAGCGCTGTAAACACGCCCGCAGGTTTTACCGATTTCAAAGTCGCAGACATCTCCCTGGCCGCCTGGGGTCGTCGCGAAACCATCATCGCCGAATCGGAAATGCCTGCCCTGATGGGCCTGCGTCGCAAGTACCTCGCCGAGCAGCCGCTCAAGGGTGCGAAGATTCTGGGCTGCATCCACATGACCATCCAGACTGCCGTGCTGATCGAAACCCTGGTTGCCCTGGGTGCCGAAGTGCGCTGGTCGTCCTGCAACATCTTCTCCACTCAGGACCAGGCCGCAGCCTCCATCGCTGCCGCCGGTATCCCGGTGTTCGCCTGGAAAGGTGAAACCGAGGAAGAGTACGAGTGGTGCCTGGAGCAGACCATCCTCAAGGATGGCCAGCCATGGGACGCCAACATGATCCTCGACGACGGCGGTGACCTGACCGAGCTGCTGCACAAGAAGTACCCGGCCGTGCTGGACCGCGTCCACGGTGTCACCGAAGAAACCACCACCGGCGTGCACCGCCTGCTGGACATGCTGGCCAAAGGCGAGCTGAAGGTCCCGGCGATCAACGTCAACGACTCGGTCACCAAGAGCAAGAACGACAACAAATACGGCTGCCGTCACAGCCTGAACGACGCCATCAAGCGCGGTACCGACCACCTGCTGTCGGGCAAGCAGGCCCTGGTGATCGGCTACGGTGACGTGGGCAAGGGTTCTGCGCAGTCGCTGCGCCAGGAAGGCATGATCGTCAAGGTCACCGAAGTTGACCCGATCTGCGCCATGCAGGCGTGCATGGACGGCTTCGAGCTGGTCTCGCCGTTCATCGACGGTATCAACGACGGCACCGAAGCCAGCATCGACAAGGCCCTGCTGGGCAAGATCGACCTGATCGTCACCACCACCGGTAACGTCAACGTCTGCGACGCCAACATGCTCAAGGCCCTGAAGAAGCGCGCCGTGGTCTGCAACATCGGCCACTTCGACAACGAGATCGACACCGCCTTCATGCGCAAGCACTGGGCATGGGAAGAGGTCAAGCCGCAGGTCCACAAGATCCACCGTACCGGCGCTGGCGACTTCGACCCGCAGAACGACGACTACCTGATCCTGCTGGCCGAAGGCCGCCTGGTGAACCTGGGCAACGCCACCGGCCACCCAAGCCGCATCATGGACGGTTCGTTCGCCAACCAGGTACTGGCACAGATCTTCCTGTTCGAGCAGAAGTTCGCTGACCTTTCGGCCGAGAAGAAAGCCGAACGCCTGACCGTTGAAGTACTGCCCAAGAAGCTCGACGAAGAAGTGGCCCTGGAAATGGTCCGCGGCTTCGGCGGCGTGGTCACCAAGCTGACCCAGCAACAGGCCGACTACATCGGCGTGACTGTCGAAGGCCCGTTCAAGCCGCACGCCTACCGCTACTAAGCGGCAAGCTTGAAGCTGCAAGCGGCAAGAAAAGGCAGACCGTGCCCTTGCCGCTTGCAGCTCCAGCACCCACGATCTTGAACGATGCCAAGCCAGATCGGCCATCACCGATCTGGCTTTTACTTGCAGCTTGCCGCTTGAAGCTTGCTGCTTGAGGAACGAGTGATGTCACAAGAACGCCGCTACAGTTTCGAATTCTTCCCGACCAAGACCGACGCCGGTCATGAAAAGCTGATGGGTGTTGCCCGCCAGCTGGCTGGCTGCAACCCGGACTTCTTTTCCTGCACCTACGGTGCCGGTGGCTCCACTCGCGACCGCACGCTGAACACCGTGCTGCAGCTGGAAAGCGAAGTGAAGGTGCCTGCCGCCCCGCACCTGTCGTGCGTCGGCGACACCAAGGACGAGTTGCGCGCGCTGCTCGCCCAATACAAGGCTGCCGGCATCAAGCGCATCGTCGCCCTGCGCGGCGACCTGCCGTCGGGCATGGGCATGGCAAGTGGTGAACTGCGTTATGCCAGCGACCTGGTCGAGTTCATCCGCCAGGAAACCGCTGATCACTTCCACCTGGAAGTGGCCGCCTATCCGGAAATGCACCCGCAGGCACGCAACTTCGAAACCGACTTGGCCAACTTCGTGCACAAGGTCAAGGCCGGTGCCGACAGCGCCATCACCCAGTACTTCTTCAACGCCGACAGCTATTTC
This sequence comes from Pseudomonas sp. Marseille-Q5299, assembly GCF_943737035.1. Taxonomy (NCBI): domain Bacteria; kingdom Pseudomonadati; phylum Pseudomonadota; class Gammaproteobacteria; order Pseudomonadales; family Pseudomonadaceae; genus Pseudomonas; species Pseudomonas sp. Marseille-Q5299. The sequence continues at coordinate 282,552 of NZ_CALSFR010000003.1, forward strand.
TACTTTGTCGAGCGCGCACAGAAGCTGGGCGTCGAAATTCCTGTAGTGCCCGGCATCATGCCGATCACCAACTACAGCAAGCTGGCGCGCTTCTCCGACGCTTGCGGCGCCGAAATCCCGCGCTGGATCCGCAAGCAGCTGGAAGCTTATGCCGACGATACCGCCAGCATCCAGGCCTTCGGTGAAGAAGTCATCACCCGCATGTGCGAACAACTGCTGCAAGGCGGCGCACCGGGCCTGCATTTCTACACCTTGAACCAGGCAGAGGCGAGCCTGGCGATCTGGAACAACCTGAAGCTGCCTCGCTGAAATCATTTGGTAAAATCCTATTCAGAAATGCTTAAGGCTTTAGTCATAGACTAAGGCCTTATTTCATTTCCGGTTCAGACGGGTCTTGCCAGCCATGCAACATTTCACACCCCAGCGCCCTCAACTGGTTTACCTGGCCTTCGGCCCTGCCACCTATCATCAGGAGGCCTGCTTCAGCATCGTCAGCGCCCTGGCCCACCTGGGCACGGCTGCGGGCGAGGCCATGGATATACAGGTCTACACCGACAACCCCGAGCCCTACGGCAAGCTGACGGTTACCGTTCATCTGCTCGATGAGGAAACGCGTACGGCCTGGAACGAACCTCACGGCTACCATTTCCGCAGCAAGCATGTCGTGTTGCGCCAAGTCCTCCAGCAGCATTCGCAGGCCGTGCTGATCGATACCGACACATTCTTCCGCAAGTCGCCACTGAACCTGTTCCAGCGAGTCAAAGCCGGCAGCCTGCTGTGCAACGCGATCGGCGGGCGCTACGGCGCAAATCAGCAGTGCCTGCTCTACCAGAACCTGCAGAACATTCTCCAGGCGCGGGGCTTGGCAGACGGCCAGATGCCTATGGTCAACTCCGGGGTGATTGGCCTGACCGCAGAAGATGCGGGGATACTGGACCACTCGATCGCGATGATGGACGAATTCCATCCACTGGTTCGCACGGCCTATACGCTGGAAGAGTTCTGCCTGGCGGTCGCCGCCTACCGCAAGCTGGCGCTGGCTGAATGCACCGATGTCATCCATCACTACTGGAGCCGCAAGGCTCAGTTCCGGGCCAAGATACAGGCCTGGCTGCGCAAGCACGCAGACCAGCCACTTAGCGCCGCCGCCTTGGAAGACGTGCTGTTGGTGAATGACCAGTTGCCGCGCCCGCCGACCTTGCAACGCCTGGGTTACAAGGCCATGAGCCTGACGCTGCCCAGCCGCGAGCGCCAGTTTGCCCGCGAACTGTTGTATGGCAGCTACCCCTACCCCAACGAATTTGACCGTGCCTGCGCACCCGCCTGGTGGGACAAGGCACTGCAGAATCTCAATGAGCGTTATGGCCCGATGGAGCCGGAGCAATTACGCCAGTGCCTGCGCCACCCATGCCTGCGCCTCTCGCTCGGCGCCCAACGCAAGGAAATCGAAGCGCATCTGCTGCAGCCCGCACAGCGTTGAGCGCACTACTCCCGCGAAGGTGCTGCCTCAGCGCCTGCAACTGGCCTTACCCAAGCCGAGCGCGTAATCTCGCCTCATGCCGTTCATCGTCCGCTTCTTCTGCATCCTGCTGCTCGCCTGCCTGAGCCCCATGGCGCAGGCCGAACGCCTGCGCCTGGTTACCGATGACTGGGCGCCTTATGTGTACCAGCACAACGGCCAGCCCAAGGGCATAGATTACGAAGTCACCACTGAGGTGTTCAGGCGCCTGGGTGTCGAGCTGGAGTGGGAGTTCATGCCTTGGAAGCGATGCCTGGCAATGATCGAACAGGGCCAGGCCGACGGGGTCATGGACATCTTCAAAGTGGACTCGCGCCAGGCATACATGGTCTACCCGCTGGAGCCCATGTCGGATGTCGAATTCGTGCTGTATCAATCCAGCCGCCGTCGCCATGCCATAACCCGACTGAGCGACCTCACCGACCTGACTGTCGGCACCTCACCGGGCTATGCCTATGGAGCACAGTTCAACGATGCATCAGGCTTTCGGCGTGAAGCGGCGCCAAGCCACGAAGCCAATTTTGGCAAGCTGGTGCTCGGGCGCATCGATTTGCTGGTTACCGACCGCCTGGTCGGGCGCTACCTGCGCCGCCAACTCGGCCTGGAGCAACAGGTAGAGGAACTGCCACTGGTCATCAGCCGTCAAGCGCAATACCTGGGGCTGGCACGCAAACCTGGCCGCGATGCCTTGGCGCTGGCGTTTACCGAAGGGCTGCGGCTTTTCAAGCAGGAGCCCGCTTACCTAGCGATAATCGAACGCTATATCGGCAGCACTGACCACCTTCCTCACACCGTTGAGCAGCAGGAAAGCAGCACACAGCGATAGCTCTGTTATACTCGGGCCTTCCCGCCCGGCTCACGCCCGGACGCTCGGCCTCGCAACAGGCATCCCGATCGGCACCGACGCACCTTGCGTCCTAACTCCGTTTTCCGGATGTGCAGTGAAAGCCCAGCTGGACCGGACGCGATCGCATCTCACCGATGCCCGTCGCGCCAGGCAGAATATCCCTACGGGCCCAGCCCCCACAGAACAGGATTGCCCATGTCCTTTGCTTCCCTCGGTCTCTCCGAGGCACTTGTCCGCGCTATCGAGGCTGCGGGCTATACCCAGCCGACTCCGGTGCAACAGCGGGCGATTCCCGCCGTGTTGCAAGGCCGCGACCTGATGGTCGCCGCACAGACAGGTACTGGTAAAACCGGCGGTTTCGCCCTACCGATCCTTGAGCGCCTGTTCCCGGCAGGCCACCCGGACAAATCCCAGCGCCACGGCCCGCGCCAACCGCGCGTGCTGGTCCTGACCCCGACCCGCGAACTGGCGGCTCAGGTACACGACAGCTTCAAGGTTTACGCTCGCGACCTGCCGCTGGTCAGTGCCTGCATTTTCGGCGGCGTTGGCATGAACCCGCAAATCCAGGCCATTGCCAAGGGTGTCGACGTCCTGGTGGCCTGCCCGGGCCGTCTGCTCGACCTGGCAGGGCAAGGCCGCGTCGACCTGGCCCACGTGGAAATCCTGGTCCTGGACGAAGCCGACCGCATGCTCGACATGGGCTTCATCCACGACGTCAAGAAGGTCCTCGCCCGCCTGCCGGCCAAACGGCAGAACCTGCTGTTCTCGGCGACGTTCTCCAAAGACATCACCGACCTGGCCGACAAGCTCCTGCACAACCCTGAGCGCATCGAGGTCACCCCACCGAACACCACCGTCGAGCGTATCGAGCAGCGCGTCTACCGCCTGCCCGCCAGCCACAAGCGCGCGCTGCTGGCCCACCTGATCACGCTCGGCGCCTGGGAGCAGGTACTGGTATTCACCCGTACCAAGCACGGCGCCAACCGTCTGGCCGAGTACCTGGAAAAGCACGGCCTGAGCGCCGCGGCCATCCACGGCAACAAGAGCCAGAACGCTCGTACCAAGGCACTGGCCGACTTCAAGGCCAACAGCGTACGCGTACTGGTCGCCACCGACATTGCCGCCCGTGGCCTGGACATCGACCAACTGCCGCATGTGGTCAACTTCGAACTGCCCAATGTCGAAGAAGACTACGTTCACCGTATCGGCCGCACCGGCCGTGCCGGCCGCTCGGGCGAGGCCATTTCCCTGGTCGCGCCGGACGAAGAAAAACTGCTCAAGAGCATTGAGCGGGTCACCAGGCAGAAGATCGCCGATGGCGACCTGATGGGCTTCGACCCAAGCCAGGTGGAGGCCGAGAAGCCTGAAGTGCGTGAACGCCCGCAGAACAACGGTCGCGGCGGCCGCAATCAGCAGGCCCGTGGTGACGGTGGCAAAGATGGCAGTGGCGGCCGCAAGGACAAGGGCAAGGATAAAGGCAAGGCCAAGCAGCAGGCCGCCGACAAGCCTGCCGACAAGGAAAAGCCCGCCGACAAGCAGCAACAGCCGCGCAAGCCGCGTGACAAGAAGCCGCGCCAACAGCAAGCCAGCCAGAACAGTGTGCCGAAGGCACCGGCCGACCGTGCTCCGGATGAATTCCTGGACGACGAAATCGACAACTTCGGTAACCGTGCCGACTACGTCAGCCCCTACCAGAATGCCAAGAACCAGGGCCGCAACCGTCGCCCGGGTGCCAATGCCGGCGCTGGTCAAGGCCAGGCCAACCCTGGGCGCAGCAACAGTGGTGGCAGCAACAGTGGTGGTGGCCAAGGGCGTAACGGCGGCCAGCCGCGCAGCGCCAGTGGCGAGAAACGCCCGCCGCGCAACAACAAGGGAGGTGATGCGCGCCGCGATAGCAACGGTGGTGGCCGCAACCGTTCGGCCGGCCGTGATGACGCATCCCGTCAGGAACCGGCAGTACGTAGCTCGCGAGAGCCGCAAAACCAGCCTGTGATCATCCGCAAGGAATCCAAGCTCGACCGTTTCCCAACGCCTGAGCAACTGGAAGACCTGCCAAGCCGCCCACGTGGCGAGCGGCCTGCGTTACTGACCCGCAAAGGCGGCTAACGCTACCGGCAAATAAAAACGCCGCCCCATGGGGCGGCGTTTTTATTGCTCAGGCAATGATCACTTCTGCTTCACACCTTCGACGCTGATGTCCAGGTCCAGGGTCTGCGAGGTTGCGCCAGGGCCCTTGATACCGAAGTCGTTCAGGTTCAGCGTGGTGGTAGCGTTGAAGCCAGCACGCTCACCGCCCCATGGGTCCTTGCCCTCACCGTTGAAGGTGGCCTTGAAGGTCACAGGCTTGGTCACACCATGCAGTGTCAGGTCACCGGTCACGTCTGCGGTCTTTTCGCCGGTCGATTTGACGGCAGTGGAAACGAATTTCGCTTCCGGGTACTTCTTCACGTCCAGGAAGTCAGCGCTGGCGATATGCTTGTCGCGCTCGGCGTGATTCGACCACAGGCTGGCGGTTTTCAGGTCGACGCTGATCTTGCTGGCTTCAGGCTTGGCGCTATCCCAAGTGAAGTTGCCGTCGAAGTCCTTGAAGGTACCGTGAATGAAGCTGTAGCCCAGGTGGCTGATTTTCCAGTCGACGAACGCGTGCTGGCCTTCCTTGTCGATCTTGTACTCGGCGGCCATGGCCTGACCAGCACTGAGCAGAGCGGTACCGAGCGCCAGAGCGGCAAAAGTCTTTTTCAACATCCTTTCAGTTCCTTGCAATTGAGGTTGAGAGTCAAGCTTTGCGGCCCAGCATGCGAACCAGGGTCGCGTCACGGTCGATGTAATGGTGCTTCAGGGCAGCCAGGGCATGCAGCGCGGCGAAAATCACCAGGCCCCACGCCAGCCACAAATGAATAACGCCGGCCAGGTCTGCCTGATCAGGCAGGTCACTGACAAGGGCAGGTACTTCAAACAAGCCAAATACCGGAATACCGACACCGTCGGCGGTAGAGATCAGGTAGCCGGCGATCATCACCGCGAACAGGCCTGTGTACAGGGCCAAATGCCCCAACCTGGCGGCCAGGCGGGTAAATGCCCCGTGGCTGGCAGGCGCCGGCGGCGGTGGGCTGATGAAGCGCCACAGCACACGCACAAGCATGACAGCCAGCAGCACCAGGCCGATGCTCTTGTGCAGGTCCGGGCCTGCCTTGCGCCAAGGGCTGTAATAATCGAGACCGACCATCCACAGACCAAGACCGAAAAGACCAAAGACCGCCAGCGCAACGCCCCAGTGCAGGAGGATGCTGACCACGCCATAGCGAGAGGGTGAATTGCGCAGTTGCATGATGCCGTGTTTCCCCGTGAAAGCTATGCACAGACTAACGCGTAACGTATCGAATAAAAGCACAAAAAATTGCTTTGGATTATCGATAAATCCGATAGTAATTGTCCGAGTTGGCTATTAAGGAAACATTAACGATAGCGGGTAATTCCAGGTTGTCAGCCCTGGCCCTGCCGTCCGCTTGACGGTGACAGGGCCAGGCGATCACCCATCAGCCAGCCTTGGCCTGGGAGTGGGTAACGGCCTGTGTTTCAGGCTCCGATTTGGCTGGGGCCTTTTTTGCCTCGACAGGCGCCGGAGCAGCCTTGGCTTCGGGCTTGCCAGCGCTGCCGAACAGCCGCGAGAAGAAACCAGGCTTGTCCACCCGCGCCTCCTCGGCCTTCACCGGCTCGGCTTTGGCAGGTGCCTTTTCGGCGTTGTCTTCTTTGTCGGATGACCCACCAAACATGTTGGAGAAGAACCCACCTTTGTCCTTCTGCGACCCAGCAGTTGCCGCTACCGGGGCAGCTTTTACAGGGTCGAACGACTTGCCGGCCAGCAGGTCCTGCACCTGGCTGGCGGCACGCTGGCCACTGCGCAGGGCACCTTCGAGGGTGCCTGGGTACAGCGCGTCGGTGTGCTCACCGGCAAATGCAATGCGTTGCACCGGGCGCTCCCACAGGCGCCAGTACTTGCTGATCTGCCCGGGGCCAAAAGCCAGGTAAGCACCGCCAGTCCCGGCGTCGGCGCTGTAGCGCTTGACCTCATAACCGGTGAACGCGCCACGGGCCTTTGGATAGAAGGCATGCAGGCGGATCAATACCTGGTCGACCATCTGTTTGTCACCGAAGGCCTGTAGCAGACGGGCGTTGTCACCCGACAGGTTGATCACCACGTTGGCGCCACCTTTGAGTGCTGGCTCGATCCATAGCATGCCAAGGCCTGCGTTGCTGAAGATTTCGCCAGACATGCGCGCGCGGCTTTCCCAGACTGGCTGCTTGAATTTGAGCAGCAGCTGATCGCGCCAACCATAGTTGGTGCCCCTCAGCGCCGCGACGTGCTGGGTGTCCAGGGCCGGAGTGATCTGGATCTTGGCCAGAGCACGCAGCGGTACGGCCATGACCAGGTAATCGGCCTGGTAGCTGGCGCTGCCAACCTTGACAGTGACCCCGCTGCGGTCCTGGACGATGGAGGTGACTGGCGAGCTGGTCTTGATGGTTTTCAGCTGCTTGACGAAAGCCTGGGCCAGTACCGGGCTGCCACCAGGCAAGCGGGCGGCACGCAGGTCACGGTCGCTGACGCCGCGGTAGACACGGCTCTGCTGGGCGAAGTAAAGCAGTGAGAGACGCGACGGTTCATCGTAGCGGGTACGGATCTGCTGGTTGATCAGCTGCCGTGCAGTGCTGGGCAACTGCAGCTTGTCGAGCCAGGTGGAAACGTTCATCTGGTCGAGGGCGAACAGCGTACTGGTCGCCTGTGGCTTGAGCGGGTCATCGATCGAACGGGCCAGGTCATCGAGGGTCTTCTCGTAGCGCTTGAGGGCTTGGGCGGTAGCCGGCTGCCTGGTAGCCAGGTCGCTGGCGCTGAAGTACTCACCGTCGATCAGATACCCGGGAGTGCGTACGAACTCAGGCGCGGGCAGTGTTTCAAGCTTGAAACGCTCGAGGTACTGGTTGAGCACCGGCTGAGCCTTGCTGTTGCCGACCCACTCACTGGTGGCCAGGCCCGAACGGCCGCCCATGCCCGCCTTGGCTTCCAGCAAGGTCACCTGCCACCCCTTGCTCTGCAGCTCGTAGGCTGCAGTCAGGCCTGCCAGGCCGCCACCCACCACGATTGCCGAAGGTGTCTTGTCCTTTGCCAGCGCGGCGCCGCTGGACACACCGATCAATACCAACGCGCACAGGCGCACCCAAGCAGCAGCCATGATGGCGAACTCCGAGTTGACGTTACAGAAATGGGAAGAGGCAAAGACGCCCCGAGATGATGCGTTAAGAATACGTCAGGTATGCCGACCCTGCCACCACAGCGCCATCAAGTCCTTTTGGCAACTGGCATTTTTGTCAGTAGACGAGCCTGCTGCCCTTGCGCAACGCTGGTCCGGGTGACTGGAAAAACCGACAAAAGGAACTGCGCATGACCTATGAGGAGCATTTTGCTCACATCAAAAGGCAGCTCCTGTGGCACAAACAAACGTTACTGACGCCCTCAGGCTTGCGTATCCGCAGCAATGGCACTTCATGGGCCGGTGTTCATGAAGCCTTCAAAGGTGAAGATGGCACCGAGCTGGTGATTGGCGAGCAGAGTGAAGTGGAAATCAGCTTCAGCCAAGAAGTCGAAAGCCTACGCCTGGAATGCTACGTAGTCAGCGACCAGCATTTCGAAGATGTGACAATGCTCATGGATACCGAAGGCGTCGATTGGGACGGGATTGCCCCGACCCCGCATAATTTTTACTGGCTGACGCTTTCGGGCAGCGGATACACCGAGTTCATGCCTGGCCATTTCTGCACTCAACCCTGCTACCAGCACCTCCCCGGGCCGTTTCGACGCCTGACCATCTCCACCTCCAGAGCCGGCACCGTGCATATCCGCAAGCTCGAGTGGACCCGCACCTGTCGTCATTGACCCGCAGCGGTTGTCCTGCCTCCCGGCATTGCTTAGGCTTACGCGGTCAAACATGCCGTAACGCCAGGAGAAGTGCCAATGGGCCTCAATGATCAGTGGATGCAGCGTGACCTGAAGGTCTTGTGGCACCCCTGCACCCAGATGAAAGACCACGAGCAGCTTGCGCTGATCCCGATCAAGCGCGGGGAAGGCGTGTGGCTCGAGGACTTCGAAGGCAAGCGCTACCTGGATGCGGTCAGTAGCTGGTGGGTCAATGTGTTTGGCCACGCCAACCCGCGCATCAACCAGCGCATCAAGGACCAGGTCGACCAGCTGGAGCATGTGATCCTCGCGGGCTTCAGCCACCAGCCGGTGATCGAGCTGTCCGAGCGCCTGGTCGCGATGACGCCTGCCGGTCTGGACCGGGTGTTCTATGCGGACAATGGCTCATCGTGCATCGAAGTGGCGCTGAAAATGAGCTTCCATTACTGGCAGAACATCGGCAAGCCGGCAAAAAAGCGCTTCGTCACCCTGACCAACAGCTACCACGGCGAGACCATCGCCGCCATGTCGGTGGGCGATGTGCCGCTGTTCACCGAGACCTACAAGGCGCTGCTGCTCGATACCATCAAAGTCCCCAGCCCGGATTGCTACCTGCGCCCCGAGGGCATGGGCTGGGAAGAACATTCGCGCAACATGTTCGCAGCCATGGAACAGACGCTGGCCGAACACCACGAAACCCTCTCGGCGGTAATAATCGAGCCGTTGATCCAGGGTGCAGGCGGCATGCGCATGTACCACCCGGTCTACCTCAAGCTGCTGCGCGAGGCTTGCGACCGCTATGGCGTGCACCTGATCCACGACGAGATTGCCGTGGGCTTTGGGCGCACCGGCACGATGTTCGCTTGTGAGCAGGCTGGCATCCGCCCCGATTTCCTGTGCCTGTCCAAGGCGCTGACCGGCGGCTACCTGCCGCTGGCCGCGTGCCTGACCACCGACACGGTGTACCAGGCGTTCTACGACGACTACCCGACCCTGCGCGCGTTCCTGCATTCGCACAGCTACACCGGCAACCCGCTGGCCTGCGCGGCGGCCCTGGCGACCCTGGACATCTTCGAACAGGACAACGTCATCGAGGCCAACAAGGCGTTGTCCGCACGCATGGCCAGCGCCACTGCGCACCTGGCCGATCATGCCCATGTTGCCGAAATCCGCCAGACCGGCATGGCCCTGGCGATCGAAATGGTCCAGGACAAGGCGGGCAAGGTCGCCTACCCGTGGCAGGAGCGCCGCGGCCTGAAAGTGTTCGAGCATGCCCTGACCCGCGGCGCCCTGCTGCGCCCGCTGGGCAGCGTGGTGTACTTCCTGCCGCCGTACGTGATCACGCCCGAGCAGATCGACTTCCTTGCCGAGGTGGCCAGTGAAGGCATCGATATTGCCACGCGAGACAGCGTCAGCGTGGCGGTACCGGCAAACTTCCACCCCGACTTCCGCGATCCGGGCTAACCGACCAGCAATCGCAACGCCTTGTAGGGGCGGCCTCGTGTCGCGAACGGGCTGCACAGCAGCCCCAAGGATCAGCAGCGCCGCCAAATGACCGGAGCTACTGTGCGGCCCTTTGGTGACACAAGGCCGCGCCTACAAGGACGATGTCCAACCTTCTTCCTGAGCAGAACCATGAGACTGTCCCGCTTCTTCATCGACGCCCCCCTGAGCCTCGGCGAGCACGACCTGCCCGAAGCCCAGGCCCACTATATCGGCCGCGTACTGCGCATGGCCCCCGGCGCTGCCGTGCAACTGTTCGACGGCAGCGGCCAGGAATACCTGGGCCAATTGCTCGAAGTGGGCAAGAAGACCGTGCGCGTCAGCCTCGACCAGGCCGTTGCCGGCCAGGCCGAGTCGCCATTGCACATTCATCTAGGCCAAGGCCTTTCCCGCGGCGAGCGCATGGACTGGGCCATCCAGAAGGCCACCGAACTGGGCGCCAATGAAATCACCCCGATCGTCAGCGAACGCTGCGAAGTGCGCCTCAAAGACGAGCGCGCCGACAAGCGCCTCGCCCACTGGCGCCAGGTCGCGATCAGCGCCTGCGAGCAATGCGGCCGCTCGACGCTGCCGATCATCCACCCACCGGTGACCTTGGCCGACTGGATCAAGGGCAGCGATGCTGACCTGAAACTGGTCTTGCACCCTGTTGCAGAGCCGCTGACCAGTCATGACAAACCGGCACGCCTGGCGTTCCTGATTGGCCCCGAGGGTGGTTTGAGCGATGCCGAAGTCGAACAGGCCAAGGGGGCAGGCTTCCAAGCTGCCCGTCTTGGCCCACGCGTGTTGCGCACTGAAACAGCGCCGGTGGTGGCCCTTTCGGTGGCGCAACAGCTGTGGGGCGATTTTTAACGCACGTAGAGCGATACCGCCACGAAGTGCATCAGGCTGCCAGCGATGACGAACAGGTGCCAGATGCCGTGCCAGTGGCGGAATCGGCTGTCAAATGCGAAGAAAATGATGCCCACGGTGTAAAACACACCGCCCGCCGCCAACCAGGCAAAGCCGGCGGTGCCCAGGCTTTGCAACAGCGGCTTGACCGCCACCAGCACGATCCACCCCATCACCGCATAGATGATGATCGATAGGACCCGCGCCTCCGAGCGTGGCTTGATTTCCTGCAGCATGCCGATCACCGCCAGCCCCCAGACCACCCCGAACAGGCTCCAGCCCCAAGGCCCGCGCAGGCTCACCAGGCAGAAGGGTGTGTAGCTGCCGGCGATCAGCAGGTAGATGGACAGGTGATCGAGCTTGCGCATGATCACCTTCGCCCGGCCGCGGGTGCTGTGGTAGAGGGTCGAGATGCTGTAGAGCAGCAACAGCGTGCCGCCGTAGATGGAGAAGCTGACGATCTTCCAGGGGTCGCCCTGCAGGCCTGCAGCGACGATCAGCCAGATGGCGCCGATGCAGGCCAGAACGGCACCGACCAGATGGGTCCAAGCGTTGAAGCGTTCACCGTGATACATGCAAACACAGACCTCCCAAGCACCTGCAAGGTTCAAGCTGCAAGCTTACAACTTCAGTCATTGCAACTGCGCGTCACGCACCAGCCTTTCCAGCCCAACCAAGTCTGGCACCCGTGCCACCTGCTCGCCCACCTGCACAGCCGCCAATTCCAGGCTACCCAGCGCCACATCCACATAATTGAGCTGGCTGTCGAGCTTGCACGAGCGTGGAATGTCCTGCAGCAACACCGCCAGATATCGCAGCCCGGTATCGCCCAAAGCGTTCAGCACCACGATACGCGCCCGCTCGCCGCACGGAGTTTCATCACCGCACGCTGCCTCGAAGCCGATCAGCGGCAGGTGCTGCTGGCGCCAATCGATCCACCCCAGGTGCCAGGCCGGCTCGGCACGCTGGCACACCAGGTTGCGCTGGCCGATCAGCTCGGCCACCGCCACATTGGGCAACACCAGGGTTCGGTCGCCCAAGGGCAACAGCAGGCCGGTCAGGCTGCTGCGCTGGCCTGCGATCAACTCAAGCATGGGTTTGGCTCCAATGGGCGATACTCTGCAGCAGCACCGACTCCTGATACGGCTTGCCCAGGTAGTCGTTGACGCCGATGGCCATGGCCCGGTCGCGGTGTTTCTGCCCGGTGCGCGAGGTGATCATGATGATCGGCAGGTCTTTGAGGCGCTCGTCGCGACGAATGCGGGTGGCCACTTCAAAGCCATCCATGCGCGGCATTTCGATGTCCAGCAGCAACACATCCGGGCGGTGCTCCTCCAGCAACGCCATGGCATCGACACCGTCCTTGGCCGTCAGCACGCTCATGCCATGGCGCTCCAGCAGGCGGCTGGTGACCTTGCGCACGGTCACCGAATCGTCCACCACCATCACCAGCGACGCCCGGCGCGGCGCCGGGCCGAACAGCGTGCGCTGCACCCCGCTCCCCCCCGGCAGCCGCGCCAGGCGACGCTGTTGGCCGCGCAACTGGCCAAGCAGATCAAGAATCAGTACCACCCGACCATCACCGAGCAGGGTCGCGCCGGACAACCCAGGCACGGCGGCGAACTGCGGGCCAAGGCTCTTCACCACAATCTCGCGGCTCGGCGACAGGCTATCGACCTGAATGGCGAACGACTGTTCCTGCGAATGCACCAGCAACACCGGCAATGGCACGCTCTGGCCCAGAAGGCTTGGCCGTGGCAGGCCTTGCAGCAGCTCGCCCAGGTAGCGCAAATCGTATTCATGGCCAGCATAGCCATAGCGCGGCACATCCCGCTGGTAACAGAGAGCCAGCTCGGCCGGCGGCACGCGCACGATACCTTCGATGGTGTTGAGCGGGATGGCATATTGCTCCTCACCCAGGTGGACCATCACCGCACGGTTGATCGACACGGTGAACGGCAGGCGAATCAGAAAGCGCGCACCTTTGCCCTGCGCCGACTCGATACTCATCGAGCCGCCCAGTTGCTTGACCTCTTCGTGCACCACGTCCATGCCCAGCCCACGCCCGGAAATCTGGGTGATCTTCTCTGCTGTGGAAAACCCCGGGCGCAAGATGAACTGCAGTATCTCGTGGTCGCTCAGGTGTGCCTGGGGGTCCAGCAGGCCACGCTTGATCGCCTTGCGCCGCACAGCCTCCAGCGGCACGCCGGCACCGTCGTCGGTCATCTCGATGACGATATCGGCCCCCTCATGGAGCAAATTCAGCTGGATGGTGCCCAGCTCAGGCTTGCCGGCAGCCAAGCGCGCTTCACGGGTTTCAAGGCCATGATCGACAGCATTGCGCAGCATGTGCTCCAAAGGTGCAACCATACGTTCGAGCACACTGCGATCAAGCTCACCTTCGGCATTGCCGACCACCAGTTCGACCTGCTTGCCCAACTCGCTGGCCACTTGGCGCACCACCCTCTGCAGGCGCGGCACCAGGCGCTCGAACGGCACCATCAACGTAGCGGTGAGGCCTTCCTGCAACTGGCTGTTCACCCTCGCCTGCTGCTGCAGCAGGGCCTGCGCCTCCTGCGCGCGCTGGGCCAACGTCTCTTTCAGGTCAAGCAGGTCAGAAGCCGATTCGAACAACGCCCGTGACAATTGCTGCAACTGGGAATGGCGGTCCATTTCCAGCGGGTCGAAGTCCTCGTAGGCGTCACCTTCGAACGGCTGACGGCTGCTGATTCGCCCTTGGGTTTCCATATCCAGGCGCAGCAACTGGTCGCGCATGCGCTCCAGGGTGGTTTCCATCTCGCTCAAGGCGAACTGGGCGTCATTGACCTGTTGCTCGATACGCCCACGGATGACCGAGTGCTCACCCGCCAGGTTGCCCAGGTCATCGAGCAGTTCGGCGTCCACCTTGACCAGGTCACCGGGGGCCCGCTCCGGCGTAGCGGCAGGTGCGTCGGCAGGTGCAGCCCCGGCCGGGGCCTGCCCGGCAGCGCTGTCGGTCAGGGCGGCGCTGCTGAAGTTGCGGATGTAGTCGATCAACGCGGTAGCCGCATGCAGCGGCTGCCCCAGGCGCACAGCGTCAAGCATGTGCGCCAGGCGGTCATGGCAGTTCTGCAACAGAGCGAACAACGGGGCACCAGGCGGCAAGCGCCCGGCAGCCAGCAGTTCGTACAAGAACTCCAGTTCGTGGGCCAGGTCGCCGATGGCGGCGATTTCCACCATGCGCGCCCCGCCCTTGAGCGTGTGCAAATCACGCAGCAGGTTGTCCACCTCGGCGCTGTTGCGCGGGTCGGCCTGCCAACGCGCAAGCGCGGCGGCGGCACTTTCAACAATGTCAGAGCTTTCTTCGAGGAAGACTTCAAGCAGCTCCTTGTCGCCCGGGTTTTCGGCCTCTTCGGCCAACGCCGGGGGACCATCAAGGCGCGTGACCGACCCGGGTGCCACCAGGCCGGTAGCATCGGGTGCCAGTGCGTCGTCCAGCAAGCCACGCAAGCCGTCGATGCAGGCTGGGCGGGCGGACGGTTCCTGGCCGGCAGCGATCTCGTCGAGCATGTCGAGAAGTACCCCATGGGCTTGCCGTGCCTGGGCGAAGAAGCGTTCATCAGCAGCAAGGCTGCCCTCTTCCACCGCGCCATACAGGTCCAGCAACGCTTCGCAGACATCGTCCATCTGCCTCAGGTCGGCCAGGTGCGCACCGTGACAGAGGGTGGTCAGCTCATCGAGCAAGCTGTCCAGCGACTGGCGTTGCCCAGGCTGCTCCTGCCAGCGCGACAACAGGGCCTCGGCATCCAGCAGAATGTCCATCGACTGGGCGAGGAAGCTGGCGATCACCTGTGGATCACGCTTGCCCCGGCGCCCATGCTGCGGCTCCTCATGCAAGCTGGCCAAGCGCATGTCCACGGCCTCACCGACCTGCTCGATCAACTGCGCCGCGCCCGGAATGGGAGCCAGCGGGCTGCTGCCCAATTGCGCGAGGCCCAGGTGCAACAGTGCGCGCGCCGCTTCCAGCCATTCCAGCTCGGCCATTTGCAAAGGCAAGTGGTGGCCCCGGTATTCGCGTACCAGCCGGTCGAACGCGGTGGCCAGCTCGGCGATCGGCAAAACGCCGGCCATCGCAGCGCTACCCTTGAGGGTATGCAAGGCGCGTTGCAGGGTGTCGCTGACATCGGTGTCATGGCCCCCGGCGCCCTGCAGAAATGCCTCCAGGCTGGCCAGATGGCCCTGCGCTTCATTGCGGAATATGTCCAGCAACAGCGGATCGAGGCCATCGATTTCGGCACCTGCCGGCGAATCGTTTTCCGCCAGCGCATGCAGATGGCTCGCCAGCTGCTCGATCTCGGTCACCTGTGGCATCTGGCCGGCGGCAAAGTCAGCCAGCAGGTCGGGCAAATGAACCACGACCTGCTGCAGGGCCACCACACCCTCCGGGGCCAGCGCCATACGCCCTTCCAGAACCCGGTTGAGCAGGTGCTCACCGCCCCAGGCCAATTCGGCAACCGCCTGGGCATGGACCATCCGGCCACTGCCTTTGAGCGTATGCAAGTCCCGGCGCACCTCCAGCAAGGCATCCCGCAGGCTGTTATCAGCGCGCCAGCGCAACCAGTGCCGCTCGATCTGTGGCAGCAGCTCGCCGGCCTCTTCAAGGAAAACCTCGCGCAACTCGTCATCAACCCCGTCGGTACTGCCGTCCTGGGCAATGACGCCAAGCGAGCATCGCACACCGAGCGCCGCCAGGCTGGCGCGCGCCCTGTCGAGGAAAGGTTGGGCATCGGCAAGAGGGTCGGCCACCCGCCATTGCAGGTAACACTCACTGGCGCTGAGGGCATCGGCCAGGTGGTCAAGCTCCTCCGGCGGCGGCTCGACGTCCAGGTGCTGCAACCAGCCGTGCACGTAACCTGCACAACCGGCCAAGACTTCGGCAGCTGCCGGCAGCATCAGCATCGCCAACGCCCCTCGCACTTGCTGCAGCAACCCCGGCAGTGGTTGCAGGCGCTGACGCGGCCAACCGGACTCCAGGCAATCTCCGATCAGGTCTTTGGCCTGCTGCAACACGTTCAGCGACTCGTTCAACACCAGTTGGCGAATCTCGGCCAGGTCCGAGCCGGGCAAGCCGCCCTGCCCGCCCTGCTCCAGCGGGCCGACCATGCCATTGAGGCTCGCCTCCACATACAACAAGGCGCCCGCCACATCCATGAGTGCGGCGTCATCCGCCACGCGTTCACCCTGGGCCAACGCCTGCAGGGCCAGTACCTGATCGATGATGACCCGCCGAGGCTGCTGAAAGCCCAGGACCGCAAGGGTATCGGCTACATGACGCAAGGGGGCCAACAGGGCGTCCAGCTGTTCGCTGTGCTGACGATCCCCGCGCACGAACTGGTCCAGACGCTCCTTGATACGCATCAGGTCGTCGCACAATGCGCTGATCACCGAACGCAGGGCGTCACGCCCAGGCCCTGCCTGAACCTGCTCACGCCAATTGCCCAGCGACAGGTCTAGATTGGCCAGGTCGTCCGAGCCTGCAAAGCGCTGCGCCGCACCACTGACCAGGCTGCCTTGAGCCAAGGGCTCTACCCCCCTGCAAGCCCGCAACTGGTTAAGCAGCGGCAGCATGACCAACGGCAAGTCATGCCGCGCTCCGCGCAGCCGCTCCAGGTACGAGGGCAGTTGCTCAAGGCCGCGGAACAGCGGGCCCAGGCAGTCGCCGCGGGGGCTGACCTGGCCCTCGGCCAAGGCCCTGGCCAGCAACTCCAGCTCTTCGGCCAGGCGCGTGGCACCGCGCAGTTCGAGCATGCGCAGGCAGCCGTGAACCTGGTGCAGGTTATCCACCACGAACGCCAGCATGGACAAATCGTCCGTCTCCCCGGCAAAGCGCTCAAGGGCCTGGCGTGCCTGGCCCAGGCAATCGAGGATGGCCGCCTTGGTCCAGGCCAGGGCGACGGTATCGTGGCGCTCGGGGCTTACTGCTGCAGCCATCATGACTCCTCAGCGCCGCTCGGCAGGTGCAGGCAGGGTGAAACCGGACACGGAGCGGCGCATCTCGCTGGCCATTCGCGCCAGGTGGCGGATACTGTCGGCGGTTGCGCCGGAGCCAGCGGAGGTCTGCGCGGTAATCTGCTGTATTACCGACATGGTGTGGGAGATCTGCCCTGCCGAAGAGGTCTGCAACTGGGCGGCGTCGGAGATGCTGTGGATAAGTTCGGCGAGGTTCTGCGACACCCCTTCGATTTCGGCCAGCGCCACCCCGGCATCCTGCGCCAGGCGTGCACCGCGCACCACCTCGGCGGTGGTCTGTTCCATGGATATCACTGCCTCGTTGGTATCGGCCTGAATGGTGCGTACCAGTGCCTCGATCTGCCGCGTCGCCGAAGACGAACGCTCAGCCAGGCGCTGGACTTCATCGGCCACCACGGCAAACCCTCGGCCGGCCTCTCCCGCCAGCGAGGCCTGGATGGCGGCATTCAATGCGAGAATGTTGGTCTGATCGGCAATGTCGTCGATCAGGCTGACGATGTCGCCGATTTCCTGGGAAGACTCACCCAGACGCTTGATCCGCTTGGCGGTGTCCTGAATCTGCTCACGGATGTTGTCCATGCCGTTGATGGTGTTATGCACCACCTCGTTGCCCTTGTTGGCGATCGCCACCGAACGCTCGGCCACCTTGGCCGATTCGTAGGCATGCGCGGAAACCCGGTCGATCGATTCGACCATGTCACCCACCGCCTCGGAAGCCTCGCTGATCTGTTCGGCCTGGTGCTCTGAAGCTTTGGCCAGCTGGCGGGCAGTGTTTTGCGTGTCCTGCACTGCGGCAGCCACTTGCTCGGCGCTGTGGTTGATGGTGGCCACCAGGTCGCGCAATTGGTCGACGGAATAGTTGATCGAGTCGGCGATGGCACCGGTGAAGTCCTCGGTCACCGACACGGTCACGGTCAGGTCACCGTCGGCGAGCTCCTCGATCTCATCGAGCAGGCGCATGATCGCCTGCTGATTGCGCTCATTCTTCTCGGCGGTTTCCTGCAGTTGACGATGGGTTGCCCGCACCATCACCAGGCCGATCAGGATGATCGAGGCCAGCGCCAGCAGCCCCAGAACATACCCGCCCACAGTATCGAGGGTACGCCCGGCTGCCAGGTTCTCGAAGCCGTTGGCAAGGTGCGAGGCTTCGTCGAGCAATGTTTGCGAGAGGCTGAAAATGTTCCCGGCCGCTTCGCGAACGCGGAACAGCTCGGGCGAGGTTTCGAGGATTTCATCGACTGAACCGGCGACGAACTGGAACAGTTCGGCGATTTCGGCCAGGCGCGCACGTGCGTCGGCATCCTCGACGCGTGTCACCTGAATCGCCGGGTTGCCCGCCAGCATGCCTTCGAGCACCTGACCAAACCGGCTGGCATCGCGGCCGAAGGCATCGGCGGCCTGGGCGGCTGCGTCGTCGCCAGCCAGCACCGTGTTGACCGACCCCAGAATGCGTTCTGCGAGCAGCAACTGGCGCTGGGCCACCACCACCTGGCTGGCCGGAGCCCCACTCTGCAGCAAGACCTCCACAACCTTCTCGTACTCGACCTGTAGCTGCGGTACGGTTTCGGCCAAGGTCGCCGCCACCTGATGCAGCGATAGCACGGTCTGCTCGCTGGCCAGGATGATATCGGTGTCCTTGCGCAGGTTTTCCCAGTCCTGGCGCACCGCTTCCATTTCATCCTTCACGGCGGCGGGCGCCGCTGGCAGGCCAGTGGACTTGTCACCTTCGCGCAGGTAGCTCCAGCGCTGCTCGAAATCGTTGCGCGCATCCGAAAGCAGCTTGAAAGCCAACGCCTTGCCGGTTGCAGCCTCGGTGGCATTCTTGGCGATGCGCTGCGACAGCACGCGCAGCTCGCCGGCATGGCCGATGTACTGTTTGTCGTGATTGGACTGGGTGTTGAGGTACGCAAAATTGGCGAACAGCAGGATGATCGACAGGATCAGCACCACGAACAGCACAGTGATCTGAGCGATGCTGCGCGTGCGCGGGGTCATGCTGGTAGGGGCGACATTGGTGGCCGGCTTGTTCACGTTCGAAAGTCCTATAGCGCCACGTCGAGAAAGCCCGGCGCCTGGGCCAGGGCGAAGGGGCTGAAGATGGCCCAGTTGCGCTCACGCGGGAAATGCCCCTGAACGAACCGTGCAGCGGCGCGGATCAGCGGCTGTGGCGGCGCAAGTTCCAGGGTATCCAGGGCAAAATGCTGCAGGCCGAGCACTTCGTCCACCAGCAGGCCGACGAACAGGTCCTCATGGTCCAGCACCAGCACGCGCCGCTGCTTGCCCGTTGCCGCGGGACCGAGGCCGAAAAAGCTGCTCAGGTCCATCACCGGCAACAACCTGCCGCGCAGGTTGGCTACCCCGCAAACCCAAGGCTGTACGCCCGGCACCCGACTGCTGCGTGGCTCGCGCGACACTTCGGCCACCTCGCCCATCGGCGCGACGAACCACTGCCCGGCAACGCGAAAGCCGATACCGCTCCATTGCTGCAGGCGCGTGTCCTGCGGCGGCTGGTCGGCAACCAGCAGTCGGCACCGCCGGTCGATGTCCAGCAACAGCTCGAAGGCGGTCAGCGACGCGCCTTGGGGGCGGGTGGTCAAGCGCCCAGCACTTCGTTGAGCTTGGCGATCAGGGCGTGTTCTTCCACCGGCTTGGTGACGAAGCCGCGCGCACCCTGGCGCTGCGCCCAGATACGGTCGGTTTCCTGGTCCTTGGTGGTAACGATGAGCACAGGAATTGCGCTGGTTTCCGGGTCCTTGCTCAATTGCCGGGTGGCCTGGAAGCCATTCATGCCGGGCATGACGATGTCCATCAGCACCGCGTCGGGCTTTTCCTGGCGGGCCAGGGCCACAGCGTCAGCGCCGTTGTTGGCCTTGAGCACTTGGTGACCATGCTTTTCGAGCCATTCGGTCAATCTGTACATCTCTGTCGGCGAATCGTCGACAATCAGAACTCGGGCCATGCTGTTTCCCCATCAGGAAAATAAAAACCACGCCACCTCGGGCGTGGTCAGGGTGCGTGTTGTTCGTGCGCGGCGAACCCGGGCACGTGGGCCCTGATCGCGTCGAGCAGTTCTTCCTTGCTGAATGGTTTGGTCAGGAACTGATCGGAGCCGACCACCCGCCCGCGCGCCTTGTCGAACAGGCCGTCGCGCGACGACAGCAGGATGACCGGGATGTCCTTGAAGGCGCTGTTGTGCTTGATCACGGCGCAGGTCTGGTAGCCATCCAGGCGCGGCATGAGCACGTCGACGAAGATGATCTGTGGCTGGTGGTCAACGATCTTGGCCAGGGCATCGAAACCGTCGCTGGCGGTGATCACCTCGCAGCCTGCTTCACCGAGCAACATCTGCGCAGTGCGGCGGATCGTGCGTGAATCGTCGATCACCATCACCTTCAGGGGTTGTTCCATAGATGCCTACCAGAAAAAATTGAGCTGCAAGATGCAAGCGTCAAACTGCAAGAAAAGGCGGACTGGCACATGGCTGGCTTTTCTTGAGGCTTGTAGCTTAAGGCTTGCAGCTCATTTTTAGCACACTCCGGGTGGCCATTCCATCTACCGCGCCCCTTGACCCGCGGCGTTCGCGGCGCCACCCTGAGCCACTTTTCTTTCGATTCGTCGCGGCTACCCGCCGCCAAGAGGAACCACCCCCATGAGCGTTCGCCTCGGCATTGTCATGGACCCCATCGCGTCCATCTCCTACAAGAAGGACAGCTCGCTGGCCATGCTGCTGGCCGCCCAGGCCCGTGGCTGGAGCCTGTTCTACATGGAACAGCGCGACCTGTACCAGGCCGAAGGCAAGGCCCGCGCGCGGATGCGCCCACTCAATGTGTTCGCCGACCCGGCGCGCTGGTTCGAGCTGGGCGAAGAGCAGGACAGCCCGCTGGCCGAACTGGACGTGATCCTGATGCGCAAGGACCCGCCGTTCGACATGGAGTTCGTCTACAGCACCTACCTGCTGGAGCAGGCCGAAGCCGAAGGCGTGCTGGTGGTCAACCGCCCACAGAGCCTGCGCGACTGTAACGAAAAACTGTTCGCCACCCTGTTCCCGCAATGCACGCCGCCTACCCTGGTCAGCCGCCGCCCGGACATCATTCGCGCCTTCGCCGCCCAGCATGGCGACGTGATCCTCAAGCCCCTGGACGGCATGGGCGGCACCTCGATCTTCCGCCACCGGGCTGGTGACCCCAACCTGTCGGTCATTCTCGAAACCCTGACCGCACTCGGCGCCCAGCAAATCATGGCCCAGGCCTACCTGCCGGCCATCAAGGACGGCGACAAGCGGATCCTGATGATCGACGGCGAACCGGTCGACTACTGCCTGGCGCGCATCCCGGCCAGCGGTGAGACACGCGGCAACCTGGCCGCAGGCGGGCGTGGCGAAGCACGCCCGCTGAGCGAGCGTGACCGCTGGATTGCTGCCCAGGTCGGCCCGACCCTGCGTGCAAAAGGCCTGCTGTTCGTCGGCCTTGACGTGATCGGCGACTACCTCACCGAGATCAACGTCACCAGCCCGACCTGCATCCGCGAGATCGACGCGGCCTACAACACCGATATCGGTGGCAAGCTGATGGATGCCATTGATCGCCAGTTGAAGGCGCGCTGACCGCCGACGCGGAGCAAAAGCGCAGAGTGGGGTATGATGCGCAGCCGCAAGCTTCAAGCTGCAAGCCGCAAAAAAGCCGGCCTGCACCGACCTGCCCTTACTTGCAGCTTGCGGCTTGTAGCTTGTAGCTGACTGTGGATACCTGATGACGCTGCCCGCCGACATCCCCGCCGACCTGCTTCCACCCCGCGTTCGCCCGGTGGACCGGCTTGGTTTTACCCTGTTCCTGGCTGCCCTGGTGCACTTGGCGCTGATCCTCGGCGTGGGCTTTACCGTGGTCAAGCCGGCTGAAATCCGCAAGACCATGGACATCACCCTGGCCACCTTCAAAAGCGAGAAGCCGCCCGAGAAGGCCGATTTCCAGGCCCAGGCCAACCAGCAAGGCAGCGGCACCCTGGAGAAGAAGGCGGTACCCACCACTACCGAGATCGCGCCGTTCCAGGACAGCAAGATCAACAAGGTCACCCCGCCGCCGGCGGCAAAGCCTGAGGTGAAACCGCCGCCTGCACCGCAAAAATCCGCCGTGGCCACCCAGGCGCCCAAGGCGCAGAAGGTCGAGCCCAAGCCGAAGGAAAGCAAGCCGCAGCCCAAACCGGCAGCAACGCCAGATTTCGACAGCTCGCAGCTGTCGAGCCAGATCGCCAGCCTCGAGGCCGAGCTGTCCAACGAACAGCAGATGTACGCCAAGCGCCCGCGCATTCACCGCCTGAACGCTGCCTCGACCATGCGCGACAAGGGCGCATGGTACAAGGAGGAGTGGCGCAAGAAGGTCGAGCGGGTGGGCAACCTCAATTATCCCGACGAAGCACGCCGCCAGCAGATCTACGGCAACCTGCGGATGATGGTGTCCATCAACCGTGATGGATCGCTGTATGAAGTGCTGGTACTGGAGTCGTCCGGGCAGGCGGTGCTGGACCAGGCAGCCCAGCGCATCGTGCGGCTGGCGGCGCCGTTTGCGCCGTTTACCGGAGACTTGGCGGAATACGACCGACTGGAAATCATCCGTACCTGGCGGTTTGCCCGTGGGGATCGGCTTTCCAGTAACTGAGCTGCAAGCTGCAAGCTCGAATGCCTTGTCAGCCTCGCCACCTGGCGCCACACTATCCCCCATGAAAAACCTCGCCCCGAGCTACCTAAAGCATCAGTTCCTGATCGCCATGCCGCACATGGCCGATCCGAACTTTGCCCAGACCCTCACGTACATCGTCGAGCACAACGCCAATGGCGCCATGGGCCTGGTGGTCAATCGACCTCAGGAGCTGAACCTGGCGGACATTCTCGAGCAGTTGCGCCCGGACGAGGAACCGCCGGCCAGCACCCTGCAGGTACCGATCTACCAGGGCGGCCCGGTGCAGACCGACCGCGGCTTCGTACTGCACAGCAGCGAATGCAGCTACCAGGCCACTGTCGAGCTGCAAGGCCTGTCGCTGTCCACCTCGCAGGATGTGCTGTACGCCATCGCCGAAGGTGTCGGGCCACAAAAGAGCCTGATCACCCTGGGCTATGCCGGCTGGGAAGCTGGGCAACTGGAGGCGGAACTCGCCGATAACGCCTGGCTGAACTGCCCGTTCGATGCGGACATCATTTTTGGCCTGGCCAGTGAACAGCGCCTGGGGGCCGCAGCCGCCAGCCTGGGCATCAACCTCAGCCTGCTGACCAGCCAGGCGGGCCACGCCTGATGGCCGAGCTGCGCCTGCTGCTGGGCTTCGACTACGGCAGCAAACAGATCGGTGTGGCCGTCGGCCAGGTAGTGACCGGCCAGGCACGTGAACTGTGCACGCTCAAAGCGCAGAATGGCGTGCCGGACTGGGCCCAGGTGGAAAAACTGATCAATGAGTGGAAGCCCGATGCCATCGTTGTCGGCCTGCCATTGAACATGGACGGCACGCCAAGCGAAATGAGCGCCCGCGCCGAAAAGTTCGCCCGCCGCCTCAACGGCCGTTTCAACCTGCCGGTGCACACCCACGACGAACGCCTGACCACTTTCGAGGCCAAGGGCGAGCGCATGGCCCGCGGCGGCCAGCGCGGCAGTTACCGTGACAACCCGGTCGATGCCATCGCCGCGGCCCTGCTGCTGCAAGGCTGGCTGGAGGCCAATACCTAATTTTCCGCTTTGCCGTCGGGCCAACCCGGCGCCCTCCAGGAGACACGCAATGAGCCTACCCAATCCCGCCGATCTGATCCGGCAGATGGCTGTCGACCTTCGCGCCCATCTCGCCCGCCGCGGCATCACCGAGCCGCGTTACATCGGCATCCGCACCGGCGGTGTCTGGGTAGCCCAGGCCCTGCAGCAGGAACTGGCCGATGCCAGCCCGCTGGGCACCCTGGACGTGTCGTTCTACCGCGACGATTTCAGCCAGAACGGCCTGCACCCTCAAGTGCGTCCGTCAGAGCTGCCGTTCGAGGTCGAAGGCCAGCACCTGGTCCTGATCGACGACGTGCTGATGAGCGGTCGCACCATTCGCGCCGCGCTCAACGAACTGTTCGATTACGGCCGCCCGGCCAGCGTGACCCTGGTCTGCCTGCTTGACCTGGACGCCGGCGAACTGCCGATCCGCCCCAACGTGCTGGGTGCCACCCTGTCGCTGGCGGCCCATGAACGGGTAAAATTGACCGGCCCCGCACCGCTCGCACTCGAGCGCCAGGACCTCGCCACCGCTTCCGCCCTTTAAGAGTCCACTCGCGATGACGCCAATCGACGCCAAGCGCCCGCTGCAGCTCAATGATCAGGGCCAGCTGCGCCACTTTCTCTCGCTCGACGGTTTGCCCCGCGAACTGCTCACCGAGATCCTCGACACCGCCGACTCGTTCCTCGAAGTCGGCGCACGGGCCGTCAAGAAAGTCCCGTTGCTGCGCGGCAAGACCGTGTGCAACGTGTTCTTCGAGAACTCGACCCGCACCCGCACCACCTTCGAACTGGCCGCCCAGCGCCTGTCGGCCGACGTGATCAGCCTGAATGTGTCGACCTCCTCGACCAGCAAGGGCGAAACCCTGTTCGACACCCTGCGCAACCTCGAAGCCATGGCCGCCGACATGTTCGTCGTGCGCCACTCCGACTCGGGTGCCGCGCACTTCATCGCCGAGCATGTATGCCCGGATGTCGCGGTGATCAACGGCGGTGACGGCCGCCATGCGCACCCGACCCAAGGCATGCTCGACATGCTGACCATCCGCCGCCACAAAGGCAGCTTCGAGAACCTGTCCGTGGCGATCGTCGGCGATATCCTGCACTCGCGTGTGGCCCGCTCCGACATGCTCGCGCTCAAGGCGCTGGGCTGCCCGGACATCCGCGTGATCGGCCCGAAAACCCTGATCCCGATTGGTATCGAGCAGTACGGCGTGAAGGTCTACACCGACCTCACAGAAGGGCTGAAGGACGTCGATGTGGTGATCATGCTGCGCCTGCAGCGTGAACGCATGGCCGGCGGCCTGCTGCCCAGCGAGGGTGAGTTCTACCGCCTGTTCGGCCTGACCACCGCGCGCCTTGCTGGCGCCAAGCCGGACGCCATCGTCATGCACCCGGGGCCGATCAACCGCGGCGTGGAGATCGAGTCGGCGGTGGCCGACGGTAAGCATTCGGTGATCCTCAACCAGGTCACCTACGGCATCGCCGTGCGCATGGCGGTGCTGTCCATGGCCATGAGCGGGCAGAACACGCAACGTCAACTCGACCAGGAGAACGCCCAGTGACCCTCAGCATTCTTGGCGCCCGGGTCATCGACCCCAAGAGTGGCCTGGACCACGTCACCGACCTGCACCTGGACGGTGGCCGCATTGCCGCCATCGGCGCGGCCCCGGCTGGCTTCAGCGCCAGCCGTACAATCCAGGCAGATGGCCTGATCGCCGCACCCGGCCTGGTCGACCTCGGTGTATCGCTGCGCGAGCCGGGTTACAGCCGCAAGGGCACCATTGCCAGTGAAACCCGCGCCGCCGTGGCCGGAGGCGTCACCAGCCTGTGCTGCCCACCGCAGACCAAGCCGGTGCTCGATACCTCGGCAGTGGCCGAGCTGATCCTCGACCGCGCCCGCGAAGCCGGCAACAGCAAGGTCTACCCCATCGGCGCCCTGACCAAGGGCCTGGAAGGCGAGCAACTGGCCGAACTGGTCGCCCTGCGTGACACCGGTTGCGTAGCCTTCGGCAACGGCCTGAAAGAAATCCCCAACAACCGTACCCTGGCCCGTGCCCTGGAATACGCTGCCACCTTCGACCTGACCGTGGTCTTCCACTCCCAGGACCGCGACCTGGCCCAGGGCGGCCTGGCCCATGAAGGCGCGATGGCCAGTTTCCTCGGCCTGCCCGGCATTCCGGAAACCGCCGAGACCGTTGCCCTGGCGCGCAACCTGCTGCTGGTCGAGCAGGCCGGCGTACGTGCGCACTTCACCCAGATCACCAGCGCCCGTGGCGCGCGGCTGATCGCCCAGGCCCAACAACTCGGCCTGCCAGTGACCGCCGATGTGGCGTTGTACCAGCTGATCCTCACCGACGAGTCACTGCGGGAGTTCTCAAGCCTCTACCACGTGCAGCCGCCACTGCGTAGCGCCGCCGACCGCGATGGCCTGCGCGAAGCGGTCAGATCGGGCGTGATCCAGGCGATCTCCAGCCATCACCAGCCGCACGAACGCGATGCCAAGCTGGCCCCGTTCGGTGCCACCGAGCCCGGTATCAGCAGCGTCGAACTGCTGCTGCCATTGGCCATGACGCTGGTGGAAGACGGCCTGCTCGACCTGCCGACCCTGCTCGCCCGCCTGACCAGCGGCCCGGCGGCCGCCATGCGCCTGCCGGCGGGTGAACTGAAGGTCGGTGGCTCGGCGGACCTGGTGCTGTTCGATGCCAAGGCCTCGACGGTTGCCGGCGAGCAGTGGTACTCGCGCGGCGACAACTGCCCGTTCATCGGCCACTGCCTGCCCGGCGCGGTGCGTTACACCGTGGTCGACGGGCACGTCTGCCACGAGGGCTGAGTAAGCACACCGCTCGTTGTAGGAGCGGCCTTGTGTCGCGAAAGGGGTGCGAAGCAACCCCAGGGAAGCAGCCCCGGGAATTTCCGAATAGTTCCGGGATCTTGGGGCCGCTTTGCGGCCCTTTCGCGACACAAGGCCGCTCCTACAGCAACCGCGCCCCGCACAGGCTGATAGCAACCATTCATCCCCCTCGGTTGAAATCCTTCCCCCAACCCCCATATGAGTCTGCATCAGGCAATTTTGCCCCGCTGCGTGGAGACTCTCCCCTTGACCACCATCGTTTCTGTCCGCCGTCACGGCAAAGTCGTCATGGGCGGCGACGGCCAGGTATCTCTCGGCAACACCGTCATGAAAGGCAACGCCAAAAAGGTACGTCGCCTGTACAACGGTGAGGTCATCGCCGGTTTCGCCGGCGCCACCGCCGACGCGTTCACCCTGTTCGAGCGCTTCGAAGCCCAACTGCAGAAACACTCCGGCCATTTGGTGCGGGCCGCCGTCGAGCTGGCCAAAGAATGGCGTACCGACCGCTCCCTGAGCCGCCTGGAGGCCATGCTGGCCGTGGCCAACAAGGACGCATCGCTGATCATCACCGGCAACGGTGACGTGGTCGAGCCAGAAGACGGCCTGATCGCCATGGGCTCCGGCGGCGCCTACGCCCAGGCCGCGGCCCGCGCCCTGCTGAACAAGACTGACCTCTCGGCCCGCGAAATCGCCGAAACCGCACTGAACATCGCCGGAGACATCTGCGTGTTCACCAACCACAACCTGACCATCGAGGAGCAGGACCTGGCCGAGTGATCAGCTGTTCTGGCGCCCCGTCCCGGTGACGGGGCTTTTCCACGCTGACTCATTCTGCTCGAGGACCATTTTCATCATGTCCATGACCCCCCGCGAGATCGTCCACGAACTCAACCGCCACATCATCGGCCAGGACGACGCCAAGCGCGCCGTGGCCATCGCCCTGCGCAACCGCTGGCGGCGGATGCAGCTGCCAGCCGAGCTGCGCGCCGAGGTGACGCCTAAAAACATTCTGATGATCGGCCCCACCGGCGTCGGCAAGACCGAAATTGCCCGCCGCCTGGCCAAGCTGGCCAACGCACCATTCCTCAAGGTCGAAGCGACCAAGTTCACCGAGGTGGGCTACGTTGGCCGCGATGTCGAGTCGATCATCCGCGACCTGGCCGACGCCGCGATGAAGATGCTGCGCGAGCAAGAGATCATCCGCGTGCGCCACCGCGCCGAAGATGCCGCCGAAGACCGTATTCTCGACGCCCTGCTGCCGCAGGCCCGGGTCACCAGCTTCAGCGAGGAAGCCGCGCAGACCAGCAGCGACTCCAATACCCGCCAGCTGTTCCGCAAGCGCCTGCGTGAAGGCCAACTGGACGACAAGGAAATCGAAATCGAGGTGGCCGACGCCGTCGGCGTCGAAATCGCCGCGCCGCCCGGCATGGAAGAGATGACCAACCAGCTGCAGAGCCTGTTCGCCAACATGGGCAAGGGCAAGCGCAAGGCGCGCAAGCTCAAGGTCAAAGAAGCGCTGAAGATGGTTCGCGACGAAGAAGCGAGCCGCCTGGTCAACGATGATGACTTGAAGGCAAAGGCCCTGGAAGCGGTCGAACAGCACGGCATCGTGTTCATCGACGAAATCGACAAGGTGGCCAAGCGTGGCAACGTCGGCGGCGCTGATGTGTCCCGTGAAGGCGTGCAGCGCGACCTGCTGCCACTGATCGAAGGCTGCACCGTCAACACCAAGCTGGGCATGGTCAAGACCGACCACATCCTGTTCATCGCCTCCGGCGCGTTCCACCTGAGCAAGCCGAGCGACCTGGTCCCTGAACTGCAAGGCCGCCTGCCGATCCGCGTGGAGCTCAAGGCGCTGACCCCGGAAGACTTCGAGCGCATCCTGCAAGAGCCGCACGCTTCGCTGACCGAGCAGTACCGCGAGCTGCTCAAGACCGAAGGCCTGAACATCGAGTTCAAGGCAGACGGTATCAAGCGCCTGGCCGAGATCGCCTTCCAGGTCAACGAGAAGACCGAGAACATCGGTGCCCGCCGCCTGCACACCCTGCTCGAGCGCCTGCTCGAAGAGGTGTCGTTCAGTGCCGGCGACCTGGCCAGTGCACATGATGAAGCACCGATCCAGATCGACGCAGCGTACGTGAACGGCCATCTGGGTGAGCTGGCCCAGAACGAAGACCTGTCGCGCTACATCCTTTAAGCGGCGAGCTGCAAGCTGCAAGCGACAAGCTGTTTGGCGTCGCTTGCAGCACTGCGCTCACATGATCTTTCCATGGTGGCTCTAATATCACTTCTTGCAGCTTGAAGCTTGAAGCTTGAAGCTTGAAGCTTGTCGCTCAGAAGAGATTCAGACCATGGCCCGCATGCCAACCGCCATCAACCTGCACAAAGCCTCCAGGACACTCAGCCTCACCTACGGTCCCGACGAGGCCTATCACCTGCCCGCCGAATTCCTGCGCGTGCACTCCCCCTCCGCCGAGGTCCAGGGCCACGGCAACCCCATCCTGCAATTCGGCAAGATCAATGTCGGCCTCAGCGGCCTTGAGCCCGCTGGCCAATATGCACTGAAACTGACCTTCGACGACGGCCATGACAGCGGGCTGTTCACCTGGGAATACCTGGAGCAACTGTGCCTGCGTCAGGAACAACTCTGGGCCGAGTACCTCGATGAGTTGCACAAGGCCGGCAAATCCCGCGATCCTGCCGAAACAGTGGTCAAACTGATGCTCTAGCTCAAGCCTTCCACGCTTTAGAGCGCATTTTCTAATCTCATCTGCTTGAATGCCCTACAGACAGCTCATTCAAGGGCTGTCTTGCGCATTACATGAAAGTCGGGTAACCAATGGAGCTGGCAAGTTCCCTGCATTGCTTTGAAGGCAGTCAGGGCATGGCCGGTATGTAGAGGTCGCGAGCGAAAGCAGGCTGTCTTCACACGCAGATTCCCCCGCAGCTCATCGCCGATTGCATCCGGCCCGCAGCACCGCTGTTCCTTATCACTGGTCACCCGAGTAGCAGTACCGGGCTGTCGACTGTGCATGCGCCACAGCAAACCGGTACTCGTCTCAGGACAACGGAGCGTCGTAGATGAGTAACAAGAACAACGATGAGTTGCAGCGGCAAGCCTCGGACAACACCCTGGGCCTGAACCCGGTCATCGGCATCCGCCGCAAGGACCTGCTGAGCTCTGCGCGTACCGTGCTGCGCCAGGCCGTGCGCCAGCCGCTGCACAGCGCCAAACACGTGGCACATTTCGGCCTGGAGCTGAAAAACGTGCTGCTGGGCAAGTCCAGCCTGGCCCCCGAGGGCGACGACCGTCGCTTCCAGGACCCGGCCTGGAGCAAGAACCCGCTGTACCGCCGCTACCTGCAAACCTATCTGGCCTGGCGCAAGGAGCTGCAGGACTGGATCGGCAACAGCGACCTGTCGCCCCAGGACATCAGCCGCGGGCAATTCGTCATCAACCTGATGACCGAAGCCATGGCGCCGACCAATACCCTGTCCAACCCGGCGGCGGTCAAACGCTTCTTCGAAACCGGCGGCAAGAGCCTGCTCGACGGCCTGTCCAACCTGGCCAAGGACGTGGTCAACAACGGTGGCATGCCCAGCCAGGTCAACATGGACGCCTTTGAAGTGGGCAAGAACCTCGGTACCAGCGAAGGCGCCGTGGTGTACCGCAATGACGTGCTGGAGCTGATCCAGTACAGCCCAATCACCGAGCAGGTGCACGCCCGCCCTTTGCTGGTGGTGCCGCCACAGATCAACAAGTTCTACGTCTTCGACCTGAGCCCTGAGAAAAGCTTGGCGCGCTTCTGCCTGCGCTCGCATCAGCAGACCTTCATCATCAGTTGGCGCAACCCGACCAAAGCCCAGCGTGAGTGGGGCCTGTCGACCTACATCGACGCACTCAAGGAAGCGGTCGACGCGGTCCTGGCGATTACCGGCAGCAAGGACCTGAACATGCTCGGTGCCTGCTCCGGCGGCATCACCTGCACCGCACTGGTTGGCCACTACGCCGCGCTGGGCGAGAAGAAGGTGAATGCGCTGACCCTGCTGGTCAGCGTGCTGGACACCACCCTGGATACCCAGGTGGCATTGTTCGTCGACGAGCAGACTCTGGAGTCGGCCAAGCGCCACTCCTACCAGGCCGGCGTGCTCGAAGGCAGCGACATGGCCAAAGTGTTCGCCTGGATGCGCCCCAACGACCTGATCTGGAACTACTGGGTCAACAACTACCTGCTCGGCAACGAGCCGCCCGTATTCGACATCCTGTTCTGGAACAACGACACCACGCGCCTGCCGGCGGCCTTCCACGGCGACCTGATCGAAATGTTCAAGAACAACCCGTTGACCCGCGCCGATGCACTGGAAGTGTGCGGGACCGCCATCGACCTGAAAAAGGTCAAGTGCGACATCTTCAGTGTGGCCGGCACCGCCGACCATATTACCCCGTGGCAGTCGTGCTACCGCTCGGCGCACCTGTTTGGCGGCAAGATCGAGTTTGTCCTGTCCAACAGCGGCCACATCCAGAGCATCCTCAACCCGCCGGGCAACCCCAAGGCGCGTTTCCTGACTGGCGCGGACCGCCCCGGCGACGCATTGGCCTGGCAAGAGAACGCAGACAAGCATGCCGACTCCTGGTGGCTGTATTGGCAGGCATGGCTGAGCGAGCGCGCCGGCGACCTGAAAAAGGCGCCGGCCCGCCTGGGCAACCGTGCCTATGCCGCAGGTGAAGCCGCACCGGGAACTTACGTTCACGAACGTTGAGTTGTAACGCCGTGGCTGCCCACCGGCAGGCCACGGCGCTTCATTCACCACAGAGTCATGCGCATGTCGTCACACTACATATTCCGGACCGTCGAGCTGGACGACCAGTCCATCCGCACTGCCGTGCGCCCAGGCAAGCCGCACCTGACGCCGCTGCTGATCTTCAATGGCATCGGCGCCAACCTGGAGCTGGTGTTCCCGTTCATCGAAGCGCTGGACCCGGACCTCGAAGTCATTGCCTTCGACGTGCCAGGCGTGGGTGGCTCCTCCACCCCCCGCCACCCCTATCGCTTCCCCGGCCTGGCCAAGCTGACCGCACGCATGCTCGACTACCTGGACTACGGCCAGGTCAACGTGATCGGGGTGTCCTGGGGCGGCGCCCTGGCCCAGCAGTTCGCCCATGACTATCCGGAACGCTGCAAGAAATTGGTGCTGGCCGCTACCGCCGCCGGTGCAGTGATGGTGCCGGGCAAGCCGAAAGTACTGTGGAACATGGCCAGCCCTCGGCGTTACATCCAGCCCTCACATGTGATCCGCATCGCTCCGCTGATCTATGGCGGCGCCTTTCGCCGCAACCCTGACCTTGCCATGCACCATGCCTCCAAGGTGCGCTCCGGCGGCAAGCTGGGCTACTACTGGCAGTTGTTCGCCGGGCTGGGCTGGACCAGCATCCACTGGCTGCACAAGATCCAGCAGCCCACCCTGGTGCTGGCCGGCGACGACGATCCGCTGATCCCACTGATCAACATGCGCTTGCTGGCCTGGCGAATTCCCAATGCCCAGCTACATATTATCGACGACGGTCATCTGTTCCTGATCACCCGGGCTGAGGCCGTCGCCCCGATCATCATGAAGTTCCTCGAGCAAGAACGTCAGCGCGCGGTCATGCACCCCCGCCCGGCCTCCGGCGGCTAGGGTGCTGTTTGCTGTTGTTCTGTCCCGACCGTGGCCTGACGAAGGAGTGCTGCCATGAAAGACAAACCGGCCAAAGGAACGACAACGCTCCCCGCCATGAGCATGAACGCACAGAACGCGATCGTCGGCCTGCGCGGCCGCGACCTGATTTCCACGCTGCGCAATGTTGGCCGCCATGGTTTGCTCAACCCGTTGCATACCGCACGCCACCTGCTCGCCCTGAGCGGCCAGCTGGGGCGCGTGATGCTCGGCGACACACCCTATTCGCCAAGCCCGCGGGACGCGCGCTTCAGCGATCCTACATGGAGCCAGAACCCGTTTTACCGCCGTGGCCTGCAGGCCTATCTGGCCTGGCAGAAGCAGACCCGCCTGTGGATCGATGAAAGCCACCTGGACGACGATGACCGGGCCCGCGCGCATTTCCTGTTCAACCAGATCAACGACGCCCTGGCACCGAGCAACTCGTTGCTCAATCCGTTGGCGGTCAAGGAACTGCTCAATACCGGCGGGCAGAGCCTGGTGCGCGGCGTGGCCCACCTGCTCGATGACCTGCGCCACAACGACGGCCTGCCGCGCCAGGTGGACGAGCGCGCCTTCGAGGTGGGCGGCAACCTGGCCGCCACCCCGGGCGCTGTGGTGTTTCGCAACGAGATGCTGGAGCTGATCCAGTACAAGCCGATGAGTGAAAAACAGCACGCTCGGCCCTTGCTGGTGGTGCCGCCCCAGATCAACAAGTTCTATATCTTCGACATGCAGGCGACTAACAGCTTCGTCCAGTACATGCTCAAGAACGGTTTGCAGGTGTTCATGGTCAGCTGGCGCAACCCCGACCCGCGCCACCGCGAATGGGGCCTGTCCAGCTACGTTGAGGCACTTGAAGAGGCGCTCAACGCCTGCCGCAGCATCAGCGGCAACCGCGACCCCAACCTGATGGGGGCCTGCGCCGGCGGCCTGACCATGGCCGCGCTGCAGGGCCACCTGCAAGCCAAGCACCAACTGCGCCGGGTGCGCAGCGCCACCTACCTGGTCAGCCTGCTCGACAGCAAGTTTGACAGCCCCGCCAGCCTGTTCGCCGACGAGCAGACCATCGAAGCGGCCAAGCGCCGCTCTTACCAGCGCGGGGTACTGGATGGCAGCGAAGTGGCGCGGATCTTCGCCTGGATGCGGCCCAACGACCTGATCTGGAACTACTGGGTCAACAATTACCTGCTGGGCAAAACGCCCCCTGCTTTCGACATTCTCTACTGGAACGCCGACAGCACGCGACTGCCCGCTGCCCTGCATGGCGAACTGCTGGACTTCTTCAAGCTCAACCCGCTCACCCACCCCGCCGGGCTGGAAGTCTGCGGCACGCCCATCGACCTCAAGCAGGTCAACCTCGACAGCTTTACCGTGGCCGGCAGCAATGACCACATCACCCCATGGGATGCCGTGTACCGTTCGGCCCTGCTGTTGGGCGGCGAGCGACGGTTCGTGCTGGCCAACAGCGGGCACATCCAGAGCATCATCAACCCGCCCGGAAACCCCAAGGCCTACTACCTGGACAACCCCAGGCTATCGAGCGACCCGCGGGCCTGGTTCCACGATGCCAAGCGCAACGACGGCAGCTGGTGGCCCCTGTGGCTGGAATGGATAACCCCACGTTCCGGCCCGCTCAAGGCGCCGCGGGTGGAGCTGGGCAACGCAACCTACCCACCGCTGGGCCCCGCGCCAGGCACCTATGTCCTGACCCGATGAGCACAACGACTGGATGAAGACCCGCGACCGTATTCTCGAATGCGCCCTGCAGCTGTTCAACCAGCAGGGCGAGCCCAACGTTTCGACCCTTGAGATTGCCAACGAGCTAGGGATCAGCCCTGGCAACCTGTATTACCACTTCCACGGCAAAGAGCCTTTGATAATCGGCCTGTTCGAGCGCTTCGAAGAAGCGCTTGTGCCGCTGCTGGACCCGCCGCTGGAAGTGCGCCTGGATGCCGAGGACTACTGGCTGTTTCTGCACCTGATTGTCGAACGCATGGCCCAGTACCGCTTCCTGTTCCAGGACCTGTCGAACCTGACCGGTCGCCTGCCCAAGCTGGCGCGGGGCATGCGCAGCCTGATCAATGCGCTCAAGCGCACACTGGCGGCATTGCTGGCCAGCCTCAAGGGCCAGGGCCAGGTGGTCAGTGAGACGCAGGCACTGGGGCAACTGGTGGAGCAGATCACCCTGACGCTCATGTTTTCGCTGGATTACCAGCGGGTACTGGGGCGCGAGGGGGATGTAGGGATCGTGGTGTACCAGGTGATGATGCTGGTGGCGCCGCATCTGCAGGCGCCTGCGCGGGAGGCGGCGGAGCAGTTGGCGGTGCGGTATCTGGAGGGGTAGATAGCTTACAAGGTGCTGGAGCTGGCCCCATCGCCGGCAAGCCGGCCCCACACCTACCCTGCTGGCATTGAAACCAGCGGGGTACCTGTGGGAGCCGGCTTGCCGACGATGAGGGCAACCCGGTGTCAGGCTTCAGCGCTCACCGGTGCCGACGGCGCGCTGCTGGCCGGTGCCGCGCTTGGCGACGGCGCTGCGGTAGCGGCCGGTGTGGCGCTGGCCGCTGGGGCTGCCGGTTTGGCGGCGGCGGGTTTGGCCGGCGCTTTTTTCACGGCGGGCTTCTTCGCCGCAGCGGGTTTGGCTGCAGGCTTGGCGGCAACCGGCTTGGCTGCAGGTTTCGCTGCTGGCTTGGCCGCAGCAGTCTTGGCCGCAGGTTTTGCCGCCGCGGTTTTCGCCGCAGGCTTCGCTGCTGCCTTGGCCAGCGGTTTGGCCGCAGTCTTGCTGGCTGCCGGTTTGGCTGCAGCAGCGCGCGAGGAGACCGGTGTGACCGAGGCGCCGGTCAGCTTCTCGATCTGCTTGGTCAGGCTATCGACCTGCTGGTGCAGGGCCTTGATCTCGTTCCGGCTTGGCACACCGAGGCGCGAAATGGCGCTGTTCAGGCGTTTGTCGAAGGCTTCTTCGAGCTCGCTCCACTTGCCCAGTGCGCGATCTTTCACGCCGGACACACGCGAAGTGGTCGAGGCCTTGGCGTTATCGGCGACATCCTCGGCGGTTTTCTTCGCCTGCTTCTCGGCCTTCTCGCCATCTTTCACCAGCGAGTCGAACAGCTTCGGGCCGTCCTGGTCGATCTTCGAATAGATACCCAGCCCTGCCAGCCAGATCTTGCGGGAGTACTTCTCGACCCCGCCGACCCAGGAGCTGCCGTCTTTGTCGGAATTCTTCTTGCCAGCCATCCTGCTCTCCTTATGGTTTGTGCGCGACGCGCTCAAGCAGCTCATGCAGCTGTTCAAGCTTGATGGACAACGCCTCAACGTCATGTTTAGACGGAATGCCGAGGCGATTCAAGGCGCGACCGACCCGCGCGTCGAAAGCCTTCTCGATCTTGTCGAGTTGAACTTCGACCTTGCCACGTACGCGGCTGACTTCTTCGCTCGCTTCGTCGATCTGGGTGTTGGCGGCATCGAGTTCTTTGTCGATGCGCTTCTTGCCACGTTTCTCGACCCCTTCACCGGCTTTTACCAGCTCCTGAAAGTAGTCCGAACCCTCCTGGCCAACACGGGCGTAAGCGCCGATGCCTGCCAGCCAGATCTTGCGCGCGTAGCCGCGCACCTCGCCCAGCGTGCTTTGGGCGTCATCCTTTTTCTTCACATTCACTTTGGCCATGCTCTATACCTCATGCTCATGAGTGGAGGGAGAAACCGCCCATGGAGGCTGGGCTTGAGCATAAGGTAATGAGTGAAATTAGAATCTTCACCCTAAGAGCAGCTGCAGCTTTCAGACCAGAGCCTTGTCCAGCGCCCGCTCGATCTCACTCTTGATGGTGCCGCTCATCATCGACAGCATCATGCCCAACTTCAATTCGACACGGATGCTGTCCTCGCCAATATGTACGCTGCCGTTGGCGCCGCTGCGGGCGACGTCCACACGGTCACCGTTCCAGGTGGCCTTGAGGTCGTATTCCTGGCTCAGTTTGTCCACCAGCGCTTGGGCCTTGGCACGGGCGGCCTCGCGACCGAGGGAGTGTTTGCGTTCGACGCTGATCTGGGTCATGCGGGTGTTCCTGGATATGAAGACATAATCGGCATTATGCCCGCCCCTGCCGCACGGTACACCCCGCCAAGACAAATGCGCCCGTTCGCCCTAGAATGGCGATAATTTTTTCCGGTGAAGCGATATGAACGACCAGCGCAAAGGCGAACACGCCGAACCCACCACCCATTTCGGTTACCAGGATGTGCCCGAGAGCCAGAAAGCGAAGAAAGTCGCCGAAGTGTTCCACTCGGTGGCTGCCAAGTACGACCTGATGAACGACGTGCTTTCCGGCGGCATGCACCGCCTGTGGAAGCGCTTCACCATCGAGCTGTCAGGTGTGCGTAGCGGCAATCGGGTGCTGGACATCGCCGGCGGCACGGGTGATCTGGCAGCCAAGTTCTCGCGCCTGGTCGGCCCTACCGGCCAAGTGGTGCTCGCCGACATCAACGACTCGATGCTCAAGGTCGGCCGCGACCGCCTGCTCGACCGTGGTGTTGCCGGCAACATCGAATTCGTCCAGGCCGACGCCGAGAAACTGCCATTCCCGGACAACCACTTCGACTGTGTGACCATCGCCTTCGGCCTGCGCAACGTCACCCACAAGGACGAAGCCATCCGTTCGATGCTGCGCGTGCTCAAGCCAGGCGGGCGCCTGTTGATCCTGGAGTTCTCCAAGCCGACCAACAAGCTGATGTCCAAGGCCTACGACGCCTACTCGTTCGCCTTCATGCCCCTGGCCGGCAAGCTGATCACCAATGACTCCGAGAGCTACCGCTACCTCGCCGAATCGATCCGCATGCACCCCGACCAGGAAACCCTCAAGGCCATGATGGTCGATGCCGGTTTCGACCGGGTCACCTACCACAACATGACCAGCGGCATCGTCGCCGTGCACCGGGGAATCAAGCCCTGATGTTGCTGGCAGGGCTGCTCGCCAGCGTCGAACATGGCCTGAACCGCGTCCTGCGCATGGACAGCACGGCATTGCCGCGGCTGGGCGCGCTGGAAGGCAAGGTCATCGAAATCGATTGTCGCCAGCCGGCCCTGCAAGTGTTCATCCTGCCCGATGAAGAGGGCCTGATGCTTGCCGCCCACTGGCAAGGCGAGGTCGACTGCAGCCTGCGCGCGCCAGCCGGGAGCCTGCTGCAACTGGCCGTGGCCAAGGACAAGACGGCCGTGCTGCATAGCCCTCAGGTCGAGCTGCATGGCGACAGTGCCGTGCTGCTCGACCTGTTCGGTGTGCTGCAAGACCTGGAGCTGGACTGGGAACACGAACTGCAACGCTGGCTCGGCCCGGTCGCCACCTCGCTGCTCGCCGGCCACGTGCGCCTGCGTGCACGCTGGACCCGCCAAGGCCTGGCACGCTTCAGCCAAAACCTGTCCGAGTACCTGGCCGAAGAGTCGCGCACCCTGGTAGGCAAGCGCGAAGCCGAAGCCGCCTTCAGCGAGCTCGATACCCTGAAGGTCGATTTAGAACGCCTCGAGGCGCGCCTGCAGCGCCTCTCCCGATCCCTTGATACCAGCGATAACGCATGAAGCTGCTCGCCGTCCGTCGTCTCTTTCGCATCCAGCGCGTGGTGATCCGCTACCGCCTCGATGACCTGCTCTTCGACCTGCCGCTGCCGTGGTGGCTGCGCAGCCTGCGCCTGCTGATGCCGTGGCGCTGGTTGCCTCGCACACCCTCCGAACTCAGCCGGGGAGCCCGCCTGCGCCTGGCGCTTCAGGACCTGGGGCCGATCTTCATCAAATTCGGCCAGTTGCTGTCCACCCGTCGCGACCTGCTGCCCACCGACATCGCCGACGAGCTGATGCTGCTGCAGGACCGCGTACCGCCGTTCGACCCGAAACAGGCCGTGGCGCTGATCGAAAGCCAGCTTGGCGCCAAGGTGGGTGAGGTGTTCAGCCGCTTCGACGTCGAGCCGCTGGCCTCGGCCTCGGTGGCCCAGGTGCATGCCGCGCGCCTGAAGACCGGCGAGGAAGTGGTGGTCAAGGTAGTACGCCCGGGCCTCAAACCAGTGATCGCCCAGGACCTTGCCTGGCTGTTCCTGATCGCAAAAGGCGCCGAGCGGGCTTCGGCCGATGCCCGCCGCCTGCACCCGGTGGAAATCGTCGGCGACTACGAAAAAACCATCTACGACGAACTCGACCTGCTCCGCGAGGCGGCCAACGCCAGCCAGCTGCGGCGCAACTTCGAAGGCTCGGAGCTGATGTACGTGCCCCAGGTCTACTGGGACCTGTGCCGCCCCAAGGTGCTGGTGATGGAGCGCATCTACGGCGTGCCGGTGACCGACATGGCCACCCTGGCCGACCAGCGCACCGACATGAAACTGCTGGCCGAGCGCGGTGTGGAGGTGTTTTTCACCCAGGTGTTCCGCCACAGTTTCTTCCATGCCGACATGCACCCCGGCAATATCTTCGTCAGCACGGTCAAGCCGTGGAGCCCGCAATACATCGCCATCGACTGCGGCATCGTCGGCAGCCTCACCGCCGAAGACCAGGACTACCTGGCACGCAACCTGATCGCCTTCTTCAAGCGCGACTACCGCCGTGTCGCCGAGCTGCACATCGACTCGGGGTGGGTACCGGCGCACACCAAGGTCAATGAATTCGAAGCGGCCATCCGTACCGTGTGCGAGCCGATCTTCGAAAAACCGCTCAAGGACATTTCCTTCGGCCAAGTGCTGATGCGCCTGTTCCAGACTGCCCGGCGCTTCAACATGGAAGTCCAGCCGCAGTTGGTGCTGCTGCAGAAGACCCTGCTCAACATCGAGGGCCTGGGCCGCCAGCTGTACCCCGACCTTGACCTGTGGACTACCGCCAAACCGTTCCTGGAACGCTGGATGCGCGAGCGCTACAGCCCCAAGGCCATGTTCGGCAACCTGTACAGCCAGGCCGAACAGCTGCCGCACCTGGCCGGCATGACCCGCGACCTGCTCGAACGTCTTTCCCAGCCGCACCTGCACGACCCGCAACTGCCGGAGCGGCGCCGCCAGGGCGACCGCTGGGCACTGCGCCTGCTCGGTGCCGGCCTGCTGGGTGGCGGTGCGGTGCTGGCCGCCGGCGCCGCCGAGGCCGCCAGCCTCGCCGCCCCGGCCGCCTGGCCGGCTTGGCTGATGCTGGCCGCAGGCCTTTACCTGATCGTGCGCCAATAGCCAGCCGCGCTGCTGGCTGGCACACTAGCGCAAAGGGCCCGGTACAGGAGCGGGCCCGGTTTTGGAGTCGACGATGAAAGAGTGGCTGGACGAGATCAAGTGGAGCAGCGACGGCCTGGTACCGGCGATCGCCCAGGACCACAAGACCGGACGCGTGCTGATGATGGCCTGGATGAACCGCGAATCGCTGGCCCTCACTGCCGCCGAGCAACGCGCCATCTACTGGTCGCGCTCGCGTGGCAAGCTGTGGCGCAAGGGCGAGGAATCGGGGCATGTGCAGAAGCTGCACGAAATGCGCCTGGACTGTGATGCCGACGTGATCATCCTGATGGTCGAGCAACTGGGCCATATCGCCTGCCATACCGGCCGTGAAAGCTGCTTCTACCGCGTCTTCGAAGACGGCCAGTGGAAAACCGTCGATCCGGTGTTGAAAGACCCGCATGCCATCTACAACGCAGGACACTGACATGAGCGACACCCTCAACCGCCTGGCCGAAGTGCTCGAAGAACGCAAGCACGCGGCCCCCGACAGCTCCTACGTGGCCAGCCTGTACCACAAGGGCCTGAACAAGATCCTCGAAAAGCTCGGCGAAGAGTCCGTCGAGACCATCATCGCTGCCAAGGACGCAGAGGTCAGCAAGGATTGCAGTGATGTCATCTATGAAACCGCCGACCTGTGGTTTCATAGCCTGGTCATGCTCAGTGCACTGGGCCAGCACCCACAAGCCGTGCTCGATGAACTGGAACGCCGCTTCGGCCTGTCCGGGCACGATGAAAAGGCCGCTCGCGAGCCCTCGGCCTGACCAAATAGCATTCTAGGAGAGCACCATGGGTATTTTTGACTGGAAACACTGGATCGTCCTGCTGGTCGTCGTCGTCCTGGTGTTCGGCACCAAGAAGCTGAAGAACTTCGGCAGTGACCTTGGCGAATCGATCAAGGGCTTCCGCAAAGCCATGAACGAAGAAGAAAGCAAACCCGCCGAGCAGACCCCTCCGCCTGCCCAGCCGGTACCGCCGGTGCAGAACACCGCACAACAGCCACAGGGCCACACCATCGAGGGCCAGGCGCAACCGGTCCAAGAGCCGCAGCGGAAAGACTGAACCATGTTCGGCATGAGTTTCAGCGAGTTACTGCTCGTCGGCCTCGTCGCGCTGCTGGTGCTCGGCCCCGAGCGCCTGCCCGGCGCCGCGCGCACTGCAGGGCTGTGGATCGGCCGGCTCAAGCGCAGCTTCAATTCGATCAAGATGGAAGTCGAGCGCGAAATCGGTGCCGATGACATCCGCCGACAGTTGCACAACGAGCACATCCTGCAAATGGAACAGGAAGCCAAGCGCATCCTCAACCCGCTGACGCCGCCTGCCCAGCCACCCGCCGCTGTGGCCACCGAGCAGCCCGCCGCCACGCCAACATCGGCACCGGTAGCGCCGGCGCCTGCGCCTGAGCAGCCCGAACAGCCTCAACCGCCGCGAGCCCCATGAGCGAAAAACCGCAAGACGACCAGCCCATGCCGCTGGTCTCGCACCTGACCGAACTGCGCACCCGCCTGCTGCGCTGCGTGGCTGCCATCTTCCTGATTTTTGCCGGGCTGTTCTCCTTCGCCCAGCAGATCTACACCCTGGTCTCGGCGCCACTGCGCGAACACCTGCCGGCCAACGCCACGATGATCGCCACCGACGTGGCCTCGCCGTTCCTGACGCCGTTCAAGCTGACCATGATCGTTTCGCTGTTCCTGGCGATCCCGTTCATCCTGCAGCAGATCTGGGGTTTTATCGCGCCTGGCCTGTATCGCCACGAAAAGCGCATCGCCATTCCGCTGCTGGTGTCGAGCATCTTCCTGTTCTATGCCGGCATGGCCTTCGCCTACTTCCTGGTGTTCCCGCTGATCTTCGGCTTCTTCGCCAGCGCCACGCCGGAAGGCGTGTCGATGATGACCGACATTTCCAGTTATCTGGACTTCGTCATGACGTTGTTCTTCGCCTTCGGTGTTGCCTTCGAGATCCCGGTAGCGGTGGTGCTGCTGGTGTGGATCGGCGTGGTCGACGTGCAATACCTGAAGAAAATCCGCCCCTACGTGATCATCGGCTGCTTCGTGGTCGGCATGATCCTGACCCCGCCCGACATCTTCTCGCAGACCTTGCTCGCCGTGCCCATGTGGCTGCTGTTCGAGATCGGCGTGCTGTGTGGCAGCCTGATCCGCAAGCGCAGCCACGCCGAAGATGACACGGCAAACGACCCCAACGACCAGCCACCAGCGACCCAGCCGTGAACCTGTTGCTTCTTGAAGAGGCCGACTTCGTGTCGGCCGACCGCGTCGTCCTTGCCGATCGGCGCTTCACCCATATGCAGGAGATTCACCGCGTGGTGGTGGGCGACAGCCTGCGCGTGGGCCGCATCAATGGCCTGATGGGCACCGCCACCGTGGTACGTCTGGCACAGCACGAAGCCGAGCTTGAAGTCGGCTTCGACCAGCCGCCGCCGGCCAAGCTGCCGCTGACCCTGGTGCTGGCCGTGCCGCGGCCAAAAATGCTGCGCAGGCTGTTCCAGACCGTCGCCACACTGGGCGTACAGCGGTTGATCCTGGTCAACAGCTACAAGGTCGAAAAAAGCTTCTGGCAGACGCCGTTCCTCAACCCCGAGAGCATCCGCGACAACCTGATACTGGGCCTGGAACAGGCCCGCGACACGGTGCTGCCCGAGGTGGTCATCGAAAAACGCTTCAAACCGTTCGTCGAAGACCGCCTGCCTGCCATCGCCGACGGCACCCTGGGCCTGGTTGGCCACCCCGGCCCCTACCCCGCGTGCCCGCGCGCCGTCGAAGGCCCGGTGACACTGGCCATTGGCCCCGAGGGCGGCTGGATCCCCTACGAAGTCGAGTTGCTGGGCAAAGCAGGGCTCGCGCCAGTGCAGTTGGGTGACCGCATCCTGCGTGTGGAAACCGCCGTAACAGCCTTGCTTTCAAGGATTTTCTGACAAACGGGTCAGGATTTTCCCATCAAGTTTCCCCGGCGCAGGCCGATGCCTAGGCAACACAACAATAATCCGTGCTGCCAAGTTTACCGGGGAGTCGAACATGTTCCGATGGGTTACCGAAACGCTGGGAAATGTGAGCGTCAATCGCAAACTGGGGCTGGGCTTTGGCCTGGTACTGTTACTGACTCTGGCCATCACCTTCACTGGCTGGCAAGGCATGAACAGCATCATCGACCGTGGTGACAAGCTGGGCAATATCTCGGTCATCAGCCAGGGCACCCAGGAACTGCGCATCGCGCGTCAGCATTACCAGCGCGATCGCAACGAAGCGGCGATCGGCGAACTGGAAAAAGCCCTCGCTGGCCTCGACCGCCAGATCAGCCTCATGCTCGGCCAGATCGAGCAACCCGTCGATCATCAGCGCCTGCAGCAACAGCAGGAGGCGGTGCGCAAATATCAGCAAGCTTTCGCCGACCTCAAGCAGGCCGGGCAACGACGCGAAGCCAGCCGAAGCGCACTGGGTGACAGTGCCGACAAGGCAGCCGAGCTTATCAGCAGGGTGCAAGAGCGCCTGCTGCAAGCCGGCGATATCACGCCCTACCAGAGCACGGTAGAGGTCAGTGCCCTGCTACAGCAAGCACGCTTCCAGGTGCGCGGCTACACCTACAGTGGCGAAGCGAACTACCAGCAGACTGCGCTCAACGCCATCGACCAGGCCATGACCAACCTCAAGGCGCTACCGGCCAAGCTGCCCGCCGAATATGCCGCCAGCCTCGATGACTCGATGTCGGCCCTCGCCGCTTACCGCGATGCGGTCAACCAGTTCGGTAGCGCGCAATCGGCCAGTGATCAGGCCCTGCAGGTGATGACTGATCAAGGCACCGTGCTGATGGATAACAGCCAGAAGATGACGGTTTCACAGACCGAAGTCCGCGATGCAGGCTCGCGCAAGGCAAAAACCTTGCTTGCCTCTGCCACGGCACTGGCGTTGGTACTGGGCCTGCTCGCGGCCTGGGCCATCACTCGGCAGATCATCGTCCCGCTGCGCCAGACACTGGCCGCCGCCGAGCGCGTGGCCAACGGCGACCTGCGCCAGGACCTTCTGGCAACCCGCCGCGACGAGCTGGGGCAGTTGCAGGCCAGCATGCAGCGCATGACCCAAGGCCTGCGCGAACTGATCGGTGGTATCGGTGACGGTGTCACGCAGATAGCCAGCGCCGCCGAAGAGCTTTCGGCGGTAACCGAGCAGACCAGCGCCGGGGTCAACAACCAAAAGGTCGAAACCGACCAGGTGGCCACTGCCATGAACGAAATGGCGGCCACCGTGCATGAAGTGGCACGCAATGCTGAGCAAGCCTCGGAGGCGGCCCT
Organism: Pseudomonas sp. Marseille-Q5299; assembly: GCF_943737035.1. Classification (NCBI taxonomy): domain Bacteria; kingdom Pseudomonadati; phylum Pseudomonadota; class Gammaproteobacteria; order Pseudomonadales; family Pseudomonadaceae; genus Pseudomonas; species Pseudomonas sp. Marseille-Q5299. The sequence continues at coordinate 326,077 of NZ_CALSFR010000003.1, forward strand.
CATGGCGGATCAGCAGGCGCGTGAAGGTGATCGGGTTGTCAGCGAAGCGGTGGCGCAAATCGAGCGCCTGGCCGGTGAAGTGGTCAACTCCAGCGAGGCGATGAACCAGCTCAAGGCCGAAAGCGACAAGATCGGCAGCGTGCTGGATGTGATCAAGTCGGTGGCCCAGCAAACCAACCTGCTGGCCCTCAATGCGGCCATCGAAGCGGCGCGGGCCGGTGAGGCCGGCCGTGGCTTTGCCGTGGTCGCCGACGAAGTGCGCAGCCTGGCGCAGCGTACCCAGCAGTCCACCGAAGAGATCGAAGAGCTGATTGCCGGTTTGCAAAGCGGAACGCAGCGAGTGGCCAGCGTGATGGACGCCAGCCGCCAGCTCACCGACAGCAGCGTCGAGCTGACCCGCCGCGCCGGCACTTCGCTGGAGACCATCACCCGAACCGTGTCGTCGATCCAGGCGATGAACCAGCAGATCGCCACGGCCGCCGAACAGCAGAGTGCGACCGCCGAGGAGATCAACCGCAGCGTGATCAATGTGCGGGATATCTCCGACCAGACTTCGGCGGCGAGTGAGGAGACGGCCAGCTCCAGTGTCGAGCTTGCGCGGCTGGGCACACACCTGCAGAACCTGGTTGGCCGTTTCAGGCTTTAAGCCCACGCCAGCCCTGTCGCAAACGAGCTGCCGACAGGGCTGGTACTAATTCCTACATGCGCTACTGAAGTTTCCTACCTTATTTTCAGGTCAAGTCCTACAAGCCATCCGCCGATGGGCAGGAGTGCCATGCCGGCAAAGCGCCAGCGTGGCTTACCCACTCAACTGGATGGAGACTTGCCATGTTCAGCTACCTCAACCGCAGGATTGGCAACATCAGTGTCGGCGCCAAGCTCGCCTTGGGTTTCGCCGTAGTGCTGCTGCTAACCTTGGCCACCGCGGTCAGTGGCTGGCGCGCTCTGGACGGCGCCATTACCCGCTCGGAACAGCTCAGCGAAATTGGCCGGATCAATGATCTGGTCAAGGATCTGCGTGCCGAGCGCATTACCTATAGGGTGCTGGCCGATGATGCCAGCAAGGCGCAGATAAGCAGCATCCTGCAACAGCTCGACGGCATGCTGACGACACTGCAACAACGCAGTAGTGTCGACGAGTCACGCCAGATACTCACCCAGAAGCTGCAACTGCTGCAGCGGCTGAACGACAACTTTGCCAGCTTGCAGCGTACCGTCGAAAGCCGACGTGCCCTGCGCGAGGCCATGCAGGCGCAGGAACAAAAACTCAACGCCGTCATTGATGAGCTCGAGACCCAGGCATTGCTGAAAATGCCCGCCGATACCCAACAAGGTGGCCTACTGGGGCTGATGGACACCCTCAGCCGCCACGTAGACGGGGCCAATCAGCAAAGCCTCGTGCCGGCCTACACTTTCTCACCGCTAGAGGACTACGCCAAGGTCGGCGAGGTTGCACTGGACGCCGCCGACAAAAGCCTCGAACAACTGATCAAGGCTCTTGCCCCCTTGGGCCTGCCGCGGGCAGTGATGGAGCAGCCTGGCGTCGAGCTGGGCAAGTACCGAGCCACCCTCGGTCAGTATCGAAGCGCCGCCCTGATTGTCGAGCAGTTGCAAAGCGAAATGGAGCAGATGGGCAACGAACTGCGTGCTGTGAGCCTGGAGTTGGGTGAAAGGAAGGTCGAGCAGCGCGACAGCGAAGCACTGGCCGCCCGCTCGCTGTTGACCAGCGTTGCGGTACTGGCCTTGCTGGTGGGCGTAGCAGCCGGCTGGCTGATCACCTTGCAGATCACCCAGCCGCTACGCCAGACCCTGGCGGTGGCAGCGCGCATCGCCCGGGGTGACCTGAGCCAGGTGGAGCCTGTGGGTCGTCGTGACGAAATGGGCCAGCTGCAGGCCAGCATGCAGGAAATGACCCTGAGCCTGCGCAAGCTGATCGGCGGTATCGATCAAGGTGTTGGCCATTTGTCTCAGGCCGCCACACAACTGGCTGCCAGCAGCGAGGACACCAAGCTGCGCATCAGCCAGCAACGTGAGGAAACCGATCAGGTCGCCACTGCCATGAACCAGATGAGCGCCACGGTCCAGGAAGTCGCGCAAAACGCCGAACAAGCTTCATTGGCGGCAACCAACGCCGACCAGCAGGCCCAGCAGGGCGATCAGGTGGTGACTGAAGCCATTGGCCGTATCGAGCAACTGGCCAGGCAAATGGACGACTGCCTGGCAGCTATGCAGCATCTGGCGGGCGAAAGCCAGCGCATTGGCAGCATTCTCGATGTGATCAAGTCGGTCTCCGAGCAAACCAACCTGTTGGCGCTCAACGCTGCCATCGAGGCTGCCCGAGCAGGTGAGGCCGGCCGTGGTTTTGCCGTGGTGGCTGACGAAGTGCGCGGCTTGGCGCAGCGTACACAGCAGTCCACGGAGGAGATCGAGCAATTGATCGAAAGCTTGCACAACGGCACCGACGAGGTGACCAGCCTGCTCGACAACAGCAAGCGCCTGACCGAACAAAGTGTCGAGCTGAGCCGCAAGGCCGGGGATGCCTTGAGCCAGATCACCGATACGGTGTCGAGCATCCAGGGCATGAACCAGCAGATTGCCACGGCCAGCGAGCAACAGAGTGTGGTGGCCGAACAGATAAACCGCAGTGTGATCAGCGTGCGCGATGCGTCAGACCAGACCAGTGCGGCCAGTGAACAAACGGCAGCTTCAAGCGGCGAGCTGGAGCAGCTGGGCCAGCAGCTGCGAGGTATGGTCGGGCGTTTCAGCCTCTGAAAGCTTCAAGCCACAAGCTAAAGCCGAACGCTATGGGCCGCCCATCACCGCCCGGCTTTAGCTTGCAGCTGCTTTCAGAGCACTTGGCGCAGGAACGCTTGCGCCCGCGGATCCTTCGGCGAGGCAAAGAACGCCGCAGGCGCCGAATCCTCCAGCAACTTGCCGTGATCGAAGAACAGCACGCGGTCGGCCACTTCGCGGGCAAAACCCATTTCATGGGTCACGCAGACCATGGTCATGCCTTCCTGGGCCAGTGTCTTCATCACGTCCAGCACTTCACCGACCATTTCCGGGTCGAGCGCGGAGGTCGGCTCGTCGAACAGCATCACCTTGGGTTCCATCGCCAGCGCACGGGCAATCGCCACCCGTTGCTGCTGACCACCGGAAAGCCGCGAGGGGTACTCATTGGCCTTCTCCGAGATACCCACCTTTTCCAGCAACGCCCGCGCCTTGGCCTCACGCTCTGCCTTGCCACGCTTGCGCACGACCTTCTGCGCCAGGCACAGGTTTTCCAGCACCGTCATGTGCGGGAACAGGTTGAAATGCTGGAACACCATGCCGACTTCGCGGCGGTAGGCGTTGATGTCGGTTTTCGGGTCTTCCAACCGCAGCCCGTTGATGGCCACATGGCCCTCGTCGAAATGCTCCAGGCCGTTGAGGCAGCGCAGGAAGGTCGACTTGCCGGACCCCGACGGGCCAAGCACCACGACCACTTCACCCTTGGCCACCTGGGTGGTGACGTTGTCCACCGCACGCACTACCTGGCCTCGGGTGTCGAACACTTTCAAAAGGTCACGGACTTCAATCACTTTGCGCAAGCCTCCGCTCGAGCCGGCTGGCCAGATGCGACAGCGGCAGGTTGATCAGCAGGTACAGGCCTGCCACGCAGAACCAGATCTCGAATGTCGAGAACGAAGTGGTGATGGCCTCACGGCCGCTCTTGGTCAGTTCGGTGATGGCGATCACCGAGACCAGCGAGGTGTCCTTGACCAGGCTGATGAACTGCCCGGCCAGCGGAGGCAGTACGCGTTTGAACGCCTGCGGCAGGATCACGTGGCGCATCGACTGGCTGGCGTTAAGCCCGAGCGAGCGGGCCGCCTCATTCTGCCCCTTGGCGATCGACTGCACGCCGGCCCGCACGATCTCGGCCACGTAAGCACCGGTGAACAGCGCCAGCGCTGCCACCCCGGCGAACTCACGGGACAGGTTGAGCACGGTACCGATGAAGAAGTAGAAGATGAATATCTGCACCAGCAGCGGCGTGCCGCGCACCAGTTCGACATAGACGGTCGACAGGTCGCGCAGGGTCGGGTTGTTCGACAACCGGCACAACCCGGCAAACAGGCCGATCACCAGGCCCAGCGCCCCGGACACTACCGAGATCCACAATGTGGTCCACAGGCCCCAGGCCAGTGGGCCAGCAGCCCAGTGACGGGTGACGCCGACCTGATCACCTTCGGCCACATCGTCACCGCGGCTCAGTTGCAGGCTGTCCTTGGCCACATCGAGCACCTGCTCACCGCCGTTCTCATCCTTGAGCGTAACGCGGGCGTTATCGCCGGAGACGACGATGTCCTGCACCGTGCCGTAATCGCTGGCACGCTGCACGTCCTCGGCCTTGTAGGCAAAGTATTGTGGTACGCGGTTCCAGCGCCACTCGTAGGAAATCATCGAGGTGGCCAGGTACAGGCTGATCGCCAGGCCCACCAGGACCAGCGCCGTCAGCGCATGCCAGGGCCATTGGGCTTTCTTGTGTTTGATCACGGGGTTACTCCAGAAAGCGGCAAGCCGCAAGCCACAAGCTGCAAGGAAAAGCAGCCCGCGTATTGGCCCACCTCCTCTTGCAGCTTGCAGCTTGCGGCTTGAAGCTACTTCTTATTCCATTTCCTTCAGCCAGTCCTTGTTCTTGAACCACTTGTCGTGGATACGATCGTAGGTCCCGTCATGCTTGATCTGGTGCAGGAAGTTGTTGATGAAGTTGATGCTGTCGTAATCGCCCTTCTTCAAGCCGAATGCCAGCGGCTCGTAGGTGAAGGGCTCGTCGAGGAACAGCAGCTTGCCGGCACCGGCCTTGTCGACCGCCACCACGTTGTACGGCGCATCGTAGACAAAGGCATCAGCCTTGCCGTTGACCACGTCCATCACCGCTTCCTGCTCATTGTCGTAGCCATGGTACGTGGCCTTGGCGATCAGCTTCTTGGCGACCATCTCGCCGGTGGTACCGAGCTTGGAGGTGATGCGGTACTTCTCGTTGTTCAGGTCTTTGTACGACTTGATCTCGCCAGCCAGATCCTTGCGGATCAGCAGGGTCTGGCCAACCACGATGAACGGTTCGCTGAAGTTCAGGCGCAGGTTGCGTTCCTGGGTCAGGGTCATGCCGCTGCCGATCATGTCGAACTTGTCGGTCAGCAGGGCCGGGATGATGCCGTCATAGGCGGTGGAGACGGTCTCCAGCTTGACGCCCATGGATTTGGCCATGGCTTTGAGAATATCGACTTCGAAGCCGATGATTTCGCCGCGCTTGTTGGTCATCTGGAACGGCATGTAGGTCGGGTCCATGCCCACCCGCAAGGTACCGCGCTTGACCGCGTCGTCGATGGCACCGGCCTGGGCCGAGGCCACCGCGACCAGCGCCGTGACGCCGACCAGCAGCCGCGAAAGGTATTTCTTCATCATCACCAAGTCCCCTAGCAAGAAAAGTAGCGAATCTTATTGTTGGCACGGCCGTACCGGCCGGCATGGCTTATCGGAGAGGGATGCTAACGCATGGCGGCCCTGGGACCTAGAGCCGGGGGGGACTTTGTTGGCCAAAATCCGAGGGGATGAGAAAGATTGGAAAACCCTGTCGCCGGCAAGCCGGCGAAAGGGCCGCATAGCGGCCCCAGAGTCGGTCAGGCGCCAACCAGGCTAGGTTGCGCCTCGTCCGCCGGGTGCAACGGCAACAACGGCGAATGTGGGTCGTTGTTGATCGATGCACGCCACACGTCGATCCAGGCGGCATTGTGCTCGGCCCATACCTGTGCATGCAGACGCGCCAAGGCGACCGGGTCGCTCAGCAAGGCAAGGCGAGTACCCAGGTCCAGCCCTTTGGGCCCGACCTCGATCGCCTTGGCAAGGCGCTCGGCGCGCATCGCCTCGATCGGTGCTGCCTGGCCATGACGGGCAGTGGCCATGGCACAGGCCAAGGCGTTCTGCCGAGGGTCGACCACAGCGCGGACGAAGCCGTCGTGCAGGGCATGCCAGCGGTTCTCGTGGGTGTACTGGTCGGTGGCGAGCAGCTCCTGGGGCGTTGCGTACTCCTCAGGGATCAGGAACAGCTTCTCGTCCTTGGCCGCCAGGCCCAGGCGTGTGCGGCTGGAGATCACCGAAACGGGGATCGACAGCACCAGCGAACCAACGATCGGCGCCAGCCACCACAGGAAGCTCGGGTTCAGCCACGCCACCAGCGCCGCCCAGGCAATACCCAACAGGGTTTGCGGGCCGTGGCGACGTACCGCCTCGCTCCACGGGGTGGAGTCGTCGTCACGCTGCGGCGAGTTCCAGGTCGCAGCCCAGCCGAGGAATGCGGCCAGCACGAAGCGGGTGTGGAAGATCATCCGCACTGGCGCCAGCAGCATGGAGAACAGCATCTCCATCAGCATCGACAAGGTGACCTTGAACCGCCCGCCGAACTCGACCGCGCCCTTGGCCCAGATCAGGATGATACTGAGCAGCTTGGGCAAGAACAGCAGCACGATGGTGGTGGAGAACAGCGCGACGGCCTTCTCCGGGTGCCACTGCGGCCACAGCGGGTAGAGCTGGTACGGCTCGATGAAGTATTGCGGCTCCATCAGCGTGTTGGTTGCCAGCAGCGCGGTCGACAGCACCAGGAAGAAGAACCACAGCGGCGCCGACAGGTAAGACATCACGCCCGTGAGGAACACCGCACGGTGCACCGGGTGCATGCCCTTGACCAGGAACAGGCGGAAGTTCATCAGGTTGCCGTGGCACCAGCGGCGGTCGCGCTTGAGCTCGTCGAGCAGGTTCGGCGGCAGCTCTTCATAGCTGCCCGGCAGGTCATAGGCAATCCACACGCCCCAGCCGGCACGGCGCATCAGCGCCGCTTCGACGAAGTCGTGGGAAAGGATCGCGCCGGCGAAAGCGCCCTTGCCAGGCAACGGCGCCAGGGCGCAGTGCTCGATGAAAGGCTTCATGCGAATGATCGCGTTGTGGCCCCAGTAGTGCGACTCGCCCAGTTGCCAGAAGTGCAGGCCGGCGGTGAACAGCGGGCCGTAGACGCGGGTGGCGAACTGCTGCATGCGCGCATACAGCGTGTCCATACCCGAGGCTTTGGGCGCGGTCTGGATGATGCCAGCGTCCGGATTGGCCTCCATCAGGCGTACCAGGCTGCTCAGGCACTCACCACTCATGACGCTGTCGGCGTCGAGCACGACCATGTACTTGTATTCGCCACCCCAGCGACGGCAGAAGTCGTCGAGGTTGCCGCTCTTGCGCTTCACGCGGCGGCGGCGGCGGCGGTAGAAGATGCGGCCGAAGCCTTTGGTCTCGCGGCACACGTCCAGCCAAGCCTGTTGCTCGGCCACGGCAATGTCAGTGTCGTTGGTATCGCTGAGCACGAAGAAATCGAAACGGTCGAGGTTGCCGCTGGCGGCGACCGACTCGAAGGTCGCCCGCAGCCCTGCGAACACGCGCGGCACGTCTTCGTTGCAAATAGGCATCACCAGCGCGGTACGTGCTTCAGGAGCGATCGGCTCGCTGCCGGCACTGCTGCCGGAGATACGGTATTTGTCGCGGCCGGTGAGCAGCTCGAGGAAGCCCATCAGCGCCGTCCAGAAGCCCGCCGACACCCAGCAGAAGAGGATGCCGAAGAGGATCAGGATGGACGTTTGCAACGCGTACGGCCAGACCTGCACTACGGTGTCCCACAACGGCTGGTTGACCACTTCGTCGAGGTCGACGAACGACCAGCCCTGGTAAGGCAGGATGCCCTTCATGTACCAGCCGGCGACGAGCGTCTGGCCGATCATGAGGGTCAGCAGGATATAGCGGCGAATCGAGCCGACCGTGCGCCAGCGCGCCAGCGGCAACTCGCGCTTTGGCGGCTGCGGCGCGTTGGGGCGGCCGGTCATGCGCCGCCACATGCGGATCAGCACATTGGTGCGCCATGGCTCGGGCACGACCCGGGTACGCTTGATCGGCGGTGCAATCTTCAGGCAAAGCCGGCCGCTGCCGTCGACGCCAAGCATCTGGGCATCTTCCAGTTCGGCCGCGCTGCCTACAGTCAGGCGCGGGCCCACCGAGGCCTGCACGGCCTCAGTGGTGGTGGCGGTCGCATTGCCCGCCAGGCGTTGGTGCAACTCACTGAACGAGGTGCAACTGGCGAGTTCCGCGCGCTGCTCATCGCTCAGTGGGAGGTGGGCCAGGTACTCGCCAAGCGATTCCGGCCTTGCGCTTGAGTTACTCATCGGCAGGCAACTGATAGCTCCAGGTCTCGGTCAGCACTTTTTCGGTGGTGGCCGGGGTCCCGTTGGTGGATGCCGCATCGGCGGCAGGTTGTTCGGCCTTGGCAGGTTGCTCGGCCTTGGCGGCTTTTTCAGCCTTGCCATGCTTGGCTGCGGTCTTGTCGTGTTTGGTTTCTTCGGCAGGCTTGGCTGCTTCGACCGGAACATCGCTGACCAGTGCGGCCCGCATCTCGGTAGCCTTCTTGGCTTCCTTGATCTTCAACCGCAAAGTCAGGCGCCAGCCCTTGGTCTCTGGGTTATAGCGCAGATTGTTCTCGACCACTTCTGCGTTGTCGCCGACGCTGATCTGGCTGCGTACCGCGGCGTCTTCCGGCAGGGCTGCCAAGGCCGGGCCGGCGAAGTCGACCAGGAACGCTACGCTACCGTCTGGTTGACGGATCAGGTTGGACTGCTTGACGTCACCGGTGGAACGCATGGTCTGGGTAACCGAACCCAGCTCCTGGGCCTGGAAACGCGACTCGTCGATGGTCCAGTGCATGCGGTAGTCGTACTCGAACGGCTTGCCCGGCTCCGGCAGGGTTTCCGGGCTCCAGAAGGCAACGATATTGTCGTTGGTTTCGTCGGCAGTCGGGATCTCGACCAGATCGACGGTGCCTTTGCCCCAGTCGCCCTTAGGCTCGATCCAGGCGCTCGGACGCTTCTGGTAGTTGTCGTCGAGGTCTTCGTAATCCTTGAAATCGCGATGACGCTGCATCAGGCCGAAACCGCGCGGGTTCTCGACGCTGAAGTTGCTCACCGACAGGTGTTTGGGGTTGTTCAGCGGGCGCCACAGCCACTCGCCGTTACCGGCGTGGATCGACAGGCCTTCGGAGTCATGCAGGGCCGGGCGATAGTTCATGACCTTGGAGGGCTGGTTAGGGCCGAACAGGTACATGCTGGTCAGCGGCGCGATGCCCAGACGGCTGACGTGGTCACGCAGGAACACGCGGGACTGCACATCGACCACGGTATCGTTGCCCGGGCGCAGGATCAGCTTGTAGGCACCGGTTGAGCGCGGCGAATCCAGCAAGGCGTAGATCACCAGGTGCTTGTCGGCCGGCTTGGGTTTCTCGACCCAGAATTCGGTGAACCGCGGGAACTCTTCGCCCGACGGCAGCGCGGTGTCGATGGCCAGGCCACGGGCCGACAGGCCGTACACATGCCCTTTGCCGACCACACGGAAATAACTGGCCCCCAGCAGGGTCATGATTTCATCCTGCTTGTCGGCCTTGTTGATCGGGTAAAGCACGCGGAAACCGGCGTAGCCCAGGTTCTTGGTGGTATCCGGGTCGTGGGGCACGTCGCCGAACTCGAAACGGCTCGGGTCGTACTTGATTTCCTCGACGGTGGTGGCGGTGACTTCGTTGATTTTCACCGGCGTGTCGAAGTGCATGCCCTGGTGGTAGAAGGACAGCTTGAACGGCGTCTTGTCCTTGGCCCACTCGGCCTTTTCCTGCAGGAAGCGAATCTTCTGGTAGTCGGCGAACTTCATGTCGCGGAAGACTGCCGGCAGATTGCTTTTCGGTGCTTCGTACTTCTGGCCGGCGAGATCCTTTGCCTTGGCTGCAACATCGTCAAGATTGAATGCCCACAGCTGGCCCGCGCTCATCAGGCCGACCAGTGCGGCACTGGCCATCAGGGCCTTGCGCAGCCGATTGCCGGGGATTCTAGATGCTTTATGGGGACTAACAATCACGAGCAACCCTCGCCGAAAACAGATCATGAAACCAACGGCCAGCGACAAATGCCGGGTTGGCGAGCACTGTTCGGACCCCGTGAGGGCGTAATGATTCCCCAAACGGTTCCAGACAATGCTCGAGTCAGAGTAAAACGAACCTGCGAACGCAGGCCCTAACAGCGCGCGATTATCCAGCAGGATGCGTTACAACGCATCAGGCTGGATCAACTATTTATCGTACAAAACACCTTGTTTCGCGCAACCAAGGCCGTTTTTTCCTTCATATTTGTAACAGAAAAGTCACAGGGCCATCATTGACCAGGTGCACCTGCATGTCAGCACCGAACCGGCCGCTTGCCACATCTGCATGCTGGCCCTGGGCTTGCTGCAAAAGATAGTCGAACAGTTCGGCACCGAGCGCTGGCGGTGCAGCCGTCGAAAAGCTCGGACGCATGCCGCTGCGGGTGTCCGCAGCCAAGGTGAACTGGGACACCAGCAGCAAACCGCCGCCCACATCCTTGAGGGACAGGTTCATCTTGCCCTGCTCATCGCTGAAAACGCGGTAGTTGAGCAACTTGTGCAACAGCTTATCGGCCTGTTCACGGGTATCTTCAGGCTCTACCGCCACCAGCACCAACAAGCCTTGGTCGATGGCGCCGACAATTTCACCCGCCACCTCTACCCGCGCGCCGCGTACACGCTGCAGCAGCCCCTTCATGCTTCTTCCAGCGGCAAATCGAGCAGGCGACGGGCCATCTGATCGGCTGCCCGTACCAGCGCATCGGTGATCCCAGGCTCGGACGCCGCATGGCCCGCGTCGCGGATCACCTTCAGCTCACTGTTGGGCCATGCCTGGTGCAACGCCCAGGCGTTATCCAGCGGGCAGATCACATCATAACGGCCATGCACGATCACGGCCGGCAGGTGGGCGATCTTGGGCATGTCGCGGATCAACTGGTCGGGTGCAAGGAACGCGTTGTTCATGAAGTAGTGGCATTCGATGCGGGCGATGGACAAGGCCCGTTGCGGCTCGGAGAAGCGGTCGATCACCAGCGGATTGGGGCGCAGGGTGGCAGTGCGGCCCTCCCAGGTGGACCAGGCCTTGGCGGCATGCATCTGGGCGATCTGATCGTTGCCGGTCAGGCGCTTGTGGAATGCCTTGACCAGGTCATTACGCTCATCCGGCGGAATCGGCCCGATGTAGTCCTGCCAGTAATCGGGGAACAGGCGGCTGGCGCCCTCCTGATAGAACCACTCGATCTCTTGCGGGCGGCACAGGAAGATGCCGCGCAGGATCAGGCCGTGAACCCGCTCGGGGTGGGTCTGGGCATAGGCCAGGGCCAGGGTCGAGCCCCAGGAGCCGCCGAACAGCACCCACTTGTCGATGCCCAGGTGCTCGCGAATGCGCTCCAGATCCTCGACCAGGTGCCAGGTGGTGTTGTTCTCCAGGCTTGCGTGCGGGGTGGAACGGCCGCAACCGCGCTGATCGAACGTGATGATGCGGTACAGGTTGGGGTCGAAATAGCAACGGCTCTGGGCATCGCAACCCGCGCCCGGGCCACCGTGAATGAACACCACCGGCAGACCTTCAGGCGAGCCGCTTTCATCGACATACAGCACATGCGGCGCTTCCACGGCCAGATCGTGCCGGGCGTAGGGTTTGATCTGAGGGTAGAGGGTCTGCATTGCGCACTCCGTGTGAGGATTAAGTCTGCCGTTGGGCATCATAAACCTGAATTGCGCTTTGAGCATGTGTCTGTGGGTAGATCATGTTATGCACATGCCCGCCACCGCGCTCGATAGCCTCGCTGCTTTATGACGCGAGGCCAGTAAATGACGCACCTTCCCGATGCAAGGTCATCCCGAAGCGATGACACTTTTCACCCCCAGGCCCTGATAGAGGGCAAGATCCCGGCCTGGATGCTCACTGCCACGCCTGAAACCCATCAGCACATGCGCGCCGCCGTGAGCACCCCGGTACCCTGGTTCGCCGAAGCCTGCCAGAGGCAACCGGCTGACGCCCACCGGCTGGTCAAGGAATATGAAACGTACCGCAAGGCCGAAAGCGAAGCTGGCGCACTGTTCGCCCTGCTTCCCGACCTGGCGGCGTTCGCCAGGGAGCGGCTGGGCTCGGCGATCAAGGAGCGTTTCAATCTTGAGCTGGATGTCACCCGGACCTACCTGTTCAACGCCGGCAAAGCCGAAGCCTACCAAGCCAACATGACTGGGGACCCGCTCACCACTGCCCAGCGGGCATTCAAACTGGCTACCCAAAGCCTGCTGCACTGCGCCTTGCAGAATTTTGAAGCTGCCGAAGCCCAGCCTGGCGGCCTCGATGGCCAAACGTTGGAGTCCGTGATACTCGACAACAACCAGTTCCTGGCGCACCTGCCCACCGGAAACCTGGTTCAGATAGCCCCGCAGGCCTTCGCCTCGCTAGTGCGCGACTTGGACATCGGCGGCACCTATCAAGCTTTGCTCAACGCCATTTATCACCCTGGCACCGACGTTGGGAGCGCAAGCGTTATCGAGACGCTCGGCAACGCCGAGCAGTGCGCCTTTTGCCTTGAGCTGCACAGGGCTTACCTGGGCAACATGATCGACCTGCCCTTGTATGAGGCTCTGCTGACGCTCGCCAGAGGTGGCGAGGCGCACTACCTGCAAAGCCCCATGCGGTGCGCCTTTCTCAAGCTCTTTGACATCTCCCTGACCGGTGCGCTGATGATAGGCCTCGTACCCTCTCCAGAGTTGCTTCTGAGTTACGACGCAACCCGTCTTGCGTACAAGAACGTGCTGGTAACGTACCTGCCCGGCGCAGGGGTCCCGCTGAAAGTGCACGCTACCGTTCATGAAGTCCAGGCGCACTTGCGCGAGCAGCTGTGGGCAATGCAACTCAGCCATCTGCGACAAGGCGTGCCGGCGCGTGACAGTGGCCGCTTCATGGAAAAGCTGCGCGACTGTCTACAACCATTGGATTGGACCCTGCTGCTGCCAGCGCCGGCGCACCAGGGCGAACAAGCCAGGCGTATTCGTGACCCGCAGGCTTGGGTACCGGTAACGCTACAGCCCTTCAACCGGCCACTACCCAACGAACTGGTCAGCCAGAAACGCCAACGACGCATGGACGATGCTTCGTTCCATGCCGTTTCCACGGCCCAGGAAGACCAGAAAAGCGCCGAAAAACGCAGGGCCTATTTTACCCAGCTGACCTCTGGCGCCTTGAACATTGGCGCCTTCGTCGTACCGGGCTTGGGGCAGTTGATGCTCGGTCTGTCGCTCATTCAGCTGAGCTACGAGGTTTTCGAGGGCCTCGAAAGCTGGGCTGACGGCGACGGTGAGCAAGCGCTCGATTACCTGATGGATATTGTCGAGAACGTTGCCTTAACCACTGTGGCCGTAGCAACAGGGGCGGCCGACGGCAGGCCGGCCGTCGAGAAGATTTCCGTGGAAACACCCTCGTTCATCGAAGAGCTCGAGCCCGTGCTCATGCCCGATGGCAGTAGCCGCCTGTGGCGACCAGACGCCCGCCCGTACGCCCATGACGTCGTGCTACCGGCTGGCCTGCTGCCGGATGAATCCGGCCTGTATCGCCATGCTGGAAAGACCTGGCTGGCAGTCGAAGACAGCACCTATTCGGTCAAACGGATATCTGAAAATGGTGAGTACCGCCTGGTGCACCCCGCCAAGGCCCTGAGCCATGAACCGCCGCTACGCCACAACGGTGCTGGCGCCTGGTTGCTACCGGCAGAAAGGCCCGAACAATGGCCAGAACTGCAATTATTCAGACGTGCCGGCCACCTTGGCGCGCATTTCGACGATGAAACCGCCCTGCGCATACTGCGGGTGAGTGGTACCCAGGAAGATGTTCTGCGCCATGCGCTCTGCAACAGCCAGCGGCTACCCGCACAACTGGAAGACACCCTGTCTCGCTTCAAACTCTACCAGACACTCAAGCACCTGCCTGAGCTGGCCGAGCCCAACCAACTCCATGCAGCCTTCGAAAGGCGCTATCGTCAGCTGCCCGCGCCTCAGGTGCCCGGCGCCGATGTCATCCAGGCTCGCTATCCGCGGCTTCCGGCACCCCTCACCGAGGAGTTGTTGCGCCATGCCAATACCTTCGAACAGGGTGAGCTGACCACTGGCAAAGTCCCCAGACGGCTCGCCGAAGAAGTCCGCTGCCTTGGGCAACAGGTACGGTTGAATCGCGCCTATGAAGGGCTTTATCTGGAAGGTGTACGCAACTGGGATACCGACGTGCTGGTCTTGCACACCCTCGAGCAACTGCCTGGCTGGCCAAGCGAGGTCGGCATCACCCTCGAACAGCGCCAGAACTCGCCGGCCCAGATCGACAAGATCGGCGCCAGTGAGGTGCCAGCAAGCAAGTCGATCATCAGCGCCCGGGCAGGTTACGTAGTCATGGACAGTACCCGCCCCGACGATCAGCTTTGCGTCCACGGTTCATTGCATGGGGCGCTGTTCGAGGTACTCACTGCCGAGCAAAGGCAGGCGCTGGCGGTCGAGGACATGCACGCACTCAGAAGCAGGATTCAACACGCGCCTCTCTTGCCACGGGCGATATTGCGCCGGGTGCTGGGCATGCAGGGCGTGCCACCGGGCTTTCGCTCGCCCATGCGCCTGGCAGATGGGCGGCTGGGCTACCCGCTGGGCGGCACCCGCCCCCGCGCTGGCAGCACTTCAAGGCAGACGCTGCTCAATTCCATACGCCGGATCGGCCAACACACTCCCGTACCACGGCCCGCAGAGCAGATCATGGCCGCGCTGGAAAACAGAAACCTGACCCGCGCTCAGATCGATGAGATGCTCAGCGGGCTGATGGAGCAACGCGACCGACTGCAAAGCCGGCTGGACGACTGGCGTCGACAAGCCGCACAAGGATCTCATCAGAGCACCGATGGCCTGGAGCGGTTGATGAACGCCATCTCCCAGCACTGGTATGAGCGTGCGTTCCTGGCGACCAGCGAAGCCATCGCCCCGCTTCGTCTCGAGCGCCTATCCCTGGCGCAGTTTCCTCTTGAACTGCCGGACTTCTTCAGCGCCAGCGTCACGGACCTGCAATTGATTGAAACATCACCCGAACATTATGAAGGCTGGAACCAGCACGGTCCGCAACTGGACAGCCTGGTCCGACAGTTTGCCAACCTGAGATCGCTGGAGATCAGCCGCGCCTACCGGCCTGAAGGAACTCCTTCAGCATTCCAGTTCAGCCTGCCCATGATTGCCCAGCGCCTACCGGCCCTCGAAACACTGAGCCTGACCAACCAGAATCTCACGCTGTCCTCAACAGACATCGACAGCCTGGCAGGGCTCACACGGCTGCGACGACTGGACCTGAGCGGTAACCGATTTTCGGGGCAGCATCCCCCACTCTTCAATGAACTGACACTCGATTACCTGGGCCTGGACGACATGGCACTGGATCATTGGCCAGAGGGCGTTGGCTACAACACCCTGACTCAGGTTCGGCACATTGGCCTGCGCAACAACCAGATCAGACTCCTCCCGCACCTTTTGCGGGATAACCGAATCAACATTGCCGAGCACGCGCTGGTTTCCATGCAGGGCAATCCGCTCTTCGAGGATGATATACGCCGCGTTATGTTGAGCGAAGATGGCCGCGCCTCACGTTTTGAGATGGACCAGTCTGATGCGTTCAGAACGCTTCTGGCTGCCCAGTTGCAGCAGCGCCAGCAACTGCGCGACGCCATCGATAACTATGTGAATGCCTCAAGCTCAAGCGCGCCAGTCAGCCAAACGGCAATGACTGCCAGAACCCGTATCGCTGCGGCACTGAACGAGTTCTGGCATTACCAGGAAACAGGGCTGACACGCGCGGCTTTACGCCTGAATGATGTTGCCCTGGCGCATTTTCCAAGACGCTTGCCGGCCTTCTTCATCGCACAGGTGCATAACCTTGCGCTTGAGCGCGTCAGTGGTACGACGGCACAGCTCGATGGATTGCTGAGCCGGTTCCCACGGGTGACGCGCCTGACGATCGACAACTACCGACAAGCCGAGCAGTCACTGCCTTCTGCGCTTCTGCGCTTGCCGGGGTTGACGGACATCGCCTTGCGCCAGTCAGGCCTGCTGATCGACCAGAACGTGATCAACACGTTGGGCGGCTTACCCACCCTCAACTCGCTGGACCTCACGGGCAACCGAATGGGGGCGATCGCACACACTCCTCAGGCCTTGCAAACACTTCGCCGACTCGACCTCAACAGCATGGGCCTTGAGCAGTGGCCGGCCTGGGTAGACAGCTTGTTCCCACTGGAGATGCTGGACCTGAGCGAAAACCGGCTTACCGAACTGCCGGCCCACATACTGGCCAACCTGGACAACGATTTCCCCATCAGCTCGATTCTGTTGTTCAGCAATCCGCTGACGGACGAAGCGGTCATGCGTGCCCGTGCATCTTCAAACAGCCAGCACAGTTTCACCTTTGGCATCGATCTGTCAGACAGCATGAGCGAGTCATCGGGAGACGGCGGGATAGTCGGTCATAACCACCTGCCCCTCCTGGACCCAGCTGCCGATGTCCCCAACGTGGAAAACTGGCTGCTTGCCTCGGACATCGAGAACCAAGCCCTGAGGGACAGTTGGGAGAGTTTGCAGCGATCGGGGGGTGCCGAAAATCTTCTGGCGCTGGTAGGCCGTCTGCGCAACTCGGCCCCATACCAGAATGGCAAGACCCGCGTTTCATTCTGCGGGCGCGTACGCAAGGTCCTGGTCAGTGCAGTGGTCAACCTGGACGACCTTGCGCTGTTCAACCATCAGGCCAACGAAGCACTTGTTCAGGACAATGGTGACCAGACCTGCCACGACGGCGCTCTGCTGGTGTTCCAGAACATCGAACTGTACATCGCCAACCAGCGCCTGCAGATCGATACGGCCGATAGCGAGGGCAACCTTTATCGGGAACTGCGGCGCCTGTATCGCCTGCAAGCACTGGATGAGATTGCCAAGAGCGAGGCTGCCAACCGGGACGAAGCGGAAGTTCGCCTTACCTACCGCCGTGAGCTCAATACCCCGCTTGAGCTGGGCCAGCCCGAAGACACCCTGCGCTATGCCATCAATGCCAATATCGACGAGTTGGCGTATGCGGAGTTGGCAGTGCAGCGCAGCGAGTTGGGAGAGGATTTCCTGAATTTTGCCGCCGGTAACCAGAGGTGGGTCCAGCACTTGCGCCAAGCCCATGCTGAACGTTTTGCAGACATCGAGCATATCTACCAGGCCCAGATACTTGAACTGCCGGATCAGTACCCTGACAGGCCAATCGCTACGCTGGGCGACGAATTCCAGGCACTGGAACGCAACAAACAGGCGCGCGAGCTGCGCCTGATTCGCGAGCTTACGTCTTTTGCAGATCCTGATCGCAAACCCCGCTCATCGACCGAGTAAGCAATAGCGTGCAGGGCGGCCGCGGTGCGCGGGCCGCCCCGTTTCGCTCAACTCCCGTAGCGCCGTAAGCCCCAGGCCAACACGCTTTCCAGCAAACGTCGCAACACTGCCTGAGTCGGTTGCGCCAGGTCCGCACGATAGGCGAACGGCTCGGTTTCCTCCATGTAGGTGCTCTGCGCCAGCTCCAGTTGTACCGCATGGACATGGTTGCCCGGATTACCATAGTGGCGAGTGATGTGACCGCCCTTGAAACGCCCGTTGAGTACATGCCTGTAGCCCGGCGCCTCGGCACACACGCCCGACAGCCACTGCGCCAGCTCAGGATCACAACTGGCACCGTTGAAGGTACCCAGGTTGAAGTCCGGCAGCTTGCCGTCGAACAGGTGCGGGATCAGCGAACGGATCGAGTGTGCGTCCCACAAAAGGGCGTAGCCGAACTGCTCACGCAGGCGGGCCAGTTCGCGCTCGATGGTGGCGTGGTATGGCCGCCAGATCTGCTCCAGGTAAGTGGCCCGTTCGTCGGCAGAGGGTGCCTGCCCCTGCTTGAACAGCGGCGCACCGTCGAACAGTGTGGCCGGATACAGGCCCGTGGTTGCACCTGCGTACAAAGGCGTGTCGTCATCCGGCCGGTTAAGGTCGATGACGAAGCGCGAATACTCCGCCGCCACCACACTGGCCCCCAGCTCATGGGCGAAATCGTAGAGGCGCGGGATATGCCAGTCGGTGTCCGGCAGGCTGCGCGCCTCGTCGACCAGGCCGTCGCGCACGGCCGGGGTCAGCTTGAGCCCCGCATGGGGCATGCTGATCAGCAGGGGCAAACGGCCCTGGTGGAAGCTCAGTACCTTGTCCATCTCGCCTCGCTCAGTGGGATATTTCATGGCCTTTGCGCACCACGCGCTTGGGCAGGTCGCCGCCCAGCCAATAGGCCAGGTCGGCGGGGCGCTCGATCTGCCAGGCGACAAAGTCCGCCACCTTGCCGACCTCCAGCGAACCATGGGTGTCGCCCATGCCCAGCGCCGTGGCGGCATGGATGGTAACGCCAGCCAGGGCTTCTTCCGGCGTCATGCGAAACAGCGTGCACCCCATGTTCAGCATCAGCCGCAGCGACAGACCTGGCGATGTGCCAGGATTGAGGTCGCTGGCAAGGGCAATCCTCACGCCGTGGCGGCGCAAGGCGTCCATTGGAGGCAGTTGGGTTTCGCGCAGGAAGTAGAACGCGCCGGGCAGCAGCACGGCGACAGTGCCGGCCTCGCCCATGGCCATGGCATCTTCCTCGGTCATGAATTCCAGGTGGTCGGCCGACAGCGCCTGGTAGCGCGCTGCCAGGCTGGAGCCGTGCAGCGACGAGAGCTGCTCGGCGTGCAGCTTGACCGGCAAGCCCAGTTCGCGCGCCGTGATGAAAACCTGCTCGACCTGCGCCGGGGAAAACGCCAGGTGCTCGCAGAAGGCGTCCACGGCATCCACCAGCCCCTCGGCGGCCAGCGCGGGCAGCATCTGGTCGCAGATGTGCGCAATGTAGTCGTCGGCGCGACCGGCATATTCCGGCGGCAAGGCGTGGGCGGCCAGGCAGGTAGCGCGCACAGCAACCGGCAATTCGTCGGCCAGGCGCCTGGCCACACGCAGCATCTTGCGCTCGTTGGCCAGGTCCAGGCCGTAGCCGGACTTGATTTCGATTGTGGTTACACCATCGCGCATCAGCGCCTGTACCCGCTCGCGGGCACTGGCGAACAGCTCATCCTCGCTGGCCGCGCGGGTGGCCCGCACGGTACTGGCGATGCCCCCGCCTTGCGCAGCGATTTCGGCATAACCTACACCCTGCAAGCGCTGCTCGAACTCGCCACTGCGGTTGCCACCGAACACGGCGTGGGTGTGGCAGTCGATCATCCCGGGGGTGACCCAGGCATTGCCCAGGTCAACCGTACGTTGCGCCTCGACCGGCCGCATTTCGCTACGTGGGCCGAGCCATTCGATCACGCCGCCGCTGGTAACGATCGCTGCGTCCTCGATGATCGAGTAACGGCCGTCCACCATGGTTGCCACATGGCAGTGCTGCCAGAGGGTTCTCATATGCAATCTCCTGAACTAGCGATGCAGCTCGGCCGCTGCCTGGGCCACCTCGCCCTGCCCTGCTCGCGGCTTGCACCACAACAGGTAGGACGCAACCAGGAACACCACCCAGATCACACCGACAAGCAACGCTGCCTGTGTATCGGGGAAGTAACCGAGCACGCCAAAGATGAACACCATGAACGCAATGGCCATGGCCGGGCCGTAGGGCCAGAACGGTACCGGGAACTTGAGCCGGGCCGCTTCCTCGCGGCTCATGCTGCGGCGCATGGCAACCTGGGTAACCAGGATCATCAACCACACCCACACGGTGGCGAACGTGGCGATGGACGCGATCAGCAGAAACACGTTCTCGGGGATCAGGTAGTTGAGCACCACGCCAATCAACAGCGCAGCCCCCATCACCACCACGGTCATCCACGGCACTCCGTGCCTGGACAGCTGGCTGAAGCCGCGTGGCGCATGGCCTTGCTGGGCCAGGCCGTACATCATGCGACCCGCGCCGAAGATGTCACTGTTGATGGCAGAAACCGCAGCGGAAATCACCACGACGTTGAGCACTGCCGCCGCCGATCCGATGCCCAGGTTGCTGAATATCTGCACGAAGGGGCTACCTTCGCTGCCGATCTGCGGCCACGGGTAAAGGCACATCAGCACGAACAGGGTCAGTACGTAGAACAGCAGGATACGCAACGGCACGGCATTGATGGCCCTGGGGATGACCCGTTGCGGGTCCTTGGCCTCACCGGCGGTGACGCCGATGATTTCGATGCCGCCGAAGGCGAACATGACCACCGCGAAGGACGCGATCAAGCCGCCGACGCCATTGGGCATGAAGCCGCCGTGCTCGACCAGGTTGCTCAAACCGACCGCATGCCCGGTGCCAACCTGGCTTAAGCCGAAAGCCATGATGCCAAGGCCGGCAAGGATCATCGCGACGATGGCACCGACCTTGAGCAGCGACAGCCAGAACTCCATCTCGCCGAACACCTTGACGTTGCACAGGTTCAGGCCGCCGATCAGGAAGACGATGCCCAGCACCCAGATCCAGCGGGCCACTTCAGGAAACCAGAAGCCCATGTAGATACCAAAGGCGGTGACATCGGCGATGGCGACGATGACCATTTCGAAGGCGTAGGTCCAACCGAGGATGAAGCCGGCCATGGGGCCGAGGTAGGTGGTGGCGTAATGGCCGAAGGAGCCGGCGACCGGGTTGTGCACGGCCATCTCGCCGAGGGCGCGCATGACCATGAACACGGCGGCGCCGCCAATCAGGTAGGCCAGCAGCACGGCCGGCCCGGCCATCTGGATGGCAGAGGCCGAACCGTAGAAAAGCCCGGTACCGATTGCGGAACCGAGCGCCATGAAACGGATGTGGCGGGCCGATAGCCCACGCTTGAGACCTTGAGCTTGTTGCATGTCACGTCCTGATCTTGTTTTTGTGGTCGTGAGATCGAATGGGCCGCATGGCGGCCCCAAGGGCATCACAGGCTGGGCAGAACGCCTGCCGGCAGCAGGCCGGTCAGGCTGCCCTTGGCCAACAGCTCGACGGCCTTTTCGATATCCGGCGCAAAGAAACGGTCACGGTCGTAGTGCGGCACTTCGCTGCGCAGCGCCTGGCGCGCCTGCTCCAGCTTGGCCGAGGTCTTGAGCCCCTTGCGCAGGTCCAGCCCCTGGCAGGCGCCCAGCCATTCGATGGCCAGCACGCCGCGGGTATTCTCGGCCATTTCCCACAGGCGCTTGCCCGCAGCCGGGGCCATCGACACGTGGTCTTCCTGGTTGGCCGAGGTGGGCAGGCTGTCGACGCTGTGGGGGTGCGACAGGGCCTTGTTCTCGCTGGCCAGGGCCGCAGCCGTGACCTGAGCGATCATGAAGCCGGAGTTGACCCCACCGTTTTCCACCAGGAATGGCGGCAACTGCGACATGTGCTTATCCATCATCAACGAAATGCGGCGCTCGCTCAGCGAGCCGATTTCGGCGATGGCCAGGGCCAGGTTGTCAGCGGCCATGGCTACAGGCTCTGCGTGGAAGTTGCCACCCGAGATCACATCGCCCTCGGCAGCGAACACCAGCGGATTGTCCGACACCGCGTTGGCCTCGATGCCGAGCACTTCGGCGGCCTGGCGCAACTGGGTGAGGCAGGCGCCCATGACCTGCGGCTGGCAACGCAGCGAGTACGGGTCCTGAACCTTGTCGCAGTTCTTGTGCGATTGGGAAATCTCGCTGGTATCACCCAGCAGTTCGCGGAAACAGGCGGCGGTATCGATCTGGCCCCGCTGACCACGCACGGCATGCACCCGTGCATCGAATGGCGCACGCGAGCCCAGTGCCGCTTCAACGGTCAGACCACCGCAGGCGATGGCGGCGGCGTACAGGTCTTCGGCGTAGAACAGGCCGCGCAAGGCGTAAGCCGAGGACGCCTGGGTGCCATTGAGCAGCGCCAGGCCCTCTTTGGCGGCCAGGGTCAGTGGCTCCAGGCCAGCAACGGCCAGGGCTTCAGTGGCCGACAGCCACTGGCCCTTGTACCGTGCCTTGCCTTCGCCGAGCAGCACCAGCGACATGTGCGCCAGCGGTGCCAGGTCGCCGGAGGCGCCGACAGAGCCTTTGAGTGGTATATGCGGATAGACTTCAGCGTTGACCAAGGCGATCAGCGCATCGATCACCTTGCGCCGGATGCCGGAGAAACCACGGCTGAGGCTGTTGATCTTGAGCACCATGATCAGCCGCACCAGGTCGTCGTCCAGCGGCGCGCCGATACCGGCGGCGTGGGACAGCACCAGCGAGCGCTGCAGGTTTTCCAGGTCATGGCTGGCAATACGGGTCGAAGCCAGCAGGCCGAAGCCGGTGTTGATACCGTAGGCGGTGCGGTCTTCGGCAAGGATCTGTTCGACGCAGGCGACGCTGTCGTTGATCGGCTGATCGGCGCTGGCGTCCAGGCGCAGGCGCACGGGTGCGGCGTGGATTGCGCGCAGCTGGGCCAGGGTCAGGGTGCCAGGCTTGAGGGTCAGTTCGGTCACTTCGCTACTCCATTCTGTCAGGGCCCGCAGGCCCTTTCTTGTTGTTCAGTATCGGTCAAAGTGCAGCGATCAGCCTGTGATCATTGGCAGGTCGAGGCCTTGTTCCTTGGCGCAGTCCACGGCGATGTCGTAGCCGGCGTCGGCGTGGCGCATGACACCGGTGCCCGGGTCGTTGGTCAGCACACGGGCGATGCGTGCGGCGGCTTCATCGGTACCATCGCAGACGATGACCATGCCCGAGTGCTGCGAGAAGCCCATGCCTACCCCACCACCGTGATGCAGCGAAACCCAGGTAGCGCCGCTGGCAGTGTTGAGCAAGGCGTTGAGCAACGGCCAGTCGGAGACGGCGTCAGAACCGTCACGCATCGATTCGGTTTCACGGTTGGGGCTCGATACGGAGCCTGAGTCCAGGTGGTCACGGCCAATGACGATCGGCGCCGACAGCTCGCCGCTGCGTACCATTTCGTTGAAGGCCAGGCCCAGCTTGGCGCGAAGGCCCAGGCCAACCCAGCAGATGCGCGCTGGCAGGCCCTGGAAGCTGATGCGCTCACGGGCCATGTCCAGCCAGCGGTGCAAGTGGGCGTCGTCGGGGATCAGTTCCTTGACCTTGGCATCGGTCTTGTAGATATCCTCGGCTTCGCCGGACAGCGCAGCCCAGCGGAACGGCCCCACGCCGCGGCAGAACAGCGGGCGGATGTATGCCGGTACGAAGCCTGGGAAATCGAACGCGTTGGCTACGCCCTCTTCCTTGGCCATCTGGCGGATGTTGTTACCGTAGTCGAAAGTCGGAATGCCCTGCTTCTGGAAGTCGAGCATGGCTTGTACGTGCACGGCCATGGTCTGCTTGGCAGCCTTGACCACGGCAGCCGGCTCGGTCTGCGCGCGGTCACGGTACTGCTCCCAGGTCCAGCCGGCCGGCAGGTAGCCGTTGAGCGGGTCGTGGGCGCTGGTCTGGTCGGTGACCATGTCCGGGCGCACACCACGCTTGACCAGCTCCGGCAGGACTTCTGCGGCGTTGCCATGCAGGGCAATGGAGATGGCCTTGCCTTCGGCGGTGTACTTGGCGATGCGCGCCAGGGCGTCATCGAGGTCTTTGGCCTGCTCGTCGACGTAGCGGGTTTGGAGGCGGAAATCGATACGGCTCTGCTGGCATTCGATGTTCAGCGAGCAGGCGCCGGCCAAAGTCGCGGCCAGGGGCTGGGCGCCGCCCATGCCGCCAAGGCCTGCAGTCAGTACCCACTTGCCTTTGAGGCTGCCACCGTAGTGCTGGCGGCCGGCCTCGACGAAGGTTTCATAGGTGCCTTGGACGATGCCTTGGCTGCCGATGTAGATCCAGCTGCCGGCGGTCATCTGGCCGTACATGGCCAGGCCCTTGGCGTCCAGTTCGTTGAAGTGTTCCCAGTTGGCCCAGTGCGGCACCAGGTTGGAGTTGGCGATCAGAACGCGTGGAGCGTTGCTGTGGGTTTTGAATACCCCGACCGGTTTGCCCGACTGCACCAGCAGGGTTTCGTCATCTTCCAGGCGGGTCAGGGTTTCGACGATCTTGTCGTAGCAGGCCCAGTTGCGGGCGGCGCGACCGATACCACCGTAAACCACCAGTTCCTTGGGGTTTTCCGCGACCTGCGGGTCGAGGTTGTTCATCAGCATGCGCAGTGGCGCTTCGGTCAGCCAGCTTTTGGCGGTCAGCTTGTTGCCACGTGGGGCACGGATTTCAACGTCACGGTATTTATTGTTGTCGGTCACGGGAAGGGTCCTCTGCGGTCGTCCGCGGGCAGGTGTGTCGTGTTGGATATACAAACACACCTTTACTTGTATGTACAAGCATGGACAACCAAAATAGTGGGACCGCTTTTGAAGAGCCTGGAGAAAACCGGGGCCGCTGCGCGGCCCTTTCGCGACACAAGGCCGCTCCTACACAGATCGCGTTTGCCCAGACGGGCGCGGTTTCCGGAGCGGCCTTGTGTCGCGAAAGGGCTGCACAGCAGCCTCAGCCAGCTCAGGTTGGAATCAGCTCGATCAGGCAGAACCGCCCCTGAACCTGCAACTCCAGCAGCGTGTCGTTCCCCTCGAGCCGCAGGCAGTCATACAAGCCCAGCCGCTCCAAACCATGCCCGGCCAACTGCACCTCAACCTGGTTACTGCCCGAAAACAGCAGCACAGTCGACGCCGAACTGAACAACCGGCTGGTACCATCGAACCACTGCAAGCGCGCGCGATAGCGCTGCGGCGAGTAGATCAGGTTGAAATCACGAATCCTCTCACCCAGCAGCTTGCAACTGACCTGGCTCTCGCCAGCGAAAGCGAAGGCGTCGAACGGTAACAGCGGCCGGCTGGCCTGCCCGTCGACCAGCAGGCGCATGCCATCCCCCTGCAAGACCGTGATGATCCGCTGGTAGCCCGCAAACATCGAGAAACCACCAGACGCTTCGATATCCGCAATCGACAGGCGCCAGCCGAACCCCTCCAGGCCCTCGCCACTGTCGCGGGTGATTTCCTCGGTGAAGCCCCCGCCGTTCTTCCACGGCATCCGCGGGTAGTCCTGCGCACGCAACAACTGCAACGTGCTCATTTGCTGAAACGTCCTTCCAGGCGATGACGGGAACCAGGGTGGATCAACCGTGCGGCCGTCACCGGCTGGCGACCAGACCAGGTACGGCGGCGAATCAGCAGGCAAGGCTCGCCCCGTTCGATTTGCAGCAGTTGACACTCGTGCGGCTCGGCCAGGATCGCCTCGACCACGTGCTCACCCTCGGTCAACGGTGCAACCTGGGACAAGTAGGCGTAAGGCGTCTGCCGAGTGAAATCCTGCTTGAGGTAATCGGGCGCGATCGCCGCGTTGACGTAGCGGTCCTCGATTTGTACCGGGATGCCGTTTTCGTAATGCACGATCATCGAATGGAACACCCGCTGGCCTTCGCGCATGTCCAGTGCCAGAGCGCGCTCGGAACCGGCCGCTTCTTCAGCAAGGGTGATCACCTGGCAGCTATGCTGGTGGCCACGCGCGGCAATCTCGTCGGCGATGTTGTTGACTTCGAACAACGCCGAGCGGCTCTTGGGTTCGGCAACGAATGTCCCTACCCCCTGCATGCGCACCAGCAGGCCTTCGGCAGTGAGCTCACGCAGGGCGCGGTTGATGGTCATGCGGCTGAATCCCAGCTGGCTGACCAGTTCGCTCTCCGAAGGGACCCGGTGATGGGGCGGCCAGCTGCCGTTGTCGATCTGCTGGATGATCATCTGTTTGACCCGCGCGTACAGCGGCGCCGGGCCCTCGCCCATCTGGGCAACCAGCGCGGAGACAGGAGGTGTCGGCACGGCGTTGGATCCTTGTGCGATTGAATGGGCGGTAGCTTGCCGCAGTTTACCCGGCAGGCAAACAACTGTATATGTATATACAAGTCAGCCATAACAGGATTTCACAGATGTCCGCCTACTTCGCCGAATGCGCCCTGCTGCCCGATGGTTGGGCCAGCGATGTCCGAATCGAGGTCGCCAGCGATGGCACAATGACCCATATCGACTCCGGCGCTTCGGCCGACGGCGCCGAACGGCTGGCCGGGCCACTTCTGCCCGGCATGCCCAACCTGCACTCGCATGCCTTTCAACGCGCAATGGCCGGCCTGGCAGAAGTGGCGGGCAACCCCAACGACAGTTTCTGGACCTGGCGCGAACTGATGTATCGCCTGGTCGGCAAGATCACCCCGGAACAACTGCAGGTCATCGCCCGCCAGCTGTACATCGAGATGCTCAAGGCCGGTTACACCTCGGTGGCCGAGTTCCACTACGTGCACCATGACCAGGCGGGCAAGGCCTATGCCGACCCAGCCGAGCTGTCCCGCCGCATCAGCGCGGCGGCGGCCAGCAGCGGTATCGGCCTGACCCTGCTGCCGGTGCTGTACAGCCATGCCGGCTTCGGTGGCCAGCCACCCAACGAGGGGCAGCGGCGCTTCATCAATTCCACCGAGCAGTACCTGCAACTGCACGCACAACTCGCTGCGACAATCGCCGCGCAACCCGCGCAGCAGGTGGGTTTGTGCTTCCACTCGCTGCGGGCGGTCACGCCGGCGCAGATTGCCCAGGTATTGGCAGCGGGCAATCAGCAATGTCCGATCCATATTCATATCGCCGAGCAACAGAAGGAAGTGGACGACTGCCTCGCCTGGAGCGGCCTGCGCCCGTTGCAGTGGTTGTATGAGCATGTGCAGGTGGATGCGCGCTGGTGCTTGGTGCATGCCACCCACGCGCAGGCTGACGAAGTGGCGGCAATGGCCGGCAGTGGCGCGGTGGCCGGTTTGTGCCTGACCACCGAAGCCAACCTGGGTGACGGGATTTTCCCGGCAGTGGACTACCTGAGCCAGGGTGGCCGGATGGGTATCGGCTCTGACAGCCATGTATCGCTGAGCGTGGTCGAAGAGCTGCGTTGGCTCGAATATGGCCAGCGCCTTCGTGACCAGCGGCGCAACCGGCTTTATCGCGAAGATCAGCCGATGGTTGGCCGCACCCTGTATGACGCGGCACTGATGGGTGGGGCTCAGGCATTGGGGCAGCCCGTGGGTGAGCTGGCCGTGGGCAAACGTGCCGACTGGCTGGTGCTGGATGGGCAAGACCCGTATATCGCCACGGCCGACGAAGATGCAATTCTCAACCGCTGGCTGTTTGCCGGGAGCGACCGCCAGGTACGCGATGTGATGGTCAACGGGCAGTGGGTGGTGCGCCAGGGGCGCCACGGGCAAGAAGAGGAAAGCGCTCGGGCGTATGTCGAGGTGTTGCGACAGTTATTGGGCTGACGACAAAAGGGCCGCAAAGCGGCCCTTAAGGCCTCAATGCATCTGCACGATCTGCTTGTCCGCCATGCGCCAGATCAAGCGGCTGGTGTCGTAGCCCTGTTGACGTGCCTTGGCCAGCAGGCTCTCGCGCTCCCATGCCGGCAGGGTCGGCGTACGCGACAGTATCCACAGGTACTTGCGGTCGGGGCTGCCGACAATGGCCGTGCGGTAGCGGTCGTCCACGTACAGGATCCAGTATTCGCCCTTGGTCAGGCCCGGTACCAGGCGGGTGAACCAGTTGTCGAACTCCACCCACAACCTGTCGGTATGCCCCGGCTGCTGGATGTTGGCATGCCCCTCGGCGCGCAGCCATTCGTCACCCATGGTGCGGCAGCGGCTCAGCACCCCGTACGAACCATCAGGCTTGAGGTTGTAATGCGCCTCGGACTGGGCGCATTCGCTCTGGTAAGGCATGGGCAAGCGCGCCAGCTCGTACCATTTGCCCTGGTAGCGCTTGAGGTCGATATCGCCGGCGGTCTTGGGTGCCAACGGGTCGTTGGCCGACGTGGCGCAGCCACCCAGCAGCATCACCAGGCACAACCCCAGCAGCAGGTGCAGACGCGTCATTTGAGGCCCTGCCCTGAATACATCAGTACTTTGTCAGCCGCATACTGCACGCTGATGAAGCTCTTTTCGTCCCCCCAGGTACAGCTGCTCATGCCCAGTGCGCCGGAGCACTCGGTGGGCGTGCCGAGCAGTTGCTCGACCTCGGCCTTGTTCATGCCGGCCTTGAGCTTGGAATAGTTTTCCTGATTGATCTTGCTGCACGCAGTCAGGATGACGCACAGGGACAACAGGGCGAGGGAACGCAACGACATGAAGGAACACTCCTGAAAGGTGGATGCAGGCGAGAGGCCTGCAGGGACCTTCGACGGGAAAAACGGTCCCTGGTTCCCTGACAGGCCTTTTTCGTTCTACACCGTTGGTCGGCAGGCGCTCAAGCCCTTGGCGGATGCCTACCCAGGCAACACGCCGCACATCAGCAGCGGCCTCAAGGAAGTCGAGCTGGATGGGCGCAAGCAGTTCATCAGTTTCACCCACGTCGACGGCGTGCCCTCAGCGGACTGGTACGTGGCCCTTGTGGTCGACCAGGACGCGGCATTCGCCATGCTCAGCGAGCTGCGTACCTCGGCCATCGTCGCGACGCTGATCGCGATACTGGTCATCATCGCCCTGCTCGGTCTGCTGATCCGCGTGTTGATGGAGCCCTTGCACCTGATGGGTCGCGCCATGCATGACATTGCCGAAGGCGAAGGTGACCTGACCCGGCGCGTGGCCATCCACGCGCAGGACGAGTTCGGCAGCCTTGGCCAGTCGTTCAACCGTTTCGTCGAGCGTATTCACGAATCGATCCGCGAAGTGGCCTCGGCCACTGGCCAAGTCAATGCGGTGGCCACGCAGGTGGTGAGCGCCTCGAATGCCTCGATCCACAATGCCGACCAGCAGGCCAGCCGCACCAACAGCGTGGCCGCGGCCATCAACCAGCTGGGTGCCGCAGCCCAGGAGATCGCCCAGAACGCAGCGCTGGCTTCGCAACACTCCAGTGAGGCACGCGGCCTGGCCGAAGACGGCCAGCAGGTGGTCGGGCGCACCATCGATGTGATGAACCAGCTGTCGGCGCGCATCAGCGATTCATGCGGCAACATCGAGACGCTCAATGCCCACACCGCCAACATCGGCCAGATTCTCGATGTGATCAGCGGCATTTCCCAGCAGACCAACCTGCTGGCCCTGAATGCCGCGATCGAGGCGGCCCGTGCCGGTGAAGCCGGGCGCGGTTTTGCCGTGGTCGCCGACGAAGTCCGCAACCTGGCGCACCGCACTCAGGAGTCGGCGCAGCAGGTCCAGCGCCTGATCGAGGAATTGCAGGCCGGTGCCCAGATGGCCGTCAGCACCATGAACCAGAGCCGTGAGCACAGCGACCAGAGCGTCGGGATTGCCAACCAGGCCGGTGAGCGCCTGGGCAGCGTGACCCAGCGTATTGGCGAAATCGATGGCATGAACCAGTCAGTGGCTACCGCTACCGAGGAGCAGACGGCGGTGGTCGAGTCGATCAATGTCGACATCACCGAGATCAATACGCTGAACCAGGAAGGGGTGCAGAACCTGCAGAGCACCTTGCGTGCCTGCACCGACCTTGAACACCAGGTCGAACGGTTGAAGCACCTGGTAGGGAGTTTCAGGATCTGAAACGAACGGGGCCGCTTTGCGGCCCCATTCATCACTCAAAACCTGGAGCCAGGCTCCAGCAAAAAGTCCATCTCTTCACTGGTGCTCGGCCGCTCCAGCAACAGATTGCGATGCGGGAAGCGCCCGAACCGGGCAATCACCCGCTGGTGCTGCTCGGCATAGTCGAGGAACCCTTCGAACAACCGACGGTTGGCCTCGGGCTGCTCATCCAGCAGCACCTGGTACCGCTCAACGCACAGGTTCTGCCAGTCCAGCACCTCGGCATGCTCCAGCACCAGCAGCACGAATACCCGCTGGATCGGCAGCAGCTGGTAATCCCAGCCCTTCTGCAGCCCCTGCATGGCCACCACCTGGGCACGCCGGTCGCCCTCGAAAGCGCGCGGCGTGTCGCGGTAGATCATGCGCGGCAGCTGGTCCAGCAGTATCAACAGGCCGAGCCAGCCCTGAGGGCTTTGCTGCCACTCCTCGAGCCCACCCGCCAGGGCATGCTCGACGAGCTCGCCAAACAGCGCCTGGGCTTCGGCATCGTGATGCTTGCCGAACCACAGCGTGCTCTTCTCGTCAGCCACGGCCTGGGGACTGGTGCCCCAACCGAACCACCACTCCAGCAACGGCTGCCAAGGTGCGAGCATGATTTACTCCTTGTGATAGGCGGTGACGCGCTCGACCTCTTCCTTCGAGCCGAGAATCACCGATACACGCTGGTGCAGGCTCTCTGGCTTGATGTCGAGGATGCGTTCGTAACCGTTGGTAGAAGCGCCGCCGGCCTGCTCGATGATGAACGACATCGGGTTGGCTTCGTACATCAGGCGCAGCTTGCCCGGCTTGCTCGGCTCGCGGGCGTCGCGCGGGTACATGAACAGACCGCCACGGGTCAGGATACGGTGCACGTCGGCCACCATCGAGGCGATCCAGCGCATGTTGTAGTTCTTTTTCAGCGGCCCGGTCTCACCGGCCAGCAGCTCGCCCACGTAGCGCTGGACCGGGGCTTCCCAGTGGCGCTGGTTGGACATGTTGATGGCGAACTCGGCGGTGGTTGCCGGGACCTGGATGTTTTCGTGGGTCAGCACGAAGCTGCCCAGCTCACGGTCCAGGGTGAAGCCCTTGACGCCGTTGCCCAGGGTCAGGATCAGCATGGTCTGCGGGCCATAGATGGCATAACCGGCGGCGACCTGCTCGGTACCTGGCTGCAGGAAGGCGTTTTCGTTCAGGGTTTCGTTCTGGCTCAGGTATTCGTTAGGGCAACGCAGTACCGAGAAGATGGTGCCGACCGAAACGTTGACGTCGATGTTCGACGAGCCGTCCAGCGGGTCGAAGACCAGCAGGTAGGCACCTTTGGGGTATCGGCCCGGGATCTGGTAGGCGTTGTCCATTTCCTCGGACGCCATGCCGGCCAGGTGGCCGCCCCACTCGTTGGCCTCGAGCAGGATATCGTTGGAAATCACGTCGAGCTTCTTCTGCACTTCGCCCTGCACGTTTTCAGTGCCCATGCTGCCCAGCACGCCGCCAAGGGCGCCCTTGGACACGTGATGGCTGATTTCCTTGCACGCACGCGCCACCACTTCGATCAGGAAGCGCAGATCGGCAGGGGTATTGTTGCTGCGGGTCTGCTCAATCAGATAGCGACTCAAGGTAACGCGGGACATGTATGGCTCCGAAAGGATGGGGGAGAAAAACCCCCGCAGTTTACAGGGAGAGTTCAATGCTAGCGAGTAAAGAGACACGCCTGGGCAGTCAGACGGCACAACAGGTCGGTAGTTCAGCGCTCACCAGGCCGATGGTCAGGTGGGGCCGCTGTGCGGCCCCAAGCCTCAATCCAGCACCTTCCAGATCTCGGTCGCATACTCGCGAATGGTCCGGTCCGAAGAGAACCACCCCATTCGCGCGGTGTTGAGCACCGCCATCCGCCACCACGCCTGCGGCGTATGCCACAACTCCTCCACCCGCCGCTGGGCATCCCAGTAAGCATCGAAGTCGGCACAGACCAGGAAGCGGTCGTAAGCCACCAACCCGTCGATCAGCCCGGCATAGCGCGACGGATCATCGGGGGAGAACACGCCACTGCGGATCGCCTGCAGCACATCGTTCAAGCGGTGGGAGGCGGCTATCGCGGCCACGGCACCAAAATCACCGTCACGCTTGCGCGCCTCCACCTGCTGCGCGGTCAGGCCGAAAATGAACATGTTGTCGGCACCCACCTGTTCGCACATCTCGACGTTGGCGCCATCGAGGGTACCAATGGTGAGTGCACCATTGAGCCCGAACTTCATGTTGCTGGTGCCCGACGCCTCGTAGCCGGCCGTGGAAATCTGCTCCGACAGGTCCGCCGCCGGGATGATGCTCTCGGCCAGGCTGACGTTGTAGTTGGGCAGGAACACCACCTTTAGCAGGCCGCGCACGGTAGGGTCGTTGTTGACCACCCGGGCGATGTCATTGGCCAGCTTGATGATCAGCTTGGCCTGGTGGTAGCTGGCTGCGGCCTTGCCGGCAAAGATCTTCACCCGCGGCACCCAGTTGGTGCCCGGGTCGTTACGGATGGCCTGGTACAGCGCCACGGTGTGCAGCAGATTGAGCAGCTGGCGCTTGTACTCGTGGATGCGCTTGACCTGCACATCGAACAGCGCCTCAGGGTTGACCGTAACGCCCACCCGCTCCTGGATGATGCTGGCCAACGCGCGCTTGCTGTGCAGGCGCTGCGCGGCGAACTGCTTGAGGAAGCCGCCCTTGTCGGCGAACGGCACCAGGTTGGCCAGGCGCCCTTGCGGGTCGTCAAGCAACTCTGGGCCCAGGGCATCCACCAGCATCGCCGTCAACTGCGGGTTGGACTGGTACAGCCAGCGGCGGAAGGTAATGCCGTTGGTCTTGTTGTTGATGCGCTGGGGGTAGAGCTTGTGCAACTCGGAGAACACCGTGCTTTTCATCAGCTTGCTGTGCAGCGCCGATACCCCGTTGACGCTGTGCGAGCCGAGAAACGCAAGGTTGCCCATGCGCACCCGGCGGCCGTTGTCTTCCTCGATCAGCGACACCGCCCGCAGCACGTCGAAGTCATGCAGGCCTTTCGCGCGCAGGGCATCGATATGGTAGGCATTGATCAGGTAGATGATCTGCATGTGCCGCGGCAGCATGCGCTCCATCAGGGCCACCGGCCACGTTTCCAGCGCTTCTGGCAGCAGCGTGTGGTTGGTGTAGGCCAGGGTGCCGACGGTCAGCTCCCAGGCTTTTTCCCACGGGATTTCATGCTGGTCGACCAACAGCCGCATCAATTCGGCCACGGCAATCGACGGGTGCGTGTCGTTGAGCTGGATGGCCGCAGCATCCGGCAGGTTGAGCAAGTCCTTGTGCATGTTCAAGTGGCGTCGCAGCAGGTCCTGCAGCGACGCCGAGACGAAGAAGTATTCCTGGCGCAGGCGCAGTTCCTGCCCCGCTTCTGTGCTATCGGCCGGGTACAGCACCCGCGAGATGCTCTCGGCGCGAGCCACTTCGGCCACCGCGCCAAGGTGGTCACCGGCATTGAAGCGCTCCAGATGCAGCTCCTCCAGCGCCCGCGCGCGCCACAGGCGCAAGGTGTTGACGCTGGAGCCCCGCCAGCCGACCACTGGCGTGTCGTAGGCCACCGCACGTACCGTCTCGCCCGGCCACCACACCTGACGTTGCTGACCATGGGTATCTTGCACCGTTTCGACGCTGCCGCCGAAACTGATCGGGTAGATCACCTCGGCGCGCTCGAACTCCCAAGGGTTGCCGAAATCCAGCCAATTTTCGGTCTGTTCCTGCTGCCATCCGTCGACCATGGCCTGGCGGAACAGCCCGTGCTCATAGCGGATGCCGTAGCCGTGGGCGGCGATGCCCAGCGTCGACATGCTCTCCATGAAACAGGCGGCCAGACGGCCCAGGCCACCATTGCCCAGTGCGGCGTCCGGTTCCAGCAGGCGGATGCGCTCCAGGTCCACGTCCAACCCCTCCAGCGCATCACGGGCGATGTCCAGCAGGCCAAGGTTGCTCAGGCTGTCGTAGAGCAGGCGCCCGATGAGAAACTCCAGAGAGAGGTAATAGACCCGTTTCTGGCTGCGCCGGTAGGCCTGACGGGTGTGATCCATCCAGTGATCGACCATGTGATCACGGGCAGCCAGGGCAATGGCCTCGAACCAGTCGTGGTCAAAGGCGTGCTCCGGGTCCTTGCCGACCGCGTAGGTCAGCTTGTCCAGTACAGCGGCGCGAAAGTCGGCCACCTCGGCGTCACGTGCTTTGGGTTCCTGGGACATGCGGCATCCTCGGGCAAATTGGCAAAAGCGGCGGGAGAGTGTTGAGACTAGACCCTTCGACAGGGAGTGACAGCCTCGGTTCGCAGTTTTCATGCCGGCTTGGCCAATCCGGCAAAAGGTTGTTCACAAATTGAACAACTCCGGTATGATCGCGCGCCCCAAGACCGTGATCCGCCACCTATAACGATGAAAACGACCCTGATTGCCGCAGCCGAAGTCGACCGCCTGGAAACCTGGCAGCGCTATGCCAGCCACATGTGCGGGGGCTGCCATTCGACCTGCTGCACCCTGCCTGTGGAAGTGAAGATCAAAGACCTGATCCGCATCGGCGTGGTGGATGAGTTCGAAAAGGACGAACCGCCAAAGAACGTGGCCAAACGCCTGCAGAAGGAAGGCATCATCGAACGCTTCAACCAGAAGTCGGGGATCTTCACCCTGACCCGGATGAGCAACGATGATTGCATGTATTTGGACCGCAAGAGCCGGCTGTGCACCATTTATGACAAGCGCCCGGATACTTGCCGGAACCACCCGAAGGTAGGGCCGCGGCCGGGGTATTGCGCTTACAAGCCCAAGGTGGCCACGCGCTGATCATTGGCCTCACCGCCCCAAAATCGTTGCGCAAGGACCTGTGGAAGCCGGCTTGCCGGCGATGAGGCCGGTACAGCTGATACAAAAAGCCCAGACAAAAAAAACGCCCCCGGCCTTTCGACCGGGGGCGTTTTCATTCAGCCTGAGCTAACTCAGTTCTTGGCTTTCTTGGCAGCGCGGGTACGCTCGCCTTCGTCCAGGATCTTCTTGCGCAGACGGATCGACTTCGGCGTAACTTCGCACAGCTCGTCGTCCTGGATGAATTCCAGAGCCTGTTCGAGGGTGTGACGAACCGGCGGAACCAGGGCGATGACTTCGTCTTTGCCCGAAGCACGCATGTTGTCGAGCTTCTTGCCCTTGGTAGGGTTCACGCCCAGGTCGTTGTCACGGCTGTTCAGACCGATGATCTGACCGTTGTAGATCTCCTGGCCGTGCTCGACGAACAGCTTGCCGCGCGCCTGCAGGGTTTCCAGGGAGTAGGTCAGTGCCTTGCCGGTCTCGACCGAAACCAGTACGCCGTTGAGGCGGCCGGACATCTGGCCCGACTTCATGGTGTCGTAGCGATCGAAGATCGAGGTCAGGATGCCTGCGCCGTTGGTCAGGGTCAGGAACTGGTTACGGAAGCCGATCAGGCCACGGGCTGGAATGTTGTACTCCAGGCGAACACGGCCCTTGCCATCCGGAACCATGTTGGTCAGGTCGCCTTTACGCAGGCCCATTTCTTCCATGACCTTGCCCTGGGATTCTTCAGGGATGTCGATGGTGACGTTCTCGAACGGTTCCTGCTTGACGCCACCGACTTCGCGGATGATCACTTCAGGACGGCCTACGGCCATCTCGAAGCCTTCACGGCGCATGGTTTCGATCAGTACCGACAGGTGCAGCTCACCACGGCCCGATACCTTGAACTTGTCAGGGGAATCGGTTTCCTGAACGCGCAGAGCAACGTTGTACAGCAGCTCTTTGT
Source organism: Pseudomonas sp. Marseille-Q5299 (assembly GCF_943737035.1). Taxonomy (NCBI): domain Bacteria; kingdom Pseudomonadati; phylum Pseudomonadota; class Gammaproteobacteria; order Pseudomonadales; family Pseudomonadaceae; genus Pseudomonas; species Pseudomonas sp. Marseille-Q5299. Next base: position 361,364 of record NZ_CALSFR010000003.1, read on the forward strand.
CCAGACGGTCCTTGATGTTACGGCTGGTGACGAACTTGCCTTCCTTGCCGCAGAACGGCGAGTCGTTGACCTGGAAGGTCATCGAAACGGTTGGCTCGTCAACGGTCAGCGGCTTCATCGCTTCGACGGCTGTCGGGTCGCACAGGGTGTCGGAGATGAACAGCTCGTCGAAACCGCTGATGCAGACGATGTCGCCAGCCTGGGCTTCTTCGACGTCGATACGGTGCAGGCCGTGGTGGCCCATCAGCTTGAGGATACGGCCGTTACGCTTCTTGCCGTTGGTGTCGATGGCGACCACCGGAGTGTTCGGCTTCACGCGGCCACGGGCGATACGGCCAACGCCGATAACACCCAGGAAGCTGTTGTAGTCCAGTGCCGAGATCTGCATCTGGAACGGGCCTTCACGGTCAACGTCCGGCGCAGGTACGTTGTCGACGATCGACTGGTACAGCGGGGTCATGTCTTCGGCCATGGCGGTGTGGTCCAGACCGGCGATGCCGTTCAGGGCCGAGGCGTAGACCACTTTGAAGTCCAGCTGCTCGTCGGTAGCACCGAGGTTGTCGAACAGGTCGAAGATCTGGTCCAGAACCCAGTCAGGACGGGCGCCCGGACGGTCGACCTTGTTGATCACGACGATCGGCTTCAGGCCGGCTTCGAAGGCCTTCTTGGTCACGAAGCGGGTTTGCGGCATAGGGCCGTCCTGGGCGTCGACCAGCAGCAGCACGGAGTCGACCATGGACATTACACGCTCAACCTCGCCACCGAAGTCGGCGTGGCCGGGGGTGTCGACGATGTTGATGTGGTAGCCGTTCCAGTTGATGGCGGTGTTTTTCGCCAGAATGGTAATGCCGCGCTCTTTTTCCTGGTCGTTGGAGTCCATTACGCGCTCGTCGTTGAGCTCGTTACGTTCCAGGGTGCCGGACTGACGCAGGAGTTTGTCGACCAGGGTGGTTTTACCATGGTCAACGTGGGCGATGATGGCGATGTTACGCAGATTTTCGATCACAACTGTATCTCGATCAGAGGATTCGGTTGCCGCCAGTCTAGGCGGCCAATATGAAGGTAAAAGGCTCAGCGGGCCCGGCGGTCGGGAGGGCGATGGCGGATGCTGCCGCCATACAGCCCTGGGGTCTTATGCCGGACGATAAACACGCACATTGGCATGTCCCTCACTGAGCAGGTGGTGTGCGTGCAATCGGCTCATCACACCTTTGTCGCAATACAGCAAGTACTGGCGGGTTTCATCCAGCTGCTTGAACTTGCTGTTGATCGCGTAGAACGGCATCACCTGAACTTCGATACCCTCGAGCACCAAAGGCTCGTCTTCCTGGGCGTCAGGGTGACGGATGTCGATCACGATCTGGCCTGGCAGCGCTTCGCTTACTTCCTCGATTTCCACGTCCTTGCCCAGCTCGTCGATCACGTGGTCGATCGAGATGAACTTGGCACGTTCGAGGGCGCGCTCCAGCACGGCCATGTCGAACTGCTTCTCTTCATGCTCCATGCGGTGACGCTTGGCATGGGTGGTCGGGTTCACCGAGATCACGCCGCAATATTCAGGCATGTGCTTGGCGAAGTCGGCGGTGCCGATTTCGGTCGCCTGGTCGATGATGTCCTGCTTGTGGCTGGCCAGCAATGGGCGCAGCACCAGCTTGTCGGTGGCCGAGTCGATGATCGACAGGTTCGGCAGCGTCTGGCTGGACACCTGGGAAATCGCCTCGCCGGTGACCAGCGCATCGATTTCCAGACGATCGGCCATGCGCGCAGCGCCGCGCAGCATCATGCGCTTGAGGGTCACGCCCATGTAGCTGTTGTCGACCTTGTTGAGGATCTCGCCGACCACTTCTTCGAACGGCACGCTGATGAACAATACGCGCTGGCTGCTGCCGTACTTTTTCCACAGGTAGTGGGCCACTTCCATCACGCCCAGTTCGTGGGCACGGCCGCCGAGGTTGAAGAAGCAGAAATGGGTCATCAGGCCGCGACGCATCATCTGGTAGGCCGCCACGGTGGAGTCGAAACCGCCGGACATCAGTACCAAGGTCTGCTCCAGGGCGCCCAGCGGGTAGCCGCCGATGCCTTGGTGCTGGTTGTGGATCACGTACAGGCGCTGGTTGCGGATTTCGATGCGCACCGTCACTTCAGGTTGCTTCAGCTCGATGCCAGCGGCGCCGCACTGCTGGCGCAACTGGCTGCCAACGTAGCGGTCGACGTCCATCGAGGTGAAGTCATGGTGGCCCCCGCGCTTGCAGCGCACGGCGAAATACTTGCCGGCCAGCAGGTGGCCGAAGTGCTGCTTGCACTTGGCGACGATATCGTCGAAGTCACCGAGCGGGTATTCCTCCACCTGCAGGAAGTGGGTAATGCCCGGGGTGCAGGTGAGGCGCTCGATCATCTCGCGCTGGACTTTTTCGTCTTCGACGCGGGTGACCACTTCGAGGTTGTCCCAGACACCATCGACCGCGAGCTCAGGGTCGAGGTCCTTGAGCACGTTGCGGATGTTCTTGCCGAGCTGGCGGATGAAGCGCTTGCGTACCGGCCGGCTCTTGATGGTGATTTCTGGGAAGACTTTGACGATAAGTTTCATTGGTTAACAGCGCGCGCAGGGCCTGCCGAAAAATGAGGGGCGCGAATTATATCGGAAATTGCTCAGGATTTGACCAACTTTTGTACAGAAGGTTGGATTTATATTGCCTGTACTGGCCTCATCGCCGGCAAGCCAGCATCTACAGGACGTCGGTAGGCCTCAAGACTGCGCTTAGGGTGTGGGAGCTGGCTTGCCAGCGATGAGGCCCTTAAAGGAAGCACACAACCCGACCTGTGCACGCTATTGGTGCACCAACAGCAAAAGCCGCCTCGTAAGGGTGCGTTTTTCGCCGCCAAACCGCCGCCAAATGCCCGCAAACGCCCCCTTTTATCCCGGCCTCGCCATTTTCGGGCACTGGCATGCAATTTGCTCCCTTGTGAGGCAGGTAAGCTTGGCCGACTATCCGCGCCCGGCAACACCCTTTTTTCCAGGGCAGCGGCCCACCGCGCTCTAGACCATCCGGAGGACAACATGTCGAAGTCGGTTCAACTCATCAAAGATCATGACGTCAAGTGGATTGATCTGCGTTTCACGGACACCAAAGGCACTCAGCATCACGTGACCATGCCAGCGCGTGATGGCCTGGACGAAGACTTCTTCGAAGTCGGCAAGATGTTCGACGGCTCCTCCATCGCTGGCTGGAAAGGCATCGAGGCCTCCGACATGATCCTGATGCCGGTCGACGATACCGCCGTACTGGACCCGTTCACCGAAGAGCCGACCCTGATCATCACCTGTGACATCGTCGACCCGTCGAGCATGCAGGGCTACGATCGCGACCCGCGTGCGATCGCCAAGCGCGCTGAAGAGTACCTCAAGAGCACCGGCATCGGTGACACCGTCTTCGCCGGCCCAGAGCCTGAGTTCTTCATCTTCGACGAAGTGAAGTTCCAGTCGGACATCTCCGGCTCGATGTTCAAGATCTTCTCCGAGCAAGGCTCGTGGATGACTGGCGCTGACGTGGAAGGCGGCAACAAAGGCCACCGTCCTGGCGTCAAAGGCGGCTACTTCCCGGTTCCGCCGTTCGACCACGACCACGAAATCCGTACTGCCATGTGCAACGCACTGGAAGAGATGGGCCAGACCGTCGAAGTTCACCACCACGAAGTGGCGACTGCCGGCCAGAACGAAATCGGCGTCAAGTTCAACACCCTGGTGAAGAAAGCTGACGAAGTACAGGCCCTGAAATATGTCGTGCACAACGTTGCCGACGCCTACGGCCGTACCGCCACCTTCATGCCAAAGCCACTGTACGGCGACAACGGCTCGGGCATGCACGTGCACATGTCGATCTGGAAAGACGGCAAGAACACCTTCGCGGGTGAAGGCTATGCCGGCCTGTCCGAAACCGCCCTGTACTTCATCGGCGGCATCATCAAGCACGGTAAAGCCCTGAACGGCTTCACCAACCCGTCGACCAACTCCTACAAGCGCCTGGTTCCAGGCTTCGAAGCCCCGGTAATGCTGGCCTACTCGGCACGCAACCGTTCCGCCTCGATCCGTATCCCTTACGTCGGCAGCCCTAAAGCCCGCCGTATCGAAGCGCGCTTCCCGGACCCATCGGCCAACCCGTACCTGGCTTTCGCGGCCCTGCTGATGGCTGGCCTGGACGGCATCCAGAACAAGATCCACCCAGGCGATGCTGCCGACAAGAACCTGTACGACCTGCCGCCTGAAGAGGCGAAAGATATCCCGCAAGTTTGCGGCAGCCTGAAAGAAGCTCTGGAAGAGCTGGATAAAGGCCGTGCGTTCCTGACCAAGGGCGGCGTGTTCTCCGACGACTTCATCGATGCCTTCATCGAACTGAAGAGCGAAGAAGAGATCAAGGTCCGTACCTTCGTGCACCCACTGGAATACGAGCTGTACTACAGCTGCTGATTTGATTGGCGCATTGCGCCGATGAAATCCCGGAAACGGCCTTCTCATGAAGGCCGTTTTTGTTTTTCCAGCCGTCCCGATCGGAAGCGCCCCAACACCTTGGCGCCATACGCCACGCGCACCGATGCTCTATATTGGTGCAATGCAACGTTGCCTGCCCCGCCCCGCACCCCAAAACAGGTCACGTTGAACGGCAAATCAGTGCATTTTGGTCCGAATAGGCGCAATTTCGGGGGTTTATAAAGCAATCCCGCTTCTTTTCGGAGCCTTGGTTTGTTTCTTGCATTTTCTACGCAAAGAGCCTGGCATGAGCAGATCCATAGTGCGCCGGCCACGCTCACCGCCATGCCCGGCAAGCGCCAAAAGAGGTCAACGACGCCTTATGACCATCAGCGATGCACAGCACCGTCTGCTTCTGGACAACCTGACCACCGCCACGCTCTTGCTCAACGCCGAGCTGCGCCTGGAGTACATGAACCCGGCTGCGGAAATGCTCCTGGCCGTGAGTGGGCAGCGCAGCCACGGGCAGTTCATCAGCGAACTGTTCACCGAATCGTCCGAGGCGCTCAACTCCCTGCGCCAGGCGGTCGAGCAGGCGCATCCGTTCACCAAGCGCGAAGCCCAATTGACCTCGCTGACCGGCCAGACCATCACCGTTGACTATGCCGTGACGCCCATCCTGCACCAGGGCAACACCCTGCTGCTGCTGGAGGTACACCCGCGTGACCGCCTACTGCGCATCACCAAGGAAGAAGCCCAGCTGAGCAAGCAGGAAACCACCAAGATGCTGGTCCGCGGCCTCGCCCACGAGATCAAGAACCCACTGGGAGGCATCCGTGGCGCGGCGCAACTGCTGGCCCGGGAGTTGCCCGAAGATGGCCTGCGCGACTACACCAACGTGATCATCGAAGAGGCCGATCGCCTGCGCAACCTGGTCGATCGCATGCTCGGTTCGAACAAGCTGCCATCGCTGGCCATGACCAACATTCACGAAGTCCTTGAACGGGTCTGCAGCCTGGTCGACGCAGAAAGCCAAGGATGCATCACTTTGGTGCGTGATTATGACCCGAGCCTGCCGGACGTGCTGATCGACCGCGAACAGATGATCCAGGCGGTACTGAATATCGTGCGCAACGCGATGCAGGCGATCAGCTCACAGAACGAGTTGCGCCTGGGCCGCATCACCCTGCGCAGCCGCGCGATGCGCCAGTTCACCATCGGCCATGTGCGCCACCGACTGGTGGCCCGCGTCGAGATCATCGACAACGGCCCCGGCATCCCCAGTGAACTGCAAGACACCCTCTTCTATCCCATGGTCAGTGGCCGCCCGGACGGTACCGGGTTGGGCCTGGCCATTACCCAGAACATCATCAGTCAGCACCAAGGCCTGATCGAGTGTGAAAGCCACGCCGGCCACACCGCCTTTTCGATCTTCCTGCCGCTGGAACAAGGAGCCACCGCCTCATGAGCCGAAGTGAAACCGTATGGATCGTCGACGATGATCGCTCCATCCGCTGGGTCCTGGAAAAAGCCCTGCAACAGGAGGGCATGACCACCCAGAGCTTCGACAGCGCCGATGGCGTGATGGGCCGCTTGGCCCGGCAGCAGCCGGACGTGATCATTTCCGACATTCGCATGCCCGGCGCCAGCGGCCTCGACCTGCTGGCACAGATTCGCGACCAACACCCGCGCCTGCCGGTCATCATCATGACCGCCCATTCCGACCTGGACAGCGCAGTGGCGTCGTACCAGGGGGGCGCTTTCGAATACCTGCCCAAACCGTTCGATGTCGATGAGGCGGTCTCGCTGGTCAAGCGCGCCAACCAGCATGCGCAGGAGCAGCAAGGCCTCGATGTGCCCCAGGCCCTGGCCCGTACGCCGGAAATCATCGGTGAAGCCCCGGCGATGCAGGAGGTGTTCCGTGCCATTGGGCGGCTGAGCCACTCCAACATCACCGTGCTGATCAATGGCGAGTCCGGTACCGGCAAGGAGCTGGTGGCCCACGCCCTGCACCGCCACAGCCCGCGGGCGGCCTCACCGTTCATTGCCCTGAACATGGCCGCCATACCCAAGGACCTGATGGAGTCGGAGCTGTTCGGCCACGAAAAAGGCGCCTTCACCGGCGCGGCCAACCTGCGACGCGGCCGCTTCGAGCAAGCGGACGGCGGCACCTTGTTCCTCGACGAAATCGGTGACATGCCTGCCGATACGCAGACCCGTCTGCTGCGGGTGCTGGCCGATGGGGAGTTCTATCGTGTGGGCGGCCATGTACCCGTAAAGGTCGATGTGCGAATCATCGCTGCAACCCATCAAAACCTCGAGTCACTGGTACAGGCTGGCAAGTTCCGTGAAGACTTGTTCCATCGCCTGAACGTGATCCGTATTCATATCCCGCGCCTGGCCGACCGCCGCGAGGACATCCCCGCGCTGGCACGCCACTTCCTTGGCCGCGCCGCTCAGGAGCTGGCCGTCGAACCGAAGCTGCTCAAGCCGGAAACCGAAGAATTCATCCGCAACCTGCCTTGGCCTGGCAACGTCCGCCAGCTGGAAAACACCTGCCGCTGGATCACCGTCATGGCGTCCAGCCGCGAAGTGCTGGTCGGCGATCTGCCGCCCGAATTGCTCAACCTGCCGCAGGACGCTGCACCGGTGACCAACTGGGAGCAGGCGCTGCGCCAATGGGCCGACCAAGCCTTGGCACGCGGGCAATCCAACCTGCTGGACAGCGCCGTGCCCAGCTTTGAACGGATCATGATCGAGACGGCGCTCAAGCATACTGCCGGGCGCCGCCGGGATGCAGCGGTGCTGCTGGGGTGGGGGCGCAATACCCTGACCCGCAAGATCAAGGAACTGGGGATGAACGTGGATGGCGGGGATGACGATGAGGGCGATGATCACTGACTTCCTGCTGAATCAGTAACACCGTTGGGGCCGCTTTGCGGCCCCAACCATTTCCGGCCCATGCACCGAAGCTGTGCCAGCTGCACCGCGCCAAGGCACAAATCCCCTCAAAAACCGGCCAGATCGCCCTGAAACCCAATGTTTCCAGGCTTTTCAAAACTGGCACGCCACCTGCAATAGGTAATGTATCTCCAGTTTCGGGGGCCTCGGTACAGGCAGGCCGGGTGAACCCCTCTTTTATACGCAGTTGCACAAGCTTTGGGGACCTCGGTACAGGCAGGCCGGGAATCCCCTCTTTTACACGCAGTAGCGCAAGCTTTGGGGACCCTGGTACAGGCAGGCCGGGACATCCCCTCTTTTATTCGTGCAGCCTCACCTGCACCCGCCAGCGCCCCGCGTCCTCTGCACCGGCCCATTCGCCACGCAGAGGGCGCGCGGCAATCACGCTCAGCAGCAACCCTTCCTCACTTTTCTGCAAACGCCAGCTCACCGGCTTGCCCTGCAGGGTCAGTTGCCCACGCTGGGCTTTGCCTTCGGCCTGGAACAGCAACGCGACCGTACCCTGGACATTCTCGCCATGCAGCTTCGGTTCATCGTTGAACCACAGGTCCAGCCCGTCCTGCACCACCTCCACCCGCTCAAGCACGAGCGCTTCGGGTGCAGTCAGACGGCCGATCATCAAACCGACCATCAAGCCGACGATCGCCAACGAGAGCAAAACCTTCGGCAAGCCCTTCGAACGCACATCAGGTTCGGGGGTAGAATGCTCGCCATCTTCACGCTTGGAGCCGTGCATGTTTCACGTCATCCTCTTTCAACCTGAAATTCCGCCCAATACCGGCAATATCATTCGCCTCTGCGCCAACAGCGGCTGCGCGCTGCACCTGATCGAACCGATCAGCTTCGAGCTCGACGACAAGCGGCTGCGCCGTGCAGGGCTGGATTACCACGAGTATGCCACGCTCAAGCGCCACGAAAGCCTGGCCGGATGCCTGGAGAGCCTGGGCAACCCACGCTTGTTCGCCTTTACCACAAAGGGTTCGCACCCGTTTCATGAGGTTGCCTACCAGCCGGGCGACGCCTTCCTGTTCGGGCCGGAAAGCCGTGGCCTGCCGGCCGAGGTGCTGGACAGCCTGCCGGCCGAGCAACGCCTGCGCCTGCCGATGCGGCCGGGGTGCCGCAGCCTGAACCTGTCCAACACCGTGGCGGTGACGGTGTATGAGGCGTGGCGGCAGCAGGGGTTTGCCGGGAGCTGACAAGCCCGAAGCAGGCAGCCGGGTAATAAAAAGGCGACCTCGAAGGTCGCCTCTTTGCTACCGGGCAGAATTACTGCACGGTCGGTGCTTCGCCCGCTTCCTGCATGCGCTGCATCTCTTGCGCGTACAGGGCGTCGAAGTTGACCGGCGACAGCATCAGGGCCGGGAACGAACCACGGGTCACCAGGCTATCCAGGGTCTCGCGGGCGTACGGGAACAGGATGTTCGGGCAGAACGCGCCGAGGGTGTGGCTCATGGAAGAGGCGTCGAGGTTCTTGATCAGGAAGATACCGGCCTGCTGAACTTCAGCGATGAACGCCACTTCGTCACCATTCTTGACGGTCACCGACAGGGTCAGCACCACCTCGTGGAAGTCGCCTTCCAAAGCCTTCTGCTTGGTGTTCAGGTCCAGGGCAACGCTCGGCTCCCAGGTCTGACGGAAGATCTGCGGGCTTTTCGGGGCCTCGAACGACAGGTCGCGCACGTAGATACGCTGCATGGAGAACTGAGGGCTGTTGTCTTCGGCTGCTGCGCCGTTGGTCTGTTGGTCAGTCATGGCAGATCCTTATCCTAATGTTTTTGAATGCAGTGCAAATCAGGCCTTGAGCAGCGCGTCGAGCTTGCCGGCGCGCTCCAGGGCGTAGAGGTCATCGCAGCCACCGACATGGGTACTGCCGATCCAGATCTGCGGCACCGAAGTCCGGCCGGCCTTCTGGCTCATCTCGGCGCGTACCTGCGGCTTGCCGTCGACCTTGATTTCCTCGAAGGCCACGCCCTTGCTCTCGAGCAGGTACTTGGCACGCATGCAGTAAGGGCAGTAGTCGCTGGAGTAGACGATGACGTCGTTCATATCACTTCACCAGGGGCAGGTTATCGGCTTTCCAGCTGGAAACGCCACCGCTCAGCTTGGCGGCGGTATAACCAGCCTTGAGCAGTTCGCGGCAGATGGTGCCGGACTGCTGGCCCATTGCGTCGACGACGATCAGGGTCTTCTCTTTGTGCTTGTCCAGTTCGGTCATGCGGGTGGCGACCTTGTCCTGCGGGATGTTCACCGCACCAACGATGTGGCCGGCGGAGTATTCCTTGGCAGGGCGGATATCGATGACAAGGCCCTTCTCGGCATTGACCAGGGCGGTCAGTTGGCCATTGCTCAGGCTCTGGCCGCCACGGCGGATTTCATTGAGCAGCAGCAGGACCAGCAGAACAACGAAGATCGCAACCAGGATGTAGTGATCTGTCGCGAATTGAATCAGGTGAGCAACCATCAGCGGTGTTCCAGGCGATTGAAAATGCCGGCCAGTATACACAGCCCCCAATGACCACCAAAGTCCGACAGGCCGGTGGGAAAACTACCTTCCCGTTCTCGCGGGCGCCGCGCTGGTCAGGGAACAGGACGAATATTCGCCGCAGGTGGCGCATTTGCCCTAAAATGCGTGTCTTTATCATCTTTGAACAACCGTGAGTTTGATTGATGACGAGTACGCCCAAACCCCTGGTCCTGATCATCCTGGATGGCTTCGGCCACAGCGAAAGCCCCGAATACAACGCCATCTATGCCGCCAACACTCCGGTCTATGACCGCCTGCGTGCCACCGCGCCGCATGGCCTGATTTCCGGTTCAGGGATGGACGTCGGCCTGCCGGACGGGCAGATGGGCAACTCCGAAGTCGGTCACATGAACCTGGGCGCCGGCCGTGTCGTCTACCAGGACTTCACCCGCGTCACCAAGGCCATTCGCGACGGCGAGTTCTTCAAGAACCCGGTGCTGACAGGCGCGGTGGACCAGGCTGCAGGTGCCGGCAAGGCCGTGCATATCCTCGGCCTGCTCTCCGACGGCGGCGTACACAGCCACCAGGACCACCTGATTGCCATGGCCGAACTGGCCGCGCAGCGTGGCGCCGAGAAGATCTACCTGCATGCGTTCCTCGACGGTCGTGACACCCCGCCGCGCAGCGCGCAATCGTCCATCGAGCTGCTCGATTCGGCCTTTGCCAAGCTTGGCAAAGGCCGAATCGCCAGCCTGATCGGCCGCTACTACGCGATGGACCGCGACAACCGCTGGGACCGCGTCAGTGCCGCCTACAACCTGATCGTCGACAGCGTTGCCGAACACACTGCAGACAGCGCTGTTGCCGGGCTCGAAGCGGCCTATGCGCGCGACGAGAGCGACGAATTCGTCAAAGCCACGCGTATTGGCGAAGCTGTGAAGGTCGAAGATGGCGATGCCGTGATCTTCATGAACTTCCGCGCCGACCGCGCACGTGAGCTGTCGCGCGTGTTCGTCGAAGCCGATTTCAACGAGTTCCCACGGGCACGCCTGCCAAAGCTGGCCGCCTACATCGGCCTGACCCAGTACTCGGCGAAAATCCCGGCCCCGGCGGCGTTTGCCCCGGCCAGCCTGAACAACGTGCTGGGTGAATACCTGGCCAAAAACGGCAAGACCCAGCTGCGCATCGCCGAGACCGAGAAATACGCACACGTCACCTTCTTCTTCTCCGGGGGGCGCGAAGAACCGTTCGAAGGCGAAGAGCGCATCCTGATCCCGTCGCCGAAAGTCGCCACCTACGACATGCAGCCGGAAATGAGCGCCCCAGAGGTCACCGATCGCATCGTCGAGGCCATCGAGCAGCAGCGCTACGACGTGATCGTGGTCAATTACGCCAACGGTGACATGGTCGGCCATACCGGCGTGTTCGATGCCGCAGTCAAGGCCGTCGAAGCCCTGGACGGCTGTGTCGGTCGCATCGTCGAGGCACTGGACAAGGTGGGCGGCGAAGCGTTGATCACCGCAGACCACGGCAACGTCGAGCAGATGGAAGACGAATGCACCGGCCAGGCGCATACGGCCCACACCACCGAGCCGGTACCGTTCATCTATGTCGGCAAGCGCCAGGTCAAGGTTCGCGAGGGCGGCGTACTGGCCGACGTGGCGCCGACCATGCTCAAGCTGCTTGGGCTGGAAAAACCTGCGGAAATGACCGGCACCTCGATTCTGCTCGAGGATTAAGCGGCAAGCGGCAAGCGAAACCTGGCCTGGCGCCTGCTTTTGCTTGCCGCTTGTAGCTTGAAGCTTGCCGCTGACGCCGTGAGGCGTTTTTTTTGCAGCCCCGGGCGGGCATACTAGGCCAGTCTCCATCCTTGGTACGCCCAACCTCATGCTTCGCGCCCTGATTCTCCTAGCCCTGTCTTGCCTGCTCAGCCCGGCCTTCGCCGACGAGCGCGCACAGACCCAGCAACAACTGGACGCCACCCGCCAGGACATCGCCGAGCTCAAGAAAACGCTGGGCAAGCTCCAGGCAGAAAAATCCGGCGTGCAGAAAGACCTCAAAGCCACCGAGACCGACATCGGCAACCTCGAAAAGCAGGTGGAGGCTCTGCAGCAAGAACTAAAAAAGACCGAGGGCGAGCTGGAGCGCCTTGATACCGAGAAAAAAAAACTCCAGAGCTCGCGCATTGAACAACAGCGACTGATCGCCATTCAGGCGCGGTCCGCCTACCAGAACAATGGCCGTGAGGAATACCTCAAGCTGCTGCTCAACCAGCAGAACCCAGAAAAGTTCGCCCGCACCCTCAGCTACTACGACTACCTGAGCAAGGCGCGTATGGAGCAGCTGCGTGCCTTCAACGAGACCTTGCGCCAGCTGGCCAATGTCGAACAGGACATTTCCCGCCAGCAAGAACAGTTGCTGGCCCAGCGCGCCGATCTCGACAGCCGCCGCCAGGCCCTGGAAGCCGAACGTGGCAAACGTCAGCAGGTGCTGGCCAAGCTCAACAGTGACATGAAAGACCGCGACAAGAAGCTGCAGGCCCGTGAACAAGACCAGGCCGACCTTGCCAAGGTGCTCAAGACCATTGAGGAAACCCTGGCCCGTCAGGCCCGTGAGGCCGAAGAAGCGCGCAAGAAGGCCCTGCTGGCCGAGCAAGAGGCCCAAAAGCGCCGACAGCAGGAAGCGCTGGCCGCACAGCAAGACAGCGAACCGCCAAAAAAGGCGCGCACCACCCTAGGCCCGTTGGTTTCCAGCAGCAGCTCAACCTACGGCGGTGCTTTTTCTGCCGCACGGGGCAAACTTCCCTGGCCCGTCAATGGTCGATTGCTGGCACGTTTCGGTGAAGCCCGTGGCAGCGATGCCCGAGCCAAGTGGGACGGCGTGATGATCAGCGCCAACCCCGGCACCCAGGTGCGTGCCGTGCACGGCGGGCGCGTGGTGTTCGCCGACTGGTTGCGCGGTGCTGGACTTCTGGTCATTCTCGACCATGGTAATGGTTACCTGAGCCTGTACGGCCACAACCAGAGCCTGCTCAAGAGCGCCGGGGACATCGTCAAGGCCGGCGAGGCCATTTCCACCGTTGGCGACAGCGGCGGCCAGGATGCCGCCGGCTTGTACTTCGCCATCCGCCAGCAGGGCAGGCCAACCGACCCTTCGCAGTGGTGCAAAGGTTAAGGTTAAAGCCTAGTCACTTTTTTACGGCCCGGCGCCCCACGCTGGGCCGATGCTCCCCAGGGAGCGCCTACAGGATCAGGAGTTCGTTCGACATGCTGCACTCGCCTCGTCTCACCCAGCTGGCCCTGACCATCGCCCTGGCGACTGGTATGCCTTTGGCCATCGCTGCCGAGCCGGCGCCCGCCAAGCCCGCCGCGGTGCCAGCCACCGAGGTGACCGCCAGGGCGCCGCTGCCACTGGAAGAGCTGCGCACCTTCGCCGAGGTCATGGACCGCATCAAGGCGGCCTATGTCGAGCCGGTAGACGACAAGACGCTGCTGGAGAATGCCATCAAAGGCATGCTCAGCAACCTCGACCCGCATTCGGCCTACCTTGGCCCCGAGGACTTCCAGGAACTGCAGGAAAGCACCAGTGGCGAGTTCGGTGGCCTGGGTATCGAAGTCGGCCAGGAAGACGGCTTCATCAAGGTGGTCTCGCCCATCGATGACACCCCCGCTTCGCGCGCCGGCGTGCAGGCAGGCGACCTGATCGTCAAGATCAACGGTGCGCCCACCCGCGGCCAGAGCATGACCGAAGCCGTGGACAAGATGCGCGGCAAGGTCGGCGAGAAGATCACCCTGACCCTGGTACGTGACGGCGGCACCCCGTTCGACGTGAACCTGGTCCGCGCGGTGATCCAGGTCAAGAGCGTGAAGAGCCAGTTGCTGGAAAACGACTACGGCTACATCCGCATCACCCAGTTCCAGGTCAAGACCGGCGACGAAGTGGGCAAGGCATTGGCCAAGATGCGCAAAGACAACGGCAAGAAACTGCGCGGCGTTGTTCTGGACCTGCGCAACAACCCCGGTGGCGTGCTGCAGTCAGCGGTGGAAGTGGCCGACCACTTCCTGACCAAGGGCCTGATCGTGTACACCAAGGGGCGTATCGCCAACTCCGAACTGCGCTTCTCCGCCGACCCGGCCGACGCCAGCGAAGCCGTGCCACTGGTCGTGCTGATCAACGGCGGCAGCGCCTCGGCCTCGGAAATCGTCGCCGGCGCCCTGCAAGACCAGAAACGCGCCGTACTGATGGGCACCGACAGCTTCGGCAAAGGTTCGGTGCAGACCGTGCTGCCACTGGCCAACGACCGTGCCCTGAAGCTCACGACCGCACTGTACTTCACCCCCAATGGCCGCTCGATCCAGGCCCAGGGCATCGTGCCGGACATCGAGGTGCGCCCGGCCAAACTCACAGCAGAGGTCGATACCGAGAACTTCAAGGAAGCCGACCTGCAAGGCCACCTGGGCAACGGCAACGGTGGCGCTGACCGCCCGACCGGCAGCAGCAAGCGCAAGGAGCGTCCGCAGGACGATGACTTCCAGCTGAGCCAGGCGCTCAGCCTGCTCAAGGGGCTGAACATCACCTCAGGCAAATGATTCATCCGTTGCGGTATCTGCTGCCCGTGCTGTTATGCCTGTCGGCCGCGTTCGCCCATGCAGCGCCGGCCAACAAGGCCTACATGAGCATCATCATCGACGACCTGGGCCAGAGCACCGAGCGCGACAGCAGAACGCTTGCGCTGCCTGGCCCTGTGACGATGGCGATCATGCCGGATACCCCCCACGCCAGCGAGTTCGCCCGCCAGGCGCACAAGGCGGGCAAGACGGTAATCCTGCATATGCCCATGGACCCCGCCACCGGGCCCTATGCCTGGCACCCGGACATCGCCTTGCCGGAGCTCGCCAGGCGACTGGACGCGGCCTTGGCCAAAGTGCCCTACGCCGCCGGCATCAACAACCACATGGGCAGCCGCATGACCGCCCAGCGTGGCGCCATGACCTGGCTGATGGGGGAACTCCAGCGGCGGCATCTGTTTTTCGTAGACAGCCGTACCAGTGCTGCCACCGTCGCCGCCGCCGAGGCACAGGCACAGGCCCTTGGGCATGTGTCGCGCGACGTGTTTCTGGACGACGTACGCACCACAGAGGCCATCACCACACAGCTGCAGCAAGGCGTGGCACTGGCACACAGGCAAGGCTCGGCTGTGCTGATCGGGCATCCTTATCCGCAGACCCTGCAAGTACTGGAACAGCAAATGCCCCGGCTCAAGAGCCAGGGCATCGAACTGATCACGCTCTCACAGATGATCGCCGAGCGCGGTAATCAGGCAATGCCCGCACACGGCAAGCACGGCCGCTACAGCAACCGCTGAGGCATTTCAGTCGAAAGGGATCAGGCCCTCCACCTGGTTCAGGCGTAAATTACCCCGGTAGATCGCCACCAGGGCTTCACCGCTGGTCGCTGCCCGCAGCTGCGCCAGGCGCCCCAATTTGCGCTGCGCCCACAGCTTCAGATGGCCCTTGCTGAATTGCCGCGCCGTCGTATCCATGTCCAGGTAGTGGAAGTGCGCCTCCCACAGCCCGTCGCCTTGAGCCTGCCCGGCCCGCGGCATACGCCTGATTTCGTAGACATCCAGGTAATCGCCCGCTGCCAGCAGCTTGCGTGGCCCTGCGCGGTGTATCGTCACTTGGTGGTTGTCGAGCAGAAAGCGCAGGCTACTGGCATCCGGATGGTCGGTTGACAGGTAGATACCGGTCAGCAGATCGCGACGGGTGGCCTGCAAGCGTTCAATGGCCGCCCCCAGCTGCTCGAACAAAGCATCGTCAGGGGTCATGCGGGGCAAAGTACTGTGAGCAATCCGCAGTTTTTCCAGGTGCCCATCGACGACCGTGGCCAAACCATTGGGTTGCTCAGCCTGGAAAAAGCTTCTGGCCAGTTTGTTGATCCGATCGACCTCGTCAAGCAGTGCCTGAGCCCGCTTGCGTGCCAAGCGTGGGATCTGCGGCGAGAATGGCGGCTTCGCTTCATCGGGCTGTGGCGCATCCTCGACCCATTCATCACCTTGCTGACGGAAGGTTTTCAGCACATGCCGGGTACGTTCGTCGCGCTGCTGGACGACCGCCACCCCATCCAGCTCGACTTCCTCGCCCAGCACCTTGCGCCCGCGATGGGTGCGGACCAGCTTGCGCCGCCCGCCGCGCGGGGTGTAGAACACCGGACGCGGCGCGGCAGGCTCGGACAGTTCCTGCTCGCGTACCGCTTGGGCCAGCTCGTTCTGGGCGGCACGCTGCAAACCGCGCAGCGTTCTCTTGTACTGCTGCAACGGTTCCTGCCTGATCGCGGCGCCGCCCACACTGCCCAGGTAATCGGCCATCGCTGCGGCTTCTTCATAACCTTCCAGGATGCCGCTCAAGACCTCGATCTGCTCGGCCAGCGCCAGGTTACTGCCAGCCAGATCGCCGTGCGCGTTGCCTGCACTTTTCAGGCTGTCGCCGGCCAGGTACTCGAGGTATTGCGACAACACCCGTTCCTCCACATCGGCCAGCCGGTCCAGGCTGACCTCCGCCAAGTCCTGGAGCAGGCGAAAGTCCAGATCGATGGCCGATACCCGACGCGCCTCAATAGTACCTTTGAGCTCGGCTTCCTTGTTGATGCGTTGGTGGGTTTCATCGTTTCTGAAAACGTAACTGTCGTCCTTGAGCGTTTCGTCGAGCAGGGTGTCGAGCAGTCGGGACATGTCCACAAGGTCCGACTCCCACTTGATGACCTCTTCCAGTACGCTGCGAAAGTGCTCGTACTGGCTGATCTCCTCTGCCTGCTCAGGGTGTATGACGACCTGGTCGGCCAGGCTTTGCACATCCTCATCATTGATGATGGAAGCCAGTTCGTTATAGAACGTCGAAATATTCTCGATCAGGCTGTGGCGGATCCTGCTGCGCTGCTCCCTGACAGCATTGCTGTAGGCATTGTTGTCATGGCGCATGCTGAAGAGGCTGGCGACCACTCGCTCATGCTCGAGTGAGTTCCGATCAGGCTCTTGACCTCATAGACAATCTTCAAGTTGATCTGCTTGCGCAGGCGTTGGGTCAGTTCCAGTTCGCGAAGGGCCAAGTCGTCCGGCTCGGCAAGCGCCTCGAGCACTGCGATGCGCTTGTCCTTTTCACCGAGCAGGTCGCGGTGCCTGTTCAGCGTATCTGCCAGCGCATTGTGCTGGCGGGCCAGTACTGTTTCTTCGCTCTTGAGTTGCTCGATTTTCTTGCGATTTTCCTCTTTCAAGGCTTCAAGGCGACTGCGTGGCATGCCGCCTTGCAAGCGCAAGCCACGATCGACACGCCATTGTCCGTGCTCGAACGCCAACCAGGGCCCCAGGCCGCCGTCGGCCCCCACCATACGCAAACCTTGCTCCTCAAAGGTGGCCCGGTACACACCATCGCCTAGCGTAAGGTAATAGTGCTCGCCAACGCGGTACAACCCGCGTTCCGCTCCCGCTGCAAGCGGTTCCAGGCCTTCCAGCGATACATCCACGCGCATACCGGACACCACCTTGCGCTGCTGCGGTGAGAGCACATTGAACCCCTGTGTGCCACGCCAGGAAAAATCCAGCCGGGTAGAGCCATGCTTCGCCAGCCCTCCTGGAACACCAACCTTGCCTTGTATGGGAACAACCATTGCTTGTGCGCCAGGCCACGCAGGCATTGCGCCCCGAGCGGGAAGGTCCCTTACAGGCTCGCTTAAGTGCAACCGCGGCAAACGCAAATGCATCAAGGCCATGCAGGCGTTGAGCAACAGGTCCACCACAGCTGCACTGCGCTCGAACGCACTGCCATCGCGCAAGGCCACCAGGTCGTCGTGCAATCCGGAAATGGCCTGTACCAGCCAGGCAACGACGGCCACAGGCCCACGCAGCAGCAACGTTACAACGTCGAACAACAGCCAAGCCCCCTGAACGAGAACCGCCCAGCGACTCTCGGCATTGGAAACCGATTCGCGGTCAGCCAGTTCCACCAGCAGGTTGCGATTGGCCTTATACAGCCTCACATCCACATCATTGCGCCAGAACTGCGCTGCGAAAGTTGGTGGGCGCCCTCGCTCAGGCAGCAAATCGCTTGCCAGGATAGGCCCTGGCCAATGCGGCTCGTAAAAGCCGCCATATGCGTAGGCGGCACGCGAGGCGGGCGACATCCACTCAAGGACGCTGTCCTGCAATGGCCCGGGCTTGCGGATTGCAGCCATCATCAGGTCCAGGCTGGCAAACTCGAGCAGCGGCGTTGCGTTGTACAGAGGCCGATACAGCAAAACCTTTGCAGGCTCAGCAGCGAACAGAACATACATGCCACTGACCTCATCCTGCTCGATCGCGCTCGCTTCACGCCTGAAGGCCAGAGGCATCAGCATCAGCGCTGGCAATTGCGGGTCAAGGTAGCCGTGGCAAAAATCGGTCACACACTGCAAGCCTGCGTCGCTCAGCCCGCCCTGCAAGCGGGCATAGAGCGCGCTGAACAGTAGTGAACACCGCCATTCACGGCCAAAGCGTTTGATCCGCTCGGTCTGTGTAGCGGGGTCGTCCAGCTTCTGCGCGACGTAGGTGGGGTAGTGCTTGCCGATGTCGACACGCTGCACCAGCGACTTGACGTAGTCGACATTCATCCAGTCCATGATCAACTGGTTTTCACGGTGCGTTATGCCGGTAAGCTGCGCGCTCTGCAGCGACCAGAGGTTACCGATGGCGAAATCGGTCAACGTCATGCTGCGGTGCTCAACCGCCGAATCGCCCGGCCCGACGCCGGCACCACCGGGCCAGCCGGCATTGATGGTCAGTTGCAG
Source organism: Pseudomonas sp. Marseille-Q5299 (assembly GCF_943737035.1). Taxonomy (NCBI): domain Bacteria; kingdom Pseudomonadati; phylum Pseudomonadota; class Gammaproteobacteria; order Pseudomonadales; family Pseudomonadaceae; genus Pseudomonas; species Pseudomonas sp. Marseille-Q5299. The sequence continues at coordinate 380,071 of NZ_CALSFR010000003.1, forward strand.
AACCAGGTCATCCGGAAAATAGTTGGCCTCGACCGGGAAATCAGCAAGCATTCGCGCCCGCAGCGCTTGACGGGTGTAGCTGCGCAGATCAAGTACATCCTCAAGCGCCCCACCCCCTTCGGACTGAGCCTGAGCCAAAGCCAGTTCGAACACGCCCCGTTGATAGACAAAGTTATTTGCAGCATTGCTATTTCGCAGGCCAGGCGGCAATGCAATCTGTGCCTCGCTGGCTTGGCCGTAACCTTCAATGAACCAGCGCGCGGGGTCGCTCAGCGCAGAAAAAGCCCTCTCAAGCAGCGAACAGTCTGGCAACTGCGCGTAACGCAAACGCCCTATGTCATCAAGCATGATCTCCAACAACAGGCTGCTTTGCTGGGCAAACACGTCACCTTCCAACTCATAGCGGTGCCATGCCATGGATTCGAAGCGCTGGTGCTCGGCAAACTCGTCACGTAACGTTTCAGCGAAGTCATCCAGCGATGCAAATGCCCTCACCAGGCTGGACGGGGCGCACCACAGAAACACCTCGCGCTCGTCCCACTCGCCCCTGACCAGCAGGTTAGGCAACCACTGAGCGTCGTTATCGAGTTGCACCTGGACCATAAATACAGAAGGAGTGGCGCCGTGATTCTTGAGCAAGCTGAGCAAACACTGACGTTGCTGGTCGTCCAGGCTTTGCAATCTCAAATTCTGCAGCAATGCCGTTTTGAGCAGGTGCTGCAGCCACAGGTCCCGGCTCACGCCTTGACTGCCTGACGCCGTCCAGTAATCGACCAGGGCTTGGCAGAAGTTGTCCGCAAGCATAAGCAGGAGGTCATCCAAGGCAGCCAGTTGGGGCCGGATCGAAATCGCCCCAGACGGCAATTTGTTGCCCTGCTGGTCGCGCAGGAACCAGGGTTCCCGGACTGCCAGCAGGAAATCCCCACCGTCAGCCCCCAGCGATGCCAGGGGTTGGCGGGCGTGAAATGCCTCAAGCATGACCTCCAGCAATGGCCGGGGCGTCCACGCGTCGTAGGTCTGCGGGCCGGACGCAATGCGGGCAGGGATGTTGAGTATGAGCGGTTCGGCATCGGGCAGCCTGGCGCCGGCCAAAGCGGCATGACAGGGGACCAGCAATTCGAGAATCTGCTGGCTCAGAACACTACGTAGGGTTGGACGACTGAAAAACTCGGTAGCAACTGCCCGACGAAAGTCAGGCACAGGACTTGGCTGAATGGGCATGGGGCGGCTTCCTCGCGACAAATGGAGCGCAAGGATGTGCCAAGGGGCAAAGTTCGCTGCGTTACATAAAGCTGGAGCCGTTGGGCGGCCGGCATCCGGCCGCCCAAGGGCTAACCGGATCAGCTGTAGACGCGGCCCAGCAACTGGCGATGGCTCTCGAACTGGTCGAGTACATCACGCACGATCTGCTCAGGCGCGAAGCCCATCAGGTCGTACTCCTGGCTGCCATCGTGCAGGTACACTTCGGCGCGATAGAAGCGCTGGCGCACCTGCGGCTCGCCCTCGACCGGCGCATCGCTCGGTGCGGCCATGTAACCGTCCAGGCTCACCTCGTAAACGAAGGGGTTGCCCTCTTCCATCATCACCCGCAGGCCCATCATGTTGCGCGACTGGCCAACACGGCTCTCGACATCAAAGCCCAGGGTGCGCAGTTGCTCGGCTGCTTCTTTCAGGGCCGGGCTGACCTGCTTGTCCATGAAGCGCTGCACCACGGCCTGGGTCGGCTGCAGCTCCAGCTGGCTCAGGCGCTCGGTGAAACCGCGACGGCCACGGGCGGCCAGCTCGGCACGCTCCTGCTCCACGGCAACGTCCTGCTTCATGGCCTTGTACAGGCCGAACATGAACAGCACCAGCACCACCGAGAAGGGCAGGCCCGCCAGCACCACCATGGTCTGCATGGCTTCGAAGTTACCGGCGAACAGCAGGCCAATGGTGACCAGGGTGATGATCACCGACCAGAACACCACCATCCAGTGCGGGGCATCTTCGTCGACCTTGCCGCCCTTGCACGACAGGTTGGCCATCATCACCGCACCGGAGTCGGCCGGGGTGAGGAACAGCACGAAGCCCACGAACACCGCCACACCGATCACGATCTTGGCGGCTGGGAAATACTCCAGCAGCTGGTAGATCGACATCGACGGCTGCTCCAGCGCGGTCTTGCCCAGCTCCACGGCGCCCTGGTTGATCACCAGGTCAAGTGCGGTATTGCCGAAGATCGACAACCAGGCCAGGGTGAAGCCCAGCGGGATCAGCAGTACGCCGCAGACCAGCTGGCGCACGGTACGGCCCTTGGAGATACGGGCAATGAACATGCCGACGAACGGGCCCCAGGAGATCCACCACGCCCAGTAGAACACGGTCCACAGGCCCAACCAGCGCTCAGAGTTGCCGGCCTCGCCTTCGTAGACATAAAGGTCGAAAGTCTTCAGCACGATGCCATTGAGGTAGTCGCCGATGTTCTGCACCAGGCCGTTGAGCAGGTGCAGGGTCTCGCCGCCCAGCAGCACGAAGATCAGCAAACCACTGAACAGCATGATGTTCAGGTTGGACAGGCGGCGGATGCCGTTTTCCACACCTGACACCGCAGCCACCGTAGCCACGCCGGCCATGACCAGAATCACCACCAGCAGGTTGGTCTGGCTGTGGTCCATGCCGAACAGGTATTCAAGGCCCGAAGACACCTGCATCGCACCGATCCCCAGGTTGGTCACCAGACCGAGCAGGGTGACGAACATGCCGAAGATGTCCACGGCATTGCCGGCAGCGCCCTTGACCCAACGCTCGCCGACCAGCGGATACAGTGCCGAGCGCAGTGCCAGCGGCTGGTTGTGCCGGTAGGCAAAGTAGCCTACGGCCAACCCGACCAGGGCGTAGATCGCCCAGCCATGCAGGCCCCAGTGCAGGAAGGTCAGTTGCAGGCCCTGGCGCGCGGCCTCGAGGCTGGCAGGGGTGCCCTGGGGCGGATTGAAGTAGTGGTCCAGCGGCTCGGAGGCGCCGAAGTACAGCAGCGAGATGCCGATACCGGAGGAAAACAGCATGCCGGCCCAGGCGCCGTAACTGAAGTCGGGCTGGTCATCCTTGCCGCCAAGCTTGAGCTTGCCGTAATCGGAGAACGCCAGGTAAACGACAAACAGCAGGTAACCGCAGATCACCAGCATGTAGTACCAGCCGAAGGTGCGCGTCAGCCACTTCTGGGCCACGCCCAGTACCTGACCGGCGGTTTCGGGAACAGCGATAAGCAAGGCAGTCAGAACGAGGATCATCAGCGCGGAAGTGAAAAACACCACGCGATTGACCCGTACCCTCTCGGCGGGGGGTTTGGTAAGGGAGGCAGAACTCATTGCACGAATGCTCCGGGCAGTGCGGCTGTGGAGGCTAATCAGTCTTTTCCCGAGCAATTGGTGGAATACCCCCACTGCGTCAGGTGTTATAAAAGCACCTTGGAAACCGTGATCCCTGATAGAAACGTTGCAAAAACCAGACAGGTGGTCGGCGCAAATGCTTCGCCAAATCAGATTGGTGCGCGCATTCGTCACAGAGCACCCCGCCCGCTCCAAGGGCCTGCCGCAGGTCGATGACCGCTCGGCAGAATCTGCAGTTCGCATCGCTCATACCCGTCAACGCCTTGTATTCCGGGGGTTACGCGATTTCCTGGGGTGTCAATCCGTGCCCTCGAAACAGCCTGAAAAACTGTCAATGGCACAAATTGTCGCAGAGCTTATTCTTTATTGATTGAACGTTCAATCAAAACAAAATAGACTGGTCCTCGCCGAGTCAGCCGCACTTCGTCTGCTCGTCAGGCCTGAGGAGATAGCAAGATGCCCAAGGTCGGTATGCAACCCATCCGCCGCCAGCAATTGATCGAAGCTACGCTGCAAGCAGTCGATCAGGTCGGCCTGGGAGATGCCAGCATTGCGCTGATTGCCCGTTTGGCCGGTGTGTCGAACGGCATTATTAGTCACTACTTTCAGGACAAGAACGGCCTGATAGCGGCGACGATGCGCTACATCATGAACATGCTCAACGAGGGCGTGATCGCTCGTCGCCAAGCGCTGACCGACGACAGCCCGCGAGCCCACCTGAGGGTGATCATCGAAGGCAACTTCGATGCCAGCCAGGTGAATGGCCCGGCAATGAAAACCTGGCTGGCCTTCTGGGCCTCCAGCATGCACCAGCCGTCCTTGCACAGGTTGCAGCGGATCAACGATCACCGCCTGTATTCCAACCTGTGCTGCCAGTTCCGCCGCGCCATGCCGCTCGATGAAGCGCGCACCGCCGCCCGCGGCCTGGCTGCCTTGATCGACGGGCTGTGGCTGCGCGGAGCGTTGTCGGGCGATGCCTTCGACACCGGCCAGGCGATACAGATCGCTTACGAATACCTGGAACTACAACTGGCTAAACAGCAGCGCCCGGACACGCAACCACCGGCCTCTGAAAAAACGCGCACAGCCCTTGCCCAGCCGGCCGGAGCGTGACGCGAAAGCCACTCACACACTGCACTTGCGAGGACACTATGGCCCGTTTCGGAACGCAAAAACTCTACATTGACGGCGGTTATGTCGACGCTGGCAGCGACGCCACCTTCGAAGCCATCAACCCGGCGACCGGCGAAGTCCTCGCCCACGTGCAGCGCGCCACTCAGGCCGACGTCGAGAAAGCCGTCGAAAGCGCCGAGCGCGGTCAGAAAATCTGGGCCGCAATGACTGCCATGCAGCGTTCGCGCATCCTGCGCCGTGCCGTCGACATTCTGCGTGAGCGCAACGACGAACTGGCCATGCTGGAAACGCTGGACACCGGCAAGTCGTACTCCGAAACCCGCTACGTCGACATCGTCACTGGCGCCGACGTGCTGGAATACTACGCAGGCCTGGTGCCGGCCATCGAAGGCGAGCAGATTCCGCTGCGCGAAAGCTCGTTCGTCTACACCCGCCGCGAGCCGCTGGGCGTGACCGTCGGTATCGGCGCCTGGAACTACCCGATCCAGATCGCCCTGTGGAAGTCCGCCCCAGCCCTGGCCGCCGGCAACGCGATGATCTTCAAGCCTTCGGAAGTCACCTCGCTGACCACCCTGAAACTGGCCGAGATCTACACCGAAGCCGGCCTGCCGGACGGCGTGTTCAACGTGCTGACCGGCAGCGGCCGTGAAGTCGGCACCTGGCTGACCGAACACCCGCGCATCGAGAAAGTCTCCTTCACCGGCGGCACCACCACCGGCAAGAAAGTCATGGCCAGCGCTTCGAGCTCCTCGCTCAAGGAAGTCACCATGGAGCTGGGTGGCAAGTCGCCGCTGATCATCTGCGCCGACGCCGACCTGGACAAGGCCGCCGACATCGCCATGATGGCCAACTTCTACAGCTCCGGTCAGGTCTGCACCAACGGTACCCGCGTGTTCATCCCTGCCCAGATGAAAGCGGCCTTCGAAGCCAAGATCGCCGAGCGCGTTGCCCGTATCCGCGCCGGCAACCCGGAAGACGAAAACACCAACTTCGGCCCGCTGGTCAGCTTCCAGCACATGGAAAGCGTGCTGGGCTACATCGCCAAGGGCAAGCAAGAAGGTGCCCGCGTACTGTGCGGCGGCGAGCGTCTGACCGAAGGTGATTTCGCCAAAGGTGCTTTCGTGGCTCCGACCGTGTTCACCGATTGCACCGACGACATGACCATCGTCAAGGAAGAGATCTTCGGCCCGGTGATGAGCATCCTCACCTACGAAACCGAAGAAGAAGTCATCCGTCGCGCAAACGACACCGAATACGGCCTGGCCGCTGGCGTGTGCACCAACGACATCACCCGCGCCCACCGCATCATCCACAAGCTCGAAGCCGGCATCTGCTGGATCAACGCCTGGGGTGAATCGCCAGCCGAAATGCCGGTCGGTGGCTACAAGCAGTCGGGCGTCGGCCGTGAAAACGGCATCAGTTCGCTGGCGCAATACACTCGCATCAAGTCGGTCCAGGTCGAACTGGGCGGCTACGCGTCGGTCTTCTGAGAAACTCAGCTCCAAGCCGCGAGCAACAAGCTGCAAGTAAGTGCCGGGTGCATCATGCCCCGGCCCTTGCAGCCCTAATCCATTCGCGAGCTTCGCACGGCTGTGTTTTTTTGCAGCTTGTAGCTTGAAGCTTGCCGCTGCTTTCGAGGAGAAAGCCCATGGAATACGATTACATCATCGTTGGTGCCGGCTCGGCCGGTAACACCCTGGCCACTCGCCTGACCGAAGACGCCAGCGTCACCGTCCTGCTGCTCGAAGCCGGTGGCCCCGACTACCGCCTCGACTTCCGCACCCAGATGCCGGCCGCCCTGGCATTCCCGCTCCAAGGCCGTCGCTACAACTGGGCCTACGAGACCGACCCGGAGCCGCACATGGACGGCCGCCGCATGGAATGTGGCCGCGGCAAGGGCCTGGGTGGTTCCTCGCTGATCAACGGCATGTGCTACATCCGCGGTAACGCCCTGGACTTCGACGGCTGGGCAAAACTGCCGGGCCTGGAAGACTGGGCTTACCTGGACTGCCTGCCGTACTTCCGCAAGGCGGAAACCCGTGACATCGGCCCCAACGATTACCACGGTGGTGAAGGCCCGCTCAGCGTTGCCACGCCCAAAGCCGGCAACAACCCGCTGTTCAACGCCATGGTCGAGGCCGGCGTACAGGCCGGTTACCCGCGCACTGAAGACCTGAACGGCTACCAGCAGGAAGGCTTCGGCCCGATGGACCGTTCGGTGACCAAGAACGGCCGCCGCTCCAGCACCGCCCGCGGTTACCTGGACCAGGCCAAGAAGCGCCCGAACCTGACCATCGTCACCCATGCCCTGAGCGACCGCGTGCTGTTCGAAGGCAAGCGCGCCGTTGGCGTGACCTATCTGGTCGGCGACAGCGAGGAGCGCGTCGAAGCCCGCGCCCGCAAGGAAGTCATCGTAAGCTCTGGCGCCATCGCCTCGCCGCAATTGCTGCAGCGCTCCGGCGTGGGCCCGCGCGCCCTGCTGGAAAGCCTCGACATCCCGGTCGTGCACGACCTGCCGGGCGTCGGTGGGAACCTGCAGGATCACCTCGAGCTTTACCTGCAGTACGCCTGCACCCAGCCGGTGTCGCTGTACCCGTCGCTGCTGTGGTGGAACCAGCCGGCCATCGGTGCCGAGTGGCTGTTCAACGGCACCGGCATCGGCGCCAGCAACCAGTTCGAGGCAGGCGGTTTCATCCGTACCCGCCCTGAGTTCGAATGGCCGAACATTCAGTACCACTTCCTGCCTGTCGCGATTAACTACAACGGTTCCAACGGCGTGAAGGAACACGGTTTCCAGGCACATATGGGCTCGATGCGTTCGCCTAGCCGTGGCCGCGTCCAGGTCAAGTCCAAGGACCCTCGCCAGCACCCGAGCATCCTGTTCAACTACATGGCCACCGAGCAGGACTGGCAGGAGTTCCGTGACGGTATCCGCCTGACTCGCGAGATCATGGCCCAGCCAGCGCTGGACCCGTACCGTGGCCGCGAGATCAGCCCGGGCGCGCACGTGCAGACGGACGAAGAGCTGGACAAGTTCATCCGCGAGCACGCCGAAACCGCCTTCCACCCGTCCTGCTCGTGCAAGATGGGTACCGACGACATGGCGGTGGTCGATGGCGAAGGCCGCGTGCACGGCATGCAGGGCCTGCGCGTGGTGGATGCGTCGATCATGCCGATCATCATCACCGGCAACCTCAACGCCACCACGATCATGATCGCCGAGAAAATCTCGGACAAGATCCGCAACCGCAAGCCGCTGCCTCGCAGCACTGCCAAGTACTACGTGGCCAACGGCGCCCCGGTAAAAGGCAAGCCAATGCGTGAAGTGAAGCAGGCCTGACCTGCACCGGCCTCATCGCCGGCATAGGCAACACAAGAAAAGGCACCCACCGCGGTGCCTTTTCTACATCTGCAGAAACGCTTTACATGCTGCCAATTCATCAGGTTAGAATCGATTGGCACGCGACCTGCTAGTTCTTCAAAGCTATCGAGTCCTCTTCCCCGCGTTATCCCGGAGTACCTGCCTTTGGATGCAAGCACCATCAACAGCCTGTTCCTGATCGGCGCATTGCTGGTGGGCGCAAGTATCCTGGTCAGCTCGCTGTCGTCGCGCCTTGGCATTCCAATCCTGGTCATCATCCTCGCGGTCGGCATGCTCGCAGGCGTGGACGGTGGCGGCATCATCTTCAACAACTACCCGACCGCCTACCTGGTGGGCAACCTGGCACTGGCGGTGATCCTGCTCGACGGCGGCCTGCGCACGCGGGTAGCGAGCTTCCGCGTGGCCTTGTGGCCGGCATTGTCGCTGGCCACCATCGGCGTGATGATCACCACTGCCCTCACCGGCCTGGTCGCGGCCTGGCTGTTTGACCTCAGCCTCATCCAGGGCCTGCTGATCGGCGCCATCGTCGGTTCCACCGACGCCGCAGCGGTGTTCTCGCTGCTCGGGGGCAAAGGCCTGAACGAACGGGTCACGGCCACGCTGGAGATCGAATCGGGCAGCAACGACCCCATGGCCGTCTTCCTCACCGTCACCCTGATCGACATGATCGCCAGCGGCCAGACCGGGCTGCACTGGAGCCTGCTGGGGCACTTGCTGCGCGAGTTCGGCATCGGTGGCCTGCTGGGCCTGGGCGGTGGCTGGCTGATGCTGCAACTGGTCAACCGGATCAACCTGGCCGGTGGCCTGTACCCTATTCTGGTCATCGCTGGCGGGCTGGCGGTGTTCTCGCTGACCAACGCCCTGCACGGCAGCGGCTTCCTTGCCGTTTACCTGTGCGGCCTGGTGCTGGGCAACAAGCCGATCCGCAGCCGCCACGGCATCCTGCACATGCTCGACGGCATGGCCTGGCTCGCCCAGATCGGCATGTTCCTGGTGCTGGGGCTGCTGGTCACGCCACATGACCTGCTGCCGATCGCCCTGCCCGCACTGGGCCTGGCGCTGTGGATGATCCTGATCGCGCGGCCGCTGTCGGTGGTTGCCGCACTGCTGCCGTTCAAGGCCTTCCATGGCCGCGAGAAAGCCTTCATTTCCTGGGTCGGCCTGCGCGGCGCGGTCCCCATCATCCTCGCGGTGTTTCCGCTGATGGCCGGGTTGCCTGACGCGCAGCTGTTCTTCAACCTGGCGTTCTTCATCGTGCTGGTATCGCTGCTGGTGCAGGGCACCAGCCTGCCGTGGATGGCCAAACTGCTGAAAGTCACGGTACCACCGGACCCGGCACCGATCTCGCGGTCTGCGCTCGAGGTGCACATCACCAGCGAGTGGGAGTTGTTCGTCTATCGCCTGGGTGCGGAAAAGTGGTGCATCGGTGCCGCCCTGCGCGAACTGAAGATGCCCGAGGGCACCCGCATCGCCGCGCTGTTCCGTGGCGAACAGCTATTGCACCCCTCCGGCAGTACCGTGCTCGAAGTCGGCGACATGCTTTGCGTGATCGGCCACGAACACAACCTGCCAGCACTGGGCAAACTGTTCAGCCAAGCCCCGCAACGCGGCCTGGACCTGCGCTTCTTCGGCGACTTCGTGCTCGAAGGCGATGCCGAGCTGGGCGCGGTGGCAGCCCTTTACGGCCTGAAACTCGACGGCCTGGACGCAAAAATGCCGCTGGCGCAGTTCATCCGACAGAAGGTCGGGGGCGCTCCAGTAGTGGGCGATCAGGTCGAATGGCACGGCACGATCTGGACGGTGGCGACCATGGACGGGAACAAGATCCAGAAAGTGGGCGTCAGATTCCCCGAAGGAACGCGACCCGGACCAGGATTGTTCCTCTAAACTTCGTTTCTGCATGATCCACAAGTAGTCTGCCTATGTCCCTGCGCGTGTACCTTCGCACAGCCCTGCTCGGGCTGTGCCTGTCCCTGCCGTTCGCCGCTGCTGCGGCCGAAGCCCCGAGCGCTGCCAGTATCCAGAACAGCCTCGACAAGATCGCCGAACGCAAGCTGCCCGAGGCCGATCAGAAGGCCTTGCAGCAGGTGCTCGAACAAACCCTGAGCCTGCTTGCCAACAAGGAAGACAGCGAGAAGAAGCTTGCCGCGCTCAAGCAACAGCTGGCTGGCGCCCCCAAAGAGACCAGCGACAGCCAGAAAGAACTGGCCAAGCTCAAGGCCAGCAAGCCACAACCGGTGGCCCAGCGCTACGCCAGCCTTAGCGTGCCGCAACTCGAACAGATGCTCAGCGAACGCAACACCCTGCAGGGCGAGCTGCAAAAAGCGCTGTCCGACGCCAACAGCCTGATCATCAATTCGCAGACCCGCCCCGAGCGCGCTCAGGCTGAGATCAGCAACAACCAGAGCCGCAGCCAGCAGATCAACACTATCCTCAAGAGCGGCAAGGATGGCGGCAAATCAATCAATGCCGACCAGCGTAACCAGCTCAATGCCGAACTGGCCTCGCTCAACGCCGTGACCCTGCTGCGCCGCCAGGAGCTGGCCGGCAACGGCCTGCTGCAAGACCTGGGCAACGCCCGCCACGACCTGCTGATTGAACGCACCGCACGCCTGGAACAGGAAATCCAGGACCTGCAGACGCTGATCAATGAGAAGCGTCTGGCCCAATCCCAGCAAACCGTCACCCAGCAGTCGATCGAAGCGCAGAAGGCTGGCGGCAGCAGCCTGCTGGCCAGCGAAAGCGCAGCCAACCTCAAGCTTTCCGACTACCTGCTCAAGAGCACCGACCGCCTTAACGAGCTGACCCAGCAGAACCTGCGCACCAAGCAGCAGCTCGACAGCCTGACCCAGGCCGACCAGGCCCTGGACGAGCAGATCAGCGTGCTCAAGGGCAGCCTGCTGCTGTCAAAGATCCTCTACAAGCAGAAACAGGCCCTGCCGCACCTGAAGCTCGACCGTGACCTGGCCGACCAGATCGCCGACATCCGCCTGTACCAGTTCGAGATCAACCAGCAGCGCGAGCAGATGAGCAGCCCCGTGACCTACGTCGACAAGCTGCTGGCCAACCAGCCGCAGGAAGACGTCACCCCGGCCCTGCGCAAAGCCCTGCTGGAAGTGGCGATCACCCGCAGCGACCTGCTCGAACGCCTGAACCGAGAACTGTCGGCGCTGCTCAACGAATCGATCACCCTGCAGCTCAACCAGAAGCAGCTGCTCAGCACTGCGCAAGGCCTGCGCACCACGCTCGACGAACAGATGTTCTGGATCCCGAGCAACAAGCCGCTGGACTGGGACTGGTTGAAGTCTGTTCCGGAGCGCTTTGCCAAGCAGGTCGCCGACGTGCCTTGGGGGTCTGGCCTGAAGGAGCTGGGCGACGGGCTGAGCCAGCGCCCATTGTTGTTCCTGCCGCTACTGCTGGTGATCGGCGCCTTGCTGTGGCGCCGCAAATACCTGTACCAGCGGCTGAGCAAGGTGCACCAGGACATCGGCCATTTTCGCCGTGACAGCCAGTGGCATACGCCCCAGGCGATCCTGATCAACATCCTCCTGGCGATGCCAGTGAGCCTGGGCCTTGCCCTGTGCAGCTATGCCCTGCAGATCGACGCCCGCGGGCAGAACGCCAACCTTGGCTCCGCGCTCTGGCAACTGGCCCAGGCCTGGCTGGTGTTCTACACCGCCTACCGCATACTCGCCCCGGGCGGGGTGGCGGAAGTCCACTTCCGCTGGCACAAGCCGCAAGTCGAGTTCCTGCGCGGCTGGGTGCGCAGGCTGGGCACCGTGGTGCTGGCGCTGGTCGGCGTCGTGGCGGTGGCCGAGCACCAGCCGTCGGCACTGGCCGACGACGTGCTGGGCATCGGGGTAGTGCTGACCTGTTATGCACTGATGGCCTGGCTGCTCAGCCGCCTGTTGCTGAGCAGCCCCGCGCACCGCGACGCCTCGCTGTTCCGCAGGGCCGTCGGGCTGGCCTTCACGGCCTTGCCGATCGCCTTGTTCGTGGCAGTCTGCTTTGGTTATTACTACACCGCACTCAAACTCACCGACCGGTTGATCTACACCCTTTATCTGCTGATGTTCTGGCTGGTGATCGAGGCCGCCTTCGTACGCGGCCTGTCGGTTGCCGCGCGACGCCTGGCCTACCAGCGTGCCCTGAGCAAGCGTGCGGCCGCCAAGGAAGGGCTGGATGGCGAAGTCATCACCGAAGAGCCGACACTGGACATCGAGCAGGTCAACCAGCAGTCGTTGCGCCTGATCCGCCTGGCCTTGCTCGGTGGCTTCATTGCCGGCTTGTACTGGGTGTGGGCCGACTTGATCACGGTGTTCGCCTACCTCAACAACTTCACCCTGTACGAATACACCAGCGGCACCGGCACGGCCGCCAGCATGGTGCCGATCAGCCTCGGCGACCTACTCGGCGCGCTGGTGATCGTCGGCATCACCTTCGCCCTGGCCGGTAACTTGCCGGGCCTGCTGGAGGTGCTGGTGCTGTCGCGGCTGAACCTGGCCCAGGGCAGCGCCTATGCCACCACCACGCTGCTGTCGTACACCATCGTCGGTATAGGCATCGTCAGTACCCTGTCGACCCTCGGCGTAAGCTGGGACAAGTTGCAGTGGCTGGTGGCAGCCCTGTCGGTCGGCCTGGGCTTCGGCATGCAGGAGATATTCGCCAACTTCATCTCCGGCATCATGATCCTGTTCGAGCGCCCGGTGCGCATCGGCGACACCATCACCATCGGCAACCTGTCCGGCACCGTGAGCAAGATCCGTATCCGCGCCACCACCATCACCGACTTCGACCGCAAGGACATCATCGTCCCCAACAAGACCTTCATCACCGGCCAGCTGATCAACTGGTCGCTGACCGACACGGTCACCCGCGTCACGCTGAAACTGGGCATCGACTATGGCTCCGACCTGGACCTGGTGCGCGAGCTGCTGCTCAAGGGCGCCCACGAGAATCCACGGGTGCTCAAGGACCCGGAGCCGCTCGTGTACTTCCTCAATTTCGGCGAAAGCTCGCTGGACCACGAACTGCGCATGCATGTACGGGACCTGGGCGACCGCAACCCGACGCTGGACGAGATCAACCGCTTTATCAATCGCGAGTTCAAAGCGCACAACATCAAGATCTCTGTTCGCCAGGTCGAGGTGTACCTGATGGACATGCAGGGCGGCAAGCAGCAGCTGATACCGGTGGAGCAACCGAAACCGGATGGCACTCAACCAGTGTGAGTAGACGCCGTAGCGCTTGAACACCCAAAATACATACGAGGGCTGCGCCCTCGATCGCCGGCAAGCCGGCTCCCACAGGGTCCGCGCCGCTGCGATAGTCATGTGGGAGCCGGCTTGCCGGCGATTGGGCCGCAAAGCGGCCCCTTGGCACCGATCCCCAGGAGCAGCCCGTGAAAGCCCTCGACCAACTCACCTTCGACAACCGCTTCGCCCGCCTGGGCGATGCGTTCTCCACTCAGGTTTTGCCCGAGCCCATCGCAGAGCCTCGCCTGGTGGTGGCAAGCGAGTCAGCCATGGCCTTGCTCGACCTCGACCCGGCCCAAGCCGATTTGCCCTTGTTCGCCGAAGTGTTCAGCGGCCAAAAGCTCTGGGAAGAGGCCGACCCGCGGGCGATGGTCTATTCCGGCCACCAGTTCGGCTCGTATAACCCGCGCCTGGGCGATGGCCGCGGCCTGCTGCTGGCCGAGGTGGTCAACGACGCCGGCGAGCACTGGGACCTGCACCTCAAGGGTGCTGGGCAGACGCCCTACTCGCGCATGGGCGACGGCCGCGCCGTGCTGCGTTCCTCCATCCGCGAGTTTCTCGCATCCGAGGCCCTGCACGCCTTGGGTATCGCCACCAGCCGGGCACTGTGCGTGATTGGCTCCAGCACCCCGGTATGGCGCGAAACACGCGAAAGTGCGGCCATGCTCACGCGCCTGGCGCAGAGCCACGTGCGCTTCGGCCACTTCGAATATTTCTACTACACCAAGCAACCGGAACAGCAGCGGGTACTGATCGATCATGTGCTGGAACAGCACTACCCCGAATGCCGTGAGGCCGAACAACCCTACCTGGCCATGTTCCGCACCATCGTCGAGCGTAACGCCGAACTGATTGCTCACTGGCAGGCGTACGGCTTCTGTCATGGGGTGATGAACACCGACAACATGTCGATCCTGGGCATCACCTTCGATTTTGGCCCCTATGCCTTCCTTGACGACTTCGACGCCAACTTCATCTGCAACCATTCCGATGATCGTGGCCGCTACAGCTATGCCAACCAGGTACCGATCGCCCACTGGAACCTCAGCGCGCTGGCCCAGGCCCTGACCACCGTGATCGAGGTCGAGCCTTTAAAGGAGGCATTGGGGTTGTTCCTGCCACTGTACCAGGCACATTACCTGGACCTGATGCGCCGACGCCTGGGCCTGACCACGGCCGAGGACGACGACATGGCGCTGGTCGAGCGCCTGCTGCAACGCATGCAGAGCGGGGGTGTGGACTACAACCTGTTCTTCCGCAGGCTGGGCGATCAACCGGTGGCCGAGGCACTCAAGGGCGTACGCGACGATTTCATCGACCTGGCAGGTTTCGATGCCTGGGGCGCGGACTATCTGGCCCGCTGTGAGCGTGAAGCCGGTAATGGCGATGGGCGCCGCGAGCGCATGCATGCGGTGAACCCGCTGTACGTACTGCGCAACTACCTGGCGCAAAAAGCCATCGAAGCCGCCGAGGCCGGTGACTACAGTGAAGTGCGGCGGCTGCATCAGGTGTTGAGCACGCCTTTCGAGGAGCAAGCCGGAATGCAGGCCTACGCCGAGCGACCGCCCGCGTGGGGCAAACACCTGGAAATCAGCTGCTCCTCCTGATGGCTGGCCGGCGATAGCGTCCGAACAAACACCACAAGGAAACGACATGTCCGACTCACTGCTAGTGCCCTGCCCCCACTGCGACGGCCTCAACCGCCTGCCTTCATCCCGCCTGGGCGATGCGCCGAAATGCGGCCGCTGCAAACAGGATGTGCTGTTGAGCCAGCCGTTCGAGCTCAACGAACGCAACTATGCCAGCCAGATCAAAGGCGACCTGCCGCTGCTGATCGACGTCTGGGCCGACTGGTGCGGCCCGTGCAAGTCCTTCGCCCCCACTTTCGAACAGGCCGCCCGCCAGCTTACCGGCCGCTGCCGCCTGGCCAAGCTCGACAGTGAAGCCAACCGCAACCTTGCGGGCCAGTTGGGTATCCGTTCGATTCCCAGCCTGATCCTGTTCAAGAACGGCCGCGAAGTCAGCCGCCAGGCCGGCGCGTTTCCACTGCAGTCGTTGCTGGAGTGGCTACGCAGCCAAGGGGTTTAAGCCTCAAGCGTTCGCCAGTAGGGATTCATAGGGAATACGGAGGCCATCGTGAAGCCGTTTGATCATGGACAGACTTAGCCTGCGCTTCCCGTTCAAGACTTCAGATACGCGACCGCTTGGGCCGATGTAAGGCTCCAGGTCCCGCGCTGTCAACCCCTGCTGGTCCATGCAGAATTTGATAGCCTCGATTGGGTCTGCGGGCTGAATGGGGTAGTGCTTGTTTTCGTACACCTCAATCAATGTCACAAGAACTTCCATTTCATCAGCATCGGGCGTACCGGCTTGTGCTTGATAAATGGATTCCAGTCGCAGAAATGCGGCTTTAAGGTCGTCGTCATTGCGGATTGGCTTAATATTCACTGATCGTCTCCACGTCAATTTCGTCATATCGCTTGTGCGTTCCGACGAATTTCACCCAGGCAATACCAGCTCGATACTGCATTTCAACCACTAGCCGGTATTTATTGCCTCCGATGTTGAAGACCACGCGGTTGTTGCCACATATGCTAGCGCTGCCAATCTGGCTTTTCACCTCTTGCGGTGTTCGCCATGTGGCTTTTTGTGCCATATCGTGCCAACTCTCCAACGGTGCCTTGGCATCTTCATGCCCTGGTAACTCCCAGAATTTCACCAATGTACTTTTGGCAATGACGCGCATCCAAGCAGATCTCCCGTTTTGGGAGATGCTAGCGCTTATCTACTCCTCGCGCAAGGATGAGCATTTCACGCGGTGCGCTCAAGCAAGTCATGCAGCTCGACAAACTGCTGGGTCAGCTTGTGCCGTGGCTCCAGGTGGATCAGCGGTAAACTGGCGTGGTGCGACTCGCGCATCTTCACCGAACTGCTCAGGTATACCGGCAATACCGGCAGGCCTTCGGCCAGCAGTTCGTCGAGCATCTGCTGGGGCAGGCTGGCGCGGGACTGGAACTGATTGACGACAATGCCTTCGACCACCAGCTCTTCGTTGTGGTCATCCTTCAACTCTTCTATCTCGGCCAGCAGCCCATACAGCGCCTGGCGCGAAAAACTGTCGCAGTCGAACGGGATCAGCACACGGTCTGCCGCAATCAGCGCCGATACCGCATAGAAGTTGAGTGCAGGCGGGGTATCGATGTAGATCCGCTCGTAATCCTCGTCGAGCTCGTCGAGCAACTTACGCAGCTTGTTGATCTTGTGCTTGGCCTCAAGCTTGGGCTGCAAATCGGCCAGCTCTGACGTGGCGGTGATCACATGCAGGTTGTCGAACGGGGTTTCGTAGATATCGACCTTGTTCTTCTTGCTGAACGGCCCGCTGGAGAGGCTTTGCTTGAAGAAGTCGGCGATGCCCATCGGAATGTCTTCGCCGGTAAGGCCGGTCAGGTACTGAGTCGAGTTGGCCTGGGCATCCAGGTCGATCAGCAGGGTCCGATAACCTTCACTGGCGCTGACCGCCGCCAGATTGCAAGCGATGCTCGACTTGCCCACACCACCTTTCTGATTGAACACCACGCGCCGCATGAGAGACCTCCGTGTATCAACGAATGCCCGAGTATGTGGCGGCGCAGCGGCATTGGCCAGCGCCAATTGCCCGACGCCGATGGCAAGGGTTCAATTGCCCCCTGCGGTTACGCCCGTCAGCAATGCGGCAAAGGCCTTGGCCATTGCCGATCCGCCATGTTGGCGCTGGACCAGCCATACAGCAGAGGTGGCGTCTTCATCCAGAAGCGTTCGGTACACAACGCCCTCGATGCGCATGCGCTGAAAGGAAGCAGGCAAAATCGACACCCCAAGGCCCGCCGACACCAGCCCAATGATGGTCATGGCTTCCCCTGCTTCCTGAGCAAAATGCGGATTGAAACCCGCCTGTCGCGCCAGGCTCAGCAACTGGGCGTGCAATCCACTGCCGTAACTGCGCGGGAAGAACACGAACGGTTCATGGGCCAGCGCCGCCATGTGCACACCGTGCTCGGTCCCTTCGGCCAGCGCATGTGAGGCATTGATCACCGCCACCAGCGGTTCGCGAAACAGTTCGGTGGCCACCAGCCCTTCCGGCAAGGGCATGGGCCGCATCAGCCCGACCTCGATGGACTCGTCGAACACCCCTTCGGCGACATCGCGGCTGCTCATTTCCTTGAGGTTCAGGTGCACCGCTGGGAAGCGCTGGCGGAAGGCATGAATCGCCTTGGGAATCTTCGAGGTAAAAGGCGCCGACGAGGTAAAGCCGATCTTCATTTCACCCAGCTCACCCAGTTGTGCACGGCGCGCAACATCGGCCGCCTTCTCTACCTGCGCAAGTACCTGACGGGCTTCATCGAGGAACAACCGCCCGGCCTCACTAAGCTCGACCCGACGATTGGTACGTTCGAACAGGCGCGCGCCCAGTTCCTGTTCAAGGGCCTGGATCTGTTGGCTCAGAGGTGGCTGAGAAATGCCCAACTGCTGGGCCGCCCGCCCGAAGTGCAGCTCTTCGGCAACGGCAATGAAGTAACGCAGGTGGCGCAGTTCCATGGGGCCTCCAGAACAAGTCGCAAAACGTCTTAAATAGGTCGAACAATATATTGGATCTAATCATTAGGCAGCTATATGCTTTTTCCATTGCGCCAGAGGTACCCGCCCGTGAAAACTGCTGTAGCCCCCCTTCCTGCCGACCCCGAGCCTGCCCCGCTGAACGAAATCTGGATCGAGAAAGGCACCCCTGCCTTCATGAAGACCGTATTGGCCCTGTTCAGCGGCGGCTTCGCGACCTTCGCCCTGCTGTATTGCGTGCAGCCGATGATGCCGCTGCTGTCGCAGGAGTTTTCGATCAATGCCGCGCAGAGCAGCCTGGTACTGTCGGTGTCGACCGGCATGCTGGCGTTCGGCCTGCTGATCACCGGGCCGATTTCCGACCGCATCGGGCGCAAGCCGGTGATGGTATTCGCGCTGCTCTGCGCCGCGTTATCGACCATGGTCAGCGCAGTGATGCCGACCTGGGAAGGCGTACTCGCCACGCGGGCGCTGGTCGGCCTGTCGCTGAGCGGCCTGGCAGCTGTGGCGATGACCTACCTGAGTGAAGAAATCCACCCGCAGCACATCGGCCTGGCCATGGGCTTGTATATCGGTGGCAATGCCATCGGCGGCATGAGCGGTCGGCTGATCACCGGCGTGCTGATCGACTTCGTCAGCTGGCACACGGCAATGCTGACCATCGGTGGTTTGGCCCTGATCGCAGCGCTGGTGTTCTGGAAGGTGCTGCCCGAATCGCGCAATTTCAGGGCGCAGACGCTCAAACCGCGCAGCCTGCTGGATGGCTTCGTCATGCACTTCAAGGACGCGGGTCTGCCCTGGCTGTTCCTCGAAGCCTTCCTGTTGATGGGCGCATTCGTCACCCTGTTCAACTACATAGGCTATCGGCTGCTCGCCGAGCCGTATCACATGAACCAGGCGCTGGTCGGTTTGCTCTCGGTGGTCTATCTGTCGGGTATCTACAGCTCGGCACAAGTGGGTGCGCTGGCAGATAAACTTGGGCGCCGCCGGGTGTTCTGGGCGAGCATTCTGGTCATGGCGGGCGGGCTGTTGATGACATTGGCCAACCCACTGGTGATGATTATCGTCGGCATGCTGATCTTTACCTTCGGCTTCTTCGGAGCGCATTCGGTGGCCAGCAGCTGGATCGGCCGCCGAGCGCTGAAGGCCAAGGGCCAGGCGTCTTCGCTGTACCTGTTCTGCTATTACGCGGGGTCGAGTGTGGCGGGGACGGCAGGCGGGGTGTTCTGGCACCAATGGGGCTGGAGTGGCATCGGGCTGTTCATCGGCAGCCTCCTGGCGGTGGCGTTGCTGGTGGCGTTGCACCTTAGCAAGCTGGCGCCCAAGGCTGCCTGAAACAGGGCTGCTCTGTGCAGCCCAATCGCCGGCAAGCCGGCCCCCACAGGTAAACCACTGTATTCAAGGGCAGTGGGATACCTGTGGGGGCCGGCTTGCCGGCGATTGGGGCTTCAGATCAGTTCACGATCTCGACAATATCCACATCCACTTCACGGCTCATCAGGTGCTTTTCCACCTCGCCGGTCAGCTTGACCTTGGTCTTGTCGTTGAACGGCGTCGGCGGCAGGTCTTCATCGTCGATCTCAACGGTGATGGTGCCGGTGTTGTCCTTGAATTCGTACTTGTCGTCGTTGTTGATCTTCTTGGTGACATAACCCTGCAGCACCACGGGGGTGTCATCGGCTGCGTCATTGGCAGCAGCGACGGTAGTCACCGACTGGGCGCCCGGGCCGGTATAGCCGGCGGCCAAGACAGCGGTACTGAACAAGGGGGCGAGAATCAGAGCGAAGTAACGAGCTTTCATGAGGATCGGGTCCTGTTTCGGTTTCGATGGGACCAGATTAGCGACAATCGCTGAATTAAAACTTAATGCAACAAAAAACGGCCCGCCGGCAAGCCGGCTCCTACAAGGACCGCGCAGTTGTTGAGCTGTGCGCCGTACCTGTGGGAGCCGGCTTGCCGGCGATGGGCCGCAAAGCGGCCCCAAATCGCTTGACTGACTGCCATTCAGATCACTGGTGATACTGCGCCGACAGCTCATGCACGGCGTTGATGAACACACCTGCATGCTCCGGGTCGACCTCCGGCGTAATGCCGTGACCCAGGTTGAACACATGGCCGCTACCCTTGCCATAGCTCGCCAGGATCCGTGCCACTTCGTTGCGAATGGCCTCAGGCTTGGCGTACAGCACGGTCGGGTCCATGTTGCCTTGCAGGGCGACCTTGTCGCCAACGCGGCGGCGGGCGTCGCCGATCTCGCAGGTCCAGTCCAGGCCCAGGGCATCAGCGCCGGCTTCGGCGATGCTCTCCAGCCACAGGCCGCCGTTCTTGGTGAACAGGATTACTGGCACCTTGCGCCCATCGTGCTCACGGATCAGGCCGCTGACGATCTTGCGCATGTAGGCCAGGGAGAACTCCTGATACGCCGCCGCCGACAGGTTGCCGCCCCAGGTGTCGAAGATCTGCACGGCTTGGGCGCCGGCCAGGATCTGCCCGTTGAGGTAGCTGGTGACCGACTGTGCCAGCTTGTCCAGCAGCAGGTGCAGGGCTTGCGGGTTGTCGTAGGCCATCGCCTTGGTCTTGCGGAAGTCTTTGGACGAACCACCTTCGACCATGTAGGTGGCCAAGGTCCACGGGCTGCCGGAGAAACCGATCAGCGGCACACGGCCGTTGAGCTCGCGCCGAATGGTACTGACGGCATCCATCACGTAGCCGAGGTCTTTCTGCGGATCAGGGATTGGCAGGGCTTCGATGTCGGCCGGGGTGCTGATGACCTTCTTGAAGCGCGGACCTTCGCCGGTCTCGAAGTACAGGCCCAGGCCCATGGCATCGGGAATGGTGAGGATGTCCGAGAACAGGATCGCTGCGTCAAGCGGGTAGCGCTCCAGCGGCTGCAGGGTGACCTCGCAGGCGAACTGCGGGTTCATGCACAGGCTCATGAAGTCACCGGCCTTGGCGCGGCTGGCGCGGTATTCCGGCAGGTAACGGCCGGCCTGGCGCATCATCCATACAGGGGTGACGTCTACGGGTTGCTTGAGCAGTGCACGCAGGAAACGATCGTTCTTCAGGGCAGTCATGTCGGCATCCGGCAAAAAAGTGCGGGCATTTTCTCAGACGCCAGCGCAAAAGGCACGGTTGAGACCATGCGTTTTGTCTATTGGGTGCCGTGGATCAAGCAATTTTGTATACAAAAAGCGATGAGGCCGCTGTGCGGCCCCATCGGTCACATCAGACTTCGAGGTAATCCAGGATACCTTCGGCAGCGGTACGACCTTCGAAGATGGCGGTCACCACCAGGTCCGAACCGCGCACCATATCGCCACCGGCAAAGATTTTCGGGTTGCTGGTCTGGTGCTTGAACTTGCCTTTCTCCGGGGCCACCACGCGGCCTTGGCTGTCCATCTGGATGCCATGCTGCTCGAACCAAGGTGCCGGGCTCGGGCGGAAGCCGAAAGCGATCACCACGGCGTCCGCCGGGAGGATTTCTTCGGAACCCGGGATTGGCTCAGGGCTGCGACGACCACGGGCATCAGGCTCGCCAAGACGGGTCTCGACCACCTTCACGCCTTCGACCTTGTCTTCACCGACAATGGCGATCGGCTGACGGTTGTAGAGGAATTTCACGCCTTCTTCCTTTGCGTTCTTCACCTCTTTGCGCGAGCCCGGCATGTTGGCTTCGTCACGACGGTAGGCACAGGTCACCGCCTTGGCGCCCTGGCGGATCGAGGTGCGGTTGCAGTCCATTGCGGTGTCGCCACCGCCCAGCACCACGACCTTCTTGCCCTGCATGTCGACGAAGTCTTGCGGCGACTTCTCGAAGCCCAGGTTGCGGTTGACGTTGGCGATCAGGAAGTCCAGCGCGTCATGCACGCCCGGCAGGTCCTCGCCCGGGAAGCCGCCTTTCATGTAGGTGTAGGTACCCATGCCCATGAACACGGCGTCGTACTCGGCGAGCAGCTGTTCCATGGTGATGTCGGTGCCCACTTCGGTGTTCAGGCGGAACTCGATACCCATGCCGGTAAAGACTTCGCGACGATTGCTCAGCACGGTCTTTTCCAGCTTGAACTCAGGGATGCCGAAGGTCAGCAAGCCGCCGATTTCCGGGTTCTTGTCGAACACCACCGGGGTAACCCCGGCGCGCACCAGCACGTCGGCACAGCCCAGGCCTGCCGGGCCAGCACCGATGATGGCAACGCGCTTGCCGGTCGGTTTGACCTTGGACATGTCCGGGCGCCAACCCATGGCGAAGGCGGTGTCGGTGATGTACTTCTCGACCGAACCGATGGTCACCGCGCCGAAGCCATCGTTCAGGGTGCAGGCACCCTCGCACAGGCGGTCCTGCGGGCACACACGGCCGCAGACTTCCGGCAGGGTGTTGGTCTGGTGCGAGAGTTCCGCCGCAGCCAGGATGTTGCCTTCGGAGACCAGCTTCAACCAGTTCGGGATGAAGTTGTGCACCGGGCACTTCCACTCGCAATAGGGGTTACCGCAGCCCAGGCAGCGGTGTGCCTGCTCTACGGACTGCTGGGGCTTGAAAGGCTCGTAGATTTCCACGAACTCCTTCTTGCGTTGGCGCAGCAGCTTTTTCTTCGGGTCCTTGCGGCCCACTTCGATGAACTGGAAGTCGTTACTCAGACGTTCAGCCATTTTTCAAAACCTCTTAACAGCAGCTGCAAGCTACAAGCTGCAAGCCGCAAGACGATCACTTAAGCCGGGCAAACCTCGAGCTGCTCTTACTCGCAGCTTGAGGCTTGCCACTTGCAGCTGTTTTTACTGCGGGTTGGCACGGGTGCTGGACAGCAGTTGCTTGAGGTTGGCCGCCTTCGGCTTGACCAGCCAGAAGCGCCGCACATAGTCGTCCAGGTTTTCCGAGAGCTCACGCCCCCACTCGCTGCCGGTTTCTTCCACGTATTCGCCAAGGACCCGCGCCAGGTGGCTACGGTAGGCTTCCATCGCTTCACCACTGATACGCTGGATTTCCACCAGCTCGTGGTTGAGCTTGTCGACGAAGCTGTTGTCCATGTCGAGCACGTAGGCGAAGCCGCCAGTCATGCCAGAGCCGAAGTTGTAACCGGTCTTGCCCAGAACGCAGACAAAGCCACCGGTCATGTATTCACAGCAGTGATCGCCAGTACCCTCGACAACAGCATGGGCGCCGGAGTTACGCACAGCGAAGCGCTCGCCCGCGGTGCCGGCGGCGAACAGCTTGCCGCCCGTGGCGCCGTACAGGCAGGTGTTGCCGACGATGGCGCTGTGCTGAGTTTCGAACGGGCTGCCGGCTGGCGGCACGATGGTGACCTTGCCACCGGTCATGCCTTTGCCGACGTAGTCGTTGGCGTCTCCTTCCAGGTACAGGTTCAGACCACCGGCGTTCCACACGCCGAAGCTCTGGCCCGCAGTTCCCTTGAAGCGGAAGGTGATCGGCGCTGCGGCCATGCCCTGGTTGCCGTGCAGCTTGGCGATTTCGCCGGAGATGCGCGCACCAATGGAGCGGTCACAGTTGCAGATGTCGAGCGCGAACTCGCCACCGGCCTGATCGCGAATGGCCGGCAGGGCCATTTCGACCATCTTCTCGGCCAGCTCGCCCTTGTCGAAGGGCGGGTTCTTGTCGACTTCGCAGAACTGCGGCTTGTCAGCCGGGATGTGCGAGCTGCCCAGCAGCGGCGACAGGTCCAGGTAGTGCTGGCGCTCGGTATCGCCTGGCAGCACGTCGAGCAGGTCGGTGCGGCCGATCAGCTCGCCCAGGCTACGCACACCCAGCTTGGCCAGCCACTCGCGAGTCTCCTCGGCGACGAAGGTGAAGAAGTTGATCACCATGTCGACGGTGCCGATGTAGTGGTCCTTGCGCAGCTTGTCGTTCTGCGTGGCCACGCCAGTGGCGCAGTTGTTCAGGTGGCAGATGCGCAGGTACTTGCAGCCCAGGGCGATCATCGGTGCGGTACCGAAGCCAAAGCTTTCGGCGCCGAGGATGGCGGCCTTGATCACATCCAGGCCGGTTTTCAGGCCGCCGTCGGTCTGTACCCGTACCTTGCCGCGCAGGTCGTTGCCGCGCAGGGTCTGGTGGGTTTCGGCCAGGCCAAGCTCCCACGGGGCGCCGGCGTACTTGATCGAGGTCAGCGGCGAAGCACCGGTACCACCGTCATAACCGGAGATGGTGATCAGGTCGGCGTAGGCCTTGGCCACACCAGCAGCGATGGTGCCAACGCCAGCCTCTGCCACCAGCTTGACCGACACCAGGGCCTGGGGGTTGACCTGCTTGAGGTCATAGATCAGCTGGGCCAGGTCTTCGATCGAGTAGATGTCGTGGTGCGGTGGCGGCGAGATCAGGGTCACGCCCGGTACCGCATAGCGCAGCTTGGCGATCAGGCCGTTGACCTTGCCGCCGGGCAACTGGCCGCCCTCGCCCGGTTTGGCGCCCTGGGCAACCTTGATCTGCAGCACTTCGGCATTGACCAGGTATTCCGGGGTCACACCGAAGCGGCCGGTGGCCACCTGCTTGATCTTGGAGCTGCGGATGGTGCCATAGCGCGAGGGGTCTTCACCGCCCTCACCGGAGTTGGAGCGCGCGCCCAGGCGGTTCATCGCCTCGGCCAGCGCTTCGTGAGCCTCTGGCGACAGCGCACCCAGCGAGATACCGGCGGAGTCGAAGCGCTTGAGGATCGCCTCCAGCGGCTCGATCTGATCCAGCGGCAGGGCCTCGTCGGCCACCTTCACTTTCAGCAGGTCGCGGATCATCGACACCGGGCGCTGGTCGACCAGCGTGGTGTACTCCTTGAACTTGGCGTAGTCGCCCTGCTGCACGGCGGCCTGCAGGGTATTGACCACATCCGGGTTGTAGGCGTGGTACTCGCCACCGTGGACGAACTTGAGCAGGCCACCCTGCTGGATCGGCTTGCGCGCACTCCAGGCTTCAGCGGCGAGCAGCTTCTGGTCGCCCTCGAGGTCGACGAAACGCGCACCCTTGATGCGGCTGGACACGCCTTTGAAGCTCAGGCCGACCACTTCTTCGGCCAGGCCTACGGCCTCGAACAGCTGAGCACCACGGTAGGAGGCGATGGTGGAGATGCCCATCTTCGACAGGATCTTCAGCAGGCCCTTGGAGATGCCTTTGCGGTAGTACTTGAAGACTTCGTCCAGGTCGCCCAGCACTTCGCCGGTGCGGATCAGGTCGGCCAGCACTTCATACGCCAGGTACGGGTACACCGCAGAGGCGCCGAAGCCCAGCAGCACGGCGAAGTGGTGCGGGTCACGGGCAGTGGCGGTTTCGACCAGGATGTTGCTGTCGCAACGCAGGCCTTTTTCCGTCAGGCGGTGGTGGACCGCGCCAACGGCGAACGAAGCGTGCACCGGCAGCTTGCCCGGGGCGATGTAGCGGTCGCTGAGCACCAGTTGGGTCTTGCCCGCGCGCACCGCTTCTTCAGCCTGATCGGCGATGTTGCGGATGGCCGCTTCCAGGCCGATGCCTTGCTCGTAGTTGAGGTCGATCAGCTGACGGTCGAAGCCTTCGCGTTCCAGGTTCATCAACGAACGCCACTTGGCGGGCGAGATGACCGGGGAGCTGAGGATTACCCGCGAGGCATGCTCAGGAGATTCCTGGAAGATGTTGCGCTCGGCACCCAGGCAGATCTCCAGCGACATGACGATCGCTTCGCGCAGCGGGTCGATCGGCGGGTTGGTAACCTGGGCGAACTGCTGGCGGAAGAAGTCGTAAGGCGAACGCACACGCTGCGACAGCACGGCCATTGGCGTGTCGTCACCCATCGAACCGACCGCTTCCTGGCCTTGCTCGCCGAGTGGGCGCAGTACCTGGTCACGCTCTTCGAAAGTGACCTGGAACATCTTCATGTACTGCTTGAGCTGGTCAGCGTCGTAGCTGGCCGCGCCCTGGTCGTCGGAGAGCGTCGCCTGGATGCGCAAGGCGTGCTGACGCAGCCAGCGCTTGTACGGGTGGCGCGACTTCAGGCGGTTGTCGATGGCATCGGTGTCGAGGATGTGGCCGGTCTCGGTATCCACCGCGAAGATCTGGCCTGGGCCGACACGGCCCTTGGCGATGACATCTTCAGGCTTGTAGTCCCACACGCCGATTTCCGACGCCAGGGTGATATAGCCATTCTTGGTGGTCACCCAGCGCGCCGGGCGCAGGCCGTTGCGGTCAAGCAGGCAGACCGCATGACGGCCTTCGGTCATGACGATGCCGGCCGGGCCGTCCCACGGTTCCATGTGCATGGAGTTGTATTCGTAGAAGGCGCGCAGGTCGGCGTCCATGGTCTCGACGTTCTGCCAGGCTGGCGGTACCAGCATGCGCACGCCGCGGAACAGGTCGATACCGCCGGTGACCATCAGCTCCAGCATGTTGTCCATGCTCGAGGAGTCGGAGCCTACGCGGTTGACCAGCGGGCCGAGCTCTTCGAGGTCGGGGATCTGGTCGTTGGCGAACTTGGTGCGACGGGCCATCGCCCAGTTGCGGTTACCGGTGATGGTGTTGATCTCGCCATTGTGGGCGAGGAAGCGGAACGGCTGCGCCAGCGGCCATTTCGGCAGGGTGTTGGTGGAGAAGCGCTGGTGGAACACGCAGATCGCGGTTTGCAGGCGCTCGTCGTCCAGGTCGGGATAGAAGGCCGCGAGATCGCGCGGCATCATCAGGCCTTTGTAGATGATGGTCTTGTGCGAGAAGCTGCAGATGTAGTGGTCGGCGTCGTGGGCGTTGGCCACGGACGAACGGCGACGGGCACTGAACAGCTTGATGGCGAATTCCTGATCGCTCAGGCCTTCACCGCCGATGAACACCTGTTCGATCTGCGGCAGGCGCTCCAGCGCCAGGCGGCCGAGCACGCTGGTGTCGATCGGGACTTTGCGCCAGCCAACCAGGGTCAGGCCGGCAGCGATGATTTCGCGATCCATGTTGGCGCGAGCGGCTTCGGCTTTTACCGGGTCCTGATTGAAGAACACCATGCCAACGGCGTACTGCTTGGGCAGCTCGACGGCAAAGTGTTCCTGGGCCACGGCACGCAGGAATTGATCGGGTTTCTGCATGAGCAGACCGCAACCGTCACCGGTCTTGCCGTCGGCGTTGATGCCGCCACGGTGGGTCATGCAAGTCAGGGCCTGCATGGCCGTTTGCAGAAGGTGGTGGCTCGGTTCGCCCGTCATATGGGCGATCAGGCCAAAACCACAGTTGTCCTTGAATTCTTCGGGATGGTACAGACCTGTTTTCATAGACACTTTCTCACCAGGTTCACCTCTCAACCGGAGGCAAATCTCTTTTTTAACAACCACTTACCATCCACGCCGATCAAATGCCAGCTTTTTTGCGGTGGCCATGGAAAACCATTGTTGCACAGCGACAGCGATGCCCACAAATTTTCATGTCTCACCATTGAAAATTTATGTCGCAATTTTGAATGTTTTTGCGCCATGCGCCGTGATAGCGGCTTGGCTCGAGTCTGAAGCGTTTCAGCCATGACTGCAAGATTGGCTTGTGGCCGGCAGCCTGGGACAGAAAAGCCTGCCGCGCTCGGGCGCAGCAGGCTAGACGAAAGTCAGTTATCGCTCAGCAACTGGGCGGCGGGGTGGTGCCGCCCGGAAGGTATCAGCGGGCCGTGGCCAGCTCTTGTTGGACGCTGGCGACAGTACGTGGCCAAGGTTTACCAGCCTGAACCTTCGCTGGCAAGTTCTTGATTGCCGCAACCGCTGCATCGCGGTTGGCGAAGCTACCATAGGTGACCACGTAGAGCGGCTTGCCCTGCAGGCTTTTCTTGAAGTAGCGATAGTCGCCACCCTGCGCCTTGACGAAGGCCTGCGCCGACGCTTCGGAGCTGGTACCAAGGATCTGCACTACATAATTGCCAGGCTTCTGTCCGGAGTACCAGCCGCTGTTACCGCTGCCGCCTGTTGCAGGTTTGGCAGCGGGCTTGGCAGTGGCAACCTGGGTCGGTCCAGGAGCGGGCTTGGCGGGTGCAACCGGCTTGGCCGGCTGGGTTGCTACCGGCTTCTGCACAGGCGCAACCGGCTGGGCCGGCGGCGTACTGGTGGTAGCCTGAGCCATGGTCGGTGCGGGGCCTGCAGCTTCACCCTGCGGTGGTGCGATGGTCGTTACCGTTGGCGGATTGCCTGGCTGCAGCGCAGTGCTGTCCGCCGGGCCACCTTCTTCACCATCCCCCATGCCGGCGGCCTGCGCCAGCGGCTCGCGCATCACCGGCTGCGACTGGCCAACCAGGGGCAGTGGCATCGGCTGCGACGAGCCTGAGAATTCGATGGCCGGGTCAGCGGGCTTTGCTTCCCCCAGCGGCAATTGGGCTTGGGCTGCGGGCGCATCCGTAGCCGCCTTGTCGCTTTTCTTGGGCATGAGAACCGCGGCAGCAACGGCCACTACAACGACAGCGGACAGCGCGAGCACGTGTTTCTTAGGCATTTTGAACCCCATGGTTGGTCGCTTCGCCGTACTACGGCTGGCGATCATGGCTTCGATCAAGGTATCGCGGGCGACCTGGTTGATGTTGCCAGGCCAACCGTCGGAGTGTTCATGAATATCGACGATCTGCTCATGGGTGAACACCTCGATGCCCCGGCCTGCACCTTCCAGGCGCTGCTCCAGGTACTCGCGGGTCTCTTCCTCGCTGTAGGGGGCGAGTTCGATGACGTGGAAACGCTCTTCCTCGACATGGATCTCATCCAACCCGGCGATCAGCGACGCTTCGCCGAACAGGAACACGTGCGGGCGCCCCTCCGGGACACCTGCCGCCAGCTCCAGCAACGCTTGGAGTGCCGACTCGTCGAGTTGTTCCGCATCGTCGACCAGTAAATAGACTTCCTGCCCGGTGAGGGCAAGCTGTACCACCTTGGAGAGGATCGCCTGAACTTCCGCCGGAGCCACGTCCAGCGCCTGGGCCACCTGGCCCAGCACGCTGGCAGCATCGCTGGCGCCGCGCGCCGATACCACGACGCTCTGCACCGACTGCTTGTTGGTGCTGGCCACCAAGGCCTGGCGCAACAACGTCTTGCCGCTGCCGACCGGGCCTGTAACCACCAGCATCAGCTGGCTGTAACGGGCCAGGTGGTGCAGTTGGCCGAGCACAGGCTTGCGCTGGGCAGGGAAAAACTTGAAGCCGGGCACACGCGGCGCGAACGGATCGTGGCTCAACTGGTAATGGTCGAGAAACGCCTCATCGGCATGCAAACTGGTCATTGCGCTGTCACAACCTCAAAGCTGGGCCACGATCGCGCGGTAATCCGCCGACAGCGTGGCCTGAAGAATCTCTTTCGGATAGTCGTCGGTAACCACGGCTTCGCCCATCTGGCGCAGGAGCACCAGACGCAAACGCCCATCGATCACCTTTTTGTCGACCGCCATATGCTCCATGAAATGCGCCGGGGTCATTTCCTGTGGTGGCACCACCGGCAAACCTGCATCCTGCAGCAGACGGATTGCGCGATCGCGCTCGGACTGATCGATCCAGCCCAGACGCATCGACATCTCCAGGGCCATCACCGTACCCGCTGCCACGGCCTCGCCGTGCAACCAGACACCGTAGCCCATGTGCGTTTCGATGGCATGCCCGAAGGTATGCCCCAGGTTGAGCGTTGCGCGCACACCAGACTCACGTTCGTCAGCCCCGACCACCGCAGCCTTGGCTGCACACGAGCGCTGGATTGCTTCGGTCAGCGCCGCTGGCTCGAGGGCGCGCAAAGCCTTGATATTGTCCTCGAGCCAACCAAGGAAGGGCTTGTCGCAGATCAGCCCGTACTTGATCACTTCGGCCAGGCCCGCCGACAGCTCGCGCTCGGGCAGGGTGTTGAGGGTGGTGGTGTCGATCAGCACGGCGTTGGGCTGGTAGAACGCACCCACCATGTTCTTGCCCAGCGGATGGTTGATGCCGGTCTTGCCGCCGACAGAGGAGTCGACCTGGGACAGCAGGGTGGTCGGTACCTGGATGAAATCGACGCCGCGCTGATAGCACGCCGCAGCGAAGCCGGCCATGTCGCCGATAACGCCACCACCGAGGGCCACCACCGTGGTGCGGCGGTCGTGCCGGGCCGTGAGGAGGCCGTCGAAGATCAACTGCAGGGTTTCCCAGTTTTTGTGGGCTTCGCCATCCGGGAGGATCACTGGCAGCACCGAATAGGCACCCAGCGTCTTGCTCAGACGTTCGAGATACAGGGGCGCGACGGTCTCGTTGGAAACGATGGCAACCTGCCGGCCGGCAATGTGCGGCGCCAGCAGTTCTGGCTGCTCAAGCAGGCCTTCGCCAATGTAGATCGGGTAGCTGCGCTCGCCCAGGTCGACCTTTAGTGTCTGCATGTATCCCCACAATGTACTTGGGCGCGGCGTCGGCTGAGCGACCCACGCGGTAACGTTGAACCTCGCCTCGGCGCTGGCCGAGAATAGTCCCGGCCTACCGGGGCGGCAACTGCTGCAAGCGCTCGAGAATATCCAGTACGACCATGCGCGGGGGCCGTTCGTCGGTTTCAACCACGATGTCGGCGATCTCACGGTAGAGCGGGTCGCGTGCTTCAAGAAGGCTACGCAAAGTCGCCTCCGGATTGGCCGTACGCAGCAAGGGGCGATTGCGATCGCGCGCAGTACGCCCGACCTGCTGTTCCACCGAGGCATGCAGGTAGATCACCCGGCCACCATGGTGCAGGGCCTGGCGGTTGGCCTCGCGCATCACCGCGCCGCCGCCGGTCGCCACGACCACGCCATCGAGCGCGCAGAGCTCGGCAATCATCGCCTGCTCACGATCACGGAAGCCCGGCTCGCCTTCTTTGTCGAAGATCCACGGGATGTTGGCGCCTGTTTTCAGTTCGATTTCCTTGTCGGAATCTTTGAACAGCAGGCGCAGCTCTTTGGCCAACAGGCGCCCAATGGTGCTTTTTCCAGCGCCCATGGGCCCTACAAGTATCAAATTTCGCACAGAATCAACGACTCACAGCAATCGCCTGGTCATTCATGATACGCGGAGTCAGGAAGACCAGCAGCTCGGATTTTTTCTCTTGTAATGCATCGCGTCGAAACAGCCGCCCAACATACGGCAGATCGCCGAAAAATGGCACCTTGTCGACCACATTGTTTTGCGTGGTCGAATACACACCGCCAATGACGATGGTTTCCCCGTCAGCTACCCGTACCTTGGCATTGACCTCGTTCTTGCGGATCGGCGGCACATCGTTCAAGGCATTGACGAAATCAGGCTCGTCCTTGGTCACCTTGACCGTCATGATCACCTTGCCGTCCGGCGTAATCTGCGGAGTGACCTCCAACGACAGCGAAGCCTCGCGGAATGCAACCGAGGTAGCGCCACTCTTCGTGGTCTCCTGGTAAGGGACTTCGGTGCCTTTGAGGATGCGGGCGGTTTCCTTATTGGCGGTGACCACCTTGGGCTGGGAGATGATTTCACCATTGCCGGTCTTCTCCATGGCGCTGAGTTCAAGGTCCAGCAGCACGCTCCCACGCAACACCCCCAGGCCAATGCTGGAACCGGCCCGTTCCACCCCAAGATCGACAAACACGTCCTTGCCCAAAACAGCAGCTTCGCTGTAGAGCCGCGGGCCCCAGCGCACCCCAAGGCTTTTCTCGTAATCGACATTGGCCTCGACGATGCGCGCCTCGATCTCTACCTGCCGTACCGGCACATCCAGTTGCGCCACCAACTGGCGCAGCTCGGCAAGCCGCTCCTCAGGCTGGTGCGCCACCAGCGTATTGGTGCGCACATCCACATTCAAACTACCGCGCCCCGTCAGAATGCCGTCATCGGCCAGCGTGGCCAGCAGCAATTCGGCAAGCTCTGAGGCCTCGGCGTGGTGTATCGGCAGCAACTCGCGGCGCAACGGCTGCGATTGGGCGTCCAGCTCCAAGCCTATACGCGCGCCCAGGGCTTGTTCGGCCAGCTCAGCCGCTGGCGCCACCAACAGCACCTTGCCCTCTTCGCGCCGGGCCAGGCCCTTGCTGCGCAACACCAGCTCCAAAGCCTGATCCCAGGGAACATCCTGCAGACGCAAGGTAATACTGCCCTGCACCGTGTCGCTGGCGACCAGGTTGATGCCGGCATAATCGGCCAGCACCTGCAACACCAGGCGCACTTCCACGTCCTGGAAGTTCAGCGAAATCGGCTCACCCCGATAAGGCGTTGCCGCCAGCAACGGCATCGGCAGCAAGGCCGCCACCACCCACTTCATCAACCTGTTCATGATCTTCCCTGATCTCCCCGTCCACGCCCTGCCTGAGCCTCAGAAATGCCGTGCGCTCGCGCCAAGTGCCGCCCACGAACAACCGCTCGCGCACCGTTACCTGGTGCTCATCCACGCGTTCCACCAGCCCCCCATCGCGCCCCAGACGGTCACCGGAACGCACGCGATAGAGCCTCCCGGCAGATGACAGCAAAGCCTCATGTTCCATGCCCCGGGACAAGCTTCCGACCATTTCCAGCTGAGCCAGCGGGACAGAGGCGAGCCCTCGCCTGACAACGCGACCCGACCACGTCGAAAACGGATCGAGAACCGCTGGCAAGACCTCACCCCGGGCGGGTATCCAGGCCAATGATTCCGGCTCTGCCACCGGCCCATCGGCGTGGAAGGCGTCAACCCGCAGCCTCAATCGCAGCAAGCCGGGCCTGCCTTGAGCATCGGCCAGATGCATGTCGCCGACACGCAGCAGGCGAACCTGCCCAAGCCACTCATCGAGCCAAAGTCGCAACGCCGCGTAACGCCCAACTACCTGCACATCCAGCGGCGTTCGTCCAAAACCTGCCTTCTTCTGCTCATCCAGTACCTCAAGTTGCTCGAAATGCAGCCCATGCACATGCCCCGACGCGGCCAACTGATCGAGCAGATCGCTGATTTCGCCCCCGGCTGCCAGGCGCCATCGCATATCGTGCAGGTGCCGCTGGGCTTCACTCAGCGCTTGCGGTGCATGCACATGCGCCAACACCTGGGTGGCCTTGGCATGATGCTTGTCGTTAAGGGCCCTTTGGTTTACCTGCGCTGCCTGCTGCAGTTGCCGCCATTCCGGCCAACGAATCAGGCAGCCGACCGCAAACACCAGGCACGCCGCAGCTATCTGCAGGGCACATCGGAACAAGCGCGAGCGAGCTACCAGGGCCTGCCAGTCCAGACGCACGCGCAGCTTCACGACCAAGAGCCCGACATCCGCGCCAGCAGCAAAAACTCTTCACCAGCAGGCAAGCTCTTGATCCGCCTCAATTCCAGGTCGAGCAATATCCCGGAGCGCCCGAGATCACGCATCAATTGCGCTATCACAGCGCTGGAAGCGGCCAGCCCAACCAAGTGCAACCGCTCACCCTCGACCTTCAGTTCGACAACCTGAACGCCCTCGGGCAATGCCCGCTCCAGATCGCTGAACAGCGCCGTGAGAAGCCCTCGGTCCGCAAACAAAGCGTCCAGCGAGGCGGTTTGGGCCCTTGCTGCGTCGAGAACCTGCTGAATGACGTCAAGCTGCTCCAGCTGCCTATTGAGCCCCGCGATCGCGGCCTGGCGCCCCAGGTTGGCAGCGGCCTGATGCTGCGCCCGCTGGCGCGCCAGCTGGTCCATCAACAACACAACACAGAGTGCCAGCACCACGCTGCCAATCAGCATGAGCTGAAAACGGCGAAGCGCCGCCAAGCGTTGCTGTTCGCGCCAGGGCAAAAGATTGATACGCAGCATCAGCGCAAAGCTCCCAGCGCCAGGGCAGACGCCAATGCCATGTTGTCGTCGTGACATGCAAGGCCAGCCACCTGGGGCAACGCCCGATAAGGCACTTCCAACCGGTCAATCAAGTCACCGAGCCGACCTTGCTCAAGCTGCAGGCTCCCAGCCAGAAGCAGGTCTTGCACCTGCAGGTCATCGACAAACAGTTCGGCCAGCCGGCCCAGGGGCACTTCGCGCCGCTGCGGCAATACACCCTGTGACCAGCAATGCAGCGTAGCGCTGCCGGGCTCAAGGCGCAGCAGCGCGCAGCCGTCTGCACCCGGTTGCGGCATCATTCGCCGCAAGGCGATGCTGTCGACCTCGACGACTTCCAGCAGCAACCCAGCGTCATCGAAAATCGCTTCCAACGACTGCAGCAGGGTCTGCCGGCAGGCCACCACCAGAACATCACGCGCGCCAGCCTGCCCACATGAAGCCCCCAACACCTGGAAGTCCATCACCAGCTCTTCCAGCGGGAAAGGAAACAACCTGTCCGCATCAGCCAGAAGTTGCGCCTCCATTTCGGCTACTGGCTGGTCTGCCGGTAGCTGGCACAACTTGCAGATTACCTGCGAGGCAGGCAGGGCCACTGCGACCCGGCGCTGGCGACTGCCACTGCGCCGACAAGCGCTACGCAGCGCCGCCACGACGCGATCAGGCACTTGCCACCAATCAGCAGCACCTGCGGGCTCGAATCGCTCAACCTCCCAGGCAAGACGCTCACAGCGCCCTTTTCTGCGTTGCAGTTGTACAAGCCGAACCGAATCGACGGCAATTTCAACCCCCAACAGTGAACCGGCATCCTTGCCAATGCGTCCAAGCATCGCTGCTCCTTTGTGACAGCCCTGAAACCCGCGCCAGCACCAAGGCTTGATGGCCGGAAGGTGCAGCGAGCCGCCCGGCCGGTCACCCGGCGAGGCGAAAAATGCTTATAATGCCCAGCGTTTTTTCGTCCGCCGGCTCCGTGCGCAATTCACCCCTCAACCTGGACACCCAAAAGCCTTGATACGTCTGCTGAAGTTCTTCTGGTGGTCTTTCGTCGCAGTCATCTGCGCGCTCGTACTCGGTGTGAGCGGTGCGTTTCTGTATCTTAGTCCCAACCTGCCGTCGGTCGATTCGCTCAGAAGCATCCAGTTGCAGATCCCCCTGAGGGTGTACAGCAGCGATGGCAAGCTGATCGCCGAGTTTGGCGAAATGCGCCGCTCGCCCATCCGTTTCGCGGACATTCCCCCGCAATTCATTCAGGCGCTTCTGTCAGCCGAGGACGACAATTTCCTCAATCACTACGGCGTTGACCCGGCCAGCCTGATGCGCGCCGCGACCCAACTGGTGAAAACCGGTCATATACAGACCGGCGGCAGCACAATCACCATGCAGGTGGCGAAGAACTTCTTCCTCACCAGCGAGCGCAGCTTCTCGCGCAAGACCAACGAGATTCTCCTGGCCCTGCAGATCGAGCGCGAACTGACCAAGGACGAGATCCTCGAGCTGTACGTGAACAAGATCTACCTGGGCAACCGCGCCTACGGCATCGACGCTGCCGCACAGGTTTACTATGGCAAGTCGATCCGTGACGTGAGCCTGGCGCAGATGGCGATGATCGCCGGCCTGCCCAAGGCACCGTCGCGCTTCAACCCTCTGGCCAACCCGGTGCGTGCAAAAGAGCGTCGCGACTGGATCCTGGGCCGCATGTACAAGCTCGGCAAGATTGACGAGGCGAGCTACCAGGCCGCCCTGGCCGAACCGCTCAACGCCAGCTACCACGTATCGGCGCCGGAGGTTAACGCGCCTTACATCGCCGAGATGGCCCGTGCCGAAATGGTTGGCCGCTATGGCAGCGATGCGTATACCGAGGGTTTCCGCGTCACCACCACAGTGCCGAGCGACATGCAGGAAATGGCCAACAAGGCCGTTCACGGTGGCCTGTCCGATTATGATGAGCGCCACGGCTACCGCGGCCCTGAATCGCGCTTCCCGGGCAAAGGCCAGGCTGCCTGGCTGCAGGAATTGAACAAGCAGCGCACCTTGGGCGGGCTGGAGCCGGCCATCGTTACCCAGGTTGAAAAAAGCGGCCTGAAAGTACTGACCCGCGGCGGCAAGGAAGAAGACGTCGCATGGGACACCATGAAGTGGGCGCGCCCGTTCATCAATAGCAATGCGCAGGGCCGGGCACCACAGTCGCCGGCAGACGTGGCCCAGGTTGGCGACCTGGTGCGCGTGCAGCGGCTGGACGACGGCAAACTCAAGTTCAGCCAGGTACCGGCAGCGCAGAGCGCGCTGATCACGCTGGACCCTTACAACGGCGCCATCCGTGCGCTGGTTGGCGGTTTCTCGTTCGAGCAGAGCAACTACAACCGCGCCATGCAGGCCAAGCGCCAGCCCGGCTCAAGCTTCAAACCGTTCATCTATAGCGCGGCGCTGGACAGCGGCTACACCGCCGCCAGCCTGGTCAACGACGCTCCGATCGTGTTCGTCGACGAATACCTGGACAAGGAATGGCGACCCAAGAATGACACCAACACCTTCCTCGGCCCGATTCGCATGCGCGAAGCGCTGTACAAGTCGCGCAACCTGGTATCGATCCGCTTGCTGCAGGCCATGGGCGTAGGCCGCACCATCGACTACATCACCAAGTTCGGCTTCAACAAGCAGGATCTGCCGCCCAACCTGTCGCTGGCATTGGGCACCGCGACCCTGACGCCCATGGAAATCGCCACTGGCTGGAGCACCTTCGCCAACGGCGGTTACAAGATCAACCCGTACCTGATCGAGCGCATCGAGAGCCGCAACGGCGAGACGCTGTTCACCGCCAACCCTGCGCGCGTGCCGCAGGGCGCCGAGGACGACGCAGGCCTGGCGGCACCAGAGCAGCCGATCAGCACGGCGTCGCTGCCTGGTGAGGCGCCGTCGGTTCCTGGCCAGCCTGCACCCGCCACACAGGCACCGGTAACCGCCGAGCAGATCATCGATGGCCGTACCACCTATATCCTCACCAGCATGCTGCAGGACGTGATCAAACGCGGGACCGGGCGCCGCGCCCTGGCCCTGGGTCGTACGGACCTGGCGGGCAAGACCGGCACCACCAACGAGTCCAAGGATGCCTGGTTCTCCGGCTACAACGCTGATTACGTCACTACCGTCTGGGTCGGTTTCGACCAGCCGGAAACCCTGGGTCGCCGCGAATACGGCGGGACGGCTGCCCTGCCGATCTGGATGAGCTTCATGGGCGCGGCCCTGAAGGACAAGCCCAACCCCCCGCCTGCAGAACCGGAAGGCATCCTCAGCCTGCGTGTCGACCCGGTCAGCGGCCGTGCGGCCTCCCCGAGCACGCCTAACGCGTATTTCGAACTGTTCAAGGCTGAAGATTCGCCACCATCGGTGGATGAACTGGGCAACGGTGCAGCGCCGGGCAGCCCGCTGCCGGCCGATGAAGCGGCGCCCATGGATTTGTTCTGAGCCGACAGCTTGCAGCTTGAACCCAAAAAAAAACCGGCTCATATGAGCCGGTTCTTTTTTGCACCCTGCTTCAGCCGTTGAATACTTCGTCAACGCTGTTGAGCGGGTAGTGCTTCGGATATGGCAGGGTAGCCACGCCGGATTCGATGGCAGCCTTGGCTACGGCATCGGAAACGACGGTGATCAGGCGTGCGTCCAGCGGCTTCGGAATGATGTACTCACGGCCGAATTCCAGGCCTTCAACGCCATAGGCTTCGCAAACTTCCTTAGGCACCGGCAGCTTGGCCAGGTCCTTCAGGGCGATAGCGGCGGCGATCTTCATTTCTTCGTTGATACGCTTGGCGCGAACGTCC
The DNA here is from genome assembly GCF_943737035.1 of Pseudomonas sp. Marseille-Q5299. Classification (NCBI taxonomy): domain Bacteria; kingdom Pseudomonadati; phylum Pseudomonadota; class Gammaproteobacteria; order Pseudomonadales; family Pseudomonadaceae; genus Pseudomonas; species Pseudomonas sp. Marseille-Q5299. The sequence continues at coordinate 417,287 of NZ_CALSFR010000003.1, forward strand.
AGGGCACCACGGAAGATGAACGGGAAGCCCAGCACGTTGTTGACCTGGTTCGGGTAGTCGGAACGACCGGTAGCCATGATCACATCGTTGCGGGTGGCATGAGCCAGCTCTGGCGAGATCTCAGGGTCCGGGTTCGAGCAGGCGAACACGATCGGGTTGGCAGCCATCGATTTCAGGCCTTCCGCGCTCAGCAGGTTCGGGCCGGACAGGCCAACGAACACATCGGCACCGTCCAGGGCATCAGCCAGGGTGCGCTTGTCGGTAGCGTGAGCGAACTGGGCCTTGTACTGGTTCAGGTCGTCACGGCCAGCGTGGATCACGCCGCTACGGTCGATCATGAAGATGTTTTCGACCTTGGCGCCCATGCTGACCAGCAGCTTCATGCAAGAGATGGCGGCAGCGCCGGCACCCAGGCAGACGATCTTGGCGTCTTCGAGCTTCTTGCCCGCGATTTCCAGGGCGTTGATCATGCCGGCAGCGGTAACGATAGCGGTGCCGTGCTGGTCATCGTGGAACACCGGAATATCGCACTGCTCGATCAGGGTGCGCTCGATTTCGAAGCACTCGGGTGCCTTGATGTCTTCGAGGTTGATGCCACCGAAGGTGATCGAGATGCGGCGAACGGTGTCGATGAAAGCTTGCGGGCTTTCCGACTCGACTTCGATATCGAACACGTCGATACCGGCGAAACGCTTGAACAGAACGCCCTTGCCTTCCATGACCGGCTTGGAAGCCAGTGGGCCAAGGTCACCCAGACCGAGGATGGCGGTGCCATCGGAAATAACTGCAACAAGGTTGCCCTTGCCAGTGTATTTGTAGGCCAGCTCAGGATCACGGCCGATTTCACGCACCGGTTCTGCAACACCTGGGCTGTAGGCCAGGGCGAGATCGCGGGCGGTGGCGGTGGGCTTGGAGAGCTCGACGCTCAGTTTCCCCGGACGAGGTTGAGCGTGGTATTCGAGAGCGGCGGTTTTCAGGTCTGACATGGTGGGCATTCCGCTATTTACTGTTCTGACGGACCGCCGAGGATACGCAAAGAGCCGGGGAGCCACAAGACTGGTCGGTCACTTGTGTCAAGGCCTTTAGCCTACGACTTTACGCTATAACACACGGGGGCATTCGAACAACAGTGTGTACAATCCTATAGCGAAATGTCTACATCTTTTCAGCTTGAAATGCGTTCCAGCATGCTCGGATCGGTGATTGGCAACACCCAGCGTCGCTGCCCCGGCTTGAGCCCACCCTTGCGGGAACGATCCAGCACCCAACCCCGCGCCTCGACCTGGCGTCCTTTGAGGTTATCGAAGAAGCCGACGGGGAAGTTGCGTTGCAGACGAGCGGGAACCTGCAGCACCACGTCAGTTTCAAGTTCCAGCCAGACTCCACCGCGATTGCGTGCAATATTCCGGATGCTGCCGCCGATCACCGCGAAGCCCGACTGGCGAACCTGGCTGGCGCGAAGTACCGGTGAAGGGCGCCAAAGGCCAGCGCCTGCCTTGCGCGCCGATTGCTCGGCCACTCGCTGGCACGCCACCAAACGCACATTGGGCGCAACCGCGACGCGATAGCCAAGCCCTTCGCCAAGCAATCGGGCTTCAAGATTGTCGCCACTGCGGGCGTAAACGTGTGCCAGCGTGCGGCCGTACTTGTCCTTGGGCTCGACGCCGAGCACCAAGCCGACACGGCCGTCGCTGGCTTTGACCAAGGCTTGCAAACGCCGCTTGGCGGCCTCGGCAAAAGGTTCGCTGGTGCGCCCCTTGCGCCCTATCTCCGGGGCGTTGATGCCAATCATGCGCACGCTGCGACCATCGGTAAGGCGCAGGGTATCGCCATCGACCACCTGACGCACCGCCACGATCTGCGGCCTGTCCGGCAATGGGCAAAACGCCAGGGCCGGCACTTGCCAGAGCGCGCCCACAAAAAAGGCGCCCACAAGGGGCGCCTTTTTCAGCAACAACGCGAAGCCCGAAGGATTCGCCATGCGCATGATTACTTCTTGGTACCGAACATACCGAAGCGATCGGCGAAGCGCTGAACGCGACCACCGGTGTCCAGCACTTTCTGCTTACCGGTGTAGAACGGGTGGCACAGGTTGCAAACGTCGATCGCCAGGGTGCTGCCCAGGGTCGAACGGGTTTCGAATTTGTTGCCGCAGCTGCAGGTCACAGCAACTGCTTCGTAGTTCGGATGAATATCAGCTTTCATGGTCACTTCCTCGAGCTGCGTGCCGCCACCCAACACCAATTGTTGAATACCGCACGTAATTAGGCGGGGAATAATACCAGAGCGCCGCGTCGACGCAAGTTGTCGCTTGCACCGACTGTCGTCTGATAGGCTCGCCAGTCTTCGAAACGCCCTGCGAGACCTTACGCGTGTCCGACGTCATCCTGCGCCTTGCCCTGCCCTCCCCCCTGCGTCGCCTGTTCGACTACAGGGCGCCGGCGAGCATGGCGCACCAGGCACTCACCCCGGGAATGCGCATCCGGGTGCCGTTCGGCCGCCGCGAGATGATCGGCGTGCTGGTGGAGGTCTGCGACCACAGCGAGGTCCCTGCCGACAAGCTCAAACCGGCCAGCGCCCTGCTCGACCCGGTTTCACCGGTGCCGGCGCCGCTGTTCAAGCTGTGCCTGTGGACGGCCCAGTACTACCAGCACAGCCTCGGCGACACCCTGAGCTGGGCCTTGCCCACCTTGCTGCGCCAGGGCGAGCCGGCCGAGATGCGTCAGGAGCGCTTCTGGCACGTGGCCCCAGGTGCCCGCCTGGAAGACCCGCGCATCGCCCGCGCACCGCGCCAGCGGGACGCCCTCAGAACGCTGGCGCAACACCCGCACGGCGTTGCGCACAGCCTGCTGAGCAAGCTCAACCTTAACAAGGACAGCCTTGACCTGTTACTGGCCAAGGACTTGGTTCAGCTCGAAGTACGCCGCCACCTGCCAGATCAACGCCATGAGCACTGGCTGGCCCAGCCGGAACTGCCGCTCAACGAAGAACAGCGAGTGGCCTTCGAGGCCGTGCGCGATGGCTTTGGCAGCTTCAATGCGTTCCTCCTGGCCGGCGTTACCGGCAGCGGCAAGACCGAGGTCTACCTGCAACTGATCCGCGAAACCCTGGAAGCCGGCAAGCAAGCGCTGGTGCTCATCCCGGAAATCAACCTCGGCCCGCAAACCCTGGCGCGTTTCGAACAGCGTTTCAACGCACGCATCGCCTTGGTGCATTCGGCCGTCAATGACCGCGAACGCCTCGACGCCTGGCTGGCGGCGCGAGATGGCGAGGCGGATATCATCATCGGCACGCGCTCGGCGCTGTTCACTCCCATGAAGAACCCGGGCCTGATCATCATCGACGAAGAACATGACGGCTCTTATAAGCAGCAGGAAGGCCTGCGCTACCACGCCCGCGACCTGGCGATGGTGCGCGCTCACCAGGAGAACATCCCGATCCTGCTCGGCTCGGCCACCCCTTCGCTGGAAACCCTGCACAATGCCCTGACCGGCCGCTACCGCCTGCTGCGCATGAACCAGCGCGCAGGAGGCGCGCGCCCGCCACGCATGCTACGCCTGGATGTGAAAAGCCTGCCGCTGGACAGCGGCATCAGCGGCCCGCTGCAACAGGCCATCCGCCAGACACTGGAAGCAGGCCAGCAGGTGCTGGTTTTCCTCAACCGCCGCGGTTTCGCCCCGACGCTGCTGTGCCACGACTGCGGCTGGCTCAGCGAATGCCCGCGCTGCGATGCCCGCATGACCGTGCATCAGCGCGCCGGCGTACTGCGCTGCCACCATTGCGGGTACGACGAACGCCTGCCGCACCAGTGCCCCAAGTGCGACCATGTCGACTTGCGCCCGGTAGGTGCAGGCACCGAGCGCGCCGAGGAACGTCTGAAGGTACTGTTCCCCGATTACCCGATCCTGCGGGTCGACCGCGACAGCACTGCGCGCAAGGACGCGATGCACAATTTGTTCAGCACCATTCAGCGCGGCCAGCCGAGCATCCTGGTCGGGACGCAGATGCTGGCCAAGGGGCATCACTTTCCGCGGGTGACCTTGGTCGCGATTCTCGATGCTGATGGCGGGTTGTTCTCCGGCGACTTCCGCGCCACCGAGCGCATGGCCCAGCTCATCGTGCAGGTCGCCGGGCGCGCGGGGCGTGCCGAGGAACCCGGCAAAGTGGTCATCCAGACGCACCTGGCCGACCACCCGCTGCTGGTGCAGTTGACCGAGCAAGGCTACTTCGCCTTTGCCGAACAGGCGCTGGACGAGCGCCGCGCCGCTGGCCTGCCACCGTATTCCCACCTTGCCCTGCTGCGCGCCGAAGCGCACAAGCCAGGGCAGGCCGAAGGTTTTCTCGACGAAGCCTGCAGCGCCGCGCAGCGGCTGGTGACCGAGCAGCGCTTGCCCGGCATTGAACTGTTGGGCCCGGTGCCTGCTCCGATGGAGCGCAAGGCCGGGCGCTTCCGTGCGCAATTGCTGATACAGGCCGAAACCCGGGCACCGCTGCATCGACTGATCAGTGCCTGGTTGCTAGTGTTGGAGCAGCTTCCAGGCGGGCGGCAAGTACGCTGGTCGCTGGATGTCGACCCGGTCGACCTATATTGAGCTGTAAGCTGCAAGCTACAAGCAAGAGCAAGAGCAGGCCGGGCGATGGCGTTTGTTCTTGCAGCTTGAAGCTTGCAGCTCAAAGGTTGGCAACCCGGCCCCAGCAACGGATAATGCCCAGTTTTTCCACCTGCGCACCCAGGCGCTCCACCGCGCTAGCGGTCGAAAAGAGATCCCCATGAAAGACACCATTCGCCAGCTGATCCAGCAAGCCCTCACCCAACTCGTCACCGACGGTGTGCTGCCTGAAGGGCTGTCGCCGGCGATCCAGGTGGAAAACGCCCGGGACAAGACCCACGGCGACTTCGCCAGCAACATCGCAATGATGCTGGCCAAGCCGGCTGGCATGAAGCCGCGCGACCTCGCCGAAAAGCTGATTGCAGCCCTGCCGGCCAGTGCCGACATCAGCAAGGTCGAGATCGCAGGCCCAGGCTTTCTGAACTTCTTCCAGAACACCGACGCCCTGGCCAACCGCCTGGACGCCGCCCTTGCCGATGCGCACCTGGGTGCGCGCAAGGCTGGCCCTGCGCAGAAGGTGGTGATCGACATGTCGGCACCGAACCTGGCCAAAGAGATGCACGTCGGCCACTTGCGCTCCACCATCATCGGTGACAGCGTCGCCCGCGTGCTGGAGTTCCTGGGTGACCAGGTCATCCGCCAGAACCACGTGGGCGACTGGGGTACTCAGTTCGGCATGCTGCTGGCCTATCTGGAAGAAAACCCGATCACCAGCGACGAGCTGTCCGACCTGGAGAACTTCTACCGCGCCGCCAAGAAGCGCTTCGACGAGTCCGAAGAATTCGCCACCCGCGCTCGCGGCCTGGTGGTCAAGCTGCAGGCCGGCGACCCTGAGTGCATGGCGCTGTGGACGCGCTTCAAGGACATTTCGCTGTCGCACTGCCAGAAAACCTACGAGCTGCTCAACGTCAAACTGACCATGGCCGACGTGATGGGCGAAAGCGCCTATAACGCCGACCTCGCCAACGTGGTTGCCGACCTCAAGGCCAAAGGCCTGCTGGTCGAGGACCAAGGCGCCCAGTGCGTGTTCCTCGAAGAGTTCAAGAACAGCGAAGGCGAGCCGCTGCCCGTGATCGTGCAGAAGGCCGACGGCGGCTACCTGTACGCCACCACCGACCTGGCTGCCGTGCGCTACCGCAGCAATATGCTCAAGGCCGACCGCGCGCTGTACTTCGTCGACCAGCGCCAGGCACTGCACTTCAACCAGGTGTTCGAAGTGGCGCGCCGCGCCGGTTTCGTCGGCCACCCGATGCAAATGGAACACATGGGCTTCGGCACCATGAACGGCGCCGATGGCCGCCCGTTCAAGACCCGTGACGGCGGCACCGTGAAGCTGATCGACCTGCTCACCGAGGCCAAGGAACGTGCCTACGCACTGGTCAAGGAGAAAAACCCGAGCCTGGCCGAGGACGAATTGCGCCACATCGGTGAAGTGGTCGGTATCGGCGCGGTGAAATACGCAGACCTGTCCAAGCACCGCACCAGCGACTACAGCTTCAACTTTGAGCTGATGCTCAACTTCGAAGGCAACACCGCGCCCTACCTGCTGTACGCCTACACCCGCGTGGCCGGCGTGTTCCGCAAGCTGGGCAAGGGCTTTGACGAGGTGGAAGGCCGCATCGTCCTGCAGGCTGCACACGAGCAGGACCTGGCTGCACGCCTGGCGCAATTCGGCGAGATCCTCAACAACGTCGCGGACAAGGGCACCCCGCACGTGTTGTGCACCTACCTGTACGACCTGGCTGGCCTGTTCTCCAGCTTCTACGAGAATTGCCCGATCCTCGCCGCCGAAACCCCCGAGCAACAGCAGAGCCGCCTGCGCCTGGCAGCCCTGACGGGTCGCACCCTCAAGCAAGGTCTGGAACTGCTCGGCCTGGAAACCCTGGAGCGCATGTAAGTTGGCTGCCAAGAAAAAACCAGCTCCCAAGCGCGGTGCAAGCCGCACCCAGGCACCGGCCAAACAGCCGATCCCCGGCTGGATATGGCTGGCAGTCGGCCTGACGGTCGGCGCCTTCATCGTCTTCCTGATGAAGCTCGAGCCTGGCGGTGGCGATATCAAGCGCGCCAAGCCCGAGCAGCAGAAGCCTGAGAAAGTTGCCGAGGCGGGCAAATCAACCGCGGCCGCTACGCAGCAGCCGGTAAAGCCCAAGTATGACTTCTACACCCTGCTGCCCGAGTCGGAAGTGATCGTGCCGCCAGAAGCCGTGCCTGAGAAGACGCCGCCTGTCCCAGCCCAGCCAGTCACCCCGGTCACACCTGCCGAAGCGGCGAAAATCGATACCGCGCGCGCCCAGGCTGCACTGTTGGGCCAGACGCCACCCCCGGCTCCGCCAGTGATCAAACCTGCGGCCACCACGCAGTACTTCCTTCAGGCCGGCTCGTTCCGCAAACAGGCCGACGCCGACAAGGTGCGGGCGCAGATCATCCTGTTGGGCCAGACGGTGAAGGTGGAGTCGGGCACGGTCAAGGATGAAACCTGGTACCGCGTGCTGGTCGGCCCATACAGCAACCGTGAGCAGTTGACCGGTGCGCAGAAGCAACTGGCCGGAGCGGGGTTCAGTAACCTGCTACTGCAGCAGCGCCAGACCCGCCAGTAACGAAAAAGGCCTTGTCGCTCAGCGTGACAAGGCCTTTTTTGTGCTCAACGGCGTTCAGCGTTGGCTTGGGAAACCTGGCTGTTCAGCGTCCAGAAGTCATACAGCACACCCACCAGGAACAGGCCACCGGTGAAGAAGTAGATGATCGCGGTGATCCACTTGCCCTGGTACAGGCGATGCACGCCAAAAATGCCGAGGAAGGTCAGCAGTACCCAGGCAATGTTGTAGTCGATGCGCCCAGACTGAAAACGCAAGTCAGCCTCGCGGTCCATCGACGGGATCAGGAACAGGTCGATCAGCCAGCCTATGCCAAGCAGGCCCAGGGTGAAGAACCAGATTGTTCCGGTGATCGGCTTGCCGTAGTAGAAACGATGCGAGCCCGTGAAGCCGAAAATCCACAACAAATAGCCGATGACCTTGCTATGGGTGTCGTGGAACGGCGCCCCTTGTTCATAACTGTTCATTCATAGCCCCCATGGGTTAGCCGAAAATTTTCTAAAAAAAAATGTGACTTTTGCGTCGCAGGCCGACGTACGGCAGCATGACAATCGACAAACGGATCAGAAATTGATCAAAAAGCTGTTATAAAGTTGCGCGCCAATACCAAAACCAACACCAAAACTTCACAAGAGCTTCATCTATGCCGCCTTTGTTCAAGACATGGCTGACCCTCTGCCTATTATTGCCCCTGGCCGCCCACGCCACCAACCGTGAGCAACGTCTTCCCAACGGTTTCACCGGCTATACCACCAATGCCACGGTGAAACACGTGCCCAGCAAGCACACCGCCTTGCGTGCACGCGCCAACAACGCTGGCCAGGTGCCAGTGGCTGCCATGTCGCCGAAACAGAGCAGCGACGTGCTCAGCCGCGCCGTGAATGTGCTCGGCACCCCTTATGTTTGGGGCGGCAGCAGCCCTAAAAAAGGCTTCGACTGCAGCGGGCTGGTCAAGTACGCCTTCAATGACGTGGCTGATGTCGACTTGCCGCGCACCTCCAATGCCATGGCAAAGGGCCACGGCGTGAAGGTGGCCAAAAGCGATCTCAAGCCTGGCGACCTGATCTTCTTCAACATCAAGAGCCGCCGCGTCAACCACGTAGCCATCTACCTGGGCAACGATCGCTTCATCCATGCACCGCGCCGCGGCAAGCGGGTAAGCATCGACAACCTGAGCAAGCCTTACTGGCAGAAGCACTATGTCGTGGCCAAGCGAGTGTTGCCGAAGGCGCCGCAGCAGTTGGCCCTGGCCAAGCGCTGACCTGGCAAGGCAACCGATGGATTGCTGGGGCCACTGCTACACGGCCCCGATCAACCCTTGGGTCTTCAATCGCTGCAACGCCCCCTCCATCGTCCGCATGCCCTGCGCAGCACCCGCCTGCATCACCGAATTCAATTGCGCCATACGCCCCTCGCGGATCAGGTTACGCACCGCAGGCGTTCCCACCAGCACCTCCCGGGCAGCCACCCGCCCACCCCGCACACACTTGACCAGCACCTGCGCCACAACCATACGCAGCGACTCCGCCAACATCGCTCGCACCAGCGGTTTCTCCTCGGCGGCAAACACCTCCACCAGCCGGTCGACACTGCCAGCAGCCGAGCGCGTATGCACCGTTGCCAGCACCAGGTGCCCGGTCTCCGCAGCCCGCAACGCCAGGCGAATCGTCTCCAGGTCGCGCAATTCGCCTATGACGATCACATCCGGGTCCTGACGCAGCGCGCTGCGCAGCCCTTGGGAAAAGTCGCGGCAATGCCGACCGATTTCTCGCTGATTGATCAGGCTTCGCTGGCTGTTGTGGATAACTTCGACAGGGTCCTCGAGGGTGATGATGTGCAAGGACCGCTGCCGGTTCAGCTGATCGATCAGCGTCGCCAAGGTGCTGGATTTTCCACTGCCGGTAGGCCCGCCGAGCAGAATCAGGCCGTCAGTCCACTGTGCAACAGACCGAAACACATCTTCCAGGTCAAGCTCGTCGAGCGTCGCAATCCGCTTTGGGATCAAGCGAAAGGTGGCCGCCGGGCCATTCAACTGACGGAACAGGTTCAGGCGAAAGCGCCCGAGCGAGGGCAGCTCCAGTGCCAGGTCCTGCTCATCACCTTGCGCCCACTGCTGGCGCCGGCACTCATCGAGCAGCGGCGCCAGGGCATCGGTCAACGCCGCTGGCGTCAAGTTCGGTAGCGCCATGCGCCGCAGCTCACCATCCACGCGCAGCATCGGTATCTCGCCCGCGGCCAGGTGCAGGTCACTCGCCCCTGCATCGCCAGCCCGGGCCAACAGGTCAGTCACGTCCATGAGACTCCCCAACAGCCATCAAGCAGGTAGAATGCCGCTGACTCCTGAGCCAACGGCATCGATCCATGTCCACCATAGCAGACAACCTTTGCGCCCTTGCCGCCCGTATCGATAGCGCAGCCAAGGCCGCTGGACGCGACCCGGCCAGCCTTCAGTTGCTGGCCGTCAGCAAGACCAAACCGGCCAGTGCCATCCGCGAGCTGCATGCCGCAGGTGTATGCGATGTCGGTGAAAACTACCTGCAGGAAGCCCTGGCCAAGCAGGAGGACCTGCGGGACTTGCCCTTGATCTGGCACTTCATCGGCCCCATTCAGTCGAACAAGACCAAAGCAATTGCCGAACATTTCGACTGGGTACACTCCGTGGACCGCCTGAAGATCGCCCAACGCCTGTCTGAACAACGCCCCCCAGGCCTGCCGCCTCTGAACATCTGCCTGCAGGTGAATGTCAGCGGCGAGGACAGCAAATCGGGGTGCGCCCCCGAGGACCTGCCGGCACTGGCCAATGCCGTGGCCGCACTGCCCAACCTGCGCCTGCGCGGGCTGATGGCGATCCCCGAACCCAGCGAGGACCGCGCCGAGCAAGAAGCCGCCTTCGCTAGCCTGCGCCAGCTGCAGGAGGGCCTGAATCTTGGCCTGGACACCCTGTCCATGGGCATGAGCCACGACCTGGAAGCTGCGATCGCGCAGGGTGCGACCTGGGTGCGTATCGGCACCGCCCTGTTCGGCGCCCGCAGCTACGGCCCCGCCTGATTCCATGCTTTACTCACTCTTTCCATCAAGGACCTGACATGAGCAAGACACGTATTGCCTTCATCGGCGCCGGCAACATGGCTGCCAGCCTGATCGGCGGCCTGCGCGCCCAGGGCCTGGACGCCACGCAGATCCGCGCCAGCGATCCAGGCGCCGAAACCCGCACCCGGGTCCAGGCCGAGCACGGTATCGAGGTATTCGAAGACAACGCACAGGCCATCGCCGGGGCTGACGTGATCGTCCTGGCAGTCAAACCGCAGGTGATGAAAACCGTCTGCGAGGCCCTGCAGCCGAACCTGCAGGATGGCCAGCTGATCGTTTCGATTGCCGCCGGCATCACCTGCGCCAGCCTGCAGGCCTGGCTCGGCGCCCGCCCGGTAGTGCGTTGCATGCCCAACACGCCGGCCCTGCTGCGCCAAGGCGTAAGCGGGCTGTATGCCACCGCCGAAGTGACCAGCACACAGCACCAGCAGGCCGAGCAGCTGCTATCGGCCGTCGGCACCGCCTTGTGGCTTGAGCATGAACACCAGCTCGATGCCGTTACAGCTGTCTCGGGCAGCGGTCCGGCCTATTTCTTCCTGCTGATCGAAGCCATGACTGCCGCCGGCGAGAAGCTTGGCCTGCCACGCGAAACCGCTACCCAGCTGACCCTGCAGACCGCACTGGGTGCCGCGCACATGGCGGTGGCCAGTGACGTTGACGCCGCCGAGCTGCGTCGCCGGGTCACTTCGCCAGCCGGCACCACAGAGGCCGCAATCAAGTCGTTCCAGAGCAACGGTTTCGAAGCCATCGTCGAGCAGGCACTGGCAGCCGCGGCGCAGCGTTCTGCCGAGCTGGCCGAGCAATTGGGCAAATAAGGAGTATTAGATGAATGCATTGTCGGGCGCCGCGATCTTCGTGGTGCAAACCCTGGTCAGCCTGTATCTGGTGATCGTCCTGCTGCGCTTCGTGCTGCAGCTGGTAAAAGCCAACTTCTACAACCCGCTGTGCCAGTTCGCGGTGCGCGCCACGCAACCGCTGCTCAAACCGATCCGTCGCATCATCCCAAGCGTCGGCGGCCTCGATACCTCGTCTCTGCTGCTGGCGGTGGTGATCCAGGCTCTGCTGATGGGCTTTGTGCTGATGGTGACCTACGGCACCTTCGGTGATGTGCTGCACCTGCTGATGTGGGCGATCATCGGCATCACCTCGCTGTTCCTGAAGATTTTCTGGGTCGCGATGATCGTCATGGTGATCGTGTCCTGGGTCGCGCCGAACAGCCACAATCCTGCGGCCGAGCTGGCCTACCAGATCAGCGAACCCGTGCTGGCGCCGTTCCGCCGGATCGTGCCCAGCCTGGGCGGCATGGACATTTCGCCGATCTTCGCCTTCATCGCGATCCAGGTGCTGCAATCGTTTGTCATGCCACCGCTGGCAGCCTATGCCGGCATGCCACAGGAACTGTGGCGGATGATCTGAGCCCTGTTGTTCCCGGCGGCAAGCCTTTGCTTGCCGCTGGGGGTAGCGCTCTTTAGACTTACGCCTCCGTCAAGCGTGAGCAGGGTCGATGTCCACTGTCCTTCCCGAAGATTCCGTCGGTCTGGTTACACCGCAAACAGCCCGGTTCGATGAACCGCTGGCCCTGGCCTGTGGCCGTTCTCTGGCCAGCTACGAGCTGGTCTACGAGACCTATGGCAGCCTGAATGCCAGCGCAAGCAATGCTGTGCTGATCTGCCATGCCCTGTCTGGCCATCACCACGCGGCCGGCTACCACGCCACCACCGACCGCAAGCCCGGCTGGTGGGACAGCTGCATCGGCCCTGGCAAGCCGATCGACACCAACCGTTTCTTCGTGGTCAGCCTGAACAACCTCGGTGGCTGCAACGGCAGCACCGGCCCCAGCAGCGTCAACCCCGCCACCGGCAAGCCGTATGGCGCCGATTTCCCGGTACTGACCGTTGAAGACTGGGTACACAGCCAGGCACGCCTTGCCGATCGCTTGGGCATCCGGCAGTGGGCGGCCATTGTCGGCGGCAGCCTCGGCGGCATGCAGGCCCTGCAGTGGACCATGACCTACCCCGACCGCGTGCGCCACTGCGTCGATATCGCCTCGGCACCAAAGTTGTCGGCCCAGAACATTGCCTTCAACGAAGTGGCGCGCCAGGCCATCCTCACCGACCCCGAATTCCACGGCGGCTCGTTCCAGGACCAGGGCGTGATCCCCAAGCGTGGCCTGATGCTGGCGCGTATGGTCGGGCATATCACCTACCTGTCCGACGACTCGATGGGGGAAAAGTTTGGCCGGGAGCTCAAGAGCGACAAGCTCAATTACGACTTCCACAGCGTCGAATTCCAGGTCGAGAGCTACCTGCGCTATCAGGGCGAAGAGTTCTCTGGCCGCTTCGACGCCAACACCTACCTGCTGATGACCAAGGCGCTGGATTACTTCGACCCGGCGGCGGCCAATGGCGGCGACCTGGCCGCGACCCTGGCCCACGTCACAGCCGACTACTGCATCATGTCGTTCACCACCGACTGGCGTTTCTCGCCGGCCCGCTCGCGCGAGATCGTCGATGCCCTGATGGCGGCACGCAAGAACGTCTGTTATCTGGAGATCGACTCTCCTTACGGGCACGATGCCTTCCTGATCCCCACGCCTCGCTACATGCAGGGTTTCGCGAACTACATGAACCGCATCGCCATCTGAGGACAGCATGAGAGCCGACCTGGAAATCATCCACGACTGGATTCCCGCCGGCAGCCGGGTACTCGACCTGGGCTGCGGCAGTGGCGAGCTGCTGGCTTCGCTGCGTGATCGCAAGCAGGTCACCGGCTACGGCCTGGAGATCGACCCCGACAACATCGCCGCCTGTGTGGCCAAAGGCGTCAACGTCATCGAGCAGGACCTGGACAAGGGCCTGGGCAACTTCGCCAGCAACAGCTTTGACGTAGTGATCATGACCCAGGCCCTGCAGGCCGTGGAGTACCCCGACCGCATCCTCGACGAGATGCTGCGGGTAGGCCGCCAGTGCATCATCACCTTCCCCAACTTCGGCCACTGGCGTTGCCGCTGGTACCTGGCGACCAAAGGCCGCATGCCGGTTTCGGACTTCATGCCGTACACCTGGTACAACACCCCGAACATCCACTTCTGCACCTTTGCCGACTTCGAACAGCTGTGCCATGAGCGCCGCGCCAAGGTCCTGGACCGTCTGGCGGTCGACCACTTGCACCGCAATGGGTGGGGCGGCCGGCTTTGGCCTAATCTGTTAGGGGAAATCGGCATTTACCGCGTCAGTAGCCCAGGCCTGCAGGAGCACCAGCTCGCGGTCTGACGCCCAGCAGAGGAATCGCACCATGCGTCGCCTAGCCCTGTTTCTGATCAGCTTGTGCCTGGCGCTGCCGGTACTGGCTGCCGATGCCGCCAAACCCGAGCGCAAGGAAGTGTTCGGCGACGTGACGGTGCACTACAGCGCCTTCACCTCCAGCATGCTGCAGCCGGACATTGCCGCCGCCACTGGGCTTGTCCGCAGCAAGAATCAGGGGGTGCTCAACATCGCCGTGCTCAAGGCCAGCAAACCCGCCATGGCGGTGGTCAGCGGCACGGTAAAAGACCTCACCGGGCGCAGCAACCCACTGTCGTTCAAGCAGATTACCGATCGAGGCGCGATCTACTACATCGCCCAGTTCAAGATCCAACAGGCCGAGACGCTGACCTTCGACCTGAATGTCGAAACCGGTGGGGTCAGCCATAAACTCAGCTTCAACCAGGAAGTGTTCCCAGGCGAATGATGAATCTCCAGCAACTCGTATTGGCCAGCCACAATGCCGGCAAACTCAAGGAACTTCAGGCCATGCTCGGCCAGACCGTGCAACTGCGCTCGATTGGTGAGTTCAGCCAGGTAGAACCCGAAGAAACCGGCCTGTCGTTCGTCGAGAACGCCATCCTCAAGGCGCGCAATGCTGCACGCATCTCCGGGCTGCCCGCGCTGGCCGACGACTCTGGCCTGGCGGTCGACTTTCTCGGTGGCGCGCCGGGCATCTACTCGGCGCGCTATGCCGACGGCAAGGGCGATGCGGCAAACAACGCCAAGCTGCTCGAAGCACTCAAGGATGTACCGCAAGATCAGCGCGGCGCCCAGTTCGTCTGTGTGCTGGCACTGGTACGCCACGCCGACGATCCACTGCCCATCCTCTGCGAGGGCCTTTGGCATGGGCGCATCATGTTCGAAGCCAGCGGCAATCAAGGCTTTGGCTATGACCCGCTGTTCTGGGTGCCTGAGCGCAACTGCTCGAGCGCCGACCTCGCGCCTGCCGACAAGAACCAGCTCAGCCACCGCGCCCGCGCCATGGCCCTGCTGCGCCAACGTCTGGGCCTGGCATGATCGAATTGTTGTCCACCCAGCCGCGCCAGCCTGGCGTGGCGGGTTTCGCCACGTTGCCACCTTTGGCACTGTACATCCACATTCCGTGGTGCGTGCGCAAATGCCCTTACTGCGACTTCAACTCCCATGCAGCTGGGCCTGAGCTTCCGGAAGAGGCCTATGTCGATGCCCTGCTGACCGACCTAGACCAAGAGCTGCCTGCGGTTCAGGGAAGGCCAATTTCGTCGATCTTCTTCGGCGGCGGCACCCCTAGCCTGTTCAGCGCCAATGCCCTTGGCAGGTTGCTGCGCGGCGTGGAGCAACGCATCCCCTTCGCGCCGGACATTGAAATCACGCTGGAAGCCAACCCAGGGACGTTCGAGCAGGAGAAGTTCAAGGCGTACCGGCAGACGGGCATCAATCGCCTGTCGATTGGCGTGCAAAGCTTCCAGCCGGCCAAACTGCAGGCGCTTGGGCGCATCCACAATGGCGACGAAGCCATTCGCGCAGCGGGCATGGCCCGGGCGGCCGGCTTCGACAACTTCAACATGGACCTGATGCACGGCCTTCCCGATCAGTCACTGGACGATGCGTTGGGCGACCTGCGCCAGGCCATCGACCTGGGGCCAACGCACCTGTCCTGGTACCAGCTGACCGTGGAGCCGAACACGGTGTTCTGGAACCAACCACCTGAACTGCCCGAGGACGACATCCTTTGGGACATTCAGGAGGCCGGCCAGGCACTGATGGCGGCGCACGGCTACAAGCAGTATGAGGTTTCGGCCTATGCCCAGGCGGGGCGTGCTGCCAAGCACAACCTCAATTACTGGCGCTTTGGCGATTTCATCGGCATCGGAGCCGGCGCCCACGGCAAGCTGACCTTTACCGACGGCCGTATCCTGCGCACCTGGAAAACCCGCCTGCCCAAGGACTACCTGAACCTGGCCAAGCCGTTCAAAGCCGGCGAAAAGCTGCTGCCGGTGGACGAGCTGCCGTTCGAGTTCCTGATGAACGCGCTGCGCCTGACCGATGGCGTAGAAGCCGAGCTGTTCAGCCAGCGTACCGGCTTGCCACTGACGCAACTCGCCGAGGCCCGCCGCGCCGCCGAACAAAAAGGCCTTTTGCAGGTCGAACCGGATCGGTTGGTGGCCACGCCACGCGGCCAGTTGTTCCTCAATGACCTGCTGCAGTATTTCTTGACCTAAGGATGACCCATGGATCTGGTACTTGACCTGCTGGCAACGGTTTCCCGCTGGAGCCGTAGCAACCTGTCTGAGATTTCGCTGGCCTTGGTAGGCTGCCTGCTGGTGCTGTTTGGCACCGATATCAAGGGCTGGGTGGAACAACGGCTGGGCGGCCTGGCAGGTGCCCTGCGGGTTCCGTTCATGGCGCTGCTGGTGATGATCGGCAGCGGCGCGGCGCTGATCTATGCCACGCCGTGGGTGGTGAAGGGGCTGAGCCAGTTCAACAACTACGCGTTGGCGCCGGTGCTGTTGGTGGTGCTGGTGTTGATTGGCGTGGTCGCTGATCGGCGGGGGTAAAGCTGACTGGAAGCTGCCCCGCAGAACCAGGGCAGCTCTACCACTCGACTGCCCCTTGCAGGGAGTCACCGAGGCGGTCAGGCATGCCGCCCCCTCGGCCTTGATTACAAACAAGCCCCGGAGGGCTTGCATAGGTGGCTCAGCGCAACATCGAAAGGCTCAAACAGCCAATCAACCCACCTTCTCGAACTTCAAATCCCAAACCCCATGCCCCAAGCGCTCACCACGGCGCTCGAACTTGGTGATTGGACGTTCTTCGGGACGCGGCACATAAGCCCCGTCTGCGGCCAGGTTTCGGTACCCCGGCGCCGCGCTCATCACTTCCAGCATGTATTGGGCATACGGCTCCCAGTCAGTGGCCATATGGAATATGCCACCCGGTTTGAGCTTGCGACGCACCAGCTCGGCGAACTCCAACTGCACGATACGACGCTTGTGGTGGCGCGCCTTGTGCCATGGGTCAGGGAAGAACAGCATCAAGCGGTCGAGGCTGTTATCGGCCACACAGCGGTTGAGCACTTCGATGGCGTCGCAATCGTACACCCGCAGGTTCTTCAGGCCCTCGGTCAGCACGCCGTTAAGCAGCGCGCCGACACCCGGGCGGTGCACTTCAACACCGATGAAGTCTTGCTCAGGTGCGGCAGCGGCCATCTCCAAGAGGGAATGGCCCATGCCGAAACCGATCTCCAGGGTGCGTGGCGCCGAACGGCCGAACACCTGGTCATAGTCCACCGGGCTTTCGGCCAGCGGCAGGATATACAGCGGGCCGCCCTGGTCCAGGCCGCGTTGCTGGCCTTCGGTCATGCGCCCGGCGCGCATCACGAAACTCTTGATGCGGCGGTGTGGACGCGCTTCGCCGTCGGTGGTGATCGGCGTATCTTGCGATTCAGTCATCAGTAGCTCTTACTTGATCAGACCATCCAGCGGCGAAGACGCGCTGGCATAGAGTTTCTTCGGCATGCGCCCGGCGAGGTAGGCCATGCGCCCGGCGACGATTGCGTGTTTCATGGCCTCGGCCATCAGCACGGGCTGCTGGGCGTGGGCGATGGCCGAGTTCATCAGCACCGCTTCACAACCCATTTCCATGGCGATGGTGGCATCGGAGGCGGTACCCACGCCTGCATCGACCAGCACCGGCACCTTGGATTCTTCCAGGATGATCTGCAGGTTGTACGGGTTGCAGATGCCCAGGCCAGTGCCGATAAGGCCGGCCAGCGGCATGACCGCGATGCAGCCTGCTTCGGCCAGTTGACGGGCAATGATCGGGTCATCGCTGGTGTAGACCATCACGTCGAAGCCGTCCTTGACCAGTACTTCGGCGGCCTTGAGGGTTTCGATCACGTTGGGGAACAGGGTCTTCTGGTCTGCCAGGACCTCCAGCTTGACCAGGTTATGGCCGTCGAGCAGTTCACGGGCCAGGCGGCAGGTGCGCACCGCTTCGACGGCGTCATAGCAGCCGGCGGTGTTCGGCAGAATGGTGTAACGGTCCGGTGGCAGCACATCGAGCAGGTTCGGTTCGCCCGGGTTCTGGCCGAGGTTGGTGCGGCGCACGGCGACAGTGACGATTTCGGCGCCCGAGGCCTCGATGGCCAGGCGGGTTTCTTCCATGTCACGGTATTTGCCGGTGCCGACCAGCAGGCGCGACTGGAAAGTGCGCCCGGCCAGGGTAAAGGGCTTGTCGCTACGAACGTTGCTCATCAAAGATCCTCTGGAAAAGGTTGCTGGGCTTGCAGGTGAATCGCCAGGCCGGAATCAGCCGCCGCCAATAGCGTGGACCACTTCGACCTGGTCGCCGTCGTTGAGCTGCGTGCTGTCGTGCTGACTGCGCGGCACGATATCCAGGTTCAATTCCACTGCCACCCGGCGCCCGGTCAGCTCCAGGCGGGTCAGCAGCGCCGCGACGCTTTCGCCAGCGGGCAATTCATAGGGTTCACCGTTCAATTGAATGCGCATGCGCACGGCCACCATTGTGCGTTGGGGGCCAGCATTCTAGCGCCGATCAACGCGTTAACCCAAGGGCGGTGCACGCCATTAGTCGTGATTGTGGACCGCTTGGTCAGCCTAAACGCCATGCTGCCATGCCCAGGCAGACCCAGCCGGCCAGGAAGCACAAGCCGCCGATAGGGGTGATGATGCCAAGCTTGCCCAGCCCGCTGAGGGTCAGCAGGTACAGGCTACCGGAGAACAGCACGATGCCCAGGGCGAACAGACCACCGGCCCAGCCAACCAGGCGCCCCGGCAAGTGCGCCGCGAGCAGCGCGACCCCGAAGATTGCCAAGGCATGTACCAGTTGATAGGTCACTCCGGTTTGGAAGATGGCCAGGTAATCTGCGCTCAGGCGGTTTTTCAGCCCATGGGCGGCGAATGCGCCCAGGCCGACACCGGTAAAGCCGAAAAGGGCGGCGAGCATGAGGAAGGTGCGAAGCATGGGACGACTCCTGGGATCGGGTCTGTATAATGGCCCGTTCCACCGGTCCGGCCAAGCCATCGCCATGCTGTCATCCCTATTCCGTCGCCTCGCCCGCGCCCTGTTCTGGTTCGCTGCCGGCAGCATCGTGCTGGTGCTGGTGTTCCGCTGGGTGCCGCCTCCCGGCACGGCATTGATGGTCGAGCGCAAGGTGCAGTCGTGGATCAGTGGCGAGCCGATCGACCTGCAGCGCGACTGGCAGCCGTGGGAAAATATCTCGGATGACCTCAAGGTCGCGGTCATCGCCGGTGAAGACCAGAAGTTCGCCAACCACTGGGGGTTCGACATCCCCGCCATCCAGGCGGCGCTAGCCTATAACGAGCGCGGCGGCAGCATCCGTGGTGCCAGCACCTTGACCCAGCAGGTGGCCAAGAACCTGTTCCTGTGGTCGGGTCGCAGTTGGTTGCGCAAGGGGCTGGAGGCCTGGTTCACGGCGCTGCTGGAACTGTTCTGGTCGAAAGAGCGGATCCTCGAGGTCTACCTGAACAGTGCCGAATGGGGCAAAGGGGTATTTGGTGCCCAGGCTGCGGCGCGCTACCACTTCGGTATCGATGCCAGCCGCCTGAACCGCCAGCAGGCTGCTCAATTGGCTGCGGTGCTGCCCAGCCCCATCAAGTGGAGCGCCAGCCGGCCGAGCGCCTACGTGGCGAGCCGGGCAGGCTGGATTCGCCGGCAAATGAGCCAGCTGGGTGGGCCGAGCTACCTGATGCAGCTGGATGCTTCGCGCAGGCCCTGAATTGATACGCTGACTTTGACTGCCCCTTCCCGAGGCCGGTAAAGCATACGCAAACAAAAAAGCCGCTCACCCTGTCATGGGCCAGCGGCTTTTCAGTGCATCAGGCGCCAATCACGCAGCAATCAACGCCTTCACCTTGTTCATCGCATTCTTTTCCAGCTGGCGAATACGCTCAGCCGAAACGCTGTACTTGTCTGCCAGCTCATGCAATGTGGCTTTCTCTTCAGCCAGCCAGCGCTGGTAGAGAATGTCGCGGCTACGCTCGTCCAGGCCCTGCAAGGCTTCATGCAGGTTGCTGGTGGAGTTGTCGCTCCAGTCAGCGTCCTCAAGCTGCACAGCCGGGTCGTAGCGATGGTCTTCCAGGTAATGTGCAGGCGACTGGAAGGCGCTGTCGTCGTCCGCCTCTGCTGCCGGGTCGAAGGCCATGTCCTGGCCACTCAGACGGCTTTCCATCTCACGCACTTCACGCGGCTCGACGCCGAGGCTTTCAGCCACGCGGTGCACTTCATCGTTGTTCAACCAGGCCAGACGCTTCTTCTGGCTGCGCAGGTTGAAGAACAGCTTGCGCTGGGCCTTGGTGGTAGCCACCTTGACGATGCGCCAGTTGCGCAGGATGAATTCGTGGATTTCAGCCTTGATCCAGTGCACGGCGAACGACACCAGGCGCACACCCATTTCCGGGTTGAAGCGCTTGACCGCCTTCATCAGGCCGACGTTGCCTTCCTGAATGAGGTCGGCCTGGGCCAACCCGTAGCCAGCATAGCTGCGGGCGATATGTACGACGAAGCGCAGGTGGGCCATCACCATTTGCCGAGCGGCCTCAAGATCCTGCTCATAATAGAGACGCTCGGCCAGATCACGCTCCTGCTCGACAGTCAGCAGCGGGATGCTGTTGACCGTGTGCACGTAGGCTTCCAGGTTTGCACCGGGAACCAGGGCATAGGCAGGTTGCAACGATGTGGTCATTCAAGAACCTCCGACTTACCAGACTCGTGCCTTGTGAGCACTGCCAACATAGACCTGGAACCAAGGTGCAAGTTCCAAAAATGAAAAATTGTCAATGCTGGCTCAGAAAACTATCGCGGGGCCAACTCGTTCAAATGCCGAGCCACCGCAATCCATGCACCGATATACCCCAACAGTACCGCCCCGATCAAGAGCGACAGACCATCGGATGCTGGCACACCGCCCAGGGAGAAGTCGCTGCCGTAGAGCCCGGACAGCCCTACCACGGCCTCGTTCAGCCAGTTGAGGCCGAACGCGAGGATACCCCAGGCAAGCAGGCCCGCACCCAGGCCGTACAACGCGCCCATGTACAGGAAAGGCCGACGGACGTAGCTGTCGGTGCCGCCTACCAGCTTGATGACTTCGATCTCGGTACGGCGGTTTTCAATATGTAGACGAATTGTGTTACCGATTACTAACAGCAAGGCAGAAATAAGCATCACCGCCAGGCCGAAGACGAACCGGTCGCCCAGCTTGAGGATCGCCGCCAGGCGCTCCACCCACACCAGGTCGAGTTGTGCATTTTCCACTCGCGGCAGCTCGGCCAGACGTTGCCGCAGCGCCTCCAGAGCCGGCTTGTCGACTTCGGTCGGGGTCACCACCACGACACCAGGCAGCGGGTTGTCGGGCAGTTCACGCAGGGCTTCGCCCAACCCGGACTGCTGCTGGAACTCTTCCAGCGCCTGCCCTGGGCTGATGTACAAGGCATCGGCCACCCCAGGCATGCCTTTGATCTCTTGGCCCAGGGCCTCGCCCTCCTTGCTGCCCGCGTCGAGCTTCAGGTACAGGGAAATCTGCGCGGCGCGCTGCCAGGAGCCCCCCAGCTTCTCGACGTTCTTCAACAGCAGCGAAAGGCCCATGGGCATGCTCAGCGCCACGGCCATCACCAGGCAGGTGAAGAAGCTGCCGATCGGCTGCTTGCCCAGGCGACGCAGGCTGTCGGCCAGGCTGGCACGGTGGCTGTCCAGCCAGGCGTGCAACAGCGTGCGGAAGTCCGGGCCGTCATCATCATGCTCGCCGCGCTTTTTCCGGGTATCCGCGTCGGCGGCCTTTGGGGCGACCCGCTCGGAAACCTTGGGTGTACGTGTAGTGCTCATTGCCCGGCCTCCCCATCGCCGATCAGACGGCCGCGCTGCAAGGTCAGCATGCGGTGGCGCATGCGCGCAATCAGTGCCAGGTCATGGCTGGCGATCAACACCGTGGTACCCAGCCGATTGATGTCCTCGAACACCCCCATGATCTCTGCGGCAAGGCGCGGGTCGAGGTTACCGGTGGGTTCGTCGGCCAGCAGCAAGGCGGGCTGGTGGACGATCGCACGAGCGATACCGACCCGCTGCTGCTGGCCGGTGGACAGGTCGGCCGGGAACAGCTCACCCTTGTCGACCAGCGACACACGCTCCAGCGCCGAATCCACGCGTTTGGCGATCTCTGCCTTGGACAGGCCGAGAATCTGCAGCGGCAGGGCAATGTTGTTGAAAACGGTGCGGTCGAACAGCAACTGGTGGTTCTGGAACACCACCCCGATCTGCCGACGCAGGAACGGGATCTGCGCGTTGCTGATCTGGCCCAGGTCCTGCCCTGCCAGCATCAACTTGCCGCTGGTGGGGCGTTCCATGGCCAGCAGCAGGCGCAGCAAGGTGCTCTTGCCGGCCCCGGAATGGCCGGTGACGAACAGGAATTCGCCCCGGCGCGCCCGGAAACTCAGCTCATGCAAGCCAACATGGCCGTTGGGGTAGCGCTTGGCAACCTGTTCGAATCGGATCATGGGTGCTCTCGCTCGGCAAACAGAGCCTTGACGAACGGCTCGGCTTCGAAGGTGCGCAGGTCGTCGATACCTTCACCCACGCCGATGAAGCGGATCGGAATGTTGAACTGCTTGGCAAGGGCGAAGATCACGCCACCCTTGGCGGTGCCGTCCAGCTTGGTCAGGGCCAGGCCGGTCAGCTCGACGCTCTGGTTGAAGTACTTGGCCTGGCTGATGGCGTTCTGGCCAGTACCGGCATCGAGCACCAGCAGCACCTCATGCGGCGCCTCGGCGTCAAGCTTGCCGATGACCCGGCGAACCTTTTTCAGCTCTTCCATCAGGTTGTCTTTGGTATGCAGCCGGCCGGCGGTATCGGCGATCAGCACATCGACGCCACGGGCCTTGGCGGCCTGCACGGCATCGAAGATCACCGACGCGGAGTCGGCACCGGTGTGCTGGGCGATCACCGGGATCTGGTTGCGCTCGCCCCAGACCTGCAACTGCTCGACGGCGGCAGCACGGAAGGTATCACCCGCGGCCAGCATGACCTTCTTGCCCTCGAGTTGCAGCTTCTTGGCCAGCTTGCCGATAGTGGTGGTCTTGCCGGCGCCGTTGACGCCTACCACGAGGATCACATAGGGCTTGTTCTGCGCCTGGATCTTCAGCGGCTGCTCGACCGGGCGCAGCAGCGCGGCCAGTTCTTCCTGCAGCGACTTGTACAGGGCATCGGCATCGGCCAGCTGTTTGCGCGCAACCTTCTGGGTCAGGTTCTGAACGATGGTCGAGGTCGCCTCCACGCCAACGTCGGCGGTCAGCAAGCGTGTTTCGATCTCGTCTAGCAGGTCATCATCAATGACTTTCTTGCCCAGGAACAGGCTGGCCATGCCTTCGCCGATGCTGGCGCTGGTCTTCGACAGGCCCTGCTTGAGGCGAGCGAAGAAGCCGGGCTTGGCAGGTTCGGCAACGGCTGGGGTGACGGCCGCGACGGCCTGTTCGGGGGCCGGGCGCTCGGGAATCGCTGGCGGGGCTTTTGGCTCAAGGTCTGGAACCAGGGCGACCGGCTCTTCGGCAACGGGCAAGACCAGGTTGCTGACCGGGGCTTCGGGGGCTGCTGCGACTGGAGCAGGGCTTTCGAGCTGCGCAGCAGCGGGCTCAGCACTCGCAGGCAACTCCGCCCTCACAGGGGCCGGGACAGGCTCGGGAACCGGCACTGGCTCAGGGGCTGGCGCAGGCTCAGGGACCGGTGCAACCTCAGGAGCCGGCGCAGGCTCAGGGGCCGGTGCGACCTCCGGGGCCGGCGCAGGCTCAGGGGCCGGTGCGACCTCCGGGGCCGGAGCAGGCTCAACGACAGGAGCAGGCTGGGGGGCCAGCACCGGCTCAGCGGGACGTACCGGCTCAACGGCAGGCGGGGGCGCTTCGGCAACCACCGGCTCGGCCGCAGCCGCTTCAGGCTGCTCGGCGGCAGGCTGCGGCGATACCGGCTCTACTGCCTGAGCATCAGGGGCTTGTGGCTGTTCGGCGACAGGTTGCTGCGGCTTCTTGCGAAACCAGCTGAACAGGCCTTTTTTCTCGCCAGCCTCGGCCGGCGCTTTTTTGTCGTCGTTGGAACCAAACATGGAAGACGGCTATCTCAGGGTAGCGATGGGCCAGCAGCGGCTCATCTGGAATTCTCTAAACGCAGAACAGACTGTTTTGAAGCCGGCTGGTTCATGCGCAATGTTTTGTCTTAATGGACCTGCAGGCCAGAACGGCGACAGGCATGGTCGCCAGGCAACCGGATCAGTATCCTAGCACCTCCTGGCCCGCCGACGCTAAACCCTGCGGGCCGCCGAACAGGTTAAACACCTTATGAATGCTCTAGCCCGCCGCGCCGCTGGCCTGTTGCTCAGCACGCTCTGCCTGCCGCTCGCAGCCTTTGCCGCCGATGTGCAACCCACCCACGAATTCATCCTCGACAACGGCCTGAAAGTGGTCGTACGCGAGGACCACCGCGCGCCAGTGGTGGTTTCGCAGATCTGGTACAAGGTCGGCTCCAGCTATGAGACACCCGGCCAGACCGGGCTGTCCCACGCTCTGGAACACATGATGTTCAAGGGCAGCGCCAAGGTCGGCCCCGGCGAAGCTTCACGCATCCTGCGCGACCTGGGCGCGGAAGAGAACGCCTTTACCAGCGACGACTACACCGCCTACTACCAGGTTCTGGCCCGCGACCGCCTGCCGGTGGCTCTGGAGCTGGAGGCCGACCGGCTGGCCAGCCTGCGCCTGCCGGCCGATGAGTTCAGCCGCGAAATCGAGGTGATCAAGGAAGAGCGCCGCCTGCGCACCGACGATCAGCCAAGCGCCAAGGCTTTCGAGCTGTTCCGCGCCATGGCCTACCCGGCCAGCGGCTACCACACCCCGACCATCGGCTGGATGGCCGACCTCGAACGCATGAAAGTCGAGGAGCTGCGCCACTGGTACGAGTCCTGGTACGCGCCGAACAACGCCACCCTGGTGGTGGTCGGCGATGTTACCGCCGCCGAGGTCAAAGGCCTGGCGCAGAAGTACTTCGCCACTATCCCCAAGCGCGCCGTGCCGCCGGCCAAGCTGCCGCTGGAGCTGGCCGAGCCAGGCCGGCGCCAGCTGACCCTGCACGTGCGCACCCAACTGCCAAGCCTGATCTACGGCTTCAACGTACCGGGCCTTGCCACCGCCAAGGACCCGCGCACCGCGCACGCCCTGCGGCTGATCTCGGCCTTGCTCGACGGCGGCTACAGCGCCCGCCTGCCTGCGCGCCTGGAGCGTGGCCAGGAACTGGTGGCCGGCGCCTCGTCCAGCTACAACGCCTTCACCCGCGGCGACAGCCTGTTCATGATCTCGGCTACTCCTAACGTACAGAAGCAAAAGACGCTCGCCGATGTCGAGAAAGGCGTCTGGCAGTTGCTCGATGAGCTCAAGACCACCCCGCCGAGCGCCGAGGAACTGGAACGTGTACGCGCCCAGGTGATCGCCGGCCTGGTCTACGACCGCGACTCCATCAGCAGCCAGGCCACCACCATTGGCCAGCTAGAGACGGTCGGCCTGTCCTGGAAACTGATCGACAGCGAACTGGACGAACTCAAGCGCGTGACCCCCGAAGATATCCAGGCCGCCGCACGCACCTATTTCACCCGCGAACGCCTGAGCGTTGCCCATGTACTGCCTGAGGAGTCCGCTCATGAGTGATTGCAGCGCACCACGCTACACCCTGATCGGCACGGGCATCATCGCACTGGTGGTGGCGATGACCTGCGTCCTGGCTCGCCCTGCCCACGCCGAAACCGACAGCACCGCGGCCCGCCCCGCCAATACCCTGCAGTCGCTGGCCGAGCTGGACGGCAAGGCCCCCAGCCGGCGCCAGCTGAACATCCAGAACTGGACCACTGCCGAAGGTGCACGCGTACTGTTCGTCGAGGCCCGCGAGCTGCCGATGTTCGATTTGCGCGTGACCTTCGCCGCCGGCAGCAGCCAGGACGGCAACACGCCGGGCCTGGCCACCCTGACCAATGCCATGCTCAACGAAGGCGTTGCCGGCAAGGATGTGACCGCCATCGCCGAAGGCTTCGAAGGGCTCGGCGCAGACTTCGGCAACGGTTCCTACCGCGACATGGCGGTGGCCTCGCTGCGCAGCCTGAGTGTGAAGGACAAGCGCGAGCCGGCCCTGAAGCTGTTCGCTGAAGTAACCGGCAAGCCGACCTTCCCGGAGGACGCACTCAAACGAATCAAGAACCAGCTGCTGGCCGGTTTCGAATACGAGAAGCAGAACCCCGGCAAGATCGCCGGCAAGGCGTTGTTCGGCAAACTTTACGGCGACCACCCTTACGCCCATCCAAGCGACGGCAGCGCTGAAAGCATCCCGGGCATCACCCTGGAACAGCTGCGCGCATTCCACGCCAAAGCCTATGCAGCGGGCAACGCGGTAATCGCACTGGTCGGCGACCTCAGCCGCGAAGAGGCCGAGGCGATTGCCGCCCAGGTCTCCGCCGCCCTGCCCAAAGGCCCGGCACTGGCCAAGCCTGCGCAACCCGTCGAGCCCAAGGCAGGCACCACCCACATCGACTTCCCGTCCAAGCAGACCCACCTGATGCTGGCCGAGCTGGGCATCGACCGCCAGGACCCGGACTGGCCAGCCCTGTCGCTGGGCAACCAGATTCTCGGTGGCGGCGCCTTCGGTACCCGCCTGATGAGCGAAGTGCGGGAAAAACGCGGCCTGACCTACGGCGTATACTCGGTATTCAGCCCGATGCAGGTGCGCGGCCCGTTCATGATCAACCTGCAAACCCGTGCCGAACTCAGCGAGGGCACACTCAAGCTGGTGCAGGGTATCCTTGCCGACTACCTCAAGAACGGCCCGTCCCAGCAGGAACTGGACGACGCCAAGCGCGAACTGGCCGGCAGCTTCCCACTGTCGAACGCCAGCAATGCGAGCATCGTCGGCCAATTGGGCGCCATCGGCTTCTACAACCTGCCACTGACCTGGCTGGAAGACTTCATGCAGCAGTCCCAAGCGCTGACCGTCGAGCAGGTCAAGGCAGCCATGAACAAGCATTTGGCAGCCGACAAACTGGTGATCGTTACCGTCGGCCCGAGCGTGCCGCAAAAACCGCTGCCAGCCCCTACTGACAAACCCGCCGAGCAGCCCCTCGGCGTACCGGAGCACTAATGCCTAGATCCACCCCTCCCGCCCGCCCTCAGCAGGGCCAAAGCAAGGGTCAGGGCCACCTGCGCATCATCGCCGGCGAGTGGCGCAGTCGCCGCCTGGCGGTGCCTGAAGGCGAAGGCCTACGGCCGACCACCGACCGTGTGCGCGAAACCCTGTTCAACTGGCTGGCGCCCTACATCGAAGGCGCCCGGGTGCTGGATGCCTTTACCGGCAGTGGCGCCCTGGTGCTCGAAGCGTTGTCACGCGGTGCTGCAGATGCCGTAGCACTGGACAGCAACGCGGCGGCTATCAACAACCTGAAGAACAACCTGGAGATCCTGCGCTGTCCGCGCGGGCAAATCCTCCAGACCGACGCCCAGCGCTACTTGCAAGCCCCGGCCAAGCAACAGTTCGACGTCGTGTTTCTCGATCCGCCGTTCCACCAGGACCTGCTGGCCAACACCTGCAACCTGCTGGAGCAGAACCAGTGGCTGCGCGAGCAGGCGTGGATCTACACCGAGAGCGAAGCCGCCCCCTCTACCCTGCAAATGCCAGGCAACTGGCGCCTGCACCGCGAAAAGAAGACCGGCCAGGTGCATTACGCGCTGTGGCAGCGCACCTGAACGCAGGCCCTAACTATATAGCGCAGGCAAGCGCACAATCTCGCCGAAGCTGCTCCTGGTCACCCCAACCAGGAGCACTTGAGCAATGCCATCGACTCCCCCGTTTACCCTCGACGACCAAACGGTGTCAGCCGGCATCGACTCCATCGCGGATGCCACCCCCACATCGTTGCAGCATTTCACACTGGATAACGGCTTGGCTGTCTATCTGCGTGAAGACCACAGCACCCCGCTCGCCGCAATCCAGCTCTGGTACCACGTTGGCACCAGCCATGAACCGGCCGGCCATACCAACCTCTCGCACCTGCTGGAACACCTGATATTCGAAGGCAGCCGCAAACTCGAAGCGGGCCGATACACCCAGGTGATCGCGCGGCTCGGCGGAAAGGCCAATGCCACTACCACCGATGACGCAACGGCATACGATGTCCTGTTACCCGCGGCACGATTGCCGATTGCGCTGGAAATAATGGCGGATGCCATGACGGGCGCAACCTTTGGCCAGGCAGAAATGGAGCGGGCAGTCAAAGCGATCGAAGACGAGCGGCGACTCAAAGTTGAAAATGTTCCTGCACAGCAAGCCGCCGAACGACACAAGGCGCTTGCGCACGGTGGCAGCCCGTATGCCACGGCGGCGTTTGGCAACCCGGCAGACCTGAACAATATGCGCTTGGATACCGTGCGCACCTGGTATCAAACGTGGTATCGGCCCAATAACGCCACCCTCGTGGTGGTGGGCGCGGTCGACCTTCCCACGCTTCGCCAGCACGTAAGCCGGTATTTCACCGGCATCGCCAGGGCTTCGCTTGGTGCAGTACCGGTCCCCCGGCATGACGCGCACCTGCAGGAGCGAAGCCAGAAGCTGAAATTGCCAGGCCTGCGTGATGGTTTGTTCATGTCCTTCAATGTACCAAGCCACGCCACGGCCATCGACGCAAGCACAGTGCCTGCCCTGGGCCTGCTCTGTGAAGTGCTTGGCAAAGGGTTCAGCGCAAGGCTCTACAGCGAGCTGGTGCGAGACCGACGGCTGCTCAAGGGCATCGGCCTGTCATATGAACCAATAGTGCGTGGAGACACGCTGTTGACCCTTTCAACCTATATCAACAGTCAAAGATCCACGCACGAGCACGCCGTAGAAGCGATCTATGCCTTGATCGATACCCTGCGCCATACGCTGCTTTCCCCCCAGGAACTGGAGCGCGCGAAACTGCGCATGCTTACCCGCCGCCTGTTCAGCCGCGACAGCGTCACCCTGCAAGCTGGGCGCATCGGCGCAGCGGCGGCCGCTGGTCTGTCTCCCTCGCTGATCGATCAAGAAGCCGAACGTGTCCGCCACCTCGATAGCGCGACATTACGACAGGTAGCGTTCGACTACCTGAGCCGCGAAAGGCTGACCATCACTCATCTGCAAACAGGAGCACCGGCATGAACAAACCTCTTTCCACCAGCAGCATGCCACTGATTTGCAAGGGCCCCATGACCGATACCGCCGTGGCGGCGATGGCCCGGCTGGAGTCCACGCAAGGCCTGGACCTGGAGCAGCACCAGCCCTTGCCGGCCCAGATACAGCAATGGCAGACCGACGAAGGCGCCAAGGTCAGTTTCATACCATCCCATGACCGCCCGATATTCGACCTGGCGCTGCGCTTTCGCGCTGGCAGTGCGCTCGACGGCACTAGCCCGGGCCTGGCCGCCCTTGTCCTTTACAGCCTCGATCAGGGTACCGAGCATCTGGATGCCGCCCAATTCGCACAGGCCATCGAGGGGCTGGGTGCGATCATGGCAAGGCAAATGAACCAGGATGAGGCCGTGATCACGCTGCGCTGCCTGAGCCTGCCGGCACTGCGTACAAGCGCCCTGCAACTGCTCACGCAAATGCTGGCACGCCCCGCCTTCCGGGAAGAAGCCGTCGCAGGTATCCGCGAACGACTGCTCAACTACCTTGGCGCAATGGCATCGACCCCGGTCTTTGGGATGTCCCACGCGACAATGAGCCATGTGTTCGATGGCCACCCCTACGCCAAACATTGGGCTGGCACGCCTGAGAGCCTCAACCAGATCGACGAGCAGCAGCTGCGCGACTTCCACCGACGTGCCTACTCTGCCAACAACCTCGATATCGGCCTGGTGGGCGACCTGTCGCGCGACGAGGCGCAGACACTCATCACGGAACTCCTTCAGGCGCTACCGCAACACTGGGCAGGACAGCCCCCGCCACCGGCGCCGTTGCCAGAGGCCCTCACCCGGCATCAAGAACACACCGCAAGTACCACACGGGCCACGCTAACTCTGCTGCTGCCCATATCACCCGACAAGCCAGGGTATGCAGCTTTGACCATGCTTGACGAAATCCTCGGCAGCGGTTTCGAGTCGCGTCTGACACAAGAGCTACGAAGCCGTCGTACCTTGACCTACACCATCCGCTCGTCGCTCAAACCCTTTGATGCGGCGAGCCTGCTGCAGATTGAATGGGACGTCGCACCCGAATACCGCGATGCCTCGCGTGAGCTGGTTTCCGGGATGCTGGCTTGCCTGCGCGAGCATGGCCCAAGCCAGGCGGAGTGCGACATGGCGCGCAACCAGATAGCAGGCAGGTTGCATCGCACCATGGCGAGCAACGCAGAGCTGGCCAAGAGCCTGGCAACGTCAAGCCACCTTGGCCAACCTGCAGATCATTTTGCAACCTACATCCAAAGCCTGGCAGCCCTGACGCCCAAGGACATTCGCGAAGCCGCGCGCTTATGGCTGAGCCCTGCGCAGGAAGTGTTCATCACTCTCGGCCCGCCCCATGCGCAACAACCTTTGCCTGAGCTGCCCTGACCGACCAATAGCGCAAGTACAACGGCGGTGTTTCATGGCAATCTAGGCAGGCACAACACGAGTCGCCCAGCATGCCCAGTCTTACCGCCACATTCCGCCCGGCCACCGGGTTGTCCAACCCTCACCTGCAAACCCTTTGGGGCCCGCTATGGCGCAAGCTGCCTGCGCTTGAACGCAAGCGCGAGCGCCTGTGGCTGGCCGATGGCGACTTCATGGACCTCGACTGGCACGGGCCTCACCAGCCAGATACACCGCTGGTGCTGGTGCTGCACGGCCTGACCGGTTCGTCCCATTCGCCTTATGTCAAAGGCTTGCAGCAAGCGCTCAATGCCCGCGGCTGGGCCAGCGTTGCGCTGAACTGGCGTGGCTGCTCGGGGGAGCCGAACCTGCTGGCACGCAGTTACCATTCCGGGGCCAGCGGGGACCTGGCCGAGGTTGTCGCCCACCTGCGCGCCCAACGCCCGCTGGCCCCCTTGTATGCCGTCGGCTATTCGCTGGGCGGCAATGTGCTGCTGAAGTACCTGGGTGAAAGTGGCAGCGCCAGCCAACTGCAGGCGGCCGTGGCGGTTTCCGTACCGTTTCGCCTGGATCAGTGCGCCGACCGCATCGGCCAAGGCTTTTCCAAGGTGTATCAGGCGCATTTCATGCGTGAAATGATGGCCTATGTGCAGGTCAAACAACGGCATTTCCGCGCACAGGGCCATCATGAAGGCCTGGCCGCGCTCGACCGGCTCGGGTCGTTGCGCAAGCTGCGTACCTTCTGGGATTTTGACGGCAAGGTGACCGCGCCACTCAACGGTTTTGACGATGTACACGACTACTATCGTCGCTCATCCAGCCGCTACTATCTCGGGGAAAACCGCACGCCGACGCTGATCATCCAGGCAAACGATGATCCGTTCGTATACCGCCACAGCCTGCCCACCCCCAGCGAGCTGACGCCGCAAACTCAGTTCGAGCTGCATGAGCGGGGCGGGCATGTGGGGTTTGTCGAAGGCAGCCTGCGAAATCCGGGGTATTACCTTGAGCGGCGGATTCCGCAGTGGCTGGTGGATAGGCGATAACCCGGCGTATCAGTCGCCCGTGGCAACCTGATGCGCCGGATCATTGATCCACTCACTCCACGACCCGGCATACAGCCTGCCCAGCGGATACCCCGCCAATGCCAGGGCAAACAGGTTATGGCAAGCCGTCACTCCCGAACCGCAATACGCCACCAGGTGTTCCGGAGAACGCCCCGCCAGCTTCTCGGCAAAGCGCTGCCTGAGCTGCTCTGGCGCCAGGAAACGCCCATCTTCGCCCAGGTTGTCGGTGAAGGCTGCGCACTGAGCGCCGGGAATATGCCCGGCCACCGGGTCGATCGGCTCCACATCCCCACGAAAACGCGGCAAGGCACGCGCATCGATCAGCGTCAGCTTGGGGCTTGCAAGCTCAGTGGCCAAGTGCTCGGCGTCAATCAGCAGCTTCGTATCCGGCTCGCCGTTGAACGTACCCTCATAGCGTGCCGGCGCGTCCAGGCTCAATGGCTGGCCCGCGGTGTGCCAGGCTTTGAGGCCTCCATCGAGAATGGCCACACCTGTGCGTTTACCCAACCAGGCCAGCAGCCACCAGGCACGGGCGGCAAAAGCACCAGGCCCATCGTCGTACAGCACCACCTCACTGTCATTGTCCAGCCCCCACTCACGCAAGCGCTCGACCAGCCGCTGTGGGTCAGGCAAGGGATGGCGGCCGGTCTTGCCCTTGCTCACCGGCCCACTCAGATCGCGCTCCAGGTCGGCGAAGTGCGCCCCGGCGATATGCCCCTCGGCATAGCTGCGTTGGCCGTAATCCACGTCTTCCAAGGCAAACCGACAATCGAGGATCACCAACTTGGGCGAGCCCAGGCGCTCGGCCAGTTGCTGCGGGGTGATCAATTGCGCAAGGGGCATGACAATCTCCTGATCGATGGCACGAAGGCTCTGGGTTAACGTTCCAGAGCCTGGTTGAACGGAACATGGAATTCCTGGCACAGGGCATCCACGGCACTGCGGGCGTTGGCGGTGACGAAGCCGAGTTCCAGTACCAGTACCTGATAGACGCCACGCTTGAAGGCTTCTTCACCCAGGTGAGCGGAGTGCTCGCGCGTGGTGCTGAGAAAGCGGACCCAAGAAGTAAGCACGATCCAGGCGTTGATGGTCAGCGATTCGATCTGCGCAGGTGCCATGACCAGAATGCCGGCCTCGACGAAGCCCCGATAGATCGCCTGGCCCTGGCGCAGGCAACGTTCGGAAAAGCGCCGGTAACGGGCAGCCAGCTCAGGGTCGCTGTCGAGCAGGTGCTCGAGGTCACGGTGCAGGAACCGATAGCTCCACATCGCTGCGAGCAACGCCTTGAGATAGAAACGCTTGTCTTCGACGGTGGCGGCGCGCCCCTGCGGCGGGCGCAGGAAGCTGTCCACCAGCTCTTCGTACTGGCTGAACAGCAGGGCGATGATCGCCTGCTTGTTGGGGAAGTGGTAGTAGAGGTTGCCGGGCGAAATTTCCATGTGCGCAGCAATGTGGTTGGTACTCACGCTACGCTCGCCTTGCTGGTTGAACAGCTCAAGGCTGTTCTGCACGATGCGCTCTCGGGTCTTCATGCGCGGGGCCATGCTCAGCTCCCAGTCTGCAGGCTTACGGTAAGGGTCCATATTACGGGGTAACAGGGCCCGGATGCACCGTGCGGTGGCGGGAAAAATATTCGTACCATCGTCCCGATTAGAGTATAGGCTCTAGAGATTCTCTAGCCCCGATGAGAGCCGCCGTGACTTCACCTATCGCCGTGCCTCCCTTGCAGTCCGACATCGACCTGGCGGCCACGTTCGCCACCCAGCGCAAAGCATTTGCGGGCAACCCCATGCCGCCCCTGGCCCAACGCCGGCAATGGCTGAAAAGCCTGCGCGAGGCTGTGCTGGCGGATCAACAACGGCTGATAGAGGCGATCGATACGGATTTTTCCGGCCGCAGCGCCGACGAAACCCTGCTGGCCGAACTGTTGCCCTCGGTACAAGGTATTCGCCATGCCGAGCGCCAGCTCAAGCGCTGGATGCGACCCGCAAGGCGAACCGTAGGCCTGGCCTTCCAGCCGGCCAGCGCCCGCGTGCTGTATCAGCCGCTTGGCGTAGTTGGCATCATCGTGCCGTGGAACTACCCGCTGTTTCTCGCCATCGGCCCGCTGACCTGCGCTTTGGCCGCCGGCAACCGGGTGATGCTCAAGCTCAGTGAGGCCACACCTGCCAGCGCCCTGGCGCTGAAAACCTTGCTTGAGCGGGTATTCCCGCACGACCTGGTCAGCGTGGTGCTGGGCGAGGTGGAAGTCGGCCAGGCGTTTGCCCGGCTACCCTTCGATCACCTGCTGTTCACCGGTGCCACCAGCGTCGGGCGCCAGGTCATGCTGGCCGCGGCACAAAACCTGACCCCGGTCACACTGGAGCTTGGCGGCAAGTCGCCAGCCATCGTTTCGTCCAGCGTGCCGCTGGACAGCGCTGCCGAGCGTATCGCGTTCGGCAAGACCCTCAATGCCGGCCAGACTTGCGTCGCCCCAGACTACGTCCTGGTACCACGCGAGCGCCTGAACGCCTTCAGCGATGCCTACCGCAGGGCGGTCCACCGGTTGTACCCGCGCATCGCCGACAACCCCGACTACAGCGCCATCATCAATCCGAGGCAATTGCAGCGCCTGCAACACCTGCTGGATGACGCCCGCAGCAAAGGCGCGCAGATCATCGACCTGTACCCAGACGAGCCCCGCCAAGGCAGGCGCCTGCCGCCGCAGCTGCTACTGGAGGTGAACGACAGCATGCAGGTGATGCAGGACGAAATCTTTGGCCCGCTGCTGCCGGTAGTACCCTATGACAGCCTCGACGGCGCACTGGCCTACATCAATGAACGGCCACGCCCACTGGCGCTGTACTACTTCGGCTACGACCGTGCCGAGCAGGAACATGTACTGCAGCACAGCCACTCCGGTGGTGTATGCCTCAACGACACACTGCTGCATGTCGCTCAGGACGACCTGCCGTTCGGCGGCATCGGCCCCTCGGGCATGGGGCACTACCACGGCCACGACGGCTTCCTGACCTTCAGCAAGGCCAAGGCAGTGCTGGCCAAGCAGCGCCTGAACGCCGCACGCCTGGTCTACCCGCCGTATGGCAAGGCCTTGCAGCGCCTGGTCTACAAACTGTTCATCCGCTGAGGGCCGGGCCATGCAGCGGCGCGAATTCATGCGTTTCAGCCTGGGAGCCAGCGTGTTTCTGGCCAGTGCCAGCCTGGTCGGTTGCAGCCCTCAGGCGCCTGCAACCGGGTACCACGTATTGCGCGATGACGACCTGCCATTGCTGCGGGCACTGATCCCGGTGGTGCTCGCCGGTACTTCGGCAAGCGCAGCACTGGTGCTGCCCACTCTCGACGCCAAACTGGCGGCACTGTCCCCGCAAATGCTCAAGCTCACCCGGCAATTGTTCGATGTGCTCAACCTGCCGCTGACCCGTGGCCCACTGACCGGGGTCTGGGGCGCCTGGGAACAGGCCAGTGAACAGCAGATTGCGGGGTTTCTGCAACGCTGGCAGGACAGTTCGCTGAACCTGCTGCGCATGGGGCACTCGTCGATCGTGCAACTGCTGACGATGGCCTGGTACGAGCGCCCGGAAAGTTGGACCGCCTGTGGTTACCCCGGGCCGCCGAAAATCTGACCAACAACAAGAGCATCTTCAATGCCTGTCATCGACCCGTTTCGCCAAGGCCTCGAACGCGGCTGGATCACCTACGACGGCTCACGCCTGGGGCAGGACCTCAGCCTGCAAGCCGACATTGCCGTGATAGGCAGCGGTGCCGGCGGCGCCACCAGCGCGCAGATGCTCAGTGCCGCAGGTTTCAAGGTACTGCTGATCGAGGAAGGCCCGCTCAAGACCAGCAGTGACTTCCACCTGCTTGAGAATGAGGCCTACGCCAGTCTCTACCAGGAAGGCCTGGGCAGGATGAGCAAGGACGGCGCCATCACCATTCTGCAGGGCCGTGCGGTAGGCGGCACCACGCTGGTCAACTGGACCTCCAGCTTTCGCACGCCCGCGCCGACCTTGGCCCACTGGGCCACGGCCCACAACGTAAAAGGGCTGGACAACGACGCGCTACGCCCCTGGTTCGAACGCATCGAGCAAGACCTCGGCATTACGCCTTGGGCGGTGCCGCCAAACGCCAACAACGACGTACTGCGCCGTGGGTGTGAACGGCTCGGCTACCGATGGGCCGTGATTGCGCGCAATGTCCGGGGGTGCTGGAACCTTGGCTATTGCGGCATGGGTTGCCCGGTCAACGCCAAACAGTCGATGCTGGTGACGCGCATTCCAGCCATGCTCGACAAGGGCGGCGAGCTGCTGTATCTGGCCCGGGCCGAACGCTTCGAGCATGACGGCGAGCGCATCGAGCATCTGCGCTGCCAAGGGCTGGATGCTCAAGGGATACACACCAACGGGCGCAGCATCACTGTGCGCGCACGCCACTACATCCTCGCAGGCGGCGGCATCAACAGCCCCGCCCTGCTGCTGCGTTCCAAGGCTCCTGACCCCCACGAGCGCCTGGGCAAGCGGACCTTCCTGCACCTGGTCAACTTCAGCGCGGCACGCTTCGACGCACGCATCGACCCTTACTACGGCGCCCCGCAATCCATCTACAGTGACCACTTCCAATGGCAGGACGGCGTCGATGGCGCGGTCGGCTACAAACTTGAAGTGCCGCCCCTGCACCCGGCGCTGGCCAGCACCTTGCTCGGTGGCGATGGTGTCGAAAATGCCCGGCGCATGGCCGAGCTGCCGCATACCCACGTCATGCTTGCGCTGTTGCGCGACGGTTTCCACCCCGAAAGCCCGGGCGGCGCGGTGGAACTGCGTGGCGATGGCTCACCGGTGCTCGATTACCCGGTCACCGACTACTTGCGAGACGGCCTGCGCCGCGCCTTTCACAGCATGGCGCAGATCCAGTTCGCAGCAGGCGCCACGCAGGTTACACCCGCGCACAGCGATGCCCGCGCTGCTGCCAGCCTGGCGCAGGCCCAACGCATGATCGACGGTTTGCGCCTGGAGCCGTTCCATACGCGGCTGGGCAGCGCCCACGTAATGGGCGGCTGCGCAATGGGCGAAGATCCACGTCACGCGGTGTGCGACAGCCTGGGCCGTCACCATCAGCTGGAAAACCTGTCGATTCACGACGGCTCGCTGTTCCCGACCAGCATCGGTGCCAACCCACAACTGTCGGTCTACGCCATCAGCGCGAAGCTCACCGACGCCCTGATAGCCCGCCTGGCACAGAGTGCATGACAACAAATGCCCCTGCTGTCTATAGTGCCATCAGCCGGCCGCATGACTTGGCCGGGCGCAATCGCTGCGCTACCATCCGACTCCCCAACGCACTCCAGCCAGGATGACGCGATGAACCGAGTGTTGTACCCGGGTACTTTCGACCCTATTACCAAGGGCCATGGCGACCTGGTCGAGCGCGCCTCGCGGCTGTTCGACCACGTGATCATCGCAGTGGCAGCCAGCCCGAAGAAAAACCCGCTGTTCCCGCTGGAACAACGGGTAGCGCTGGCCCGTGAGGTCACCAGGCACCTGCCCAATGTCGAAGTCATCGGCTTCTCCACCCTGCTTGCGCATTTTGCCAAGGAACAGGGCGCCAACGTCTTCTTGCGTGGGCTGAGGGCAGTGTCCGACTTCGAATACGAATTCCAGCTGGCGAACATGAATCGGCAACTGGCGCCAGAGGTCGAAAGCCTGTTCCTCACGCCTTCGGAGCGCTATTCGTTCATTTCCTCGACCCTGGTCCGGGAAATCGCAGCGCTGGGCGGCGACATCACCAAGTTCGTGCACCCGGTGGTGGCCGAGGCCCTGACTGAGCGTTTCAAGAAGTAAGCCTGAGCGCTGATTATCGCGCCCGCGTGCACTGCGGGCGCGAATGCGGCACAATTGTGCCCATTGCGTTGAACATGCCCGGGCGGTGAGCCCCGGCCGGAGTCCCCATGTCCCTGATAATCACCGACGATTGCATCAACTGCGACGTCTGCGAACCCGAGTGCCCGAACGAGGCCATCTCCCAAGGCGAAGAGATCTACGTGATCGATCCGAACCTGTGCACCCAGTGCGTGGGTCACTACGACGAGCCGCAGTGCCAGCAGGTCTGCCCGGTCGACTGCATCCCGCTGGATGAGGCGCACCCGGAAACCGAAGAGCAGCTGATGGCCAAGTACCGCCGGATTACCGGCAAGGCTTGAGCGCTGCGCTGCGCCTGATGGCCCAATCGCCGGCTAGCCGGCGATTGGGCCATGCCATTCAACGCTGGCAACGCGGGCAGTAAACGCTGGCCCGTTGCCCAAGCTTGGCCTCGCGCAAGGCAGTGCCACACAGCTTGCAAGGCATTCCGCCCCGGCCGTACACGAACAGTTCCTGCTGGAAATACCCAGGCTGCCCGTCGCCGCCAATGAAATCGCGCAAGGTCGTACCCCCTTGCTCGATGGCTGCCGCCAGCACGCGCTTTATCTCGATGGCCAGTTTCAGGTAACGGGCACGGGAGATTCCGCCCGCCTCACGGCGCGGGTCGATACCGGCGGCAAACAGCGCCTCGGTCGCGTAGATATTGCCCACGCCCACCACCACCGCGTTATCCATGATGAAAGGCTTGACGGCCATCGTCCGCCCGCGCGACAGCTGAAACAGACGCTCGCCGTCGAACAGGTCGGTCAACGGCTCTGGGCCCAGACGCAGCAGCAACTCGTGATTGAGCGGATCGAGGCTCCAGAGCATGGCACCGAACCGGCGTGGGTCGGTGTAGCGCAGCATCAGCCCCGACTCCAGCTCGATATCGACGTGCTCATGCTTGGCCGCCGGTAGCCCCATCTGCACCAGACGCAGGTTGCCCGACATGCCCAGATGGCTGATCAAGGTGCCGACCTCGGCATTGATCAGCAGGTACTTGGCGCGCCGCTCGACGCTGAGAATACGCTGCCCGGACAAACGCACGTCCAGGTCCTCGGGGATTGGCCAGCGCAAGCGCCGGTCTCGCACCACCACGCGGCTGACCCGCTGGCCTTCCAGGTGCGGTGCGATACCGCGCCGCGTAGTCTCGACTTCGGGTAATTCCGGCATGAATCAGTGCCCGCCCAGCTCGCGAATGGTCTGTTTGAGGTTCTCGAAGTCGTACTCCGACAAACCGATGTAGTCCAGTACCAGCGGGCCGACCGCATTCCACTCATGGTCGACATGCTGGTTGCCCAAGACCCGGCAGGACGCGCAGATGTGTTCGGCCATCTTCAGCACCGCCAGCAGGTTCTTCAGCTGGCTCTGGGTGTTGCGCGGCGACTCCTCGCGGAACACGGCCAGGGCATTGTGATGGTTGGCGATGGCCGCGCTGATGTGCTCCGGCAGGCGCCAGGACTTGGCGGTGAAATAGCCGACCACCGAATGATTGGTGTTGAATGCACGGTTCTCGGTGTCGACCACGCGTGTTTGCGCATCAGCCTTGGCGTAGGCCTCCTCCAGTACATCCATATAGTTGGGGAAACGCTTGAGCATCAGCGGGACGCCGCAATCATGGAACAGCCCGAGGGTGTAGGCCTCGTCCGCCGCCTGGATGCCGGTGCGCTTGGCCAGTGTCAGGCAGGTCATGGCCACGTCCTGGGCAGTGTCCCAGAAGCGGTTGAGGGTAACGATGGTCTCGTCGCTCATCTCGCCCTTGATCGACTGGGCGTTGATCAGGTTGATGATCGAACGGCTACCCAGCAGGTTCACCGCACGCTGGATCGAACCGATCTTGTTGGACAGCCCGAAGTGCGGCGAGTTGACCAGCTTGAGCAAGGCACCGGACAAGCCCGGGTCCTGGGAAATCAGCTTGGCGATGGTTTCCAGGTCCGGGTCGGGCATGTACTGCTCGAACTGCAGGTCGACCATGATCTGCGGTTGCGGCGGGATGGTAATGCCTTGCAAGGCTTGCTGGATCTGTTCGGCGCTGAGTTCTTGGGACATACGTACATACTCGTTGAGGACGGGGGATTCTAACCCTGTAGGTCGCTCGACTTGTAGCGCTTGTGCCCGCGAACAGGCAGGGCAGTTTGTCGTACCCTGCACCGAATCAAGGGCCAACCGGTTATACTCCCGCTCTTTTTTCCCGGAGCGACGTCATGTCCCTGCCCAGCCTTCGCCTCAAAGCCAATGCCGACCGCCGCCTGCGCGCCGGCCACCTGTGGGTCTACAGCAACGAAGTCGATGTCACCGCGACGCCGCTGCAGGGCTTTCAGGCCGGCCAACAGGCGATCCTCGAGGCCGCCAACGGCAAGCCGCTGGGTATCGTGGCGCTGAGCCCGAACAACCTGATCTGCGCCCGCCTGCTGTCACGCGATGCCAAGCTGCCGCTGGACAAGTCGCTGCTGGTACACCGCCTCAACGTCGCCCTGTCCCTGCGCCAGCGCCTGTTCGACCAGCCGTGCTACCGCCTGGTCTATGGTGATTCCGACCTGCTGCCGGGCCTGGTGGTCGACCGCTTCTTCGACATTCTCGTGGTGCAACTGGCCTCGGCCACCATGGAACTGCACAAGGACGACGTGATCGCCGCCCTGGTCCAGGTCCTCAAGCCCAGCGGCATCCTGTTCAAGAACGATTCCGCCGCCCGTGACGCCGAAGGCTTGCAGCGTTACGTCGAAACCGTCTACGGCGAAGTGCCGGACTGGGTCCCGCTGGAAGAAAACGGCGTGAAGTTCGAAGCGCCAGTACGCGAAGGCCAGAAGACCGGCTGGTTCTATGACCACCGCATGAACCGCGCGCGCCTGGCGCCCTACGTCAAAGGCAAGCGTGTGCTCGACCTGTTCAGCTACATCGGTGGTTGGGGCGTGCAGGCCGGCGCATTCGGCGCCAGCGAAGTGTTCTGCGTGGATGCCTCGGGCTTTGCACTGGATGGCGTGGAGCGTAACGCCGCGCTCAATGGCATCAGCGAAAAACTGACCTGCATCGAAGGCGACGTGTTCGAGGCTCTGCGCGAGCTGAAGGCCGCTGAAGAGCGCTTCGATGTGATCATTGCCGACCCACCCGCGTTCATCAAGCGCAAGAAAGACCTGAAAAACGGCGAAGCCGCCTACCGCCGCCTCAACGAACAGGCCATGCGCATGCTGACCAAGGACGGCATCCTGGTCAGTGCTTCGTGCTCGATGCACCTGCCCGAAGACGACCTGAACAACATCCTGCTGACCAGCGCCCGCCACCTGGACCGCAACCTGCAAATGCTCGAACGCGGCGGCCAGGGCCCGGACCACCCGGTTCACCCGGCCATCGCTGAAACCCGCTATATCAAGAGCATTACCTGCCGGTTGCTGCCCAACAGCTGATTCACGTCCAAGGGGCCGCGCTGCGGCCCCTTGGGTGCCTCAGATGCCCAGCACGTAAGAAGCAATACCGAAATACACCAGCACCCCTGCCGCATCGGCGATAGAGGTCACCAGCGGCCCGCTGGCAGTGGCCGGGTCGAGCTTGAGCCTGGTGAACATGAAGGGCAGGCTCATGCCAATCAGGCTGCCCAGC
Organism: Pseudomonas sp. Marseille-Q5299; assembly: GCF_943737035.1. Lineage (NCBI taxonomy): Bacteria > Pseudomonadati > Pseudomonadota > Gammaproteobacteria > Pseudomonadales > Pseudomonadaceae > Pseudomonas > Pseudomonas sp. Marseille-Q5299. The sequence goes on from NZ_CALSFR010000003.1 coordinate 458,048, forward strand.
AAGACGATCACCAGCATGCTGCTGGCAACGATCAAGGCGACATCCGCCCCACCGCGCAGCGCCCCCAGCGATGCCACCGCCACTGCCATGGTGCCGCCCAGCGCCAGCGCCACAGCGCATTCACGTGCCAGCATGCGCAACCAGTCGCGCATCACCACCTCACCCGTTGCCAAACCACGCACCATCAATGTCGCCGACTGCGCGCCCGCGTTGCCACCGCTGTCCACCAACAGCGGCAGGAAGAACACCAGGACGATATGCGCGGCAATGGTTTGCTCGAATGCCGCGATCCCCGCCCCCGAAAACAGATTGCCGAACACCAGCAGCACCAGCCACAGCACCCGCTTGCGGTACAGCAGGCTGACAGTGGCGTCCCTGAGATTGCCCACGTGGTTGGTGATGGAGGCGCCCTTGTGGAAGTCCTCGGTAGCCTCTTCGACGACCACATCGAGTGCGTCATCGCAGGTCACCAGGCCGACCAAACGGCCGGCCTCATCCAGCACCGGCACCGCCAGCAGGTCGTGCTCGCGGATCAACCGCGCCACTTCCTCCTGGCGGGTCGAGGTACACACGCAGATGACCTTGCGCACCATGAGCTGCTCGATCGGCTGTTCACGCGCCGCAAGGATAAGCTCGCGCAGGGAAAGCGAACCCAGCAGGTTGCGTTTCTCGTCGAGCACATAGGACTGATAGATGGTTTCGGCATCTGCGGCCTCGCGGCGCAGCATGTCGATCGCCTGGCTGGCAGTGAGGCCGGCATCCAGACACGAATACTCGCTGGTCATCAGGTAACCGGCTGTGCCCTCGGGGTAGCCTTCAGGATGAAGCAGGCCATCACGACGCACCTGTGCAGCCTGACGCAGGTCGAACGGGGAAACGACGAAATCGGAAGTGTGTTGCATGAGATTCTCCAGGCGCCGACGCAGGCACCCGTAAACCTCAGCCACACGAGCTCAAGCCTTCGGAAGCCCTGGCGACGGCGCGCTCAGTGCCAATTTGCAGGTTCTGTATGAACTGAAACTGGGAAGGTCCATTGAGGTGTTGTCTCGTGATACCGCACATGCGGCGCGGCGGATAATAAGCAGCCAATGCGCACCTGTCAGCTGCGCACCGGGCTTTTCAGATCGGTCCTACAAAGTGCCGGTCATGCTCCCCAAGCCACCGCCCAGACACATCGCCATTCCCTCGCCGCGCCAGCGGTGTAGAATCGGGCTATTCATCGCCAGTCATCCCCGGCGGGTTTATGAGCTCTGGTCGAGCACGCGGCGATCCCGTTGTGTCTTCGGCCCCATCCGTGCCAGTGGCAACCGGCCTAAGGCGCATAGGAAAAGAGAAGCTCACTCCCCTTTTTGTGACCTGATTAAGCCGCCAGGAGTGCTTCATGCCTGATTATCGTTCCAAGACTTCCACCCAAGGCCGCAACATGGCCGGCGCCCGTGCCCTGTGGCGCGCCACCGGGATGAAGGACGAAGATTTCAAGAAACCGATCATCGCCATCGCCAACTCGTTCACCCAGTTCGTCCCGGGCCATGTGCACCTGAAGGACCTGGGCCAACTGGTCGCCCGCGAGATCGAACGCGCCGGTGGCGTGGCCAAAGAGTTCAACACCATTGCGGTCGATGACGGCATCGCCATGGGCCATGACGGCATGCTGTACTCCCTGCCCAGCCGCGAGATCATCGCCGACGCCGTGGAATACATGGTCAACGCCCACTGCGCCGACGCCATCGTGTGCATTTCCAACTGCGACAAGATCACCCCCGGCATGCTGATGGCCGCCCTGCGCCTGAACATCCCGGTGATCTTCGTGTCCGGCGGCCCGATGGAAGCGGGCAAGACCAAACTGGCCAGCCACGGCCTGGACCTGGTCGACGCCATGGTCATTGCTGCAGACTCCTCGGCCTCCGACGAAAAGGTTGCCGAGTACGAGCGCAGCGCCTGCCCGACCTGCGGTTCCTGCTCCGGCATGTTCACCGCCAACTCCATGAACTGCCTGACCGAAGCACTCGGCCTGGCCTTGCCTGGCAACGGTTCGACCCTGGCCACCCACGCCGACCGTGAGCAGCTGTTCCTCACCGCCGGCCGTACGATCGTCGAGTTGTGCAAGCGCTACTACGGCGAGAACGACGAGTCGGTCCTGCCGCGCAGCATCGCCAACTTCAAGGCGTTCGAAAACGCCATGATGCTCGACATCGCCATGGGCGGTTCGACCAACACCATCCTGCACCTGCTGGCCGCAGCGCAGGAAGGCGAGGTGGCATTCGACCTGCGTGACATCGACCGCCTGTCGCGCAAAGTGCCGCAGCTGTGCAAAGTGGCGCCGAACATCCAGAAGTACCACATGGAAGACGTCCACCGCGCCGGCGGCATCTTCAGCATCCTCGGTTCGCTGGCCCGCGGCGGCCTGCTGCACACCGACCTGCCTACGGTACACAGCCGCAGCATGGAAGAGGCCATCGCCAAGTGGGATATCACCCAGACCGACGATGAGGCGGTGCACACCTTCTTCAAAGCCGGCCCGGCGGGTATTCCGACCCAGACGGCCTTCAGCCAGTCGACCCGTTGGGAAACCCTGGACGACGACCGTGAAAACGGCTGCATCCGCAGCTTCGAACATGCCTACTCACAGGAAGGCGGCCTGGCCGTGCTGTACGGCAACATCGCCCTGGACGGCTGCGTGGTGAAAACCGCAGGTGTCGATGAGTCGATCCACGTGTTCGAAGGCAACGCTAAAATCTTCGAAAGCCAGGACAGCGCGGTGCGCGGCATCCTCGCCGACGAAGTGAAGGCCGGTGACATCGTCATCATCCGCTACGAAGGCCCGAAAGGCGGCCCGGGCATGCAAGAAATGCTCTACCCGACTTCGTACCTGAAATCCAAAGGCCTGGGCAAAGCTTGCGCGTTGCTCACCGATGGCCGCTTCTCGGGTGGTACCTCGGGCCTGTCGATCGGCCATGCCTCGCCAGAAGCCGCCGCTGGTGGCGCCATCGGCCTGGTACGTGACGGCGACAAGGTATTGATCGACATCCCCAACCGTTCGATCAACCTGCAGGTCAGTGATGAAGAGCTGGCTGCACGCCGCGTGGAGCAGGACAAGAAAGGCTGGAAACCGGCCGAAGTGCGCCCACGCAAGGTGACCACCGCGCTGAAAGCTTACGCCCTGCTGGCGACCAGTGCCGACAAGGGTGCTGTGCGCAACAAGGCGATGCTTGAAGGGCTGTGAGGCCTTGATGATTTGAAGAAACCGGCGCCCTGAGCCCTAGTGCCAGGCAGTCAAGTGATTTAGGGCCGCTTTGCGGCCCTATCGCCGGCAAGCCGGCTTGCCCCACAGGTACCCCGCTGCTCTCAAGCTCAGCGCAAACCCAGTGGGAGCCGGCTTGCCGGCGATAGGGCCGGTAAATCCGATGCAAGACTCAAAAGAAAGCCCCGCAAAGATAATCCTGGCTAGAAAATTCGCACGAGTGGCATTCGCCCTGAGGAAAAATCAGAACGAATAGGTCACCAAAGGCGCGAAAATGGCTTGCTGATAACCATAGAGTCTCCCACAGGTACAGCGCAGACCTCAGGAACTGCGCGGTCCATGTGGGCCTGCACAGGCATCCAATGGCCTACTGAATCTGCTCCGGCGTGACGATCACCCAGTTCTTGTCCGCTGTCACCGGCAACCCCGCCTTGGCCTGGGCCACCGCGTTCCTGGCGATCATCCCGTTCAACTGGTCCATGTAATTGGCCTTGCGGTTTATCCACAGGTGGATACCGCCCCTGTCAATATCCACGCCCTGAAACTGCATGTAGCCATCACTGGCCGGGGTATCACCGCCCACCAGCACCGGCTTCTTCCACTCATCGATATACGTGAGGATCGCCGCCTGCTTGGCCGCCTCGGCTGGCTAATGCTTGAGCTCAGTGGCTCCGCTTTCGATACTGAACAGCAGGGACAAACCGATGGCCAAGGCTTTCGGAGCAAACCTCATGTACGAATCCCCTGAAATGATCGGGAAAAACTAGACCATCAAACCACCCGAGCGCCCCTCCACTGCGACGCTCATACAATTGTAAACGTAGTGTTCATTGCTATTTGCGACCACCTGTTATTCCATAAACGACTAAGCAAATTACCTTTGGGTATAAATTCGTTTGTTTTCAGGCTGTTAGCATTTCCGTTCGCAATCGCTCACAGAGGCGATGCCTCTTCTGCTTTTTCCTGGAGCTTCAATGAACCTGCCGCTGTCTCTCAACCTGCTGGTGTTCCTGGCCTTGCTGCTGGGCCTGGCGCAAACTCGCCATACCGACTGGAGCCTGGCCAAGAAAGTCCTGCTCGGCCTGGCATTGGGTGTGGGCTTCGGCCTGGTGCTGCACACCCTCTACGGTGCCGGCCACCCGGTACTAAAGGCCACCATCGGCTGGCTGGATCTGGTCGGCAACGGCTATGTCGGCTTGCTGCAGATGATCGTCATGCCGCTGATCTTCGCCTCGATCCTCAGCGCCGTGGCCCGCCTGCACAACGCCTCCGCGCTTGGCCGCATCAGCGTCCTGACCATCGGCACACTGCTGCTGACCACTGCCATCGCTGCGCTGATCGGTATCGCCCTGACCAATCTGTTCGGCCTGAGCGCCGAGGGGCTGGTGGCAGGCGTACAGGAAAGCGCACGCCTGCAGGCCATCCACAGTGACTATGCCGGCAAGGTCGCCGACCTCAACATCCCGCAACTGCTGCTTTCGTTCATCCCAAGCAATCCGGTAGGCGACCTGGCACGGGCCAAGCCGACCTCGATCATCAGCGTGGTGATCTTCGCAGTGTTCGTCGGGCTGGCCGCGCTGCAGCTGATCAAGGATGACTCCGAGAAGGGCGCACGCGCCCTTTCGGCCATCGATACCCTGCAGGCCTGGGTAATGCGCCTGGTGCGCCTGGTGATGAAGCTGACCCCGTACGGCGTGCTGGCGCTGATGACCAAAGTGGTGGCCAGCTCTAACCTGGACGACATCCTCAAGCTCGGCAGTTTCGTCGTCGTGTCGTACATCGGCCTGGGCCTGATGTTCGTGGTGCACGGCATCATCCTGGCCGCAACCGGCGTCAGCCCGCTGCGCTTCTTGCGCAAGGTATGGCCGGTGCTGACCTTCGCCTTCACCAGCCGCTCCAGCGCGGCGAGCATCCCGTTGAACATCGAGGCGCAGACCCGTCGCCTGGGCGTACCACAGTCGATCGCCAGCTTCAGCGCCTCGTTCGGTGCAACCATTGGCCAGAATGGCTGCGCCGGGCTCTACCCGGCCATGTTGGCGGTGATGGTGGCCCCGGCAGTGGGTATCGACACCTTCGACCCGCTGTGGATCGCGACCTTGGTGGCCATCGTGACCTTGAGTTCCGCTGGCGTTGCCGGCGTGGGCGGCGGTGCGACCTTCGCAGCGCTGATCGTGCTGCCAGCGATGGGGCTGCCGGTCGAGCTGGTGGCACTGCTGATTTCGGTTGAGCCGCTGATCGACATGGGCCGAACGGCCTTGAACGTGAACGGCTCGATGACGGCGGGCGTGGTGACCAGCCAGTTGTTGAAAGAAACCGACAAGGATGTGCTGGCCGGCGAAGAGCATGCCGAGCTGAGCCAATCCTGATATAGACGGGGCTGCTTGCGCAGCCCCAACCACTTCAAGACTTGTCCCACACCTCGAAGTGATACGCAGGCTTGTCCGCTTCTGCCTGCGGCTCACTCGATGCCAGCTGCCACTGCGCCTTGTCGAACTCCGGGAACCACGCATCCCCTTGCGGCGAAAGCTCCACCCGGGTCAGATACATACGGTTCACCAAGCCCTTTTCCAGGGCCTGAGCGTACAACTGTGCGCCGCCGATCAGCATCAGTTCGTCAACACCCTGCTCACGTGCCCACTGCTCAGCGCGCTCCAGCGCATCTTCGAGCGAAGCGAACACTTCGGCCCCGGCCAGCACCAAGCCGGCCTGACGGCTGACCACGATGTTCAGGCGCCCCGGCAGCGGCCTGCCCAGCGAGTCCCAGGTCTTGCGGCCCATGATGATCGGCTTGCCCAAGGTGGTGGCCTTGAAATATTTGAAATCCCCCGGCAAGTGCCAGGGCATGGTGTTGTCGATGCCGATGACGCGGTTCTCGGCGAGGGCCGCAATCAGGCTGAGGGGGAGTGAAGTAGTCATGCCGGCGAGGATAGCAAACCCATGGTGGGTTATGCTTGCGCCCTGAACCGTGTGCAATGGAATACCCTGTGACTGGACATACTCCACTGGACAAGCGCTGGCTCACCGAAGCGGTGCGCCTGCGCGAGGAACACGCCGGCCCCCTGGAGGATCAGGAAGCCAACCGCCACGCCCGCCAGCAGGGCGGCGACCTGGCAGCCCGCATCGAAGCGCGCGCACTGTTCCTGGCCGAACGCGATGGCATGACCACTGCCCTGCAGCACTGGAAACAAGGCGCACGCCTGGCCCTGCTGGCGTTGCTGCTGTTGGCCATACTCAGCGGCGCGGGCCTTGCCTTTGCCGCCCTCGGCGATGGCCTGCGCCCGGTCAACGTGTTCTGGGCGCTGGGCAGCCTGCTCGGGCTCAACCTGCTGATGCTTCTGGGCTGGGCCGCCGGGCTGGCCTTGAGTGGCGAACATGGCGCCAGCCTCGGACGGCTGTGGCTCTGGCTGAGCGAACGCTTCGCGCGCGACGCCAAGGCCGTACACCTGGCGCCAGCACTGCTGGTGCTACTGCAGCGCCAGCGCCTCAACCGCTGGTTGCTTGGCCTGCTCGTACACAGCTTGTGGCTGACGGCCATGCTCAGTGCGCTGACACTACTGCTGGTGTTGCTTGCCACCCGGCGCTACGGCTTCGTCTGGGAAACCACCCTGCTCGCCCCCGAGCCCTTCATCACCCTTACCCAAACGCTTGGTGCCCTGCCCTCATTGCTCGGCTTTGCCGTGCCGGACGAGGGCATGATCCGCGCCAGCGGCGACACCCAGCTTGCCGTTGATATCGCCCGCCAGGCCTGGGCCAGCTGGCTGCTGGGCGTAGTGTTGGTTTATGGCCTGCTGCCGCGCCTGCTGTTGGCTGGCTTGTGCCTTTGGCGCTGGTACCAAGGTCGCCGACGCCTGGCCCTGGACCTCAGCCTGCCCGGCTATGCCCAACTGCGCGATGCACTGATGCCCCGCAGCGAACGGATTGGTGTGCAGGACACCGCCCCCGAAGCGTTGCCACAGTTCCAGGCAGGTCAACTGGAAACCGGCAGCAGTGGAGCCTTGCTGGTCGGCCTCGAATTGGACGACCAGCGCCCATGGCCGCCTGCGCTGGCCAAGGGGGTGACCGACGCCGGCGTACTCGACAGCCGTGAATCGCGCAACCGGCTGCTCGAGCAGTTGAGCCGCTTCCCTCCGGCACGCCTGGCCATCGCCTGCGACCCCCGCCGCTCACCTGACCGCGGCAGCCTGGCACTTCTGGCAGAGTTGGCACGCAATGCCGGTGCCACGCGCATCTGGTTGTTGCAGGCTGCCCCAGGCCAGGTCCTGGACGCCGAGCGCCTGGGGGACTGGCATGAAGCCCTCGACCGCCTGGGCCTGCCCCACGCCGACACCGCCCCCATGAGCTGGCTGGAGCATGGCCATGACTGAGCCCCTGAAACTGGCCGTGGTCGGCCACACCAATGTCGGCAAGACCTCGCTGCTGCGCACCCTGACCCGCGATGTCGGCTTCGGTGAGGTGTCTCATCGCCCGAGCACCACCCGCCACGTCGAGGGCGCGCGCCTTTCGGTGGACGGTGAGCCGCTGCTTGAGCTCTACGATACCCCCGGGCTGGAAGATGCCATTGCCTTGCTCGACTACCTGGAACGCCTCGAACGGCCGGGCGAGCGCCTGGACGGCCCGGCACGGCTGGAGCGCTTTCTGCAGGGCAGCGAAGCACGCCAGCGCTTCGAGCAGGAAGCCAAGGTGCTGCGCCAGTTGCTGGCAAGCAATGCCGGCCTGTATGTGATCGACGCGCGCGAGCCGGTGCTGGCCAAATACCGCGACGAACTGGAGGTGCTGGCCAGTTGCGGCAAGCCATTGCTGCCGGTGCTCAACTTCGTCGCCAGCAGCCAGCATCGCGAACCTGAATGGCGCGAGGCCCTGGCCCGCCTCGGGCTGCATGCGCTGGTAAGGTTCGACAGCGTTGCGCCCCCTGAAGACGGCGAGCGCCGCCTTTACGAGAGCTTGGCATTGCTGCTGGAAGACGCCCGCCCCGCCCTGCAGCGGCTGATCGACGACCAGCAGGCACAGCGGCTGGCCCGCCAGCACAGCGGTAAACGGCTGATCGCTGAGCTGCTGCTCGACTGCGCAGCATGTCGGCGCAGCGTCGAAGCTGAACCAGCGGCTGAAGCCAAGGCCATCGAGACCTTGCGCCAGGAGGTGCGCCAGCGAGAACAGCGCTGCGTCGAAGCGCTTCTGAAGCTCTACGGTTTCCGTCGCGAAGATGCCAATGCCGGTGACCTGCCGCTGTTGAACGGGCGCTGGGGCGATGACCTGTTCAACCCCGAAACCTTGAAGCTATTGGGCGTACGCCTGGGCAGCGGCGTGGCGGCAGGGGCTGCGGCCGGCGCGGGGGTCGACCTGCTGGTCGGTGGCCTTACGCTCGGTGCTGCCGCCTTGGCCGGAGCCATTGCCGGCGGAGCCCTGCAGACTGCACGCAACTATGGCGCACGGTTGATGGGTAAACTGAAGGGCCAGCGCGAGCTGACGGTGGATGACACGGTGTTGCGCCTATTGGCGTTGCGTCAGCAACAGTTGATGGCAGCACTGGATAGCCGCGGGCATGCGGCACAGAACAGTATTCGCCTGAATGAGCCGGACGAGAAAACCTGGCGTGAAGGCAAGCTTCCCGAGGCGCTGAACAAAGCGCGGGCGCATCCGCAGTGGTCGACGCTCAATCCGGGGGCGCGAGTGAACCAGACTGAGCGGCAGGAACAGCTGGAAGCACTGGTATTGCAGATTTGAGCTGCCTGTTCCAGCCTGATCGCGGGTAAACCCGCGCCCTCAGGTTTGGCACTGCCAACCTGAGGGCACAGGCCCCGCAGAGCTTACTGCTGCGCCACCTTCTCCGACTTGCCGTCATAACGCTTGCGCCACTCGGCCAGGATCTGGTCGCGGTTCTTCGAAGCCCAGGCGAAGTCGTTCTTGATCAGGCGCTGCTCGTAGTCCGCGGGGAGCTCGGTTTGCGGTTTGGCAATACCCGGGGCAGCGAGTACAGCGAAGTTCTCTTTGTACAGTTCCATGGCCGCAGGGCTTGCCGAGAAATCCGCCAGCCGCTTGGCGGCATCAGCCTTCGGTGAACCTTTGATCACTGCAGTCGCCTCGATCTCCCAGCCCAGGCCTTCCTTGGGCAGTACGATATCCAGTGGCGCGCCCTGGCGCTTGAGCTGCACCGCCGGGTACTCGAAGGAGATACCGATCGGGAACTCCCCTGCCGCTGCCAGTTTGCAAGGCTTGGAGCCGGAATGGACGTACTGGCCGATGTTCTGGTGCAGCGCGTCCATATAGGCCCAGCCCTGAGGCTCGCCAAAGGTCTGCAGCCACGCGCTCACATCCAGGAAACCGGTACCGGACGACGCCGGGTTCGGCATCACGATCTTGCCCTTGTACTCCGGCTTGGTCAGGTCCTGCCAGCTCACCGGTTTGCTCAGGCCCTGCTTCTGGGCCTCGATGGTATTGAAGCAGATCGTCGCGGCCCAAACGTCCATGCCGACCCACGCCGGAGGGTTGGCGGCGTCACGGTAGTTGGCGGAGATCTTGCCCAGGTCTTTCGGTGCATAGGCTTCGAGCATGCCGTTCTGGTCGAGGATGGCCAGGCTGGAAGCCGCCAGCCCCCACACCGCATCGGCCTGCGGGCGCTCTTTCTCGGCCAGCAGCTTGGCAGTGATGATGCCGGTGGAGTCACGCACCCACTTGATTTCGATGTCCGGGTTGGCCTTTTCGAAGGCCTGCTTGTAGGTCTTGAGCTGCTCGGCTTCCAGGGCGGTGTAGACGGTCAGCTGCGTAGTGGCGGCCGAAGCCTGCAGGCTGAATACAGCGGTCACGGCAGCGGCAAGTGCGAGGGGCTTGAACATGATGCGTTTCCTGTCAGTGTGGGCAGTCGGTCAATGGCCGGGAGCGCGCTGGCGCCAGGCCTGGGAGCGGCGCAGCAGGCCGCGGGAAGCGCCGGCCAGCAGCAGCGATGCAGCCGCACTGGTCAGCAGGATCAAGGTCGACATGGCGGCAGCGCCGCCGACATTGCCGGCATCGTCCATGTTCAGCACCGCGACGGCGGCCAGGATGGTGTCGGGGCTGTACAGGAAGATTGCCGCCGATACCGTGGTCATGGCCGAGACGAACAGATAACGGATGATGTCCAGCAGTGCTGGCAGGCAGATCGGCACGGTCACCCGCACGAAGTGCTTGTACAACGGCGCCTTGAGCGACAGCGCGGCGGCCTCGAACTCGCCATCGAGCTGGCGCAACGCCGTGGTTGCGGTCATCTGCGCAGTGGTCAGGTAGTGGGCGATGGTGCACACCACCAACAGCCCCATGCCGCCATAGAAAACGTGCAGTGGGTTGCCATTGAGGTTGAAGAAGAAGACATAGCCCAGGCCCAGCACCAACCCCGGTACCGCCATGGGGATGAAGCTGAGCAGGCGCAGGGCCTGGTTGAGCAAACGCTGGCCCTGGGTTTTCTCCATCAGGTAGGCACCGGCAAAGATCACCATGCTGCCGATCAGCGCGGTGCCGACGGCCATGGTCACGCTGTTGCGATAGGCCAGCCAGCCACCGCCGGCGGTGTCTTCGAACATGTAGTGCTTGAACGACAAGGTCAGGTTGTAGGGCCAGAAGGTCACCAGTGACGAGTACACCGCCATGCCGATCACGCCCACCAGCACCGTGCATACCAGCAGGACGATCACCAGATAACAGGCATCACGCCCGGGCGACGGCTTGGGTTCGAATACCTGGGCACGACCACTCATGGCCTCGCCCTGACGGCGACGCAGCCAGGCATCGACCGCAAAGCTCAGCAATGCCGGCACCAGCAGCACCATGCCGATCAATGCACCCCGGCCGAACTGCTGCTGGCCGACGACCGCCTTGTAGGCCTCGAGCGCCAGCACCTGGTAGTCGCCACCGACAACCACCGGTACACCGAAATCGGTGATGGTCAGGGTGAACACCAGGCAGAACGCCGCGAACACCGCCTGGCGCGTTGCCGGCCAGGTAATGCTGCGAAACGCCCGCGACGCCCCGGCCCCCATGCTGGAGGCGGCATCGAACAACCGTGCATCGGCCAGCGACAAGGCCGACAGCAGGATCATCAGCGCATGCGGGAAGGTGTAGATGGCCTCCCCCAGGACAATGCCCCAGAAGCCATAGATGTTGTCACTGAGCAACCCGCGCAGCAGGCCTTGGTTACCGAACAGGTAGACCAGGGCAATCGCCGGCAACATCGACGGCGCCAGCAGTGGCAGCAGCGAGATACCCCGCCACAGCCCCTTGGCCGGTATCAGCGTGCGCTGCAAGGCATAAGCGAACAGGTATGCCAGGGGGACCACGATCGCGGCAACCGTGAAGGCAACCGACAAGCTGTTGCCAAGCAGCCAGTGGAAGTTGTCACTGGCAAACAGTTCACGGGCCGCCAGCAGACCGCCACCCTGGCCGGCATCGCCGCTGAAGCCGCGCCAGAAGATCGCCAGCAACGGCATCAGCACCGCCAGCAACAGCAAGGCCAGCAGCAGGCACTTGCCACCGACGACGAACAGCCGATCACCGAATGCAACATCATTGCGCGCTGTGTGCTTGGGCTGGGCCAGCGGCAAAGGCATGGGCGCGGCCATCTCAGGCAAACACCTGCAGGCTCTGCGGCGGCAGGGCCACCCAGATGTCCTGCGAGCCCAAGTGTGGCATGGCTTCTGGCGCCAGTTCGGCGAGCAGCGGATGGCCCGGCAGGGCCTTGAATTCAAAGCTCATGCGGCAGCGGTTGCCGAGGAATGTGATTTCGCGGACCTTGGCCGGGAACAGGTTTTCTTCATGCACCACCGGGTTGACAGTGATGGCCTCCGGGCGGCAGAACAACCGGCCGCTGCTGGCCCGCGGCGCACCCGCTGCCAGGCGCATGCTCATGGCGCCCACCTGGGCATGGCTGTCGCCAGTACGCTGAAACGGCAGCCAGTTGCCCTGGCCAACGAACTCGGCAACGAACGGCGTGGACGGCTGATCGTAGATTTCCTGAGGGGTGGCGTACTGCTCGACCTGGCCGTTGTTCATCACCGCAATGCGGTCGGCCATCAGCATGGCTTCGTCCTGGTTGTGGGTGACCATCAGCGTGGTGATACCCAGTTGACGCTGCAGCTGTCGAAGTTCGGTACACAGGTGCTCACGCACACGCGCATCCAGCGCCGACATAGGCTCGTCGAGCAACAGCAGCGAAGGCGACGGGGCCAGGGCACGGGCCAACGCAACCCGCTGCTGTTGCCCCCCGGACAATTGCCCGGGGTATTTCTTTTCACTGCCGGCCAGGCCTACCAGGTCCAGCATCTCGGCTACGCGCTGGCGGCTTTCTTCACGGCCACTGCGGTTCAGGCCGTAGGCAATGTTGGCTTCGACGGTGAGGTTGGGGAACAGCGCGTAGGATTGAAAGAGGATGCCGTAGTCACGGGCCTGTGGGGGCAATTCGCTGATGTCACGCTCACCGATGTACAACTCGCCACGGTCTTGGCGTTCCAGCCCTGCGATGCAGCGCAGCAGGGTGGTCTTGCCGCAGCCGGAAGGGCCGAGCAGGCAAACCAGCTCGCCGGCGGCGATGTCCAGGGAGACATCGTTCAACGCCGTGAAGGCGCCGAAACGCTTGTGGATACCGCGCACTTTCATTTGTGCGCCCGGGGTGGCGTGGTTCATGGCAAAGCCTCATCGAGCAGATGTGGCCATGCTAGAAAGGCTGTGCGAAGGTTCTGTGGCGGCGAGGCAAAGGCGGGCGATAGTGGTATAGGCAAATTTTGTAGTGACGTTGCAGGTTCAGAACTGCGACCCCACCACTTCCTGCGCCACCCCGAGGAAGGCTGCCGGCAACCGGGCCTGGCGTCTTTCCTTAAGGCAGTACAGGTACTCATGCATCACCGGCGCATCTTCCAGTGTCAGCACCCGCAGCTCCGAGTTGTGCGGCACCTCGTGCCGGGCAATCACGCTGATGCCGATATTGCGCAGCACCGCCTCACGGATCGACTCGCGGCTGCCGATTTCCAGCACCGCTTCGGCCTTCACCCCAGCGCCGTGCATCATTTCTTCGGTGAGTTTGCGCGTGGTCGAACCTTTCTCGCGCATCAGCAGGCATTGCCCTGCCACCACCTCGATAGACACCACCTGACGCTGCGCCAGCGGGTGATTGCGGTGCACCGCCACCACCAGCGGGTCAGTGCCCAGCACGCGCCTCACCAGGCGAGCATCCTCCACCAACTGTGACGAGGCGGCGAGATCGACGCGGTAGTCCTCCAGCATCTCCAGCACCTGCTGCGAATTACCGATCTCCACGGCCACGCCCACCTGTGGCAAGCGCTCACGGAAGATCTTCACCAGATCGAGTATGTAGTACGGCGCAGTGGCAGCGATGCGCAGGTTGCCTTGGGCATGGCCGCTGTTGCGCAGCTCGAACTCGATGTCGGCTTCCTGTTGCAGCAGCGCCTTGACCATTGGCAGCAGGCGCACGCCCTCCTCGCTCAGTACCAGGCGCCGGCCGCCGCGGTAGAACAGCTCCACCGCGTACTGGCTTTCGAGGTTGCGGATCTGGGTGGTCACCGTCGGCTGGCTGAGGCCAAGCTTCTTCGCCGCCAGTGTGATGCTGCCCAGGCGGGCCACCATGTAGAAGGCTTTGAGCTCGGCACTCAGCATTGCTGGGCTCCGCAGCCGCAAAAGCAGCCGTAAGCAGAGGCAGCGCTGTGTAGTTTCATAAGTCTCGATTCCACCTCGATCAGCTTGTAGCTTGCGGCTGCTACTTGCGCAAAAGGCGCAGGCCGTTGAACACCACCAGCAGGCTTACGCCCATGTCGGCGAACACCGCCATCCACAGCGTGGCCATGCCGGCAAAGGTGATTGCCAGGAAGATGGCCTTGATGCCCAACGCCAGCACGATGTTCTGCTTAAGGATCGCCGCACTTTGCCGCGACAGCCTGACGAAGGCCGGGATTTTGCGCAAGTCGTCATCCATCAGCGCCACATCGGCGGTCTCGATGGCGGTGTCGGTACCGGCAGCCGCCATGGCGAAACCGATCTCGGCACGGGCCAGCGCCGGCGCATCGTTGATGCCATCACCGACCATGCCAACCCGGTGCCCCTGGGCGTAGAGCTGCTCGATCGTGCTCAGCTTGTCGGCAGGGAGCAGGTTGCCTTCGGCGCGGTCGATACCGACCTGGGCAGCGATGGCCTGGGCGGTATGGGGATTGTCGCCGGTAAGCATGACAGTCTTGATGCCCAGCGCGTGCAGCTCGGCGATGGCCTCACGGCTGCTGTCCTTGACCGTGTCGGCAACGGCAAACAGCGCCAGCGGGCCAGAGCGGTCGAGCAACAGCACCACGGTCTTGCCTTGGCGCTCGAGTTGGTCCAACTGTGCTTCGAGCTGCGGTGAGCACAAGCCCAGCTCTTCGACCAGACGATGGTTGCCCAGGTGATAGGTTTCGCCATCGATGTCACCACGCACACCGCGCCCCGCCAAGGCAGCGAACGCGCTGACCTCACTCAGGGCCAGCCCCTGCGCCCTGGCCAACTGGGCGATGGCAGCCGATACCGGGTGGTCTGAGCGCTCGGCCAGGCTTGCCGCCAGTGCCTGGGCGCGGCCTTCGAACAATGGGTCTAGCACCTTGGTATCGGTCTGCACCGGCTTGCCGTAGGTGAGAGTGCCAGTCTTGTCCAGGGCCAGGAAGTCCAGCTTGCGGCCCCCTTCCAGGTACACCCCCCCCTTGATCAGGATGCCCTTGCGCGCCGCAGCCGCCAGGCCACTGACAATGGTCACCGGGGTGGAAATCACCAGGGCACATGGGCAGGCCACCACCAACAGCACCAAGGCGCGGTAGACCCAGTCGAACCAGGCGCCGGCCATGAACAGCGGCGGGATGAGCGCTACGGCCAAAGCCAGGGCGAACACCACAGGCGTGTAGATGCGCGAGAAGGTATCGACGAAACGCTGGGTAGGCGCTCGAGCGCCCTGCGCCTGCTCCACGGCCTTGATGATACGGGCCAATGTGGAATGCCCTGCCACTGCAGTTACCCGGTACTCCAGAGCGCCGGCCTGGTTGATGGTGCCGGCGAACAGCTTGTCGCCAGGGGCCTTGTCCACAGGCAGGCTCTCGCCGGTGATCGGTGCCTGATCGACGCTGGATTGCCCACTGACCACTTCACCGTCCAGGCCGATACGCTCACCGGGGCGTACCCGCACGAGCGCACCGATCGCTACGTGGCGCACCTCGGCCTCACGCCATTGGCCGTCAGCCTGCTGCACCGTGGCCATGTCCGGCGTAAGCTGCATCAGGCCACTGATGGCATGGCGCGCACGGTCAAGTGAACGTGCCTCGATCAGTTCGGCGATGGTGAACAGCACCATGACCATGGCCGCCTCAGGCCACTGGCCGATCAGCACGGCACCGGTCACGGCAATGCTCATCAGCGCGTTGATGTTCAGGTTGCGGTTTTTAAGGGCAATCCAGCCCTTCTTGTAGGTGCCCAGGCCACAGCCAAGGATCGCTGCCAGCGCCAGCGCGGCTACCACCCACTCGGGCGCCAGCGCGCTGAAATGGATGATTTCAGCGGCGATCGCCGCGATGCCGGACAATGCCAATGGCCACCAGCGAGTCTTGGCTGGCGCGGGTGCGATCACGCCACCCTCATCCTCTACAGCCAGCGGTTCTGCCTTCATGCCCACGCTTTCGATGGCCCGCTCGATCTCAGCAGTGCCATCCAAGGTATGGCGCACGCCCAGCACGCGGTTGATCAGGTTGAACTCCAGCTGCTCGATGCCGGCCAGCTTGCCGAGCTTGTCCTGGATCAAGGTCTGTTCTGTCGGGCAGTCCATGGCTTGTATGCGAAAACGGCTGAGCCGGGCCTGGTCACTGGCCTTTTCGCTCAATTGCACAAACGCAGGCGCCGCACTGGAACCGCAGCAACTGTGCGCATGTGCGTCGTGGCAATGGCTTTTACCGGCGTTGACGTGGTCATGGTCATGCACGTGTTCGTGGCTGACAGGCTGGTTCATGGGGTCATCCTTAGTGAGCACCTGTTGCCAAGTGAACACCCTGTAGCCACTATAGGGTCAAGCCACCTGATGGAGAATCGCCATGAAAATCGGAGAACTGGCCAAAGCCACCGACTGTGCGGTGGAGACCATTCGTTATTACGAGCGTGAGCAGCTACTGCCAGAGCCAGCGCGTACCGACGGTAATTACCGGCTGTACACCCAGGCCCATGTCGAGCGGCTGACCTTTATCCGCAACTGCCGCACCCTGGACATGACCCTGGACGAAATACGCAGCCTTTTGCGCCTGCGCGATAGCCCGGCGGGCTCATGTGGCAGCGTCAATGCGTTGATAGACGAACATATCGAACACGTGCAGGCGCGGATCGATGGCCTGGTGGCATTGCAGGAGCAACTGGTGGAGTTACGCAGACGGTGCAGTGCGCAGGGAGAGGAATGCGCGATCTTGCAGCGTTTGGAGGTGAACGGAGCCGTATCCGTGCCGGATACCGAGCATTCGCACGTGGGGCGTAGCCACGGGCATTGAAGCCGCTGGGGCTGCTGCGCAGCCCTGGGCATTTGCGCGAATCAGACCGCCATCGGCGCCGTCATCGGTGCATGGTGCTCATAGCCTTCCAGGCTGAAATCGCTCGGTTCGATCTTCTCCAGCCATTCTGGCTCGTACTTGCCCGTCTCGGCGAACGCAGGCACGCGGTCGCTGATCACCAGCTTCGGTGCTTCCAGCGGCTCGCGCTTGAGTTGCTCGTTAAGCATGTCCAGATGGTTTTCGTACACATGGGCATCGCCAATGAAGTACGTGAACCAGCGCGGCGTATAGCCCGTCAGGCGGCCGAACAGCGACAGCAGCGCCGCACCTTCGGTGAGGTTGAACGGTGTGCCCAGGCCCAAGTCATTGGAGCGGATGTAGAGCGTCAGGGAGATTTCCCTGGTCTGGACATTGGGGTGGAACTGGTACAGCAGGTGGCACGGCGGCAGCGCCATTTCGTCCAGCTGCGCGCAGTTCCAGCCATGGAACAGGATGCGCCGGCTGCCCGGGTCGTTGGCTATGGTGTCCAGGCACTGACGCACTTGGTCGATGGCCTTGTACAGCACGACGAACGCCTGGCCATCTTCCTCGTCCTGGGCAATCCTGCGAAAGCCCGCTTTTTCGGCCATCTCGATCGCTGCCGGGTTGCTCAGCGGGATGCGCTTGTAGCCCGGCCACTGGCGCCACTGCACACCGTAAATCTCGCCGAGGTCGTCATGGCCCTGGCGGAACGGGTTGGCCAGCCACTGGGCGTTCTCGTTGGCGTTCTGATCCCACACCTTGCAGCCCAGTTCGCGGAATTCACCCGCGTTCTTCACGCCACGCAGGAAGCCGACCATTTCGCCGATGGCAGACTTGAATGCCAGCTTGCGCGTGGTGATGGCCGGAAAGCCCTTTTGCAGATCGAAGCGCAGCATGGCGCCCGGCAGGCTGATGGTGCGGATGCCCGTGCGGTTTTCCTGCAGAGTGCCGTTTTCGATGACGTCACGGACCAGGTCCAGATACTGTTTCATGGCTTACCTGTAGCAAGAACGGCAGGGGGATCGCCCCTGCCGTTGGGAATCAGATGGCGGGTTTCGCCGTGGGTTTGCGATTATAAGCCCACCAGATCAATCCGAGGCCGGCCAGAATCATCGGGATGCAGAGTATCTGACCCATGGTCAGCCAGCCCCAGGCAATGTAGCCCAGCTGGGCATCCGGCACGCGGACGAATTCGACGATGAAGCGGAAGATGCCGTAGAACAGGGCGAACATCCCGGAAACCGCCATGGTCGGGCGCGGCTTGCGCGAGAACAGCCAGAGGATCGCGAACAACGCCACGCCTTCCAGGGCGAACTGGTACAGCTGCGATGGGTGGCGCGGCAGCTGGGCCGGGTCGCTGAACGGCGGGAAGATCATCGCCCACGGCACGTCGGTCGGCTTGCCCCACAATTCGGCGTTGATGAAGTTGCCGATACGCCCTGCCCCCAGGCCAATCGGCACCAGCGGTGCGACGAAGTCCATCAGTTCGAAGAATGACTTGTTGTTGCGCTTGCCGAACCACAAGGCCGCCAGCATCACGCCGATGAAGCCGCCGTGGAACGACATGCCACCCTTCCATACCTCGAAGATCAACGTCGGGTTGGCCAGGTAGGCGTGCAGGTCGTAGAACAGCACATAACCCAAGCGCCCGCCGACGATCACCCCCATCGACAACCAGAACACCAGGTCAGAGAGCTTTTCACGCGACCAGGTGGGGTCGAAACGGTTGAGCCGGCGCGAGGCGAGCAGCCACGCGCCACCAATGCCGATCAGGTACATCAGGCCGTACCAATGGATTTTCAGCGGCCCGAGCGCAACGGCCACGGGGTCTATCTGCGGGTAAGGCAGCATGGATATTCCTCTGGTTTCAAATCAAAAAGCTCAGGCCTACGCTAAACAGCAGCGCGGCGAACAAACGCTTGAGCAGGCGGGGCGACAACTTGTGCGCCAGCCGCGCGCCGAAGCGGGCGAAAAACATGCTGGTCACGGCAATGCCGACCAGCGCTGGCAGGTACACGAAGCCCACGCTATGGGCTGGCAGATGCTCATCGTGCCAACCCAGCCACATGAAACTCAGGGCGCTGGCCACGGCAATCGGCAGGCCGCAGGCCGAAGACGTGGCCACCGCCTGCTGCATCGGCAGGCTGCGCCAGGTCAGGAATGGCACGGTCAACGAACCACCGCCGATGCCGAAGATCGCCGAGGCCCAACCGATCACGCCACCGGCACCGATCAGTGCGGGCTTGCCGGGAATGCCGCGGCTGGCCTTGGGCTTGAGGTCCAGTGCCATCTGCGCGGCAATGATCAGCGCGAATACGCCGATGATCTTCTGCAACAGCGGGCCCTGGATAAGCGAAGCCGTCTTCGCGCCCACCCCGGCGCCCAGCAGGATACCCACGGTCATCCAGGCGAAGATCGGCCACTGCACCGCGCCCCGACGATGGTGCTCGCGCACGGCATTGATCGATGTGAAGACGATGGTTGCCAGCGAGGTACCCACCGCCAGGTGAGTGAGCACCGAAGCGTCGAAGCCCTGCAGGGTGAAGCTGAACACCAGCACCGGCACGATGATGATGCCGCCGCCCACGCCGAACAGCCCGGCCAGCACGCCGGCACAGGCGCCCAGAAGCAGATAGAGTGCGAACTCCATTCGTCGTCCCCGAAAAAACAATCCGGCATGGTAACGGAAGCCGGGCTCGGGGCTCTAGTGAACTCTGTGACAGGATGGATCGGCGCCGCCGCAGTGGGTAGAGTGGCAAAAAACCCAGAGGCCCAACCTATGTGCCTGATCGTATTCGCCTGGCGGCCAGGGCATGCCCTGCCGCTGATCGTGGCGGCCAACCGCGACGAGTTCTATGCCCGGCCCACGCAGGCGCTGGCAGCCTGGGAAGATGCGCCCGGCGTGCATGCAGGGCGTGATCTGGAGGCCGGTGGTACCTGGCTGGGCGTGGGGCCGCAGGGGCGGTTCGCCGCGCTGACCAACATTCGCGACCCAGGGCAGCCGTTGGGCCCCCGCTCACGCGGCGAGCTGGTGGCGGCATACCTGCAGGGTGAACTTGGGGTCGAGGCCTATCTGGACCAGGTCGCCAGCCGCAGCAAGCAGTATTCGGGGTTCAACCTGCTGGTGGGCGATGGTGTGCGCCTGGGGTATCTGCACGCTCGAGACGCGGCGCCGCGCTTGCTGGCGGCTGGGGTGTATGGGCTTTCCAATGCCGGGCTGGATACGCCGTGGCCCAAGCTGGTCAAGGCGCGCGACGGGCTGGAACGGTTACTGGGGTCAGCAGACCCACAGCGTTTGATGGCGTTGCTGGCCGATGGTGAGACGGCGCCTGAGGCAGAGCTGCCGGAAACTGGCGTGGGGGTGGCGACAGAGAAGCTGCTGTCGAGTGTGTTTATTGCCAGCCAGAATTATGGGACGCGGGCCAGTACGGTGCTGATCGTGGATGATCAGGGTAAAAGACGGCTTGTCGAGCGCAGTTTCGGGCCTTTTGGGGGGCACTTGGGGGAGGTTGAGCTTTGGGTTTGAGGGCCATGGGGCTGCTTTGCAGCCCTTTCGCGACGCAAGGCCGCTCCTACAAGGGTCGCGTCGCCTGTAGGAGCGGCCTTGTGTCGCGAAAGGGCCGCAAAGCGGCCCCAGAATTCACAGGGTCTTGTTGGCCTCTGGCCCAATCATCCGCGCCAGCCCCAGGTTCTTCAGCGCCAATTGCAACGAGCTGTGGATAACCTGCGGGTTGTCATGGCTCAGGGCATCGGCCAGCAGCTCCTTAGCCTTGCTCATGTTTATCTGGCGCAGCATCCACTTCACCTTCGGCAGGTTGGTGGCGTTCATCGACAAGCTGTCGAAGCCCATGGCCATCAACAGGACCGCTGCTGCCGGATCACCGGCCATCTCGCCGCAGATACTGACTGGCTTGCCCTCGCCATGGGCATCACGCACCACGGTGTTCAAGGCTTGCAGCACTGCCGGGTGCAGGTAGTCGTAAAGGTCGGCAACCCGCGGGTTGTTGCGGTCCACTGCCAGCAGGTACTGGGTCAGGTCGTTGGAGCCTACCGAAAGGAAATCCACCTGACGCGCCAGCTCCTTGGTCTGGTAAACCGCGGCCGGGATCTCGACCATCACGCCAACCGGTGGCATCGGCACGTCCGTGCCTTCGTCACGCACCTCGCCCCAGGCGCGGTGAATCAGGTGCAGCGCCTCTTCCAGTTCGTGAATGCCGGAGATCATCGGCAGCAGAATGCGCAGGTTGTTCAGGCCTTCGCTGGCTTTGAGCATGGCGCGGGTCTGGACCAGGAAGATTTCCGGGTGGTCGAGGGTCACGCGGATGCCACGCCACCCCAGGAACGGGTTTTCTTCCTTGATCGGGAAGTAGGACAGCGCCTTGTCCCCGCCGATGTCGAGGGTACGCATGGTCACCGGCAGCGGGTGAAACGCCGCCAACTGCTCGCGATAGATGGCCAACTGCTCTTTTTCGCTGGGGAAGCGCTGGTTGATCATGAACGGCACTTCTGTGCGGTACAGGCCCACCCCTTCGGCGCCCCGCTGCTGGGCACGGGCCACGTCGGCAAGCAGGCCGGTGTTGACCCACAGCGGCATGCGATGACCGTCCGGGGTGATGCAAGGCAGTTCGCGCAACGCATCCAGGCCCTGGGCCAGCTGACGCTCTTCTTCGACCACCTCGCTGTATTGCTTGCGCAGCACGTCGCTGGGGTTGGTGAACACCTCGCCCTTGTAGCCATCGACGATCAGCTCGATACCATCGACCTTGGAATACGGCAGGTCGACCAGGCCCATCACCGTCGGGATACCCATGGCACGGGCCAGGATGGCAACGTGGGAGTTGCCCGAGCCCAGCACCGAGACCAGGCCCACCAGCTTGCCTTCCGGCACCTCACCCAGCATCGCCGGGGTCAGTTCCTCGCTGACCAGGATGGTGTTGTCGGCATACACCAGCGATTGCGAACGGGCTTGCTGGAGGTAGGCCAGCAGACGGCGACCGAGGTCTTTCACGTCCGAGGCGCGTTCGCGCAGGTAGTCGTCGTCCATCAGTTCGAACCGGCTGACGTGCTCGCCGACCACCTGGCGCAGGGCGCCCTGGGCCCACTGGCCGGTCTTGATGACGTCAGTCACCTCACCGCCGAGGGCTGCGTCCTCAAGCATCATCAGGTACACGTCGAACAGCGCGCGTTCTTCCGGGCGCAACTGGGTGGCCAGTTTGGCCGAAAGCTTGCGCATGTCGGCGCGCACGCCCTCGAGGGCGTTGTGGAACAGTTTGAGTTCAGCGTCGATGTCTTCGACCGTCTTGTCCGGCACCACCTCAAGGTCGGCAGGCGGCAACATGACCACGGCTCGGCCGACGGCAGCACCCGGCGAGCCTGGTACGCCGACGAAGCGCGCTTCCTGGATGCCCTTGCCCTGGCGGCCCAGGCCACGAATCGAGCCGGTGGCCTCGGCGTGAGCGATAACCCCGGCGAGTTGAGCGCTCATGGTGACCAGGAAAGCTTCTTCACCCTCGTCGAACTGGCGGCGTTCTTTCTGCTGAATGACCAGCACGCCGACCACACGACGGTGGTGGATGATCGGTGCACCCAGGAAGGACGCGAAACGCTCCTCGCCCGTTTCAGCGAAGTAGCGGTACCGTGGGTGATCAGCGGCGTTTTCCAGGTTCAGCGGCTCTTCCCGGGTACCGACCAGACCAACCAGGCCTTCGTTGGGGGCCATGCTGACCTTGCCGATGGATCGCTTGTTGAGGCCTTCGCTGGCCATCAACACGAAGCGGTTGGTTTCCGGGTCGAGCAGGTAGACCGAGCAGACCTGGCTGCCCATGGCCTCCTTGACGCGCAAGACAATGATCCCCAACGCCGTCTTGAGATCTTTGGCGGAGTTCACTTCCTGGACGATCTTGCGCAGCGTATTGAGCATGGCTCGGGGTCGAACTCCGTCGTCAGTCGCGCGTCAAAAGACGCGGTGCTAGCTCTTTCAGGGCGCGGCGATACACTTCACGCTTGAAGGTCACCACCTGGCCCAGCGGGTACCAATAGCTGACCCAGCGCCAGCCATCGAATTCAGGCTTGCCGGTCAGGTCCATCCGCACCCGTTGCTCATTGCTCACCAGGCGCAGCAAAAACCATTTCTGCTTCTGGCCGATACACAGCGGTTGGCTGTGGGTACGTACCAGACGCTGGGGTAAACGATAACGCAACCAGCCGCGGGTGCAGGCAAGAATTTCCACATCATCGCGTTCAAGGCCAACTTCTTCGTTCAGCTCGCGGTACAGGGCATCTTCCGGCGTCTCGTCAGGGTTGATACCACCCTGAGGGAATTGCCAGGCATCCTGGTTGATCCGCCGAGCCCATAGCACCTGCCCGGCATCATTCGTGAGAATGATCCCGACATTTGGGCGAAAACCATCCGGGTCGATCACGGCAGCAACCTCGCAAACGCATGTCACCGCATTGTTCCACAAAGCCTGCGAGCGCAGCAACGCGCCCGCCACGCTTATGTGCAGCGAGGTGAAAACTCCGTATTCTGCGGGCCTTCCCTATGGCTGACGCGAGTAACCGCAATGCGCCTGGCTTTATTCGACCTGGACAATACCCTCCTCGGTGGCGACAGTGACCACGCGTGGGGTGATTACCTGTGCGAACGGGGGATTCTTGACCCGATCGCGTACAAACAACGCAACGATGCCTTCTACCAGGATTACCTGAACGGCACCCTCGACCTGCAGGCCTACCTGGCCTTTTCCATGGAAATCCTCGCAGCCACCGAACCCGCCCAGCTCGACCAATGGCACCGCGAATTCATGCGCGACTGCATCGAGCCGATCATCCTGCCCAAGGCCCTGGCCCTGCTGCAGCAACATCGTGAGGCAGGCGACCAACTGGTAATCATCACCGCCACCAACCGTTTCGTCACCGCGCCGATTGCCCGCCGTCTGGGCGTTCGCACGCTATTGGCGACCGAATGCGAAACACGCGATGGCCGCTATACCGGGCGCAGTACCGATATACCGTGCTTCCGTGAAGGCAAGGTGACGAGGCTGGAACGCTGGATGCTGGAGAACGGGTTCGACCTGCAAGACAGCTACTTCTATAGCGACTCGATGAATGACTTGCCGCTGTTGCAGCGGGTGTCACATGCTGTCGCGGTGGACCCGGACCCTAACCTGCAGGCTGAGGCTGAGCGGCGCGGGTGGCCGGTGATTTCGCTTAGGGACTGAGCCTTTTTGGGGCTGCAGAGCGGCCCGGCCAGCTTCAGACCGGCTTGGCGCCCATCAACCCGGCGATGGACAGGAAGCAGACACCGCTGAAGACCGCCAGGGCCAGGGTAAACCGCAAACCCACCGCCTCAGCCTTGCGCAGCCGGTTCAGACGCACCAGCAGCCACCACGCGGCGAGCGCACCGAGGGTATAGATGACGCTGGACGCCAGCACCCAGGTCTGCCCCAGCGGCCAACCTACCAGGTGAACCAGCCACCAACCGGTGAACGGCATGCTCAGCAGGCTCACGCCCATCACCAGCCAGACGAACACCAAAGGCCGACGCAGCAGCTTGCCATAAGCCTGGGCGTCGCCTTGACGCCGGGCGCGTACGGTCCAGATCGCCAAACCCAGTGCGCCCAGCAATAACAGGGCGGTGGCAATGAGGTGCAGGGCCTTGAGGGTGGTCAGGTGTTCCATGTCTTCACATCCTTGGGGGGTTCGCCAAGCTTAGTCGCTCAACCCAGGAAGAGCCGGTAAGCGGGATTGTCGGTCTCATCCCAGTACGGATACCCAATCTTGGCCAGCGCCGCCGGCACCAGGTGGCGTTCGTCCTCCGGCACCTGCAACCCGGCCACCACACGCCCGTCGGCGGCGCCGTGGTTGCGGTAGTGGAACATCGAGATGTTCCAGCGCCCGCCCAGCTTGTTGAGGAAGTTGAACAGCGCCCCCGGCCGCTCAGGGAACTCGAAGCGCAGCACGATCTCGTCGCGTGCACCGGCCGAATGGCCACCCACCATGTGGCGGATGTGCATCTTGGCCAGTTCGTTGTCAGTCAGGTCGGTAACAGGGAAACCCTGCTCGGTCAGTTGCTGCACCAACGCAGCGCGTGGGTCGTTCTCCGGATGGGTCTGCACGCCAACGAAGATATGGGCTTCGTCGGATGTGTGCTTGCGGTAGTTGAATTCGGTGATCTGGCGCTTGCCGATGGCCTCGCAGAACGCCTTGAAGCTGCCCGGCCGCTCGGGGATGGTCACGGCGATGATCGCTTCGCGCTTCTCGCCCAGCTCGGCACGCTCGGCGACGTGACGCAGGCGGTCGAAGTTGACGTTGGCGCCCGAGTCGATAGCCACCAGCGTTTGCCCGCTGACGCCGTTGAGCTCCACATACTTCTTGATGCCAGCGACACCCAAGGCACCTGCAGGTTCGGTGATCGAGCGGGTATCGTCGTAGATATCCTTGATTGCTGCACAGATCTCGTCAGTGCTGACGGTGATCACTTCATCCACATGCAAGCGGCAGATGTCGAAGGTATGCTGACCGATCTGGGCCACGGCCACGCCATCGGCGAACAGCCCAACCTGCGGCAGCACCACGCGCTCGCCAGCGGCCATGGCTGCCTGCAGGCAATTGGAGTCATCCGGTTCGACGCCAATCACCTTGATTTCCGGGCGCAGGTATTTCACGTAGGCGGCGATGCCGGCGATCAGCCCACCGCCGCCCACCGGCACGAAGATCGCATCCAGCCGGCCTGGGTGCTGGCGCAGGATTTCCATGGCCACGGTGCCTTGCCCGGCAATGGTGTGCGGGTCGTCATAAGGGTGGATATAGACGAAGCCCTTCTCATCGACCAGTTTCAGCGAGTAGGCCAGCGCCTCGGGGAACGAGTCGCCATGCAATACCACCTTGCCGCCACGCGAGCGTACGCCTTCGATCTTGATCTCCGGGGTGGTCTTGGGCATCACGATGGTGGCCTTGATGCCCAGCTCGCGGGCTGCCAGGGCCAGCCCCTGTGCATGGTTGCCGGCCGAGGCGGTGACCACGCCGCGGGCCAGTTCTTCCGGGCTCAGTTGCGCCAGCTTGTTGTACGCCCCACGGATCTTGAAGGAGAACACCGGCTGCAGGTCTTCACGCTTGAGCAGAATCTGGTTGCCCAGGCGCTTGCTCAGTTGCCCGGCGCTGTGCAGCGGGGTTTCGACAGCGACGTCGTAGACGCGCGAGGTGAGGATCTTCTTGACGTACTGTTCGAGCATCGGGAAAGCATCACTGGCCGCGGGACAAGGGCTGCGAGTCTACCCCAGCGCTACGTCGGGCGACCACAGCAAAGCCGCCCGAGCCGTTATACTAGCCTCCTTTCATTACCGCCCTGCCCCTTTCCGGAGCCCGCATGACCCAGGACCAACTCAAACAGGCCGTCGCCCAGGCCGCTGTCGACTTCATTCTGCCCAAGCTGGATGAAAAGAGCGTCGTCGGCGTCGGCACCGGTTCGACTGCCAACTTCTTCATTGACGCCCTGGCCCAGCACAAGACTGCCTTCGACGGCGCGGTCGCCAGCTCCGAGGCCACGGCACAGCGTCTGAAGGGCCATGGCATCCCGGTCTATGAGCTGAACAGCGTCAGCGAGCTGGAGTTCTATGTCGACGGCGCCGACGAGAGCGATGCACACCTGAACCTGATCAAAGGCGGTGGCGCGGCACTGACGCGCGAAAAAATCGTCGCGGCAGTGGCCAAGACCTTCATCTGCATCGCCGATGCCAGCAAGCTGGTGCCGGTGCTGGGCGCCTTCCCGCTGCCGGTCGAAGTGATCCCGATGGCCCGCAGCCACGTGGCGCGCCAACTGGTCAAGCTGGGTGGCGACCCGGTGTACCGTGAGGGTGTGGTCACCGATAACGGCAACGTGATCCTGGATGTGTACAACCTGCAGATCACCAACCCCGTAGAGCTGGAAGCGCAGATCAATGCGATCGTCGGCGTGGTGACCAATGGCCTGTTTGCCGCACGGCCGGCAGACTTGCTGTTGCTGGGCACCCCGGAAGGCGTGAAGAGCCTGAAAGCCGAGTGATGCCATTGCCGGCAAGCTGGCTCCCCCAGGCAATCCACAGCAGTGGTGACCGCGTGGGAGGCGGCCTGCCGGCAATTACGCTCAAAAGCCCAGTCAATCCGTGGGCTGTTTGAACACATAGAACAGGTTCGGCTCACTGACCAGATAAATGGTCCCCGCTTCATCCATGGCAATCCCCTCCGCCTGCGGCACCGTCTGCTTGAGCCCCTGGTACCCCTTGCGCAGCGACAGCGTGCTCAACGGTTTACCTTTCACATCCAACTCCAGCACCAGGCGTGATTCATCCGACAGTGCCAGCAGATGCCCGCTGCGCTCGTCGAACTGCAGGCTCGACAGATCCCTGACGAACAGCCGCGCATCGCGCTTGCGGTCCTGCACCACATGCACTGCATAGGGCTGCTCCGGGTTTTCATGGGGAAACCCGTGAATTTCGTAGATCACCATCGGGTCTCGCTCCTTGGCCACGAACAGGCGTTTGCCCGCCGAGTCGTAGGCAAGCCCCTCGAACCCCTTGTTGCCGTTCAGGCCGATACCAAGGCTCAACTGCTCGGCATCGTGGGCATCCAGGAACATCGTGTCGTCCTCAAGGCGCACGCGAATCAGCCGTTGCTGGCGCTCATCGGTGATCACGTAACTGTTGGGCCCTACGTATTCGACCGCCTCGGGGTCGCCGAAACCGGTCAACGGCACCCGCCGCAGGATACGACCGTCGAGGGACAACTCGATCAGTTCGGACCGCTTGTTGGTCACCGTGAACAGGGTCTTGCGGTCGGGGTCGTAAGTCAGTGCCGAAACATCATCGTCCAGCCCGTCTATAGGCTGCGCCTCGGTCACTACCCGATAGCGATCCAGGCCCATGCTTTGCTCAGCGGGCTGCCACCAGGTCTTGAAGTTGAACCAGCCACGCTCGAGCAAACGGAACTGCTGCTCCGCCACGCCCAGCAAGAGCACGGCGAGCAGGCCAATGACAGCCAGGACCAGGGGCAGACGAACATAGCGACGCATAGGGCAGACTCGGTTTGAGGATGACGAATCTAACCACGAACAACTGAAGTAAAGCTTAATGCCAGCATGCGAAAAATCTGAAATGGCCGTCAGTTTTTCTTGAATCGATAGAACAGCGCCGGCTCACTGACCATGTACAGGTTGCCCTGATCGTCCATCGCCACCCCTTCAGCACGCGGAATGGTGTCCTTGAGGCCGTTGAAACCGCCCAGCAAGGTCATGAAACTCACCTGCTGACCTTGCTCGTCGAGCTCCAGCAGCATGTTGGAGTCCGCCGACAGCACCAACAGATGGCCCGTACGCGGGTCGACACCCAAGCCTGAGAGGTTGCGCAGGTCGAGTTCGTTGCTGGCCAGCGGCTGCTTGTCTCCTTTGAGCGGGCTGCGCCCATCGGTGCTCCAGGTATACAGCTTTGGCGGCCGCTCCTCGCCGATCACCAGACGCTGGCGCATCGGGTCCCATGCCACGGCCTCGAAGCCCTTGTTGCTTTTCACCGACTCGCCCAGGTCGTGGCTCTGAAAATCTGCATGGTTCAGCGACTTGGTTTGTGCGTCCACCTTGACCACGGTCAGGTCGTGCAGACGTTCATCGGTAATGGCCAAGCGGCCATCCTCCAGCACGGCAACCCCTTCGGGGTTGTTCCACCCCTGCAAGGGGATCTGCCTCAGCACATCACCATCCAGGCTCAGCTCGACCAGGAACGGGTTCTTGCCCATGACCACAAACAACGTGCGGGTATGCGGATTGAATGCTACGTCCGAGGCTTCATCATCTTCCATGCCCGGCATAGGCTTGGCATCGATATCGACCTTATAGTCCGGCAACCAGACGCTTTCGCTGCGCTCGGCGCTGCTCTCGAAGCCTTCCTGGACCCACAGTCGGCCACGGTCATCCCAGTGCATCGCCACGGCCACGCCATAGCCGATCACCGCAGCCACAGCCAGGCCGAACGGCCAGCGCAGGTAGAAGCGACGCTTGGTGGATACGGGAGCGCTGGAAGACAGGGCCATACAGAGTATTCCTGGGTAAATAGGCGGAGATTCGCGCATTATCCAGATAGGTTGTGAAAAAAACGGTAAATCGCGTCGCCCGCTTCGCGGGCGACACAGTCTCTGCTCAGAGTACCCGGCTTTCGAAGCGGCTCACGCCCGGCAACTCCAGCACCAGCTCATCACCCACTTCGAAGGGGCCGACGCCAGCCGGGGTACCGGTCAGGATCACATCCCCCGGCAGCAGCGAAAAGTGCGAGGCCATGTGCTGAATGATCGGCACGATCGGGTTGAGCATCATCGCGCTGTTACCGTCCTGGCGAACGTCACCATTGATGGTCAGGCGCACCGGGATGTCGGCCAGGTCTTCGAACGTGCCGGCAGCGACGAAAGGCGGCAGTACGCAGGCACCGTCGAAGCTCTTGCAGGTCTCCCACGGCATGCCCTTTTCCTTGAGCTTGGCCTGCACGTCACGCAGGGTCAGGTCCAGCGCCGGGGCAAAGCCGGAGATGGCATCCAGCACTTCCTCTTCAGATGGATGTGCCGACAGCGGCTTGCCCAGCAACACCGCGATTTCGGCTTCGTAATGCACCGAACCACGGTCGGTAGGAATCTTGAAACCACCCTCCAGCGGCACCACGCAACTGCCCGGCTTGATGAACAGCAACGGCTCGGTCGGAATGGGATTGCCCAGTTCCTTGGCGTGCTCGGCATAGTTGCGGCCAACGCACACCACCTTGCCCAGCGGGAAGTGGATACGGGTGCCGTCTACGTACTGGTGCTGGTAACTCATGGCCGACTCCTTTGATTACTGCTTTTATTCAGGAGCGAAGATCTTACCCGGATTCATGATGCCATTAGGGTCGAAGACGGCCTTTATCGCCTTCATGCAGGCGATTTCCTGTGGTGAGCGGCTATAGCCAAGGTAATCGCGCTTGGTCATGCCCACACCGTGCTCGGCGGAGATCGAGCCGTTATAGCGCTGGACGATCTCGAACACCCACTTGTTGACCTTGGCGCATGAAGCGAAGAAATCGTCTTTGCTCATGGACTCGGGCTTGAGGATGTTCAGGTGCAGGTTGCCGTCGCCGATGTGCCCGTACCAGACCACCTCATAGTCGGGATAGTGCTGGCTGACGATGGCATCGATGTCGCGCAGGAACGCCGGCACCTTGGAGACCGTGACCGAAATGTCGTTCTTGTACGGCGTCCAGTGGGAGATGGTTTCGGACAGGTACTCGCGCAGCTTCCACAGGTTTTTCAGTTGAGCTTCGCTCTGGCTCATCACCCCGTCTATTACCCAGCCTTGCTCGACGCAGTGCTCGAAGGTGGCCAGCGCATCGTTGGCCACCTCCTCGGTGCTGGCCTCGAACTCCAGCAGGGCATAGAACGGGCAGTCGGTGGCGAACGGCGCAGGCACATCGCCACGTGCCATGATCTTGGCCAGGCCCTTGTCGGAAAAGAACTCGAATGCCGTGAGGTCAAGCTTGCCCTGGAAGGCATGCAACACCGGCATGATCGAATCGAAGTCCGGCGTGCCCAGCACCATCGCAGTGAGGTTGCGCGGGGCGCGGTCCAGGCGCATGGTGGCCTCGACCACGAAGCCCAGGGTACCTTCGGCGCCGATGAACAACTGGCGCAGGTCATAGCCCGTGGCGTTCTTGATGAGGTCCTTGTTCAGCTCGAGCAGCTCGCCCTTGCCAGTGACAACTTTCAGGCCGGCAACCCAGTTACGGGTCATGCCGTAGCGAATGACCTTGATGCCGCCGGCGTTTGTGCCGATATTGCCGCCGACCTGGCTGGAGCCACTCGAGGCGAAATCCACCGGGTAATAAAGCCCCTGTTCTTCGGCGAATGCCTGCAGCTGGCGAGTGATGACCCCTGGCTGGCAGACCACCGTGCGGTCGAAGGCATTGAAATCGAGAATCTGGTTCATGTAGTCGAAGGCGACTACCACTTCACCATTGGCTGCCACGGCACCGGCGGAGAGCCCGGTCCGACCGCCGGAAGGCACCAGCGCCACCTGATGGCGATTGGCCCAGCCAACGATGGCCTGAACCTGTTCGACGCTTTTGGGGAACACGATGGCAGTGGGCGCGGGCGGAAAATGCTTGGTCCAATCCTTGCCGTACGCTTCCAGGGAAGCGGCATCGGTCAGGACCTTGCCAGGGTCTACCAAGGTCATCAGTTCATCAATTACCGCGGGGTGCGTCATCGCCGGAACTCTCGACTTATTCATAGTCACCCTGAGTACTCTTCACCTGTCGGGATAAGCTCAGATTGTGTCGCGTATGCTAGCATAGCGCCCCCGCTGTTCGTGCTAAGGCCCGCGCTGCGCCTAGCATCATTTCTCGCCATTTTTTCTCCGGGATACAGGTTTACGCAGATGAGCAAGACTTCTCTCGACAAGAGCAAGATCAGGTTCCTTCTTCTTGAAGGTGTGCACCAGAACGCGGTGGATACCCTCAAGGCCGCCGGGTACACCAACATCGAGTACCTCACTGGCTCGCTGCCGGAAGCAGAACTCAAGGAAAAGATCGCTGATGCCCACTTCATCGGCATCCGTTCGCGTACCCAGCTGACCGAAGAGATCTTCGACTGTGCCAAGAAACTGGTCGCCGTCGGTTGCTTCTGCATCGGCACCAACCAGGTCGACCTGGACGCTGCACGCGAGCGCGGCATTGCCGTGTTCAACGCGCCATACTCCAACACCCGTTCGGTGGCGGAACTGGTACTGGCCGAAGCCATCCTGCTGTTGCGCGGCATCCCCGAGAAAAACGCCTCCTGCCACCGTGGCGGCTGGATCAAGAGCGCGGCCAACTCGTTCGAAATCCGCGGCAAGAAGCTGGGCATCGTCGGCTATGGCTCGATCGGTACCCAGCTGTCGGTACTGGCCGAGAGCCTGGGCATGCAGGTCTACTTCTACGACCCGCTGACCAAGCTGCCGCTGGGCAACGCCGTACAAGTCACCAGCCTGCACGAACTGCTGGGCCTGGCCGACATCGTCTCGCTGCACGTGCCTGAGCTGCCATCCACCCAGTGGATGATCGGTGAGAAAGAAATCCGCGCGATGAAGAAGGGCTCGATCCTGATCAACGCCGCCCGTGGCACCGTGGTAGAACTGGACCACCTGGCCGCAGCCATCAAGGACAAGCACCTGATCGGCGCCGCCATCGACGTGTTCCCGGTCGAGCCACGCTCCAACGACGAAGAGTTCGAAAGCCCGCTGCGCGGCCTGGACAACGTGATCCTGACCCCGCACATCGGCGGCTCCACCGCCGAGGCCCAGGCCAACATCGGCCTGGAAGTGGCCGAGAAACTGGTCAAGTACAGCGACAACGGCACCTCGGTATCGTCGGTCAACTTCCCTGAAGTCGCCCTGCCGGCACACCCGGGCAAGCACCGCCTGCTGCACATCCACGAAAACATTCCGGGTGTGCTCAGCGAGATCAACAAAGTCTTCGCCGAGAACGGTATCAACATCTCCGGTCAGTTCCTGCAGACCAACGAGAAAGTGGGTTACGTGGTAATCGACGTTGACGCCGAGTACTCGGACCTTGCGCAAGAGAAGCTGCAGCACGTCAAGGGCACCATCCGCTCGCGCGTACTGTTCTGAGCTTGATTGCGGTATGAAAAAGGGAGGCCTTGGTGGCCTCCCTTTTTTGTTTCGCCAACAAGCCAGCTCACACAACGATGCGAGTGGGGATCGACTTGCCAGCTTAAGGGCTGCGTGATGGCTCGGCTTACTTCACTTCAACCGTGATCTTCTTCGACTCAACGCTTGGCTTGAACGGCACGTGATACTGGTCACCCAGTACCAGCTGCAGGGTATGCTTGCCCGGCGTCAGGGTAAGAGTGGTTTCGGTCTGGGCCTTGCCGAAGTGCAGCACCTGCGGGCCGGCTGGCAACGCCGCGCCGCCTTCCGGCATCAGGCTGGTCGGCAGTGGCTGATCGGCTGCAGGCTCCTTGTCCACATCTACCAGCAGGTGGTGGTGGCCCGTGTGCGGGGTCTGGTCACCCGCAGGCTTGAGCCCCATGCCTTCGATGCCAAACTTGACGGTAAAGGTCTTGTCGACCGTTGCGCCATCGGCGGGGGAAACGATGAAGACCTTGGCATCCTTGGGCGGCTCCTGGCTCTTCAGCGCATCCGCAGCGCTGGCCAGTACCGAGGCCCCCATCAGCAGACCGGCTACGGCAGCACGCGAAAATAGGCTGTTCATTCACTTCTCCTGTGATTCACTCATTGACCGCCACCTGCAAACGAACGGCAGCGGAAGCTCACCATAGCCCACAAAGAGAAAAAATTCAGTTAGGGTTAAACATCGCCAAGGCTTCAAGGTCATAGGCTGCGCTCGACCACGACGAGGAAGAAAGTCGTGGCGACAGTTATTCATTTGCCAAAGAAAAGGGGCATTAGATGCGTTCGACCATGGGTGTACTGCTGGCAGTACTGATCACGCCATTGGCTCAAGCCGAGCTGATAGACGAAATCGCCGACCGGGGCGAACTGCGCATTGCCGTACAGGCCGACAACTCGCCGTATGCCTTCAAGGAAAACGAGCATCTGACGGGCTTTGAAATCGAATTCGGCCAAGAGCTGGCCAAACAACTGGACCTGCGTGTCGAGTTCATTGAAACGCCTGTGGCCGAGATACTGCCGGGTGTTGAAAGTGGCAAATACGACATCACCCTGACCCCATCGGACAATGCTCCCAAGGCCGATACGCCGTTTGATCTGAGCCAGCCTTTTGGCGAGAGGAAACTGGTCATCCCGTTCCAGAAAGACAACCCGGCGTTCGAGAGCGCGGTGAACAACGCGCTGCAGCGCCTCAAGGACAGCGGCCGTACAGCGGAGCTTGAGCAGAAGTGGTTCAAGGGTGTGCCGGAGACGGCTACCGGGCAGTGAGTCATTTATTGCCTGCACCAGCCTTTACGCGGCTAACCCCGCGAAAGGCCAGCACCAGACTACGCTGACAGCCCAGCCAGCGCTCGCTGGGCCTCTTCCAGCTCCAGCTCACTGAACACCAGTACCCCCTCCCGCTGCAGCAGTGCAGTGGTAACCCCTTGCCCCGGCACCTTCACCCCTGCGAACGTGCCATCGTAGGTCAAGCGGTTGCCACACGAAGGGCTGCCCGCCTTGAGCACCGCGACCCGGATGCCATGCCGACGCACCAGTGCCAGCGCCTGGTGCGCACCGGCAAGAAATGCCGCGCTTACGTCCTCGCCCTTCACCGTCAGCACCTGCGCTGCCCCATCGAGCACATCGCCACCCTGCCCGCCCGGGATCTCCGCGGGCGGGCGCGGTGTGGGCAGGCCACCGGCCACCTCCGGGCACAACGGCACCACACGCCCTTCAGCCTGCCAGCGCTGCAACAGATCAGGATGGCCGCTGGCCCGCCCGTCATAACGCACCGGCTGCCCCAGCAGGCAGGCGCTGACCAGTACCTTGGGCGGGTCAGAACGGGTCATTGCCACGGCGCCGGAACCAACCCGTCAACGAAAGCCGCTCACGCCCCGCTGGCAAGACTTCGTGAGGTACTTCACCCGACAGAAACACCACCAGGCAGCCGGCCACGGGCTGCACGTCATGCTCGACAGCGTCAGCCAGGAACATGCGCAACTGGCCACCATCCTGCGGCTGCCAGTCTTCGTTGAGGTAGAGCACAGCCGAGACCATGCGCCGGTCGTCGTCGCGAAAACGGTCCAGGTGGCGACGGTAGAACGCACCTGCCGGGTACAGGGCGAAGTGACACTCGAAGTCTTCAAGGCCCAGGAACAGGCCCTGGTTGATGGCCAGGCGCAGCTGGTCCATGGCTTCCAGGTATTTGTCGCAAGCCTCGGCCTGCCCCGGGTCGATCCACTGGATCTGGTCGCCACGGATCGCCTCGCGCACCTCCTGGGCCACACCGCGCCCCACCCCGGCAGGGTTGAGCTGGCCTTCGGCATCACGGCGCCGACACTCGGCCGCAAGCGCACGCACCAGCTCGGCCGGCAGGAAAAGGGCCTGCTGCGACCAGCCATGGGTGGCCAGATCGTCAACGACGGCCGCAAGCATCGGGTGTTCAGGGGAGATATGCATGGCGCGCATCATATCCATTAGCCCTGCACTCGCACAGCGCCACTTGGCCGAGAAACACTCCGCTATCTCGACAAACCGGCGCCGAGCCAAGGACAATAGCCACCTGCCGACAGGAGTCCTGAATGCGCCGTCTGTTTTCCCTGATTCTGCTGATGATCTGCACCATGCCGGTCTGGGCAGACAGCCTCGATCAGCTGTACAAGGCCGCCGGCTGGCCCGACCAGCGCGCCCATTTCAATGATGCCGTGAGCGCCGCCCAGCAGCGCTATCGCAACAGCCTGCCGCCTGCGGTTTACCAGGCGCTGGTCAGTAACAGCAACCAGCGCTTCCAGGCCGAGGCCATGGACCGCCGTGCCCAGGCGCAATTGCGCAGCGCCCTGCCCGACCCTGCGCCGGCGCTGGCCTTTTTCCAGTCACCGCTGGGGCGCAAGATCGTCGCCGCCGAACTGCTGGCCACGCGCAAGGACCAGTTGGCCAAGCACGCCAAGGGCTTGCCGAAAATTCAGGCCAGCGACAACCGTCTGCTGATCATCGGGCACCTGGCTCAGGCCCTTCCGGCCCGCGAAGCCGGTGCCGAGGTTAGCCTGGCGATAGCCGGTGTGGCGGCCGACAGCCTCAGCTCGATGATCCCCGGCCTGTTCGGCGGTGGCCAGGCCCAGGGCCTGCTCGATGGCCAGCGCCAGCGGCTGATGAACCAGATTGGCGAAGACCTCAACAATACGTTGCTTTACGTCTACCGCGACCTGTCCGACGCCGAGCTGGAAGAGTTCGCCACCTTCGCCGAGTCCCCCCAAGGCAAAGCGTACTACCAGGCCGCCGTGGCAGCCGTGCGCGCCGGCCTGGCAGTCGGCCAGAGCGGCGCGAACCTCAAGTGATCAGCCCAAGCGCTGGTCGATGAAGTCGAAATAGCGCTGGCGGATGCCCGGCAGTTCGTTGGCCAGGTGGTGACGGGCTTCGGGCAGCAGCAGGATCTGTGGCTCGGCAAACTTGGCCTTGAGCACTTCGAGGTTGTAGGGCCAGTCCACTGTGCCATCGGCCTGCCCCTGCACGATCAACGGCCGCCGCGGGCTGCACGGCGCGGCCTCGATCCGCTTGACCCAGGCCATCAGCGCGCCGACCCAGGCTGTCGGCAGGCGCCGAGGCTGCAGCGGGTCGGCCTCCAGAAACGGCAAGAACGTCGGGTCGTTGCTGTTTTCGCTGAAGCGCCGCTCAATGCCATTGACGAAGTGGCGCAACACTCGATAACTGAGTTTCGACCACAGCCAGGCGCGTGGGCGCACGAGCGGCGCAAGCAGGATCACCTGGCCATCAACCGGGCTCTGTACCCCCTGATGCAACAGATGATCGACGGCGATGGCACCGCCAGTGCTTTGCCCGCACAGGTGCCACGGGTGCGGTAAAGCAAGGCCGCGCGCCTGCTCGAACAGGGCATCGAGCACCTGCTGATAGAGTGCGAAATCAGTGATGCTGGCGCGCTCGCCACTGGACAGGCCATGGCCAGGCAGGTCGCAGCTGATCACTGCATAACCCTGTTTCAGTGCCCATTCGATCACGTGGCGGTAGAGGCCCATGTGGTCGTAATAGCCATGCAGCACAAACACTGTCGCCACGGGCTGCGAAGGTAGCCAGACCTGCCCCACCAGCTCGAAACCCGCTGCCTGAAAACCGCCCAGCCAGCTCTGCGCCGGCAGGTTCAGGCCGTAGAAACGCTGATAATCCTGCGCCTGAACGGACAAGGGTTGGCGTTTGCCCAGGGGCGCGAGGCTGACGCGCAGGCGGTCGGGGTGAAAAGCGGCAGGCATCGGGTACATCCACAGCGAAGCGAGTATTGATCCGGGATATTCAGCTCTTGGCTGCGCCGTGGCAAGCTTGGCCACTTTTTCAATCAACAAGACCGCTCCTCCAAAGGCTGCGGATGTGCCATGAAAACTCGAACGATCAAGCCGATATTTTCAGCCATTGCATTACTGTCATGCGCCGCCGTGCTCTGGTGGGCATACGACAGTTTCCAGGCCCGCTACCTGCGCCCGTTCGAAAGCCAGACCACGCTGTTCGACGGCAGCCAGCTGCGCCTGCCCGCAGAGCTCGCCGGCCCCGGCCCGGTTCGCGTAGTGCACTTCTGGGACCCGACCTGCCCGTGCAATGTCGGCAACCAGCAGCACCTGGGTGACCTGGTCAGCCATTTCGCAGACAAGGGCGTGGCCTTCCACGTTGTGCAAAAGCCGGGCAGCCATGGCCAGCTGCCGGTAAGCCTCACCCACCTGCAGCCCATCACCCACCTGCCGGGCAGCGAAAACCTGCCCGCCTCTCCGGCCGTAGCGATCTGGGACCGCCAAGGCAACCTCGCGTACTTCGGCCCCTACAGCGAAGGCGCGGTGTGCAACGCCAGCAACAGCTTCATCGAGCCGATCCTCAAGGCCCTGCTCGATGGCCGCCACGTCACCGCATCGAACACGCTGGCCGTCGGCTGCTATTGCCCTTGGGCCGGCTGACGCACGCGCGCCGGGTTACCGACCACCACCGCGCCTGCCGGCACATCGCGGGTCACCACACTGCCCGCACCAACCACTGCGTTATCGCCAATGGTCACCCCAGGCAGGATGATTGCGGCACCACCGATCCACACATTGTTGCCGATGGTCACCGGCCGTCCGCTCTCCAGCCCGGTACGCCGCAGTTCAGGGTCGAGCGGGTGATCGGCGGTGTAGATCTGCACCGCCGGGCCAACCTGGCAATCATCGCCGATACGTACCGGCAGCACGTCCAGGATCACGCAGTTGAAATTCATGAAGGTATTGCGGCCGACACTGATGTTGTAGCCGTAGTCGCAATAGAACGGCGGGCGGATGACCGTGCCTTCGCCCACATGGCCGAAGTGCTCGGCAAGCAGGCCGTTGCGGGCTTCGTTAAGCAACTCGAAGCTGGTGTTGTAGCGCTGCATCCAGTGCTTGCTGGCGATTTGCTCAGCCTGTAGTTCGGGGCAGCCGGCGTGGTAGGGCTGGCCGCTGAGCATTTTCTGTTTTTCGCTGAGGGACATGGAAACTCCTGTCGAGGGCTATGCTCTTTGCGCGAATCCGCCGAAGATCGGACCACAATTCCCGCTCGAATGCACAAGGAGCTTCAATGAAGCGCAGCCTGACCCTTTTGGCCGTGGTAGTGGCCGTGGCCGCCGGTGCCGGTTACTGGTACGTGCACGGCAAACTGCCGCAGCGTGACGGCGAGGTAGCGGTAGCCGGCCTGCAGGCCCCGGTCAGTGTGCGCTATGACACCCGCGGCGTGCCGCACCTGCAGGCGCAGAACGAAGCAGACTTGTACCGCGCCCTCGGCTACGTGCATGCCCAGGACCGATTGTTCCAGATGGAAATCATGCGCCGCCTGGCCCGCGGTGAACTGGCCGAGGTGCTGGGCGACAAGCTGCTGCCCACCGATACCCTGTTCCGCAGCCTGCGCATCCGTGATCAGGCGGCGCTGATGGTTCAGCGCCTGGACCATCAATCCCCCGCGTGGAAGGCCTTGCAAGCCTACCTCGATGGCATCAACGCCTGGCAGGCGAGCCACCCCAAACCCATGGAGTTTGACCTTATAGGCATAACGCCCAGGCCGTTCACCGCTGAAGATACCCTGAGCATTGCCGGCTACCTGGCCTACAGTTTTGCCGCCGCGTTCCGCACCGAGCCTGCCTTGACCTACATCCGCGACCAGCTCGGGCCGCAGTACCTGAAGATTTTCGACCTCGACTGGCAACCTGAAGGCGCGCTGGGGACCCCGCTGGCGGCGCAGGACTGGCAGGGCCTTGAAACCCTCGCCCGCCTCAGCCACCAAGCCCTTGGCGATGCCGGCATTCCCCAATTCGAAGGCAGCAATGCCTGGGCAGTGGCCGGCGGCCGTACCCGCAGCGGCAAGCCGCTGCTGGCCGGCGACCCGCACATCAGCTTCGCGGTGCCGGCCGTCTGGTACGAGGCCGAGCTGTCGGCGCCAGGGTTCAACCTGTACGGCTACTTCCAGGCGCTGAACCCGTTCGCGCTGCTCGGTCACAATCGCGACTTCGGCTGGAGCCTGACCATGTTCCAGAACGACGATGTCGACCTGATAGCGGAAAAGACCAACCCGGCCAACAGCGATCAGGTGATGGTCGAGGGCCAATGGCGAACACTGGAAAAGACTGAGCAGAAAATCGCCGTCAAAGGCGAGCAGCCGGTCAGCATCAGCCTGCGCCGCTCACCCCACGGGCCGATCGTCAACGACGTTCTGGGCGCGACCGCCGGCACGACGCCAATCGCGATGTGGTGGGCCTTCCTGGAAACCGAGAATCCGATCCTCGAAGGCTTCTATCAGCTCAACCGTGCCGACTCCCTTGCCAAGATGCGCGAGGCGGCGGCCAAGGTTCAGGCGCCGGGGCTCAACTTCGTCTGGGCCAGTGCAGGTGGCGATATTGGTTGGTGGGCTGCGGCGCAACTGCCGATCCGCCCGGATGGCGTCAACCCGTCGTTCATCCTCGATGGCGCGAGCCACCAGGCCGACAAGCTGGGTTTCTACCCTTTCAGCGTCAACCCACAGCAGGAAAACCCGGCCAGCGGTTACATCGTTTCAGCGAACCACCAGCCGCCAGCGGCGGTACCGATACCGGGCTACTACAACTTGCCGGACCGGGGCCGCCAGCTGGAGCGCCACTTAGCCAACCCGCAGGTGAAGTGGGATACCCAGAACAGCCAGGCGCTGCAACTGGACACCGCCAACGACTATGGCCCACGCACCCTGGCGCCCCTGCTTGCGACCCTGCGCGACATCGCCCAGGGCGATGAGGAAAAGGAGCTGGTCGAGCAACTGGCCGCCTGGCGCGGAGATCACCCGCTGGACTCGACCAGCGCCACACTGTTCAACCAGTTTCTCTACCAGTTGGCACATGCCGCGCTGCATGACGAGCTGGGCGATACCTGGTTCCCGGTGCTCATCAGTACCCGCACCATCGACTCTGCCCTGCCCCGCTTGGCGGCGGACGCGCAATCACCGTGGTGGAACACGCGCGGCGCCAACCAACGTACCGACCGCACCGCCATCGTGCGCATCGCCTGGCAGCAAACCCTCGGGCACCTGCGCGCAACCTTTGGCAAAGACCCGGCCAGCTGGCAATGGGGCAAGGCGCATACCCTGACGCACAACCATCCACTGGGTGTTAAAAAGCCGTTGAACCTGCTGTTCAACGTCGGCCCGTTTGCCGCGCCGGGTACCCATGAGGTGCCCAACAACCTGTCGGCGAAAATCGGGCCTGCGCCGTGGCCGGTGACGTATGGGCCTTCGACGCGGCGATTGATCGACTTCGCCGACGCTGGGCAGGCGTTGACCAGCAACCCGGTCGGGCAGAGTGGTGTGCCGTTCGATCGGCACTATTCGGATCAGGCTGAAGGTTATATCGAGGGGCAGTATCAGCGCGCCCAAATGGGGGTGATACCGGCCCACACTACCTTGCGTCTGGTACCCACAGAGTGATGGAAACTTTTCTTCGGGTCGGCTTCTCCAACAGCTTCAGACTGCGATCCGCACGGCCATCACACTACAAGGACGATAACGATGAAAAGCCCCTGCCCGACTGACTCCAACGAACAACTGCTGTGGCTGCTGGCATTGAGCCGGGCATTGGGTAGCCAACGCTGAGCGTTGTGCCCCCCCAAAAAAACGCCGACGCGAATGCGTCGGCGTTTTTCATAAGGGTCAAGCAGGCGAATCAGAACGCCGGCAGCACCGCACCGCTGTACTTCTTGGCGATGAATTCCTTGACCTCAGGGCTGGTCAGGGCCTTGGCCAGCTTCTGCATAGCCTCGCTGTTCTTGTTGTCCGGGCGGGCCACCAGGAAGTTCACGTACGGCGAGTCGCTACCCTCGATCACCAACGCATCCTTGGCCGGGTTCAGGCCAGCTTCCAGCGCGTAGTTGGTGTTGATCATGTCCAGGTCGACCTGGTCCAGTACACGCGCCAGCATGGCCGACTCAAGCTCCTTGAACTTCAGGTTCTTCGGGTTCTCGGCAATGTCTTTCGGAGTGGCCAGGGCGTTTTTTGGATCTTTCAGGGTGATCAGGCCAGCCTTCTGCAGCAAGATCAGGGCGCGGCCACTGTTGCTGCCTTCGTTAGGAATGGCAACGGTGGCGCCGTCCTTCAGTTCGGACAGGTTCTTGATCTTCTTCGAGTAGCCACCGAACGGTTCGACGTGCACGCCGATCACGGTTTCCAAATGGGTGCCTTTACCTTCGTTGAAGCTCTTCAGGTAAGGCAGCGTCTGGAAGTAGTTGGCGTCCAGGCGCTTCTGATCTACCTGTACGTTGGGCTGTACGTAGTCAGTGAAGACCTTGATCTGCAGGTCCACGCCTTCCTTGGCCAAGGTCGGCTTGATCAGCTCCAGAATTTCGGCATGGGGCACAGGGGTCGCGGCAACCACCAGTTTCTCGGCGGCGGCAGCCAGGCCGGAGAACGACAGGGCAGCGGCCAGGGCAGTGGTCAGCAGGGTCTTCTTCATGGTGGTCCTTGTTTTGTTTCTGGGCCATCGGTGATGGCAAAGTCAGATGCCCAACCGTTTCATCAGCGGGCGTGAGGCGCAAGATACCGAGATTTTTTATTCCGCAACAATATCTTTTAATTAGCTGCTTATTCCAAAAACAAATTGCCATTACCCACTTTGCTTATGAGCGACGTCTAGCGTGCGGTGTTCGGCAGGTCGAGGTCCTCTGGCTGGATCTCTTCACTGTCATTCACCAGCAGGGCGAAGTGGATGATGTTCTCCAGTTCGCGGGTATTGCCGGGCCACGCGTGGGCTTCGAGCACCTGCTGGGCCGCTTCGCTGATCAACGGCACAGGGCGCTGCAGGCGTGCGCAGTAGATACCTACGAAATACTCAGCCAACGGCAGGATATCGCCGCAGCGCTCACGCAACGGAGGCAGCTCCAGCGAGCCCTCACGCAAGTACTGGTACAAGCGTTCATTGAACCTGCCAGCTTTGACCACCCGGGCCAGGTCAATGCTGGTCGCAGCCACCAGGCGCACGTCCACCGTGTGTGGCTGCTGCGCGCCGACGCGGATGACTTCGCGGTTTTCCAGCGCGGCCAGCAGCTTGCCCTGAATCGCCAACGGCAAGTCGGCGATTTCATCCAGGTACAGCGTGCCGCCGTTGGCCGAGCCGAACCAGCCCGCCCGGCTGCTGGCGGTCCCACCATGGGTGCCGGCGCTGTAGCCGAACAGCTCAGCATCGGCGTAGGTATGGCTGATGGCCGCGCAGTTTACCGAGACGAACAGCCCACCACGGTCACTGGCCCGATGGATTTGCCGTGCCAGCAACTCCTTGCCGGTACCAGTCTCACCGCGGATCAGCACCGGCAGCGCTTGTGGTGCCAGGCGGTCCAGCGCCTGGCGCAACTGCTGCGAGCGTGGGTCGATGAACACCAGCGCCTTGGCACGAATGCTAAGTGGGCTCTTGTCCAGTTCAGGGAAGGTCAGCAGCGGCTGGCCAAACGGGTTTTGAAAAGTCATGACTAACTCCCGCCCAAACCTCTGCGGGCCGGGCGTCAGGCAAACGATATACAGTAGGGCCGATCAGGCGCGACGCAGCGCGCGCTGTTCGACACGGCTTTGCAGGCGATACAGGAAGGCAAACCCCTGCTCCCAGCGTTCATGCC
This sequence comes from Pseudomonas sp. Marseille-Q5299, assembly GCF_943737035.1. NCBI lineage: Bacteria > Pseudomonadati > Pseudomonadota > Gammaproteobacteria > Pseudomonadales > Pseudomonadaceae > Pseudomonas > Pseudomonas sp. Marseille-Q5299. Next base: position 500,597 of record NZ_CALSFR010000003.1, read on the forward strand.
CGGATTTGACGTTGATATGCCCTGCATTGGTCAGCAACCCCGCTTCTGCGCCCCAAGCCTGAGCCAGGTACAGCGCGCGCGGCACGCTCACGGCAGGGTCGTTGTCGGAGCTGACCACCTGGCTGGGAAATGGCAGGGCCTGCAACGGCATTGGCGCGAAGTTGCGCAGGGCGGGCGAGCAGGTCGGCCGCTCGACATCTGCCGGGGCAACCAACAGCGCGCCGCGTACGCGCCGCAGCAAGGCCGGGTTGGCCTGGGCAGCCCAATGGGCGACCGTGATGCAGCCCAGGCTGTGGGCAATGAGAATCGCCGGCGAGCGTTCAGCAGCGATTGCCTGCTCCAACGCCTGCACCCAGTCCTGGCGCTGTGGGGTGAGCCAGTCGTGCTGCTCTACCCGCGCGCTGTTGGGCAAGGTGCGCTGCCAGTGACTCTGCCAATGATTGTCTGGCGAGCCTTGCCAACCAGGCACAATCAGGTAGCGAATCGACTCATTGCGCATGGGGACGCCTCCTGTGAATTTGCGTACTTGGAGGTAAGTATAGGGAGGGGGTTATATTCGTAAAGGAATAAGAAGATATTTATTAATAACCAAAAAAGGAATCAATCTGCCAGCGGTTTAGCTCTATTGGGGCTGCTACGCAGCCCCAAATCGCTTAACTGACAGGCATCAGGACCTTGCCCGGGTTTTTCACCCGCTATAGCAACTCAGATATCCGCCACCTTTTGCCAGACCTTCGGCCTGAAGAACAGCGTCTCACCTCGCGCCAGGCCGGTCAGGCTGTCGTGATCCTTGACCACCTCGGCCTCGATCAGCTCGCTCTGCCCTTCCACCTTCAAAGTCACCCGGGTAGTCGCGCCCAATGGGCGGATATCACGTACCTCGGCGGCATGGTGCCCTTCTGTTTCATGGCGCGACAACGACACCTCGTGCGGGCGGAACAGCACATGATGACCCTCGCTCAACGCCAGCCGGTTGGAGTCGCCGAGGAAGTGGTAGACGAAGTCGTTGGCCGGCTTCTCATACACTTCCCCCGGGGAGCCGATCTGCTCGATCACCCCCTTGTTCATCACCACGATGCGATCGGCCACTTCCATGGCCTCCTCCTGGTCGTGGGTGACGAACACCGAAGTCAGGTTGATGTCCTCGTGCAAACGCGCCAGCCAGCGGCGCAACTCCTTGCGCACCTTGGCATCGAGGGCACCGAACGGCTCATCGAGCAGCAGCACCTTGGGCTCCACCGCCAAAGCGCGGGCCAGGGCGATACGCTGGCGCTGGCCACCGGAAAGCTGTTCAGGGTAGCGGTCCGCCAGCCAGTCCAGCTGCACCATGTTCAGCAGTTCATGAACCTTCTCGGCAATCTTGCTCTCGCTCGGGCGCTCGCCCTTGGGCTTCATGCGCAGGCCGAAGGCAACGTTGTCGAACACGCTCATGTGGCGGAACAGCGCGTAGTGCTGGAACACGAAACCAACGTTGCGATCGCGTACATCGTGGCCGGATACGTCTTCGCCGTGGAACACGATATTGCCGTCATCCGGCGTTTCCAGGCCGGCGATGATGCGCAGCAGGGTGGTCTTGCCACAGCCAGAGGGGCCGAGCAGGGCCACCAGCTCACCGCTGTGGATATCCAGGTTGATGTTGTCCAGGGCCTGGAAGCTGTTGAAGCGCTTGCTGACGTTACGAACTTCGATCGACATGACTTATTCCTCCGCTGCGCTATGGCGCAGGCGGTTAATACGGTTCTCGCTCCACTGCTTGAGCAGCAGGATGAAGAGCGCCAGGATCAGCAACAGGCTGGCCACACTGAAGGCCGCGACGTGGTTGTACTCGTTGTAGAGGATCTCCACATGCAGCGGCAAAGTATTGGTGACGCCACGGATATGGCCCGAGACCACCGATACCGCACCGAACTCGCCCATGGCCCGCGCAGTACACAGCACCACACCGTAGATCAGGCCCCACTTGATGTTCGGCAGGGTCACGTGCCAGAACATCTGCCAGCCGTTGGCACCGAGCAGGCGCGCAGCCTCTTCTTCCTGGGTACCCTGCTCCTGCATCAGCGGGATCAGCTCACGGGCAACGAAGGGCACGGTGACGAAGATGGTCGCCAGCACGATGCCCGGCAAAGCGAAGACGATCTGGATATCGTGGTCCTGCAGCCAAGGCCCGAAAAAGCCTTGGGCGCCGAACATCAGCACGTAGACAAGGCCGGCGATCACCGGCGATACCGAGAACGGCAGGTCGATCAGGGTGACCAGGATGCTCTTGCCACGGAAGGTGTACTTGCTCACGCACCAGGCGGCGCTGACGCCGAATACCAGGTTCAGCGGCACCGAGATGACGACGGCGAGCAGCGTCAGCTTCAGCGCCGACAAGGCATCAGGCTCGAAGATCGCCTCGAAGAAGGTACCGAAACCGTTCTTCAGCGCCTGCGATACCACGATCACCAGCGGCAGCAGCAGAAACAGTGCAAACACCAGCCAGCCAAGGCCGATCAGGATGCGCCGCGACGTGGCACTGCCGCGACGTGCGGCATTGGCGGCGGCGGTAGTGCTCAGGGATGAACTGGACATGCCGGCCTCCTTCAAGGGGTTTCGATGCGGCGCTGCAGCAGGTTGATCAGCAGCAGCAGGATGAAGGAAACCACCAGCATCAGCACGCCGATGGCAGTCGCGCCGGTGTAGTCGTATTGGTCGAGCTTGACCATGATCAGCAGCGGCAGGATCTCGGTCTTCATCGGCATATTGCCGGCAATGAAGATCACCGAACCGTACTCGCCCACGCCACGGGCAAAGGCCAGGGCAAACCCTGTGAGCCAGGCGGGCAGCAGGGCCGGTGCAAGCACGTGCCGGAACACCTGCAGTGGTTTCGCGCCCAGGCAGGCAGCAGCCTCTTCGACTTCCCGCGGGATGTCCGCCAGTACTGGTTGCACGGTACGCACCACGAACGGCAGAGTGACGAAGGTCAGCGCCAGGGTGATGCCCAGTGGGGTGTAGGCGACCTTGAAGCCCAGGTCGGTGGCGAACTGACCGACCCAGCCTGCCGGGGCATACAGCGCAGTCAGGGCGATACCCGCAACGGCAGTGGGTAGAGCAAATGGCAGGTCGATCATCGCATCGATGATCTTGCGCCCAGGGAAGGTATAGCGCACCAGCACCCAAGCCAGCAGGGTACCGATGACACCGTTGATGATGGCGGCGAACAGGGCGGTGCCGAAACTCAGCTTGAGCGCGGCGATCACACGCGGCGCACTGATGATGTTCCAGAACTGCTCCCAGGTCAGCTGCGCGGCATGCACGAACATGGCGGCCAGCGGTATCAGCACGATCAGGCTGAGATACACCAAGGTGTAGCCCAGTGTCAGCCCGAAGCCGGGTATGACGGGGGAAATGCGACGTGACATAAAGATCCCTGGTTTAACGCACCAAGCCCGGCGGATGTGCCAGGCGGGTGCAGGCTTGTGAATCCTGGGGCTGCTGCGCAGCCCTTACGCGACGCAGGCCACGCTCTACCTGTAGGAGCGGCCTTGTGTCGCGAAAGGGCCGCAAGGCGGCCCCGCTTTTCCATGGCTGTTTACTGCGCCTGATAGATCTGGTCGAACACCCCGCCATCATTGAAGAATTTGGGCTGTGCTGCCTTCCAGCCACCGAAATCCTTGTCGATGGTTACAAGATCCAGTTCCGGGAATTGCTTGCCGAACTCGGCAGCGACCTTAGCGTCACGTGGGCGGTAAAAGTTCTCGGCAGCGATTCTCTGGCCAGCCGGGCTGTACAGGTGCTTGAGGTACTCCTCGGCGATCTGTTCATTACCCTTCTTCTGAGCGTTCTTGTCGACCACCGCCACAGGCGGTTCGGCCAGGATCGACAGCGAAGGCACGACGATTTCGAACTTGTCGGTACCGCCGTCTTCCTTCAGCGCCAGGAAAGCTTCGTTTTCCCAGGCCAGCAGAACATCACCCTGGCCGTTGTTGACGAACGTGATGGTCGAGCCACGGGCACCGGTATCCAGAACCGGCACGTGCTTGAACAGTTCCTGCACGTATTCCTTGGCTTTGGCTTCGCTGCCACCTTGCTTCAGGCCGTAGGCCCAAGCGGCGAGGAAGTTCCAGCGAGCGCCGCCGGAAGTTTTAGGGTTGGGGGTAATGACCGACACGTCCTTCTTGATCAGGTCACCCCAGTCCTTGATACCTTTCGGGTTGCCCTTGCGCACCAGAAACACGATGGTCGAGGTGTACGGGGTGCTGGCGTCCGGCAGGCGCTTCTGCCAGTCCTCCGGCAAGGTCTTGCCCAGCTTGGCGATCTCGTCGATGTCACCCGCCAGGGCCAGGGTCACCACGTCGGCGCGCAAGCCGTCGATTACCGCGCGGCCCTGCTTGCCCGAGCCGCCATGGGACTGCTGGATCTTCACCTTGTCGTCCGGGTGAGACTGCTGCCAGTGCTTGATGAATTCAGCATTGTATTGCTGATACAGCTCACGGGTCGGGTCGTAGGACACGTTCAGCAGTTCGTAGTCCTTGGCGATGGCGGAACCGGCAAAAACGGCACTGGCCAAGGCGGCGAGCGCATAACGGCGGATGGACATGGTGAAGCTCCCGATTGGCATTTTTCTAGTTTTGTGTGTGGTGCGTGATCAGCTGGGTTTGTTGCCGGGCTGTTGCAGGCGGAACTTCTCTTTACGCTCGATCTGCACGACCTGACCGTTGTGCACGGTAATCTCCACCGCACCGAAACGCAGATCGCGCAGAGCGCTCTGGATCTCACGCACAATGGTGGCTTCGTCCTGACCGTCAATGCTGCGCACAGATGCACTCATGCTCGCTCTCCTGTGAGTGAGGTGCCGGGCAGAGGTTTTTGAAGGGGGTATGCGCCTGGCTTGAGAGCAATAGTAGAGAGGCGCTGATATTCTTAAAAATACTGTTTAAGAATTTTTATATAACCAGAATTATTATTCGCTGAGTTCGCTAAAGGGCCGCACTGCGGCCCCAGCTTTCTGCAGGACTAACTGGATTGCTTCTGAGGCTCGCGGATCTTGTACCAGGCCACATAGAGCGCCGGCAGGAACAGCAGCGTCAGCAGCGTTGCACTGATGATGCCGCCGATCATGGCGTAGGCCATCGGCCCCCAGAACACCTCACGGGCAATCGGGATCATGCCCAGGCTGGCCGCTGCGGCAGTCAGCAAGATTGGCCTGCGGCGGTGATTGGTGGCCTCCAGCACCGCATCCCAAGGTGAATAGCCCTGGGCTTCGAACTCATCGATCTGGGTCACCAGGATTACAGAGTTACGAATGATGATACCGGCCAGCGCGAGAATCCCGAGAATCGCCACAAAGCCCATGGGCGTGCCCGTCGGCACCAGTGCCACGACCACGCCGATCAACCCCAGCGGCGCCACGCTGACCACCAGGAACAGCTTCTGCACACTGTGCAGCTGGATCATCAGGAACGTCGCCATGAGGAACAGCATCAGCGGGATGACCTTGGCGATCGGCCCTTGTGCCTTGCCGCTCTCCTCCACCGTACCACCTGTGGCTACCTCGTAACCGACTGGCAACTGGCTGGCGAACTCATCGATCTTCGGCTTGAGCTGCGCGACCAGGTCGGTAGGCTGGATCTCGCCGTTGACCGATGCCTTGATGGTGATGGTAGGTTTACGGTCGCGGCGCCATACCAGCGGCTGCTCCAGCTCGTAGCGCACCGTGGCGAATGCCAGCAAGGGTATCGAGGTGCCACTGGGCGTGACGATCTGCAGGTTCTGCAAGGTGTCTGGTGAGCCCCTCTCGCTGTCCACGGCACGGGCGATCACGTCCACCAGGTAGATGTTGTCGTTGACCTCGGTGACCGGCGCGCCGCTGACGATGCTGTTCATCACATTGGCCACGTCCTCGGACGACAGCCCGAGCTGGCGCGCCTTGTCCTGGGCGATCTCTATGCGCAGCACCTTACCCGGCTCGTTCCAGTCGTAGATCATCTCGCCGATGTGTTCATTGGTATTGAGCATCGTGGCCAGGTCGATCGCATGCTTTCGCACCTGGTCGATGTCCTTGCCGCTGATCCGATACTGGATCGGCCGCCCTACCGGCGGGCCCATTTCCAGCGACTGCACATTGGTGCCGATGCCGACGAACTCTTCGTGCAACAGCTTCTGCAGGCGCGCCATCATGCCCGCACGCTCCTCGAAGCCTTTGCTGACGATGACCAGCTGGGCGTAGTACGGGTTCTGCAGTTGCTGGTCCAGCGGCAGGTAGAAACGGATGGCGCCCTGGCCGATGTAGGTGCTCCAACGCACCATGTCCGGGTCGTCCTTGATCTTCGCCTCCAGGCGGTCGACCACCTTGCGCGTCTCCTCGATCGAGGCGTTCTGCGGCAGGTTGAGGTCGACGAGGATTTCCGGACGGTCCGAAGACGGGAAAAACTGGTTTTGCACAAAGCGCATGCTGAACAGCGACAGGGCGAACAGCAGGATGGTGCCGATGATGGTCAGCCAGCGGTGCCGCATGCACCACAGCAAACCACCTTCGAACGCCCGCCCCACGCGGCCGGGCTCCGCCTCATGGCCCTTGAGCTTGTCGCTCTTGAGAATATGTACACCGAGCACCGGCGCAAAGAACACCGCAACCACCCAGGACACGATCAGCGCCACGGCAATCACCGCGAACAGGGTGTAGGTGTACTCACCGGCGGAGCTGGCGTTCAGGCCGATCGGCACAAAGCCGGCCACGGTCACCAGGGTGCCGGTAAGCATGGGGAACGCGGTCGAGGTATAGGCAAAGGTCGCAGCCTGTTCCTTGCTCTCGCCCATCTCAAGGCGTGTAACCATGACCTCGACGGTGATCATCGCATCATCCACCAGCAGGCCCAGCGCGATGATCAGTGCACCGAGTGAGATCCTCTGCATGGTGATGCCGCTGTACTCCATGAACACGAAGACCATGGCCAGCACCAGCGGGATCGAGCAGGCCACCACCAGCCCTGCACGCACGCCAAGGCTGACGAAACTCACTGCCAGCACGATCACCACGGCCTCGAACAGTGCGCTGGTAAAGCCCCCTACCGCCTCTTTGACCACCACCGCCTGGTCGGACACGGTGTGAACGCCTACGCCAACCGGCAGGTCGTTGACGATGCTGTCCATCTTCTTCTTGAGGGCGGCGCCGAACACCTGGATGTTACCGCCAGCCTTCATGCCAATGGCCAGGCCAATGGCGGTCTGGCCGTTATAACGGAACATCGGTGACGGCGGGTCGACATAGCCGCGCTCGATATCGGCGATATCGGCCAGACGGAAGAAACGGTCATTGATGCGCAGGTTGACGGTCTGCAGGTCTTTCTCTGACGCGAATTGCCCGGTGGTGCGCACCGAGATCCGCTCTGGGCCTGCTTCGATCACCCCGGCCGGAGTTACCGCGTTCTGTTGCTGCAGGGCTTGCATGACCTGACGCTGGTCGATGCCCAGAGCGGCCAGCTTGCGCGTGGAAAACTTCAGGTAGAGCACCTCATCCTGGGTGCCGACCAGCTCGATCTTGCCGATATTGGGGACTTCGCGCACCTCGGCGCGGGCCTGCTCCACGTAATCGCGCAGCTGGCGCAGGGTCAGCCCATCTGCGGTGAACGCGTAGATCGAGCCGAACACATCGCCGAACTCGTCATTGAACCCTGGCCCCTGGATACCCTGTGGGAACTCGCCGCGAATATCCTGGATCTTCTTGCGCACCTGGTACCAGATTTGCGGGATGTCAGCAGCTTTGGTGGTGTCTCGCAGGTAGACGTAGACGGTGGACTCACCCGGGCGGGTGTAGCTCTTGGTGTAGTCGAGGGAGTCCAGCTCCTCAAGTTTTTTCTCGATGCGGTCGGTGACCTGGTACAGGGTTTCGTCCTGGGTCGCCCCAGGCCAGCGGGTCTGGATCACCATGGTTTTGATGGTGAACGAAGGGTCTTCTTCGCGGCCAAGGTTGAAGTAGGAAAAAATCCCCATCAGCAGGCCGACGAACATCAGGTACCAGACGAAAGACTGATGGCGCAACGCCCATTCGGACAGGTTGAAGCTTCCTTTCATTGCGCTTCCTCGTCGAAGGTGACCTTCTGGCCAGGCTTGAGGCTGTTGACACCGGCAGTGACCACCCGCTCCCCAGGCTGCACTCCAGACGCCAGCACGATACTGTCGCCGGTGCGGTCCAGCAGGGCAACGTCACGGGTAGCGACGGTTTTTTGCTCCGGATCGATGACCCATACCTGGGTCTTGCCATCGCGCTCGAGCAGCGCGCTCAGCGGCAATTCGCTGCGCGGGGTGATTGCCGAGGTCAGGGTGACACTGATCGCGGTACCCAGGTGGAAGGCATCGGGGGTACTGGCAAGGGTCAGGCGGGCACGCCGGGTGCGCGTGGCGGCATCGGCCTGGGGCTCCAGTTCACGCAGTATGGCGGTGGTATTGATGCTGTTGTCCAGTTGCGAGGCAACCGTGAACGTCAGGTCCTTGGTCAGCTGTTCGGCGATGCCGATGGGCAGGTCGATCACCGCTTCCTTGATGTCAGGTCGCGCCAGCGTGACCACCGCCTGACCGGCGGTGACCGTCTGCCCGGCCTCTGCCTGCCAGGCCGTGATCACCGCCGCATGGTCGCTGCGCAAGGTGCTGTAATCGAGCTGGTCACGCGCCTGACTGACCGCCGAACGCGCTTGCTCCAGGCTCGCGCCGGTGGTTTTCAGGTCGGTCTGGGCGATGTCCAGCTGGGCCTGGGCGCCGACGCCCCGGTCATACAGCTGTTGTTGCCGGCGGGCATTGGCCTGGGCGTTGATCCATTGCGCCTGGACCCTGGCCAGGTCGCCCTCGGCAGCGCGCAGCTGGTTCTGCTGGTCGGTGGGATCAAGGGTGGCGAGCGTGTCACCCGGCTTCACCTGGGCCCCGACATCCAGCCAGCGCCGGGCAATGCGCCCGGCCACCCGGAAACCCAGCGTGCTTTCATAGCGCGCCTGGATGGTACCGGCGAAGCGGCCAAGCTGCGACTGCGCCTGGGCTTCGACCACGGTTGACAGCACCGGGCGCACGGCTTCGGGTTGTTCTTCCTCACTGCCACAGGCCGTCAACAGCAAGCCTGCCGCACACATCAACAGTACCTTGTTCATGGCGCGGCGCCTCCGTCCTTGGCATCGACCTTCTCGACCTGCATACCGGGATGCAACAACTGGCCACCGCTGACGACTACCGTCTCACCGCCTTTTATGCCTTGGGCGATGACCACCTTGCCGGTGAGATAGCGGGTTACCTGGACTTTGCGCAGCTCAACCTTGTCGCCTTCACCCACCACCCACACCGCAGGCTCATGCAAGGCCTTGGTCAGTGCCGCCCAAGGCAACTCGATGCTCGGCCGCCCTTGCGCGTTGGCCGTGGCAGTAACAGGCGAACCCAGGCGCATGGCCGCTGGCACATTGCGCAGGGCCACCTTGACCTGCACCGTGCCGCTCTGGGCCGATACGGTCGGGGTGATTTCACGGACAAAGCCTTGGGCCTGGACCTTGGGGTCGTCGAGCAGGCTGACCATCACCCCGGCATCGCTCGGCGGCGCCACCAGCAGGGACTCGTAGACATTGAACACCGCATCGCGGTCGCCATCGCGCGCAAGGCTGAAGATCGGCATGGTCGCCTGGACCACTTGACCGACCTCGGCCTGGCGCTCGGTGATCACCCCATCAGCCTCCGACACCAATGCGGTGTAGCTCAGTTGCTCTTGGGCATTGGCCAGTTGCGCCTGGGCTGCCTTGAGCGCGCTCTGGTTGCTGCGCAGCGATGCTTCGGCCGAGTCGTATTCGCTCTGGCTGGTGTACCCCTTGGGCAAGAGTTTTTGCTGGCGGACGAAGGCCGCGCTGGTCTGGGTGACGCGCGCCTGAGCAGCGAACACCTCGGCCTTGGCCGAATCGACATTGTTCTGCAGGTCTTTGGGGTCCAGCCGGGCCAGCACCTGATTGGCCTTCACGTGGTCGCCCACGTCAACGCTGCGCGAGATGATCTTGCCACCCACGCGAAACGAGAGATCAGTCTGCACACGCGCCTGCACATCACCGGTCAGGGTGACCCTGGCGGCGAAGTCAGTGGGTTGGACTTGCAATACACCGACCCGTGGCAAAACCTCGGGAGCCTCTTCCTTGCTGCAACCTGTGAGCAGGCCAAGCAGCCCCAAGCCTACGACCAACAGTGAACGCGTCACCCTCATGCAGGCTCCTGGCTTGCGCGCAAATGATTCGTGGGATGCGACTGTTAGCGTAGATCAGGGTTCAGAAAAAACACTGATCAAGGTCAGTTGGGCGGTCATGGCGACAATGCGGGCCCTGAAACAAGCAAGCCCGCTTCCACTGGATCGATGCAGCCCTCGCGGCGTGCAACCTACCTGTGGAAGCGGGCTTGCCCGCGACTACCGCGCTCAGGCCGACGCTGCGGCTGCCGTCGTGCGTTTGACCTGCGGCTGCGACACGCTGGCCGCAGCACCCTCCTCGATCGCCTGCTGGATCGCCTTGCGGCGATGCTCTTCGGCGCGGCGGCTGAAGTACCAGACCATGAAGGTCACCAACGACACCGACAGCAGGATCAGGCTGGCCACGGCGTTGATCTCCGGCTTCACGCCCAGGCGCACAGCGGAGAACACTTCCATCGGCAAGGTGGTCGAACCAGGCCCGGACACGAAGCTGGCCAGTACCAGGTCATCCAGCGACAGGGCGAACGACATCATGCCGCCCGCCGCCAGCGACGGCGCAATCATCGGGATGGTGATCAGGAAGAACACCTTCCACGGCTTGGCACCCAGGTCCATGGCCGCTTCTTCGATCGACAGGTCCAGCTCGCGCAGGCGCGCCGACACCACTACCGCCACATAAGCCGCGCAGAACGTGGTGTGGGCGATCCAGATGGTGACCACGCCCCGTTCCTGCGGCCAGCCGATCGTCTGCGCCATGGCCACGAACAGCAGCAACAGCGACAGACCGGTGATCACTTCAGGCATCACCAGCGGTGCAGTGACCAGGCCACCGAACAGCGTGCGGCCCTTGAAGCGGGTGACCCGGGTCAGCACGAAGGCTGCCAGGGTACCCAAAGCCACCGCCGCCACCGCCGTGTAGCAGGCGATCTCCAGCGAGCGCATCACCGACCCCATGAGCTGGGTGTTGTCGAGCAGGCCGACGTACCACTTGATCGACCAGCCGCCCCACACCGTTACCAGCTTGGAGGCGTTGAACGAATAGATCACCAGGATCAGCATCGGCAGGTAGATGAACAGCAAGCCGAGCACCAGCATCAGCTTGGAGAAACTGAAGCGCTTCATGCCCTGCCCTCCATTTCTTTGGCCTGGCTACGGTTGAACAGCAGGATCGGTACGATCAGGATCGCCAGCATCACCACCGCCAGGGCAGAGGCCACCGGCCAGTCACGGTTGTTGAAGAACTCTTGCCACAGCACCTTACCGATCATCAGGGTTTCCGGGCCGCCCAGCAGTTCCGGAATGACGAACTCGCCCACCACCGGGATGAACACCAGCATGCAGCCGGCGATAATGCCGTTTTTCGACAGCGGCACGGTGATCTTCCAGAAGCTGTTGAAGGTGCTCGAACCCAGGTCCGATGCGGCTTCGAGCAGGCTCTGGTCGTGCTTTACCAGGTTGGCGAACAGCGGCAGGATCATGAACGGCAGGTACGAATAGACCACGCCGATGTACACCGCCAGGTTGGTGTTGAGGATCTGCAACGGCTGGTCGATCAGCCCGGTCCACATCAGGAACCCGTTGAGCAGGCCGTTGTTGCTGAGGATGCCCATCCAGGCATAGACGCGGATCAGGATCGCGGTCCAGGTCGGCATCATGATCAGCAGCAACAGCACGGTCTGGGTTTCCTTGCGTGCGTTGGCAATCGAATAGGCCATCGGGTAGCCGATCAGCAAACACAGCACGGTGCTGATGAAGGCCATCTTCAGCGAGCCCAGATAGGCCGAGATGTACAGCTCATCCTCGGTCAACAGGCCATAGTTGGCCAGGTTGATTACCAGCTGCACCTTGTCTTCGACGTAGCTGTAGATCTCGGTATACGGCGGGATCGCCACGTCGGCTTCGGCAAAGCTGATCTTCAGCACGATGAAGAACGGCAGCATGAAGAACAGGAACAGCCAGATGAACGGCACGCCGATCACCAGGTGCCGCCCCTCGGGGATAAGGCGCTGGAAGGCTCGCTTGAGCTTGCGCAGTTTCATGACCGCAGTACCACGCCGCTGTCGTCTTCCCACCAGACGTACACTTCATCGCCCCAGGTCGGGCGGGTGCCCTGGCGCTCGGCGTTGGCGACGAAAGACTGGACCACTTTGCCGCTGGGCAGCTCGACGTAGAACACCGAGTGGCCGCCCAGGTAGGCGATGTCATGGACCTTGCCGCGCGACCAGTTGTGCTCGAAATCCGGCTGCTCGGTAGTCACCAGCATTTTTTCCGGGCGCAGGGCGTAGGTGATGTGCTTGTCTTCAACCGAAGTGGACACACCGTGGCCAACGTAGATCTTGCGCTCGAGCTCCGGCGAGGCGATCAGCGCATGGCCTTCGGCATCGTCGATCACTTCGGCCTCGAATAGGTTGACGTTACCGATGAACTCGCACACCAGGCGGCTGGTGGGCGTCTCATAGATATCCACAGGCGAACCGATCTGGGCAATCCAGCCCAAGTGCATGATGGCAATGCGCTGGGCCATGGTCATGGCCTCTTCCTGATCGTGGGTCACCATCACGCAGGTCACGCCCACGCGCTCGATGATCTCGACCAGTTCCAGCTGCATCTGCGAGCGCAGCTTCTTGTCCAGCGCGCCCATTGGCTCGTCGAGCAGCAACAGCTTGGGGCGCTTGGCCAGCGAACGGGCCAAGGCCACACGCTGACGCTGACCACCGGAGAGCTGGTGCGGTTTGCGCTTGGCGTACTGGGTCATGTGCACCAGCTTGAGCATCTCGGCCACGCGGGCGTCGATCTCGGCCTTGGGCATCCGGTCCTGCTGCAAGCCGAAGGCGATGTTCTGCGCCACGGTCATGTGCGGGAACAGCGCGTAGGACTGGAACATCATGTTGATCGGCCGCTCGTAGGGCGGCATGTCGGTGATGTCTACGCCATCGAGGAAAATACGCCCTTCAGTCGGGCGCTCGAAACCGGCCAGCATGCGCAGCAAGGTCGACTTGCCCGAACCGGAGCCACCGAGCAGGGCGAAAATTTCGCCCTTGCGGATCTCCAGCGACACATCGTCCACCGCTACCGTTTCGTCGAATTTTTTTGTGACCCGGTCGATCTTGACCAACACCTGCTTGGGTTGCTGGCCACCCTCGAGGGCTTTCTTATAGGCACCGGAGGCAACTGCCATGAGTGAAACTCCCAACAAGATTTGTGTGCCCGCCCCTGCTTTGGCGGCGGGCCTGGATTGTTACTTGCCCGACTTGACCTTGGTCCAGCTGCGGGTCATCAAACGTTGCACCTTCGGTGGCAACTCACTGTTGACGAACATCTTGTCCAGCACTTCCTGCGGTGGGTAAACCGCGGCGTCAGTCCTCACGGCCTGGTCCATCAGGTCGCCAGCCTTGGGGTTCGGGTTGGCGTAACCGACGTAATCACTGACCTGGGCGATAACCTCAGGCTTCAGCAAATAGTTGATGAAGGCGTGAGCCTCTTTGACGTTCCTGGCGTCCTTGGGGACCGCCAGCACGTCGAACCAGAGGTTGCCGCCTTCCTTGGGAATCGCGTAGGCCAGGTTCACGCCCTTCTTCGCTTCTTCAGCGCGGGCCTTGGCCTGGAACACATCGCCGGAAAAACCTGCCGCGACGCAGATGTCGCCGTTGGCCAGGTCCGTGATGTACTTGGACGAGTGGAAGTAGGTTACGTACGGGCGTACCGCCAGCAGCTTCTGCTCGGCCTTCTCGTAGTCCTTGGGGTTGGTGCTGTTGGGGTCCAGCCCCATGTAGTTGAGCACCGCCGGCAGCATTTCATCCGCCGAATCCAGGAACGCCACGCCGCATTGGGAGAGCTTCTTCATGTTCTCGGGCTCGAACAGCACGGCCCAGGAATCGATGGTGTCCACGCCCAGTGCCGCCTTGACCTTGTCGACGTTGTAGCCGATGCCATTGGTGCCCCACAGGTAAGGCACGGCGTACTGGTTGCCTGGGTCGTTCTTTTCCAGGCGCTTCATCAACGCCGGGTCCAGGTTGGAATAATTGGGCAGCAGGTTCTTGTCGAGCTTCTGGAACGCGCCCGCCTTGATCTGCTTGCCGAGGAAATGGTTGGACGGCACTACCACGTCATAACCGGTGTTGCCGGCCAGCAGCTTGCCTTCCAGGGTTTCGTTGGAGTCGAACACGTCCTGCACAGGTTTAATACCCGTGGCTTTCTCGAAGTCTTCGAGCGTGGTCGGGCCAATGTAGTCGGACCAGTTGTAGAAGTGCACCGTAGGCGCCGCTTGGACGCTGCATGCCAGCGTCAGGCCCGCTCCAGCCATCAAGGCTTTGCGTAATACAGAAATAGACAAGTGGGTGGTCCTCACAATCAGTGCCTTGGTAACGGCGCAGCGCTGCCGCGCACGCAAAACCGGCGCGCAACTTACCCTCGCAGCCACGATGCCGCAATCATCAATTGCCATTCACCGGCTCTGGGCCGGAAAACCCCGGCCCAGAGGTCTTGCATCGGGCTTACTTACCCGACTTGATCCTGGTCCAGCTGCGGGTGATCAGACGCTGGGCAGCAGCTTCTGGCGCGGCGATCGCGTACAGGTGCTTTTTCACGTCGGCAGGTGGATAGATGCTCGGGTCGCTGGTGATGTCCTTGTCCACCAACGGGGTCGCAGCCGCGTTACCGTTCGGGAAGCGTACGGCGTTGGTGATCTCGGCCATGATTTCCGGCTGCATCAGGAAGTCCATGAACTTGTAGGCGGCGTCCTTGTGCTCGGCATCCTTGGGGATGGCGACCATGTCGTAGAAGGTGCCGGCGCCTTCTTTCGGGATGATGTAGTCGACCTTGACCTTGTCACCGGCTTCATGTGCGCGGGCTTTGGATTGCTCTAGGTCACCCGAGTACCCGACGGCCACGCAGATGTTGCCGTTGGCCATGTCGCCGATGTATTTGGACGAGTGGAAGTAGGTGATCGAAGGACGAATCTTCAGGAACAGGTCCTCGGCCTTCTTCAGGTCTTCTTTCTTGGTGCTGTCGCTTGGCAGCCCCAGATAGTGCAGCGCGGCTGGCAGCATTTCGGTCGGGGCGTCGAGGAAGCTCACGCCACAGCTCTTGAGTTTCTCGATGTTCTCAGGCTTGAACACGACGTCCCACGAATCGATCTTGTCGACGCCCAGCGCGGCCTTGACCTTCTCCGGGTTGTAGCCGATGCCGATCGAGCCCCACATGTAAGGGAAAGCGTGCTTGTTGCCTTTGTCGCTGGCGTCACCGACGGCCTTGAGCAGGTCTTCGTCGAGGTTCTTCCAGTTCGGCAGTTTGGAGCGGTCGAGCTCTTCGTAGACCCCCGCCTTGATCTGCTTGGCCAGGAAGTTGTTGGACGGTACGACCACGTCATAGCCGGACTTGCCCGCCAGCAGCTTGGCTTCCAGGGTTTCGTTGCTGTCGAAGACGTCGTACTTGACCTTGATGCCTGTCTGTTTTTCGAACTTCGCGATGGTGTCCGGAGCGATGTAGTCCGACCAGTTGTAGACGTTCAGCACCTTGTCTTCAGCCTGTACAGCGGTGGCCATGGCACCCATCAGGGCGGCGGCCAGCAACGTCTTGCCCATTTTCTTCATGCGTCATGCTCCAGAATTTTTTATTTAGCCATCTGTTCAGCAGCCAGAACCTACCGTGCAGAGCGCCGGGCGACTGAAACAGCCGCTAGTCTGGCAAGTTACAAGGCGCTGTTTCAAGGAAACCATCCCCTTGTAACGACTTAATGTCACATCGCTAGCCTAGCAGGCGCTCAACGGATCGCTTCGAGGGTCAGGTCCAGGCACTTGCGCGCCTTTTCCACCAGCTCGTCCACCTCTGCATGGCTGATCACCAAGGGTGGAGCGATGATCATGGTGTCACCCACCGCACGCATGATCAGGCCGTTGTCGAAGCAGAAATTGCGGCAGACCATGCCCACACCCTTGCCTTCGTAACGGCTGCGGGAGGCCTTGTCCTTGACCAGCTCGATCGCGCCGAGCAGGCCCAGGCCGCGTACCTCGCCCACCAGCGGGTGGTCCTGCAGCTCACGCAGACGTTTCTGCAAGTAGGGTGCCACTTGCGTACGGACCTTCTCGACGATCTTCTCGTCGCGCAGGATGCGCAGGTTTTCCAGGCCTACCGCAGCCGCCACCGGGTGGCCGGAATAGGTGAAACCGTGGTTGAAGTCTCCGCCTTCGCTGAGCACCTTGGCCACCTTGTCACGCACGATCACACCGCCCATGGGGATGTAACCGGAAGTAAGGCCTTTGGCGATGGTCATCAGGTCGGGCTTGAGGTCGTAGTAGTCGGAGCCGAACCACTCGCCGGTACGGCCAAAACCGCAGATCACTTCGTCAGCGACGAACAGGATGTCGTACCTGGCGAGGATCTCCTTGACCTTCGGCCAGTAGGTTTCTGGCGGGATGATCACGCCGCCGGCGCCCTGGATCGGCTCGGCGATGAAAGCTGCGACGTTGTCCTCGCCCACTTCCAGAATCTTTTTCTCCAGCTGCTCGGCCGCCCACACCCCGAAGTCGTCCGGGCTCATGTCGCCGCCTTCACCGAACCAGTACGGTTGCGGGATATGCACGATGCCCGGGATCGGCAGGCCGCCCTGTTCGTGCATGCCGCTCATGCCGCCCAGGCTTGCACCGGCGACGGTCGAGCCGTGGTAGCCGTTGATGCGGCCGATGATGGTCTGCTTCTGCGGCTTGCCCTTGAGCGCCCAGTAGTGGCGGACCATGCGCAGCACGGTGTCATTGCCTTCGGAGCCGGAGCCTGTGAAGAACACATGGGTCATGCCCTCGGGCGCCACGTCGGTGATGGCCTTGGCCAGCTCCAGCGCAGGCGGGTGGGCCGTCTGGAAGAACAGGTTGTAGTACGGCAGTTCGCGCATCTGCTTTTCGGCAGCCTGCACCAGCTCTTCACGGCCATAACCCACCGCGACGCACCACAGGCCGGCCATACCGTCGAGGATCTTGTGCCCCTCGCTGTCCCACAAATGCACACCCTGCGCCTTGGTGATAATGCGCGGCCCCTTTTCCTTCAGCTGCTTGTAGTCACTGAAAGGTGCAAGGTGGTGCTCGCCGCTCAGGGTTTGCCAGTCACGGGTTTGCGGGTTTTTGACGCTCATGTGCTTCTCCAGGGTCCACAGGCCGCCGGCGGGCGGCCTCAGGGGTTGATCACACAGCAAACAGCAGGAACTCACGCTCCCAAGAGCTGATGACGCGCTTGAAGTTCTCATGCTCGGCGCGCTTGGTGGCAACGTAGCCGGTGATGAATTTCTTGCCCAGGTACTGGGTCAGCGCGCGGCTGACTTCCATGCGTTCCAAGGCGTCCTCGATGGTCAGCGGCAGGCGCAGGTTGCGCCGCTCGTAGCCGCGCCCCTGCACCGGCGCGCTGGCGGCAATACCTTCGACCATACCGATGTAGCCGCACAGCAAGCTCGCAGCGATGGCCAGGTAAGGGTTGGCATCGGCGCCTGGCAGGCGGTTCTCGACGCGACGGTTCTGTGGGCCGGCATCCGGTACGCGCAGGCCGACGGTGCGGTTTTCCTCGCCCCACTCGACGTTTACCGGGGCCGAAGTGTCTGGCAGGAAGCGGCGGAACGAGTTGACGTTCGGGGCAAACAGCGGCAGCGCCTCGGGGATGAACTTCTGCAGGCCACCGATGTGGTGCAGGAACAGCTCGCTCATGCTGCCGTCTTCATTGCTGAAGATGTTCTTGCCGGTGACCGAATCGACCACGCTCTGGTGCAGGTGCATGGCGCTGCCCGGCTCGCCGGTCATGGGCTTGGCCATGAAGGTGGCGGCCACATTGTGCTTGAGCGCCGCTTCGCGCATGGTGCGCTTGAACACCAGGATCTGGTCGGCCAGGTGCAGGGCGTTGCCGTGACGGAAGTTGATTTCCATCTGCGCCGTGCCGTCTTCGTGAATCAGGGTGTCGAGGTCCAGTTGCTGCAGCTCGCACCAGTCGTAGACGTCCTCGAACAGCGGGTCGAATTCGTTGGCCGCTTCGATGGAGAACGACTGGCGGCCGGTTTCCGGGCGGCCTGAACGACCTACCGGCGGCTGCAGCGGGAAGTCCGGGTCCTCGCTGCGCTTGGTCAGGTAGAACTCCATCTCTGGCGCGACGATCGGTTGCCAGCCCTTGTCGGCGTAAAGCTGCAGGACTTTCTTCAGTACGTTGCGCGGCGACAGCTCGACCGGGTTGCCCTTCTTGTCGTAGGTGTCGTGAATGACCTGGGCGGTAGGCTCGATGGCCCACGGCACGAGGAACACAGCGTTCTCATCGGGCCGGCAGATCATGTCGATGTCGGCCGGGTCGAGCAGTTCGTAATAGATGTCGTCATCGACGTAATCGCCGGTCACGGTCTGCAGCAACACGCTCTCGGGCAGGCGCATGCCTTTCTCGGCGATGAACTTGTTGGTCGGCGAGATCTTGCCGCGGGTGATGCCAGTCAGGTCACTGATCAGGCATTCGACTTCGGTGATCTTGTGCTCTTTCAACCAATCGGTGAGCTGGTCGAGGTTGTTACTCATAGATACCTCAGGAGGTAATGTGGTCCGCGCATTGATTCTGGATGGAGTGGGTTGCTAAAGCAAAAACCCCCACGCAGGAGCACAGTGGATACACTGGAAACAAGCGTGTCCGTAATGAGTTCGAAGGGCAGGAATACAAGAAAGGAAGCGAAACGGCGCTACGAGGGGTAGTCCAGAAGCGCAAAGCGTCAATTATTGCGGCCAGTGCGACCACCGCGCAATTGATGCGTGCCGCAACGGCAGGGATACCCGAGCGCACTGCACAGGCAGCGCTTTCAGGTCGCGACAAGCGGACCATGTGACCCTCGTATTATTGTGTTTTGGGTTGAGACCGAGCTTAGCCTTGTTCATTTTTTTACACAACACCTCCGTAAAAAATAAAACACGGCTTGTCGGAGATAGCCCTTTGTCAGGGAAATAGCGGATAATGGCACGCCCCGATATGCAGCAAATCTGCCGTCGATGTGCCATTTCAGGGCATCATGGGGTTGGCTTGACATCAGTAAGGCTTTTCGATTGACTGGTCCTGCAAGCCCCCCTTGATTGATATTTTTAACAACAAAGGTGTTGCATCATGTCGGTACCCCCGCGTGCCGTTCAGCTTAACGAAGCGAACGCGTTCCTTAAGGAACATCCTGAGGTTCTCTACGTTGACCTTCTGATTGCAGATATGAATGGTGTGGTGCGCGGTAAGCGCATAGAGCGCACCAGCCTCCACAAGGTTTACGAGAAAGGCATCAACCTGCCGGCCTCCCTCTTCGCCCTCGATATCAACGGGTCCACCGTCGAAAGCACCGGGCTTGGCCTGGACATCGGCGATGCTGACCGCATCTGCTATCCGATCCCGGACACGCTCTGCAACGAGCCGTGGCAGAAACGCCCGACCGCCCAGTTGCTGATGACCATGCACGAGCTTGAAGGCGAGCCGTTCTTCGCCGACCCTCGTGAAGTGTTGCGTCAGGTGGTGAGCAAGTTCGACGACCTGGGCCTGACCATCTGCGCCGCGTTCGAACTGGAGTTCTACCTGATCGACCAGGAGAACGTGAACGGCCGCCCACAGCCACCACGCTCGCCGATCTCGGGCAAGCGCCCGCAGTCGACCCAGGTATACCTGATCGACGACCTCGACGAATACGCCGATTGCCTGCAGGACATCCTCGAAGGCGCCAAGGAACAAGGCATTCCGGCCGACGCCATCGTCAAGGAAAGCGCCCCGGCACAGTTCGAAGTCAACCTGCACCACGTCCCCGACCCGCTCAAGGCCTGTGATTATGCAGTGCTGCTCAAGCGCCTGATCAAGAACATCGCCTACGACCATGAAATGGACACCACGTTCATGGCCAAGCCCTACCCGGGCCAGGCAGGCAACGGCCTGCATGTACACATTTCCGTGCTGGACAAGGATGGCAACAACATCTTCACCAGCGAGGATCCCGAGCAGAACGCCGCGCTACGTCATGCTGTCGGCGGTGTGCTCGAGACCCTGCCTGCGTCGATGGCGTTCCTTTGCCCGAACGTCAACTCGTACCGTCGCTTTGGCGCCCAGTTCTACGTGCCGAACGCGCCGAGCTGGGGCCTGGACAACCGTACCGTGGCCCTGCGCGTGCCGACCGGTTCGCCCGACGCCGTACGCTTGGAACACCGCGTGGCCGGCGCCGACGCCAACCCGTACCTGATGATGGCCGCCGTACTGGCTGGTGTGCACCATGGCCTGACCAACAAGGTCGAGCCGGGTGAGCCGATCGAAGGCAACTCGTACGAGCAGCTGGAGCAGAGCCTGCCGAACAACCTGCGCGATGCCCTGCGCGAGCTGGACGACAGCGAGATCCTGAACAAGTACATCGATCCGAAGTACATCGACATCTTCGTCGCGTGCAAGGAGAGCGAGCTGGAGGAGTTCGAGCATTCGATCTCCGACCTCGAGTACAACTGGTACCTGCATACCGTGTAAATGAAAACGCCGCCCTCTGGGGCGGCGTTTTTCATGGGTTGGCAGGGCACTCGATTCCCTGGCTTACAGAGACTTTTCGAAAATTTTCGAATTGCGCTGGTAGTTGTACAGCGATGCTCGCGCCGACGGTAGCCGCTCTACCCCACTGGGGGCAAAGCCTCGCTCGCGGAACCAGTGCGCGGTCCGGGTGGTAAGCACGAACAGGGTATTCAACCCCAACGCCCGCGCCCGGCTCTCGATCCGCTCCAGCAGCTCATCACCGCGCCCGCCATGGCGGTACTCCGGGTTCACTGCCAGGCACGCCAGCTCACCAGCCTGGGAATCGGCAATCGGATACAGCGCCGCGCACGCGATGATCATGCCCTCGCGCTCGACCACGCTGAACTGCTCGATCTCACGCTCCAGCACTTCACGTGAGCGTCGCACCAGAATGCCCTGCTCTTCCAGCGGGCTGATCAGCTCCAGCAAACCACCCACATCCTCGATGGTCGCCTCGCGCACCACTTCGAACTGCTCCTGCGACACCAGCGTGCCGCCACCGCCGCGGGTGAACAGCTCGGTGAGCAGTGCGCCGTCCTCGGCATAGCTGACGATGTGGCTACGCGCCACGCCGCCCTTGCAGGCCTCGGCGGCGGCATCGAGCAACTCGCCTTGGTAATCACTGCCCAGCCGCGCCAGGTGTGGTGCAACCTGCTGCGGGCGCAACTCACGCACCAGCTTGCCGCTCTCATCCAGCAGCCCGGGTTCGGCGCCGAACAGCAACAGCTTGTCGGCACCCAATTCGATGGCGGCGCGGGTGGCCACGTCTTCGCAGGCCAGGTTGAAGATCTCACCGGTCGGCGAATAGCCCAGCGGCGAAAGCAGCACAATCGAGCGCTCGTCAAGCAGGCGGCTGATGCCTTTGCGGTCGATGCGCCGTACTTCACCGGTGTGGTGGTAGTCCACCCCTTCGAGCACGCCGATAGGGCGGGCAGTCACCAGGTTGCCGCAGGCCACGCGCAGGCGTGAGCCCTGCATCGGCGAGGCGGCGATGTCCATCGACAGGCGCGCTTCGATGGCCAGGCGCAAGGCACCCACGGCGTCGATCACGCAGTCCAGGGTTGCGGCATCGGTGATGCGCAGGCCGTGGTGATAGTGCGGGGTCAGGCCACGGGCGGCCAGCCGGCTCTCGATCTGCGGGCGCGAACCATGCACCAGCACCAGGCGCACGCCCAGGCTGTGCAGCAACACCAGGTCATGGACGATATTGCCGAAATTCGGGTGTTCCACCCCATCGCCGGGGAGCATGACCACAAAGGTGCAGTCGCGATGAGCATTGATGTACGGGGAGGCATGACGCAGCCAGTTGACGTAATCGGGCATGACAGGGCCTGTGGATAAAGTGGACGGAGAACGTTGGATCACACGGCGTTCAGGATCATCGTCGGAACAGGCTTGCGGTCACGCGCGGTCTCCTCTAGGCAAAGACGAATCAGCAGGGTGGACGTTTAATTCAGGCAATAGTGCCGGATCAGGTCACGCAATAGACGCACGGTAGGCTCGATTCGTGACATTTCCAGGTATTCGCCCGGCTGGTGGGCACAGGCAATGTCGCCAGGGCCAAGAACGATGGTCTGGCAACCCAGTTGCTGAAGATAAGGCGCTTCGGTACCGAACGCCACCGCTTCGGCGCGATGGCCGGTCAAGCGCTCGGCCACCTGCACCAGTTCGGCATCGGCCGCCTGTTCGAACGGTGGCACCTCGGGGAACAGCGGCGCGTAGTCGATACGCACCTCATGGCGCTCGGCCACCGGCCGAAGCTTCTCACGGATGGCCGCACGCAACTGCTCTACATCCATGCCTGGCAGTGGGCGCAGGTCGAACTCCAGGGCACACTGGCCGCAGATACGGTTGGGGTTGTCGCCACCGTGGATGCAGCCAAAGTTCATGGTCGGCGTGGGCACGGTGAATTGCGGGTTGCGGTAGGTGTCCTGCCATTGCCGGCGCAGGCCCATCAGCTCACCCATCACCGCGTGCATGGCTTCCAGCGCGCTGCGGCCAAGGCTTGGGTCAGAGGAATGGCCGCTGCGCCCGAGAATGTCGATGCGGTCCATGAGGATACCCTTGTGCATGCGGACCGGGCGCAAGCCGGTCGGCTCACCGATGACCGCCGCACGGCCAAGCGGCTGACCCGCTTCGGCCAGGGCGCGGGCACCGGACATCGAGCTTTCTTCGTCGCAGGTGGCGAGGATCAGCAGCGGCTGCTTGAAGTCATGCTCCAGCAACGGAATCACCGCTTCGATGATCAAGGCGAAAAAACCCTTCATGTCGCAGCTGCCCAGGCCCACCCAGCGGCCATCGGCCTCGGTCAGCTTGAGTGGGTCGCTCGTCCACAACTGCTCGTCATACGGCACGGTGTCGCTGTGGCCAGCCAGCACAAGCCCGCCCGGGCCAGTGCCACGGCTGGCCAACAGGTTGAACTTGCCTGGGCTGACCTGCTGGATGTCGCAACTGAACCCCAGGTCGCCCAACCAGCCTGCCAGCAGGTCGATGACCTGGCGGTTGGACTGGTCCAGGGCAGGTTGGGTGCAGCTGACCGAGGGCGCGGCGATCAAAGCGGCAAACTGGTCTTTCAGCGTGGGCAACGGCATGCGCGAACTCCTCGGAAGCATTGCCCATCATAGGGCCATCCGCCGTAAGGAATAAACCGTTGCCGGCACACTGCTGTAGACTGCACGGCAATCACGCCCCTCTTCGAGCCTGCGATGCACAAAGAAACCGAACTCAAGCTCCGCGCCAGCCGCGACACCCTGGCCGCACTGCGCGAGCACCCTCTGCTGAAAAAGCGCAACAAGTCCGGCTGGCAGACCCGCGAGCTGCTCAACCAGTACTTCGACACCCCTGAGCGCGACCTTTCTGCTGCCCGAGTGGCGCTGCGCCTGCGCCGCGACGGCGAGGTGATCATCCAGACCTTGAAGTGCCGTGGCCAAAGCGTCGCCGGCCTGTCCGAACGCAACGAATACGAGTGGCACCTGGACAAAGTCAAACTCGACCTGAAAAAGCTCGACGCCACCTGCTGGCCTGAGCAACTGGCCGAACTTGACAAAAAATCCATCAAACCGCTGTTCACCACCGACTTCACCCGCGAATTCGCTGAGATCGCCTGGGGCCGCGGCAAGAGCAAAGTAGTGATCGAGGCAGCGCTGGACCAGGGCTTCGTGATTGCCGGCAAGCGCAAGGAAGAGATCTGCGAGCTGGAGCTGGAACTGCGCGAAGGTGCCCCCGAGGCACTGCTGGAGCTGGCCGCCGAGCTGGCCGCCAGCCTGCCCCTGATGCCGTGCGACATCAGCAAGGCCGAGCGCGGCTACCGACTGCTGGAGCCGGACAGCTATGAGCTGGGCCTGCCAAGCACCGAACTGGACGCCGAAATGCCGGTCGACGATGCCTTCGCTGCCCTCGCCTGGCAACTGCTGGGCAGCAGCCAGCGCCTGGCCGAGCAATATCGCCACAATGGCCACTGGCGCCTGCTGCAGGACTGGGTGCAGTGCCTGGCAGAACTGCGTGCACTGGTCGCAAGCCTTGGCCAGGCCGCGCCGCGTGCCAGCACGCGTGACCTGCGCGCCAGCCTGGACGCGCTGCTGGAAGACTGGCGCCCGCTGGTACAGGCCGGCAATGACGACGAAGACATCCGTCGCGCCGCGCCAGAGCAGTTCCTCGAAGAGCTCGAGGACGTGCGCTGGGGCCAATTCTCCCTGGAAACATCACGTTGGCTGCTGGCCCGCGCCTGGACCGCAGAGCGCAAGGGCCGTGGCGAACGCCAGGGCAAGGCGCAACTGGCCAGCTGGGTGGCACACCTGCTGGGCGAAGAAGGCCGTGCGCTGAAGCTACCGCTTTACACTCAACGCCCGGAAGACCTGGCAGAACAACTGCCGCGCATCGAACAGTTGCTGGCCTGGCTGCACCATGCGCGCCAGGTACTCGAGGCGCCGCAGATGGACCGCTTGTATGGCGATCTGAAAAAGCTGCATGAGCTGGCTGAACTGCCACTGGCCGAAGAGCCTGGCGAGCTGCTGGAGGCCCGCGTGGAACAAGCCCGTGCGATTGATCAGAGCCGTGGCTGGAAACATCTGCTCAAGGCCTGACATCCCCTTGTGCATCATCGCCGGCAAGCCGGCCCCCACAGGTTACCCCGCGGCTCTCAAGCTCAGCGCAAACCCAGTGGGGGCCGGCTTGCCGGCGACAGCATCAGCGCATCAGCGGCAGGCTGGTGGTGGACTTGATCTCCGACAGCGCCACAATGGAATTCACCTCCTGAATCCCCGGTACGTTCGACAGCTTTTCGAAGAAGAACCGCTCGTAAGCCTCGATATCCTGCGTGACGATACGCAACAGGAAGTCTACTGACCCCATCAGCACATAACACTCCAGCACCTCTGGAAAGCCCCGGATCGCCTCGGTGAACTCGGTGAAGTTGGAGCGACCATGGGCGTTCAGTTTCACCTCGGCAAAGATCTGCGTGTTCAGGCCGACCTTCTTGCGATCGAGCAGGGTGACCTGCCCCCGGATGACCCCCTCTTCCTTGAGCCGCTGAATACGGCGCCAGCACGGCGACTGCGACAGCCCTACGCGCTCGGCAATCTGCGCGCTGGACAGTGACGCATCCTCCTGAAGAAGCTCGAGAATCCGCCGGTCATACGCATCCAGATCGCTTTGCATTAAAAATTCCCCAAGCTTATATTTTTCGAATCAACCAATTCGCCTGAACGGCTGATTCATCAAATAATAGCGAAAAAAAGCCGGCATCAACCTGCCAGAATTTCTCCCACCTTTGCGGAGACCAGCATGAACCCATTCGAACGCCCCCTGCCCCGAACCGATGTCTGGGCCGCCAGCAGTAGCCACAGCAACGTGTGCTATCGCCTGCAAGCCGAAGCCGAGCCGGATACCCTGTGCCGGGTACTCAACCTGTTCGCCCTGCAGTTTCTGACGCCGCACAGCGTGCAAGTCAGCCAGCAAGATGACTTGCTGGACATCGAAATAGGTATCGGCGGGCTGAGCAGGCATCGGGCCGAGGTGATTGCGCAAAAATTGCGCAATCTGGTGTGCGTCGCGCAAGTGCGCCTGGATCAGGAAAAATGGACAAAGATCAAGGCGATGGACGCAATCGAATCAGATGGGTATCATGCGTGCGCGTTGCACTCGTAGCTCAGCTGGATAGAGTACTGCCCTCCGAAGGCAGGGGTCGTGGGTTCGAATCCCGCCGAGTGCGCCATATACAAAAGCCCTGGGCCTGCGCCCGGGGCTTTTTCGTTGGCGGACCGGGGCTGGTTTGCAGCCCCTCCCTGCTTAGCGAAGATCAGTACTCAGGCTCGGCGTGCCGAAACCTTCCAGGGTCGCGTTGGACGCATTCAGGTATTGCGCCCAGAAATCGTTCAACGCATCCATGGTCTTGCCCGATCGGTAGGCATGCTTCACCGCATCGGTAACCAGGCCTGCACCGGAAACATACACCCTGGCACCCTGCAGGTCCGCATACAGCCCTTTGCTCTGTGCCAGCTTGAGTTCATTACTGACATTGAGCTGCTTGATCTGGTTTGCCGCATAGAAGCTGGTGTAGTCCGAATGCTCGAGCATGTCCGAAATCAGATACACCACCCGCTCCTGGACACCCTGCTCTTTGCTCATGTCCTCACCAACCCGGCGCAAGGTGTTCATGATTTCGCTCTTGGGGATATCCTGGCGAGCGTCACGCAGCCCTTTGACGAACAGCCCGCCGAAGCCGGCCTGGAACGCTTTCTTCTGGGTCGCCAGGCACTGATCCAGGCCCCTCAGCTTGCGCATGTTGACGTCGTCGCGAACCTCGCCCTGCAACGGCATGTCCAGCTCACCGGCGTACACCAGGCGCTGATACTCCCCCGGCAAGAACGCTGAGAATGTATAGAGCCTGACGCGATCGCCCGGCTGAACGAACCGGTCGATCTGGCCCCAGCTGCTGCGCTGCAGGTCTTCAGGCATCGGGATGGTCTGATCGATGATCACCACCAGCTCGCGCCCGGACGCTGCAGGCTTGATGTCAGCCAGACCATTGCGCGTGTAGCAGCTCTGCAGGTCATTGCGCTCAGCAGCCAGTGCTGCGCAAGGCAACGCCAGCGCAAGGATTAGGGCCTTGGCAAGCCTCATGACAGCATGCCCTCCTTTTTCGCAGGGAACAGGCCAAGCGCCTTGAGCGCCTGCTGTTGCTCGCGGATGTCACGCAGTTGTGCCTCGCTGACATTCAGCGCACGGCTGGCGGCAGCCAGGTTCTCTTCAGGCAGGCCAGTCATGTCGTGGAAGTCCGAAGCCTTGATTTCGGCAGGGGCGGCAGGCTCGGCCAAGGGCACTGCGACAGGCTCGAATACAGCAGCCTGCTGCGCAACCGGGGCGGGGGCTACAGGTTGCGCGGCAGGCGCTGGCGCAGCGGCTTCAACGCTAGGTTTTGGCTTGACTGCCTGGGGCGCGACCTTGCCGGCCTTGTACTCGACGTAGGCGAGGAAGTTGCGATGTGCGGTGTTCTCACCTTCCAGCGCGTGCAGCACAGCGGCGTCGGTGTGGTCGCGGCCAGACAGCGAGGTCTGCAGGCGGCGCAGCTTGTCGTCGGCGTGGCTGGCAATGGCATGACGCTTCTGATCCATCGCGTCGAGCATTTCCTCGGCGGTGGCGTACTCGTGGGTCAGGCGCCAGGCGGTTGGCGAGTGGGTGCCGGCAAAGTAGTAACGGCTGGCCAGCCAGATGCTGATGCCCTGAATAGCGATGTAGATCAGTGACAGCATGATGTAGGTGGTCAGGCTGGCCTGGCGTATCGCTTGCATCTTGTCATCGATGGTGGCGTTGTCGGCCTCATCGTTGATGGCCTGGGATTCTGCTGGCAGGTCAAACGGGGAACCTGCACTGGAGCTTTGCGCTGCGGACTCTGCGCGCATACCGTTGACCATCTCGGTCTCGATGCTGTCCAGGGTCGCCGAGCGCACGACGAATGCCCCCACGGCCATGGCCGCCACGAACACACCACAGACCACCAGCCAGACGAACTTGCGCGAGACGTTGGAATTGACGTCCTTCACCCGTACCAGCAGTTGCTCGTAGTCCGGCTTGTCCGCGTCGGAGAAAGAGTCTTCCAGGTTGATCGCCTTGCCAGCCTTCAGCGAACGCGAGCGCTTGGTAGGCTCTTCACCTTGCCACCAGTGGCGTGCACGGGCGATCAGGCTGTTGTGGTGCAACGTATGGCCGGCGGCTTCGGCGAAGAACGCCGAGGCGACGGCGAGCAGGATCGCAGTGCCGGCGGTCAGCCAATGGCGGTCATTGGTAGAAGCATCCATGTTCATCCAGCCCGCCAGGACGTAGGCAAAACCCATGGCCTCGATCAGCACCAGCATCAGCACCAGCACCAGCACCCAACCCGGGCGCGGCGAGCGCCCGGCCTCACCGGCCTTGGCGAGGTAGTCAAGGGAGGCATTGTAGGCGTTGACGCCCTTCATGTACTTCTTGTACTGGCCGTAGTACGGCTTGGACAAGGTCACTTCGTGGTTGATCCAGCCATCGCTGTCGACCGAGGAACGCTTGCGCGACAGCCGGGCCACCGTACCGATCAGGGGGAGGCTGTGCCAGACACGGATGAGAAAGTAGGACACCTCCTCCCAGTATTTACGCACGATCAGCGCAGTAACCAGCAGCGAAAGGAGGCCGGCGGTGAACAACTGATTGGCGAGAATCAATGATTTGAGTGCAGCTAGCGAAAAGTCTTCCATTCAGGACGTCCTTGACTGGGTTATTTGGTGGCCGGGATCGGCTTGTAAGCAGCGACGAAAGCATCACCGCCGGCGGCATAGAACAAGGCACCTTGACTGGCCTGGGCATTGCCCTTGCTGAACACGATATCCATGCAGGAAATCGATGCCTGGGCATCACTGGCGAAGACCCGGTACAGCACTTCGCTTTCGCCTTCATAGGTGTTGGCCACGGCTTTCATCGTGCGTGGCTTGTGCTGCGTGGGCAGCTTGTAATCTTCGACCAGCTGAAGGATCGGCTGGCGATCGACCTTGGCGTTCTCGCGCAGGATCGATACCGGCGACACCGTCACCAGGTGCCCATTGACCAGATTGGCCCAGACGCGGTTGTTATAACCGGGCAGGTAGTCTTTGGTAGCGCGCCGCTGCAGCGGCTGGTCGTTGACCATGCTCAGGACCTCGCCAGCGTTGCGCGGCCTGTCGGCCTCACAGCTCGACATCGGCATCTGCGCGGCATAAGCGCTGCTGATCAAGGTGAAACCGCTCTGTTTGGGCTTGATGCTCTGGGCCATGGTCCAGTTGTAGCTGGCCACCGGCGTGCCAGCGAAATCGACTTGCGGCCGGGCAGCGGCTTTCGTGGGGTTGGTGCGGCCAGGGGTGCTGGCGACGCCCGTACCGGGCATTGCGGTCTCCCGCCCGGTCGGCTTGGCCTGTGCCGGCGTGCTACTGGCCCGAGCGCTGCCGGCAGCCTTGGGTTTGGCTGCGGTCGAGGTGCCATAGTGCAGGTAGCGCGTGTTGCTCGCCTCTGCCTGGGCCCGCATCACCAGGGCCTGTTCGTTGGCCAGCTCGACGATTTCCACTCGGCGGTTCTGGCCACGCAACAGCGGGTCACTGTTGTCGGCAATCGGTCGCGAGGCTCCGGCCCCCTGGTAGTAGATCGCATTGGCGGGAATGCCCGCCTGCAGCATGACCTTGCCCACGGTCTTGGCGCGGCGCTCAGACAGCTTCTGGTTGAACTCGGCGTTACCCACAGCATCACTGTGGCCGACGATCAGCAGGCGACGATCCTGCGACTCCTTGGCGGCGGCCTGCTTATCGGTGGCGGCAGGCTTGGCATACATCTGGGCCAGCTTGGCCACGGCGCGCTGGCCGCTTGGGGTCAACTGGTCAGAGCCGGTGGCGAACATGCCGCTGTCTTCGATCTGGGTCACCAACCCTGCCTGCTCGGGCACAGCGGTTACCACGGCGGCCGAGGCCACGGTCAGCTTCTCGGTGGTGATCTTCAGGTTTTCTTCCTTGGCGATGCGATCCAGCTCCTGCAGTCGGGACTGCCAGACATAACCCACGACGCAACCCACCGCGCCGCCTACGGCAGCACCCGGCAAGATGCCGTCCTTGCCTTTGAGGGCGTAACCGGCAGCTCCACCGGCCACCACACCGACACCACAGAGCACCGGCATGCCGTAGTCCCTGCCAATGTCTTTGACTTTCTTAGAAATAGTGTCCATCTGCTGAGTGCTGCACCCGGCAGCGGTGATGAAGGCACAGCTTAGCGCTGTAAGGCGAAACACACGGTGCATTGCGGCTCCTTGCCGAAAGAGGACTGAGTGATGGCAACTTGACATGCATTGTCACAGATTATCGTGAATATTGCCCCATCCGATTCGACATCCCACCTGCGGCCTCAAGCCTGACCACTGCCTCACCACGCACCGACTTCAGCCATGACGTTTTTCAATCGACTCGATGCCGTTTCCTGCATTGCCGTGCAGGCCACCGTGCCGGATGCTTTAGTTACTCCAAGAGCTCGTTTTTTCCACCCGCAGAGGCCTGTATGAAGAACGTCGAACAAATCCTCAAGACCAAGTCCCAGCACCAGACCGTCTACACCATCGGCCCTGATGACTCGGTGCTCGACGCCCTGAAAATGCTGGCGGAGAAAAACGTCGGTGCGCTGCCGGTGGTGGAGAACAACCAGGTAGTGGGAATCGTCAGCGAGCGTGACTATGCCCGTAAGCTCGTGCTCAAGGGGCGCTCTTCGGCGGCCACGCCAGTGCGGGAAATCATGAGTGCTCCTGTGGTCACGGTGGAGCCCAAGCAGAATCTTGAGTACTGCATGAACCTGATGACCAACCGCCACCTGCGCCACCTGCCAGTGGTCAGCAATGGCGAGCTGCTCGGGCTGCTGTCGATCGGCGACCTGGTCAAGGAAACCATCGCCGAACAGGCCAGCCTGATCCTGCAGCTGGAGCAGTACATCCGCGGCGAATGACCACCCTCAATGGTAAGCGCGCTCCAGTTCGTCCAACTGATGGTCGAAGCTGCGCAGGCGCGCCGACCAGGTGTAAACCAGCACTTCAAGGTCACGATTGAGCACTGCGGTGTTGCCCTGGCCACTGCTCGAGGGCTCGCACAGGTCGAGCTGGTAACGTTCGCGTGCCATGGCCGTGGCCACACTGGAGAGATCGCGGGCGTTGGCCAGCCAGTGATGCTGATGGTCGTGGATCTCGCGGTCCAGCACCCGGCACTGGCGCTTGAGCGCATCCAGGCTTTGCTCCAGGGGTGTGCCCTTGAGCTCGCCCATCACTTCCTCGAAGGTGCGCCCCGAGTGCCAATAGCTGCCCCAGAAATACCGGTCGAAAACCGTCTCTACCCGGCGTAGCGCTACCTTGGTGTTCCAGATGGTCAGCAATGTTCGCCCCTGAATCACCTCGCGCTTGTTCAGGTGCAGTTGCTGCCAGGCGATCCACGTCAGGCCCAGCAGCGCGACCGCCGCCGCGACTGCCGCCGCAGCGTACAGAAACTGCACAGCCTGGCTCATCTGGTGTGTATGGCGGATACCGTAGAAGTAACCGGCCGTCAGGGTGCCCAGGATGGTCACGGTGCACCAGAAACCTGGTGCGTAGGGATCTTTCATCGCGCATATCCCCTTATTGTTTTCCTGAGCATAGCAACGGCCGATCACTCGTCAGGTGCCGCTCGGCGCTTTATTTGCGGGGGCGGCGCAACGCTTCGTTGAGTTGATCGAAGGGCACTGCCCAATCGGAATCTTCAATGATGCTCTCCTTGAGAAAAGCGCGCTGGGAGTCGCTCCAGAACGGCGCATCCACCAGCTTGATCTCGTTTTTCAGCGGTGAATGGCTGGTGATGAACTGATCGATGCTCTGAGGATCGTCGGGCAAGCCCAACTGCTTGAACAGCTCGGAAAAGTGGTGGGTAGGCGCTTCCATGTTTCCTCCTGGGTACCGGGCGGGCCGTCCACGACGCCAGCCCGGCATTGGTTTGAGAACATCAGCACAGCTCGCGTACTTCGGCTTGCGGCACCAGTTTCAGGTACTGCTCCATGCTCATGTGGATCAGGTGATCGTGGTCACCTGCCTCCAGGTAGACATCGCCCTGGCGGGTAAGACTCGAATCGAGCAGCATCTTTATCTGATAAGCGTCACCCATTGCCGGGATGGCGCCACGCTCGCAGTCACCGAACAAGCTCGGCAGGCCGCTTTCGCGGGTCAGTTGCCAGGCGCCAGACATGCGTACCTTGCTCATGTCCAGGTGCCGATTGGCAGGCAGCACCGCCATGATGTAGTTGCCATGGCGGTCGTCGAGCATGACCGACTTGGCAACCCGCTCGGCCGGCACACCAGCCGTACGCGCCGATTCCAGGCTGGTCGCCGAGTGGGGATGGGGAATGATGTCGTAGTCGCAGTTGGCCTGGTCCAGGCGCTGCTGCAGGGTCTTGGCCATTCGCATGATGCACCTCCGGTTTCGCCCCCATCTCCAATTTTAGGCCCTGCCTGGGTAGGCATGGCTAAACTTGGGGTATAGAAGCGAACAAGGTGACGACAGGTGATCGCTCGCTGCTGGCGCTGGTGGTTATTGGTGCTGATGCTTGGCTTTGCACCGGGCAGCCAGGCTGCGCCCGGGGCTATCTGGGTGCTGAGCATCGACGATGCCATAGGGCCGGCCAGCGCCGACTATGTTATGCGCGGCCTGGATCATGCCAAGGAACAAGGCGCGCAACTGGTGGTGATCCGCATGGATACACCCGGCGGCCTGGACAGCGCCATGCGCCAGATCATCAAGGTCATCCTCGCCAGCCCCGTGCCGGTTGCGACCTTCGTTGCCCCAGGCGGTGCCCGTGCTGCCAGCGCTGGCACCTACATCCTGTATGCCAGCCACGTGGCGGCCATGGCGCCGGGGACCAACCTCGGCGCCGCCACCCCCGTGCAGATTGGCGGCCCTGCAGGTACACCAAAGGATGACAAGGCCAAGCCCGACACCAATGAACAAGCCCTTGCGCGCAAGCAGGTGAACGATGCAGCCGCTTATATCCGCGGCCTGGCGCAGCTGCGCGGGCGCAACGCCGACTGGGCGGAAAAGGCTGTACGCGAAGCGGTAAGCCTGTCGGCCAGCGAAGCGCTCAAGCAGAAGGTGATCGACCACGTGGCCAACGACCTGCCTGACCTGCTGCGCCAGCTCGACGGCAAGACCCTGATCGCCGCTGACCAGCCGCGCCAGTTGCAGACCCGCGACGCCAACCTGGCCGAGCATCTGCCGGACTGGCGCACGCGCCTCTTGGCCGTGATCACCAACCCCAGCGTGGCACTGATTCTGATCATGATCGGCGTCTATGGCCTGCTGTTCGAGTTCATGAACCCTGGCTCCGGCGTGGGCGGCGTGGTCGGTGGCATCTGCCTGTTGCTGGCGCTGTATGCCCTGCAATTGCTACCGGTGAGCTTTGCCGGTGTCGCGCTGGTCATGCTCGGTATCGCATTCATGATCGCCGAGGCGTTCCTGCCCAGTTTTGGTGTGGTCGGCTTTGGCGGCATCGTGGCGTTCGTGGTGGGCGCGGTCATCCTGATAGACACCGACGCCCCCGGCTTTGGCATTCCGCTGGCGTTGATCGCGAGCCTGGCGGTGCTCTCGGCATTGTTGATCGGTGGCGTGTTGGGCATGGCCCTCAAAGCTCGCAAGCGGGCCTTGGTCAGCGGTGATGCCGGCCTGGTCGGCAGCTTGGTGAGTGTCTCTCAGGTGGTGGCAGGCAATCCGTTCTGTGGCGCGGTAATGGCCCAGGGCGAACAATGGCAGGTCCAGTGCACTACGCCCTTGCAGCTCGGCCAGCAGGTGCGGGTCACCGCGCGTCATGGCGTGATGCTCGAAGTGAGCGCTGCTGCTCCTACGGCGCAAGGAGAATGACGATGTTCATGCAATTGGGTTTCGGCGCCCTGCTGATGCTGCTGGGCGTCTTACTGCTGTCGGCGTTTCGTATCTTGCGCGAATACGAGCGCGGCGTGGTGTTCCAGCTGGGGCGCTTCTGGCAGGTCAAAGGCCCAGGGCTGATCCTGCTCATCCCCGTGATCCAGCAGATGGTTCGGGTGGACCTGCGCACCGTGGTGCTGGATGTACCGCCGCAGGATGTGATCACCCGCGACAACGTGTCAGTGAAGGTCAATGCGGTGCTGTATTTCCGCGTGCTCGACCCTCAGAAGGCGATCATCCAGGTCGAAGACTTCCTGGTCGCCACCAGCCAGCTGGCGCAGACAACGCTACGTGCGGTGCTGGGCAAACATGAGCTGGACGAGCTGCTGGCCGAGCGCGAGCAGTTGAACCTGGATATTCGCCAGGTGCTGGACGCGCAAACCGATGCCTGGGGCATCAAGGTGGCCAACGTCGAGATCAAGCACGTCGACCTCAACGAATCGATGGTCCGCGCCATTGCCCGTCAGGCCGAAGCCGAGCGTGAACGCCGGGCCAAGGTCATCCACGCCGAAGGGGAACTGCAGGCGTCCGAGAAGTTGATGCAGGCCGCGCAGATGCTCAGCAAGGAGCCGGGGGCCATGCAGTTGCGCTACATGCAGACGCTGGGGTCGATTGCCGGGGACAAGACATCGACCATCGTGTTTCCGATGCCGTTGGACTTGCTCAAGGGGATGATGGACCGAGAGAAATGAGGGGCCTGCGCAAGGCCCCGCAAATCGGTCAGACAGGTGCGCGGCGCAAGGTCGCCAGGAACGTGGCAGCACCAATGAACAAGCCCGCGAACGTCCGGTTCAAACGCTTCTGTTGCTTGGGGGTGCGCAACAGGCGCAGCACCCTCGAAGCCAAGCCGGTATAACCCGCCATCACCAGCATGTCGACGGTGACCATGGTGACCGTGATCGCCACGTATTGTGGCAACAGCGGAGCATGCGGGTTGATGAACTGCGGCAGTACAGCGAGCATGAACACCAGCGCCTTGGGGTTGCTGACGTTGACCAGGAAACCTCGGAACACCAGGCTCAACGGCTTGCCGATCGGACGCACGGCGGACTCATCGGTCATGTCCATCGGCAAAGCGCGCCATTGCTTGTAGGCCAGGTAGACCAGGTAGGCGACGCCGAACCATTTGATGATGGTGAACGCTGTAGCGGAAGCGGCAAGGATGGCGCCGACACCCGCTGCGATGATGGCAATCTGCACGACCAGGCCAATCTGCAGGCCCAGCGCGTTCCAGTAGCCGCGCCAGAAACCATATTGCAGGCCGCTGGACATCGAGGCGATCGCCCCGGCCCCGGGTGAAAGGCTGATCACCCAACACGCGGCAAAGAAGCCCGACCACACTTCCATCGACATCACACACCTCGCTCGAACATATGTTGCAAAACGTTAAGCTAAGGTTTTGGCGAAAAAATAACCAGCGAATTTTGCAGAGTTCAAAGGCAAGCCGGGTATTTCGGGTGTGCTGTAAATGCCCGGCCTGGCATCCGCAAATCCTATAGCGATCTAGCCCTCAAGCCTGCGCCAACCCAGGCTTCAGGACAGCGCCTCAAGCTCGGCCTGCATGCTCTCCAACGTTTCCAGGGCTTGCATCCAGCCTTCCTCGAGTTCGCCTTCACGCTGCTTGAGCTTGCTCTGGCGGGCCAGCAGGTCGCGCAGTTCATCTTTGCGCGCCACCTCGTAGAGGCCGCTGTCGCCCAAGGCGGTTTCGATCTCGGCCAGTTGCGCATGCACCTGGTTGAGCTCGGCCTCCAGCTTGTCGGCAGCCTTCTTGTGCGGTGCCAGTTGCTGGCGCAAGGCAGCGGCGGCCTGGCGCTGGGCCTTCTTGTCGGTCTTGTCCGGGTTGGCCGGCGCGTTGCTCGCCGGTGCGCTGCGCTGCCGGTACTCGACCAGCCAACGGCTGTAGTCGTCCAGGTCGCCATCGAAGGTATCGACCTTGCCATCGGCCACCAGCAGGAAATCGTCGGTGGTGCTCTTGAGCAGGTGGCGGTCGTGGGACACGACTACCACGGCACCGGCAAACTCCTGCAACGCCATGGTCAGCGCCAGGCGCATTTCCAGGTCCAGGTGGTTGGTCGGTTCGTCGAGCAGCAGCAGGTTTGGCCGCTCCCAGGCGATCAGGGCCAGCGCCAGGCGGGCTTTTTCGCCCCCGGAGAAATTCACCACCGGCTCGTCCACGCGGTCGCCATGGAAGTCGAACCCGCCGAGGAAGTCACGCAGGGTCTGCTCGCGCTCGGCCGGCGCAATGCGCTGCAAGTGCAACAGCGGGCTAGCCTTGTCGTCCAGCGAGTCCAGCTGATGCTGGGCGAAGTAACCGACTGCCAGGTTCTCACCCAGCACCAGGCGGCCCGACAGCGGCGCTAGTTCGCCGGCAAGGTTCTTGATCAGGGTCGACTTGCCGGCGCCGTTAGGGCCCAGCAGGCCGATGCGCGCACCGGGCACCAGCTGCAGCTTGACCTTGTCGAGGATCGCCTTGTCGCCATAGCCCAGACAGCCTTCGGAAAGGCTCAGCAGCGGGCTGGAAATCTTCTGCGATTCACGGAAAACGAAGTCGAACGGCGAATCGACGTGCGCCGCCGACAGCTCTTCCATGCGCTCCAGGGCCTTGATCCGGCTCTGCGCCTGACGGGCCTTGGTGGCTTGGGCCTTGAAGCGGGCAATGTACTTTTCCATGTGCGCACGCTGGGCCTGTTGCTTCTCGTAGGCTTGCTGCTGCTGCGCCAGGCGCTCGGCACGGGTGCGTTCGAAGGCGGTATAGCCACCCTTGTACAGGTTCAGCTTGCGCTGCTCGACGTGCAATACATGATCGACAACAGCATCCAGGAAATCGCGGTCGTGGGAAATCAGCAACAGCGTGCCCGGGTAGCCCTTGAGCCAGTCTTCGAGCCACAGGATCGCATCGAGGTCCAGGTGGTTGGTCGGTTCGTCGAGCAGCAGCAGGTCGGATGGGCACATCAGGGCCTGGGCCAGGTTCAGGCGCATCCGCCAGCCACCGGAGAAGTCGCCGACGCGGCGGTCCATCTGCTCGTTGGTAAAACCAAGACCGGCCAGCAATTTGCGCGCACGGGCATCGGCGGTATAGCCGTCAGCGCTTTCCAGCTCACTGTGCAGGCGTGCCAGGGCCGTGCCGTCGTGGGCCGTCTCGGCCACGGCGAGCTCGGCCTGGACCTTGCGCAGGCGCGCGTCGCCATCGAGCACATAGTCCACGGCCAGGCGATCGAGCGTATCGACCTCCTGACGCATGTGGGCGATGCGCCAGTCACCCGGCAGCTGGCAGTCGCCACCATCAGGCGACAGCTCACCGCGCAGCAAGGCGAACAGGCTGGATTTTCCGGCGCCGTTAGCGCCGATCAGGCCGGCCTTGTGACCGGCGTGCAGGGTCATCTCGGCGCCTTCTAGCAAGCGCTGCGGACCACGCTGTAAAGTGAGGTTGGATAGTCTGATCATGATGGTCGCGGAGTCTACCAGCTTCCTCGACCCGGAGCGTAAGTGGAATCATGTACACCGACCTGTGGAATTACGCCCTGGCCCTGTATGCCCGGCCGGGAGTCGAAGCGGCTTGCCTGAGCGTGCAGGCCGAGGGGGGCGATGTGTGCCTGCTGCTGTGCGCGAGCTGGCTGCAAACCCGAGGTGTCGCCGTAGAAGCCGGGCGAATCGACGCTTTGCGCGCCATTGCCGAGCCTTGGCAAACTGAAGTGGTAACGCCGCTACGCAGTTTGCGCCAGCAATGGCGGACGGCCGCACAGCATGACCTGCACCTGGAGGCGTTGCGTGAGCACGTAAAGGGCTTGGAACTGCAGGCGGAGAAGCGCTTGCTGCAACGCCTTGAGGAATGCGCAAGGCAATGGCCCACGGGCTCGCTTGAGCCCGCAGACGATTGGCTGGCCAGGCTGGCGCCCGACCAGGTCCGTGGCCACGACTCGCTGGCTCAGCTGCGAGTCGCCGCCACAGGGCTTCAGGAGGCCGAAGACGGCGTCTGAGGCGAGGTGCTTGCCGGTGCCGAGGACGGCGCCGGGGTAGCGGGGCCTGCCGAGTTGGTCACCGCAGGCGTAGCCGGCTTGGCTTCAGCCGGTTTGCTGGCGACCGGCTTGGCAGCGGCAGGTTTGGCCGCAGCCTTGGCCGGAGCTTTGGCGGCTGGCTTGGCTGCAGGCTTGGCTGCAGGCTTGGCGGCAGCTTTCGCAGCGGGCTTGGCTGCAGGCTTGGCGGCAGCTTTCGCAGCGGGCTTGGCTGCAGTGGTTTTAGCCGGCGCTTTGGCCGCGGCCGGTTTAGCCGCAGCCCCTTTGGAAGCGGCTGGTTTGGCGGCAGGCTTGGCAGCAGCGGTTTTGGCCGGGGCCTTGGTGGTAGCTGGCTTGGCCGCAGCAGCGCGCGATGGCGCCTTGGCTGCAGCCACTTTGGCAGCGGCCGGTTTGGCTGCAGGTTTAGCCGCAGCCTTGGCCGGGGCTTTTACGGCAGCAGGCTTGGCAGCAGCGCGCGACGGCGCCTTGGCAGCGGCGGCCTTGGCAGGCGCTTTTGCGGCAGCTTTGGCGGCCGGCCTTGCTGCAGGTTTGGCCGCTGCTCTGGCAGGCGCTTTTGCAGTGGCTGGCTTAGCCGATTTGGCTGCCACAGCCCGCTGGTCCAGTGCCTTGCCAGCAGCCTCACGCACCTTGCCTACACCCTGGGCCAGCTTCAGGCTTTCCTGGGCATCGCGTTTGAGTTGCTGAATATAAGTACGGGTTTGCGTCTGACGCTCTTTGAGCGAGTCGAGCAACGACTCAAGTTCACCAATGGCTTTCTGGGCTTTGCCCTGGGCCTTGGCTTTACCTGCCTTGGCCGCGTCCTGCAACTTCAGGCGACCGTTGTGCAGTTTTTCCTGGGCCTTGCCGCGCTGCTTTTCCAACTTTGCCAGCAGTTTTTCCGCATCAGCCAGCGCTTGCGAGCAGGCATCTTCCAAGTGTTCGAGCAAGCTGCCCGAAAGTTGCTGGAGCAGGTGTAACGGCGTACTTACAGGCTTCTTCTTGGCCGACATGGTTTACCTCCTGGCTGACGAGTTTGCGGCTAATACTATGCTTGTGCTGCTACCGCCGCTAGGGCATGTTGACAGTATCGTTGGCGCCGCGTTGCATGCCTGGGCAAAGTTGTTGTCTTGCAGCTGCGTGAAAGTGTAGTTGCTTAGCAAATCGTTGCCGACATTTACGCAAATCGAAGCAACAAGGCTGGCATACTTCGCAGCTCTTGAGCTCGGAGTTGACCATGCCTCGTTATCTTCTTATCGGCCTGTGCCTGGCGGCTCCTATCGCACTCGCCGCCCCCGAAACGGCTCCTGCCAGCGATCACGACGTGGCCTACAGCCTGGGCGCAAGCCTTGGAGAGCGACTGCGCCAGGAAGTGCCTGGATTGCAGCTGGAGGCGTTGGTTGAAGGCCTTCGCCAGTCCTATCAGAACCAGCCCCTCAAACTCGACAAGGCTCGCATGCAAGCCATTCTTCAGCAGCATGAAGAACAGGCGAACAACGCCGCCGTGCAAGCCGAAGTGGAAAAACTGCAAGCTATCGAGGCGCGTTTCATGGCCAATGAACGCGCACGCGCCGGTGTGCATGAGCTGCCTGAGGGCGTGCTCTACAGTGAACTGAAAAGTGGTATCGGCGCGCAGCCCAACCCCAAGGGCAAGGTGCAAGTACGCTATGTAGGCAAGTTGCCTGACGGCACGGTGTTCGATCAGAACCTGCAGCCACAGTGGTTCAGCCTGGACTCGGTCATCGAAGGGTGGCAGGTGGCGTTGCCACACATGAAAGCAGGAGCGAAATGGCGCCTG
This sequence comes from Pseudomonas sp. Marseille-Q5299, assembly GCF_943737035.1. NCBI lineage: Bacteria > Pseudomonadati > Pseudomonadota > Gammaproteobacteria > Pseudomonadales > Pseudomonadaceae > Pseudomonas > Pseudomonas sp. Marseille-Q5299. The sequence continues at coordinate 540,047 of NZ_CALSFR010000003.1, forward strand.
GTGATCCCCTCGGCACAAGCCTACGGTGCCGAGGGCGCGGGTGATCTGATCGCGCCCTATACACCTCTGGTGTTCGAAATCGAGCTGCTGGCGGTCGGCGGCTGACGTCGACCCTCAGGCCTGGACCGCGTCTTCTTCCTTGTGCGCGTTGTGCAACACCTCGATCAGGCAGTCTTCGAGCTCGAAGCGTTCGTGCAGCAGGCTGCCGAGCTTGCCGAGTTTATCGGCGAAGCGCTCAGTGTCCTTGCAATCACCTTTCTCGCAATGGTCATTGAAAGCCAGCGCAATCTGGGTAATGTCATTGATCCGCGGGTTGATCTCTTCAGCCAGCTTCAGCGCTTTCTGGTCACCAAACGCCTTGGCCTCGGTGACCAGTTGTTCACTGACCTCGAAATGCCAGGCTGACACGTAATCGACAAGCACCGCACAAAAGTCGCGGCTCTTGTCCTTGTCCGCAAATGCCGGCTTGGCATCGCGCAAGGCACCGAAGGCCTGAACCAACTCCTCCCGCTCCTTGAGCCAGGTGTCGATCAGCTTGTGAACCCCACCCCAGCGTTCCTGGGCGTTCTGACAACTATCGAGCATGGCGATCTCTTCCCTTCTGGGTAGATGCCGCTGCACCTCGCACCCCGATCGTGCGGTACAAAGGTGACATCAGCAGGACGGCATCGAGCAGTTGTGTTTTTGGTATGCGTGCTGGGAGATTATTCCCGCGCGTGCTGCCCTTCAAGGTACGCAGCAGACAAAGTTCATACAAGTGTTTAATACCCTGGGGTATCACCACTGGTCGTGCCGGCTACCGCAGCCGCGCCAACTCAAGCTTTGCCCAGTGTGCGGAAACGATACGCCAGCAGGCAGGTCAAGGGCAGCACTGCCAGCAGCAAGAAGGCCAGCAGGCTCCATTCGGGCAAGGTCAGGTCAAGAAAGCTCCAGGTCAACGAGCTGCAATCGGGGCCGCCGAGCAAGAGTTGACGGGCCGCTTCACGCCAGGAGCTTTCCACTACATGCCAGAAAGGCGCCGGGCACTCGTGGCTTGTACCAATTTCCCCTTGTATCCAGACATGCCTGGCCGCCAGCAGGGCCCCGGCTGCCGAACAGCCCAGGGCTGCTCGCGCATACTGGCACACAGCGGCAACGCCCGACGCATGCACGGCCGCACACAGGCAGATCATGGCATACACGCCCAACAGAAACCGCTGGCTGAAGCACAGCGGGCAAGGCACCAGACCGAGGGTGCGCTCCAGGTAAAAGGACGCGACCAGCACCGCCAACGAGGCAAGGCAGGCCGGTAGAAAAAACGTGCGCAAGCGGGCCGGCAACATGAAAGGTGGTGGTCCCGGGGCAAATTGAGTGGCTTGGAACGGTAGAGGAAAGATGTGCTTTGTTTCAAGGCACTACAGGGGAGATAAGTCACTGAGGGGTAGAAGAAATTTCCACTCGCATTGTGGGAAATTTCTTGCGAAGCGCATTTCAGAAGAAAACAGGTATCGCGAGACTCAGCAACCACCCCATGAGCCCGCCTTCAGTGCGGGCTCATAGGGCCTCTCAGGCGCGCACGGCCTCGGGCAATGGCAGGGCCAACAACCGCTCATCAAGCAGGCCCAGGCCTTCCTGGAACAGCTGGTTACTGCGTTCGGTCTCACCGAGGCCAGCCAGCAGCCGGGCCAGTTCGGCGCAGGTTTCCGGGTTGCGCTCCATGCGCAAGCTGCTTTCCAGGTAATCGCGCGCCTTGCCCCAAAGGCGGTTCTGCAAGCAAAGGCGTCCAAGCGTCAGCAACAGGCTCGGGTCCTGGGGATGCGCCTTGAGCCAGCCCTCGGCTGTTTGCAGTTGACGCGCCGGATCATCGCCGCGCACCAGGCCATACAGGCGCGCAAGGTGGCTTTCGTAGTCACGCTTGAGGGCAGCGCGTAGTACCTGTTCGGCTTCGCCTTGAGCGCCCACCTGGCGCAGTTGTTCGGCATAAGCCAGCACCAACCGGGGCTCCTGACGCTGGGCCGCAGTCAGCTGTTGCCAGGCGCGCTCCAACGACTGACGGGCGCTTTGCTCATCGTCGCCACGGGTCGCCGCAAGCCCCAGGTTCTGACCCCAGGCACGCTGTTCCAGTGCAGCGAGTTCCTCGGCCGGCAGCACTTTGCCCTTGCGCAAGTCGGGCAACAGGCGAATCAACGCCGACCAGTCGCCGCGCTCCAGATACAGGCGCTGCAACAAGCGCAAGACCTGATTGTTGTGCGGGTGCCGCTCCTGCATGGCCAGCAGGGCTTCCAGGGCGCCATCGCTTTCGCCACGGTCCATCTGCAATTGCGCATGGGCCAGGGCGACCGCCAGTTCCGCCTGGGGCTGACGCTCCAGTGCACGCTCGAGCAGGTTGTCCCTGTCTTCCGTTCGCCCCTGTTCATTGGCCGCACGCGCGGCACCGAGGTAATACAGCAATGGCTGGCGTTCGGCCTCGGCAGCGCGGTGCAAGTGACGTTGGGCGCTGGCCCAACGACCCTCGGCGAGGTCCAGCTGGCCCTGCTCGATTGCGATGCGAATGCGGCGGCTGCGGTTGCGTCGCGACCAGGGGTTGACCACACCACTGGACGTCAGCACCAGCCCAACCAGATAGCGCAGCAGCCACAACAGTGCGAGCACGGCAACCAGCGCCGCGAGCGCCGCCCACAGCCCGGACTGGTAACGGAAGCCACCGTAGGAAATCAATACGTAGCCGCTGTGCTTGGCCACCGCGATGCCCAGTGCCGCAGCGATCACGATCGCCAGCACGGCCAGCAGGTACACACGTTTCATGGCTTGCTCCCCTCACCCTCGGCAGGCAGATGGCGGCGCTGGATATACGCCTGCACCGCAGCCAGGCTTTCGCTCAGGTCCGGGGTAACCACCGACACCGGTTGCTCGGCCAGCGCATTGAGGCTTTCGAGCATGGCCTTGCTCTGCGGGTTGTCAGCGTTGAAATTGGCCACCAGCACACTGCGCGCATCATCCAGCGCCTGGGTGTAGACCTTGGCGTCGCCATTGAGCGCAGCCCACTGGGCTTGCTCGATGGTCAGGCTCAGGGCCAGGCGCAACTGGTTGAGCGACTGCCCGGCCAGCAACGGACGGACGTTGTCGTCGGCGTTGAAATCGATCTGGAAGTACTTGGAAATCTCCGCCCACCACTGCGCCAGGCGGCTGGCGCCATCGCCATCGGCGGTCAAAGCACCGACGGCATCGGCATCGCTGTCGAATTCCGGCGACTGGGCGTTGAGCTGCTGCACCAACTCCCGCTGGGCAGCCAGCTTCAGATACAAACCGGTACGGTCCGGCTGCTGGGTGCTGTTGAGCGTTGCCAGGCTACGCGCCAACTGCTCCCGCGCGGCAAACGAGCCAGGGTCGCTCTGCTCGCGCAGGATTTCGTCGGCGCCTTCGACCAGGGCCTTGGCGCTGGTGATGTCCTGCAGGGCCGAAAGCCGCAGGGTGGCCAGGCGCAACAGGTGCTCGGCCTCGGCCAGGCGCCATTCCTTGCGGCTTTCGCCAAGCACGGTTTCAAGCCGCTGGCTCAAGCGCTGCTGGTCACCCTGCAACTGCGCCACCAGGCGGCGGCGGTCTTCCAGTTCGCTGGCTGCCGGCAGGCTGGCCAACTGGGCACTGATCTGTTGCTCGCGCTGCTGCAGTGCAGCGGCACGCTGGCTAAGCGCCTCGAGGTGCTCACCCTGGCTCAGCTCACTGCCTTGCAGATGCCGCACCTGCCAGACACCCCACCCGCCCACTGCGACCCCAGCGGCACCCACCAACAATGCCAGCAAGGCCAGGCCTGTGCCGGAACGTTTGGCAGGTGGGGGGGTGACGGGTTGCGTCGGCTCCTGCGCCGACGGCTGATCATTGTGGGACAAGACAGTTTCGCTCACGTATCCATCCTTTGCATGGGGGCGCGTCGCTCTGAGCTTAGCGCCTTAAGAGGCAGGTGCAGCGCTGCGCTGCACGGCTGCCAGCAAGGCCGTGGCACTCGCGCCACGGCAATCCACAATCTGTTGTGCCCCTGCGGCCCTGGCCTGCTCGGCCACCCTGGGGCTCGGCACGAACAAGGGCAAGCGCGCCACACGCGGCCAATCGGCAGCGGCCATCCGTTGCAGGTGTTCAAGACCCTGCCCACTGCTGACCACCACGCCGTTCAGGCGTTCCGCTTCGATGCGACCCACCAGCGTGCCCGCCGGATACACCGGCAGACAACGACGATACAGTTCCAGATAATCGACACTAGCACCTTGCTCTGCAAGACGCTCGGCCAGCAGTTCGCGACCCCCTACACCACGCACGATCAGGACACGTGGCGCAGGCCCCGCCATAGCCTCGTGCAAGGCCGGGAGCGTGAGCAAGGCTTCGCTGTCGTCACCCTGTGCAGGGTAAGTCACCGTCAGCCCCGCAGACTGCAACACCGCCGCCGTGGCTTCACCTACAGTGAACCATCCGGCTGAAGGGGGCTGCAGCCCTGCTTGTGCGAGTTGCGCAAGCAGCAACCTGGCTGCAGGTTTACTGACCACGATCATGGCCTGGCACTGCCCTAGCCCGGCAAGCTGCTGGCGCTGCCGAGCGTCCGGTTGCACTGGCTCGATCGCCAGCAAGGGCAGGCAGGCGCTGGCAATGCCGGCAGCTGCCAGCGTCTGCGCCAGCGCCGCGCAGTCCTCTTCAGGACGGGTCAGCAACAGGCGCCAGGGGCTCACGGGTGCCCGGCCTCACCGTAGACTTCCTTGAGAATGGCCGCGGCACCTTGGCCCAGCAGGTCTTCGGCCACCTGCACCCCCAACGTTTCGGCGGATGCCCGCGGTGCACGGGCGTCAGCCACCAGCAGGGTCCCACCGCTGGGCTGGCCAACCAGCCCGCGCAGCCATAGTTGCTCGCCTTCGAGCACGGCATAGCAGGCAATCGGTACCTGGCAGCCGCCGTTCAAGTGCTTGTTCAACGCTCGTTCGGCCACCACACGGTCAGCGGTATCGGCGTGGTGCAAAGGCGCCAACAGCGCATGGATCTCGCTGTCTGCGCTACGGCATTCGATGCCCACTGCGCCCTGGCCACCGGCCGGCAGGCTGTCGTCGACGCTGATGCTGGCGGTGATGCGCTCTTCGAAGCCCAGGCGGATCAGGCCCGCCGCGGCAAGGATGATGGCGTCATACTCACCGGCATCGAGCTTGGCCAGGCGAGTGTTGACGTTGCCGCGCAGAAAGCGGATTTGCAGGTCAGGGCGGCGCGCCAGCAACTGGGCCTGACGGCGCAGGCTGGAGGTGCCGACGATGCTACCGGCAGGCAGAGCCTCAAGGCTGGGAAAATGGTTGGAAACGAAGGCATCGCGCGGGTCTTCACGTTCACAGATGCAGTACAGACCCAGGCCTTCGGGGAAGTCCATGGGTACGTCCTTCATCGAATGCACGGCGATGTCGGCCTCATTGTCCAGCAGGGCGGTTTCCAGCTCCTTGACGAACAGGCCTTTGCCGCCGATCTTCGCCAGCGGCGCGTCGAGCAGTTTGTCGCCGCGGCTGACCATGGGCACCAGAGTCACCAGAAGGCCAGGGTGCGCCTGTTCGAGGCGGGCTTTGACGTATTCGGCCTGCCACAGGGCCAAGGCACTTTTACGGGTGGCAATGCGGATTTCGCGAGTGGACATGGAACGCCCCAATACTTAGGAATGCCGCCGATGATAACAGCTCCGTCGGTATCGCTAGCAGATGTGGGTCACGATCCAGTTTTGCCTTGTGCGCCCTCATCGCCGTTTGCCGGAGATGAGGGCCCTGCAGGGCTCAGAGCGTCTGCATCATCTTGCGTACGCCAGCCACATGCCGGCGGCTGACAGTCAAGGCATCACCATCCAGGCCTTTGAGGAACAGTTGAAAATGCCCAAGCGGCGTGCGCTGCAGGCGTTCGATGCGCTCGCGGGCTACCAGGGCGTTGCGGTGGATACGCACGAAGCGTTCGCCGAACTCATCTTCCAGGGCCTTGAGCGGCTCATCAAGCAGCACTTCACCTGCTTCATGGCGCAACGTCACATATTTGTGGTCGGCGATGAAATAGATCACCTGCGGCAAAGGGATCAGCTCGATGCCCTTGCGCGTACGCGCGCTGATATGGCTGCGCGGGCCACCCCCTTCACTGCCCGGCCGGGTCAGCGCCGCCAACTGCGTACGGCTGGGTTTCTCAGCCTTGCGCAAGGCATCGCGCAGGGCATGGGGATGGATCGGTTTGGTTACATGGCTGAGGGTGCTGTCCGTGAAAGCCTCTGCGCCGTATTCATCGTCACCGGTGCAGAACACCACCGACGGTGGCGCTTCGCGCTCGCACAGGCGGGCCGCGACCTGCAGGCCATCGAGGCCCGGCATGCCGATGTCCAGCAGGACCACATCGGGCTTGAGGCTTTCGATCAGGGCCAGGGCCTCCTCGCCGTTGGTGGCGCTGGGCTCCAGCACGGTGTACCCCTCCAGTTCCCCGAATAACCGCGTCAAGCGTTCACGGGCTTGGGGTTCGTCATCAACGATCAGGACATTCATAATTGCTCTGGATTCCTGAGTGAGTCTCGCACAGGTATAGCGTAGACAGTTGCAGGTCGAGCGACACTGCGGTCACGCTCTAGACCAATACGATGGCCAAAGATTCACTGCGCCGGCAGATTCGCTGCCAGTCCTTTGTCCAACTGTAGACGGTCCGTGGAACACTGCCGTTCAATCGTTGAATATCGTCTTCGCCTGCATTGAGCGCTGTTTTCTGCAGATTTCTGTCGACCGGCGTCCTTCGGCCACAAGCCCAACCCTGCTATTATCGGCGCCACTTTTTCGTTCACGCCTTCAACGAGTGAATCCATGAGCACCGACAAGACCAATCAGTCCTGGGGCGGCCGCTTCAGTGAACCCGTCGACGCCTTCGTCGCCCGCTTCACCGCCTCGGTCGATTTCGACAAGCGCCTGTACCGCCACGACATCATGGGTTCGATCGCCCACGCCACCATGCTGGCGCAGGTCGGTGTACTCAGCGATGCCGAGCGCGACACCATCATCGATGGCCTGAACACCATCCAGGGTGAAATCGAGGCCGGCAATTTCGACTGGCGCGTCGACCTCGAAGACGTGCACATGAACATCGAAGCACGCCTGACCGACCGCATCGGCATCACCGGCAAGAAGCTGCACACCGGCCGTAGCCGCAACGACCAGGTCGCCACCGACATCCGCCTGTGGCTGCGCGACGAGATCGACCTGATTCTGGCCGAGATCACCCGCCTGCAGCAGGGCCTGCTGGAACAGGCCGAGCGTGAAGCCGAAACCATCATGCCGGGCTTCACCCACCTGCAGACCGCTCAGCCAGTCACCTTCGGCCACCACCTGCTGGCCTGGTTCGAAATGCTCAGCCGTGACTACGAGCGCCTGGTCGACTGCCGCAAGCGCGCCAACCGCATGCCTCTGGGCAGCGCTGCGCTGGCTGGCACCACCTACCCGATCGACCGCGAGCTGACCTGCAAGCTATTGGGTTTCGAAGCCGTTGCCGGCAACTCGCTGGATGGCGTTTCGGACCGTGATTTCGCCATCGAATTCTGCGCTGCCGCCAGCGTGGCGATGATGCACCTGTCGCGCTTCTCCGAAGAGCTGGTGCTGTGGACCAGCGCCCAGTTCCAGTTCGTCGATCTGCCCGACCGTTTCTGCACTGGCAGCTCGATCATGCCGCAGAAGAAGAACCCGGACGTGCCGGAGCTGGTGCGTGGCAAGAGCGGCCGTGTGTTCGGCGCCCTGACCGGCCTGCTGACCTTGATGAAAGGCCAGCCGCTGGCCTACAACAAGGACAACCAGGAAGACAAGGAGCCGCTGTTCGACGCCGCCGATACCCTGCGCGATTCGCTGCGTGCCTTTGCCGACATGATCCCAGCCATCAAGCCACGCCACGCGATCATGCGCGAAGCGGCCCTGCGCGGCTTCTCTACCGCCACCGACCTGGCCGACTACCTGGTGCGCCGCGGCCTGCCGTTCCGTGATTGCCACGAAATCGTCGGCCATGCCGTGAAGTATGGCGTCGACACCGGCAAGGACCTGGCCGAGATGAGCCTGGACGAACTGCGCCAGTTCAGCGACCAGATCGAGCAGGATGTATTCGCCGTGCTGACCCTGGAAGGCTCGGTGAATGCCCGCGACCACATTGGCGGCACTGCGCCAGCGCAGGTGCGCGCTGCCGTTGTACGTGGCAAGGCGCTGCTGGCTTCGCGCTAAGCGCCATTGCGAGGGCTTGGCCCTCGATCGCCGGCAAGCCGGCTCCCACTCGACCGCATCGGCTTCAAGCCCTGTGCAGTACCAGTAGGAGCCGGCTTGCCGGCGATTGGGCTGCAAGGCAGCCCTGGTCTTCAGCGCTTACCGCTGCGAATCATCTCCATGAAGGCCGGCATCGCCGCCTCCTTGTCTGCCACGATCCGCGCCATGTGCGGGTTTTCGTGCATTTTCTGCAGCAGCGCCTTGGCCTCAGGGAAGTCGGCGAGGAAGTCGACGTTCAGCACCTTCTTGCCTACTGCACAAGCCAGGTCGACCGAGAAGCAGAACATCAGGTCGGCAATCGTCAGTTGTTCACCGGCTACATAGGGTGCAAAACGGCCATTGCGCTTCAACGTGGCGAACCCCGCCAGCAGATCCGCACGCGCGCGCTCCTTGATCAAGGGCTCTACCGCCGCGCCAAAGAACGACTCGGCATAGCAGGTACGGGCCGGCAGCTCGATGTACAGCTCGATCTCCTTGAGCAGCTCGCGCACCTTGGCCTGCTCGAACGGGTCGGCTGGCAGCAGCGCCTTACCCGGCTGGGTCTGCTCGATATAGTCGAGAATCACACCGGTTTCGCTGAGCAAGCCGTGTTCGGTCTGCAGCACCGGCACTTTGCCGCGCGGGCTGACGTCCAGCGCCTGAGCCGACTGACCACCATAGAAAGTGACCTCTTCGAACGGCAGGCCCTTTTCCAGCAGGGCAAGCTTGACCATGTTGTAGTAGTTGCTGACCGAGAATCCGTGAAGCTTGAGCATGGGGTAACAGCCTCCAGGCCGTAGGGGGTTGGCCGGGCTTTTATAGCTCGTTACGCCAGTGCCTGACCAGCGTCATGCACCCGGTCGATGACCGGGCATTGCCGACGCGGGCATGGCACACTGTGTGCCCAATCACAGGAGTAGCGCCATGAGCGAGCCCACCGACATCGACAATGACGACGAAGCCTTCGCCGAGGCGACGCTGACCCAGGCCATCGAAAACCAGATCGAAAGCGGCGAACCGCCGGCAGCCAAGGCTACGTTCAACAAGCTGAGCCTGGTTGGCTACGAGCGCGAAGACATCCTCAACCTCATGGCCCACGTGCTGGCCATCGAGATCGACAACATGCTCGACGAGGACCGTCCGTTCAACACCGAGTGGTACGAAACCGCCCTGCGCGCTCTGCCCGAGCTGCCACCTGAGGCAGATCAAGGCGAGGACGAATAACCCGGCTACACTCCAGGGTCAGGCACCGCTGGCGGTGCCGCCATCCTCGTCTGGAAGTCAGGAGTCGCCATGTCCTTCACCCCCGAACTGATTGCTGAACTGGAAGTCCTTGCCCTGTTCAACCTGGACAGCAGCCAGGAAGGCATCAAGATTCACGCCAATGCCTCCCCCGCACTGGTCGCAGCAGCTCGACGCCTGCATGAAAAGCAATTGACCGATCAGCCCGATGGCGGTTACCTCACCAGCCTTGGGCATGACGCAGTCGAAAGCGTGCAACTGCTGCTGAACATTCTCAAGTCGCCCCAGCCGGCATAAACCTGCCCCGCCCCATCGCTGGCAAGCCGGCGATGGGGCCCGCCAAGGCGCAAGAAAAATGGCGTCAAAACTCCAATTGCCGCTTATCCGAGTGCATTACTCAGGCTAAACTCGCCAGAGCTCCCCCGGCCTGCCCTGAGTGTGCAATGACCCACCCCCACGAAATCCGCCCCGATATCGACGAAGGCATCGACCGCAAGGTGCTGGCGAAATTGCGTGCGCGGTTTCTGCAATTGAACACAGGCCGGCTACAGCGCGCCATGGATGGGCTTTCGACCCGCCAGCAACAGGTGTTGACCCTGCTACCACTGCTGTTTCACGTCAACCACCCGCTGCTGCCTGGCTATGTTTCAGGTAGCACCCCGGCCGGCGTATCGGGCTTCGAGCCCGATGCCAGCCTGATCGCCGAAGGCCAGCGCCTGGCGCGATCGTTCACGTACAAGACACGCCTGGGCAACCCCAACCGCCCGATCCACGGCCTGTTCCTGATGGGCAGCCTTGGCACGCTGGCCCAGGCTGAGCAAAGCGACATCGACCTGTGGGTCTGTCATGCCCCCGGCCTGGGTGACAGCCAGCTCGATGAACTGCGACGCAAATGCCAGTTGCTCGAAACCTGGGCCGCCAGCCTGGGCGCCGAAGCACACTGCTTCCTGATCGACCCGCAAAGCTTCGCCCAAGGCCTGCGCGACAGCCAGCTGAGCTCTGACGACTGTGGCACCACCCAGCACTACCTGCTGCTCGACGAGTTCTACCGCACGGCCATCTGGCTGGCCGGGCGCACACCGCTTTGGTGGCTGGTGCCGGCGTATGAAGAGCACAACTACAGCAGCTATACCGAAACCTTGCTGTCCAAGCGTTTCATCCGCAGCACCGATGCCCTCGATCTCGGCAACCTGGCCCACATCCCGGCCGGCGAATTCGTCGGCGCTGGCCTGTGGCAGCTGTTCAAAGGTATCGACTCACCTTACAAGTCACTGCTCAAGCTGTTGCTGACCGAGGCCTACGCCAGCGAACATCCAGCCGTGCGCTGCCTGAGCCTGGACTACAAGCAGGCGGTATTTGCCAACCACCTCGACCTCGACGCGCTCGATCCCTATGTAATGGTTTACCGGCGCATCGAACGCTACCTGCAGGCGCGCGGTGAAACCAGGCGGCTGGAGCTGGCAAGGCGCAGCCTTTACCTGAAGGTCAATAAGAAACTCAGCGGCCTGGACCGCGCACGAAGCAACGGCTGGCAGCGCCGGTTGCTCAAACGCCTGGTCGATGAGTGGGGTTGGGACGAGCGCCAACTGGCGTTGCTCGACAGCCGCAGCCAATGGAAAGTGCGTCAGGTCGCCGTGGAGCGCCGCGAGCTGGTTGCTGAGCTGAACCATAGCTACCGCTTCCTCAGCCAGTTCGCGCAAAACAACAATGCCAGCAGCCGCGCCGACCAGCGCGACCTGAATGTGCTGGGCCGGCGCCTTTATGCCGCGTTCGAGCGCCGTGCCGGCAAGATAGAAGTGATCAACCCCGGCATTGCCCCGGACCTCGCCGAGGACACCCTGACCCTGGTCCAGTCGCCGAACCGCAAGGAACCGGGCAGCCATCACTGGGGCCTGTACAACGGTAACCTCAGTGTTCACGAATGGGAGCACTTCAGCCCGATCAAACGCTGCCGAGAGCTGATCGAGCTGCTGGCCTGGGCACACCGCAACGGCGTCATCGACAGCACCACGCGCCTGGCGCTGCACCCCGGCGCCAGTGACCTGAACGAGTTCGAGCTGTTCAACCTGCTCGGCAGCCTGCAGCAGAGCATCCCTCTGCCATTGGAAACCGTCAGTGAAGTGCGCCTGTTGCAACCGAGCGTGGCCAACGAGATTCTGCTGCTGGTCAACGTCGGTGTCGATCCGTTGCAACACCATCGCGACTTGAACATCCTGATGACCACCGAGCGAACCGACTCGCTGAGCTACGCGGGCGTTCGCGAAAACCTGGTGCTGACCCTCGACCAGATTACCCTCAACAGCTGGAACGAAGTGTTGGTCCAGCGTTACGACGGCGAGCACGCCCTGGCACGTTGCCTGCGCGATTTCCTCAACAGCCTCGGCCAGCGCAGGCACCGGCCGCGCGTGCGGGTGCGCTGTTTCTGCCACAACCGCGCCCAGGCCATCAGCCAGCGGGTCGAGGAGATTTTCGACACGGTGCAGCTGTTGCTAGATCAGGGGCGCAACCACCGCTACCTGCTGCAGGTGGCGCAGCACACACACGTGCTGGAACTGCTGCCCGGCCAGGTCAGCCTGACCACCCTCGCAGAGCATGAGGCCGTACTCGAATGCCTGGGCGAAGAACGCAGCACCTACAGCCCGCTGTACCTGGATGCCAATGCCCTGCAGGACCACGACCTGCCACTGGTACTGGAAAACGCACGCCCCGGCTGCATCCAGGTGTTCTACCGCCTGCTCGAGGGCTGGGCCGACCTGTACGTGCTGGATGAGTACAATGCCCTGTGGCAGCAACGCCTGCCCTTGCACGACGAAAACCACCTGCTGCTGCCGCTGCAGCGCTTTCTGCGCTCGATGGTAATGCGCCACGACGCACGCGTGCCGCTGGACAACCTGCAGCAAGCACCATTGCAGACCCACTATGCGCAACTGCTGCCCTCGGGGCCGGGCAAGGCCCGCAGCATAGAGCCGCGGCCAACGCCAGACGACCTCAATGATCAGCCGTATTACGAGGTGCAGGCCATCCTCCAGGCCGGCACGGGCGATGACATGCATGTCACGCTCTATTGCAATCAGCAGGAGTTTTCCGAGCTTGACCATGGCGATGAGCTCTATACCGTGGTCGCCCGACAGATTCTCAGCCAGCGCCGCAGCGCCGGGCACTACCGCTGTTACATCACAGATCTTGACCTGTCCGAACTGCTCGATGACGAACGGGGCTCGACCGTCCTCTACCTGCGCTACAAGCGCGAGCTGGAGCAGGCTCTGAACGATGGCCTGGCGCAGTTGCAGGCAACCCTGGAGCCTTGAACCCTCAGAGGTCGAAATCGCCCGCAGCTTCAGGCTGGTACTCGACGGCCAGCAACTTGAGCTTGAGGGTCTTGCCCCCCGGCGCAGGCCAGTCGATCTGCTCGCCCACCGACAAGCCCAGCAGTGCGCAACCGATCGGCGCCAGGATCGATACCTTGCCTTCGCCGCCGGCATCCTTCGGATACACCAGGGTCAGGTGGTAGTCCTTGCCACTGGCTTCTTCGCGGCAGTGCACGCGCGAATTCATGGTCACAACACCAGCCGGCACCTCCTCGTGACCGACCACCTGCTCGGCGCGGTCCAGCTCGTCCTGCAGGGCGAGCACACCCGGGGTACTTTCGTCGAGGCTGTCGATCAGGCGCTCCAGACGCTGCACGTCCAATCGGGTAAGGATGAGGGAAGGCTTGGTGCTCATGATCCAGTCAGACTCCATTGAACAGTTGGTTTTCTAGGGGCAGATAAAGCAAAACCCCGCCCAGAGGGCGGGGTTTGATGAGTGCTTTGGCGTCACCGACGCATAACCCGACACTACCACAGCCGGGCAAATACTCAAGCCTGCGCGCGCAAGGCCTCGGCTTCGCGGCAAATCTGCCGGCGCCGTTCGTCGTCGGCCGAGCGCCACTCACGAATGTGCTCGACATGGCGATGGCAACCGGTGCAAACGCGCTGTTCATCCAGCCGGCACACGCTGATGCACGGCGACGGCACCGCTGGGCTGACGTTGCTGTAAAGCGGCTTGGCGGGCCGCGCCGGGGCACTCATCTCAGATCTCGTCGAAGTCCAGCTTTTCGCCGGCCCGCTCCCAGACAATCCGCTCGAGCATCTCACCCAGCAGCTCATCGCTCTTCTCGCAGACCCACTTGCCGCTCTCTTCGTCGTAGTCGAAGTGGAAGCCACCGGAGCGGTCGGCCAGCCAAAGCTGACGCAGTGGCTCCTGGCGGCTGAAGATCAGCTGGCTGCCGTTGTCGAACTTGATGGTAAGGACGCCGGCGGAATTCTCCATGTCCAGGTCCAGGCCGCTCTCGTCGAACAGGTCTTCCAGGGCCTGTTGGGTGGCGTCGACCAGATCATGGAAACGCGCTTCGCTCAAACTCATTGCAGGAACCTCGAAATTGGCTGCGTTACAGGCAGGCCGGGCACGATACGGGCGCTTGGCGCCAGCCGCAAGCGGCGAGCTCCAAGCGGCAAGAAAAAGCACAGCGTACACCTGAGCGCTTTTTCTTGCCGCTTGCCGCTCGCCGCTTGTGGCTAATTTCTGCCCGCCCGGCGGACCGGCTCTTGCATAGGCAATCCGGCAGTCGCTCGGTATACTCGGGCGCAATACTGCATATTTCAAAGGATTTCACCCATGAAGCGCCTGATTTCCTCGCTCGCGGCGCTGGTCGCGGTTGCCTGCCTCGTTTCGGCCTGCGGTCAGAAAGGCCCCCTGTACCTGCCAGAAGACGGCAAGGACGGCAAGGGCAGCCAGAAGTCGCATCAGCACCAGCACGCTCAGCCTGTCCAGCCACAGGATGAGCAGCCAATCGAGCCCGAGCAAACGCCAGAGCAGTAAGGAAATCAGATGAACGCTTTCAATTACCGCGACGGTGAACTGTTCGCGGAGGGCGTGGCCCTGTCGGCCATCGCCGAACGTTTCGGCACCCCCACCTACGTGTACTCGCGCGCCCACATCGAGGCCCAGTACCGCAGCTATACCGATGCCCTGCAAGGTATCGAGCACCTGGTGTGCTTCGCGGTCAAGGCCAACTCCAACCTTGGCGTGCTGAACGTTCTGGCTCGCATGGGCGCAGGCTTCGACATCGTTTCCGGCGGTGAGCTGGAGCGGGTACTGGCCGCCGGTGGGCGGGCTGACCGTGTGGTGTTCTCCGGCGTCGGCAAGACCCGCGAAGACATGCGCCGGGCGCTGGAAGTCGGCGTTCATTGCTTCAACGTCGAATCCACCGACGAACTGGAGCGCCTGCAGGTGGTTGCCGCCGAGATGGGCAAGGTTGCCCCGGTCTCGCTGCGGGTCAACCCGGACGTCGATGCCGGCACCCACCCGTACATTTCCACCGGCCTCAAAGAGAACAAGTTCGGCATCGCCATCGCCGACGCCGAAGCCATCTACGTGCGTGCCGCGCAGCTGCCCAACCTGGAAGTGGTCGGTGTCGACTGCCACATCGGCTCGCAGCTGACCACCGTAGAGCCCTTCCTCGACGCCCTCGACCGCCTGCTGGACCTGGTCGACCGCTTGGCCGATTGCGGCATCCACCTGCGCCACCTGGACCTGGGCGGCGGTGTTGGCGTGCGCTATCGCGACGAAGAGCCGCCACTGGTAGCCGATTACATCAAGGCCATCCGCGAGCGCGTCGGCGGTCGTGACCTGGCCCTGGTGTTCGAGCCGGGCCGCTACATCGTGGCCAACGCCGGTGCCCTGCTGACCCGCGTGGAATACCTCAAGCACACCGAACACAAGGACTTCGCCATCATCGATGCGGCGATGAACGACCTGATCCGCCCAGCCCTGTACCAGGCCTGGATGGGCGTCAGCGCGGTCACCCCACGTGAGGGCGAAGGCCGTGCCTACGACCTGGTCGGGCCAATCTGCGAGACCGGCGACTTCCTCGCCAAGGACCGCCAGTTGAACCTGGCCGAAGGTGACCTGCTGGCCGTGCAGTCCGCGGGCGCCTATGGTTTCGTCATGAGCTCGAACTACAACACCCGTGGCCGTTGTGCGGAAATCCTGGTCGACGGCGATCAGGCTTTCGAAGTCCGCCGTCGCGAGACCATCGCCGAACTGTACGCTGGCGAAAGCCTGCTGCCGGAGTGACCCCATGCTTCTGCGTTTTACCAAGATGCATGGGCTGGGCAATGACTTCATGGTCCTGGACCTGGTCAGCCAGCACGCACACATCCAGCCCAAGCACGCCAAGCAATGGGGCGACCGCCACACCGGCATCGGCTTCGACCAGCTGCTGATCGTCGAGGCACCGAACAATCCGGAAGTGGATTTCCGCTACCGGATCTTCAATGCCGACGGTTCGGAAGTGGAGCAATGCGGCAACGGTGCGCGCTGCTTCGCACGATTCGTGCTGGACAAACGCTTGACCGCGAAAAAGCGCATCCGTGTTGAAACCAAGGGCGGCATCATCGAGCTGGACGTGCAGAACGACGGCCAGGTGTGTGTCGACATGGGCCCGCCGCGCTTCATTCCCGCCGAAATCCCATTCGTCGCTGATGAGCAGGCGCTCAATTACCCGCTGGAAGTCGACGGCGAGTTGCACTCTATTGCTGCCGTGTCCATGGGTAACCCGCATGCCGTGCTGCGCGTCGATGACATACGTACTGCGCCGGTTCATGGCCTGGGCCCGAAAATCGAGAACCACCCACGCTTCCCGCAGCGGGTGAACGCCGGTTTCCTCCAGGTCGTTGACCGCCACCGCGCCAACCTGCGGGTATGGGAACGTGGCGCCGGCGAGACCCAGGCCTGCGGCACCGGTGCCTGTGCAGCAGCCGTGGCAGCCATCAGCCAGGGCTGGATGGACTCTCCGGTGTCCCTGGACCTGCCTGGTGGGCGCCTGCACATCGAGTGGGCCGGCCCCGGCACGTCCGTGTTGATGACTGGCCCAGCCGTACGCGTCTACGAAGGACAGGTTCGTCTCTAAGCGAGTAACCGCCATGACCGATCAGCCCAAGGTTGTACCCCAGCAGTCCAGTGAGCTCGATGCCGAAGCGGTGGTCGCCTACCTGCGCGCCCACCCGACCTTTTTCGCCGAACACGACGAACTGCTGGTCGAGCAACGTATCCCTCACCAGCGTGGCGACAGCGTGTCGCTGGTGGAACGCCAGCTCAAACTGCTACGCGATCGCAACATCGAGATGCGCCATCGCCTGTCGCAACTGATGGACGTGGCCCGGGACAACGACCGGCTGTTCGAAAAGACTCGCCGGCTGATCCTCGACCTGCTCGATGCCGGCAGCCTGGAAGAAGTGGTCATGGCGGTCGAAGACAGCCTGCGCCAGGAGTTCCAGGTCCCGTTCGTCAGCCTGATCCTGTTCGGTGACCATGCAGCGCCGGTCGGCCGTTGGGTCAGTAATGCCGAGGCCCAGCAGGCCATCGGCGGGCTGCTGGGCGGCGGCAAGACAGTCAGTGGCAACCTGCGTGAGCACGAACTGGCCTTCCTGTTCGGTGAGGAGCAGCACCATGAAGTGGGCTCCAGCGCCGTCGCTGCCCTGGAGTACCAAGGGTTGCACGGCGTGCTGGCAATAGGCAGCCGCGACCCGCAACACTACAAGAGCAGCGTCGGCACCCTGTTCCTTGGCTACATCGCCGAAGTGCTCGGCCGCGTGGTCCCGCGCGTTACCCAGCCCCTGCGCCCGGTGCGCTGATGGAACGCCAGCTGGAGGCTTATTGCGCCCACCTGCGCAACGAGCGCCAGGTGTCCGAACACACACTGCTGGCCTACCGCCGCGACCTCGAAAAGGTCATCGAATACTGCAACACCCAAGGCATCGCGGGCTGGGGCGCCTTGCAGATCCAGCAACTGCGCCAACTGATCGCCCGCCAGCATCATCAGGGGCAGTCCTCGCGCAGCCTGGCGCGGCTACTGTCGGCGGTACGCGGGCTGTATCGCTACCTGAACCGTGAAGGCCTTTGCCAGCACGATCCCGCCAGCGGCCTGAGCGCGCCCAAGGGCGAGCGCCGGCTGCCCAAGGTGCTGGACACCGACCGCGCCCTGCAACTGCTCGACGGCGGCGTGGACGACGACTTCATCGCCCGCCGCGACCAGGCCATCCTCGAACTGTTCTATTCCTCTGGCCTGCGCCTGTCCGAGCTGACCAACCTCGACCTTGAGCACCTGGACCTTGCTGCCGGCCTGGTACAGGTGCTCGGCAAAGGTGGCAAGGCGCGCGTGCTGCCCGTCGGCCGCAAGGCGCGCGAAGCCATGCAGCAATGGTTGCGGCTGCGCGGCATCGGCGGCCCGCGTGACGGCGCCGTCTTCATCAGCCGCCAAGGCAATCGCCTGGGGCCACGGGCTATCCAGATGCGGGTCAAGGCAGCCGGTGAACGCGAACTGGGCCAGCACCTGCACCCGCACATGCTTCGCCATTCATTCGCCAGCCATGTGCTGGAATCGTCCCAGGACCTGCGGGCGGTGCAGGAAATGCTCGGCCATGCCGACATCAGCACCACGCAGATCTACACCCACCTGGACTTCCAGCACCTGGCCGCGGTGTACGACAGCGCCCACCCACGGGCCAAACGCAGCAAAGGCACAGACTCATGAGCATCAAGCTGATCACGTTCGACCTTGACGACACCCTGTGGGACACCGCGCCAGTGATTGCCAGCGCGGAAGTCGTGCTACGCGACTGGCTGCAGGCCAATGCTCCCATACTTGGCGGCGTGCCGGTGGAACACCTGTTCGCCATCCGCGAACGTCTGGTGCAGGCCGAGCCGGGCCTCAAGCACCGTATCAGCGCCCTGCGCCGGCGCGTGCTGTTCCATGCGCTGGAAGAGGTGGGATACAGCGAAAAGCACGCTCAGGAGCTGGCCAACGAAGGGTTTGAGGTGTTCTTGCATGCCCGACATCAGGTCGAGGTGTTCCCCGAAGTGCAGCCGGTGCTGGAAATTCTGCGCCACCACTACACCCTGGGCGTGGTCACCAATGGCAATGCCGACGTACGCCGCCTGGGCCTGGCCGATTACTTCCGCTTCGCCCTGTGCGCCGAGGACCTGGGGATAGGCAAACCAGACCCGGCGCCCTTCATCGAAGCGCTGAAGCGTGGCGAAGTAGAGGCCAGTGCCGCCGTGCATGTTGGCGATCACCCCGGTGATGACATTGGCGGCGCCCAGCGCGCAGGCTTGCGTGCGGTGTGGTTCAACCCCCAGGGCAAGGCCTGGTTGGGGGAAGCGCCGCCGGATGCCGAAGTCCAGCGCCTGTCGCAGCTGCCCGACATACTTGCGCGCTGGCGCTGACAGGGGCCGCTTTGCGGCAGTGAAACCAGTAGCCACAAAAAAGCCCGCAGCGACGGCGGGCTTTTTGGTGTTCAGCCACTCAGATAGGGCGGCTGCCGTACTTGTTGTCCGGCTTCTTGGGCGGGTCGGCGACTACGTTGGCCTCGACTTCCTGCACCTTGCCACCGCGCGAAAGGAATTCTTCCATCGCTTTGGCCAGGGCATCACGCTCCTTTTGCTTGGCTTCCATGCTCGGCATCTCGTCTACCGAGACAGCCGCCTTGGATTTGCCCTTGGCAACCGGTGCCGGGCTGCTGTCGTCATCGCCAGCGTCTTCGGCGCCATCGCCAGCCGCAGCGTCGAGGCTATCATCAGCCTCGTCTTCGTCGCCTACTTCGAGGTCATCATTTTCCAGATCGTCGTCGCTCATGTTCTACCTCATGACTTGCGAAAAGCAGGTTAGTTATAGACCAGTGCAGCCGTAGACCGGCAGCCACCAGTGAAAATTCAACTGGCCGTGGGTTGGCCACTGCCCTTGGGACGGCACTCCTGATGGGACGCCCCGCCCGGCAGGCCCTGCTCCTGGCAGGACCTGACAAAACCTTGCAGCCCTTGCTGGCCACACGCTATTGGCAAGCCTAGCAAAGGCTGACGAAGCGTGCGGACAACTCGTGCAACACCTCTCGGCGCGCATTCTAGCGCGCCCGTGGAAAAAGCAAAGCTCCATAAACGCCCTGCTTGTTGTAAGTTTTTGGCTTACGTCGCGAACGTGACTGATAAACCGTTTGCTCTGCGGGAAATGGCAAAAAACAGGCAAAAAAAATGCCCGGCAAGCCGGGCAAGTTTTTCCAGCGTCGCAGTTACAGGTTGTAACCGCGTTCGTTGTGTTGAGCCAGGTCGAGGCCGACCGACTCTTCTTCTTCGTTGACCCGCAGGCCCATCACCACGTCCAGCACCTTGAGGATCACGTAGGTGACGATGGCGGTGTAGACCACGGTGAAAATCACGCCCTTGGCCTGGATCCAGACCTGCGCACCGATATCGGTGACCGCGCCGAAGCCGCCCAGGGCCGGTGCCGCGAACACACCGGTGAGGATCGCGCCGATGATGCCGCCGATGCCATGCACGCCGAAGGCATCCAGGGAGTCGTCATAACCCAGCTTGCGCTTGAGGGTGGTAGCGCAGAAGTAGCAGAGCACGCCAGACACCAGGCCAATCACCAGGGCGCCCATCGGGCCCACGGTGCCGGCAGCCGGGGTGATGGCAACCAGGCCGGCGACCACACCCGAGGCGATGCCCAGGGCGCTCGGTTTGCCGTGGCCGATCCACTCGGCGAACATCCAGCCCAACGCTGCAGCAGCGGTAGCGATCTGGGTCACCAGCATGGCCATGCCGGCAGTGCCGTTGGCGGCTGCGGCGGAGCCGGCGTTGAAGCCGAACCAACCGATCCAGAGCATGGCTGCGCCCATCAGCGTGTAGCCCAGGTTGTGCGGGGCCATCGGGGTAGTCGGGTAGCCTTTGCGCTTGCCCAATACCAGGCAGCAGACCAGGCCGGCGATACCGGCGTTGATGTGCACCACGGTGCCGCCAGCGAAGTCGAGCACGCCCCAGTCCCACATCAGCGCGCCATCACCGCTCCAGACCATGTGCGCGATCGGTGCGTAGACCAGGGTGAACCAGATGCCCATGAACACCAGCATCGCCGAGAACTTCATGCGTTCGGCGAAGGCACCCACGATCAGCGCCGGGGTGATGATGGCGAAGGTCATCTGGAAGGTAATGAAGACCGCTTCAGGGAACAGTGCGGCAGCCGACGTCAGGCCGTCCGGCGTTACGCCGCTGAGGAACGCCTTGGAGAAGCCGCCGACGAAGGAATTGAAGTTGAGCACGCCCTTTTCCATACCAGTGGTATCGAAGGCCATGCTGTAACCGTAAACGACCCAGAGAATGCTCATCAGGCCGGTGATGGCAAAGCATTGCATCATCACCGAGAGTACGTTCTTCGAACGCACCATACCGCCGTAGAACAGGGCCAGGCCCGGAATGGTCATGAACAGCACCAGCGCCGTGGCAGTCAGCATCCAGGCGGTGTCACCGGAGTTCAGTACTGGGGCGGCAGCCTCCTCTGCCAGGGCGAGGCCCGGCATTACGAGGGACAATAGGGCTCCTAGCCCTGCGATCTTACGCAGAGTCATGTTGTTTTCTCCTGGGGCGTTGGGTTTGGTGAGGCTTTTTTTGGGCGCTTAGATCGCGTCGGTATCGGTTTCGCCGGTACGGATGCGGATTGCCTGCTCCAGATTCACCACGAAGATCTTGCCGTCACCGATCTTGCCGGTGTTGGCAGCCTTGGTGATGGCTTCGATCACTCGATCGAGGTCTTTGTCGTCGATGGCGACGTCGATCTTCACCTTGGGCAGGAAGTCGACCACGTATTCCGCACCGCGATACAGCTCGGTGTGACCCTTCTGCCGACCGAAGCCTTTTACTTCGGTGACGGTGATGCCCTGCACGCCGATTTCCGACAGTGACTCTCGCACGTCGTCCAGCTTGAACGGCTTGATGATGGCTGTGACTAGCTTCATGAAACTCTCTCCCGATTTGGTGGACTTGCCCCAGGAAAACAAACCCGTCTCAAGTCTAAGCGCAGCGGTTGGCTTTGTAACGCGTCGTCGGCATCCGGCTCCGCGTGCGCACTGCCTGGTCACAAGGAACTGCATCAGTGCATGGCTCGTACAGGTCTTTGCAGAAACCTTGCCAGTTCCGTTAAAGCGCCGAAAAACAGGCAGTTGCGTGGAAGAGTCAGGCTTGGCCAGTCGCCAGCACTGAAAAGATGCACAGTCTTGGTGCGCAGCATTGCGCGGGACTGCTCGAAAAATGTGCAACGGAACGCAAAACGGGCCCGTGTTACACTGCCGGCCATTTCCCGTCAGCAGTGGACAGCCGATCATGCTCGCGCCCAAAGCCCTTCTCGATGCCCTGAGCGACCAGGCCTCGCGCCTGTTCAGTGGCGATACCGCCCAGCCCCGCGCCGAACTGGAAAGCCAGTTCAAGGTGCTGATGCAAGGTGCCTTCAGCAAGCTGGACCTGGTCAGCCGTGAAGAATTCGACAGCCAGATGGTCGTATTGGCCCGCACCCGTGCGCGCCTGGAGGCCCTGGAGAAGCAGGTCGCCGAGCTGGAAGCCCGCATGGCACCCGCGGCACAGGATTAAGCTCCGCGCCCCGCCCTCACGCGGGAGCCCGTAGCCGGCCGGGTGCCTGGCTGCTTGGCTTGGGCGGCAGCTCACTGGCATGCAGGTCCCCTCGAAACAGCGTTGCACCGCACACCGTGAACAGCGTCCTGAACAGGTTGTGCGAGTTGCGAATCCGGGCCTGAATGCCCTCGATGGCCGAATCCCCCGGCTGCAGCGCGGCCGCACGGTTGGCCCACTCGATGGCCGCGAAGCGGCTCGGCTTGCGCGTACCATGCCCGTGCATCCAGGCCAGGCCTAGCTCCGCGCTTGCACGCCCGGCTATCGCGCAATCAGGGTAGTGCACCAGGTCCAGCAGGTAGGCGACCGCCTCTGCGCGCTCCCGGGGGTCGCCGAACTGGCGCTGCAGAATGGCCAACTGCAAGCGGGCCTGGGCATCGAGCGCCTCGTTGCCTAGGCAATCGAGCAGCAAGCGCCTTACCGCCAGCATCGCGCTACGCTCGCTCAAGTTCTGGTCATTACGCATGCGTTGGCAGGCCAGGTCGTACTTGGCCATCTGGCTGCCTGCCTGCGCGGCACACAGCAGCCAATGCGCTGCTGCCCCAGAGTCTATGTAGTCTTCCGGCGTTCCCTCGAGCCGACCGCAATGCAGCGCGTAAAGCGCGGCTGCGGCATCGGGCAACTTGCACTCGGCACACTGCCTGTAGAGGAAATACGCGGCCTCGTAATACTTGGCGGCCCAAAGCAGGCGGGCTACCTCGAGTACATCAAAGCCCAGCCCCTCGCGCCCGCACTGCCGTTTCACCGCAGCGTGCAGCCAGATACGCGCCTGCTCGGCGCATTGCCTGAAACCCCACAACCCGAACTGGTGCCCCACGGACCGCAACGCACAGGCCGCCGCTTGCCTGCGGTTTTCGCTTAACCGCTCGATGGCGATACGCAAGCTGTGCGCATCGTCTTGCACGCCATGGGCCACTACCAGGCAAACAAAGCTGTAGAACGGCTCACCAATGGCCGGTACGAAGCCCTGATCGGGGTATAGCGCCACAGAAGCGACGAAGTCGTGCATCGCACCGGGGTAATCCTTTAGCGAAAAGCGGCGAAAAGCCCCTCGCCGGGCCATGAGCGTGGCGCGTTCCTTTGGCCTGAGCTCGCGTTGCATCCACCGCTCGAAGACTCGCTGCCAAGCCGTGACTTGCTGCACCTGATCGGCAGGAGGCAGCCGGAACTGATCCTCAAGTGCCAGCCAGCGGATTGCATTACGCAGGGTTTCAGGCCAGCCCCGGCACAAAGGGCCGCTGGCCACGGCATCAATGGCCTCATAACTACCGCCCCAACGGGGTGTGAGGTAGCTGGCATAGGCCTCGACCACCTCGAAGCAGCCAGGGAACCAGTTCAAGGCATGGCGCAGCCAGTAGTCCCGCGCAGGTTCCTGCTCAGCGGGCAGGCGGGCACTCAGGCACAACGGCAGCACTTGCGGCAGCTCAACCAGCGGTGCCAGCCCATATTTGACCAGTAGCGGTGCCGCAGCCTCCTGCACTTCGACATCGGCATGGGCGCTGGGCCGAAAGCGCGCCGGCCGGCCATGAAACAGCTCCACCAGCCAGCCCGGTTCACGAAAGTGCGCACTGATCTGCAACATACCGATCGCCGCCGCTACAGGCTGCGCGCAACGCTCAATGGCCCGCAGGAAGTGCCCAGCGGCCATTTCGCAGGCCTGCTCGGCGGCCAGCCAGCGCGCTGCGGACACCTCATTGGCGGCAACCGTACCGCGAATACGGCAAGCGCGATTGAAGCAGTGAAAGCCCATGGCTACCTGCGGGTGATAAGCCTTGGGGCAGGCATCGATCCAGGCTTTGAGGCGTTGTGTGAGGGCCTTGCTGCCTTCTACATCCCAGTCGACCAGCATGTGCCCCTGAACAGCCTCAAGGTAGGCCGGGCACTCCCCTGGGCGCGCTTGCCGCCACTGCGCCTGAAGGTTATCGAAGAAATGGTTGAGTTCAGCGAACTCCTTGGCCTTTACCCGCTCCAGGATCTGCTGGCGGGTGCGAATGAGCGTTTGCACGGGCAGTACCTCAAGTCCATTTGGAGGAGATGCATTGCCATCCCTTGGCAAGGCAGTAACGGTTGAACACTAAGCCATAGCTTTGCCGGGCGCAAAGTTATTGGATCCATTGTTTGTCAGATTGTATGAAAAGCAGGGGAGATCCCTGACCTGAAAAACAAGGACGCACTCTTCTTGCGCTTGTTCCCCCTACCCTCTCTATGCTTGGCCAAGCCGCAGGAAGCGGCGCCCTCATCATCGACAACGGAGCGTCCATGTCCCTTGCCCTCGTCCACAGCCGCGCCCAGGTTGGCGTGCAGGCACCTGCTGTCAGCGTCGAAACCCACCTGGCCAACGGCCTGCCCCACCTCACCCTGGTCGGCCTGCCCGAAACCACCGTCAAGGAAAGCAAGGACCGGGTACGCAGCGCCATCGTCAACTCCGGGCTGAACTACCCGCAAAGGCGCATCACCCAAAACCTGGCACCGGCAGACCTGCCCAAGGACGGCGGGCGATACGACCTGGCCATCGCCCTGGGCATTCTTGCTGCTGACGGCCAGGTGCCGGTGGCCACATTGGCCGACATTGAATGCCTGGGCGAACTGGCGCTTTCGGGCAAGCTGCGCCCGGTGCAGGGGTTAGGTGGACCAAGAGGCATAGATCCATGCTGTTGCCACAACTAATCAGGGCGGGAAGCGTGTGTCTACTGCTCATAGGTAGATTTATGCTCTACTCAGAAGCCCTGCATCGCCCTCGGTGCAATCCATTTACGCTCTGCCTTTGAGACACTGCCGACAAACGACGGCGGACACCCGCATGATGTTAACAGCAGAAAATCACTTCAATACAGAAGAGTGGCGCAATGCTACCATTCGCATTTAGCCTCACGCCTATTTTCCGCGTGAGTCCTACAGGCGCTACTAGGAATTTTTATGTCTAGAGGATTGGGCAGCATCGAAGTCTGGGATATCGAAACAAGCGATCCGGCAACACGCAATGCCCTGCCGTCGCTTAGTCGACCAAAAGTAAGCACGACTGAAGTAGATCTGGAAATATTAAGCGAAAACCTCAAAGCGGTGCTTAATAAGTTCCAAACTATGCTGGACGAGCAACCTGTTGCGAAGTCTGGTTATTGCGTCGATGAAATCGAAGTATCGCTCGGAGTTAATGGTAAAGGCAGCATTGCTCTCATCGGAAAGCTCGAGGTTGGTATGCAAGCTGGTATCAAAGTAAAGTTCAAGCGAGCTCCGCAATGACACCAAAAGAATACGTTGCATTCATCCAGTCAAGCGTGAAGCGCCGTGTTTACACGGAAGAAGATATTCCTCCTGGTATTGTTTCCGCTTGCAAAGCAGCCAGCTTGAGCCTATCAGATCTCCTTAAAGAAATTAACGAAAGGGATTGGACGAAGGTTTTAATCGACCATTTAAACCCCAGACTTGATCCTGCGCTTATTACATTACTGGAATCCGAAGTAATAGCGATAGGCGCAATAGACGACCCAATCCCCGACGTAAAAATTAAAACTCTAGATAATGGCTACGCCATTCTATTCAGTACGGGAATGAGGGAGTTCGTCTACCGATTATCAAGAATCATCGCTACCCGCTTCAAAATCGGTGAGCAACCTATTGAGGCTGGGCTGCACGAAACTGCCAGATTAATAGCAGAGGTCTTTTGGTGGTTTAAAGAAACAAATGTCGCATTCGGTCCGCAATATTCGATCAACAATGATCAAATGAAGGTCGCAAACACATTAGCCATGGAGGCAGAGGCATTTCTGCTTTGTCACGAGGTTGGCCACATTTTGTCGGACACACCCGGTATGCTGGAAAAGCTACCGAACGACATTATACGAGCTGACGTTCTAGCACACCTCGATGAATTTGCTGCCGATTTTTTTGGAGCGAGTTTGGTATTGGGATATAGAGACGAGGACTCTCCAGACTTCGCCACCACTCTGCAATTGAGGTATGCCGGTATCGAGTTCATGCTACTAATCTACCAATGTCTCGAAAAAATCGGAATGGATTTCGGTGACACCCACCCCCCGGCTTGCGAACGATTGGCTTACATTCGAATGGCCACCCGACGATATTGCGACAATGACGAGTCTTGGTTAAGCTTATCCGAAATTTCTAGAGGTATCGAACTTATTTTCAATGAGATTCTGGAAATCCTAGATTCTCCAAGTGAGCATGCACAGTATTTTGAACGTAAAGCTCAAGAATTGCTTAATGATTTGAATCTTGCGCTTAAGGAGTGCACGGGAGGGGTAGTGCCTGATTATGTAAACTTTCGTCAGCGTGCAGGTGAGATTTTTTCCACTGGCTATCCAGAGAGTGTTCTAGAGCGTATGGCGCAAGTGGCCAAAAGCTTCTATAACGATGTGTACTCCGAGGAGAACGAGGATGAAGCGAATGACTCAGAGCGCTGGGTCCGTTTCCAACAGTTCAAGCTGCTCTTATCATTTTTTCACGAATTGCCTGACGGTGCAGTCAAGTCTCGTTTTATGGCATCTCTAGGCTGGCAAGACTAGTGAGCCCTCTAAGCATAAACAACTGATAATAATAGTAAATTGCGCTCACGCCTCAGGCAGACGCCAAACCTGAACTGGCCAATCAGCTATCTGGTGTCTCCGCACCTGAGAAAAACGCAATCACATAACCCATCCCCACAAACTTACTGAGCAGAGAGTGCAACTGACCGAAGTTTGAACCCTCCCTTGAGAAGGCATAACAGGCCTTACTTTTACGACACCTTTCATCTCCTTGCCTTCTCCTCCGAAAGAGATTCGCGCTTGTTTTTTATATTTGCCTTAGTTCGACCCGCTAATGGAACCCAATTAACCCACCAATAACTATTGCCTTTAATTTCCCTCGTCGCGCCATTCTTTATCCGTACATTTGACACTATCATTCAGCTTTACGGTATTCATGAGCAAGTTGAAATCCCTCTGCCTCTTGGCATACTCTTCAACACCTTGAGCCACTAAATCTCTGGTTTCACACAAATATGACCCAGGCACAAAATCACCGGAATTTAAATATAACGCATGGTAGGAAAATTGAACCACCAGTGTTGCCTTCCAGTGGTCCTTTTCCGGCGTACTAAGAATCTCGTCAGCCGAGTTCAGCAAAAAAGAAACGAAAAACTCGTATGCCTCGCGCTTATCGGATCCGTACTCGAAATTAAGATACCGAGGAGCCAATATAGGAAAAGAAGCCGCGGAGTACTTTGGATTAGCAAATGCTAGACTTAAATATTCTTTGTAAACTCCTTTTGCAGACGTCGTGTTATTAGCCTCCATTTGCTCAATGGAAATAATCACTGCGACAATTGCAATGGTGGTTGTCGAGATGGCACTGATAGCAGGCAGCGGCATTAGCCGCCCAATCGCAGGTAGCTTTCTATATCCTACGAAACAACAAAGTCGAGTACGCACGAGCAGCTTATAAAACAATTTAAAATCTCAGCCAAAAGCTATGAAAGGGCACACGATAATAGCTAAAAATCGCTACAGCTCCAATCATTAAAGTGTTGTAGAACGCAAGATGACCATAGGTTCGTGGATCCCTATCCCACAAACTGGCTGAGCGACAACTCTAAGACCTGAGCTGCTTGACTAAAGCTGAGCATTCGTTGCATCAGATGAGGTAGGTTACAACGGGTAGTAGCACGCTGCTAGAGACGCGCCCCTTGAGAGGTGAGCACCTCTACGAGGCCTCAGTCGGCTTCTCGACAGCGGCTGTGCTGCGCTCAAGTTCAATCTTTCTGGTCCTTAGGTAGAGGAAGAGAGGCATCAATCTTATGGCTACCCGTTCTCCAGCACCTGGGCTGGGTTCACATCGACGGCGAGCAAAGACCGAATATTGCCTGGATGGCGACGACGTACTGATCAGTAGGGGGCGATCGATGGCTCACCAATTGATATCGGTTGGGGCTTGTGGCACAGCCGCAGGTATGGATTGGCCCCCCTCAGTCCCAAGCTTGGGATCTGACGAAAGGTACGTCTCCCATACCCCGAATCCTCTGAGTTTCAAGATCTTGGCCGACGTCGACTTCATTCGGCTTTTCACGCTCTACCTGCTCTCGATGGAGACGATCAAGGTACCGAGATATGTGAAAACCGGCTGAGCCGGCCGCAGTTTCCGCACTGACGAACGAATGAGGTGATGCATGCTTCATGTGGTTCTGATAACTGATGCAGAACACACCTGAAGGCATCGCTAGCCGCACCTTGTAAACCACTTTTTTTCACTGTTAACCACAGTGGTTTACAGTGAAAAAAAGTGGTTTACAAGGTGCGTATTTCCTAGGCGAAAGACCGGTTGCACCGCAGAAGTGCGCGTCACGGGTTAGGCCTTCCTATGCCTCAATGAGAGAGGCGGTTACCGTGAGGTTGACGTGGTGACACCACGCGAAGTCTCATGCACCAGCTTGGCACACAGCTGGTCGATCAGGACCTGCTTTACATGTGAAGCCGGCTGACTTTCCGATGTGAGTGCCAATACACTAATCTCAACGCGAGTATGAAGAAGGAGTAACAGGTATTGGCATTTTAGAGGCTTTGAGGACAGTCCATGTATTCGTTCGAACTCCATCGTAGGATTGGGTAGTTTTTCGCTGAGTCAGAAAAATTTCGACCCTTTCTTACCCTTGTCGCGGAACTAGCCAAATCTGCACAAGCAATGTCCGGCCCAATGGCCAAAATTGCAGCAGGTGGCGCTGCACAGAGCGAAGGTGCAGCACGAGTTAACGCTCATCTGGCTCGAGTCCATCAGATGACTTCAGCGACGTTCAGTCAACGTCATTTGTTTAAGGGCTTGGAGCATTTTCAAGCGGCACTGACACAGTTACAGCTCAGCCAACCCCAAAGCCCTGAGCTCATCCTGAGCCTCAAACAACACATTGAAGCTTTTTCGGACCTCTACGACGTATTTATCACTAATGGCACAGGCCTCAACGCGCTGCCAGTTGTTCTTGCCGCACAAGACTTGAACGTCAAATTCCAAACCCTCATGCAATCCTTGCAGATGATTGAAAACCTTGTAGGCAACCATGATGTCGCTGGCAGCGCCGAGGCTCCGATAACGATCTGGCTACCTGCGCATTTTGATTTGAAAGACTTTGGTCGACGCTTACTCGCCGTCCAGGCACTCTACACCGAGCTTTGTATGCTGCTGTCAGTCTCCGAAAGCGATCATCCATTGCGCATTTCGAAAATTGAATCTGGCAGCCTGTGGGTGAAGGTTTCGGAGAGTCGAAAGTGATCGACCTACTCATATCCTTCGTCAAAGAAACAGCATCCTGGATGTACAAGAACCATACGACCGAAGGAAAGGTATCAGCGATGCCTTTGAAAGTCGAAGCGGTCGATGCGTTACTCGGACTTTCAACCAAGCTCCAAGCAGCCGGCATAGACAAATCCGCGATGGATGCACACATCCAGAAATCCGCGTTCGTGATCGCAAGAGATCTAGGCGTTCTGCTGGACGGCCAAGCAACTATTACCATCAATGACCAAACCATTTCCGCAGGCTCTGAGTTCACCCAAGCGTTGGGCAGGCAGTCGGATACTCCTCGGTTAGAAAGTTTAGATGGCGAATTACTGCCTACGCTTGGCTGAGCCCTACCTGAAGAGTGATTAAGTCACATTAGCCACCGCTCACATCCGGACGAATCAGCTGCAATTGCTGCCGATATTCATCCGTAACCAGCCGTGCCGTACTGGTGTTGCTTACTACCTTAGGCGTAATCAGTACGATCAGCTCGGTACGCGTATGACTACGCTGAGTATCGCTGAACAGCCAGCCCAATCCCGGCACTCGACCTAACCAAGGTACACGGCTCTGGCTTTCGGCCTCGTTCTGCTTGATCAAGCCCCCCAGCAACACCGTCTGGCCACTTTGCACAGCCACTTGGGTGGATACTGCCCGGGTTGAGATACTTGGGTTGCCATTACTGTCCCGCAGCTTGCTGGCATCGCTGACCTGTTGCTGGATGTCCATGTACACCAGTCCGCCCGGGTTGATCCGAGGTAATACATCCAAGATCACCCCGGTCTGCAAGTATTGCACGCTGCTGGTAGTGACCGAGGTGTTGTCCAAATTGATGCTGGTCTGGTTGATCGGGATGTTGTCACCCACCTGGATCTGTGCGTTCTGGTTGTTCATCACCACCAACGATGGCGCCGATAGCACCCGCGTGTTGCCGCCAATTTCCAAGGCATGCAATGCCACCTGCAAGTTACTGCTGACAAACGAATAGAACAACGAGTCGGTGGCTTTCAAGCCTGCGCCACCACCGCCCAGAGCGCCCTGGCTGCCCGAAGCGTTCTCGATGCCTTTGGTACCGGAGTTACCCGCCAGGCGCCCGAGGTACCATTGCACGCCCAGGTCTAGGCCATCTTCCAGGCTAACCTCAAGAATGCGTGTCTCGATCTGCACCTGCAGCGGCGGGTTGTCCAGGCGTCGGATGGCAGTTTGGATCTCCTGCCATTGGGTCGGTCGGCAGCGCACCAGCAACTGATTGCTGCCACGCTGTGCGGTGATACGCACCAGGTTGTCGACCTGGCCATTGCTAGCCTGCCCGGTAGCGGACAGCTGCCCATCCTCCTCTTCTCTGGCATCGTCATCGCCCTGCTCAGCGTGCCTTGGCTTGGCCATGACATCCCGCGCGCTGGACATCGGCATGCCCCCACTGGCAGACCCCATGCCGCGGTCAGACGACAAGGTCAAGGTACGTAGTCCTGGCGCCACCTGCCCCTGTCCACCACTCCCCGGTGCCTCGTTGGCGTAGATTTGCCGCAGGTAACGCGCCAAGTCACTGGCCTTCATGTTGCGCACGTCGTACACGTACATCTGCGGCTCGTAGCCACCGCCCTGGTCGATGGTGTCGATCCAGCGGCCGACCTCGTTCAAGTATTCGGGTTGCGACGAGATCGCGACGATGGCGTTGGTCCGTTCGATCGGTAGAAAGCGCACCATCCCCGCTAACGGCGTGGCCCCCCGAGGCCCGAACAACTGGTTGAGCTCGGGCATCAATTCGGCAACGTTGGCCCGCTGCAGACCGAAAACCCCGATAGACATCCCTTTTAACCAGTTGAGGTCGAAGGTATCGATGGTGTCCTGATAGTTAGCCAGCTCATCCGGGGTGCCGCTGAGTACCAGCACATTGCGCGAGGCATCAACGAGCAGGAAGGCATTTTCACGTGCAAATGGCTTCAACAGTTTGCGCATTTCCACTGCCGAGATGTAGTCCAGCACAAACAGCCGGGCGCTAAGGCCACTGCCTGGTGCGGGTACGCGCACTTGCGGGGTCATCTGCCCTGCCACCGCCTGGCTGGCGGGCACCACCCAGTAGCGCCCGTCCTGCAGCACCAGCGCGTTGCTGGTCCAGGCGAGCAGGGTTTGCAGAATCGACAGCGCCTGGCCCTTGTCCACGGGTTTGGCCGTGGAGAACGACACTTCGCCTGTCACTCCCTGGCCGATGCTGTAATCCGCCTGCAGCACATCACCCAGCACGGTATTGATCACTGCAGCGATCGGCTGATTGACGAAATTGAAGCTGATCTGCCCTTCTTGAGCTGCCGGGTTACTGCGACTACGCACGGGCACTTTGGCAACGAACTGGCGGTCACCTCTCAAAATTTGCTGGCGGGTAGCTGCAGCGGGGGCAGACGCTGGTGCTGGCAATGCAGGTACATCGAGCGCTGCAGGAATGTTGTCCGGCAGCCGCTCGCTGCCCGTTCCGGCAAGTCCCTCACGAATCAGGTCATCCGCCTGCCTGGGTGGATGGGCAGGTGTAGCGCAGCCTTGCAGCACCAAGGCGGTCAGGCAGGAAAAGGCAAATCGGCAGACCACGAAATCAGTATCCTTGAGCAATAACTAGAAGCACATTCATTCAATCGGCATCGGCAGCTTCGGGCTGCTGATTTCCAGGGTTTGGCGGCTTTCGCCGTAGGTCAGCTCGACTTTCTGTTCATCAATGTGGGCGAGTGACCAGCCATTGGGCAGCGCATCGCCTTCCTTGGCCGAAAGCACCTGGTCGCCACTTTGCTTGAGCAACGCCACACGTAAAGGCGGGGCGACAATTACCCCAGTGAGCACCAGGTCATTTAGGGCTGGGGGTGGCGTACCTGCGTTGGGGTCAAGAGGGTCTGGTCGTCGCTGGTCAGCAAATAGAGGGAGCTCCCACACAGCCGAGTAAGTCTGCAAATCAACCACGTGGGACTCGCCCGGTGCCGGAGCTTCAGCCTGCACCGCCACCGGTTTAGACGCATTAACGGGGGCAGGCCATTGCACGGGAGTTTCAGTAACCAGGAGGTAAAGCCACAGTGCACTCAGCAGCAACACCGGCAACAGGTAAGGCAGCCAAGCCATGAGCAAACGGCGGTAGTCATTCATGCGCTTTCCCATCCGTTTGTCCCAGATAGCCCACCAGTTGCAGGTTGATGGCCAACCGGTGCAATGCAGGCCCGTCGACCTGCGACTGTAACAGTCGACGGATATCCATGGTTTCTACCAGCAGGAAGGGCGCTTCGCTTTCCAGTCTGTGCAAGGTGGTCGCCAAGGCCTGGGGGCCGCACTCCAGTTCTGCCTGCACCACGATCCGGCGCAACTGTCCTTGCCTGGTCACAGGCTCGGGCACCCGATTAAGCACACTGCAGGGCAAGCCACTGCTTGGTTGCAGGTCCAGGCGATCGACCACCAACTGCATAAGCTGCGCTTGCGCAGCCTCCGGCTCCGGGCCAGTTAACAGGCTACCTTCGGCCAGCGGTGACGCTGATACGGCGTCCAACTGCGCCTTGACGCCGTCACGCTGCGCTTCCAACCGGGAAAAACGCTCATAGGACGCCAGTAGCAGTGCTTCTTCTTCGCTGATTTTCAGCAGTGGCTCGACAAACCATGAGTGAATCGTCAGGCCGTATACCAGCGTCAGCATCAAAGCTGCCAGCGCAAGAGCGCTGAACCGACGAGCATTGGCACTCAGTTTCATGGCAGTCATCACTCACCTCCTGGCAAGCGGGCGTGCAAGGTGAAGCGCTCGCGGCCTGTTCCCGGCTCGGGCTGAATGCCACCTTGCAAGCCTGCTTTCAGCAGGCCGGCGCATTCGCTCATGTATGCCGGTAAATCGCTCGCTCGCGAGCTGGTACCGGTAAGCACAAGCTGGCCCTCGGCACCGACGCGCAGGCTATCGAGCCAGGCCTGCTCAGGTACGCAACGGGTCAACAAATCGAGCAGCGCCACGCTGCCAAGCCGCTGTGTCTCACGTAAACGCAAGGCACGCTCCACTTCACTGCGTGCCTGCAACTGCTTGCGCATGGCATCCACCTGCAGGGCATTAGCGCGGATGTCGGCTAATTGTGCACGCCGCGCCTCCAGCGCTTGCTCACTGCGCTGGACCCAGGCGCTCATGCAGGCCAGCAGGAGGATCAACGCGCTTGCCACCAAGCCATTTCGGACAGTACGTGTACGCTTGTCCCGTTGCACAGAGACGCTTGTCGGCAAAAGATCAATACCTTGCGGCCGACCCTGGCTGTCGACCACATCAACGCTCGCTACATCAACACCCAGCTCCAGTGCCTTGCGTACAATGCCATCTAGGCGGCTGCGCGGCATTACAGTCAGCCTTGCATCCATGGTTGGGCCAACAGGTACGCCCCCCAACACTTGCACAGCAAAGTACACTTCAGTGCTGGTGAGTGGCGTATACCGGTCGATCTCATGGGCCAGTACCTTGACCAAGGCGTACCTGGGCATACGCGGTAATTGCACATCGCATTGCAGTACCAGATTTGGCTCCAGCAACAACGATACCGTCCGTGCAGGGCCAGCTTCTGCAACTTTTGACAGTGGCCAACGCAGCCCCGGGCGAAGTTCAGCGGCCTTGAATTTCTGCTTGAGCGGCGCTGGAATGCACCCTGCCAACTCGCACCGCCACCAGCTAAAGAAAACTGACAGCGCAGAACGCTCCCAGCGCTCGCGCAACCTCTCACTTGCTGCGCGCCAATCACGTGATGCCCACTGTGGGGTGCTCATTGCCCGATCCCTGTCTTTTGATTGGTGCGCACCGCCACGCTCAAGGTTGGCCACGGCATGCCCCCCTGGCCACGCGCCTGAATGCGTACCAGGCGTGGCAAACGCTGTGGCCATGGCCAGTGCTCCAGCCAACCGCTGTCACGGCGCATGTCATCCATGCCTCGATAAGCGATACGCACGTCGCGCAGGTGGTCGGTCAGAACCTGAGGTTCGCCCCAGGGTTCGGCATTGTCCTTGTCGAAAAACGCTATGTGCAGCGTCCAGCTATCAACCTGGTCAGGCAGGAACTGCAAATGGTGCATTTTGGGCTGGCCACCCAGCCCCAATGGCACGGCGGCGAGGTACTCGATTCTTTTGGCTTCACCCACGAAACGAGGCGTTTCTCGCATGCCTTCAAGTGACTGGCGCAAGAAACGCTGGGCGGCAAGAATTTGCTCCATGCGCTCAGCGGCGCGCTGGCTTCGCTCGGCTGCGATGCCGGTGCTTCTGAAACTGGTAGCAGCCAACACCATCAAAAGACCAAGCAGGCTGAGCGCAGCCAGCACCTCCAGCAAGGTGAACCCTCGCGTGCGCTTCATGGTGCTTCAGCCTGTGCAAAGCGTTGCAGGCGTAGCGTAGAAAAATGCTCCTCACGCTGGCCCTGGCGTAACGTCAGGGCCAGATGGTACAAGCCGATCCCCGGCAAGCTGTCACGTAATGTGCATTCGAAGTGCCATTGGAAACCATCGCGCTCGCCCTCCTGGGCACCTGTTTGCAAGGTTTGCAGCGAAAGCTCTGCCATCAGTGACCGGGCGACCTGGGCCATGCTGCCTCTGGCCTCTGCCCGTAGCTGGTCGCGCGAGGCATCGCCCAATGTGCTCATCAGCACCGTCAAGCCCAGCGCCAGCAGCACCATCGCAGCCATCATCTCGAGCAAGGTAAAACCGCCCTGCTGGCGATTACCACGCCTCATGGACGCACCGCCTCAAGGCTCGCAACACCGGTCAGCCAACTGACATCGATACGTTGCTCGCGCCCGGCCAAGCGCAACAACACGTTGCCGCCGCTCGAACTGCCGTCCGGGTAAAAATGAATGGCCGGCTCGGCGCCTGTCGGCGTGGCCGCGACGTGAAGTTGCCATTGCAGGCTCGGGGGCAGGCAGCGAGGTTTGCCCGCCTCTCGTCGGTAGCACAACGCAGGCACATCGAAATACACGCTGACGCGATGACGCTCACGCCGTGCCTGTACCCGCGCCTCACGCAGCACCTGCAGCAACTCGCCTGGCGCCTGACGCTCGCGCGCGCCAGCCAGGCCGCGAGTGACAGCCGTCCCCAGCAGCGCACAAGCAATGGCAACCAATGCCATCACTGCCAGCAGTTCGAAGAGGGTGAACCCACGTTGGCGCAACGCTACTGCCAATTGCCCACATCCGTATCGTTACCTTCGCCACCTGCTTTGCCGTCGCGCCCCAGGAAAACCAGGTCGAAGCTGCCATGCTCGCCCGGACTCTGGTAGGCAAAGGCATGGCCAAACGGGTCACGTAATTCGCTCTGCTTGACATAAGGACCCTGCCAGCCCGGTACATTCGCCGGTTTGGCCAGCAGGTCGGCCAGATCAGCCGGTGGCGCACCCACGTCCATGGCGTAGCTTTCAATTTTCATGCTCAGGCTGGCCAATTGCGCCTTACCCGCCCCTACCTTGCCTTTATCGACATTGCCGCCAACCTGGCGTACCACGATGGTGGCGATGATCCCCAGCAGTACGATCACAGCCAGCATTTCCAACAGGGTGAACCCTTGGTTGCGACGACGTTTGGTCACGACAGCTCCTTGTGAATTGCATTCAGATATTGCTGGTCAGGCTCATCAGCGGCAGCAGGATCGCCAGCATGATCAGTGCCACCAGCAGGGTCATCACCAGCGTCAAGGTCGGCACCAGTGCCGCCATGAAACGCTTGATCCGGGTCTGGTTCTGCTTGTCATAGATATGTGCGAGCTTGAGCAACATTGAGTCCAACTGACCAGATTGCTCACCCACCCCGATCATGTGTACCGCAAGTTCCGGAAACACCCCGGTACGGGCCAGGGCCACTGCCAGCGGTGCACCTTCGCGAGTTTCATCGGCAGCCCTGCCAAGCGCTGCCTGCATGGCCCGGTTGCTGGCGACCTGCCGGGCGATATCGAGACTGGCCAGCAAGGCCACGCGCTTGTCCAGCAGGGTGCCCAAGGTCTGAGCCAGCCTGGCGGTGTCCAAAGCCTGCAGGAACACTCCGAAGGCACCACGGCGCAGCAACCAAGCATCTAGTGCCTGACGTCTGTGCGGGTCAAGAAGGGCAAGCAACGCACAGCAGATACAAATTGCCAAGCACAATGCAGCGAACAACCCCCAGCGTGCCAATCCCTCACCCAGCCACAGAATCGCCTCGGTAAGCATGGGCAGCGCGATACCGAGGTCACTGAATACCGGTACGAATTGCGGTACCACATACGCCAACAACAGCGTCAACGAACCCAGTACTCCCGCGACCAAAAATGCGGGGTAGATCAGCGCGCTGATCAGTTCGCTGCGTTGAGCCTGGGCACGCCCAAGGTAGACTGCCAGTTGAGCCAGAGCATCGCCGAGCGTCCCCGTCGCCTCGCCTGCGCGAACCAGACTCAAGTAAAAAGGTGAAAATAACTTGCTCTGTCGCCCCATGGCCGACGACAGCGAGGCACCTGCCTTGACCTGGGCGAGCAAGCCTTCAAGTAGTTCACGCTGAGGCTGACGGCTTGCCTGTCGGGCCTGCAAGGCCAATGCGCTTTCCAGCGGCTGCCCTGCTTCGAGCAGAGTGGCGAGTTGCTCGGTAAAGTGCACCAGGGCAGCCTGATCGAGTTGACGACGTGCGCCGACCATCCGATGCCAATGCCCTTGCGCCGCGCGCACGTCGACAACCCACAGCCCCTGCGACTGCAAGCCAGAAATCACCTGAGCGTGGCTCTCTGCCAGAAAATGGCCTGCCTGGCGCTGGCCTTGACCATCGATGGCCTGGTAGCGAAAACGGATCATGCTGCGAGCTCACCCTCGTCACGCGTGACGCGCAGCACTTCCTCGAGGCTGGTCACACCGGCAAGGGCCAGGCGCAGCCCATCCTCATACAATGTGCGCAAACCTTCCTCGCGGGCGACCCGCTCCAGTGCGCTGCTGTCGGCCCGCTCCATCAACAAGGCGCGAACGCGCTCGGACATGACCAACAGTTCGCTGACCACTACACGCCCCCGGTAACCACTACTTGCAGCATCCGCCCGCGGCCGGTACAAGCGGATCGGTCGTTCATCGGTGTATTGCTCCAGGCGGTGCTCACGGACCAGCGCTGACGGGGCTTCGTACGCTTCACACTCGCCAGGGTCTAGCCGACGCAGCAAGCGCTGCGCCAGCACACCGTTCAGGGTGGAGGCCAGCAGGTAGCTCTCCACGCCCATATCCAGCAAGCGGGTGATGCTGGCACACGCACTGTTGGTGTGTAGCGTGGAGAGCACCAAATGCCCGGTGAGCGCTGACTGAATGGCGATACGGCAGGTTTCCAGGTCTCGGATTTCGCCAATCATGATCACGTCCGGGTCCTGCCGGACTATCGAGCGCAGCGCAGTCGCGAAGTCCAGCCCGATGGCAGGCTTGACCTGCAACTGGTTGACCCCGTCGAGTTGGTACTCGACGGGGTCCTCGACCGTGATGATCTTGCGTTCCGTGATGTTAAGCCGCGCCAATGCGGTATACAGCGTGGTGGTCTTGCCGGAGCCGGTTGGACCCGTGACCAGCAGGATGCCGTTTGGCTGCTCCAGCACCTCCAGCAGCCTGTCCAGGTAGCCGCCGGTAAACCCTAGCTGCGAAAAATCTAGAGTTACGCTGTTACGGTCGAGCAAGCGCAGAACAACCGACTCACCAAAACTGGTAGGCAGTGTCGATACCCGCAAATCAATCTGTCGCCCTGCCAGGCGTAGGGCAATTCGCCCATCCTGAGGCAAGCGACGCTCGGCAATATCCAGCCGGGCCATGATCTTGATACGAGAGATGACTGCAGCAGCCGAGCGCACCGGCGGGGACTCTGCTTCACGCAGCATTCCGTCCACTCGGTAACGCACCTTCAGGCGGTTTTCGAACGGTTCGATATGTACATCCGATGCGCGCAGCTCCATGGCCCGTTGCAGGATCAGGTTGACCAACCGGATAACTGGGGCCTCGGAAGCCAGGTCCTTGAGAAGATCGGTATTTTCGGGACCTTGCATGTCCTCGAACTGCTCGACCAGCGATCCCATCGCCGTACGGCCCTGACCGTAGATGGCTTCGATCATCTGTTCAATTTCGCTTCGGGTCCCCACCAGCGGCAGTACCTTCAACCCGGTCGCATACGCTATTGCACTAAGCGGATAAGGCTCAGCCGGGCGGGCGACAACCACCTGCAACTGCCCGTCAGAGGTCATACCGACCGGGACGACGCAGTGATGGTTGAGAAAACGCAATGGCAAGGGTGGCAAAGCAGTGTCCGGCGTGGCGGATGCTTGGAGATCGAAACGCTGCCAGCCCAGAATGGCTGACCATGCCTGCGCCAAACTGGCTTCCGAGAGCAAGCCCAGGCGCAACAACCAGTCGGTAACGCTGCCCTCCGGCTGCTGCGCACGCACTGTTGCGATCTGCCCGAGAGCATCTCGGGTGAGGATGCCACCTTCGATCAGGTGCTCCACAAGGCTATCGTCGACGTCCATATCCACGGCTTCCGGCGGTGTTTCCGGAAAGCGGAAACCGAAAAATCGGCTGATGATAGCAATTTGCACCCACCTTGGAAATCTTCGCTCAGCTTACCGCTCTTGCCAGTGCAATACCTTGAAAACACCGGCCTCGGTGTTATCCGGGGTAACCAGCACCGTCGCTAGCAGCCCCGCACTGAAACCATCGGCAAGAGTTGCCTGCACATCGATACTCACGACCGAGCCTGGATTGCCATTCAGTTCCTGCGCCTTTGGCAGGCCAATCGCCTTGCTCAAAACCGGATCGGCGAAAGCAGCAACTGGTACGCCGTCGCCTCCCCACAATGTCACGTAGGGCAAGATGCGTTGATAAAGTGCAGTGTCCATGGAGGTGACGTCGATCAAGTCTTCGAGATGCTGCAGCGGTTCACCTTGATCCCGGCGTGCATGCATCTGGTTGACCAATACATTCGCTTCTACCGGGCTGGCCCCCATGGCTTGGAAAAAACGGGCGATGTAATCGAGATTACCGAAATTGAGATCCAGCTTGCCGTGTTCGCTTCGCACCGAAAGCGCCAGTGTCACGCCATCGAGAGTTGCGGGGTACACTTGGCCATTGGCCATAAAGCCCTCGGGGGCTTGCAGCAGTTCATGCACTGCCAGCGAGAGCCCGCCCTCGGCAGCGAGCACGGCCTTGCCAAGCTGCAACTCTGCATGGCTCTGGCGGATTTCAATACGCTGTGTAGCCACCACGCCCGTGACCATCAGGCCTAATACCGCCAGCAGCCAAAGGACCAATATCAAAGCCATGCCACGCTGGCGCGTCCGACTAATCAGCCTAGCCGTTGAGATACCAGGTGTTGCTCTGCCCCTGGAAAATCGTTTCATGACCTCGAACACGGGTAGTAAGTCCGCCAGCAGTTGCAAATGGCCATCATTACACATAGCATGCGATCCCGTCTTTGTTCGGGTCGCAGAAAGCGAGCAACCTGATCTACGTAATTTAATGGAT
Source organism: Pseudomonas sp. Marseille-Q5299 (assembly GCF_943737035.1). Taxonomy (NCBI): domain Bacteria; kingdom Pseudomonadati; phylum Pseudomonadota; class Gammaproteobacteria; order Pseudomonadales; family Pseudomonadaceae; genus Pseudomonas; species Pseudomonas sp. Marseille-Q5299. Next base: position 579,754 of record NZ_CALSFR010000003.1, read on the forward strand.
TAAAATGTCAAGGCGGACCCCTTATCTCCTCTCTATCCTACAAACTCCAGCGCGTCGATCCTCAAGTGCGTTTGTAGATACAGACTGAATGTCATTTTCAGTTGATCACACTGACAAGTACAACCGTGCATCGCTCGCGTGTTTATCTGTAAGCACTAGGCATTCAAAACAGGCCCCACACATTTCACCGCGTCATTTAACGGCCGCCTCTTGGCGGCTCAACAGCCTCATCGTCTGAATTGGCGAAACCTACGACTTAAACTGGTCGATTTACCCGTAATCGAATAATCAAACGGAATTGTATGAGATCTAAAAACACTTACCGTTGGCACGCATTTAGCGTGCTGCTTGCTGTCTTAGTCTGGCAGACTTCCGCCTACGCTACTGGACCATACGAAGAAACAGTGTCACAACCCAAAGGGGACTATGATTTCCGAGAAGTGGAAACCGTCGATCCTTCCAGCGGAAGCTTGGTGATTAAGCATCTCGACGTCAGCCTGCCTGGTCCATCTGACCTTGGCATCAAGGTCTACCGAACCTACAACACAAGTGCAGTCAGTGCATCCCTCAATCAGTCATATCGACAATCCTTTAATTGGATAGCACTCGGGCCCGGCTGGCGCTTGCGCGCCGCGCCACGGTTGGTTCATGGAAACAATTTCATTCTCAACTCTCTCGTCACCCCTGAGAAGCAGATCTATTCCAAGAGCCCGCTAGGCGGGGACCTTTGCACAGGTGCCGCAGTCTCAGCGTACAGTCCGCTCGGACTGTTCCTAGAACTACCAGACGGTTCCCAACAGCAGGTCTTTTCCAGTGGCGGCGGGTCCGGAAGAACACCCCACAACTCGGAAGTTTCTGTAGCAACATGCTGGTAAGCGCTCGCTCCCCGGAGGGTATTGTCTACGATTTCGGAAATTGGAACACCGATCGTCAAGGGGGCATTGAAGGTACCAGTGATGTGATCGATGACGGCCCTTACTATCCAGAACCACTCATGCCAATCAAGTCGACTGTCACCTACATGGATGCCAAGAAGGCCACTGATCTGCATGGAAACTGGATCAAGTTCGACTATACCTACGTCACTTCTAAACCCCCACAGTACACCTTACCCTCAACCGTCTATCCCGGGCGTGTTTTCAGGCAGTCCGATGCATACTTCGAACGCGGGCATGTACTGACACGCATTTCTGCCAACGACGGTCGCAGCGTGACGTTCAATTACGAAAGCGGCACCTCACGACTCCTCAGTATCAGCGATAGCGCTGGTCGAAACTGGAGCTATAGCTACCTAACTGCTGATGCCAACAATTCCCGTGTTCTGTCAAAAGTGACGCTTCCTTCTGGTGATAGCTGGCAATACCGCTATCAGGCCGGGAAATTTCTTTACTCTGACTCCACGGATGCATTCACACCACTTAACGCACAGACCGTCGCCGCACGAAAGCTCATCGGCATTACTTACCCGACGGGCGGCAGCATCAGTTACGGCTATGGATCAATGGTAATTCGCAAGCACCTAATGTCCGGCCCATCTGGTAATCGAACGGGTTACGACATGTCCATACGACGCGAGCAAATCGTGTCGAAGGTGCGCTCGACCGGCGAAAGCTGGAGCTATGCATACACCAAAGGCGAAGCCGGACAGCTGGATGTCACCCGAGTAGTTGGCCCGGAGGGTACGACTACGTTCAAGTACATGGGAGCCGGCTACTCTCGCACCAATGATCTACCCCACGGCCTGCCACCTGCGACCTATCAGAACAACGCTTGGAAAGTTGGTCAGCTAATGGAGGTAAACCTTCCAGACGGCAGCGTGGAAACCTATAACTGGATCTCTCGGGAGCTCCAGGCCAGTTGGAGAGCTGTCATCGAGGGTGGGGTCGTTTCTGATCAAAAGGTATGGGCGGCCGACCTGCAGATCAAGACTGTCACCCGCAACGGCGCGAAATACACCACTACTTATGCCGGTTATGACACCTACGGAAACCCCGGTAGCAAGAGCGAAACCGGTCCTAACGGCGGCAGCCGTACCACTACATACACGTGGTTCAATGACCCAAACAAATGGATCATCGGTCAGCCATTGACCGAGTCGTACCCCGGAAGATCGATTAGTCGCAGCTATAACATCAACGGAAAGCTTCTTAGTGAAAATTACAATGGTGTCATCACCAGCTACACCTACGATTCCGAAGGCAACCTGGAGACCCAGACGCGCCCCGGCAACCGTCAGTATAAGTTTTCGAATTACAAGTTCGGCACTCCTCAAACCGAAGTTCAGCCCGAGGGTGTAAGCCTCTCCCGAGTAGTCGACGCTGCGGGTCGAATAACGGCCGAGACTAACGGCGAGGGCCATCTCACCAGATACACTTATGATGGCATGAACAGGATCACCTCCATCACTGCCCCGCTGGGCAACGTCAAGACCATTGCATATACCTCTACAAAAAAAACCGTCACCCGCGGCTCTCTAATCGAAACCACTCAGTATGACCCATTCGGCCGTGTCGCTAGCATCACCCTGGGAGGCATCACTACGCGCTATCAATATGACGGTCTGGATCGCCTCACCTTCACGTCCGACCCTGGGGCCACCACCGGTACCCGCTATCAGTACGATGCCCTCGGCCGCGTCACCCGTGTGACTAACGCCGACACAAGCTACCAGGCCATTGCCTATGGCGCTGGAAGCCGTACCGTCACCGACGAGCGCGGCAAGGCCACCACCGAGACTTACCGTGGTTATGGCAATCCCGACCAATTGCAGCTAATGGCTATCACCGCCTCCGAGCCGAGTGCCAACGTCACCCTCACCCGTGATACCGCCGACCGCATCATCACGGTCAAGCAGGGTGCCTTCACCCGCACCTACGGTTACAACGCCAACGGCTACCTAACCAGCGTGACCAACCCGGAAACTGGCAAGACGGTCTATGGCCGTGACGTGGCAGGCAACATGACGAACAAACAGGTCGGTGCCTCGGGCGTTACCCGTTACACCTACGATGGTCAGGACCGCCTGAAGAGCGTGACCTATCCCGGTATCACTCCGGCTGTGACCAACACTTACGACAAGACCGGCAAGCTGCTGGCCAGTACTAGTACCGGCGGCAACCGGGCCATGGTCTACGACGCGGCAGGCAACCTGATCCAGCAAAGCCTCACCCTGGACGGCAAAACCTTCACCGCCAAGTACGCCTACAACGCCAACGACCAGCTTGTCAGCATCACCTACCCGCAGTCCGGCCGCGTGGTCAACTACACCCCCGATGTGCTCGGACGACCGACCACGGTGTCTGGCTATGTCAACAAGGTCACCTACTGGCCCTCTGGCATGATCAACCAGATCACCTACGCCAACGGCACCACCACCAGCTATACGCAAACCTCGCGCCTGTGGCCGGCCACCTTCAGCACTGCCAAGACCGGTGGCGCCACCTACCTCAACAGTGCCTACACCTACGACGGCACCGGCAACCTGGCGACCATCCGCGACTCGGTCGACAGCAGCTTCAACCGCACTCTGGGCTACGACGGCATCAACCGCCTGACCAGTGCCGCTGGTTTCTGGGGCACAGGTGCCATCAGCTATGACGGTGTCGGCAACCTACTCAAGCAGACCTACGGCACCACCAGTCTCAGTTACACCTACGACGCCCAAAACCGCCTGGCATCAGTCAGCGGCCAGCGCGCCGGGAGCTTCACCTACGACCTGTACGGCAACATCGTCAGCAGCGCAGGCACCCACTACACCTACGACGGCGTGCCCAACCTGGTGTGCATCAACTGCGCGGTTGCCGCCAGTAAGGTCGCCTACCAGTACGACGCTATCAACCAGCGCAGCAGTGTGACCAAGGCTGGGCGCAAGGTGTACGAGATGCATGACGCTGATGGCAAGCAGTTGATTGAGCTCGATGGCACCACCCTCACCGAATACATCTACCTCGGCGACAAACGTATCGCTGACCGCGTAAGCCCTTGAATGGAAGCCAGGGACTAATCCAATGAACACGCTGAGAAAGATTGCCAAGGCGCTGTGCGTCACGCTTCTGTGCATGGGCATAGTCAACAACACAATGGCTGCGGTGGTCACCTACTACCACAACGACATTTCCGGCAGCCCCATCGCGGCCACAGATGCTGCAGGTAACCTGAAATGGAAAGAAAGTTACAAACCCTACGGCGACAAGCTGACGCGCTCGTCGGTCAGCACTGACAATGACATCGGCTTTCACGGCAAGGTCCACGACGACAGCACCGGGCTCTCTTACATGGGAGCGCGTTACTATGACCCAGTGTTGGGGCGGTTCATGGGGGTCGATCCCGTCGACTTCCAAATCGATAACCTGCATAGCTTCAATCGCTACGCCTACACCAATAATAATCCGAACAAATATATTGACCCTGATGGCGAATTTGCAATTTTAGCGATTCCGATTCTCGAGTACATACTTCCAATAGCGGCCTCTCTGGCAGCAGGCTATGTCGCGAAGAATATTGCAGATACACTATCCCATGGCGCCTTAACAACACCAAGTTTTCAAGGCATAGTACTTAACCCAACACACGTCCATGACACACCACTGCCCTCACCGGGAAACATGCACAATGAGTCAGACACTTCAAATTCGCCACCTCGCGATACCTTGAAGCCAGGCTCATTTGCAGGCGAGTCCATTCCTGCACGCGGGCCGGGAAGAGACTGGTCAAAATCAGAGCGAGACCAGATCAATGGCATCGGGAAAAAAAGTGGCTGCCATACGTGCGGCAACACGGATCCTGGTACCAAAAGCGGGAATTTCGTACCTGACCATCAAACGCCAAGTGCCCTCAACGCCGCGGGCAACCCACAACGCCTCTACCCTCATTGCCTGACATGCAGTAGAGTGCAAGGCGGTCAGGTTAGAGGGGCAACGAGAAAATAGTTATGAAATACACCATTGTAGAGTCTAACTCAGGCCGCACTATCAGCACCTCTGGGCTTTTGCAGGTGGCGAACTTCGAATTGTGCGTTACTTTCGATGATCTTTCACTACGCCCACTAGCCGATGAATTTCTTAATTTTGTTTATGAAATCGTTGCGTCCGGACAGTGCATCACCTCCGGCGGGACCTTGTCTTATGGTTCTTGGATCACACAAGTACAACTGGCGGACAATAACATCTTGAGTTTTTGGGAACAGAAACCCAATAGTACTGAATACGAGCCAGGCATCACCAGAACGCTTAAACTATGGCACGCTCAGCACGAAGTTTGTCGAAAACTGGCGGCAACCTACACTCCCCCCCGGTTTGAACAACTGGTCGTCGTTTCCGCAGGTGTACTGGAAGGAGAGGCAACAGAGGGCGTGCGGTACCCCAGTCCGGATCACATGTCAGGTTGGTGGCTGTCTACAGACCGGTACGATGGTAATCTTGAAAGCCTTCAGACATTACATCTACAGCATGTAGTCAATAAGCGTCCTGACCTTGTAAAATATCTGGCCTTGCCTTTCGGGTACAGGTTCTATGGCCCCACCGATCAGTACTGGCAAGATGAAAAGATAGAATGTGAAGATCACCTCGATAACTAAGGGTCTTCCTAACACCCGCTCCTACACTGATGGGGGCGGGCATTAACATATGGCTTCGAATTTTCCTTTCATTGTTATATAGTCTGACATAAGCAACCTGGTTGTCGCCAGCACTGGTCACAGCTAGTGTCCTGTCTCAGATAAAACGTTCTCTTTGTTCTCGCGTGCCATAGCCTCTCGGGCCCTCTGGATCTTGCGCAAGATATCTTCACCTTTGGCGCTCCAGACGTACCGACAGGGCTGAGCGTTGTGCAGCGCTAAAAACGCGGTAATGGAACTGGCCACCTCACGTGTGGAACTGAAGCTGCCGTCACCCAGGTAAACGGTGATATCCCGGAAGAAGCGCTCAACCATGTTCATCCAGGGAGTGCGATCCATGAACCCCACCTATCACATGATGGGGCAGCAGGTTACCGTGGCATCTCTGGCGAGCAGTTCCACGGCAGAAGAGCTTCGTAGTCGGCCACCGACGATGCATACGGCAGGCGCTCAAGTACGTGGCGCAGCCACGTATAGGGCTCCTGGCCGTTGACCTTGGCGGTCTCAACCGAGTGCGATCCATGAACCCCACCTACCACCAGATGGAGCTTCGATTTACCGTTGCATCTCCGGTGAGCAGTTCCACGGCAGCAGCGCCTCGTAGTCCTCTACCGACGAGGCATGCGGCAACCGCTCCAGTACGTGGCGCAGCCACGTATAGGGCTCTTGGCCGTTGGCCTTCGCGGTCTCGACCAGGCTGTAGATCTGTGCACTGGCCGCAGCACCCTTGGGCGTGTCGCTGAACAACCAGGCCTTGCTCCCGATGACAAACGACTTTATCGCACGCTCTGCCAGGTTATTGTCGATCGGCAAATGGCCGGCCTCGACATAGCGTTCCAGCCGGCTCCAGTTGTTCGCCAGATACTGCACCGCCTTACCCAGCACGCTTTGCGGTGTGACTTGGGACTGCGTCTTGTCCAGCCAGCTTTTCAACTGGCCGAGGATCGGCAGGCTTCTTTCCTGGCGACCGATGAACCGCTGGTCATCGCTGACATCCTTGAGTTCACTCTCGATGCCATACAGCTTGTTGATCATCGCCAGCGCCACATCGGCACGTCCCGTCTTGCCTTTGGGCTGCACCTTTTGCGCCTCGACAAACTTGCGTCGTGCATGAACCATGCACGCCAACCGTTCGACACCGGGCTGTAATGCCAACGCGTTGTAACCGGCGTAATCATCGGTCATGACATAACCGCGATAGCCCTCCAGCAGGCGCAACGGTACCTCCTGCGCACGGCTGGTGGTGTAGTCGAACAACACGACTTGTCGATCAGGTGGCCCGCTGGCCTGCACCCACATCCAGGACTGGCTGGTCGGGTCGCGATCCGGTTCCTTGAGCACCTGCACCCGCGTTTCATCGCAGTGAATCACCGGGCTTTCCAACAACCGCTCACGCATCAGGTTCAGCAGCGGCTGGAAGTGTTCGCTGCACTGGATCACCCAGCGGGCCAAGGTTTGCCGGGGGATTTCGATGCCATGCCGGGACAGTACGCTTTCAAAACGGTGCAGCGGTAAGCCATCGACATACTTGGTGGTCAACAGCATGGCCAGCACGCTGGGGCTGGCCATGCTCTTTTCGATCAACTGGGCTGGCTTGTCGGCGGTGACCGGCGCCGCTTCACAACCACGGCAGCCGTAGACCTTGCGCACATGTTTGAGCACGCGGATCTGCATCGGCACGATATCGAGCTGCTCGCTGGTTTCCTCGCCAACCACATGTTTGCGGCAACCGCAGGCGCAGGTCAGCTCGTGCTCGGGCAAGTCGTGGATGACTTCAACACGTGGCAGCTCAGCCGACAACGATTTGCGCTTGCCACGACGTTTGACTGGGACAACGACTTCTTCGTCCGCATCCTCAACCACGGCCAGCAACGGCTCGCTTTCCGGCTCGTTGAACATTGCCAGTCGCGGCCTATTGGGATCGACCGTCTGCTCGGATTTGCGGTTGAACAACCGATCCCGCAGCAGCTTGATCTGTTCTTACAGGTCGACGATTTGGGTGGCATAGGCTTCGTTGACTTCCTGCTCGCGCAAGCGTGCTTCGTAGGCCTCAAGCAACATCTACTTGAGTAGTACGGGATCGTCTGAAAGGTTCGACTTTGCTGTCGGGACGCATCATGGCGGACTGGCTCCAGAAAGAAATCGGGAGCGCAGCATCGGGCTTCAGGTAGTCGCTTGGAATGTGGGCTTCATGGAGCGCAGCGGGATGACGGGTTGCATTCAATATGGTCATAGTAGCGGCGTAGCCCTTGGCGGCAAGGAACCATTTACAGCGTTTACGCGTGCGGCCAGAGGCAACCCGTACGCCGGCCTGGTTGAGCAGCTCGCCGTCGACGACCAATGCCAGGCCAGCGCGACTAGGGATGGGTAATACGAGTGTCAAAAAGATTTCTCCGTCTTCACCGCCCTGCAGAAAGACATGGAAGCACTTTTTTCTGCAGGGCCATCAGGCCACTCACTATGCTTGAGCCAGCCGCAGGAAGCGGCCCCCTATTCGCGACAACGGAGCGTCCATGTCCCTTGCCCTCGTCCACAGCCGCGCCCAGGTTGGCGTGCAGGCACCTGCTGTCAGCGTCGAAACCCACCTGGCCAACGGCCTGCCCCACCTCACCCTGGTCGGCCTGCCCGAAACCACCGTCAAGGAAAGCAAGGACCGGGTGCGTAGCGCCATCGTCAACTCCGGGCTGAACTACCCGCAAAGGCGCATCACCCAAAACCTGGCACCGGCAGACCTGCCCAAGGACGGCGGGCGCTACGACCTGGCCATCGCCCTGGGCATCCTTGCCGCTGACGGCCAGGTGCCGGTGGCCACATTGACCGACATCGAATGCCTGGGCGAGCTGGCGCTTTCGGGCAAGCTGCGACCGGTGCAGGGCGTGCTGCCTGCTGCACTGGCGGCGCGGGAGGCTGGCCGGGCACTGGTGGTGCCGCGGGAAAACGCCGAAGAGGCGAGCCTGGCGGGTGGGCTGGTGGTGTACGCCGTGGGGCACCTGCTGGAACTGGTCGCGCACCTCAACGGCCAGGTGCCGCTGCCCCCCTTTGCCGCCAACGGTCTGTTGCTGCACAGCCGCCCTTACCCCGACCTCAGCGAGGTGCAGGGCCAGGTGGCCGCCAAGCGTGCCTTGCTGCTGGCGGCTTCAGGTGCGCATAACCTGCTGTTCACGGGGCCGCCCGGCACGGGCAAGACACTACTGGCCAGCCGCCTGCCCGGCCTGCTGCCGCCGCTGGATGAGCATGAAGCGCTGGAAGTGGCAGCCATCCAGTCGGTAAGCGGGCACAAACCGCTTGATAGCTGGCCGCAACGGCCGTTTCGCCATCCGCACCACTCAGCGTCCGGGCCCGCGCTGGTAGGCGGAAGCAGCCGGCCACAACCCGGTGAAATCACCCTGGCGCACCATGGGGTACTGTTTCTGGATGAGCTTCCGGAGTTCGAGCGCCGTGTACTTGAGGTGCTTCGCGAGCCGCTGGAGTCTGGCGAGATCGTGATTGCCCGGGCACGGGACAAAGTACGCTTTCCGGCGCGCTTCCAATTGGTGGCGGCCATGAACCCCTGCCCTTGCGGTTACCTGGGCGACCCCACGGGCCGCTGCCGCTGCAGCACCGAACAGATCCAGCGCTACCGCAACAAGCTTTCCGGCCCGCTACTGGACCGCATCGACCTGCACCTGACCGTGGCGCGCGAAACCACCACGCTCAACAATCAACCTTGCGGCGAGACAAGTGCCGATGTGGCGGCCCGGGTGGCCGAGGCGCGCGAGGTGCAGCACCGGCGGCAAGGCTGTGCCAATGCGTTTCTGGACCTCGAGGGGCTGCGCCGGCACTGTGAATTGTGCGCTGCCGACCAGGCCTGGCTGGAGAGTGCCTGCGAGCGCCTGACGCTTTCCCTGCGCGCCGCACACAGGCTGTTGAAGGTAGCGCGCACGCTGGCCGACCTGGAGGGGGCCAGCACGATTGCCAGGGCGCATCTGGCCGAAGCCCTGCAGTACCGGCCCGGTAGTCATTAGCCCTGCGGCCTGCCCCTCATATGCGCACTCAATGCTGCCCATAGCAGCAATATATTTTGCGCGCCAACTAATTGCGCGCAACATTGGTTCCAGACAGCAAGCAATCGTCGCCACCCCTTACTGAATCTGGAGAACGACCATGACCCTTCGCACCGTTTTCGCACTCACCCTCGCTACCCTTGCACTGGGCACCAGCGCCGGCGCCTTTGCCCAGCCCACCGAAGCGACGCCCTACCACTACGGCATGAACCTGGACATCGCCGAAGTGATCAGCCTCGCCCCCTCGGCCAAAATCCAAGACCAGGCAAGCACCGCGACCATGACCTACCGGGACAGCACTGGCCAGGTCCGGAGCATTCGCTACTACCAACCAGACAACGCTCAAGGCAACCAGAACTAAATGCCCATGCGAGTTCGCAGAAGGCCGTGCAAACGGCCTTTTTAATTTGCAGGATACTGGCACTTTCGAGGCATCTGCTCGCGACACCAGTAGTAACAAGGCATCACCTAAAATCTGTAATACTTAGAAACATTTGAAAACAAAATGTAGTTGTACGACATCCTATCTATTGTGTTCGACTGCGCTCGTTTAACAAGAACAATAATCGGAGACATCCCCATGTCGAGCATTCATTCGGCCGAGGGCAGTGCTGCCACACCCTCTCAAGGCCGTGTAACACGGCTGATCAAACTGCTGGGCCCAGGTATCATCGCGGTGCTGTCCTGGCTTGGCGCAGGTGATCTGATAACCTCATCCGTGGCCGGCGCCAACTACGGTTACGCCATGATGTGGGTACTGGCCGTTTCGCTGCTGCTCAGATACCTGATCGTCAACATCATCGCCCGCTTCCAGCTGTGCAATAACCAAGGCATGACCATCCTTCAGGGGTATGCGCAACTGCACCCCGTATTTGCCTGGTTCATGCTGGCCTATGCACTGCTGATGGGCCACCTGATGAACGCCTACATGATCAAGGGCGCCGGCGAAGCCTTGGCGATGCTGTTGCGCATCGACTATCCGCTGCTGTGCTCGATGGCTGTGGTGCTGGCTGTGTGGATGCTGGTCGGGCGCAACATCTACGCAATGATCGAAGGCGTGATGAAGGTCCTGCTCGCCGTGATGACGCTGGCGTTTCTGGCACTGGCCGTGATGTCTGGCCCGGATGTGGCCGGTATCGTCAAAGGTACTATCGGCTTCAGCATCCCGGCTGACGAAGGCGTGCACGGGGCGCTGCTGGTGGCGGTCTCGGTGATCGGCGCGGTGGCAGGCTCGGTGGCCAACTTCGTGCACCCGTACGTGATGCGCCAGAAGGGCTGGGTCGGCCCGCAACACAAACGCATCCAGCGCAACGACCTGCTGTTCGCGGTGTTCGTCGGTATCGTCATCAACCTGGCCATCTGGATCGTCGGCGCAGAAATCCTGCGGCCAAACGGCATCGAAGTGAAAACCCTCGGCGACCTTGGCAAGGCGCTGGAAATCTTCTTCGGCCCGATCGGCTGGTACATCTTCTTCATCGGCGTGTTCGCCACGCTGTTTGCCAGCATTTCCGGCAAGACCACGGCCTTCCCGATGCTGATTACCGATGCCTTCCAGCATGTACAGCCGCAGCGGCGCGAGCGTTACGGCAAAGAGTTCCACAAAGACCCGATGCACAAGTGGTTCATGCTGTTCATTCTGGTCACGCCGCTGATCTGGTCGATACCGGGCATGCCCGACTTCGTGACCCTGACCATTGGCGTCAGTGCGTTGAACATCATCGGCTTGCCCGTCATTTCGCTGGGCCTGCTGATCATGTCCAACCAAAAGTCGCTGCTCAGCAAGGAATACCGCAACAACCTGTTCGAAAACATCGCGCTGGCATTCGCGACCGGGCTGGCGTTGTGGGTGGCCTTCCAGTTGGGTGTGGATCTGCTCGGCCTGGGCTGAGCCCCTTGCACCATCGCTGGCGGGCCGGCGATGGTGCACTGAAGGTTAACGCTGCCTGTTCTTGGCGATCTCGATATCGTTCATCAGCGCTTTGGCCATCAGGCTGTCGGACTGGACGGTGAAGAATGGAGTAGCGACGGGTTTACGGCTAGGTGGATCCGGTACGATCTTCTTCATGGCTTGTAACCTTTGTTCGGCTTAAGGAAACAGCCACCTGAATCTTTCTCACAGATTAAGGGTGGCAGCCATACGTGGGGTGAGAAAACCGAGGAGAAATTGGCAAAGACTCGGCCAGGCGAAAGCCCGCCCACGTACGGCCGCCATAACGACGATGCCTTGTATCAGTCGGGTTCTCACACCCGGTCACCGAAGTGACCCGAAAACGTTATCCCTGAGGCATTTCCCCGACAACAGCGATACTTCAGCAGCGCTCGCAGGATAATTCCCAAAAGGTCGATGCTGAAGCATTTGGTTTCAGGCTCAGAAATGTCTTACGGCTATTGGTCCTTTCGCAGGAAGCCTCGCCACGAGGTCGACCCGGACTGTCACATCAATCGGGACAATGTTTCTTGCCGCAGGCAGATTGTCTGAACCATCCGCAATCCTCAGAATTGCCCGCCACACTGTTCTAACGCTGCCCCGGCAGCTCATGGAGTTCGAGCCAATGCCACACGAAGGCAGCCTTCTGCAAACCGCGGTGATCTTCCTGCTCGCCGCCGTCCTCGCCGTACCCTTGGCCAAACGCCTGCAACTGGGCGCCGTTATCGGCTACCTGCTGGCTGGCGTGGCCATCGGCCCACAGGCCCTGGGCCTGATCCGCGACACCGAAAGCGTGGCGCACATTTCCGAGCTGGGCGTGGTCCTGCTGCTGTTCATCATCGGCCTGGAACTGTCGCCCAAGCGCCTGTGGCTGATGCGTAAGTCAGTGTTCGGCGTCGGTACTGCACAGGTGCTGCTGACCGGCGCACTCATCGGCGCCATCGCCCTGTTCGGCTTCGGCCAGTCACTCTCTGCCGCCATCGTGGTAGGCCTTGGCCTGGCCCTTTCGTCCACCGCCCTGGGCCTGCAGAGCCTGGCCGAGAGCAAGCAGCTCAACGCCCCTCACGGCCGCCTGGCATTCGCCATCTTGCTGTTCCAGGACATAGCCGCGATCCCGCTGATCGCCCTGGTGCCACTGCTGGCCGCCAGCGGCCCGGACACCAGCCACGGTGACAGCCTGCAAAATGGCCTGAACGTCTTCGCCAGCATCGCTGTGGTGATCGTCGGCGGGCGCTACCTACTGCGCCCGGTGTTCCGCATCGTGGCCCGCACCGGCATACCGGAAGTGTCCACCGCCACCGCGCTGCTGGTAGTGATCGGCACCGCCTGGCTGATGGAGGAAGCAGGCATTTCCATGGCCCTGGGCGCCTTCCTCGCGGGCCTGCTGCTGGCCGACTCGGAATACCGGCATGAGCTGGAATCGCAGATCGAACCGTTCAAAGGCCTGCTGCTGGGGCTGTTTTTCATGAGTGTCGGCATGGGCGCAAACCTGAGCCTGCTGCTGGAAATGCCGCTGGTGCTGCTGGGCCTGACACTGTTGTTGGTGACGGTCAAACTGGTACTGCTGATCGGCATCGGCCGTCTGGCCGGTGGCCTGCACAGCGCCAGCGCACTGCGCCTGGGGATGGTACTGGCCACCGGTGGTGAGTTCGCCTTCGTGGTGTTCAAGCTGGGAAAGGACCAGGGCCTGTTCGACACCCAGACCTACGACCTGCTGCTGATGACCATCACCCTGTCGATGGCCATCACCCCGCTGCTGATGCTCGGCTGCGCCCGCGCCCTCAAGCGCACGCAACCTGCCCGCGAAGTACCCGAGCAATACAAGGCCATCGATGCCGGTGCCCCACGCGTGGTGATTGTCGGCATGGGCCGCATGGGGCAGATCGTCTCGCGGATCCTGCGGGCGCAGAAAATCCCCTTCGTCGCCCTGGAAACCTCGGTGGACGCCATCGAGATGACCCGCATGCTCGAACAGGCCCCGGTGTTCTACGGCGACCCGCAGCGCCCCGAGGTGCTGCATGCAGCCAAGGTCGGCGAGGCGGAGTATTTCGTCATCACCATCGACGACCCGGAAGTGACCACACGCACTGCAGAGCGGGTCAAGCGCCTGTACCCACACCTTAAAGTACTGGCACGCGCGCGTAACCGGCAGCATGTGCACAAGCTGGTAGACGTGGGCGCAGAGCCGATTCGCGAGACGTTCTATTCGAGCCTGGAAATGACCCGCCGGGCGCTGGTCGGGTTAGGGCTGAGCAGTGAACAGGCGGCGGACCGCATCGATCGGTTTGCCCAGCATGACGAAGAAGTGCTGGAGGCGCAGGGGCAGGTGCGTGATGACCGGGCCAAGGTGATGCAGACGGCCAAGGAAGCGCGGGTTGAGTTGGAGCGGTTGTTTGATTCGGATGCGGATTGAGCGTCAGGCAAGTTTCCGGATTGGCCAGCCTGTTCTCAAGGGCAACTGATTTGGCGCTCCGGCAAAAGCGATAGACTGCGAAAATTGCCCCTAGCGTTCCACCTGGAGAACGATCATTGGAAGACCTCAACTCCCTCTACTACTTCACCCAAGTGGTCGAGCACGGCGGCTTCGCACCGGCCGGGCGGGCGCTGGACATGCCCAAGTCGAAACTCAGCCGCCGCATCGCCGACCTTGAGGACCGCCTGGGCGTGCGCCTGCTGCACCGCACCAGCCGGCACTGTTCGCTCACCGAGATCGGCCAGGCCTACTACAACCGTTGCCTGGCCATGCGCGTAGAGGCCGAGGGCGCGGCAGAAATCATCGAGCGCAACCGCAGCGAGCCGCGCGGGCTGGTGCGCATCAGCTGCCCGACTACCCTGCTCAACTCCTGGGTCGGGCCAATGCTCACCCGCTACATGCTCAAGTATCCGCAGGTAGAGCTGTTCATCGAGAGCACCAACCGCCGCGTCGACCTGCTGCACGAAGGCTTCGACGTAGCGCTGCGCGTGCGCTTCCCGCCGCTGGAAAACACCGACATGGTGATGAAAGTGCTGAGCAACAGCACCCAGTGCCTGGTGGGGCACCCGCAGTATCTGGAGCACTTGCCCAAGGGCTTCGACCCGCAGTTGCTCGGCACACTGCCCAGCGTGCATTGGGGTAGCGCCCAGCGCGAGTACCAGTGGGAGCTGTTCCAGGGCGAGGACATGAGCCGCAGCATCGTGATCCCGCACACACCGCGCATGGTCACCGATGACCTGTTTGCCCTGCGCCATTTCGTGGTGGCCGGAGTTGGTATCGCGCACCTGCCACGGGTGGCGGTGCGCGAAGACCTGGCCGAAGGCCGTTTGGTGGAGCTGTTGCCGCAGTGGCACCCTCGCTGCGGCATCGTGCACGCCATCTTCCCTTCGCGGCGTGGGTTGCTGCCGTCGGTGCGGTCGCTGATCGATCACTTGGCGGAGGAATTCGCGTTCAGCGACATGGCCTAGACCAGTAGCAGCGATAGGGTCTCTAGCCGTAAGACATTTCTGAACTTGAAAGCAAATGCTTCAGCATCGACCTGCTTGGGAATTATCCTACGAGCGCTGCTGAAGTATCGCTGTTGTCGGGGAAATGCCTCAGGGATAACGTTTTCGGGTCGCTCAGGCGACCGGGTGTGAGAAACCCGACCGATAAAACAGCAGCACCGTAATGGTTGCCGTACGTGGGCGGGCTTCGGCTCGGCCGGGTTTTTGCCGTTTTTTCCTCGGTTTTCTCACCCCGCGTACGGCTGCCACCCACAATCTGTGAGAAAGATTCGAGTGGTAGTTCCCATTTTGAAAAAATAGGAATTACATCATGAAGAAGATCGTACCCGACCCACCCAGCCGTAAATCCGTCACTACCCCATTCTTCACCGTCCAGTCCGACATGTACCCGCCCGACGCCCTGGCCCATGCCAGCGAGCTGTTGCGCGGCGTCATCGAAACCATCGACGAACACTGCTGGCGGCAGCCGACTATCTGAGCCTGTTGGCCAAAGCGCTGATGGACGATATCGAGATCGCCAAGAACAGACAGCGTTGATACCCGTCAGGTAAGCGATTGCGGGCCGCTTTGCGGCCCATCGCCGGCAAGCCAGCTCCTACAGGTCCTGTGGGAGAACAGTGTGTGGCGGGCAATTCTGGGGATTGCGGCTGCCTAAGACAATCGTGCAAGGACCAATAGCCGTAAGACATTTCTGAACCTGAAATCAAATGCTTCAGCATCGACCTGCTTGGGAATTATCCTACGAGCGCTGCTGAAGTATCGCTGTTGTCGGGGAAATGCCTCAGGGATAACGTTTTCGGGTCACTTCGGTGACCGGGTGTGAGAACCCGACTGATACAAGGCATCGTCGTTATGGCGGCCGTGCGCGGGCAGGCTTACGCCTGGCCGAGTTTTGCCTTTGTTCCTCGGTTTCTCACCCTGCGTACGGCTGCCACCCACAATCCGTGAGAAAGATTCAGGTGGCGGTTTCCATAAGCCGAACAAAGGTTACAAGCCATGAAGAAGATCGTACCCGATCCACCCAGCCGTAAACCCGTCACTACCCCATTCTTCACCGTCCAGTCCGACATGTACCCGCCCGACGCCCTGGCCCATGCCAGCGAGCTGTTGCGCGGCGTCATCGAAACCATCGACGAACACTGCCGCGCCCGCGCAGGCGAACCTGGCCTGAACATGCTGAGCAATGCCATGCATGCCAGCGAGATCGCCCATTCGCTGGTCGAGCACGTGCACGCTCGGCTGTTTGGCCAACGGGCCGAGGAGTGAAGCCATGACAGACGAACCCAAGGTCCTGACCACCGTTGGCGTGGCGACTTTCCTCGATGTGGGTAACCCGCCGGTTGATCTGCTGCGTGTGCAGCCCGGCATTCCCATAGACGATGCCTACGAACAGGTGTCCGTGCTGCTCAGCTACATCAAGCACCTGGTGCGTGAAGGCGACATGGAGGATGACCACAAGCTGCTGGCAGCAGCCGACTATCTGAGCCTGTTGGCCAAAGCGCTGATGGACGATATCGAGATCGCCAAGAACAGACAGCGTTGATACCCGTCAGGTAAGCGATTGGAGGCCGCTTTGCGGCTCATCGCCGGCAAGCCAGCTCCTACAGGCCCTGTGGGAGTCGGCTTGCCGGCGATGGGCTGCGTAGCAGCCCTGATAACTAACTGACTGGCATTACCGCAGAGCGCCCTTTCTTACATCAGCTCAAAACGCAAAGCACGAACACCCCAAGGCTCCCCAGAAGCCCTGGAAGTCATTCACCGGCACACTCGAATGCCGCGCCTTTTCATGGCTGTGCGCATGCACCCCGCAAGGCCCGCTGCACTGGTGCACCGTTGCAGCCAGTGATGGCGTACCCACGCGCCAGTGCCCAGGCACCTTGGCCACCGGCGACCACTCCGGCAGCACCGGCACCTGTGGCGGGCCAAGCCTGTCGAATTCGCCAGCGCCGTACACCACCTTGCCGTCAACGATAGTCAGTACCGACTCGATGCCCTTGATCGCCTCTTCATCAACGCTGAAGAAGTCCAGCGACAGGGCCGCCAGGTCCGCCAGCTGGCCAACCTTGATCTGGCCTTTCTTGCCCTGCTCACTGGAGAACCAGGCGCTGCCCTGGGTGAACAGTTGCAGTGCGGTGTCGCGGCTCAGCCCTTCCGGGTACAGCTCCATACCGCCTACGGTCTTGCCGCTGACCAACCAGTACAGCGAAGTCCACGGGTTGTAGCTGGAGACCCGGGTGGCGTCGGTACCGGCGCCCACAGGCACACCCATTTCGAGCATGCGCTTGATCGGCGGGGTCTGCTCGGCGGCCTTCGCACCATAGCGATCGACGAAGTACTCACCCTGGAAGGCCATACGGTCCTGGATGGCAATACCACCGCCCAACGCACGCACGCGCTCGATGTTCTGCGGGGTAATGGTCTCGGCGTGGTCGAAGAACCATGGCAGCCCGTTGAAAGGGATGTCGCGGTTGACCTTCTCGAACACGTCGAGCATGCGCGTGATCGATTCGTTGTACGTAGCGTGCAGGCGGAACGGCCAGCGCTGCTCGACCAGGTGGCGCACCACCGGTTCCAGCTCTTCTTCCATGGTTTGCGGCAGGTCCGGCCGCGGTTCGAGGAAGTCCTCGAAGTCGGCTGCGGAGAACACCAGCATCTCACCGGCGCCGTTATGGCGCAGGAAGTCGGTGCCGCTGTGCAGCTTGACGCTGGAGGTCCACTTCCTGAAGTCGTCCAGCTCTTCCTTGGGCTTTTGGGTGAACAGGTTGTAGGCGATGCGCACGGTCAGCTGGTTATTGTCGGCCAGCTCCTGAATCACCGAGTAGTCGTCAGGGAAGTTCTGGTAGCCGCCACCTGCGTCAATGGCGCTGGTCAGGCCCAGGCGGTTGAGCTCACGCATGAACTGGCGGGTCGAGTTGACCTGGTATTCCAGCGGCAGCTTCGGCCCTTTGGCCAAGGTTGCGTAAAGGATCATCGCGTTGGGGCGGGCGATGAGCATGCCGGTCGGGTTGCCGAACTTGTCGCGCTGAATTTCACCGCCCGGCGGGTTTGGCGTGTCCTTGCTGTAGCCCACGGCCTTGAGCGCGGCGCGGTTGAGCAGTGCGCGGTCGTACAGGTGCAGCAGGAACACCGGGGTATCGGGGGCAGCCTGGTTGATTTCTTCCAGGGTGGGCATGCGTTTTTCGGCGAACTGGAATTCGTTCCAGCCACCGACCACGCGCACCCATTGCGGGGTTGGCGTACGCGCCGCCTGGTCCTTGAGCATGCGCAGGGCATCGGCCACCGACGGCACACCTTCCCAGCGCAGTTCAAGGTTGTAGTTCAGGCCGCCGCGGATCAGGTGCAGGTGCGAGTCGTTCAGGCCCGGGATAACCGTGCGCTGCTTCAGGTCGATGATCTGCGTGGCAGCACCCTTGTGGGCCATGGCCTCGGCGTCGTTGCCCACGGCAATGAAGCGGCCATCCTTGATGGCGACGGCGGTGGCTGTGGGCTTTTCACGGTCGACTGTATGCAGCTTGCCGTTGAACAGGATCAGGTCGGCGGTCATGGAACCTCCTTGGATGGATGCGTGGGCGGAGCCGGCGGCGCCGGTGAAGGGCAATGCGGACCAGAGCGCGCCGGCGGCACCGAGCACGGTACTGGTGGCGAGGAACTGGCGACGGGTCTTGTCGTTGGGGTCCTGGGACATCTTCTTCTCCGTCTGGGTGCGGCGGTGGCTGGGGCAACTGCGGAGCATGCCGGTTCAAGCCTGGCCAGGGATTGCAGGGGTGTGCGGTGGGTTGATGAAGGTTAGCCCTGTTCACATTTTGTGCTGCCGGGGCCGGCGATGGGCCGCAACGCGGCCCCCGCTTATTCAGCGGCTCAGGAACGCCAACAGGTCTTCATTGAGCTGCTGCGCATGGGTCACTGCAAACCCGTGCGGCGCCCCGCTGTACACCTTCAGCTCAGCCCCGCGAATCAACTCCGCAGCCCGCTTTCCGGTGGTCTCGAACGGTACGATCTGATCGTCGTCACCGTGGATCACCAAGGTCGGCACATCGATCTTGGCCATGTCTGGGCGAAAGTCGGTTTCGGAGAACGCACTCACACAATCCAGCGTGCCCTTTATCGAAGCCATCAGGGCAATGTTCAGGGTCTGCGTCTGCACACCCTGAGACACCTGCTGCCCATGGTTCAGCCCATAGAACGGCGTGGCGAAATCGGCGATGAACTGCGCCCGATCCGCCCGCAGTCCAGCCTTGATGCCGTCAAATACCGAGGTATCGACACCGTCCGGGTTGTCGTCACGCTTGCCGAACACCGGCGTCACCGCGCCCAGCAGCACCAAGCCGGCAACGCGTTCGCTACCGTGGCGGGCAATGTAGCGGCTGACATCGCCGCCACCCATGGAGAAGCCCACCAGGGTCACGTCGCGCAGGTCAAGGTGCTCGATCAGCTGGGCGATGTCGTCAGCGAACGTGTCGTAGTCATAACCGTTCCACGGCTGGCTCGAACGGCCGAAACCACGACGGTCGAAGGCAATGGCGCGGTAGCCGCGGCTAGCCAGGTACTCCATCTGCGAGTCCCACATGTCGGCATCCAACGGCCAGCCATGGCTGAACAACACGGGCTTGCCGGTGCCCCAGTCCTTGTAATAGATCGAAGTGCCATCGCGGGTAACGAGCGTAGTCATGTCGGTATCTCCTTGAAAATGTCGAGGTCAAAAATTGATCAGCTGCGCAGCCAGTTGGCGCAGCGACGGGTTACCCACGGCATGATGAAAAACACCACGGGCAGGATGACGAACAGGTTGACGATCAGGTTGCCGGTGATCACCCCGCCCAGTTGTGGGAAGCGTGCGAAAAACGGCGCCAGCAGTTGCGGGATGATCATGGTCATCGGGCAGATCACCAGGTAGGTCAGTAGCGCCTGCTTCCAGCGCGGTGGTTGCGCGGAGGTAGTGCTGGGCGGTGTGAACCAGAACTCCGGGTCTTCGTGCACCTGGGTGTGGTCGCCGCCTTCGAGCAGCGGCAGTACTTCGTTGACCAGCGTCTGGCGCTCGCTGGAGTTGACCCAGGCCTGCAGCAGGCTGGCATCTGCGAAGCGCACCACGGTGGTGAAGTGCAGCCCGCCGTCGTCCGGGCGGATCACATTGACATCCAGGTGCCCCGGCTGCCGCCGTGCGGTGCTGACCGTACGCTTGAGCCAAGCCTCGTAGCTGGCCAGCGCCTGGGCGCGGACCTTGTGCTGGATGACCAGGGTCACCACGTTGCGGTTGTCTTGGAGTGCGGTGTTCATCGGCGTTCCTTGGGATGAGCTTGCCCGCATCCACTGTGCAACAACGGACGGGCGCAGGATTGGATGGGTGTGCTGCCCTGCGCGGGCACCGCTGTCGGTGCCCGGGGCGGTCGGCTTACTTGCCGGCGTTGAAGGCGTTGTAACTGGTCATCAGGTTGCGGTAATCCGGAATGTGGTTGGAGCACAGCGCCGCCAGGCCTTCGACGTCGTTGCGCCAGTCGCGGTGCAGCTCACATGCCACGCCGAACCAGGTCATCAGTTGTGCGCCAGCCTGGCTCATGCGGTCGTGGGCGGCGTCGCGGGTCATGGCATTGAAGGTGCCGGAGGCATCGGTCACCACGAACACCTCGAACTCTTCTTCCAGTGCCGACAGCGCCGGGAACGCCACACACACCTCGGTCACTACACCGGCGATGATCAGCTGCTTCTTGCCGGTGGCCTTCACTGCCTTGACGAAGTCTTCGTTGTCCCAGGCGTTGATCTGCCCAGGGCGGGCGATGTACGGGGCGTCCGGGAACAGTGCTTTGAGTTCTGGTACCAGCGGGCCGTTAGGGCCTTGTTCGAAGCTGGTGGTGAGGATGGTCGGCAGGTTGAAGAACTTGGCCAGGTCAGCCAGAGCCAGCACGTTGTTCTTGAACGCATCCGGCTCGATGTCACGGACCAGGGACAGCAGGCCAGCCTGGTGGTCGACCAGCAGAACAGCGGCGTCGTCTTTGTTCAGGCGGTTGTATTTGAAGTTGGTCATGGTCGTGCTCCTAAGGGTTTTGATGTTCAGTAAGTTGGGTGTTTCGCGTTGATGGGAGAAGATTAAAACCATCACCTTTGGAGCGGTAGATAGTGGTTTTTGGCTTTAGCGTTCTATTTTTGGAACGCTTGATTGGCAATGGATTTGCTGCTGATTGGGCGCAGCGAGATGCCCATTGCTAGCCCGCCAAACCTGCTCTATTACTACCTCCAGCCCTCCCCTCACCCCGAGACCATCATGCTGGCTTTCATCCAGTCGTCCCCGTTGTTGCTCGGCTGCGCCCTGATACTGCTCGACCTCGTACTGTGGCAACTGATCCCTGTTCAGCGCCGAGCCTGGCGCATCGGCGCGCGGCTGGCGATTTTCCTGGTGTTCAGCTGGGTTCTGGTGACCGCTGGGATGAGCCCGCTGCAACCGCCGCCCTGGGTCGACGACGTGTCGCGCAACCTCATGGCCACAGTGCTGACGATAGGCTGGTGGCTGTTCGGCGCGCGTACGGTGACCGTGGTGTTCGGCCTGCTGCTGGGGGCGCGTGGCAGCCATGGCGGGCGCTTGTTGCAGGATGTGCTGGGGGCGCTGATCTTTTTGGCAGCTGTGGTGGCTGCTGCAGGCTACGTGCTGCAACTGCCCGTCAAAGGCCTGCTGGCCACCTCGGGGGTCATGGCCATCGTCATCGGCCTGGCGCTGCAAAGCACCTTGGCCGACGTGTTCAGTGGCATCGTGTTGAATACCACGCGGCCCTACCAGATCGGCGACTCGATCTCCATTGACGGTACCGAAGGCAAGGTGCTGGACATCGACTGGCGAGCAACGCGCCTGCTCACGGGCTCAGGCAGCCTGGCGGTGATCCCCAACTCGGTGGCGGCCAAGGCCAAGTTGCTCAACCACAGCCGCCCGGCCGATGTGCATGGGGTGTCGGTCAGTGTGGTGGTGCCGGCCAAAGTGCGGCCTAAACGGGTGTTCGATGCGCTGGAAAAGGCGTTGCAGGGCACCAGCGCCATTCTTGCCTCACCCAAGCCGAAGGTGACGGTGAAGGTCTCCACCCTGGAGTCGGTGGAGTACGAAGCCAGCGGCTTTGTCGCCGACATGGGTGGCAAGACCGAGGCGCGCAACCAGCTGTTTGACCTTGCACATCGGCACCTGGAGGCCAGTGGCGTGATGTGGAACGTTGACCTGGCCATGCCGCCGCGCAGCCGTCAGCGTGAAGTGCTGGACGAGGTACGGGTGTTCCGTTCGCTGACTGACGAGGAGCGCGATGCCTTGAGCCAGCGCATGACTGCCGTCGAGTACCTGGCAGACCAAGTGATTCTGGGCGTTGGCGAGCATTCCGATCATTTGCTGGTGATCGGTAGCGGGGTGGTTTCGGCGGCGATACGCGATGGCGACAAATTGCTGGAAGCCGGGCGCATGGGGCCGGGGGAGGTGCTGGGGATCGAGGGCATCATCGATGAGGATGACTCGTTTGCCGAATTCCGTACCCTGACCAGCTGCGTGCTGTATCGCATCGAAAAGGAGCAGGTGCGCACCTGCCTGGTACAGCGCGGCGAGGTGCAGACGGCGTTGACCAAATTGCAACGGTTCCGACGGCAGAGCCGGGAGTCTTTGTTGCTGCAGAAGCCGACCCTGATCAAGAAAGGGGGCTTCCTCAGCTGGTTGCACAGATAAACTGATTTCCCGCACGGCCTTATTTGTAGGAGCGGCCTTGCGTCGCGAAAGGGCTGCATAGCAGCCCGGGCAATTGCTGCAGCGCCGCTGAATACCTGGGGCCGCTGCGCGCCCCTTTCGCGACGCAAGGCCGCTCCTACAGTCAGTGTCGTGGGACAACCTTACAGCACTACCCGCAAACACTGCCCCGCGTGGTACAGGGAGAACCCGGACTCGTAGAACGCCGTGCGCAACGACGGCGCACTCACCCCGGTCATCGGCGAGAACGGGATCGGCAGGCTATCCGCCTCACCCTTGAGCAGAAACTCGGCGAACGCCCGACCAATCACGGTGCCGGTGGTATTGCCCCGCCCGTTGTAGCCCGTCACCGCGACCAACCCGGGCGCCGGCTCGAACAGGCGCATCAGGTGGTCGGGGGTGAAGTCGATGCAGCCGGTCCAGTGCATCTCCCACTCGACCTTGCCCAGCTCCGGGTAGTAATGGCTCTGGATACGGTCAGCCCAACTGCGCACGAACCACGCAGGCTTGTTATCGACCCGTCCAAGGCTGCCGAGCAGCAGACGGCCTCGATCATCGCGGCGGATGCTGCTGAGCACCGTGCGGGTGTCCCACGAGCCCTGACCATGGGGCAGGACCTTGTCGGCTGCAGCGCCGTGCAGCGGTTTGGAGGCCACCTGATAGTAGTAACCGCGGAAAAACTGCTTTTGCAGGTTGCTCCAGTCGCCCTCGGTGTACGCGCCGGTGGAGATCACGACCTTGTCGGCGCGCACCGAACCGCGTGCAGTCTTGACCCGCCAGGCATCGCCGTCGCGCTCCAGGCCTTCGACGGCCGATTGCTGGAACAGTTTGCCACCCAGGCGCGCAACCGCAGCGGCCAGGCCCTGTGTGTAACCCATGGGGTTGATGGTGCCGGCGCGGCGGTCTAGCAGCGCGGCGGAAATCTTGTCGGTGCCGCAGTATTCCTGGCACTGGGCGCCGGTCAGCAACTCCACATCGGCACCGCGGCGGCGCCACTGTTCATGGCGTGCTTCGAGGTCAGCGATGCCTGTGGCGTTGTGCGCCATGTGCAGGGTGCCTTTGTGCTGTGCCTGGCAGTCGATGCCAAGGCGCTCGATCATGGCGAACACTTCGCCAGGGGCCTCACCGAGCACTTTGTTCAGGCGGCTGCCCTGCTTCTGGCCTAGAGTCGCCTCGACATCGTCGGGGCGGATCCAGGTGCCTGCGTTGACCAGGCCGACGTTGCGCCCGGAGCCGCCGTGGCCGATCTTCCAGGCCTCCAGCAGGATCACCGACTTGCCCTGTTCGAGCAGGTGGATGGCCGCCGAAAGGCCGGTAATGCCGCCGCCGATGACGCAGACGTCGGCCTTGTGTTCACCGGCCAGAGCCTGGGCGGCGACGGTCGGTTGGCTGACGTGTTCCCACAAGCATTGTTGACGCAGTTCGGACATGGCCGGCTCCAGCGATATTGTTCTTGTTGGGGCTGCTGCGCAGCCCAGTCGCCGGCAAGCCGGCGAACCGGGGGCAAAGCCCCCGGCCATGCAGCATCAGTCGAACACGATACCCTGCGCCAGCGGCAGCTCGCGCGAGTAGTTCACGGTGTTGGTCTGGCGACGCATGTAGCCTTTCCAGGCATCGGAACCCGACTCACGACCACCGCCGGTTTCCTTCTCGCCACCGAATGCACCGCCGATCTCGGCACCGCTGGTGCCGATGTTGACGTTGGCGATGCCGCAGTCGCTGCCCGAGGCGCTCTGGAAGCGCTCGGCCTCACGGATGTCAGTAGTGAAGATGCACGACGACAGGCCTTGTGGCACTTCGTTGTTCAGGCGCAGGGCCTCTTCGAAGTCATCGTAGGCCAGCACGTAGAGGATCGGCGCGAAGGTTTCATGGCGCACCACATCGCTCTGCGCGGGCATCTCGGCGATGGCCGGCGAAACGTAATAGGCGTTCGGGAACTGGTCGGCCAGCTGACGCTCGCCACCGAATACCTGGCCACCCTCGTCGCGGGCCTTGGCCAGCGCGCCCTGCATGGCATCGAACGACAGCTTGTCGATCAGCGGGCCCACCAGGTTGTCTTTACGTGGGTCACCGATGCGCACTTTGCCGAAAGCCGCTTTGATGCGGGCAACCACTTCGTCCTTGATCGAGCGGTGCACGATGAGCCGGCGCAGGGTGGTGCAGCGCTGGCCGGCGGTGCCCACAGCGGAGAACAAGATGCCACGCACGGCCAGGTCCAGGTCGGCGCTCGGCGCCAGGATCATGGCGTTATTGCCGCCCAGTTCCAGGATGCTGCGGCCGAAACGGGCAGCAACGCGCGGGCCGACTTCACGGCCCATGCGGGTGCTGCCAGTAGCGCTGACCAGCGGCACGCGCGGGTCATCCACCAGGGCTTCGCCGGCTTCGCGGCCACCGATGACCAGCTGTGCCAGGCCAGCCGGGGCATCGCCAAAGGCTTTCAGGGCTTTTTCGAACAGCGCCTGGCATGCCAGCGCGGTCAGCGGGGTCTTCTCGGAAGGCTTCCATACCACCGAGTTACCGGCCACCAGGGCCAGCGCGGTGTTCCAGGCCCATACGGCAACCGGGAAGTTGAAGGCGCTGATCACGCCGACCACGCCCAGCGGGTGCCAGCTTTCACGCATGTGGTGGCCAGGGCGCTCGGACGCGATGGTCAGGCCGTACAGCTGACGTGACAGGCCAACGGCGAAATCGCAGATGTCGATCATTTCCTGGACTTCCCCCAGGCCTTCCTGAGTGATCTTGCCAGCTTCGATCGACACCAGTTCGCCCAGGTCGGCCTTGTGTTCACGCAGCACTTCACCGAACAGGCGCACCAGTTCGCCACGGCGCGGGGCCGGCACGCTGCGCCAGGCTTCGAAGGCACTCTGCGCCTGGTCGATGCGGGCGGTGGTCTCGGCCTTGCCAAGCAGTTTCACCGAGGCGATCTGGCTACCGTCGATCGGGGTGTGAACAGGGTAGTCGCCCTGGGTGTAAGCCGTGGCGGCAACGCCAAGGCGCTCGAGCAATCCAGCAACCATTGTGCTTCTCCTACATCGGGTGATGGGGTGGAAAAATGATGTGGATCAGTATTAATCCGATCACACCAGTGCAACAAACGACCTTTATTCCGCATATCATTCCGTCAGGTAATGATTTGAGCCGCAGAGACCGCTATGTCCAAACGCCTGGTGCCTTCCATGACCGCCCTGCAGTGCTTCGAAGCTGCAGCCCGCCACTTGAGCTTTACCCGCGCCGCCGAAGAGCTGCACCTGACCCAGAGCGCGGTCAGCAAGCAGGTCGCACAGCTCGAAGAGATGCTGCGCCACCACCTGTTCCTGCGTATCCGCCGGCGCCTGCAATTGACCCCCGCCGGCAGCCTGTACCTGGCCGAGGTCAACAAGATCCTCACGCAGGTGGACATGTCCAGCCGCTACGTTCTGACCTATGGCGAGCAGACCGAGATATTGACGGTAGCCACTCAACCGAGTTTTGGCGTGCGCTGGTTGATCCCGCACCTCAAAGGCTTCGGCAAGCGCCACACGAATATCCACCTGGACATCCGTAACGAGATGGAGCCGTTTGCCTTGCTGCAGGGCTCGGCGGATGTGGTGTTTTTCTATGGGCAAGGCACCTGGCCGGGGGCGACCTGCGTGGAGCTGTTCCGTGAGGAAGTGGTGCCGGTGTGTGCGCCGGAGCTGCTGGCCGGGCGCACGCTGGGCGATGCTGCGGAACTGGCCGACCTGGTGCTGCTGCAAAGCACGTCGCGGCCGGAGGCCTGGCATGAGTGGTTCTTGGAGCTGGGTTTGCAGAGCGTCAGCGCCTATCACGGGCCGCGCTTCGATACGTTCTATATGGCGTTGAGCGCAGCGCAGGCCGGGTGCGGGGTGGCGCTGGTGCCACGCTATCTGGCGGCGAAGGAATTGAGCGAGGGTAGCCTGGTCATTCCTTGGAATCATGCGATGAACAGTGCCGGGGCGCATTACCTGGCGTATGCCGAGCATGCGGCGGAGGTGCCCAAGGTGCGGGCATTGGTGGAATGGATTCATGAGCAGCTTCAGGCTTGAGATTGCCGGGGCCGCTTTGCGGCCCATTCGCGACACAAGGCCGCTCCTACAAACAGCAGGAGCGGCCTTGTGTCGCGAATGGCCCTGACGATCGATCAAAAAAGGAATGATACAGCCACTTTTTTTCGCTTGTGGCCATAGTGCATTCCCAGCTTTCATGTAAGCGTCCGAACCCAACCAGGAAGCTAGCGATGCCCGCCCACGATTTCGTCAGCCCCGACAGCATCCGCGCGCAGTTCTCTGCCGCCATGTCGCTCATGTACAAACAGGAAGTGCCGCTGTACGGCACGCTGCTGGAGCTGGTGAGCGAAATCAACCAGCAGGTCATGGCCCAGCAGCCAGAGGTGGCCCAGGCCCTGCGCTGGACCGGCGAGGTCGAGCGCCTGGACCAGGAGCGCCACGGCGCCATACGCGTCGGCACAGCACAAGAGCTGGCCACCATCGCCCGGTTGTTCGCGGTCATGGGCATGCAACCGGTCGGGTATTACGACCTCAGCAGCGCCGGCGTGCCTGTGCACTCCACTGCGTTTCGCGCCGTGCACGAACAGGCACTGCACATCAGCCCGTTCCGCGTATTCACCTCACTGCTGCGCCTGGAACTGATCGACAATCCCGCACTGCGTGAGTTGGCACAGACCCTCCTGGCCAAGCGCAAGATTTTCACCGCCCGCGCCCTTGAGCTGATCGCCCAGTGCGAGCGCGATGGCGGCCTGAGCGCGGCCGACGCCGAAGCGTTCGTGCAGCAAGCCCTGCATACCTTCCGCTGGCACCAGGATGCAACGGTCACCGCCGAGCAATACCAGCAGTTGCACGACCAGCACCGCCTGATCGCTGACGTGGTGGCGTTCAAGGGGCCGCACATCAATCACCTGACCCCGCGCACCCTGGACATCGATGCGATCCAGTTGGGCATGCCGGCCAAGGGTATCCCGCCCAAAGCCGTTGTCGAAGGCCCGCCCACTCGCCGCCACCCGATCCTGCTACGCCAGACCAGCTTCAAGGCACTGCAGGAGAAGGTTGCGTTCAGTGACCAACACGGTAGCGAAGGCAGCCACACCGCACGTTTCGGCGAGATCGAGCAGCGCGGCGCGGCACTCACGCCCAAAGGCCGGCAGCTGTATGACAAGCTGCTCGACGCTACCCGTGCGGCCTTGGGCGGTGCACCGGCCGAGGCCAATGCCGAGCGCTACATGGCACTGCTAAAAGAGCAGTTTGCCGAGTTCCCGGATGACCTGGCGCAGATGCGTGAGCAAGGGCTGGCGTACTTCCGCTATTTCGCGACCGAAAAGGGCCTGGCTGCACGCGAGCAGGCTGATCGCCCGACCACTTTGGAGGGTTTGATCGAGGCGGGCCATGTGCACTTCGAGGCGCTGGTCTACGAGGACTTCCTGCCGGTGAGCGCGGCGGGGATCTTCCAGTCCAACCTGGGTGACGATGCCCAGGCGGAGTATGGCAGCAACGCCAACCGCGAGGCCTTCGAGGCGGCGTTGGGGCTACAGGTGCAGGATGAGCTGGCGTTGTATGCGCAGAGTGAGAAACGCTCGTTGCAGGCTTGTGCGCAGGCGTTGAACCTGGCGTTGGGGTAAGGGTCAGGATTGTTGGGGGCGCCTTGCGCCCCTTTCGCGACACGAGGCCGCTCCTACCGGGGGGGTGTAGCAGCGGCCCCTGGGGTTTCAACGAAACCGATCGACTTCCTGGCGCAACTGCGCCGCCAGCCCTTCCAGCTCTTTGGCGGTAAAGGCCAGCTCATTGGCCACGTCACGCTGTTCGCTGTTGGCCTGGGCAATGCTCTGCAGGTTGCGGCTGAGCACGGTTGCGGTGCTGCTTTGTTCCTGGGTGGCAGTGCTGATCACGGTAAACTGCTCACCCGCGACGCGGCTTTGCTCGTCAATACGCGCCAGCGCCTCGGCCACCTTGTCGTTGCGTGCCAGGCCTTCCTGCATCAACTGATTGCCCTGCTCCAGGGTGCTGATGGCATGGCCGGTCTGCTGCTGGATACTGGCGATCATCACGGAGATTTCATCGGTCGCTTGACGCGTACGGGCTGCCAGGCCACGTACCTCGTCAGCCACCACGGCAAATCCACGGCCCTGCTCCCCTGCGCGCGCCGCTTCGATGGCCGCGTTGAGCGCCAGCAGGTTGGTCTGTTCGGCAATGGCGGTAATCACCCCGACAATGCCGCCGATTTCCTGGGAGCGTGCACCCAGTGTGTCCATCACGGTTGCAGTGCCACCCAGTGCCTCGGCGATCTGGCGCAACGAACTCGACGCTTCATCCATCGCGCTACGGCCAATACGGGTCTGCTGGGCATTGTCACGGGCCATGCGCTCGGTGCCCGCCATGTTGTCAGCGATGTTCATCGAGGTGGCGCTGAACTCCTCTACCGCACCGGCCATGCTGGTGATTTCGCCGGACTGCTGGTCCATGCCTTCGCAGGCACCGGCCGACAGGCCAGACAGCGAGCGGGCGCGGCCGCTGACCTGCTCGGAGGCCCCGCGAATGTGTTCGACCATGGTCGCCAACGCTTCGCCCATCTTGTTGAAGCTGCGTGCCAGTTGGCCGATCTCGTCATGGCTGGTCACGGCCAGGCGGGCGCTCAGGTCGCCTGCGCCCAGCGCCTCGGCCTGGCGCACCAGGTCATCCAGCGGGCGCAACTTGCGGCGCAACAGCCACAGCGTGGCGGCCACTGCCAGCAACATCGCCAGCAAACTGCCGATGGCCAGGCGCAAGCCAACATCCCAGGTCACCGCGCGGATTTCTTCCAAGGGCATGCTGGCTACTACCGTCCAAGGGCCTTCGGCAAAGGGCGCAGAAGCGCTGTACAGAGGCTGGTCGGCATTGGCCGGGGGTACCAGCCACTTGCCCTGCTCGTCGCGCAAGGCCAGCGAGCCGGTATCGCCAATACGGAAGCGCTTGAGGTTGGCGAACTGCGCGTTCTGCGCGTCGGTATAGTCGAAGCCAACGAACAGCACCGCGATCACCCGCCCGCTGCCATCAGTCACCGGCACATAACGGGTCATGTAATTGCGCTCGAACAGCAGGGCACGGCCGACGTAGGTCTGCCCAGCCATCAGTTTCGCGTAGGCCGGGTGCTGGCGGTCGAGCTGGGTGCCGATGGCCCGGCTGCCATCCTGCTTTTTCAGGTTGGTGCTAATGCGTACAAAGTCGTCGCCGCTGCGTACGAAAAGGGTCGCTACCCCTGCGGTCATCTGCTGAAATTCATCGACCTGCTGGAAGTCGTTGTTGAGCAGGTGATCACCCAGGTACAGCGCCGGTGTGGCCTGGCCGGCCACCTGCACGGTTTCGCCGGCATGCAGCGACAGCCCCGAAGCGAAGCGGCGCTCGAACAGGCCGCTCAGGCGCTGGGTGTTGTCCTTGAGCGAACCGTGGAAGGTTTCAAGCTGATCGGCCAACAGTCGCGCTTCACTGGCCAGGTGTTCCTGGCGAGTGGTGAGGTTAGCGTCGTCCAGGGAACGCAGGGCGAACAGAGTACTGCCGGTGATCACCAGCGCCAGCACGATGGCGAGGGCGATACCAAGCTGCGAGGCGATTCGGGCACGCGGTTGAGACATGGGAAGCTCCTGGCAGGCGGCCCGGATCATCCTGATCACCCCGACCGACCGCTGTTGTCAACGGAGAATCGCGCCCTCTTCCGGGACGCTGGTGCAACTAGATCGGCGTCGCTGGCAAATACTTGAGTGTCGGACCCGGATATTCGCAAACGTTTTCTTCGTCTGCACCGCCCCACCTGTAGGAGCCGGCTTGCCGGCGACAGGGCCAGTGCAGGCAATCAAATAGTCGGCAGGATGTGCACAGCCGGCAAATTCACCGCCTGCGCCTCTTCCTGCAAAAACACGCTCAACCGCCGCAACCGCTCACCACCCGGCCGGGTCCGCGGCCACACCAGGTAATAATCCATGCCGCTGGGCACCGCCGTCGGCCATGGCAGGCTCAAACGACCATGCGCGACATCTTCGGCGACCATCAGCAGGTCACCCATGGATATCCCGTAGCCACGCGCCGCCGCGATCATCCCCAGTTCCAGCGTGTCGAACACCTGCCCACCCTTGAGTGAAACAGTGTCTGCCAGCCCCATGCGCTCCAGCCATTCGCGCCAGTCACGCTTGTCGGGGGTCGGGTGCAGCAGTTCGATCCCGGCCAGCCGGCGTTCGTCCAAAGGGCCTTCCTTGAGCAGGTCGGGCGCGCCCACCGGGATCAGTAGCTCGGAAAACAGCCGGCGTACCTCCCAGTCCGGCGGAAAAACGCCGTCACTGAGCAATACCGCGCAGTCGAAAGGTTCCTGGTTGAAGTCCACGTGGTCGACATCCATCCAGGCGCTAGTCAATTGCACTTCATTGCCCGGCTGCAAGTGCCGGAACTGGCTCAGGCGCGCCAGCAGCCAACGCATGGTCAGCGTCGACGGCGCCTTCATGCGCAATATGTCGTCCTCTCCTCGCAAGGTGTCGCACGCGCGCTCCAGCGCGGCAAAGCCCTCACGCACGCCGGGCAGCAGCACCCGCGCGGCTTCGGTCAATTGCAGGCTACGGCCGCTGCGGATGAACAGGCGGCAGGCAAAGTGCTCCTCCAGGGTACGGATGTGTCGGCTGACCGCACTCTGGGTGATCGAAAGCTCCTGGCCGGCACGGGTGAACGAGCTGAGCCGGGCGGCGGCTTCGAATGCGCGCAGCGCATACAGCGCAGGCAGCTGACGGGACATATGGCACCTGCATACGGGGCAGAGAAGGAATGCGTAGAATCATATATGCATGAGTTCAACTCATGCCAATCATCGTTTTTATCCTTTTGTGCAAAGTTGACCGAAGCCTCAGAATCGTCCCTCGCTCACAGAGTCGGAAGGACCGCCCCCATGCACGTTGCGCCCACCACAGAACTCAAGGCTTTGCTGCGCCTGGCCGGGCCGCTGGTTGCCTCGCAGTTGGCGCACATGCTGATGGTGCTGACCGACACCCTGATGATGGCCCGCATCAGCCCCCAGGCGCTGGCCGGCGGCGGGCTGGGGGCGGCGAGCTATTCGTTCGTGTCGATCTTCTGCCTGGGGGTAATCGCCGCGGTCGGCACCTTGGTGGCGATCCGCAAGGGAGCCAATGACATCGAGGGCGCCACCCGGCTGGCGCAAAACGGTTTGTGGCTGGCCTGGGGGCTGGCGCTGGTGGCCGCACTGGCGCTGTGGAACCTGAAACCGGTGTTACTGCTGTTCGGCCAACAGCCTGAAAACGTTGCTGCGGCCACCGAGTTCCTTACCTTGTTGCCACTGGCGTTGCCGGGCTACCTGACTTTCATGGCCCTGCGCGGCTTCACCAGCGCCTTGGGCCGCTCGACCCCGGTGATGGTCATCAGCCTGGTCGGCACGGTGCTCAACTACCTGTTCAACGTCGCACTGATCGAAGGCATGTTCGGCCTGCCCAAGCTTGGCCTGATGGGCATCGGCCTGGTTACCGCCGTGGTGTCGATGGGCATGGCCATCGCGCTGGCCTTGTACATCCGCTGGCACCCGGCTTACGCGGCCTACCCACTGCGCAAGGGCCTGTCGCGCCCTTCGCTGCCAGCCTTGCGCGAGCTGTGGCGCCTGGGCTTGCCGATTGGGGGCACCTACATGGTGGAGGTCGGCCTGTTCGCCTTTGCCGCCCTGTGCATGGGTGTGCTTGGCAGCACCGAGCTTGCGGCCCACCAGATTGCCCTGCAGATCGTTTCGACCGCGTTCATGGTGCCGACCGGGCTCTCGTATGCAGTGACCATGCGGGTAGGGCTGTATTACGGTGCCGGCAACCTGCTGGCGGCGCGCAGTGCCGGGCGGGTAGGCATCAGCTTTGGCGCGCTGATCATGTTCGCCTTCGCGGCACTGTTCTGGCTGCGCCCGGAGATGCTGGTGAGCCTGTTCATCGATGGCGATGATCCGGCGTTTGCGCCGATCTACCAGTTGGCGGTGAGCTTGCTGATGGTGGCGGCGTGGTTCGAGCTGTTCGATGGCGTGCAGACCATTGCCATGGGCTCGATCCGTGGGTTGAAGGACGCCAAGACCACCTTCCTGATCGGGCTTTGCTGCTACTGGCTGGTCGGAGCGCCGAGTGCGTGGTTGCTGACCTTCAACCTGGGTGGCGGTGCGGTCGGTGTGTGGTGGGGGCTGGCGTTGGGGCTGGCGTGTGCTTCGGTGGCGCTGACCCTGGCCTTTGAATGGCGGATGAAGCGGATGCTGGGGAAGGCGGGGGTGACTGGAAAAGCGGTGATACCTGCATGATTGCCGGTGCTGTCTTGCACTGCTTGTAATCGATGGACTCGCCCCCGCCGAGGCATCACAGTGCCACGGTGGCGTTCTAAGAAGCCAACGGCAGCGAGGGCGAGTCCATGAAAAAGCATAGTTCGAGCACGATTCCCTGTCTTCCACTGATGTGGAGCTTTGCACAACCATCTGCGTAGGAGCGGCCTTGCGTCGCGAAAGGAGGGCAAAGCCCTCCCCTACAGCTTCAAAGACTCACCACCTGAGCCGGGGTGCTTCTCGACAGATATTCCACCAGCTCATCCACCGGCAGTGGCTTGCTGACCAGAAACCCCTGCACCTGGTCACAGCCAAACTCACGTAGCAAAGCCATCTGCTCAGGGCTTTCAACGCCCTCGGCCACCACCTCGAGGTTGAGGTTGTGCGCCAGGTTGATCATCGCGTGCACCAGCTTGCGGTTTTCCTCGCGCATCTCCATTTCGGCGACAAAGCTGCGATCGACCTTCAGCAAGGTGATCGGCAGGCTGTTCAGGTGCACGAAGGATGAGAAGCCGGTCCCGAAGTCGTCGAGCGAGAAGCGCACGCCCAGGCGCCCCAGGGCATCCATGGTCTGGCGGACCAGCTCATTGCGGCGCATGACCGCCGTCTCGGTCAGCTCGAACTCCAGCCAGCGGGCATCGACGCCATGCTCGATGATCAGCCGGCTCAGGGTGGCCAGCAGCTGGCTGTCCTGGAACTGGCGAAAGCTCAGGTTGACCGCCATGTGCAGTGGTGCCAGGCCGCTCTCGCGCAAGGCCTGCATATCACGCAGGGCACGGGAGATAACCCAGTAGCCCAACGGTACGATCAGCCCGCTCTGCTCGGCCAGCGGCACGAACTCGCTCGGCGGCAACAGGCCGCGCTCGGTATGACGCCAGCGCACCAGCGCCTCCAGGCCGACGATGCTGCCATCGGCCAGGTTCAGTCGCGGCTGGTAGTGCAGCTCCAGTTCATCACGGCGCAGGGCCCTGCGCAGTTCGCCTTCCAGGTCGGCAAGGCTGCGGGCGTTGCGGTTGATCCGCTCATTGAACACATGAAAGGTACAGCCCTGGCTGCTCTTGGCCTGGCGCATGGCGATGTGCGCATGCCACATCAACGGGTCGGCGCCACTTTGCGCGCGGGCGTGGGCCAGGCCCAGGCTGCAGCCAAGCAACAGGCTTTCGCCGTCGATCCAGTAAGGCTCGGCCAGGGCTTCGACGATGCGTTCGGCGATGCGCTCGGCCCGGCCGGTGTCGCGACGGGTGTCGATCAGCAGGGCAAATTCATCACTGCCCAGGCGCGCCAGCTGGTCGCCGGCCTCCAGTTGCTGCTTCAGGCGTGACACCACCTGCAGGATCAGCCGGTCGCCACCCTGGTGGCCGAGGGCATCGTTGACATGACGAAAGTTGTCCAGGTCCAGGTGCCCGAGGGCTACCCCGCGCCCGTCATTCTCAGCCAGCCGTGCCGTCAACAGGGCCTGAAAACCCTGGCGGTTGGCGATACCGGTCAGCGGGTCCTGCTCGGCCAGGCGCTGCAAGGTGGCCACCAGCACGCCACGTTCGCGCACGTGGCGCAGCGAACGGCGCAGCGCATCGGCATTGAGCTGGCTGCGCACCAGCCAGTCGCTGACGCCCGTGGGTGGGGCCACCGGCTCATCGTCGAGCAACAGGATGGTTGGCAGCTCGCAGCGCCCCGGCGCGGGTTGCAGGGCCTGGGTGGCCAGGATCACGGCCTGGCGGTCTTGGCTGAACAGGCTGTCGACTGCTGCCCAGTTGGGCGCAGTCAGCAGTACCGCCGCACCGTTCAGCGGCAGCAGGCATTCGCGCAACACGGCGGCCCATTCCGGCTCATCAGCCAACAACAGCAAACGCAAAGGTTCGACAGGCGTGGACAAGCGGGCTCCTTAAAGCGGGGACGGTGGCACGAGGGAGGCCGGGTATGCTACTGCAGAAATGAAAATGATTTTCACTTTTAGACATATCCTTGCCCACAGCGCGTCCCGACACATTTTGACGTGCATCCTGCTCGAAAGTGGTTAAACCAGCAAATACGATTTTTTCCATGAATAGCATGAGCCTGACTAATGCTATGCGCGATACAAAGTCTGACTCAGACGTCAGACGGTCGCGCCACAATGGCCCCATGCCTGTTAGAATGCGCGGCTATTTTCTGGCGACCCCCGGTTTCTAGCATGTCCCGACTCAATCCCAGGCAACAGGAAGCCCGTGACTACGTCGGCGGCCCTCTTTTGGTGCTCGCCGGTGCAGGCTCCGGCAAGACCAGCGTGATCACGCGCAAGATTGCCCACCTGATCCAGAACTGCGGCATCCGTGCTCAGTACATCGTCGCGATGACCTTCACCAACAAGGCTGCGCGCGAGATGAAGGAGCGGGTCGCCACCCTGCTGCGCCCGGGGGAAGGCCGGGGCCTGACGGTATGTACCTTCCACAACCTGGGCCTGAACATCATACGCAAGGAGCACGACAAGCTGGGCTACAAGCCGGGCTTTTCGATCTTCGACGAATCCGACATCAAGGCGCTGCTGTCGGACATCATGCAGAAGGAATACTCCGGCGACGACGGCATCGACGAGATCAAGAACATGATCGGTGCCTGGAAGAACGACCTGATTCTGCCCGCCGAAGCCTTGGAAAAAGCGCGAAACCCGCGCGAGCAGACCGCCGCCATCGTCTATACCCACTACCAGCGCACGCTCAAGGCGTTCAACGCGGTGGACTTCGACGACCTGATCCTGCAGCCGGTCAAGCTGTTCCAGGAGCACCCCGAAGTGCTGGAGCGCTGGCAGAACCGCGTGCGCTACCTGCTGGTGGACGAATACCAGGACACCAACGCCAGCCAGTACCTGCTGGTGAAAATGCTGATCGGCATGCGCAACCAGTTCACCGTGGTAGGTGACGATGACCAGTCGATCTACGCCTGGCGTGGTGCGCGCCCCGAGAACCTGATGCTGCTCAAGGAGGATTACCCTTCCCTGAAAATCGTCATGCTCGAACAGAACTACCGCTCCACCAGCCGCATCCTGCGCTGCGCCAACGTGCTGATCGCCAACAACCCGCATGCGTTCGAGAAGCAGTTGTGGAGCGAGATGGGCGTGGGCGACGAGATCCGTGTGATCCGCTGCAAGAACGAGGAAGCCGAGGCCGAGCGTGTGGCCATGGAAATCCTCACCCTGCACCTGCGCACCAACCGCCCTTACAGCGACTTCGCCATCCTCTATCGCGGCAACTACCAGGCCAAGCTGATCGAGCTGAAACTGCAGCATCACCAGGTGCCGTATCGCCTGTCGGGCGGCAACAGCTTCTTCGGCCGTCAGGAGGTCAAGGACCTGATGGCCTACCTGCGCTTGCTGGTCAACCCGGATGACGACAACGCCTACCTGCGGGTGATCAACGTACCGCGCCGCGAGATCGGCTCGACCACCCTGGAAAAGCTCGGCAACTACGCCACCGAACGGGGCGTTTCGATGTATGCCGCCAGCGAGGAACTGGGCCTGGGCGAGCACCTGGACGCGCGTTATACCGAGCGTCTACAGCGTTTCAAGCATTGGCTCGACGGCGTGCGCCACAAGGTCGCCCTGGAAGACCCGATTGCCGCGCTGCACGAGATGATCCGCGACATCGACTACGAAAACTGGATCCGCCAGCAGACGGCCAGCGATAAGGCTGCTGAGTTCCGCATCAGCAACGTCTGGTTCCTGGTCGAAGCGCTGAAGAACACCCTCGAGAAGGACGAAGAGGGTGACATGACCATCGAGGACGCCATCGGCAAGCTGGTGCTGCGCGACATGCTCGAGCGCCAGCAGGAAGAGGAAGAAAACGCCGAGGGCGTGCAGATGATGACCCTGCATGCGTCCAAAGGCCTGGAATTCCCTTACGTGTTCATCATGGGCATGGAGGAGGAAATCCTCCCCCACCGCTCGAGCATCGAAGCCGACACCATCGAAGAGGAACGCCGCCTGGCCTACGTGGGCATTACCCGCGCCCGCCAGACCCTGGCCTTCACCTTCGCTGCCAAACGCAAGCAGTACGGCGAAATCATCGACTGCACGCCCAGCCGGTTCCTCGACGAACTGCCGCCGGACGACCTGGCCTGGGAAGGCCTGGACGATGCGCCAGTGGAAGTCAAAGCCGCGCGTGGCAACAACGCACTGGCCGATATCCGGGCAATGCTCAAACGCTGATCAACCATTACTCTTTAACTCTGCCGCTCTTTGCGGCCACCTTTGCTACATCGGAGATACACAGTGGAAGCACTGCAGCAGAAGATTCGCGACGAAGGCATCGTGCTTTCCGATCAGGTTCTCAAAGTCGATGCGTTTCTCAACCACCAGATCGACCCTGCGCTGATGCAGCTGATCGGTGACGAGTTCGCCCGCCTTTACGCCGATGCCGGTGTGACCAAGATCGTCACCATCGAAGCCTCGGGTATTGCGCCGGCGGTGATGACTGGCCTGAAGCTGGGCGTTCCGGTGATCTTCGCACGCAAGCATCAGTCCCTGACCCTGACCGAAAACCTGCTGACTGCCTCGGTGTATTCCTTCACCAAGCAGACCGAGAACACCGTGGCGATCTCGCCGCGCCATCTCAACAGCAGCGATCGCGTGCTGGTGATCGATGACTTCCTGGCCAACGGCAAAGCCTCGCAGGCGCTGATCTCGATCATCAAGCAGGCCGGTGCCACCGTGGCCGGCCTGGGTATCGTCATCGAGAAGTCGTTCCAGGGTGGCCGTGCCGAGCTGGACGGCCAGGGTTACCGCGTTGAATCGCTGGCCCGGGTGAAGTCGCTGGAAGGTGGCGTGGTCAGCTTCATCGAGTGACAGCCATTGGGGCCGCTATGCGGCCCATCGCGACGCAAGGCCGCTCCTACAGGACCACCGTGCTGGAGCGGCCTTGTGTCGCGATGGGCTGCAAAGCAGCCCCAGCAATCACCGCGTCGCCGCCAATCCTGCCAATAGCAACCGCTGATACAGCTCGTCTTTGAGCCCTCGTGGCTCATCCAGCTGCATGCGCGCCAACTGCGCCGTATACCCCTCCGGCCCCGGCGCATCCAGCGCTGCCTTGCCCAGCTCCAGCACCTCGCTCAACCTGAACTTGCTTTTGAGCCAGTTCAAAGCCCGCAACAAGTCCCGTTCCTCGGCCGTGAAATCAGTCCCCAACGGATACTCCGGGAACAGCCGCGCATGCCGTGCCCTGATTTGCTCAAGTCGCTCAGGCGTGTTGTCGGTAAACCGCGCATCCAGCTGAAAGTCTTTTGCGAGCTTGCCGGCTTTCTTGGCCTGCTCGATCAGCTCGCCCTGGAACCTCGAATCACTGATCGCCAGCAGCCGTGCGATCACTTCGCTGTCGCTCTGCCCACGCAAGTCGGCGATGCCGTACTCGGTCACGACGATGTCGCGCAAGTGCCGGGGGATGGTGCAATGGCCGTAGGCCCAGAGCAGGTTTGAGCTGACCTCGCCTCCCGCCTCGCGCCAACTGCGCAGCAAGAGGATGGATCGCCCGCCCTCCAGCGCGTGCCCCTGTGCAACGAAGTTGTATTGCCCGCCCACGCCGCTGAGCACGCGGCCATCCTCCAGCTGGTCGGCTACACCCGCGCCGAGCAGGGTCATGGTGAACACTGTGTTTATGAAGCGGGCATCACGCCGCTGGCGGCGCTTCAGTTCTTCCTGGCCATACAGCTCGTTGATGAAGCTGATGCGCGTCATGGCAAACTGAGCGCGCTGCTCCAACGGCATCTCCCGCAAGCGTTGATAGAACGCCTGCGGGCCGAGGAAGAAGCCGCCGTGTACCAGCACGCCTTGCTCGTCAGCAGGGCGCCGCACCACCCCGGCTTCGGCGAGAGCCAGCAGGCCGTTGACGAACATCTCACTGCAACCGTAGAGGCCTTGGCCGAAAGCATCGAGCCCCCCTTCCCGCTCGATCAGGGTTTGCCATGGCCCTACATCCAGCTCACCCATCAGTGCCCGGTAACCAGAATTGTCGCCTTGGCGCGCCAGCAACGCAGCGGCCACGGCATCACCCATGGCGCCGATGCCGATCTGCAGGGTGCCGCCATCGCGCACCAGGGTACTGGCGTGCAGGCCGATGCAATGGTCCTGGGTGGTAACCGGCATGTTCGGTGTGGAGAACAGCCGACGTTGCTCCACCTGATCGATCAGCAGGTCGAACGCTTCCATGCCCAACTCCGAATCACCAGGCATGTAGGGCAGTTCGGCATGCACCTGCCCGAGCATGAGGATGGTTTCACCGGCCTCGCGGCGCTTGGCGATCATCGGCAGCAGGTCGAGGGTGATGTCGGGGTTGCAGGCCAGGCTCAAGTGCACCGGCTTTTCCGGCGTGGCGGCTACCAGTTGCGCAATCAGGTTGAGGCCCTTGGCGTTGATATCGCGGGCTGCGTGGCTGTAGTTGCTACTGACGTAGTCTTGCTGCGCGCAATCACTGTGCAGCAGGCCGCCGGGCTGCATGAAGAACTGCTCGACGCGGATGTTCGGCGGCAACTGGTCGTTGCGCAGGTCGGCGAGATAGGTGAGCTCCTGGTAATCGGCGAACACACGTTCGATGAAGGGCTCGAGCAAGCGCCGTTGCAAGCCGTCGCCCAAAGGTGGGCGGCCAAGCGACAAGGCCGTGTAGATCGTCAGCCGGCGCTCTGGCAGGTCACGCACCCGGGCGTACAACGCATTGACGAAGGCATTGGGTTTGCCAAGACCCAGCGGCAGGCCCATGTGGATATGCGCGGGCAAGCGCGACAAGACCTGCTCGACTGCCTGGTCGATGGAGCATAGGTGCATCGTGGCCTCCTGAATCTTCCGTGGGTTCAGGGGTTGGACATGAACCGGCGCGGGTTCGTTGCCTGCGCAAAGACAAAGCCCGCCATGCAAGGCGGGCTATTGGCAACTCAACCCAGGCTCAAAGCCCGGACATCTTCTGGATGGCCGCTTTGAGGTCTTCATCCGAACAATCGGCGCAGGTGCCCTTGGGGGGCATGGCGTTGATCCCGGTGATGGCCTTGGCCAGGATGCCGTCAAGGCCGCCCTGGTGATCGGCGCGCTCTTTCCAGGCGGCGGTGTCGCCAATTTTCGGCGCGCCGAGCAGGCCGCTGCCATGGCAGGCATTGCAATGCTTGGCGATGATTTCATCCGGTGTCTTGGCACCGCCACCGCCAGCCGAAGCGGCCACCTCCATGCCCTTGCATTCCTGGCCCTGGACGCACACTTGGCCAACCGGCTCAAGGCGTTTGGCAATGTCATCATTGGTCGCAGCGGTTGCGCTCATTGCCCAAAGGGCGAATACGGCTGCTGGTACGGCCAGCATCTTCTTGATTTGGTTCACGCGAACACCCTCATGGTGGCTAATCACGCCCGCGGCCACGGTAATGCGAGCGTTGAAAAGTATAGCGGGAACCCGGAAGCCGTGAAACGACCCTACTCAGGAAAGGGGTATTGCCGAATCAATGCACTGCGCTGGATCAAAAGTTCGACGGCGTTGCAGCACTGATCAGCCGCGCCGGCTCATCGAAAGGGTTGCGAAAACGGTGCGGGCGGGTGCTCTCGAAGTAGTAGCTGTCACCTTCTTCGAGGATGAAGGTCTCGGTGCCCACCACCAGTTCCAGCCGGCCTTCAAGGAGGATGCCGGTTTCTTCGCCATCGTGGGTGAGCATCTCGGCTCCGGTGTCGGCACCCGGCGGGTAGACCTCGGTCAGGAAGGCAATGGCACGGTTGGGATGCGACTTGCCCACCAGCTTCATGGTCACCGCACCGTCGGAAATGTCGATCAGCTCGTGGGCCTTGTAGACAATCTGGGCGTGGCTTTCAGCTTCCAGTTCCACGGAGAAAAACTCGACCATGGACATGGGAATACCGCTTAGCACCTTGCGCAGCGAGCTGATCGAGGGGCTCACACTGTTCTTCTCGATCATCGAGATGGTGCTGTTGGTCACGCCCGCACGCTTGGCGAGTTCACGCTGGGACAGGCCCTTGAGCTTGCGGATGGCTTGCAGTCGTTCGCCGACGTCCAAAGCTGGAGCCTCCTGAAACGGTGAGATGGCGGGGTGAATGTGAACGATATCATGGCAATGCCGTTCAGTATTTACAACACACCGCCCCTCAGGCTGTCCGCTTCAGCGTGTCATTCGCCGAAGTAGTCCAGCGGCACGCGTTTGAGGTTGCAGAAGATCTGGTAGGGGATGGTCCCTGCGTGCATGGCGACTTCACTGGCCAACACGTGCTTGCCCCACAGCTCGACCGGGCTGCCGATGGTCGCTTCGGGCACGTCGGTCAGGTCGATGCACAGCATGTCCATGGAAACGCGGCCAATCAGCTGGCAACGCTTGCCGGCGACCATCACCGGCGTACCGGTCGGCGCCTGGCGGGGGTAGCCATCGGCGTAGCCCATGGCAACCACGCCCACCCGGGTGGGGCGTTGGCTGATGAACTTGGCGCCATAGCCCACCGGCTCGCCAGCAGGCAACTCTCGCACGCTGATCACCCGCGATTGCAGGGTCATTACCGGCTGCAGGCGCTCGGCCTGGGCTTGCGCCACCTCGAACGGTGTTGCGCCATACAGCATGATGCCAGGGCGCACCCAGTCGCTGGGGGCATGCGGCCAGGCCAGTACGCCGGGCGAGTTGCGCAGGCTGCATTCGGCAGCCAAGCCCTGGCGGGCGGCCTCGAACACGGCAATCTGTTGCGCAGTGGCGTCGGCATCCAGTTCGTCGGCACGGGCGAAATGGCTCATCAGCACGATGCGCGCAACCTTGCCGCTGGCCAGCAGGCGCTGGTAAGCCTCGTGATAGTCCTTGGGGTGCAGGCCGACACGGTGCATGCCGCTGTCGAGCTTGAGCCAGAGGGTCAATGGCTTGTGCACGGGCGTCTTTTCGATGGCCTCCAGCTGCCACAGCGAATGCACCACGCACCACAGGTCATGCTCGGCGATCAGCGAAAGCTCGCTGGCTTCGAAGAAACCTTCAAGCAGCAGCATCGGAGCCTTGATACCCGCAGCACGCAACTCCAGCGCCTCTTCGATACACGCAACGGCAAAGCCATCGGCTTCGGCTTCCAGCGCGAGGGCGCAACGCACGGCGCCGTGGCCGTAGGCGTCGGCCTTGATCACGGCGAGGGCCTTGGCGCCGGTCAGTTCACGGGCAAGGCGGTAGTTGTGGCGCAGGGCTTGGAGGTCGATCAGGGCACGGGCGGGACGCATGGCGGCAGCCTTATGGTGGTTCAGGTTGAAAACAGTGTTGGATTCATCGCCGGCAAGCCGGTTCCCACAGGGTCAGTGTAGGAGCCGCCGTACCAGCGATGAGGCCGGTATCGCAGGCCGATTACTGATGCACTGGCGCCGTATGGCCTTGCTTGGCGACTTCCCGGGTTTTGCCATACCGTGAAATATCCAGCCCTTCAGCGCTGATTTGCGGCTTTTTGCGTGCAATCAGGTCAGCCAGCAGGCGCCCGGAACCACAGGCCATGGTCCAACCCAGGGTACCGTGGCCGGTGTTGAGGAACAGGTTACGGAATGCGGTGCCACCCACAATCGGGGTTCCATCCGGGGTCGCCGGGCGCAGACCGGTCCAGAAACTGGCCTGGCTCAGGTCACCGCCGCGAGGATAAAGGTCGTTGACGATCATCTCCAGTGTTTCGCGCCGGCGCGGGTTAAGCGACAGGTCAAAACCGGCGATCTCAGCCATGCCACCGACACGGATACGGTTGTCGAAACGGGTGATGGCAACCTTGTAGGTCTCATCGAGAATGGTCGAGGTCGGCGCCATGTCGGCGTTGGTGATCGGCACGGTCAGCGAATAACCCTTGAGCGGGTACACCGGCGCCTTGATGCCCAGCGG
The DNA here is from genome assembly GCF_943737035.1 of Pseudomonas sp. Marseille-Q5299. Lineage (NCBI taxonomy): Bacteria > Pseudomonadati > Pseudomonadota > Gammaproteobacteria > Pseudomonadales > Pseudomonadaceae > Pseudomonas > Pseudomonas sp. Marseille-Q5299. Next base: position 622,668 of record NZ_CALSFR010000003.1, read on the forward strand.
TTTGAGCATCTGCGGCGAGTAGCTGCCCAGCGCCAGCACGTAGCGATCGGCGGTTTCCAGCTTGCCGTCGACCCATACGCCATTGATTCGGTCACCGGCGAAGTCCAGGCGCTGGATGTCCTGGCCAAAGCGGAATTCGACACCCAGCTTGAGGGCCATTTCTGCAAGCTTGGTGGTGAACAGCTGGCAGTCGCCGGTCTGGTCGTTGGGCAGGCGCAGGGCGCCGGCAAGAATGTCCTTGACCCCAGCCAGGGCCGGTTCGACGCGGGCAATGCCATCACGGTCCAGCAGCTCGTAGGGCACGCCCGACTGCTCGAGCACAGCGATATCCTTGGCAGCAGCATCAACCTGAGCCTGGGTGCGGAACAGCTGGGTAGTGCCCAAAGTGCGGCTTTCGTAAGCGATACCGGTTTCGGCGCGCAGTTCGTCGAGGCAATCGCGGCTGTACTCGGACAGGCGCACCATGCGCTCCTTGTTCACTGCATAGCGGCTGGCGGTGCAGTTGCGCAGCATCTGTGCCATCCACAGGTACTGGTCAACGTCGCCGGTCAGCTTGATGGCCAATGGCGCGTGGCGCTCCAGCAGCCACTTGATGGCTTTGAGCGGCACGCCTGGAGCAGCCCAGGGCGAGGCGTAGCCGGGCGAGATCTGGCCTGCGTTGGCGAAGCTGGTTTCCATCGCCACCGCCGGTTGGCGATCGACCACAGTCACTTCAAAACCTTGCCGGGCCAGGTAATAGGCACTGGCGGTTCCGATTACACCGCTACCAAGTACCAGAACTCGCATCGTTGATCCCTCGCACGCGGCGCACCGCATTTTTGTTGATATGGCATGGATGCGCGCAGTATAAAAATTACAGCCCAGTGCAATTCACTATATAAAAGCCTATATTTGGCGAGAATTCTCGGCAAAATCGCCTTTCACGGAGGGGCATCCCCTATGAGAACCCAGCACCAGAGCAAACGTGAACTGGACAAGATCGACCGCAACATCCTGCGGATCCTGCAGAATGACGGGCGCATTTCCTTCACCGAACTGGGCGAGAAAGTTGGGCTTTCCACCACCCCTTGCACCGAGCGCGTACGCCGCCTGGAGCGTGAGGGCATCATCATGGGCTACAACGCCCGGCTCAACCCTCAGCACCTGAAGGGCAGCCTGCTGGTGTTCGTGGAAATCAGCCTGGACTACAAGTCGGGCGACACGTTCGAGGAGTTCCGCCGCGCGGTGCTCAAGCTGCCACACGTGCTGGAATGCCACTTGGTGTCGGGCGATTTCGATTACCTGGTGAAGGCACGCATTTCGGAGATGGCCTCGTACCGCAAGCTGCTGGGCGACATCCTGCTCAAGCTGCCGCACGTGCGCGAGTCCAAGAGCTACATCGTGATGGAGGAGGTGAAGGAAAGCCTCTGCCTGCCGATCCCGGACTGACGCTAAACCAGCACCTGCCGGGTGGTGGCGATGAACCGGTGGACGAGCTGCTCGGCTTGCGGCTCGATCATCTGTTGCGGGCCACGGCCGCGTGGGCAGGCCATGCGCGGGGTGGTGCCGAACAGGCGGCAGATCATCGGCCTTTCTTCATACACGGTGCAGCCATTGGGCCCCAGGTGCACACAGTCCAGGCGCTGCAGCGCCGCATCCTGCTCAGCCTGCGACTTGCGCGGCAGGCGGGCCATCTCTTCGGCTGACGTGGTAACCGGGCCACAACAGTCGTGGCAACCGGGCTCGCATTCGAAGGAAGGGATGAGTTCACGCAGGAACTGGATCTTGTGGCGGTTGCAGGACATGGCGAGGAACACATTGAAGATTGAGACTGAATTATAGGCCTCATCGCCGGCCTGCCGCGAATGAGGCCGGTTGCCCGACCCCGAAAGCCCGGCTTATCCTCCCACTTCTGTCTCGACACCCAGGACCCGCCAATGATCCACAGCGCGCAGCACGCCGCCTCCTACTACGCCGCCAGCAGCGCGCCACACCCCGATCACCCGTTCCTGCAAGGCGAGCACAGCGCCGACGTGTGCATCGTTGGCGGCGGCTATTCGGGCCTGAACACCGCCATCGAGCTGGCCGAACGCGGCCTGTCGGTGATCCTGCTGGAAGCGCGCAAGCTCGGCTGGGGGGCCAGCGGGCGCAATGGCGGCCAGCTTATCCGGGGCGTCGGTCACGGCCTGGAGCAGTTCCTTGCGGTGATCGGTGAAGAAGGCGTACGCAGCATGAAGCTGATGGGCCTGGAAGCCGTGGACATCGTCCGTGAGCGGGTCGAGCGCCACGCCATCGCCTGCGACCTGACCTGGGGTTACTGCGACCTGGCCAACAAACCCGGCGAGCTGCAAGGCTTCGCCGAAGACGCCGATGAACTGCGCAGCCTGGGCTACCGTCACGAACTGCGCCTGGTGCATAAAGATGATATCCACAGCGTGGTCGGCTCCGACCGTTATGTCGGCGGCCTGATCGACATGGGCTCAGGGCACCTACACCCGCTCAACCTGGCGCTTGGCGAAGCGGCCGTGGCCAGCCGCCTTGGTGTGCAGCTATACGAGCAATCGGAGGTCAGCCGCATCGAGTACGGCCCCGAAGTGAAGGTGCACACCGCCCAAGGCCGGGTGCGCGCCAAAACCCTGGTGCTGTGCTGCAACGCCTATCACAACGGCCTCAACCGCGAATTGGGCGGCAAAGTGCTGCCAGCCGGCAGCTACATCATCGCCACCGAACCGCTGGGTGAGGAACGCGCGCGCCAATTGCTGCCGCAGAACATGGCGGTGTGCGACCAGCGCGTGGCGCTGGACTACTATCGCCTGTCCGCCGACCACCGTCTGCTGTTCGGCGGTGCCTGCCATTACTCCGGGCGCGACCCACAGGACATTGCCGCCTACATGCGGCCGAAGATGCTCAAGGTGTTCCCGCAACTGGCCGATGTGCGCATCGATTACCAGTGGGGTGGGATGATCGGCATCGGCGCCAACCGCCTGCCACAGGTCGGCCGCCTGGCCAACCAGCCGAATGTTTATTACGCCCAGGCCTACTCTGGCCATGGGCTCAACGCCACTCACCTGGCAGCGCGCCTGCTGGGTGAAGCCATCAGCGGCCAGCAAAGCGGGCGCTTCGACCTGTTCGCCAAGGTGCCACACATCACCTTCCCTGGCGGCAAACACCTGCGCTCGCCGCTGCTGGCGTTGGGGATGTTGTGGCACAGGCTCAAAGAGCTGACTTGAGACCTGAACGGTCCTGCATGGACCGCGCAGTGTCATGTTGATCAGTCTTTCCAAAAGGGTTTACGCCCCTCGGTCAAGGCCTGCTCCCAGCTCAGCCCAACATCGCGCAACTGCTCATCGGTCAACTGCAGCAACGCCCTGCGGGTGTGCCAGCGATGCAGCATCAGGCCCCAACGCCCCATCCCTTGCGGGGCGTTGAACACCTTGGCCTGCTGCCCGGCTTCCAGTTCCCTGGCCAACAGTTGCAAGCGCACATCGCTCATGCCACCCATCGCTGCGTTCTCCCATTCAGTGGTTACTGTGGAGAAAGCATGCGCGCTGCCAGCACCGGCAATACAGATTCAATACAGGCTTATTATTCCCATACAGAATTGGCGGATCTGCGGCTGAATGCTGTATTTTCTACGCAACTGTACTGGTCGTGCTTGCAATCGAGCACAGGAGTATGCCGTGACGCTCTACCTGAACCTCGCCGAGCTGCTCGGCACCCGTATCGAGCAAGGCCTGTACCGCCCCGGCCAGCGCCTGCCATCGGTGCGCGCCCTGAGCGTGGAACATGGGGTCAGCCTGAGTACGGTGCAGCAGGCCTACCGCCTGCTGGAAGACAACGGCATGGTGTCGCCACGCCCCAAGTCCGGCTACTTCGTCAACGACCATCGCCACCTCGCCGCACTGCCCGCCGTCAGCCGCCCTGCCCAGCGACCCGTGGACATTTCGCAGTGGGAACAGGTATTGGAGCTGGTGCGCAGCACACCTCGTCAAGACGTCATACAGCTCGGCCGCGGCATGCCCGACATCGACAGCCCGAGCCTCAAGCCCTTGTTGCGCAGCCTCGCCCAGCTCAGCCGGCGCCAGGACATGCCGGGGCTGTATTACGACAACATCCATGGCAACCTCGCTCTGCGTGAGCAGGTTGCCCGCCTGGTGCTGGACTCTGGCTGCCGCCTGGGCCCGGCGGACCTGGTGGTGACGACCGGCTGCCACGAAGCGTTGTCGTGCAGCATCCGCGCGGTGTGCGAGCCGGGCGACATTGTCGCGGTCGATTCGCCGAGCTTTCACGGCGCCATGCAAACACTCAAAGGCCTGGGCATGAAGGCGTTGGAGATCCCCACCGACCCGATCACCGGCATCAGCCTGGAAGCCCTGGAACTGGCGCTTGAGCAGTGGCCGATCAAGCTCATCCAGATCACGCCAAGCTGTAATAACCCGCTTGGCTACATCATGCCCGAGGCACGCAAGAAGGCCCTGCTGAACCTGGCCCAGCGCTATGACGTCGCCATCCTCGAAGACGATGTGTATGGCGACCTGGCCTACACCTACCCCCGCCCGCGCACTCTCAAGTCGTTCGACGACGACGGTCGCGTGCTGCTGTGCAGTTCGTTTTCCAAGACGCTAGCCCCGGGCCTGCGCATTGGCTGGGTGGCGCCAGGGCGCTATCTGGAGCGGGTGCTGCACATGAAGTACATCAGCACCGGCAGCACGGCCACCCAGCCGCAGCTGGCGATTGCCGATTTCATCGCCAGCGGCCACTACCACCCCCATGTGCGGCGCATGCGCAGCCAGTACCAGCGCGGCCGCGACCTGATGAGCGACTGGGTAAACCGTTACTTCCCGCCTGGCACGCGCGTCAGCCGGCCTCAGGGTGGCTTCATGCTGTGGGTGGAGCTGCCAGAGCATTTCGACACGTTGCGGCTGAACCGCGCTTTACTGGAACAGGGCGTGCAGGTTGCCGTGGGCAGCATCTTTTCGGCCTCAGGCAAGTTCCGCCACTGCCTGCGGATGAATTTCGCCGCGCGGCCAACACCGCAGATCGAGGACGCGGTGCGCAAAGTGGGAGAAACCGCCCTTCGTCTACTGGATCAAAGTAACACCGACGGGTAACTTTGCGCCGCCCTATACGGTCCAACCTCTCAAGCCTTTGCCGCACAGGACGATCCACACTTGAGACTCCAGCGAGCTCTGCCCCTGCTGCTGGTGCTGCTCGGCCTTGCAGGCTGCGCCAGCGTCGGTACACCCCGCGAGACCAGCCAGGCACTGCCGGCCAAAGATTCAGCCTTCGGCCGCTCGGTGCTGCGCCAGGCCGCACCCTATGAAGGACGGTCCGGTTTCCGTCTGCTGCCCAACAGCAACGAGGCCTTCCGTGCCCGCGCTGAGCTGATCCGCAACGCGCAGGCCAGCATCGACTTGCAGTACTACATCGTCCACGACGGCCTGAGCACCCGGGCCCTGGTCCATGAACTGCTGCGCGCCGCCGACCGAGGCGTACGCGTGCGCATCCTGCTGGACGACACCACCAGCGACGGCCTGGACACCATCATGGGCACCCTCGACGCCCATCCGAACATCCAGATCCGCGTATTCAACCCACTGCATCTGGGCCGCAGCACGGGGGTGACGCGCGCGGTGGGCCGCCTGTTCAACCTGTCGCGCCAGCACCGGCGCATGCACAACAAGCTGTTCCTGGTGGACAACAGCATGGCCATCGTCGGCGGGCGCAACCTGGGCGATGAGTATTTCGATGCTGAGCCCAACCTGAATTTCACTGACATCGACATGCTCGGCGTGGGCCCGGTGGCCGAACAGCTCGGGCACAGCTTCGACCAGTACTGGAACAGTGCCCTGAGCCGGCCCGTGACTGACTTCCTCTGGCAACTGCCGGATGCCGCCGACCTGCGCGCCAGCCGCCACCGCCTGGAGGTGTCGCTGGCCGAGGCGCGGGTGCAGCGCAAGGCGCTGTATGACCGCCTGATGGCCTATCAGTCGGAGCCTCGGCTGGATGTTTGGCGCAATGAGCTGATCTGGGCCCACAGCCAGGCCTTGTGGGATGCACCGAGCAAGGTGCTGGCAGACGATGAGCCAGACCCGCACCTGCTGATGAGCCAGCAGTTGGCCCCTGACCTGGCAAACGTGCACCACGAGTTGATCCTGGTTTCGGCCTATTTCGTCCCTGGCGAGCCGGGGCTGCTGTACCTGACCGGCCGTGCGGACGCCGGAACGTCGGTCAAGCTGTTGACCAACTCGCTGGAGGCCACCGATGTACCGGCCGTGCATGGCGGGTATGCGCCCTACCGCCGGGCGCTGCTCGAACACGGCGTGCAGCTGTTCGAGTTGCGCCGCCAGCCGGGTGACCCCAGTGCCGGGCGCCTGAATTTCCACGGCGGTTCGGATTCCAGCCTGCACAGCAAGGCGATCGTGTTCGACCGACACAAGACTTTCATCGGCTCGTTCAATTTCGACCCGCGTTCGGTGTTGTGGAATACCGAGGTCGGGGTGCTGGTGGACAGCCCGGAGCTGGCCGAATACACCCGCGAGCTGGCCGTTCAGGGCATGGCGCCTGCGCTGAGTTATCAGGTCAGGCTAGAGAATGACAAGCTGGCCTGGGTGACCGAGGACAACGGCCACCTGCACACCCTGACGGCAGAGCCCGGCGGGCTCTGGCGGCGGTTCAATGCGTGGATCAGCAAGGCCGTCGGGCTGGAGAAAATGCTGTAGCGCAGGGCCTCAGGCGGCAGCAGGCTCGAAGGCACCGCGCCGCCGGGTCAACACCACCAACCCGGCCGCCCCAACTGCCATCAGCAGCGGCAACGCATGGCCACTGAGCCACTGGCTACCCGCACCGGCCAGCAACGGCCCCAGCAGGCAGCCGATACCCCACAGCTGCGCCACATGAGCATTGGCCCGCACAAGTGCATCATCCCGATAACGCTCGCCGATCAGTATCAGCGACAACGTGAACAGGCCACCGGCACTGGCCCCGAACAGCACCCACAACGGCCAGATCGCCGGCGTGTGCACAAGCAACGGAATCGCCAGGCTGGAACACAGCAAGGTCACGGCACAACCGGTGAACAGTGCGCGCCGCGACATGTGGTCGGCCAAGGCGCCAATCGGCAACTGCAGCACCGCGTCGCCAACCACCACGGTACTGACCATGAACAGCGCCAGCTCGGTGGTGAAGCCCTGCTGCAGGCAATACACCGGCAACAGGGTGAGGATCATCGCCTCGAAGGCAGCGAACAGCGCGATGGCCCAGGCGATCACCGGCAGCCGGCGACAAAAGGCGAACAGGTCGCTGAAGGTAACGCTGCAGGCCTCGGTACTCGGCGCGCCGCCACGACCCAACAGCAGCAAGGGCGATAGCAGCAGCAGGCCGGTCGCAGCCCAGAAGCCAAAGTCATCGTCGGAGCCGAGAAAGCCCAGCACCAGCGGCCCTGCCAGTTGGCTCAAGGCATAGCTGCTGCCATACAGCGCCACCAGGCGCCCACGCCACTGCTCGACCACCAACTGGTTGATCCAGCTCTCACCAAGGATGAACACCACGGTCAACGACATGCCGATCAGCAAGCGCAGCGCCAGCCACAGCGGGTAGCTGGGCAGCACCGCCAGCAGGCCAATCGACAATGCCCCGCCCCACAGGCACAGGCGCATAGCCGAAGGCACGCCGACCCAGCCGGCCAGGCGGCTGGCCAGGCTGGCACCAATCAGCACGCCCAGCGCGGGCATCGCAGCCATTACGCCGATGGCGAAGCTACCGTAGCCCCAGGCCTCCAGGCGCAGGGACACCAGCGGCATGCTCACGCCGAGCGCGAGCCCGACGCTCAGCACCGATGCCAGCACGGCAAAGTAGGTTCCCCAGCGCATAGCAGCCTCCCAGGCAGAATTCTTGAATGGCAGAAACGACACAGCCGGGACGGTGTGAACCGGCCCGGCTGTCGTTGGGGCTGTAGCGCAGCCCCCCTGGATTTACAGCTTGATCCAGGTCGCTTTCAGCTCGGTGTACTTCTCCAGTGCATGCAGCGACTTGTCACGGCCGTTGCCCGACTGTTTGAAACCACCGAACGGCGCGGTCATGTCGCCGCCATCGTACTGGTTGACCCAGACGCTGCCGGCGCGCACGGCACGGGCAGTCTTGTGGGCCTTGGAAATATCCGACGTCCAGATGCCAGCGGCCAGGCCATACGGCGTGTCGTTGGCAATGGCGATGGCTTCTTCGGCAGTATCGAAGGCGATGACCGACAGCACGGGGCCGAAGATTTCTTCCTGGGCGATCTTCATGGCGTTGGTCACGCCGTCGAAGATGGTCGGCTCGACGTAGGTGCCGCCAGTCTCTTCCAGGGTGCGCTTGCCACCGGCCAGCAACTTGGCGCCGTCCTTGTGGCCGGCGTCGATGTACGACAGCACGGTATTCATCTGCTGGGTGTCGACCAGCGCACCGACGGTGGTCTGCGGATCGAGCGGGTTACCTGGCTTCCAGCCCTTGAGCGCTTCGACCACCATGGGCAGGAACTTGTCCTTGATCGAACGCTCGACCAGCAGGCGCGAACCTGCGGTGCAAACTTCGCCCTGGTTGAAAGCGATGGCGCTGGCAGCAGCTTCGGCGGCGGCTTGCAGGTCCGGAGCGTCGGCAAAGACGATGTTCGGGCTCTTGCCACCGGCTTCCAGCCAGATACGCTTCATGTTCGACTCGCCCGCATACACCATCAACTGCTTGGCGATCTTGGTCGAGCCGGTGAACACCAGGGTGTCTACATCCATGTGCAGGGCCAGGGCCTTGCCGACGGTGTGGCCGTAGCCTGGCAGCACGTTCAGCACACCGGCCGGGATACCGGCTTCGATGGCCAGCTGGGCAATGCGGATGGCGGTCAGCGGCGACTTCTCGGATGGCTTGAGTACCAGCGAGTTACCGGTGGCCAGGGCTGGTGCGATCTTCCAGCAGGCCATCAGCAGCGGGAAGTTCCACGGTACGATGGCACCGACCACGCCAACTGCTTCGCGGGTAACCAGACCCAGCTGATCACTAGGGGTCGGCGCGACTTCGTCGTAGACCTTGTCGATGGCTTCGGCGGTCCAGTGGATGGCATTGGCCGCGCCCGGCACGTCGATGCTGGAGGAGTCGCCGATCGGCTTGCCCATGTCCAGAGTTTCCAGCAGCGCCAGCTCTTCGACGTTCTTGCGCAGCAGGTCGGCGAAGCGGATCAGTTTGGCCTTGCGTTTGGCCGGGGCCAGCTGCGACCAGACGCCGGAATCGAACGTTGCGCGGGCGTTTTCCACAGCGCGATTGGCATCGGCCAGGTCGCAGCTGGCAACCTTGGCCAGGAAGCGTCCGTCGACCGGGCTCAGGCAGTCGAAGGTTTCACCGGATGCGGCGTCGGTGTATTCGCCGTTGATGAAGGCACGTCCTTCGATCTTCAGTTGCTGGGCACGTTGCTCCCAGTCTGCACGAGTCAGGGTGGTCATACGAAACTCCTCCTCTTGTTTAGGTGCAACGCCGCACTGAGGACTCACAGGCGTTGTCAGAATTCTGGCCGGGCGACAAGCGCACACTGGCAAGCGATACCCTAAACCAGCCAGTGCAAACTATCAATATATTTGACACATAAGGCCTAAAAGCCTACTGATGTGCATTTTATTAAACAAAAATAGGAGCTGCACCATGAACATCGCCAGCATCATCGACTTCGCCCAAGTCCTCACCGAGGCTGAACGCTACCGTCCCGCGGCAGAAAAAATCCTCAAGGGCGAGCCGGACCAGGCTGTCTACAACCATTATTCCACCCCGTGCGGACAGTTCGCCGCAGGTGTCTGGGAAGGTGAGGTCGGGCAGTGGACAGTGAACTACACCGAGCATGAATACTGCGAGATCGTGCAGGGCGTTTCGGTACTGCGCGACCCGGATGGCGGCGCCAAGACCCTGCGTGCCGGTGATCGGTTTGTCATTCCGGCCGGCTTCAAGGGCACCTGGGAAGTGCTGGAGCCGTGCCGCAAGATTTATGTGATGTTCGAGCAGAAATGAGTGCGACGCCGGCGTGGTGATTAATTACCACAGCCCGGCAAGCCAAGAGCGTGATCCTTGCAGCGTCCAATTCAGGACAATCCAAGGAGAATCATCATGACTACCGACATCCTCGGCGCCGCTCGTCACGTGATTGGCTCGCAGTATGTAGAAAGCGTCAAGCCTTACATCCTCGAGCTGACCGGCCTGACGACCGCCGCCGGCCCACACGACATCACCAGCAAGGACATACGCTCCGACAGGGTGATGATCCGTGTCGACGCTGGCGGTACCATCGACGGCCTGCACATCAGCTGATACCCACTGCTGATCGCTACAAGAAAGGGGCTCCAGACGGAGCCCCTTTCTTGTTGGCATCCACGTAAAAAAAAACCCGCGTCCTTTCGGATGCGGGTTTTTTCAGGTCGCCGATCAATTACTTGATCTTGGCTTCCTTGTACACCACGTGCTTGCGAACAACGGGATCGTATTTCTTGATCTCGATTTTGTCCGGGGTGGTGCGCTTGTTCTTGTCGGTGGTGTAGAAGTGGCCAGTGCCAGCACTCGAAACCAGACGGATCAATTCACGCATGACGTTCTCCTTAGAACTTTTCGCCGCGAGCACGCAGCTCGGCCAGCACTACGTCGATACCACGCTTGTCAATGACGCGCATGCCTTTGGCAGATACGCGCAGACGCACGAAACGGTTCTCGGATTCAACCCAGAAACGGTGGTGCTGCAGGTTCGGCAGGAAACGACGACGGGTTTTGTTGTTTGCGTGGGAAATGTTGTTCCCGGTTACTGGACCCTTACCAGTAACTTGACAGACTCTCGACATGACTCAGCCCTCTAAAACCACATGCCCAACCCGGCATGGGTTGGCCGCTTAATCTCTCAGTCTTTGGCGCCAGGCGCCGTGATTCTGGAGGTCTTACCGACCGGATCCGCTGATGCGACAGGCCGAGCCCCTAGAAAAGAGCGCTGCTTTATACCAGAAAGACTGCATTGCAACAACTGCTGATGAGCATCTGTCGGAGACAAATCGTGCGCGAGCAGCATAGCGGCTAGCCCGGCGAACTGTCGACCACTCGTCGCCAGCCGGTAGAAAAAGAGGGTGGTCATTTCCTGATGCGCACACTAGGGTAGGACGTTTCCAGACTGCACTGGCAGATGGGCCACTGACAGCCAAGGAGTCACGATGCGTGCCGCCGCCCTTTCCTTAATGCTCACCTCCCTGCTTGCTACCGGCATCGCCCAGGCCGCGCCACTGAGCGTTTGCAGCGAAGCCAGCCCCGAGGGCTTCGACGTGGTCCAGTACAACTCGCTGACCACCACCAACGCCTCGGCCGACGTACTGATGAACCGCCTGGTCGAGTTCGACGCAGGCCAAGGCAAGGTCGTCCCCAGCCTGGCGCAAAGCTGGACAGTGTCGGCTGACGGCCTGGTGTACGACTTCAAGCTGCGTGAAGGGGTCAAATTCCACTCCACGCCTTATTTCAAGCCAACCCGCGCCCTCGATGCCGACGATGTGCTATTCAGCTTCCAGCGCATGCTCTACCCCGCCCACGCCTGGCACAAGACCGCACCGGGTGGCTACCCGCACGCCCAATCACTGCAACTGGGCAGCCTGATCAAGTCGATCGAGGCGCCGGAGCCGAACAGCGTACGCTTCACCCTGACCCACCCCGATGCGACCTTCCTGGCCACCTTGAGCATGGGCTTTGCTTCGATCTACTCCGCCGAGTACGCCGACAAACTGCTCAAGGCAGGCACCCCGGAGAAGCTCAATAGCCAGCCGATCGGCACCGGCCCGTTCGTCTTCCAGCGCTACCAGAAGGACGCCGTGGTGCGCTACCGCGCCAACCCGGACTACTTTGATGGCAAGCCTGCGGTCGATCCGCTGATCTTCGCCATCACTACCGATGCCAACGTACGCCTGCAGAAGCTCAAGCGTGGTGAATGCCAGGTGGCCCTGTCACCCAAGCCCCTGGACGTTGCCGAAGCAGGCAAGGACGGTAACCTCAAGGTCGTCACGACACCGGCCTTCATGACCGCTTTCGTTGCCATCAACAGCGAGCACCCGCCGCTGGACAAACCCGAAGTGCGCCAGGCGATCAACCTGGCCTTCGACAAGCAGGCCTACCTCAAGGCCGTTTTCGAAGGCACCGCCACCGCCGCCAACGGCCCCTACCCGCCCAACACCTGGAGCTATGCCAAGGACCTGCCCGACTACCCGCTGGATCTCAAGCGAGCCAAGGCGCTGCTGAGCAAGGCCGGTTACGCAGAAGGGTTCAGCACCACGATCTGGACCCGCCCGTCGGGCAGCCTGCTCAACCCCAACCCAAGCCTGGGCGCGCAGATGCTCCAGGCAGACCTGGCCAAGATCGGCATCAAGGCCGAAATCCGCGTGATCGAATGGGGTGAGCTGATCCGTCGGGCCAAGGCTGGCGAGCATGACCTGCTGTTCATGGGCTGGGCCGGCGACAACGGCGACCCGGACAACTTCCTCAGCCCGCAGTTTTCCTGTGCGGCGGTAAAGTCGGGGACCAACTTCGCGCGGTTCTGCGACAGCCGGCTGGACCAGTTGATCAGTGCAGGGCGTACCACCAACGACCAGAGCGTACGCAGCCGGTTGTACCAGCAGGCGCAGACGCTGATCCAGCAGCAGGCGCTGTGGGTACCGCTGGCGCACCCGACGGCGGCAGCGCTGTTGCGCGAGGGCGTCGAGGGTTACCAGGCAAGCCCGTTCGGGCGGCTGGATTTCAGCAAGGTTTCGGTGAAGCGCTGAACCCTGGCTTTGCAGGCTCGACCAAATGCCGGCTTGCCGGAGATTGGTCGAGCCTGCAAACAGGCAGCCACTAAGCGACAATCCACCCCTGCTCCACCATCGACAGCGGCTCCCCATCACCCACGATGATGTGATCGAGCACCCGCACATCGATCAGCGCCAACCCCTGCTTCAATGCAAGCGTCATGTGCACGTCGTCCTGGCTCGGCTCACTGTTGCCCGAAGGATGGTTGTGGCAAAGGATCAACGCCGCAGCGTTGTGCATCAACGCACGGCGCACCACTTCCCGCGGGTAGATGCTGGCCCGGTCGATCGTCCCTCTGAACAGGATTTCGAAAGCCAACGGCCGGTGTTTGCTATCCAGAAACAGGCAGCCAAAAACTTCGCTAGGCTCATGACGCAGCATGGCTTTCAGGTATCTGCGCACCGCAAAAGGGCTCTCCAGAGCGCAGTCGCGCTCGATCGATGTGGCAAGGTTGCGCCGCCCGATCTCCAGCAGCGCCTGCAATTGGCCATACCGCACCGGCCCAAGCCCGAGCGCCCCCACGAATGCGTCCCTGTCAGCTTCAAGCAACTGGCGCAAGCCGCCGAACTTGACGAGCAACCCCCGCGCCAGCTCCACGACGTTGTGGCCCCGCACGCCAGAGCCGAGAAACACGGCCAGCAATTCGGCATCCGAAAGGCTGCCCACCCCTCGCTGCATCAACTTTTCCCTGGGCCGCTCCTCGGCTGGCCACTCGCTTATCTTCATTGCATCTCCTTTGCGCCCTGCTGCGACACGTTTAGGCCCTGTGTTAATCTATTTCGCCTCGTACATGCGACGTTCTGCCGCAGGCAATCCTGTTCGTCGCTGCCCGCTCTCTCTGGAAAAAGGCAAGCCTATGCAGCGGCTGTATCGCAAGCGCATCGTTCTCGGCGTCGGGGGCGGCATTGCCGCCTACAAGAGCGCCGAGCTGATTCGCCGACTCCTGGAGCACGGCGCGCAAGTGCGCGTCGTCATGACCCGTGGTGGTGCTGAATTCATCACCCCGCTGACCCTGCAGGCGCTGTCCGGCCACCCGGTACACATGGATCTGCTCGACCCTGCCGCCGAAGCGGCCATGGGCCACATCGAACTGGCCAAATGGGCCGACCTGGTGCTGATCGCCCCCGCCACCGCCGACCTCATGGCCCGCATGGCCCAAGGCATGGCCGACGACTTGCTGACTACCCTGGTACTGGCCACCGACGCCACCGTGGCAGTGGCCCCGGCCATGAACCAGGCCATGTGGCGCGACCCGGCGACCCAGGCCAACCTCGACCTGCTCAAGACCCGTGGCATCCAGGTGTTCGGGCCGGCTTCCGGCAGCCAGGCCTGCGGCGACGTGGGCCTTGGCCGCATGCTCGAAGCCACCGACCTGGCCTGGTGCGCCGCCGAGAGCTTCAAGCGCCAGGCGCTCACCGGCAAACATGTGCTGATCACCGCCGGGCCAACCCAGGAAAACATCGACCCGGTGCGTTACATCACCAATCATAGCTCCGGCAAGATGGGCTTCGCGCTGGCCGAGGCGGCCGCAGAAGCGGGTGCCCGGGTGACCCTCGTCACCGGCCCTGTGCACCTGCAGACCCCTGACCGGGTCAACCGGATCGACGTGGTCAGCGCGCGGGACATGCTCGCAGCCTGCGAGGCGGCCATGCCGTGCGACCTGTTCATCGCCTCGGCAGCGGTCGCGGACTACCGCCCGGAGGTCGTTGCCACACAGAAGCTCAAGAAAGATCCTACGACCGCCGACGGCATGCTGCTGCAGATGGTGCGCAATCCCGATATCCTTGCCACCATCGCTGGCCGCACCGACCGCCCGTTCAGCGTCGGCTTCGCCGCCGAGACCGAACATTTGCTCGATTACGCCACGCGCAAGCTCAAGGACAAGAACCTCGACCTGATCGTCGCCAATGATGTGGCCAACCCCAGCATCGGCTTCAACAGCGAGGAAAATGCCCTGACCGTGATCGACCGCCAGCAGCATCAAACCCTCTTCGCGCAGACCAGCAAAGGCAAGATTGCCCGGCAACTGGTCGCCTTCATCGCCGAACGGCTCAACCAGGTTCAATAAGTTACATGCACGCTCTTCAAGCCAAGATCCTCGACCCACGCCTGGGCAGTGAATTTCCGCTGCCGCAATACGCCACCCCTGGCTCCGCCGGCCTGGACCTGCGCGCCCTGCTCAAAGAGGACACCGTCCTGGAGCCGGGGCAGACCCTGCTGATTCCTACCGGCCTGTCGATCTACATCGGCGACCCGGGCCTGGCCGCGATGATCCTGCCGCGCTCGGGTCTGGGCCATAAGCATGGCATCGTGCTGGGCAACCTGGTCGGCCTGATCGACTCGGATTACCAGGGCGAGCTGATGGTGTCGTGCTGGAACCGTGGCAACACGCCATTCACCATCGCCGTTGGCGAGCGCATCGCTCAGCTGGTGCTGGTACCGGTAGTGCAAGCGCATTTTGAAGTCGTCGAGGCCTTCGATGAAAGCCAGCGCGGCACCGGCGGCTTCGGCCATTCCGGCAGCCACTGAGCCGACCGGCGACCGTTCAGGCCATGGATGGCGAACTCTCTGATGAAACCACCGTCCAAGCGTTCAGTTTGCGCCTGCCCAGAAAGCCTTTGACTAATGGAGCTTCCAGAGATGAACGACATGGCCCACCTGGTCCCCGCACTGCCCGACAGCATCTTCCGCGCCTATGACATCCGCGGCGTGGTCGGCAAGACCCTGCACGCCGAAACCGCCTACTGGATCGGCCGCGCCATTGGCGCGCAGACGCTCGCCCAAGGCGAGCCGCAGATTTCCGTCGGCCGCGACGGCCGCCTGTCCGGCCCGATGCTGGTCGAGCAACTGATCAAAGGCCTGGCCGATGCCGGTTGCCAGGTCAGCGACGTCGGTCTGGTGCCGACCCCGGCGCTGTATTTCGCTGCCAATGTCCTGGCCGGCAAGTCCGGCGTGATGCTCACCGGTAGCCACAATCCTTCGGATTACAACGGTTTCAAGATCGTGATCGCTGGCGATACCTTGGCCAACGAACAGATCCAGGCCCTGCTGACTCGCCTGAAAACCAACGACCTGACCCGTGGCGAAGGCAGTGTGAAAAAGGTCGAGATCCTCGAGCGCTACTTCAAGCAAATCGTCGCTGACGTGAAGCTGGCGAAAAAGCTCAAGGTGGTGGTGGACTGCGGCAACGGCGCTGCCGGCGTTATCGCACCGCAGCTGATCGAAGCCTTGGGCTGCGAAGTCATCCCACTGTTCTGCGAGGTGGATGGCAACTTCCCCAACCACCACCCGGACCCGGGCAAGCCTGAAAACCTTGAAGACCTGATCGCCAAGGTCAAGGAAACCAGTGCCGATATCGGCCTGGCCTTCGACGGCGACGGTGACCGCGTCGGTGTGGTGACCAACACCGGCAGCATCGTTTACCCCGACCGCCTGCTGATGCTGTTCGCGCAGGACGTGCTGGCGCGTAACCCGGGGGCCGAGATCATCTTCGACGTCAAATGCACCCGCCGCCTGACACCGCTGATCGAACAACACGGCGGCCGCGCCTTGATGTGGAAGACTGGTCACTCGTTGATCAAGAAGAAGATGAAGCAGACAGGTTCGCTGCTGGCCGGCGAGATGAGCGGGCACATCTTCATCAAGGAGCGCTGGTACGGTTTCGACGACGGTATCTACAGCGCCGCACGCCTGCTGGAGATCCTCAGCAAGGCTGGCCAGGACGCCGAAAGCCTGTTTGCCGCATTCCCGAACGACATTTCCACGCCGGAAATCAATATTGATGTGACCGACGAGGGTAAATTCAGCATCATTGATGCACTGCAACGCGACGCCGACTGGGGCCAAGCCAGCCTGACCACCATCGACGGTGTGCGGGTCGACTATGCCCAGGGCTGGGGCCTGGTTCGCGCCTCCAACACCACGCCGGTGCTGGTGCTGCGCTTCGAGGCCGAAAGCGACGCCGAGTTGCAACGTATCAAGGATGTTTTCCGCGCCCAGTTGCTGCGGGTTGCCCCTGAGCTGCAACTGCCGTTCTGACCGACTATCTGTTCCTTACAGGAGCCCTGCATGACCCTCGATCGCGATGCCGCTTCCCATGTAGCCGAGGTTTTGTCCGAAGCACTGCCTTACATTCGCCGTTTTGTCGGCAAGACCCTGGTGATCAAGTACGGCGGCAACGCGATGGAGAGCGAGGAGCTCAAGACCGGGTTTGCCCGTGACATCGTGCTGATGAAGGCCGTGGGCATCAACCCGGTGGTCGTGCACGGTGGTGGCCCTCAGATCGGCGACCTGCTCAAGCGCCTGTCGATCGAAAGCCACTTCATCGACGGCATGCGTGTCACCGACGCGGCGACCATGGACGTGGTTGAAATGGTGCTGGGTGGCCAGGTCAACAAGGACATCGTCAACCTGATCAACCGCCACGGCGGCAGCGCCATCGGCCTGACCGGCAAGGACGCGGAGCTGATCCGCGCCAAGAAGCTCACCGTGAGCCGCCAGACGCCGGAGATGACCCAGCCGGAAATCATCGACATCGGCCACGTCGGCGAAGTGGTCAGCGTCAACACCGACCTGCTGAACATGCTGGTCAAAGGCGACTTCATCCCGGTGATCGCGCCAATCGGCGTGGGTGCCAACGGTGAGTCGTACAACATCAACGCCGACCTGGTGGCCGGCAAGGTGGCCGAGGCACTGAAAGCCGAGAAGCTGATGCTGCTGACCAATATCGCCGGCCTGATGGACAAGCAAGGCCAGGTCCTGACCGGCCTGACCACCGAGCAGGTGAACGAACTGATCGCCGACGGCACCATCTACGGCGGCATGCTGCCGAAGATCAAGTGCGCGCTGGAAGCGGTCCAGGGTGGCGTGAACAGCTCGCACATCATCGACGGCCGCGTGCCGAATGCGGTGCTGCTGGAGATCTTCACCGACAGCGGCGTGGGCACCTTGATCAGCAACCGCAAGCCACGCTGATCGCCTGCACTGGCCCTATCGCCGGCTTGCCGACGATAGGGCCGTAAAAGGCAACAGATAAAAAAGGCGACCCGAAGGTCGCCTTTTTCATTACCGAGCCGCAATCAGATCCCGTACTGCGCCCGATAGGCCTCGACCGCCGGCAGATGCTGCTTGAGCTGCGGATCATCGGCCAGGAACTCCAGCACCTGGGTCAGCGAAACGATGCTGACTACCGGGATACCGAAGTCACGCTCCACTTCCTGGATCGCCGACAGTTCGCCATTGCCGCGCTCTTCGCGGTTGAGCGCGATCAGCACGCCAGCGGCCTTGGCCTGCTGGGCATTGATGATCTGCATGACCTCGCGGATGGCAGTGCCAGCGGTGATCACGTCATCGATGATCAGGACGTCACCGGCCAGTGGCGCGCCGACCAGGCTGCCGCCTTCGCCGTGATCCTTGGCTTCCTTGCGGTTGAAGCACCACGGCACGTCCAGCTGATGTTGCTCGGCCAGGGCCACGGCGGTGGCCGCAGCCAGCGGGATACCCTTGTAGGCCGGGCCGAACAGTACGTCGAACGGGATCTTGCTGTCGACGATGGCCGCCGCGTAGCAACGCCCCAGCTGAGCCAGGGCAGAACCTGTGTTGAACAGGCCGGCATTGAAGAAATACGGGCTGGTACGCCCCGATTTCAGGGTGAATTCACCGAAGCGCAGAACGCCGCGATCGATGGCAAAACGGATGAAGTCGCGCTGATACGGCTGCATGGAAAGTCCCGGACACCACGGATTTAGCTAAATGGGTTGAGCTCGGGTATCATACACGCACGAGATTTTTGGGGCCATTTATGCGGATCATCAGTGTGAACGTAAATGGCATTCAGGCTGCAGCCGAGCGTGGATTGCTCAGCTGGTTGCAAGCCCAGAATGCCGACGTCATCTGCCTTCAGGATACCCGCGCCTCGGCCTTTGAACTCGACGACCCAGCTTTCCAGCTCGATGGCTATTTCCTTTATGCCTGCGACGCGGAGGTACCCGCCCAAGGTGGCGTGGCACTGTATTCGCGCATGCAGCCCAAGGCAGTCATCACCGGCCTGGGCTTCGAGACAGCCGACCGTTACGGGCGTTATCTGCAAGCAGATTTCGACAAAGTCAGTATTGCCAGCCTGCTATTGCCTTCGGGCATGAACGGCGACGACGACTTGAACCAGAAGTTCAAGTTGATGGACGACTTCGCCAAGTACCTGGACAAGCAGCGGCGCAAGCGTCGTGAGTACATCTATTGCGGCTCGTTCTACGTGGCGCAGCAGAAGCTCGACATCAAGAACTGGCGTGACAGCCAGCAGTCGCCAGGCTTCCTGCCGCCTGAGCGTGCCTGGATGGATGCGATCACTGGCGACATGGGCTATGTGGATGCCCTGCGCGAAGTCAGCCGTGAAGGTGACCAGTACAGCTGGTGGCCGGACAACGAGCAGGCCGAGATGCTCAACCTGGGCTACCGGTTCGACTACCAGATCCTCACCCCGGGCCTGCGCCGCTTCGTGCGCAATGCCCGCCTGCCGCGTCAGCCGCGCTTCTCGCAGCATGCGCCGCTGATCGTCGACTATGACTGGACGTTGACCATCTGAGCACTGTTCAGATACGAAAAAGCCGACATTGAAGTCGGCTTTTTCATACCTGCAGGATCAATCAGTCGGCCAGAGCGACCTGCTGCAGTTCGAAGATCTCGTTCATGCCCTTCTGCGCCAGCGCCAGCATGGCGTTGAAGTCTTCGGGCTGGAACGGCGCACCCTCTGCAGTGCCCTGCACTTCGATGAAACCACCGGCACTGGTCATGACCACGTTCAGGTCGGTCTCGGCAGCGGAGTCTTCCAGATAGTCCAGGTCGAGTACGGCTTCGCCCTGGTACATGCCCACCGATACGGCGGCGATCATGTGCTTGAGCGGATTGCCGCCCTTCAGGCCACCCCGTTTCTTGATCACTGCCAGGGCATCGACCAAGGCGACCATGGCGCCGGTGATCGACGCGGTGCGGGTGCCGCCATCGGCCTGGATCACATCGCAGTCGACGTACAGGGTGATGTCACCCAGCTTGCTCATGTCCAGCGCGGCGCGCAGCGAGCGGCCGATCAGGCGCTGGATTTCCAGGGTGCGACCACCCTGCTTGCCACGGCTGGCTTCGCGCTGGTTACGCTCACCGGTGGAGCGCGGCAGCATGCCGTACTCGGCGGTCAGCCAGCCTTGGCCCTGGCCTTTGAGGAAGCGCGGTACGCCGTTTTCAACGCTGACCGTGCAGATGACCTTGGTGTCACCGAACTCGACCAGTACCGACCCTTCGGCGTGCTTGGTGTAGTTGCGGGTGATGCGGATCGAGCGGAGCTGATCGGCGGCGCGACCACTTGGACGTTTCATCTGGGATACCTGTACTGGGACTTTGAATCTGCCCGGCATTATAAAGCCCGTAGCCCGGTGAGGACATGCTTATTGTCGGGCCGCGCACAGCCTGTCGCCTTTTCCCACCGGCCGATGAGGGCTCTGTAACATGGGCGGATTGGGCGCCAAGGGCGCACTGCGCTACAATCCTGCGCCTTGCAGCCGAAAGGCTTTCCCGTTCACATCATCTACGCGAGGTACTCCCCATGGTGCACAGCATGACCGCTTTTGCTCGTGTCGAGCGCGCAGGCAGCCAAGGCACCCTGGTCTGGGAACTGCGCTCGGTCAACCACCGCTACCTTGAACCTCACCTGCGCCTGCCCGACGCCCTGCGCGACCTGGAAGGCGCGGTGCGTGAGGGTCTGCGCCAAGGCCTGTCGCGCGGCAAGGTCGAATGCACCTTGCGCCTGCACGAAGACAGCAACGGCAAACCACTGAAGGTCGACCGCGAGCGTGCCGCACAACTGGTCGCCGCCGCCGAAGAAGTGGCCGGCCTGATCAAGCAGCCGGCGCCGCTCAACCCGCTGGAAGTGTTGTCCTGGCCGGGCGTGCTGGTGGCCGACGCCAGCGACCCGCAGGCGCTCAATGCCGAAGCCGTGGCACTGTTCGACGAGGCCCTGGCCGAATTGAAGGCCGGGCGCCTGCGCGAAGGCCAGGAGCTGGCACGCCTGATCAACGAGCGGCTGGACAGCATGGCCACCGAGGTCACCACCCTGCGTGCCCTGGTACCGCAGATGCTGGCCGCACAACGGCAGAAGATCATCGACCGCTTCGGCGACCTCAAGGCCGAGCTCGACCCGCAACGGCTTGAGCAGGAGATGGTGCTGCTGGCACAAAAGAGTGACGTTGCCGAAGAGCTGGACCGCCTCAGCACCCACGTCAATGAAGTACGCCGGGTGCTCAAGTCCGGCGGGGCCGCTGGCCGGCGCCTGGACTTCCTCATGCAGGAGCTCAACCGCGAGGCCAATACCCTGGGCTCCAAGGCCTTCGACCCGCGTAGCACGCAAGCGGCGGTCAACCTGAAGGTACTGATCGAACAGATGCGTGAACAAGTACAGAACATCGAGTA
Source organism: Pseudomonas sp. Marseille-Q5299 (assembly GCF_943737035.1). Lineage (NCBI taxonomy): Bacteria > Pseudomonadati > Pseudomonadota > Gammaproteobacteria > Pseudomonadales > Pseudomonadaceae > Pseudomonas > Pseudomonas sp. Marseille-Q5299. The sequence goes on from NZ_CALSFR010000003.1 coordinate 643,917, forward strand.
AGGCCACCCCTACCATGAACCACAGCAGCGGCACCCTATATATCGTCTCGGCCCCGTCAGGTGCCGGCAAGACCAGCCTGGTCAACGCCCTGATCAAGGACGACAAACGCGTCAGCGTTTCTGTCTCGCACACCACGCGCGGCAAACGCCCGGGCGAGGAGCACGGCGTCAACTACCACTTCGTCAGCCATGACGAATTCAAGGCGCTGATCGACAAGAACGACTTCCTTGAACACGCCGAAGTGTTCGGCAACTTCTACGGCACCTCGCGTAGCACGCTGCAGCAAGTGCTGGACCGGGGCGATGACCTGATTCTGGAAATCGACTGGCAAGGCGCCCGTCAGGTGCGCGAGCTGATGCCCGAAGCCCGTTCGATCTTCATCCTGCCGCCCAACCTGGAGGCGCTGCGCCAGCGTCTGGACGGGCGTGGGCAGGACAGCGATGAGATCATTGCCGGCCGCATGAAAGAGGCCGTCAGCGAAATGCAGCACTACGACGAGTACGAGTACGTCATCATCAACGACGACTTCGATGTGGCGCTGGAGGAGTTGAAGGCCGTGTTCCGCTCGAACCGTTTGCTGTTGAGCAAGCAGCAGGATCGGCACGGGGCATTGCTCAAGCAGTTGATCGGCTGAAGATAGAGACAGTTGGGGCCGCTTTGCGGCCCTTTCGCGACACAAGGCCGCGCCTACCGCGGGGTGTTGGGGCGCAACGCGCCCCACCCAGCATTATTCCTGCAGCTGCAGAGTCGCCTGCTGTCGCAGGGTGGCCCCCAGGAAGTAAGCCGGCGCGCGCATCCGCGACAGCATCATCAGCACTATCCCCAGTGCCGAAATGATCGCCGCAATCACGAACACCAATCCTACGCCAGCCACATGCGAGCCACTGCCGAAATCCGGCGACGCGCTGTCGATGGCGGTGCGCACGAAGATCACCGACAGGATCACACCACCCAACAGGGGGCACAGGCCGCGCATGCAGAAGTGGCGCAGGCTGTCGAACAGGCTGTGGCGGAAATACCACACGCAGGCAAACGCGGTCAGCGAATAGTAGAAGCAGATCATCATGCCCAGGGCGGTGATGGTGTCCGCCAGCACGTTTTCGCTGAGGGTACGCATGGTCACGTAGAACAGGCCTGCGGCAACGCCGGCACAGATGGTTGCGTAACGTGGCGTCTGCGAACGCGGGCAAACCTTGGCAAAGCGCTCTGGCACCGCACCGTAGTAACCCATAGCGAGCAGCGTGCGCGCCGGAGAGACGAAGGTCGACTGCAGCGAAGCGGCGGTGCTGGCCAGCACGGCGATGGACATCAGGATCGCCAGCGGCCCCATGACTGGCCCGGCCAGGTGGGCAAAGACGTTCTCCTGGATACGCGGGTTGTTCAGTCCCAGCCCTTGCTCGCTGATCCCCGCGAATTGCAGGGTGGCGATGGCGGTGAGCAGGTACAGACCAAGAATCAGCAGCACGGTCCAGGTCGCCGCTTTGCCCGGCACCTCGTCGCTGCCGATCGATTCCTCACTGACGGTCAGGCACACGTCCCACCCCCAAAAGATGAAGATCGACAACGACAGGCCAGCGGCAAAGGCCGAGAACGACTCCACGCCGAAGGGGTTGAACCAGGCCAGGTCGAACTCCAGCGGCGCTGGCGCGGTGGTCTCACTGAAGGCGGCGAAGGCAAAGCCGATCAGCACCAGCAGTTGCAAGGCCACCAAACCATATTGCACGTTCATGGTGGTGGCCATGCCGCGACAACAGATCCACACCGCCATGGCGATGAACACGCAACAGGTGGTGATGTTGATCAGCAGGTTATCCGCCAAGGCAGCCAACGCCTGGTTACCGGTGATCTGAGCCAGGAACAGATAGAAAAAATCAACGGCCACCCCGGCCAGGTTGGACAACACGATGGTGGTGGCAACGACCAGCCCCCAGCCACCGATCCAGCCGATCATCGGGCCGAAGGCGCGGGCCGACCAGGTAAAGGAAGTACCGCTGTCCGGCTCCGCCGCGTTCAGCTCACGGTAGCCCAGGGCGACCAGCAGCATGGGCAGGAAGCCGACGATGAAGACGGCCGGAAGGTGCTCGCCGACCTCCCGCACGGTGGGGCCAAGGGCACCGGTCAGGGTATAGACCGGGGCGATAGTCGAAATGCCCAGCACCACGCTGGCCAACAGGCCAAGACGGCCTTTTGCCAAACCTTTGCTGCGCTGAGTGCTGCCTGAATCGGCCACATCGGGTGGGCGGCCAGCTTCTGTGTAATCGCTCATGAGTATTTGCCGTAACTATTGGAATTGTTGTCACAGGCCCTGCGAACAAGGCGCTTTCACTCATTGAAAGCTTGCGTATCGGTATCAGTCATCCAAGACCTTCGGGTAACGACCCTACCGTGCAGCATGGGCAATGCAGGCCTCGCGGAACGCCTGGAACAGGCGTGTGGAGACCGGGTTGTCGGCAAAACGCCATTCCGGGTGCCACTGCACGCCAAGCACAAAGCCAGGCGCGTCAGGCATCGACACCGCTTCGATCAGGCCATCCGGGGCCCTTGCCTCGACGCTCAGGCCCGGGGCCAGGCGGTCGATGCCCTGACTGTGCAGCGAGTTGACCTCGAACTGCGCAGCCAGGCCCAGGCGCTCGAATACCCCGCCAGGCGCAATGCCGACGGGATGACGAGGGCCGTATTGCACCTCCAGGGGTGCGTCCTCAGGTTCACGGTGGTCCAGGTAGCCCGGCAGTTCGTGCACGCGCTGGTGCAAGCTGCCGCCTAGGGCCACGTTCAACTCCTGGAAACCACGACAGATACAGAACACCGGCACGCCGGCGGCAATGGCCGCCTGCAACAGCGGCAAGGTCAGGCGGTCACGTGCAAGATCGTGCCGGGTACCTTCCGCGCTGGGGGCGCCATTGTAATGATGCGGCTCGACATTTGAAGGCGAGCCGGTAAAAAGAATGCCATCGAGCCGTGCCAGCAACGCCTGCGTGTCGCTGCCCCCGTCGCGGGCCGGCAGGATAAGCGGGAGCCCGGCAAAGCCGGCCGCCTCGACATACTTGTCGCCCACCGTGTGCGACGAGTTCTTCCCCACCTGCTGACGGCAGGCGCTGACACCGATCAAGGGGACCGCAATTGCGCTCATGGGCTTACACCGTGTGCAGGTACCAGTTGTACTCGAGGTCGGAGATCGATACTTCGAACTCGGCCAGCTCACTTTCCTTGCAGGCCACGAAGATATCGATGTAGTCCGGGCTTATGTATTGGTTGAGGACTTCACTGTCATCCAGCGCGCGCAAGGCGTCGCGCAGGTTGTTCGGCAGGCTTTGCTCCAGCTGTTCGTACGAGTTGCCTTCAATCGGCGCGCCAGGCTCGACCTTGCTGGTCAAGCCATGGTGGATCCCCGCGAGAACTGCCGCGAGCATCAGGTAAGGGTTGGCGTCGGCGCCCGCTACACGGTGCTCGATGCGCACGTTTTCACTGCTGTCGGTCGGCACGCGAACCGCTACGGTACGGTTGTCCAATCCCCAGCTCGGCGCATTCGGCACGTAGAACTGGGCGCCAAAGCGACGGTACGAGTTGACGTTCGGGCACAGGAAGGCCATCGACGCTGGCATGGTCTCCAGCACGCCACCAATGGCATGGCGCAGAGCATCGCTTTGCAGTGGGTCGTCATGGGCAAAGATGTTCTTGCCAGTCTTCTTGTCGAGCAGCGAAATATGCACGTGCAGGCCATTGCCCGCCTGGCCTGGGTAAGGCTTGGCCATGAACGTGGTGTCCATTTCATGGTCGTAGGCGACGTTCTTGACCAGGCGCTTGAGCAGGATCGCGTAGTCGCACGCCTTCAGCGGATCGGCAACGTGGTGCAGGTTGACTTCGAACTGCGCGGGCGCGCTTTCCTTGACGATGGCATCGGCCGGCAGGCCCTGCTCCTTGGCCGCTTCCAGCATGTCCTGCAGGCAGTCGACATATTCGTCGAGGTCGTCGATGAGGTAGACCTGGGTCGACTGCGGACGCTTGCCCGAAGTGGGCGAGCGCGGCGGCTGCGGACGACCGTTGAGGTTGTCCTGGTCGATCAGGTAGAACTCCAGCTCGAACGCGGCGCAGATGTCCAGGCCCAGGTCATCGAACTTGCTCACCACCTGGCGCAGCACTTCGCGTGGGTCGGCGAAGAACGGCTCGCCCTCGAGCTCGTGCATGGTCATCAGCAACTGGGCGGTCGGGCGCTTCTGCCAGGGTTCGTTGCAGAGCGTGCCGGGGATCGGGTAGCAGATCCGGTCGGCATCGCCGATGTCCAGCCCAAGCCCGGTGCTTTCCACGGTCGAGCCATTGATATCCAGGGCGAACAGCGATGCCGGCAGGTTGATCCCCTTTTCGTACACCTTGTGCAGGCTGGCCCGCTCGATGCGCTTGCCACGTACCACGCCATTCATGTCGGAGATCAGCAGATCGACGTACTGAGTGTCCGGATGGGCCTGGAGGAAGTCTTTCATCTCGCTGGAAGAACTGGCGCACGGGGTGACCGACGTCATGGTGTACATCCTTTGATGTGCTGCGGCGATGTGGGGATACGGCTGGCGCCTCACGGGCGACGATGGTTGCAGCTGTTGTTTTTTTAACTTTCCCATCGTGGGGATTGGTTACCCGACCGGGCGCATTGATTCCCGGGGGCAGTTCCACTATAAAATGGCCTCAACGCAACAGACATTGGCATTTCGGCAAGTAGAGCGTGCACCAATGCAATATCAGATCACCCACGCCGACCTCTCCCTGGTCCTGGCCCTGGAGCGCGGGCGCTCACTGGCCAAGGCCGCCGAACTGCTCAAGGTCGATGTTTCGACCGTGTTCCGTTCGATTCGCCGGCTTGAGTCGGCACTGGGCACCGCACTGTTCGTCAAGAGCCGCAAGGGCTACCTGCCGACCGACACCGCCCAGGCCCTGGCCGAGCAGGCCGAACGGGCCGAGCAGGCGCTGGATGCTGCGCGCATCGCCATGACCAGTGGCGAGCAGGTGGTGAGCGGCACCGTTCGTCTGACATGCACTGAGGCGGTAATGCACAGCCTGCTGCTGCCGGCGCTGGCCGAGTTCATGCCCAATTACCCGGCTCTGTCGCTGGAGATGGGCACGTCCAACACCTTCGCCAACCTCAGCAGGCGCGATGCCGACATCGCTCTGCGCCTGACCAATACGCCGCCCGAGCACCTGGTCGGCCGTTGCCTGGGTTCGACGTCCTATGTGATCTGTGGCCAGCCGCAATGGCGCGAGCGCCTGGACGAGTCCCACAACAGCGTGCCATGGATAGCCCCGGACGACTCCATGCAGGACCACCCCACCGTGGTCTGGCGCAATCAGCAGTACCCCGGGCTGAGCCCGCGCTACCAGTGCAGCAGCATGTCGACCATTGCACAGCTGGTAAGCACGGGGCTGGGCGTTGCGGCGCTGCCCGACTACATGGTCCATGCACTGCCTGGGGTCGAGGCGCTGAGCGGACCGCTGGCCGGTTGCGACACCCAACTGTGGCTGCTGACCCGGCCCGATTGCCGGGCCTTGCGCTCGGTGCAGACATTGTTCGAAGAGCTGACCCCAAGGTTGCGCGGCGCGATGTTGTGAGATACAAGATGAAGGTGTCTGTCGCGGCCCTTTCGCGGTGGTTCGGCGCCCCGGCAAGCCCGCATCCACAGGGTGAGGGATGCAGGCCTGATGGGGTATCCGGCAAAACAGCGCTTCCCTATTGGCTGGTGATTTTTTAAACTATCGAGTCCGCCTGCCCATATTGGGCTGCACGCCCATCGCATTTGCTACTGAGGAAGACCATGGCCCGCGTAACTGTTGAAGACTGCCTGGAACACGTGGATAACCGTTTTGAGCTGGTCATGCTCTCGACCAAGCGCGCCCGTCAGCTGGCTACCGGCGGCAAAGAGCCACGCGTAGCGTGGGAAAACGACAAGCCGACCGTCGTTGCCCTGCGTGAAATCGCAGAAGGCATCGTCACCAACGAATTCATTGCCGCTGAAGAGATCGTCACCGAGGATCCGGTCTTCGCCGCGTTCGAGGACGAGTCCAACGAGGCTGTCTGATCGATGCCTGGTCGACGTCGCGCGGCGCAAGGCCCTCTTCCTCGGCAAGAGGTCAAACCATGCCGGGCATAGAAGCCTTAGCCGAACGGCTGTCGACCTACCTGGGCCCCGAGCAGGTCAATCTGGTTCGCCGGGCCTATTTCTACGCCGAACAGGCACACGATGGGCAGCGCCGCCGCAGCGGCGAGCCCTATGTGACCCATCCGCTGGCCGTGGCCAGCATCCTCGCCGACATGCACATGGACCATCAGAGCCTGATGGCGGCCATGCTGCACGACGTGATCGAAGACACCGGCATCGCCAAGGAAGCCCTCAGCCAGCAGTTTGGCGAAACGGTTGCCGAGCTGGTCGATGGGGTCAGCAAGCTGACCCAGATGAACTTCGAGACCAAGGCCGAAGCGCAGGCTGAAAACTTCCAGAAGATGGCCATGGCCATGGCCCGCGATATCCGCGTGATCCTGGTCAAGCTGGCCGACCGCCTGCACAACATGCGTACCCTGGAAGTGCTGTCTGGCGAAAAACGCCGACGCATCGCCAAGGAAACCCTGGAAATCTACGCGCCCATCGCCAACCGGCTGGGCATGCACACTGTGCGCGTAGAGTTTGAAGACCTCGGCTTCAAGGCCATGCACCCGATGCGCTCGTCGCTGATCCACCGGGCGGTCAAGAGCGCACGCGGCAACCGTAAAGAGATCGTCGCCAAGATCGAACACTCGCTGGCCAACTGCCTGGCCGCCGACGGTATTCAAGGCGAGGTCAGCGGCCGGCAGAAACACCTCTATGGCATCTACAAGAAGATGCGCGGCAAGCGCCGCGCCTTCACCGAGATCATGGACGTGTACGCCTTCCGCATCATCGTCGACAAGGTCGACACCTGCTACCGCGTGCTCGGCGCCGTACACAACCTGTACAAGCCGCTGCCCGGGCGCTTCAAGGACTACATTGCGATCCCCAAGGCCAACGGCTATCAGTCGTTGCACACCACGCTGTTCGGCATGCACGGCGTGCCCATCGAAATCCAGATCCGCACCCGCGAAATGGAAGAGATGGCCAACAATGGCATCGCCGCACACTGGCTGTACAAGTCCAACGACGACGAGCAGCCCAAAGGCAACCATGCGCGCGCTCGCCAGTGGGTCAAGGGCATCCTCGAGCTGCAGCAGCGTGCCGGCAACTCGCTGGAATTCATCGAGAGCGTGAAGATCGACCTGTTCCCTGACGAGGTCTATGTCTTCACGCCCAAAGGCAGGATCATGGAGCTGCCCAAAGGCTCCACCGCCGTCGATTTCGCCTATGCGGTGCATACCGATGTGGGCAACAGCTGCATCGCCTGCCGCATCAACCGGCGCCTGGCGCCGCTGTCCGAGCCGCTGCAGAGCGGTTCGACGGTCGAGATCGTCAGCGCCCCGGGCGCGCGGCCCAACCCGGCCTGGCTCAACTTCGTGGTCACCGGCAAGGCCCGTACGCACATCCGCCACGCACTCAAGCAGCAGCGACGCTCCGAGTCGATCAACCTTGGCGAGCGCCTGCTGAACAAGGTGCTGACCGGTTTCGACAGCAGCCTCGAGCAAATCCCTCAGGAGCGTATCAACGCGATTCTCGCCGAGTACCGCCTGGAGCTGATCGAAGACCTGCTCGAAGACATTGGCCTGGGCAACCGCATGGCCTATGTGGTGGCCCGCCGCCTGCTGTCAGCCGAAGGCGAACAGCTCCCCGCACCGGAAGGCCCTCTGGCGATCCGCGGCACCGAAGGCCTGGTATTGAGCTATGCCAAGTGCTGCACGCCCATCCCGGGCGACCCGATCGTCGGCCACCTGTCGGCAGGCAAGGGCATGGTCGTGCACCTGGAGAACTGCCGCAATATCAGTGAAATCCGCCATAACCCGGAGAAGTGCGTACAGCTTTCCTGGGCCAAGGACATCACCGGCGAATTCAATGTCGAGTTGCGTGTCGAGCTGGAACACCAGCGCGGCCTGATTGCCCTGCTGGCCAGCAGCGTCAATGCCGCCGACGGCAACATCGAGAAGATCAGCATGGACGAACGCGACGGCCGCATCAGCGTTGTCCAACTGGTGGTCAGCGTGCACGACCGCGTGCACCTGGCTCGTGTGATCAAGAAGCTGCGTACGCTGACCGGCGTGGTCCGCATCACCCGCATGCGTGCGTAGTCCGCCAACCGCAAGGAGTCATCATGAGCAAGACCGTCATCAACAGCGACAAGGCCCCTGCCGCCATCGGTACCTACTCGCAAGCGATCAAGGCCGGCAATACCGTTTACATGTCGGGCCAGATTCCGCTGGACCCGAACACCATGGAACTGGTTGAGGGCTTCGAAGCCCAGACCGTACAGGTCTTCGAGAATCTCAAGGCCGTTGCCGAAGCCGCCGGCGGTTCGTTCAAGGACATCGTCAAGCTGAACATCTTCCTCACCGACCTGAGCCACTTCGCCAAGGTCAACGAAGTGATGGGCCGCTACTTCGAGCAGCCGTATCCAGCCCGTGCCGCCATTGGCGTTGCCGCGCTGCCAAAAGGCGCCCAGGTAGAAATGGACGCCATCCTGGTCATCGATTGATGCCGCAGGTGACGGGCGCCTTGCCCGTCACCTTTCAGTTCAAGGTTAACCTACCATGCGTCAAGCACTGCCCCTCGCGCTGGCAGCCCTGCTTCTGAGCGGCTGCGCCAGCCACAAACCCGAAGATTTCAACGGCACCTGGATCAACCAGGACGCCATCAACGCCGCCGTCAAAGGTGGCAGCCTGCGCCAGGCCCTCAATGAGCACGGCCCCATCTTCGAGTGGAAACTCGATGTGGCCAGCCAGCAGGCCAGCTACAGCAATGGTTTCGAGGCCGCCGACGGCCAATTGAGCGCCGCTGACAAGCAATGGCAGGCCAACTTCCCGGGCGGCCAGACCGAACAGCTGGCGCTGGATGGCGACGAGCTGAAAGCCACGGACACAACAGGTGCCGAACGCAGTTTCGTCCGCGCCAAACAGCCCGGTAATGTGCCGTTGGGCAGCAGCTTCGAGAAAGCACTGTACCAAGCGTACCTCGGCGGGGACTGGAAGATTGTCGAAGGCCAGGGCACAGGTAGCGTCGTCCGGTTCACCGATAACGGCGGCGTCACCGGCCTGCCCGGCCCTGACCGCTACGCCCTGTGCCTGGCCGGCGATTGCGCAAGCATGGGGGGCAGCAACGACAGCCTTTGGCTTGAGCGCAACCAACGGGGCGCGCCATTCATCTTCAAGCGCGATGGCGACAAGCTGGAGATCTTCCAGGCGCTCAACCGCGCACAGCCCGATGAAATCCCGCAACTGGCAGCCGGTACCCGCCAGTGGGTGCTGGAGAAAGACTGACCCAAGTCGCGCCTGGTTTCACTGGCCTAATCGCCGGCTTGCCGGCGATAGGGCCAGCAGCAACACAGCAGGCTTCAGCCTTCGCCTTTAAGGATCGCCGCGTAACCTTCCTTGTAACTCGGATACTCCGGCACCCAACCCAATGCCCGCACCCGGGCATTGCTGCAGCGCTTGCTGCCGGTGCGGCGCACCCGCTGCTCATCGGACCATTCGGTAACGCCCATGTAAGCTCGCAACCAGCCAACCACATCGGCCAGTGGCGCAGGGTCGTCATCAACGCCTATATAGCAATCGTCCAACGCCACACCATCGGCATCGGCCTGCAGCAGGAACGCCAGCAGGCTTGCGGCATCCTCGGCATGGATACGGTTGCCATACAGCGGCGGCTCGGTCGCCACCCGATAGCCCTGACGCACCTGGCTGAGGAGCCACTCACGCCCTGGGCCATAGATCCCCGTCAGGCGCACGATGCTTGCCGGCATGCCGCCAGCCAGGGCCAGCCGCTCAGCCTCCAGCATCACACGCCCCGAATAGCCTTGCGGCTCGGTAGGTGCGGTCTCATCGATCCACTCCCCATCCTTTTGTGCAAACACACTGCTGCTGGACACGAACAGCAGGCGGCGCGGGCGCTGCCCACGCTCGGCCAGCCAACCCAGCACGTGACGCAAGCCTTCAACGTAAGCGCTTTGATAACCCGCCTCATCGTGCTGGCTGGCGGCTACGCAATACACCAGATAATCCGGGGAATGCTGTGGCCAAGCCTGGGGCATGCCCGAATCGGACAGGTCGGCAGCGATCGGTACAACACCCTGTGGCAGGTGTTCGACCGAACGGCGCAGGCCGCTTACCTGCCAGCCACGGGCGAGCAATTGGCGGGCCAGCCGGCCGCCGACATCACCACAACCTACGATCAATACGGAACGGTCTGACATCACTTAACTCCCTAGACCAAAGGATCAGGCTAGCCGGATTACACGATAGGCGGCTAGACCATGGGCGAAAAAAGCAACGAGATTACTTTTGTTAACAAGAATTACTTGCAATAATGGCACCCCTATCTGTTCTCGGCCTATCTCGAGGCCTTGGAGAACGCACACTTTTTTCTTCATCAGGTCCGGCCAGCATGACACCTACTCACACTTCCGCTTCGCCAACCCCGTCACGCGCCTGGCGCGCCATTGCCGCGCTGATGTTCAGCCTGGTGCTGGCCCCAGCGGCTATGGCCGATGAGCCCAATACCAACGTCAGCGCCCCAGCAGCTGCAAGCGCACCGACCACCCCAGCCACCGAAAGCCAGGCACCTGCTGGCGACGTTCAGGCCGCTACGCCGTTCGATGCGCCGGCGGCAGCGGCCCCAAGCACCGAAGCCGTGGTCGAGAACACTTCGCTGGGCATGGCCCATGACCTGTCCCCATGGGGTATGTACAAGAACGCCGACGTGGTGGTGAAAGCGGTCATGATCGGCCTGGCCATTGCCTCGATCATCACCTGGACCATCTGGATCGCCAAGGGCTTCGAGCTGATGGGCGCCAAGCGTCGCCTGCGCGGCGAAATCGCACAGCTGAAGAAGTCTGCCAGCCTCAAGGAAGCCAGCGAGGTCTCAAACAAGGAAGGCACCCTGGCCCACACGCTGGTCCACGACGCCCTGGAAGAAATGCGACTGTCGGCCAACGCCCGTGAAAAAGAGGGCATCAAGGAACGCGTGAGCTTCCGCCTGGAGCGCCTGGTGCATGCCAGCGGCCGCAACATGAGCAGCGGCACCGGCGTGCTCGCCACCATCGGCTCCACCGCGCCGTTCGTCGGCCTGTTCGGTACCGTGTGGGGCATCATGAACAGCTTCATCGGCATCGCCAAAACCCAGACCACCAACCTGGCCGTCGTTGCCCCCGGTATCGCCGAAGCACTGCTGGCCACCGCCCTGGGCCTGGTCGCAGCGATCCCGGCCGTAGTTATCTACAACGTCTTCGCCCGCTCCATCGCCGGCTACAAAGCCCAGGTTTCCGACGCTTCAGCGCAGGTCCTGCTGCTGGTCAGCCGAGACCTGGACCACCAGGGTGGCGAGCGCGTCGCCCCGCACATGGTGAAAGTGGGGTAAGCCATGGGCCTGCATCTGAACGAAGGTGGCGACGACCTCGCCGAAAACCACGAAATCAACGTCACGCCGTTCATCGACGTGATGCTGGTACTGCTGATCATTTTCATGGTGGCCGCGCCCCTGGCCACGGTCGACATCAAGGTCGACCTGCCGGCCTCGACCGCCAAGCCGGCACCGAGGCCGGAGAAGCCGGTGTTCGTCAGCGTCAAGGCCGACCAGAAGCTGTATGTCGGTGACGATCAGGTGCCTGCACCCAGCCAGCTTGGCCCGATGCTCGATGCCAAGACCAAGGGCGACAAGGAAACCACCATCTTCTTCCAGGCCGACAAAGGCGTGGATTACGGTGACCTGATGGAAGTGATGAACAACATGCGCGCGGCCGGCTACCTCAAAGTCGGTCTGGTAGGTCTCGAGACGGCAGCCAAGAAATGACGAAGACGCGGCACAATCTGGCGCGTTACAGCGGCAGCCTGGCACTTGTGCTGGGTGTCCATGCCGTCGCTGTGCTGCTCACGCTCAACTGGTCGGTGCCCCAGGCCGTCGAGCTGCCCCCGGCAGCCATGATGGTCGAACTGGCACCGCTGCCCGAGCCCGCACCGCCACCACCACCGAAGGCCGCTCCACAGCCACCGGCACCAGTCGAAGAGCCGCCGCTGCCCAAGGTGGCCGAAGCGCCCAAACCAAAGATCGCCATCGCCAAGCCGCCCAAGCCCAAACCCAAGCCTCAACCGCCGAAGCCTGAGAAAAAGCCTGAGCCGCCCAAGGATGAGCCACCGACCAAAGAACAGGTCGTGGACACGCCGCCAACCAACACGCCACCGCAGAAGTCCGCGGCACCGGCACCCAGCATTGCCGCGAACAGCAAAGCGTTGCCGACGTGGCAGAGCGACCTGCTGCGCCACCTGGCGAAGTACAAGCGCTACCCGGAAGACGCACGCCGCCGGGGCCTTCAGGGCATCAACCGCCTGCGCTTCGTGGTCGACGCCGAAGGCAAGGTGGTCTCGTACTCCATGGCCGGTGGTTCGGGCAGCGCGGCACTGGACCGGGCAACCCTGGAAATGATCCGCCGGGCCGGCAAGGTACCCAAGCCGCCTGCCGAATTGCTCAACAATGGCACGATCGAAGTAGTGGCACCGTTCGTCTACTCGCTGGATCGTCGCTGATACTTTTGTTTCTGTCACAAATCGGTAAGTCTGATAACGTGCGTCTATCGATTGCAGCCGCTATGCTGGGCTCGCAACTTCATGGACGCACGTTATGACCCTCACAGAATTACGCTACATCGTCACTCTCGCCCAGGAGCAGCACTTCGGCCACGCCGCCGAGCGTTGCCATGTCAGCCAGCCCACCCTGTCCGTCGGTGTCAAAAAGCTTGAGGACGAGCTTGGCGTGCTGATCTTCGAGCGCAGCAAGAGCGCGGTGCGCCTGACGCCAGTCGGTGAAAGCATCGTCGCCCAGGCACAGAAGGTACTGGAGCAGGCGCAGGGCATCCGCGAACTGGCCCAGGCCGGCAAGAACCAGCTCACCGCCCCGCTCAAGGTCGGTGCTATCTACACCGTCGGCCCTTACCTCTTCCCGCACCTGATCCCGCAGCTGCACCGCGTGGCACCGCAGATGCCGCTGTACATCGAAGAGAACTTCACCCATGTGCTGCGCGAAAAACTGCGCAATGGTGAACTCGACGCAGTGATCATCGCCCTGCCGTTCAACGAAGCCGACGTGCTGACGCTGCCACTGTACGATGAGCCATTCTGTGCCCTGATGCCCGCCGACCACCCCTGGACGGCGAAAAAGACCATCGACACCGCCATGCTCAACGACAAGAGCCTGCTGCTGCTCGGCGAGGGCCACTGCTTCCGCGACCAGGTTCTGGAGGCCTGCCCAACGCTGAACAAAGGCGGCGAAGGCGCCAAGCACACCACGGTGGAGTCCAGCTCGCTGGAAACCATCCGCCATATGGTCGCTTCGGGCCTGGGCGTGTCGATCCTGCCGCTTTCGGCGGTGCACAGCCACCACTACGCGCCGGGGGTCATCGAAGTGCGCCCGCTTACCGCACCGGCACCCTTCCGCACCGTAGCCATCGCCTGGCGCGCCAGCTTCCCGCGGCCCAAGGCCATCGAGATCCTTGCCGACTCGATTCGCCTCTGCTCGGTAGCCAAGCCCGCTGTGGAACAACCGGCCTGAGTCATGACTGAGCTGTCGAAGGTCTCTGTCACCGCGCTCAAGGGCGTAGGCGAAGCCATGGCGCAGAAGCTCGCCAAGGTCGGCCTGGAAAACCTGCAGGACGTGTTGTTCCACCTGCCGCTGCGCTACCAGGACCGCACCCGGGTGGTGCCTATCGGCGCCCTGCGTCCCGGCCAGGACGCCGTGATCGAAGGCGTGGTCAGTGGCGCCGATGTGACCATGGGCAAACGCCGCAGCCTTGTCGTGCGCCTGGGCGATGGCAGCGGCGTGCTCAGCCTGCGCTTCTATCACTTCAGCAATGCGCAGAAGGAAGGCCTCAAGCGCGGTACCCACCTGCGCTGCTATGGCGAGGCCCGCCCCGGCGCCTCGGGCCTGGAGATCTACCACCCGGAGTACCGTGCACTCAATGGCGACGAGCCGCCGCCGCCGGTCGAGCAGACCCTGACGCCGATCTACCCGTCCACCGAAGGCCTCACACAACAGCGCCTGCGCCTGCTCTGCCAGCAGAGCCTGGATATGCTTGGCCCACGCAGCCTGCCGGATTGGTTGCCGGACGAACTGGCCCGGGACTACCACTTGGCACCGCTGGACGATGCCATCCGCTACCTGCACAACCCTCCGGCCGATGCCGACCTTGATGAGCTTGCCGAAGGCCAGCACTGGGCCCAGCATCGCCTTGCCTTCGAAGAGCTGCTCACCCACCAGCTGTCGCAACAGCGCCTGCGTGAAAGCCTGCGCAGCTTGCGCGCTCCGGTTCTGCCCAAGGCCAATAGCCTGCAGGTGCAGTATCTGGCCAACCTGGGCTTCAAGCCGACCGGCGCACAGCAGCGGGTAGCCGATGAAATCGCCTACGACCTGAGCCAGGCCGAGCCGATGATGCGCCTGGTACAGGGCGATGTCGGCGCCGGCAAGACCGTGGTTGCCGCACTGGCGGCGCTGCAGGCACTGGAGGCCGGCTACCAGGTGGCGCTGATGGCGCCCACCGAGATTCTCGCCGAGCAGCACTACATCACCTTCAAGCGCTGGCTGGAGCCGCTGGGCCTGGAAGTCGCCTGGCTGGCCGGCAAGCTCAAGGGCAAAGCCCGCGCCAGCGCCCTGGAACAGATCGCCAACGGTGCGCCGATGGTGGTGGGTACCCACGCGTTGTTCCAGGAAGAAGTGCAATTCAAGCACCTGGCCCTGGCGATTATCGACGAACAGCACCGTTTTGGTGTGCAACAACGTCTGGCCCTGCGCAAGAAGGGTGTTGCAGGCGAACTGTGCCCGCACCAGCTGATCATGACCGCCACGCCGATCCCGCGCACGCTGGCGATGAGCGCCTATGCCGACCTCGACACCTCGGTGCTCGACGAACTGCCGCCAGGGCGCACGCCGGTGAACACCGTGCTGGTCGCCGACAGCCGGCGCTTCGAGGTGGTGGAGCGGGTGCGCGCCGCTTGCGCCGAAGGGCGCCAGGCCTATTGGGTCTGCACCCTGATCGAAGAGTCCGAAGAACTTACCTGCCAGGCAGCCGAGAGTACCTACGAGGAACTGGGCAGCGCCTTGGGTGAACTGCGCGTGGGCCTGATCCACGGGCGCATGAAACCTACGGAAAAGGCCGCGGTGATGGCCGAATTCAAGCAAGGCGACCTGCAACTGCTGGTCGCAACCACGGTGATCGAGGTGGGTGTGGACGTGCCCAACGCCAGCCTGATGATCATCGAGAACCCCGAACGCCTGGGCCTTGCCCAACTGCACCAGTTGCGCGGCCGGGTAGGCCGGGGCAGCGCGGTGAGCCACTGCGTGCTGCTGTATCACCCGCCGCTGTCGCAGATCGGCCGCGAACGCCTGGGGATCATGCGCGAAACCAACGACGGCTTCGTCATCGCTGAAAAGGACCTGGAGCTGCGCGGCCCGGGCGAGATGCTCGGGACGCGCCAGACCGGCTTGTTACAATTCAAGGTCGCCGACCTGATGCGCGATGCCGACCTGTTGCCAGCCGTGCGCGACGCCGCACAAGCCCTCATTGCACGCTGGCCCGAGCACGTCAGCCCGCTGCTCGACCGCTGGCTGCGCCACGGCCAGCAATATGGCCAAGTGTGACGTCAGTACCAGAATGGATCCAGCTTTGCGACCAGACTGGTTATACTTCGCGTTTAAAAGAATCAGTGGATACGGACCATGACTGAAGCTGCCCTGGACACCGCAACCCCACACGCACCGTCTGTCATCCGGCTGTTGCTCGAAAAACTGGGTGTTGCCTATCGCGAGGTGCCAGAGCATACGCAACTGCCGGCTGCTTCACGGGTACAGGCGATCCTGCTGGATGACGAGATCGGCGCATTGATGGTGCTGTTCCCGCAGAGCAAGCTGCTGGACCTCAATCGTCTGGAAGAGCTGACGGGCCGCAAGCTCAAAGCCGTGCCTGTACAACGCCTGAAGCAGATGCTCGACAAGCACCATCTGAAGGCCTTGCCTGCGATTCCGGCGCTGACCAGCTCGCCCTGCCTCTATGAGGGCAAGTTGCTCGATGCCGAACGCCTGCTGATCCAGTCCGGCGAAGCCGGTCTGTTG
The DNA here is from genome assembly GCF_943737035.1 of Pseudomonas sp. Marseille-Q5299. Taxonomy (NCBI): domain Bacteria; kingdom Pseudomonadati; phylum Pseudomonadota; class Gammaproteobacteria; order Pseudomonadales; family Pseudomonadaceae; genus Pseudomonas; species Pseudomonas sp. Marseille-Q5299. Next base: position 660,165 of record NZ_CALSFR010000003.1, read on the forward strand.
CTGGAAATCCAGCGTGACGACTTCAAGCACATGATGCAAAAGGCCAGCGCTGGCACTTTCGGCCAACCCGTCAGGGAAATCCGCCCCAATCTCGACCGCCCGGATGATGACTCCAGGGAGATTACCCTAGCAGTGCAGGCATTCACCGCCCGCCGCATCCAGAAGCGCCTGGAAGAAACCATCGAGATACCGCCGCTGGCCGATACGGCGCAGAAAATCATCAAGCTGCGGGTCGACCCCAATGCCAGCATCGACGACATCACCGGCGTGGTCGAAACCGACCCGGCCCTGGCCGCACAGGTGGTCAGCTGGGCAGCCTCGCCCTATTACGCCTCCCCAGGCAAGATCCGCTCGGTGGAAGATGCCATCGTCCGCGTCTTAGGCTTCGATCTGGTGATCAACCTGGCCCTGGGCCTGGCATTGGGCAAGACGTTGAGCCTGCCCAAGGACCACCCGCAACAGGCGACGCCTTACTGGCAGCAGTCGATCTACACCGCGGCGATCATCGAAGGCCTGACCCGGGCCATGCCTCGGGCCGAACGCCCTGAAGCCGGCCTGACTTACCTGGCCGGGCTGTTGCACAACTTCGGCTATCTGCTGCTGGCGCATGTGTTCCCGCCGCACTTCTCGCTGATCTGCCGCCATCTGGAGGTCAACCCGCACCTGTGCCACACCTATGTGGAGCAGCACCTGCTGGGTATCAGCCGCGAGCAGATCGGCGCCTGGCTGATGAAGCTGTGGGACATGCCCGAAGAGCTGTCGACCGCGCTGCGCTTCCAGCATGATCCTGCCTATGACGGCGAATACTCGGCGTACCCCAACCTGGTGTGCCTGGCGACCCGCCTGCTGCGCTGCCGCGGCATCGGCTCGGGGCCGCAGGAGGCGATCCCCGACGAATTGCTGGAGCGCCTGGGCATTACCCGGGAGAAAGCTGAGGACGTCGTGAACAAGGTGCTCGAGGCCGAGAGTTTGCTGCGCGAACTGGCGTCGCAGTTCAACGCACCGCACTGAAAACGTTGGGGCTGCACAGCAGCCCCAGCTGTTCAGCCTTTTTTCTTCTTCGGTTTCAGGTATTTCATCAAACCCTGGAACCACATCACCAGCGCCGGATTGCCCTTGATCTGGATGCTCTTGTCCTGAATGCCCTGCATGAACGCCAACTGCTTGTTGCTCGCCTGCATCGTGGCGAAGCCATAGGCAGCGTCCTTGAAGGCAATGGCAAAGGCTGGCTGCGGATGAGCGCCACCTTTGCTGCTGATGCGTTCGCCACTGACGATGAAGTGCCGGGCAACCTTGCCATCGAGCGTCTGCATCTGGAACACCAGGTCCTTGTCCTTGAGTTGCTGCTGAAATGCCGGGTTGTTACGGCTGGCCTTGGCCATCAACAACCCCATGGCCCAGAGAAGAAAGCGGAACTTCATCAACGCGCCTCGAATATAAAATGACCGAAGCGCACAGTTTATCCGTTTCCTGAACTATTTACGCACATTCGCAGCTCGATGCTTTCCGAAAGCACAACGGGCGCACTGAGGCGCCCGTTTGAGCAGAGGCTGCAAGTCAAGCGTCGGTCATTTGGCTTTCTTGGCCGGCTTGGCGGGCACATTGACGCTGTCACGCAGGTTTTTGCCAGGCTTGAAGGCCACAGTATTGCTGGCCTTGATCTTTACCGGCTCACCGGTCTGAGGATTCTTGCCGGTACGGGCGCCGCGATGCCGTTTTTCAAAAGTGCCGAAGCCGACGAGGGTCACGGTGTCTTTGTCCAGCGCACCGGTGATGCTGTCGAGAATGGCATTGAGCACCTGATTGGCCTTTTCCTTGGTCAGATCGGCCTTTTCGGCGATGACGGCGGCGAGTTCTGGTTTACGCATAATGAAGCCTCTTTGACGGGAATTCTTGTTGTTATTGCCGTGCTGCCCGTGAAGCAGCGTTCAAGGCACCGCAGGCTCTAATCTGCGGCAGACGGAAGTGAGAATGGCACGCCGACCGGGGCCGCGCCAGTATCTGGGCGGCCATTGTGCGGTCAACTACAGGATAAATCCGACAGAACGCCCGCTGTTTACGCCATCAGCGCAGGCAGCTGCCGGTTCAGGGCCAGTTTTTCCATGACGGCGCTGCCTGTCAGGGCATAGCCCAGCAACTGGCCGTCAGCAGCGTGACAGAGCACTTTCAGGTCACTGCCCTGCCCTTGCACCTGCCAGGTACCTTCGCAACCAGGCGGCGGCGGCGAAACCACCAACGGGCAAGCCGGTGTTTTCACAGTGATGGGCATCGGCCCGTAACTGACCTGCGTCGGGTTGCCTGTCAAAGTCTGGGCCAGGGCTCGAGCGCAGGCCATCAATGGCATCACATAGAGCAGGTTGATACCTTCGACTTCAGCACAGTCGCCCAGTGCGAAAATGTTGCCGTGGGAGGTGCGCAGTTGGCGGTCCACGACTACGCCGCGGTTGGTCTGCAGGCCGGCTGCAGCGGCAAGGTCGGTGCGTGGGCGCAGGCCGATGGCCGATACCACCAGGTCGCAGGCGATCACGCTGCCATCGGACAAATGCGCCTCAAGGCCTTCGCTCACCTGCTGCAGGCGAGTGAGTACGGGGCCCAGGTGAAAACGCACGCCCAGCCCTTGCAACCCACCCTGAACGGCAGCGGCAGCGGCAGGATGCAACAGGGTCGGCATGACCTGCTCGCACGGCGCCACCACATCGACCTCAAAGCCACCCAGGCGCATGTCATTGGCGAACTCGCAGCCGATCAGGCCGGCCCCGAGGATCAGTACACGCTGCTTGCCAGCCGCGGCAGCACGCAAACGTGCGTAGTCTTCCAGATCATTGACCGGGAACACATGATCTGCCCCGTCACCCTCCACCGGCACCTGCACGGTCTGCGCGCCCCAGGCCAGCACCAGATCGCGATACTCCACCGCTTCTTCGCCAATCCACAGGCGCTTGTGGCCAGGGTCGATACCGCTGATACGCGTGTGGGTGCGGATAACCGCCTTGAGTTGCTCGGCCATGGCCCCCGGCTCGGCCATGCACAGGCCGTCCGCGTCCTTCTGCTTGGCGAAGCCGGTAGAAAGCATGGGCTTGGAATAGGAGCGACCGTCGTCGGCGGTAATCAGCAGCAGCGGCGTATCGCCATCGAGCTTGCGAAACTCACGGGCGACGTTATAGCCGGCCAGGCCGGTCCCGATGATGACCACGGGGGACGTCATTTCGTGCTTTCCTCTTGGTTGAACAGCATGGCGATCAGCCGATGGCGATCATTTCAAAGTCGCTTTTGCCGACGCCGCAATCGGGGCACAGCCAATCCTGCGGCACATCCTCCCACCGGGTACCCGGCGCGATGCCGTCATCCGGCCATCCTTGGGCCTCGTCGTAGATCAGGCCACAGACAATACACTGCCACTTCTTCATGATTTGTCGTTCCTCGGTACAGGCTCAGGCTATGTCAATCGGGCTCAGGGCCCTTACGCGGGCATTATGCAAGCAGTTGGGGCAATCATGCTAAGCTCGCCGCCTCTCTGGCTCTAATCAAGCATATCGACGTGTCGTACGAATCCCCGCAAGCAGCCGCTGTCGCGTGGCTGGCGTATCCACAACTGGCGGTCGATACCGACCAGCCTGCCCTCGACTGGCTGTTCGACGAAGGTTCCCTGACTCGCCGCCTTACCCGACTGTCTCACGATCATTTCAGCGTCACTCCGCTGTTCGAGGGCTGGCAGGCGCTGCGCGATGACGAATGCCTGGCGCTGGGTATCGCGCCAGGCGCTGAAGGCTGGGTGCGCGAGGTGTACTTGCGCGGCCATGGTCAGCCGTGGGTCTTCGCCCGCAGTGTGGCCAGCCGTAGCGCCTTGGAACACGGCGGTTTGCACCTGGAAACCTTGGGCAGCCGTTCGCTGGGCGAGTTGTTGTTCTGCGACCAGGCGTTCATCCGTCACCCCATTGAAGTGTGCACTTATCCACAGCAGTGGTTACCTGTCGAAGCGGCCCATGCAGGGTTGTGGGGGCGGCGCTCGCGCTTCGAGCGCGATGGCCTCGATCTGCTGGTGGCCGAAGTATTCCTGCCGGCACTGTGGCAAGCAGCCAAGGAGGAAAACTGCTGATGTACCTGCAACTGCTCAAGTCGCTCAACCGCGTGCACCCGCGCGCCTGGGACTTCATCCAGCTCAGTCGCATGGACCGGCCGATCGGCATCTACCTGCTGCTGTGGCCGACCCTGACGGCGGTGTGGATTGCAGGCCTTGGTTCGCCCACCTTGGCCAACGTGCTGATCTTCGGCCTAGGCGTGGTGCTGATGCGTGCCGCTGGCTGCTGCATCAATGACTTCGCCGATCGCAAGGTCGATGGCCACGTTAAACGCACCGCCGACCGCCCGCTGGCCAGTGGCCGGGTCAAGCCACGCGAGGCGCTGGCGCTGTTCGGGATCCTGGTGGCGGTGAGCTTCCTGCTGGTGCTGTGTACCAACAGCAAGACTGTGTGGCTGTCATTCGGCGCGGTGGCTTTGGCGTTCTGTTACCCGTTCATGAAGCGCTACACCTATTACCCGCAGGTAGTGCTGGGGGCTGCGTATTCCTGGGGTATCCCCATGGCCTTCACTGCCGCCGGCGGCGAGTTGCCGGCCAGCGCCTGGCTGCTGTACATCGCCAACCTGCTGTGGACGGTGGGTTACGATACCTACTACGCCATGGTCGACCGGGACGATGACCTTAAGATCGGGGTGAAATCGACCGCGATCCTGTTCGGCGAGTCCGACCGGGTGATCATTCTGACCCTGCAGATGCTGTCGCTGGGCTGCCTGTTGCTGGCGGGAAGCCGCTTCGAGCTGGGTGGCTGGTTCCACCTTGGGCTGCTGGGTGCCGCACTGTGCTTTGCCTGGGAGTACTGGTCGACGCGCAAGCTGGACAGAGAGTCGTGCTTCAAGGCGTTTCTGCACAATCACTGGGCGGGGCTGCTGGTATTCATGGGTGTGGTGCTCGATTACGCCCTGCGCTGAACACAACCTCGGCAAGCCACCCTGTGGAAGCCGGCTTGCCGGCGATTGGGCCGCAAAGCGGCCCCAGCCATCTCAAGGCTTGGCGACGTGCCAGACGTCTTTCAAACCATCACCGGTCATGTCCCCAGCCTTCTTGTCCTTCACGAAGGTATACAGGGGCTTGCCGTCATATGCCCACTGCTTCTTGCCATCGTCGCGCATCACCACCGACCACTTGTCCTTGGCAGGCTCGTCATCGGCCTTGACCAGCAGCGGCGGCCAGTTGGTGGCGCACTCGCCATTGCACATCGACTTGCCGCCAGCATCCTTGTCGAAGGTGTACAGCGTCATGCCCGCGTGATCGACCCACATGCCGTCCTTCTCCATGGCATGGTGGGCCGACGCTACCCCGGGCAGTGCCAGTGCAGCGCAAAGGGCCATCCAGCTCAGCGTGTGTCGTGTCATTGGAATCACCGTGAATTCGGGGGGTGGAATGAGTTCGAACAGCCGCCGCAGCGGCCCCTCAAAGCCTAGCCCAGTCATGCAATGTCGCCAGAATGGCCAACACCCTGTCACACAGCTGCAATAATTCCGTTATCTAATGCGGGCCAGACCCGATATTCCAGGAGAGGTTTAAAGCATGGTTGGCAGAAACATTCTGATCGTCGACGACGAAGCGCCCATTCGCGAGATGATCGCCGTTGCATTGGAAATGGCCGGCTATGACTGCCTGGAAGCCGAGAACTCCCAACAGGCCCACGCAATCATCGTCGACCGTAAACCGGACCTGATCCTGCTCGACTGGATGCTGCCGGGCACCTCCGGCATCGAGTTGGCTCGCCGCCTCAAGCGCGATGAGCTCACCGGCGATATCCCGATCATCATGCTCACCGCCAAGGGCGAAGAGGACAACAAGATCCAGGGCCTGGAAGTCGGCGCCGACGACTACATCACCAAACCCTTTTCGCCTCGTGAACTGGTGGCGCGCCTGAAGGCCGTGCTGCGCCGCGCCGGCCCAAGCGACAGCGAAGCCCCTATCGAAGTCGGCGGCCTGCTGCTCGACCCGATCAGCCACCGCGTGACCATCGACGGCAAGCCGGCCGAAATGGGCCCTACCGAATACCGCCTGCTGCAGTTCTTCATGACCCACCAGGAACGCGCCTACACCCGGGGCCAGTTGCTCGACCAGGTCTGGGGTGGCAACGTCTACGTCGAGGAACGCACCGTCGATGTGCACATCCGCCGCCTGCGCAAGGCACTGGGTGAAGCCTACGAAAATCTGGTACAAACCGTCCGGGGCACTGGCTACCGCTTCTCGACCAAAAGCTAGCTGCGAGCTTCCAGCCTCAAGCTGCAAGGAAAAGCCAGCAGCATCCAGGCTGGAAAAAGGACTATCAGCATCACCGATCCGCTTCTTCTTGCAGCTTGTAGCTCGCAGCTTGCGGCTGGATCCGAAGGATCTGTCAATTGAACCAGAACTGGCACGCAACCCTCATTCGCCACCTGCTCCTGCTGATCACTGTCTGCCTGATAGGCGGCCTGGTCAGCGGTTATTACGGCTGGAGCCTGGCCATCGGCCTGGGCCTGTACCTGGGCTGGACCCTCAAACAGTTGCTGCGCCTGCATGACTGGTTGCGCAACCATCAGCCCGACGAAGCACCGCCCGACGGCTATGGCCTGTGGGGCGAGGTGTTCGACAGCATCTACCACCTGCAACGCCGCGACCAGCGCGTACGCGGCCGTCTGCAGGCAGTGATCGACCGGGTACAGGAGTCCACGGCCGCACTGCGCGACGCGGTGATCATGCTCGACAGCGACGGCAACCTGGAATGGTGGAACCGCGCCGCAGAAACCCTGCTGGGCTTCAAGACTCCGCAAGATGGCGGCCAGCCGGTCACCAACCTGGTACGCCACCCACGCTTCAAGGAATACTTCGAGTCGCAGAACTTTGCCGAACCGCTGGAAATTCCCTCCCCCATCAATGACCGCATGCGCGTGCAGCTGCACCTCACCCGCTACGGCAACAACGAACACCTGATGCTGGTGCGCGACGTTACTCGCATCCATCAGCTCGAACAGATGCGCAAGGACTTCGTGGCCAACGTCTCGCACGAGTTGCGTACACCGCTGACGGTGATAGCCGGTTACCTGGAAACCCTGCTGGATAACGTCGAAGACGTGAACCCGCGCTGGAACCGGGCGTTGCAGCAGATGAGCCAGCAAGGCTCGCGCATGCAGGCCCTGCTCAACGACCTACTGCTGCTGGCCAAGCTGGAAGCCACCGATTACCCGTCGGACAACCAGCCGGTGGCGGTCGACACCCTGCTCGGTGCGATCATGAGCGACGCCCAGGCGCTGTCCGGGCCGCGCAACCAGCGCATTACCCTGGAGGCAGCGCCGGGCCTTCGCCTCAAAGGCAGCGAGTCGGAGTTGCGCAGCGCTTTCTCCAACCTGGTGTTCAACGCGGTGAAGTACACCCAGGACGAAGGCAACATCCGTATCCGCTGGTGGGCCGACGACCAGGGCGCCCACCTGTCAGTGCAGGACTCGGGGGTCGGTATCGACGCCAAGCACCTGCCGCGCCTGACCGAACGTTTCTACCGCGTCGACTCCAGCCGCGCGTCCAACACAGGAGGCACCGGCCTGGGGCTGGCGATCGTCAAGCATGTGCTCATGCGCCATCGCGGGCGCCTTGAGATCAGCAGCGTACCGGGCCATGGCAGTACCTTCACCTGTCACTTTGCCCCCGCACAACTGGCTAACGGTGACGCTTGATTCCAAGGGCCACTTTGCTTTTGCCGCCCCAGCCGCTACATTGACCCCCCTGTGCCAGCAAAAGCTGGCACTTTTTTTCTACCTTCCCCAAAGACGGACCCCGTAAAAAATCCATCATGGACCCTTCCCCTGGTATCAGCCTCACCTCGTTATTCGCCGATTTCGGCATGATTCTCTTTGCCCTGTTCCTGGTGCTGCTCAACGGCTTTTTCGTAGCCGCCGAGTTCGCCATGGTCAAGCTGCGCTCAACGCGTGTCGAATCCATTGCCGAGCAGCACGGCTGGCGCGGCAGCATCCTGCGCAAGGTACACAACCAGCTCGACGCCTACCTGTCGGCCTGCCAGCTGGGTATCACCCTCGCCTCCCTGGGCCTTGGCTGGGTCGGTGAGCCGGCATTCGCCCACCTGCTCGAACCGCTGCTGGCGTACCTGGGCGTGGACACGCCAGAGTTGATCAAGGGTGTCTCGTTCTTCGTCGCGTTCTTCGTCATCTCGTACCTGCACATCGTGGTCGGTGAACTGGCGCCCAAATCCTGGGCGATCCGCAAGCCCGAACTGCTGTCGCTGTGGACCGCGGTGCCGCTTTACCTGTTCTACTGGCTGATGTACCCGGCCATCTACCTGCTCAACGCCAGTGCCAACACCATCCTGCGCTTTGCCGGCCAGGGCGAGCCTGGCCCGCACCACGAGCACCATTACAGCCGTGAAGAGCTCAAGCTGATCCTGCACTCCAGCCGTGGCCAGGACCCGAGCGACCAGGGCATGCGTGTGCTGGCCTCGGCCGTGGAGATGGGCGAGCTGGAAGTGGTCGACTGGGCCAACTCGCGTGAAGACATGGTCAGCATCGACGCCCATGCGCCACTCAAGGAAATCCTGGCTCTGGTGCGCCGCCACAAGTTCAGCCGCTATCCGCTGTACGACGCCGAGCGTGAGGAGTTCACCGGGCTTTTGCACATCAAGGATCTGCTGCTGGAACTGGCCGAACTCGAGCACCTGCCGGAAACCGTTGACCTCGAAGACTTGGCCCGCCCGCTGGAGCGTGTATCGCGGCACATGCCGTTGTCCCAGCTGCTGGAACAGTTCCGCAAGGGCGGCGCGCACTTCGTGCTGGTCGAGGAGGCCGATGGCAAGGTGATCGGCTACCTGACCATGGAAGATGTGCTGGAAGTGCTGGTGGGCGACATTCAGGACGAACACCGCAAGACCGAGCGCGGCATCCTGGCCTACCAGCCAGGCAAGCTGCTGGTGCGTGGCGACACGCCGCTGTTCAAGGTGGAGCGCTTGCTGGGCATCGACCTTGACCACATCGAAGCGGAAACCCTGGCCGGGCTTATCTACGAAACGCTAAAGCGCGTGCCTGAGGAAGAGGAAGTGCTGGAAGTCGAAGGCCTGCGCATCATCATCAAGAAGATGAAAGGGCCCAAGATCGTGCTGGCCAAGGTGCTCAAGCTCGGCTGAGCTGGCGGGGCCGCTTGGCGGCCCCGTGGATGCTTGTGTTCAGTGTGCAGATTTCACGTGCTTGCGAGACGTCAGGTCCAAACCAACGGCCCTCATCACGGCCAGCATAGTTTTAAGCGTAGGGTTACCCTTTTCCGAGAAGGACCGGTAAAGGTGCTCTCGGGATACACCTGCCTCATTCGCAATGGCAGACATTCCTTTAGCCCGAGCTACTACGCCAAGGGCCTGTGCGATGTAGGCAGCATCACCCGTTTCAAAAGCGTCTTCCATGAAGACGGCAATGGACTCAGCGTCCGTCAACGCTTCGGCTGGGTCATAGTCATAGAATTGCTCTTTCACTCGTCGTCCCTCCACTGACTGGCCAAGCCTTTAGCTGTCTCGATATCTCGCGCCTGGCTGCTCTTGTCTCCACCACACAACAACAGGACAAGCTGATTTCCACGCTGCTGGAAATACACTCGGTAACCGGGGCCGTGGTGGATGCGCAGTTCACTAACGCCTTGGCCCACCGGCTGGACATCACCAGCTAAACCATGCGCTAAACGAAATACACGTGCAGCGATGATCGCCCTTGCCTGTTTGTCTCGGAGCTTCTGCTCCCAGTTTCTGAAGGTGGTCGTTTGTTTGATACTCTTCATAAGCATTTATGTAGCTTATAAATCACAGCCAGGCAAGCAATTTCAGGGATTTCCCGCAGTAAAGTTCGGCAAACCGCCAATCGGCCGGTCGAACTGGAAGGGGATCGACTCCAGCGCCAAGCCGACGTTGCGCTGCACCACGAAATGCAGGTGAGGGCCTGTGCTGTTGCCGGTATTGCCCGACTTGGCCAACGCCTGCCCCAACGCCACCTGCTGCCCCTCGGCCACTACCACTGAACCGCGCATCAGGTGCAGATACACTCCCATCGTGCCGTCCGGGTGAAGGATGCGCACGAAATTGCCCGAGGGGTTGGTACCTCTTCCGCTCTGGCTGTTCTCGATCTTCACCACCATCCCACCCCTCGCCGCAATGATCGGGGTGCCCTCCGGCATGGCGATGTCCATGGCATGACGGCCCTTGGGACCGTAATGGCTGAAGCGGCCGTTGGGCCCTTGAGTCAGGCGGAAAGGGCCGCCTTTCCATGGGAAAGGATAACGATAAGCCTGCGAGCGCTGACCAGGGTCACCCATGGCGTACTGAAATTTGCTGGCATAACGGAGCGGCCCGCCGGGGGCCGCCAACACCGAGCTGAGCACCTTGGTCGAGCGTGGCCCGACTACGGCTCGCACGATCCGCGGGCCGTTGCCGCCGAAGGCATTGGCCAACTGATCGACGCGCAGTTCAACCTGCATGGGCACGTACAGCTCATTACGCACCAGGAAGCGCACGCCGCCCGGAAACGGCTCGGTTTGCAGGCGTACCTGACCCTCAACCTGCTCGAACATCGGCTCGCCCAGCTCCAGAGCCTTTGCCCCTGGGCTGGGGCGCTCGGAATAGGAAGCCACCCCGAAATTGTCAGTGGTCTTGTAAATGGTCATGCCCAGGCTCGACGCCGAGGCCGTGAGCGAGGCACAGAACAGCAGCAGGCGGGCGGCGGCGGGCATGATAGTGGCTTTTTGACAGTGATGTTCTATCGAAGCCTAGCAGTGGGATCTGGGAGCGGTATGACAGTTGGTCGGAAGACCGCCGCAGCCCTGTAGGAGCGGCCTTGCGTCGCGAAAGGGCCGCACAGCGGCCCCGTTTTGCAGCGCGGCAAGAATGGCTGGGGGGCTGCGCTGCAGCCCTTTCGCGACACAAGGCCGCTCCAACAGGGTCGGAGTACGACGAAACTAGGCGCCGGGGGTGAAGTGCTTCTGCGTAGTGCCGCGGGCAATCAGCCGCGACAGGTAGTCGAGCTTCTGTGCATCCTGGTCGACGAATTTGAAGGTCAGTTGCAGCCAGTCGCTTTCAGGTTTCGGCTCCAATGCCGCAATGGCATGCAGGTAACCATTCAGGCGGGCAACTTCAGCGCTCTCGCCCTGCTCAAGGTCCAGTACAGCGCCTTCGAGCACCTGTGGCAGCACTGCACTGCGACGTACCACCAGCAACGCCTCCTTAAGGCTCAGCGCCTTGATCACACAAGGCTGAGTACCACTGGAAAGGCGCAGCTGGCCTTGTCCACGCCCGGTCTGCGCAGCGGCTGCGGCGGCCGTCTGCGGTTTCGGTGCATTGATCAACGGCTTGGCCGGCGCAGCCGCAGCAGGCGCGGCCTTGACCGCTTCAGGTTTGCCCCCGGTCAGCGCGCTCAGCGAATCGTTGGCGAACGCCGAATTCACCCGCGCCTGGCCACCGGCGACCAAGCTTTCAAGCTTGCCGATCTTGGTCAGGGCTTTCTTCACCTTGGTCAGCAACTGCTCGTTGGTGAATGGCTTGCCGACAAAATCGGAGACGCCCGCCTGAATGGCCTGGATGACGTTTTCCTTGTCGCCGCGGCTGGTCACCATGATGAACTGCAGGCTCTTCATTTCTGGCTGCTGGCGGCACCAGGTCAGCAGCTCAAGGCCGGACATCTCGGGCATTTCCCAGTCGCACAGCACAAGGTCGAAGGTTTCCTTGCCCAGCATGGCCATGGCCTTGCGGCCGTTGACCGCATCTTCGATGACCATGCCCGGGAAGGCATTACGCAGGCACTTCCTCACCAGATCACGGATGAACGGGGCGTCATCCACGACCAGCACATTGACTTTACTCATCGATACTCCTCTTGAATCCCGACTAGCCTACCGCCGATTGGTGGCCATTTGCCAACACCTGGATCACGCCGGGACTTCTTTGCATCGTTCGCGGGTGCCTGCTGACTGCTCAAGCGCAAACGAAAACGCCCGGCGAAGGCCGGGCGTCGATGCTCGGGAGCAATCTTATTTATCGTCCGGTTCAGCCGGAACATTAACAATTTCGGCCTCATCGCCAGCGGTGCCCTGAACTTCGGCCTTCATGCGCTTGAGGCCCATGTGGCGTACATCGGTACCGCGCACCAGGTAGATCACCAGTTCCGATATGTTACGCGCGTGGTCGCCGATACGCTCCAGCGAACGCAGGGCCCAGATGACGCTCAGCACCCGCGAGATCGAGCGCGGGTCTTCCATCATGTAGGTCACCAGTTCACGCAGGGCGGTCTTGTACTCGCGGTCGATGGTCTTGTCGTACTGGGCAACCGACAGAGCCAGCTCGGCATCGAAGCGGGCGAAGGCATCCAGTGCGTCGCGCACCATGTTGCGCACCTGGTCGCCAATGTGGCGCACCTCGACGTAGCCGCGCGGCGACTCGCCTTCTTCGCACAACTGGATGGCGCGGCGGGCGATCTTGGTCGATTCGTCACCAATACGCTCCAGGTCGATCACCGACTTGGAAATGCTGATGATCAGGCGCAGGTCGGAGGCCGCCGGCTGGCGACGGGCGAGGATGCGCACGCACTCCTCGTCGATGTTGCGCTCCATCTGGTTGATCTGCTCGTCGACTTCACGCACCTGCTGGGCCAGGCCCGAGTCGGCCTCGATCAGCGCGGTGACCGCGTCATTGACCTGTTTCTCGACCAGCCCGCCCATGGCCAGGAGGTGGCTGCGCACCTCTTCGAGTTCGGCGTTGAACTGCTGGGAAATGTGGTGCGTCAGGCTTTCTTTGTTGATCATCGTTTAGCTCCGCGAAGCTGCAAGCTGCAAGCCTCAAGTAGTTCGTGTCGTTTCCTGGCTCCGCGCTGGCTGCTTTTTCTTGAAGCTCGAAGCTTGAAGCTCAAAGCCCGCAGGCGCGCCCAACAGCGCCGTTAGCCGTAGCGACCGGTGATGTAGTCTTCGGTCTGCTTCTTCGCCGGGTTGGTGAACAGGGTGTCGGTATCACCGAATTCGACCAGTTTGCCCATGTACATGAACGCGGTGTAGTCCGAAACACGGGCCGCCTGTTGCATGTTGTGGGTCACGATAACGATGGTGTACTTGGATTTCAGTTCGTAGATCAGCTCTTCGACCTTCAGCGTCGAGATCGGGTCCAGTGCCGAGCAAGGCTCGTCGAGCAGCAGCACTTCAGGCTCGACGGCGATGGTACGGGCGATCACCAGACGCTGCTGCTGGCCGCCGGACAGGCCCAGCGCCGAGTCATGCAGGCGGTCCTTGACCTCCTCCCACAGGGCCGCGCCCTTCAGTGCCCACTCGACCGCTTCGTCCAGCACGCGCTTCTTGTTGATGCCCTGGATACGCAGGCCATACACCACGTTCTCGTAGATGGTCTTGGGGAACGGGTTTGGCTTCTGGAACACCATGCCCACGCGGCGGCGCAGCTCGGCCACGTCCTCGCCCTTGCGGTAGATGTTGTTGCCGTACAGGTTGATGGCGCCTTCGACACGGCAACCGTCAACCAGGTCGTTCATGCGGTTGAAGGTGCGCAGCAGGGTCGACTTGCCGCAGCCGGACGGGCCGATGAAAGCCGTCACGCGTTGCTTGGGGATGTTCATGCTGACATCGAACAACGCCTGCTTGTCACCGTAATACAGGCTCAGGCCGGGTACTTCGATGGCCACGGTCTCTTCGGCCAGGCGCAGGCTCTGCTTGTCGCGGCCCAGGGCAGCCATGTCGATGCCGTGGGTGTGGGATTCTTGCTGCATGGTCTCACTCCGTTTGTAGCTGCAAGCTTTGAGCTGCAAGCTGCAAGTTAGGGCAAAGCGGCACTCCTCTTGGAGCTTGCCGCTTGTGGCTTAAAGCATCAATCAGTGGTCGAGGGCCTTGTACTTCTCGCGCAGGTGGTTACGGATCCACACCGCCGAGAGGTTAAGGGTGGCGATTACCATCACCAGCAGCAGCGCAGTGGCGTATACCAACGGCCGCGCGGCCTCGACGTTGGGGCTCTGGAAGCCGACATCGTAGATGTGGAAGCCCAGGTGCATGATCTTCTGGTCCAGGTGCAGGTACGGGTAGTTACCGTCCAGCGGCAACGACGGCGCCAGCTTGACCACGCCGACCAACATCAGCGGCGCCACTTCACCAGCGGCACGGGCCACGGCGAGGATCATGCCGGTCATCATCGCCGGGCTGGCCATTGGCAGCACGATTTTCCACAGGGTCTCGGCCTTGGTCGCGCCAAGCGCCAGCGAGCCTTCACGCACGGTGCGTGGAATACGCGCCAGGCCTTCCTCGGTGGCCACGATCACCACCGGCACAGCCAGCAGCGCCAGGGTCAGCGATGCCCACAGCAGGCCTGGCGTGCCCAGGGTCGGTGCCGGCAGCGACTCGGGGAAGAACAGACGGTCGATCGAACCACCCAGCACATAGACGAAGAAGCCCAGGCCGAACACGCCGTAGACGATGGCCGGAACGCCCGCCAGGTTGTTCACGGCGATGCGGATCAGGCGCGTCACCGGGCCTTGCTTGGCGTATTCGCGCAAGTAGACCGCCGCCAGCACGCCGAACGGGGTGACGATCACGGCCATGATCAGGGTCATCATCACGGTACCGAAAATAGCCGGGAAGATACCGCCTTCGGTGTTGGCTTCACGAGGATCGTCGCTGAGGAACTCCCAGACCTTGGCGAAGTAGGTGCCCATCTTGGTAAAGCCGGACATGGCGTTAGGCTGGATGGCGTGCACGACCTTGCTCAGGTTGATCTCCACTTCGCGACCGTTGCCGTCGCGAGCGACCAGGCTGTCGCGGGAGAAGGCCTGATGCAGGCTGCTGAGGCGGTCTTCGATGGCCTTGTAGCGGCTGTTCAACTCGGCACGTTCGGCATCCATGTCGGCCTGGGCCGTAGCGTCCAGCTTGCCTTCCAGCTCCAGCTTGCGGCCATGCAGACGCAGGCGCTCAAGGCCATGGTTGATGGCACCGATGTCTTTTTTCTCAAGCTGCTGCAGCTCGCTGTTGAGCTGGTTGGCGCGTTTCAGGCGTGCCTGCAGCTCGTCCCAGGCGCCAGCGCCCTCGGCGACCACGCGGCCTTGTTCCTTGACGCTCACCAGGTAGCCGTAGAAGTTGCCCCATTCGCGGCGCTCCAGGGCGATCAGGTCGACCGGGCGCTGCTCATCGACCAACCATTCACCGACCACCCAGGTGAAGTCACTGCCGTTGAGGTCACGGTTACCCACCTTGATCAGCTCACGGGTCATGAACTCCGGGCCTTCGTCAGGAACCGGCAGGCCGGCACCCTTGAGGCGGACGCGGGGCACTTCTTCTTTCTGAACCACTTCACCGACGATGACGTGGTCACCCTGGCCCGGCACCTTGTAGGTGGCCTGGACCAGGTCGGCGGGCCAGAAGTGGCCCAAGCCGCGTACAGCGATCACGGCCAGCAGGCCGACGGTCATGATGACCGCCATGGCGACCGCGCCACCGCTGATCCAGACGCCTGGGGCGCCGCTCTTGAACCAGCCTTTGAGGGAATCCTTTTTCACGGATCTCTACCTTTCTATCAAAGCGACGAGTATTTCTTGCGCAGACGCTGGCGAATCAGCTCGGCCAAGGTGTTCATGATGAAGGTGAACATCAGCAGCACGAGAGCGGCGAGGAACAGCACACGGTAATGGCTGCCGCCGACTTCGGATTCGGGCATTTCCACCGCCACGTTGGCGGCCAAGGTACGCATGCCTTCGAACAGGTTCATCTCCATCACCGGGGTGTTGCCGGTGGCCATGAGCACGATCATGGTCTCGCCCACCGCTCGGCCCATGCCGATCATCAGCGCCGAGAAGATACCCGGGCTGGCAGTGAGGATGACCACACGAGTCAAGGTCTGCCACGGCGTCGCACCCAGGGCCAGGGAGCCCAGGGTCAGGCTGCGCGGCACGCTGAACACGGCGTCTTCGGCGATCGAGTAGATGTTCGGGATGACCGCAAAGCCCATGGCGATACCCACTACCAGGGCGTTGCGCTGGTCGTAGGTGATACCCAGGTCATTGGTGATCCACAGGCGCATGTCGCCGCCGAAGAACCAGGTTTCCAGGTACGGGCTCATGGTCAGGGCGAACCAGCCGGTGAACAGGATCACCGGGATCAGGATGGCGGCTTCCCAACCATCCGGCACGCGCAGGCGAATCGACTCAGGCAGGCGGCTCCAGGTGAAGCCCGCCA
The DNA here is from genome assembly GCF_943737035.1 of Pseudomonas sp. Marseille-Q5299. Taxonomy (NCBI): domain Bacteria; kingdom Pseudomonadati; phylum Pseudomonadota; class Gammaproteobacteria; order Pseudomonadales; family Pseudomonadaceae; genus Pseudomonas; species Pseudomonas sp. Marseille-Q5299. The sequence continues at coordinate 676,423 of NZ_CALSFR010000003.1, forward strand.
GCAGGATGCCGAACGGCATCAGCAGGAACAGGCTGAACACACCCGGCAGGTGCCCTTCCAGGTACGGCGCGAGGAACAGGCCAGCGAAGAAGCCGAGGATCACCGTCGGCATCGCTTCCATCAGTTCGATCACCGGCTTGACCTTGCGGCGCATGCCCGGGGCCATGAAGTAAGCGGTGTAGATTGCTGCAGCGATGGCCAGCGGAGCCGCCAGGATCATCGCGTAGAACGCGGCCTTGAGGGTACCGAAGGTCAGGGGCGACAGGCTCAGCTTAGGCTCGAAGTCGGTGTTCGAAGCCGTCGACTGCCAGACGTACTTGGGCTCGTCGTAGTTCTCGTACCAGACCTTGCCCCACAGTGCGCTGAAGGAAATTTCCGGGTGCGGGTTCTTCAGGTTCAGTGGCAGCAGCTTGCCGCCCTCTTCGATGAAGATACGGTTGGCACGCGGCGACAGGGCCAGGATACCCGGGCCTTCGGCAGCAGGCTCGACCAGCAGGGTGCGGTGCGCGGTGCTGTGGAAGACGCCCAGCTTGCCTTCGGCGTCCAGGGCGATGAAGCCCTTGCGGCGCTCTTCGGCGTCGATCTGGACGATCGGCGCCTTGCCCATCTGGAAGGTACGGATCTGCTTGAAACGCGATTCGCCATCCGGGTCACGGGCCATGAACCACTGGGCCAGGCCGCCTTTGGAGTCACCGATGATCAGCGAGATGCCGCCGACCAGTTGCGCGGTGGCGGTGATCTCGGTGTCAGCGCTCTCGGACAGCTTGTAGCGGCCATTGAGGCTCTTGTCGCGCAGGCTGAAGACATCCGCGGTGGCTCGGCCGTTGATCACGTACAGCCACTGCTGGCGCGGGTCGATGAAGATGTTCTTCACCACCTCGGTCATTTGCGGCAGCTCGATGCGGTTTTGCTCGGTGGTGACCTCTTCGGTCATCAGGTTTTCGGTGCGCGTCAGCTCGACCACCTGCAGGTGCGCGCCGGTGGAACCGGCCAGCATCAGGGTATCGCCGTTTACGTTGACGCTGACGTGCTCCAGCGCGCGGCCCTGCTCATCCAACACGAACGGCTCCTGGCCGTACGGGTAGTCGATGCCTGGGGTGATGGTCTTTTTGTTGTCCGGGTAAGTGATCTTGTAGGTGTGGTGGAACACCAGCGCCTGACCATTGGACAAGCCCAGCACTACCAGCGGGCTGCCCGGCTGGTCGGTGCTGATCGAGCTGACCTGGGTGCCTGCCGGCAGCGGCAGGTCGACGCGGTTGAGCTCGTTACCGGTCTTGGTATCGAAGAACAGTGCCTGCCCCTTGTCCGAGACGCGCATGCCGACCAGGTTCTGCTCTTCGAGCGCGATCATCAGCGGCTTACCGGCATCCTGCTGCAGCCAGGTCGGCTCCAGGGCCTTCTTGCTGGTCAGCTCGGCGCCCTGGAACAGCGGCAGCACCACGTAGGCCAGATAGAAGAAGATCAGCGTGATGGCTGCCAGCACGGCAAGCCCGCCCACCAGTACATACCAGCGGGTCAGGCGGTCCTTGAGCGCGCGCATGCGGCGCTTGCGTTGCAACTCGGGCGTATTGAAATCAATCCGCTCGGGAGGGGATTTTTGGGTCATGGTGGAGTTGGCCAGATCATTCATGCGCACACCCTAGCGGTCCCGTATGACAAAAACATGACAGTGCGTTGACGCAAAAAAGCCCGCCGCTCAGGAGCCCTGGCTTCGGACCGAGAATTCGTGGAAAAGACCGGCTTCAGTGCCGGCCTTTTCCTCAGTTACTTACTTCTTTGCAACGTTACCGGCGTGGGACAGGCCCAGGTCAGCCAGGGTCTTGTCGACCACCTTGGCCGGCAGCGGAATGTAGCCGTCCTTCACCACGACCTGCTGGCCAGCCTGCGACAGCACCAGCTTGACGAACTCGGCTTCCAGCGGGGCCAGAGGCTTGTTCGGGGCCTTGTTGACGTATACGTACAGGAAGCGCGACAGCGGGTAGGTGCCGTTCAGGGCATTGGCCTCGTTGTCTTCGATGAACTCGCCACCTTCCTTCTTGGCCAGACCTACGGTCTTGACGCTGGCAGTCTTGTAGCCGATACCCGAGTAGCCGATGCCGTTCAACGAGGAGCTGATCGACTGCACGACCGACGCCGAGCCGGGCTGTTCGTTGACATTAGGCTTGAAGTCACCTTTGCACAGGGCCTCTTCCTTGAAGTAACCGTAGGTACCCGATACCGAGTTACGGCCGAACAGCTGAACTGGCTTGTTGGCCAGGTCGCCGGTCACGCCCAGGTCGCCCCAGGTCTTGACGTCGGCCTTGGCGCCGCACAGACGAGTGGAAGAGAAGATCGCGTCGACCTGAGCCATGGTCAGGCCCTTGATCGGGTTGTCCTTGTGTACGAACACGGCCAGGGCGTCGACGGCGACCGGGATGGCGGTCGGCTTGTAGCCATACTTCTGCTCGAAGGCCTGCAGCTCGACGTCCTTCATCTTGCGGCTCATCGGGCCAAGGTTGGCGGTGCCTTCGGTCAGCGCGGGTGGCGCGGTGGAGGAGCCGGCAGCCTGGATCTGGATGTTGACGTTCGGATATTCCTTCTTGTAGGCCTCGGCCCACAGAGTCATGAGGTTCGCGAGGGTGTCGGAACCGACGCTGGAGAGGTTGCCCGAAACACCGGTAGTCTTGGTGTAGGTCGGGATCGCAGGGTCGACGGCGGCTACCGCGTTGGCGGTTGCAACGCCAGCGGCGGCAAAGGTGAGGGCCGCCATCAAACGCTTCAGTTTCATGCCTTGCTCCTAGCAGGAATATTGGGATGTTGGATGGATCGGGCCCAAGTATCTGCAGGCCGCATGAATACGATATGACTCCAATATGACAATTGGATGAAAGGCCATCACTGGATACCCAGGATGGCCTTTCAAAATGTTGCAAGCGTGGGGGCTAGAGCGATATCAGCGTTTTTTCGACAGCAAATACAGCCCGACAACCAGACCGACGGCGCACAGGCCCGCTACGTAATAAGCAGGCGCCATCGGGCTGACCTTGAGCAGCGCGGTCACCACCATCGGCGTCAAGCCGCCGAAAATGGCGTAGGCCACGTTGTAGGAGAACGACAGGCCGCTGAAGCGCACCGCCGCCGGGAACGCCTTGACCATCACATAGGGCACCGCGCCGATCACGCCTACGCACAGGCCGGTGATGGCATACAGCGGGAACAGCAGTTGCGGGTGGGTCGGCAGGCTGTGGTAGAAGGTCCAGGATGTCACCAGCAGCAACAGGCTGCCGATCACGAAGACGCGGCCGGCACCAAAGCGGTCGGCCAGGCTCCCAGAGCCGATGCAGCCAAGGCTAAGCAGCACGATCGCCAGGCTATTGGCCTTGAGCGAGTCGGTGGGGCTGATGTGGTAGATGCTCTGCAACAACGCCGGTGTCATCAGGATGACCACTACGATGCCGGCAGAAAGCATCCAGGTCAGCAGCATCGACAGGATGATCGGCCCGCGGTGATCACGCAGCACGGCCCGCAGCGGCAGCTCTTCGGCAAGCGCCTTGCGCTGCTGCATCTCGGCGAATACCGGCGTTTCGTGCAGCCAGCGGCGCAGGTACACCGAGAACAGGCCGAACACACCGCCAAGCAGGAACGGGATGCGCCAGGCGTATTCGGCGACTTCTTCAACGCTGTAGGCCGTGTTGATCAGCGTCGCCACCAGCGAGCCAAGCAGGATGCCAGCGGTCAGGCCGGCGGTCAGGGTACCGCAGGCATAGCCGGTGTTGCGCGCTGGCACATGCTCGGACACGAACACCCAGGCGCCAGGCACTTCGCCCCCGATCGCCGCACCCTGGATCACGCGCATCAACAGCAACAGGATCGGTGCCCACATGCCGATCTGGGCATAGGTCGGCAGCAAGCCCATGATCAGCGTTGGCAGGGCCATCATGAAGATGCTCAGGGTGAACATCTTCTTGCGCCCAAGCAGGTCGCCGAAGTGGGCCATGATGATGCCGCCCAGCGGCCGGGCCAGGTAGCCAGCGGCGAAAATGCCGAAGGTCTGCATCAGACGCAGCCACTCGGGCATGTCGGCCGGGAAGAACAGCTTGCCGACCACCGTGGCGAAAAACACGAAAATGATGAAGTCGTAGAACTCAAGGGCTCCGCCTAGCGCGGACAGTGAGAGGGTCTTGTAGTCACTGCGGGTCAGCGGCCGCGAGGGCTGCTCGATACTGCTCGGCACGGAGGTCATTGCTTGTTCTTCTCTTGTAGGGCATGCAGGCCGCTTGGCACGCGGCTTCTGGCGGTGACAGGCGAAGATAGCAAATTGCCGGGGCGTGCTGAAAGCGATACAAAATCCATACAGATATTCATGACTGCACGGTCGTCGCTGAGCGTTTGGCTATATATACTGCCCGTTCGTAGGAAAACGTTGCCGCCACGGTGGGATGTTGTGCGAAAACGCCGGTCTTTTAAGTCAGGCGGTTTCGCAGAATTTCCCTACGGCCGTCCAGCGAAACGAAATCGGCGTAGTATGTTTCAAGCTGAATCGTTTACTCGGCCTTTGCGCCACACCAACGAAAGCGTCACGGGTCAGAGGCCCCACCGCATGATTGAGCTCGAACAAGAAGATCCTATCCCGCAAGGCGACCTGGCCCTGCAAATCACTGCGTTGCCCCGCGAAACCAACGGTTTTGGCGACATCTTTGGCGGCTGGCTGGTCGCCCAGATGGACCTGGCAGGCACTGCCATGGCGAGCCGCGTCGCGGGTGGCCGGGTGGCAACAGTGGCCATTGACCGCATGGCCTTCCTGGTGCCTGTGGCCGTGGGCGCACAACTGTCGTTCTATACCCAGACGCTGGAAATCGGCCGCAGCTCGATCCAGATGATGGTCGAAGTGTGGAGCGACGACCCGCTGTCCAGCGAATGGCGCAAGGTTACCGAAGCAGTGTTCGTCTTCGTCGCCATCGATGGCAGCGGCCGCACCCGCTCGGTGCCTCGTCGCTAAGCCACGCGAGCGGTAAACTCATTGCAAGGCACCGGGTCCAAGGCCCACAGGCAATCAATGAGACGAGCGCAATGGCTACCTACCAGGTCGTAACCGAGCAACACGGCGAACTCAACTGCTGGCGTATCACCAGCGACCGTGCCGAACTACTGATCGCCCAGCAAGGCGCCCAGATCCTCAGCTACCAGCACATTGGCGAGCCGCCGCTGCTGTGGCTGAGTGACCAGGCCATGTTCCGTCAGGGTAAGTCGGTGCGCGCAGGCGTGCCGGTGTGCTGGCCGTGGTTCGGCAACCTGCAGCGCAACCCCGAATCCGTTCAGGGCATGTACCGTGGCACGCAGGCTCCCGCCCATGGGTTGGCCCGCACATGTGACTGGCAACTGTTGGGCATCGAAGAGGCAGCCGGCGCGCTGCGCATCGAATTCGAACTGCCAAAGGCCCAGGGCGATCTGCCAGAGTGGCCGCATGATGTGGAGCTGAAGCTGCTGATCGTCATGGGTGATGCGCTTGAACTGACCCTCACCAGCCGTAACAGGGGCAATACCCCTGTCACCATCAGCCAGGCCCTGCACAGCTACTTTGCCGTCAGCGATGTGCGCCAGGCGCGCGTCGAGGGTGTCGACGGGCTGGGCTACATCGAGACCCTGGCTGACTGGGAACAGCGCCAGCAGCAGGGTGCGCTGACGTTCACCGGTGAGACCGATCGCATCTACCTGAATACGCCTGCACAACTGAGCATTGTCGACCCGCACTGGAACCGGCGCATTACCCTGACCAGCAGCGGTTCACGTTCAGCGGTGATCTGGAACCCATGGACCGACAGAGCCCGGGATTTGCCTGACATGGCCGATGATGGCTGGCAGCGGATGCTGTGCATCGAGACGGCGAATGTCTGGGACGATGTGGTGGAGTTGAAGCCTGGGGCGTTCCATTCGCTGCAAGTGGCAATTGGCAGCGTAGCGCTTTGATTCAACTGCCTGGGACCGCTGTGCGGTCCTTTCGCGACACAAGGCCGCTCAGAGATCGCGCATACCTGCAGGAGCAGCCCCTTCACAGGTCAGCGTCCTCCACCACCCTCACCTTCCGGGCTTCCAGCGCATACGCCGCATCGGCCAGGTCGTTGCTGACCTTTTCCACCTTCAACGTCCCGCTGACCCACAACGGCGTGTAGATGTCATCGATCTTCAAGCCCTTCGGATAGCGCACCAGCACCAGCTGGTTGGGTGGCGGCGGCGGTACATGGATGCAGGCGCCCGGGTACGGCACCAGGAAGAACAGCGTGCTGTTGCCCTTGGCATCGCTTTCAAGCGGCACGGGGTAACCACCGAGACGAATTTCCTTGCCATTCATGGCGGCCACGGTCTTGGTCGAGTACATCACCGCCGGCAGGCCCTTGCTTTGCTTCAAGCCGCCCTTGTCGGTGAAGGTACCCATCGCCTCCGGCGAGTTGTGGTCGATCTCGGGCATTTGCTCGAGGGCTTTCTGGTCCGACTTGGGCATCAGCTCGAGCCAGTCGGTTTCAGGCAGTTCGGCATGGGCCAGGGAGCTGGCCAGGAGCATGGGGATGAGGAATAACGCACGCATGAAGATGCTCGGCAACTCGGATGAATTGCCGGGCATTCTAACCAGTATTCAGCGTTTCTTGATGAATCCGTAGATCACCAGAAGGACGATGGCACCCACCAGCGCGCCGAAGAAGCCCGCTGCCTGCCCGGCCTGGTAAATACCCAGCGCCTGGCCGCCATACGTGGCGATCAAGGAGCCGGCAATACCCAGCAGGATGGTCATGATCCAGCCCATGCTGTCGTCACCGGGCTTGATGAAGCGCGCCAGCAGACCAACGATGAGGCCGATGAAGATAGTTCCAATGATACCCATGGCAATCCCTCTGCAGTGAAGATGGAGCAAGCCAAAGCCTAGACAGCGCTTTGGCTTGTTGCCATTTCAGAGGGCGAACCGCTTGCAGAAGTTCGATCAGATGCCCGATCAGTTGCTGATCAGGGCCTCTACTTCGGCAATCTTGCGCTCGAGGGTGGCCATGTCCTGGCAACGCAAGGTGGCGTGGCCGACCTTGCGCCCGGCCTTGAAGGCCTTGCCATAGTGATGCAGGTGGCAGTCATCGATGGCGATGACCTTGTCCACTGCCGGCACTTCACCGATGAAGTTGAGCATGGCGCTCTCGCCAACCTTGGCAGTCGAACCCAGCGGCAGGCCGGCAACGGCGCGCAGGTGGTTTTCGAACTGGCTGCACTCGGCGCCTTCGATGGTCCAGTGCCCGGAGTTGTGCACACGCGGCGCGATCTCGTTGGCCTTGAGGCCACCGTCGACTTCAAAGAACTCGAAGGCCATCACACCCACATAGTCCAGCTGCTTGAGCACACGGCCGACATAATCTTCGGCCAGGCCCTGCAGAGGGTGCGCCTGGCTTGCCACGGACAGGCGCAGGATGCCGCTCTCGTGGGTGTTGTGCACCAACGGGTAGAAGCGGGTTTCGCCATCGCGTGCTCGCACGGCCACCAGGGACACTTCGCCGGTGAACGGCACGAAGCCTTCCAGCAGGCACGGCACGCTGCCCAGCTCGGCAAAGGTACCCACCACATCTTCAGGGGTGCGCAGAACCTTCTGGCCCTTGCCGTCGTAACCCAGGGTCCGGGTCTTGAGCACGGCCGGCAGGCCGATGCTGGCCACCGCCGCATCAAGGTCGGCCTGCGAGAGGATGTCGGCGAAGGCCGGGGTTGGAATGCCCAGGTCGCGGAACATGCTCTTCTCGAACAGGCGGTCGCGGGCGATACGCAGCGCTTCGGCGCTCGGGTACACCGGGACGAACTGCGAGAGGAAGGCGACGGTCTCGGCCGGGACGCTTTCGAACTCGAAGGTCACCAGGTCGACTTCGTCTGCCAGCTGGCGCAGGTGGTCCTGGTCGCCGTAGTCGGCACGCAGGTGCTCGCCAAGTGGCGCCGCGCAGGCGTCCGGCGCCGGGTCGAGGAAGGCGAAGTTCATGCCCAGCGGGGTGCCCGCCAGAGCCAGCATGCGGCCCAGCTGGCCGCCACCGATAACACCGATCTTCATGGGTTCAGCCTCAAGCCTGACGTGGGTCTGGATTGTCCAGCACAGTGTCGGTCTGCTCGGTGCGGAACTGCTTGAGCGCCGCGTGATACTGCGGGTATTTGGCACCGAGGATGCTCGCCGACAGCAGCGCGGCGTTGACCGCGCCGGCACGGCCGATGGCCAGGGTGGCAACCGGTACGCCGGCAGGCATCTGCACGATCGACAGCAGCGAGTCGACACCCGACAACATCGACGACTGTACCGGCACACCCAGCACCGGCAGGTGGGTCTTGGCGGCGCACATGCCAGGCAGGTGCGCAGCGCCACCAGCGCCGGCGATGATCACCTCGATGCCACGCCCTTCGGCTTCTTCAGCGTACTGGAACAGCAGATCCGGGGTGCGGTGGGCGGAAACCACCTTCACTTCGTAGGGAATGCCGAGTTTTTCCAGCATATCGGCGGTGTGGCTAAGGGTGGACCAATCGGACTTGGAGCCCATGATCACGCCAACCAGTGCACTCATCGTCGAGCCTCTCCTGCAAGCGCCTTCTGGCGCGCTAAAAGCAACAAGCCACGCAGGTGGACCGGCGTGGCTTGTCATACGGATTCTGAATCGACCGGGTCGGCCGAAGGCGCGGGATTGTAGCGTATTTCAAGTCGGCCCGCCCACCCCTACAAGCACATGTCGGATCAAAGGGCAAGCTGTCTCGTGGGACAACTTTTTCCCACTGCCGAAAGGCATTCCGGGTGGTGACGATTGCGCCCGCCAATTTCAATCTCCTTGGAGAATCGCCATGCCCAAGACCCTCACGTTCTTTTTCAGCCTCCTGCTGTCCCTGCAGCTGCCTTGCGCAGTAGCGGCCAAGTCGCTGGTTGTGACCGTTTACCTTCACGACGAACTGGCCAGCATCAGCGACGAGCAATTGCACAACGATTACTTTCAGCACTGGCTCGATGAGATGCGCAGTTTCACCTCCCACCCCACGGAACTGATCTTGCGACGCAACGTGCCCGGCATCACCGATATTGATTATCAAGGCGTGCCATCGAGTCAGATTCTTGAGGCGTTCACCCAAGGAGTGCTTGAACTGACCTCGAACCACCCCTTCTCGTTCATGAACAAGCACCTGCTGATGACGCGCAACAGCTATGACCACAGCGGGCTTAACTACAATGCGGGCCTGGCGTACTTCAAACAGAACACCGCCATCGCCTCATTGGCCGCTTACAGCAGCGCCGCCCATGAAATCGGCCATCTGCTTTCCGCCACGCATGAAGACGCCGAACTGAAGTTCAACGGATGGGTGTGCGAAACCTACACACACCCCCGAATTCCGGCCCGATCGAACTGCTACCGGTACAGCGACAAGAACCGGGCGAACATCGCCGACTACCTCAAGTACAACTCACACTGAGCCTTCACCTTGAGCACCAGCGGACTCGAGCTTGCGCCAGAGCAGGCGCACGTTGGCCTTGCGCACCAATGCACAGCGATACAAGCGGATTTCCAGTGGCACATGCCACTGGGCCCCTCCGCAGATGGCCAACTCGCCACGCTCCAGTTCGCCACGCATTGAAAGCCGGGGCACCCAGGCAACGCCCATGCCTTCCAACGCCATGCTCTTCAAACTGTCAGCCATGGCTGTTTCATAGACCGTGGTGTAACGCAAATTACGCTGGCGCAGCAGCAGGCTCACGGAGCGGCCAAGGAAGGCGCCGGCACTGTAAGCAAGCAACGGTACGCTGGCATCGCCCTCAAGGTCGAACATCGGCTTTCCATCGGCCCCCACGGCGCAGACGGGAAGCATTTCGGTGGTCCCCATGTGCAGCGACGGGAAAATTTCGGCGTCCATCTGCAGCGCCGCATCCGGGTCATAGAAAGCCAGCATCAAATCGCAGCCGCCTTCGCGCAAGGCATGCACAGCATCACCGACGTTGGTGGCTACCAGCCGTGTGGCGATGTTCAAACCATCGTTACGCAGTTGTGCAACCCAGCGAGGGAAAAAGCCTGATGCCAGCGAGTGCGCCGCCGCCACCTGGATCACCTCGCCCTGGCCACCTTCAAGATGATGCAAATGGCGTAGAACTTCGCTCAACTGGTCGACAACTGTGCGCGCCGTAACCAGAAAAAGTTGACCAGCCGCCGTCAGCTCGACGGGCGTGCGGGAACGATTCACCAGCGTCAGGCCAAGCGCCGCCTCCAGGCTACGAATACGTCGGCTGAACGCCGGCTGGGTGACGAAACGGCGCTCCGCCGCCTGGGAAAAACTACGGGTGGCGGCCAGCGCACTGAAGTCTTCCAGCCATTTGCTTTCTAGGTTCACTAAGCGAATCTCCCGGCATGCACCAAAATGGAACACGCTCGAATGTCAATTGGCGTCACATCAAACACTATGCCGTTTGTGCATAGGTTAGCGTGCAACAGCATTGGCCGCAAAATCCCCTTAAGGCCTAGGATTGGCGCCATTCCGGCATGTGCCGGGTCAAAATCGAGATGATATCCATCATGTCCTCCGCTGCATCGTTCCGCGTCGAAAAAGATCTGCTTGGTACCCTTGAAGTCCCTGCCGATGCCTACTACGGCATCCAGACTCTGCGCGCTGCCAACAACTTCCATCTCTCCGGTGTTCCGCTGTCGCACTACCCGAAGCTGGTCGTGGCACTTGCCATGGTCAAGCAGGCCGCTGCCGACGCCAACCGCGAGCTGGGGCACCTGAGCGATGCCAAGCACGCCGCCATCAGCGAGGCCTGCGCCCGCCTGATCCGCGGTGACTTCCACGACCAGTTCGTTGTGGACATGATTCAAGGTGGCGCTGGTACTTCCACCAACATGAACGCCAACGAAGTCATCGCCAACGTCGCACTGGAGGCCATGGGCCACCAGAAGGGTGAGTACCAGTACCTGCACCCGAACAACGACGTGAACATGGCGCAGTCGACCAACGACGCTTACCCGACCGCCATCCGTCTGGGCCTGCTGCTGGGCCACGACGCGCTGCTGGCCAGCCTCGACAGCCTGATCCAGGCCTTCGCTGCCAAAGGTAAAGAGTTCGACCACGTACTGAAGATGGGCCGCACCCAGCTGCAGGACGCCGTGCCGATGACCCTGGGCCAGGAATTCCGCGCCTTCGCCACCACCATGACCGAAGACCTGCAGCGCCTGCGCTCGCTGGCCCCGGAACTGCTGACCGAAATCAACCTGGGCGGTACCGCCATCGGCACCGGCATCAACGCCGACCCTGGCTACCAGGCCCTGGCCGTACAGCGCCTGGCGACCATCAGCGGCCAGCCGCTGGTACCGGCTGCCGACCTGATCGAAGCCACCTCCGACATGGGCGCCTTCGTGCTGTTCTCCGGCATGCTCAAGCGTACTGCGGTCAAGCTGTCGAAGATCTGCAACGACCTGCGCCTGCTGTCCAGCGGCCCACGCACCGGCATCAACGAGATCAACCTGCCAGCGCGCCAGCCAGGCAGCTCGATCATGCCAGGCAAGGTCAACCCGGTCATCCCGGAAGCCGTCAACCAGGTTGCCTTCGCCATCATGGGCAACGACCTGGCCCTGACCGTCGCCGCCGAAGGTGGCCAGCTGCAGCTGAACGTGATGGAGCCGCTGATCGCCTACAAGATCTTCGACTCGATCCGCCTGCTCCAGCGTGCCATGGACATGCTGCGCGAGCACTGCATCGTCGGCATCACTGCCAACGAACAGCGCTGCCGTGAACTGGTCGAGCACTCGATCGGCCTGGTCACCGCCCTGAACCCCTACATCGGCTACGAAAACGCCACCCGTATCGCCCGCGTAGCCCTGGAAACCGGCCGTGGTGTGCTGGAACTGGTGCGCGAAGAACAGCTGCTGGACGAAGTGATGCTCAACGACATCCTGCGCCCGGAAAACATGATCGCTCCACGTCTGGTTCCGCTGAAGGCGTAACCCGGCTGCTGCAAACAGTCTCACCAGGTTTGAGGGACTAGACACCTCTCGACCTTTCAAGGGCCCGAGCGCACGCTCCGGGCCCTTTTTTTGTTCTTCACGCAATCCGGGAAAGACGCAAACAAGGACGCCGGATTGATGGGTGATATTCGTGCGAGCAAACCAAAGCCCCACCACCGCTTGGGATTGTGAAGCGATGACTGCGCCTGCCTAAGACAAGCGGAACAGCAGGTTCTTTCTCTTGGGGGTGAGAAATCTCTTTCCGGAAGCCCACCACCTTTTATATCTGAATGTCGTTTCGAATAAGGGCCTCAAATTAGCTTAGCGCCACTGCCCTTGTTTACCTGTCAAAACTATCATTTTTACCAGTTGCCGCAGCCATTGAGTGAAATTAGCATTCGGACTACCAACTCCTCAAAGAGACGTGTCATGAAAAACTATAAAATCACTCGCATCGTAAAGGCTCCTCGGACAGGCTTTGAAACTCATCCTTATGTTATTGAAGACCCCGCCAGTCCGCACTCCCCTGAACATCGCCTGGGCGACTATAGTTTAGGCAATGCTTCCAGCTACGAGGGGCTACTCGATAAAAACTTCATTTATGATCCCTCTGATACCACCCTGCTGATGGGCACCTGGAATAGCGGGGAAGCAAAAAGGCAAGGTGATACCTTCGTTCTGCCAGTCCTCGCCCATAAGCTTTTTCCTGGATCCGTAGTCGAATTAGGAGAAAAAATCAGAAAACTACGCATGGTGGTGATCGTGAAAAGCAACACCATCCCTGCAAATATTTATGACAGCAGTTACATGCTTTTGCCACTAGAGTTCTATATAAACCAGGCTGACACCATCAATGAAGTTTTAGCGCCAGTTATCAAATCATTGAGAGGGCAGGACGTTTTCCTGGAGCGGATAGCCAAGCCAAAATGGGATACGATTGATAGTCAAGCTGCAAAAATGAAAGCGGCAAAAGAAGAAAACGACCGTATTATGTGGATGCGGGGAAGTTCCATGCCAGACCACGGGATACCCTGGCCCATCAAGAACGCGGATCAAGGTCGCTCGCTGAATAGGTCAAAAACCTACGATGAAAACTCGATAGCAGATGATGAAGTTGTTGTTTGCACCCTCTACCGCAGCGGAAACGGAATGACGAGTTATGGAGGCGCCGGTAAATTCGACACAGCAAATTTCTGGACAGATACGTTGGCGGATATGTTGGCCGTCGTCATTTCGAGTGCCGTCTAAGCGCCAAGATGATTATCGTTGCTTTCCAGGTGAACCCGATCGCCGGCAAACCAAAGCGGATGACGCTTGGCCAGGCAATGCCGGGACGTCGCGCCAATGTAACCAAGCCTTTCTGGCTGCATCCTTAAGCCCCTCGGCGGGAGCCAAGTGCGTAGCGCAGTCACACTGGGCTCCTGGCCGGTGGCTTTAATGATCGCCACGGGCATTGTACCTTCCGCGAGTCAACGCCGATTGCGATAACGGCATGCAAATTGCTCATCTATTCATACCTGTCCCGGGAATAGCGAGCATGCTGCACAGCCACCTGACCACCCTCAACGCGGTTTCGCTGATCCTCAACCTGTTTCAGGAACAGGGGTGCGAGGCAACGGCGCTGCTGGCTGGCAGCGGTATAGGCCCGGCAGACCTTGGCCATGCCGATGCCCGCATCACCACCCAGCAAGAGCTGCAGGTATGCGCCAACGCCGTGGCACGGCGTGAAGACATTGGCCTGGAGCTGGGCAGACGCATGCATGTGTCGTGCTACGGCATGCTGGGTTACGCCCTGCTCTCCAGTGCCACTTTGGGTGACGCCTTGCGCCTTGCTTTGCAGTATCCGGCACTGCTGGGAACAGTCTTTCGCTTACGCCTGATAGACGATGGCCAGCGCATCTGGCTTAGCGCCGATGAATACCGCGACCTCCCGGCGCTGGCCGCTTTCAATGCCGAGTTCTGCCTGGTCTCGCTCAAAGTCATCTGTGACGACCTGCTGGGCCGCCCGCTGCCGCTGCTCGGCGCGCGTTTCGAACATGCTCGGCCCGACTATCACGCCCGCTATACCGATGCTTTCCCGTGCCCGCTCGGGTTCGACGCGCCGGACAACGCTTTTGCTTTCGAGCGGCGCTGGCTGGACGCCCCACTGCCCCTGGCCGACCCGATCACCCACAAAGCCATGAGCGAGCGCTGCCGGCGCCTGAACCTTGAATTCACCGGGCGCCAGGCCTGGCTGGGGCGGATACGCCAATTACTGCTGCAGCAACTGGACGCTGCCCCCGGCCTGGAAGGCTTGGCGCGGCAGATGAACTGCTCGTCTCGTACCTTGCGCCGGCACTTACAGGCGCTGGGCAGCAGTTATCAACAGCTGCTCGATGAGCTGCGATTCGAGCGAGCCAAGCAGCTGCTGGCCGAGGGGCAGATGCCGATCTACCGAATTGCCGAGCGCTTGGGGTTCAGTGAGACGGCAAGCTTCCGGCATGCCTTCCAGCGTTGGAGCGGTGTGGCGCCCAGCCATTTCCGAGGTTGATCAAGGCCGGCGAGCTTGGCCACATCGATCCCCTTTTGGCCGTTTGCGTCGTTCTCCCGCGCCCGGCAGCCCGTGAAAATGGGCCAACGCCAGTACTACCGGAGAACAACAATGCTGACGATCTATTCCGATGACCACCGCCTGCACCACGGCCGCTGCGAGCTGATCGACGGCAAGCTGATGCCCTGCTTCGAAATGCCTTCGCGTGCTGACCATGTGCTCGAGCAGGTGAAAAAGCGCAACCTCGGTGATGTCCAGGCCCCGACCGATTTTGGCCGTGCACCACTGCAGCGCATCCACAGCGCAGACTATCTCGACTTCTTCGAAGGTGCCTGGGCACGTTGGGCGGCGCTGGGTCAGGAGGGCGACTTGTTGCCCTTCACCTGGCCGGCACGCACCTTGCGCCAAGTCAAACCCACCGGCCTGCATGGCGAGTTGGGCTACTACAGTTTCGATGCCGGCGCGCCCATCACCGCAGGCACCTGGCAGGCCGCCTACAGCGCAGCACAGGTTGCCCTCACCGCCCAAGCTGCAATCGAGCAAGGCGCCCATGCGGCCTTCGCCCTGTGCCGCCCACCAGGGCATCACGCCGCCGCCGAGGTCATGGGAGGTTACTGCTACCTGAACAACGCCGCGATTGCTGCCCAGGCCTTCCTCGACCAAGGCAGGGCCAAGGTGGCTATCCTTGACGTCGATTACCACCATGGCAATGGCACCCAGGACATCTTCTACCAGCGCGATGACGTGTTCTTCGCCTCGATCCACGGCGACCCGCAAGACGAGTTCCCGTTCTTCCTGGGCTACGCGGACGAAACCGGCGCAGGCGCGGGCGAAGGCTGCAACATCAATTACCCGCTGCCTGCCGGCAGCGACTGGGCAGCCTGGAGCGCCGCGCTGGAAGACGCCTGCCGGCGCATCGCCGATTACGATGCCGACGTTTTGGTCATCTCTCTGGGCGTGGACACCTTCAAGGATGACCCTATCTCCCAGTTCAAGCTGGACAGCCCGGACTATCTGGAGATGGGCAAACGCATCGCCCAGCTCGGCAAGCCGACCTTGTTCGTGATGGAAGGCGGCTACGCAGTGGAAGAAATCGGTATCAACGCGGTCAATGTGCTGGAAGGCTTCCAGCTCGCCCAGCCAGGAGCCCGATAATGGCCCGACTCAAGCGCCTGCTCGCCCCACTCATAGCTGCCACCCTGTTCACCGGCGCCGTCCAGGCACAAGCCGAACAGCGCACCTTGCGCGTCTACAACTGGTTCGATTACATCACCCCGCAAACCTTGACCGGCTTCCAGAAGGACAGCGGCGTCAAGCTGGTCTACGACATCTTCGACACCAACGAAGCCCTGGAAGCGAAGCTGCTGACAGGCAACTCCGGCTACGACGTGGTAGTACCGTCCAACGTCTTTCTCGCCAAGCAGATCGAGGCGGGGGTGTTCCAGCCACTGGACCGCAGCAAGCTGCCGAACTGGCAACACCTGGACCCGGCACTGATGAAGCTCATCGAGGCCAACGACCCAGGCAACAAGTTCGCCGTGCCCTACATGTACGGCACGGTGCTGATCGGCTTCAACCCGGACAAGGTCAAGGCGGTACTGGGCGACAAGGCCCCCGTGGACAGCTGGGACCTGCTCTTCAAGGAAGAGAACATCGCCAAGCTCAAGCAGTGCGGCGTAGCGCTGCTCGACTCGCCATCAGAGATCCTGCCGCTGGCGTTGCAATACCTGGGGCTGGACCCCAACAGCAGCAAGCCGGATGACTACAAGCAAGCCGAGGCTCTGCTGCAGAAGATCCGCCCCTACATCACCTACTTCCACTCTTCCAAGTACATGGCGGATATCGCCAACGGTGACATCTGCGTTGCCGTTGGTTATTCCGGCAGCTTCTCCCAGGCAGCAAACCGCGCCCGGGATGCGAAAAACGGTGTGGTGGTGGACATGCGTTTGCCCAAGGAGGGCGCGCCGATCTGGTTCGACATGCTGGCGATTCCGAAGGGCGCTGCCAACCCGGAGGATGCGCATACGTTCATCAACTACCTGCTGCGCCCAGAGGTGATTGCGCCGATCAGCGACTTTGTCGGGTACCCGAACCCGAACAAGGATGCGACGGACCAGGTCAGCCCAGCGATCCGCAACAACCCCAACCTGTATCCAACGGCGGAGGCGATGGCCAAGCTGTATACGCTCAAGCCTTTGACGCGTGAGGCAGAGCGGGCGAGGACGCGGGCCTGGACCAGGATCAAGTCCGGGACTTGATACCGTCTTGCAACAGGACCGCGCGCTCCTGCAGAAGAGCGCGGTTCCTTGTTGAGCGGCCTTGTGTCGCGATGGCCTGCAAAGCAGGCCAGCAATCTCAATCCCGCTTCACAAGGCCCGGCAACTGCGCCACCAGCTTCTGGTTGTTGAACGGCGCGCGTATGAACCCACGCTGACGTCCATCCGGCCCGACAATCGCCAGGTTACCGCTGTGATCCACGGTATATCCGGGCTTGCTGGTATCCGCCGGAATGAACGGAATGCTCAAGGCATTGGCCAGCTTCTGGGTATCCTCGATCGACCCCACCACCCCGACGAAATCCTTGTCGAAATAACCCAGGTACTGCTTGAGCTGGTTCGGCGTGTCGCGGTTCGGATCGACACTCACCAGTACCACCTGCAGCCGGTCGACCGCTTCCTTGGGCAGCTCGCTCTTCACCTGGCGCAACTGGGCCAGGGTGGTGGGGCAGATATCCGGGCAATAGGTATAGCCAAAGAACAGCAGCGACCACTTGCCCTTGAGATCGTCGAGCTGCACCGGCTGGCCGTCCTGGTTGGTCATGGTCACGTCGGCAACTGTGCGGCTCTGCGGCAAGAGGATGATGCCGGCATCGATCAGCTCGGTGGGGTTTGGCTGGTCACTGCCATTTAGCACCTTGTTGACGGTCAGGCCCATGATCAACGCGACCAGGGCAACGAGGATGAAGACGGTTTTCTGGGTTCGGGTCATAGGTTCAGCAACAGATAGTGGTCAACAAGCAACGCAATGAACAGCGCGAACAGGTAGCCGATAGAGTACTTGAAGGTGCCGATCGCCGCGTGCGGCCGGCTGCCACGGTACAACACCCAGGCCCATTGCAGGAAGCGCAGGCCAAGGGCGAGGGCGCAGGCCAGGTACAACGGGCCGCTCATGTGGATGGCGTAGGGCAGCAGGGTCACCGCCAGCAGTATCAGGGTATAGAGCAGGATGTGCAGCTTGGTGTAGCGCTCGCCGTGGGTTACCGGCAGCATCGGGATATCGGCCTTGGCATACTCCTCCTTGCGGTGAATGGCCAGGGCCCAGAAGTGCGGCGGCGTCCAGGCGAAGATGATCAGCACCAGCAACAAGGGCTCGGCACTGACTTGGCCACTTACTGCCACCCAGCCAAGCAGCGGCGGGGCCGCGCCTGCAAGGCCACCGATAACGATGTTCTGCGGCGTCGCACGCTTGAGAAAGCCGGTGTAGAGCACCGCATAGCCGAGCAGGGAGGCAAGCGTCAGCCAGGCGGCAAGGGCGTTGGTGAACATCAGTAACAGGGCCATGCCCAGCAGCGCCAGGGCGAGGGCGAACAGCAGCGCCGGCAGTGGCGCGACCCGCCCTTGGGCCAGCGGCCGCTTGTGGGTGCGGGCCATCAGCGCATCGATGCGCCGGTCCAGCACATGGTTGACCGCCGCAGCGCCCCCGGCGCACAGGGCAATCCCCAGGTTGCCGAACAACAGCACGCTCCAAGGTACCCCGGCACGGGTCGCCAGGAACATGCCCACCAGCGAGGTGATCAGCATCAGCACCACCACCTTGGGCTTGGTCAGCTCCAGATAGTCGCGCCAGCCTGCACGCTGCGCAGTTAGAAGCGTCGCCACGAGTCGTTCCTCAAGTGATGGGCCGCGCCCACGCCTGTCACCGGCGTCAGGCGCCAGCCCTGGCCCACGCGCACCTTGTCGACGACGCGGATACGGTAGTTGACCAGCACCATGCTCAGCAGCAACAGGGCGCCGCCTGCGTTATGCGCCACAGCCACCGCCAGAGGCAGGTGCAGCAGCACATTGCTGATGCCCAGGCCTACCTGCAGCGCCAGCACCAGCAGTACCAGGCGCCCCAACCCAGGCAAGCCACAGCGGTGCAGCTTCCAGCTGAGCATCAGCAGCACACCAGTGACCAGCAGCGCGCCCAGGCGGTGGCTGATGTGGATGGCCGTGCGCGCATCGCTGTCCAGTTGCCCGCCCAGGTAGTTGGGGCCGACGTGCTGGGTCAGGTGGAAACCGTTGCTGAAGTCCGCTGCCGGCCACCACTGGCCATGGCAGGTCGGCAAGTCTGTGCAGGCAACGGCCGCATAGTTGGAACTGACCCAGCCGCCCAAGGCAATCTGGCCGATCACCACCAGCAGCGCCAAGGCAGCAATCCGCCGCAAGCTCAGCGGTAATTTAGGCAACGGTGCAAAGGCCCGTGACAGGCGCAGCGCCAGCAGGAACAACAAGGCCAGGGTAGTGAAGCCACCCAGCAGGTGTGCGGTGACGACCTGCGGCCACAGCTTGAGGGTCACTGTCCACATGCCGAATGCCGCCTGGGCCAGTACAACGCCTAGCAACAGCACCGGCAGGCGGTAGGGCTGGCCGTCGCGCGAATGCCGGCGCACGGCCTGGAAGGCGAGCAAGGCAATCACCAAGGCGAGCGTGCCGGCAAAGTAACGATGGACCATCTCGGCCCAGCCCTTGGCGACCTCCACCGGGTGCTCGGGGAAGTGCAGCTCGGCATGGGCCAGCTGCGCGTCGGTTTTCGGCACGCTGATGAAGCCATAGCAGCCAGGCCAGTCTGGGCAGCCCAGGCCAGCATGGGTCAGACGGGTATAGGCACCGAGCAGTACGACCAGCAGCGCCAGCAGGGTGGCGAACACAGCGAGGCGGAATCCGGGTCTGGCCATGGCAGGGCTCCTAGCCGATGTTGGACAGCTTGAGCAGGTGGCGCAGGTCATCCAGTACATGCTTGCCGCTGACCTTGCCGTCATAGCGCAGCACCAGGTTGCCGTGCGGGTCGACGATCCACAGCTGCGGCGCGGGGTCTCCTACCTTCTGAAGGTAGCGCTGCGTATCGAGTGGATAACGCTGCAGCTGTGGGTACTCGCGCCCCAGCAAGGCCTGGTAGCCGGCACTCAACGGTTGGGCAGCGGCCAGGGCATGGCTGGCACGGCTGGCGTCCCGGCCAAGGCCAATCTGGATCTGCCGCGCCAGGTAAACCAGGCGCTGGCAGTCTTCGGCACAGCTTTCTGGGGCGCTGACCAGCAGTTGCCAACGTGCGTCTTCGCCAGCGATGCCGATATCGCTGCGGCTCTGGCCATTGCCGATCATCGTCCCGTGATAGCTTCGGCCTTCCGGCACCCAGAACTTGAGCTTGTACATGCTGGTGGCCAGGATCATCGGGCCGAGCACCACCAGCAGAATCAGGATCAGCTGCAAACGCCCGCGGGCCCTGGGTTTGCGACGTTCAGGCAGGTCCAGTGGAGTGGTGGTGGCGGCCATGGCGGTTCTCCTTTTTGTTGTGCCAGCCAAAGTAGAGGTAGAGCAGCACCAGGGCGGTGGCCAGGGCGAACCACTGCACGGCATAGCCCAAGTGTTTCTCCGGCCCCATGGCCACCACTGGCCAGTCCAGGCGGTAAGCCGCCGGGCCGGGCTGCAGGCGCAGCTCATGGGCAAATCCTTCGCGCTGGAGCTGTTGCCACAGTTGTGCAGGGTTCACGGCCGTCAGCAGGTGCGGCCACTGGCCCCCAACGGGGTCGGGGTGTAGTTGAAAGGTGCTGCCGGGTGCTACGTATACCGAGGCATCCAGGGCCAGAGCCTGCGCAGGGGTGTCGAAGGGCACCGGTACGCGGCGGTCGGGCCAGGGCAACCACCCACGGTTGACCAACAGCCACAAGCCGCTGGGCTGGTCGAGAAAGGGCTGCAGCAACTCGACGCCTGCCTGGCCGTCGCGCATGCGATTGTCCAGCAGCATGCTGTGCTCGGCATCGAAGCGGCCGTAGAGGTGCACACGGCGGAAGGCGGTATCGTTGCTCAACTGCAACTGGGCCGCGGAAAGCGGCGCGTCGACGCTGCGCTCGGCATGGTTGGCCAGCAATGCGCGCTTTTCGTCGGCTCGGCCCAATTGCCAGCAGCCAAGGGCAATCAACCCCGGCAGCAGCGCAAGCACTACCAGGGTGGGTACCCAGCCCGGGCGAAACGGCCTCACGGGCGCCTCGCTATACTTATCCACATCACCGCATCCCCCCGGAGAAACGCCATGCTCAAGGCCGCGATTGTCATGATGCTGTTGGCCACCATTGCCAGCCTGTTCAGCGGCCTGGTGTTTCTGGTCAAGGACGATGAGAACTCGACCCGCCTGCTCAAGGCACTGACCGTGCGTGTCACCTTGGCCTGCCTGACCATCGCCTTGGTTGCTTATGGCCTCATCAGTGGCCAGTTGGTCTCCCACGCTCCTTTTTAAGCTTCTCTGCGCCACTTGTGTCGCGAAAGGGGTGCAGAGCAGCCCCGGCACTTTATGCGTTTGAGCCGACATCCAGGGTCCGCGCTGCGGCCCTTTCGCGACACAAGGCCGCTCCTACAAGGGCTGCGTCGCCCTTCACAGCACATATACAAAGATGAACAAACCGACCCACACCACATCGACGAAGTGCCAATACCAGCTTGCCGCCTCGAAGCCGAAGTGTTTGTCCGGGTTGAAGTGCCCACGCAGGATGCGCACGAACATGACGATCAAAATGATCGTGCCCAAGGTAACGTGGGCACCGTGGAAGCCTGTGAGCATGAAGAAGGTTGCGCCGTAGATCCCCGAGCCCAGCGTCAGGCCCAACTTGGTGTAGGCCTCGAAGTATTCGTAGGCCTGCAGCGCGATGAAGCTCAACCCCAGCAGGATGGTGATTGCCATCCACAGCTTCAGCGCCCCACGGTGGTCACGTCGCAGTGCATGGTGGGCGATGGTGATGGTCACGCTCGAACTGACCAGCAAAATGGTGTTGATCAAAGGCAGGTGCCAAGGGTCGATGACGTCCTTGGCCGGCGGGAACAGCTTGGGGTCCGGGGTATTGAGCAGGGGCCAGGTGAATTCGAAACTGGGCCACAGCATGTGTGCGACCCCCTTGTCGCCTTCACCACCGAGCCATGGCCCGGCCAGTACCCGCACGTAGAACAACGCGCCAAAGAAGGCCAGGAAGAACATCACCTCGGAGAAGATGAACCAGCTCATGCCCCAGCGGAACGAGCGGTCCAGCTGCGCGCTATACAGCCCGGCGTGGCTTTCCTTAACCACCGCCCCGAACCAGCCGAACAGCATGTAGGCCAGCAGCAGGGCACCGACGAAGAAAATCAGCGGCCCATGGGAGTCAGGGTGGCCAGCCTTGAGGTCGTTGAACCACGTGCCAAGGCCGTACACCGTGACGAACATGCCGATGGTGGCAATGATCGGCCACTTGCTCTGCGCAGGGACGTAGTAGTGGTCATGACTTGCCATTGCTGTTCTCCTTCCCTTAACGGGCGCCCTGAACGTCCTGGGGCGCGACATGCGCGACCGGCGGGTGGCGAGCGGTGATGTCGAACAAGGTGTAGGCCAGTGTCAGGTGCTTCACGCTGGCCGGCAGGTCCCGGTCGACGATGAAGCGCACAGGCATCTCGATACGTTCGCCGGGCTGCAGCACCTGCTGGGTAAAGCAGAAGCACTCGGTCTTGTGGAAATACGCCGCGGCCTCGGCCGGTGTGATGCTGGGTACGGCCTGGGCGCTCATCGGCCGGTCAGTGGTGTTGTGAGCCACGAAGATCATCTGGTTGACGGCCCCCGGGTTGACCGCGAGCTGGTCGGCAGTGGCATAGAAGTCCCAGACCATGTCGCCGGCATTGGTCGACATGAACTGCACCCGCACCGAACGCGTCGGATCGCTGACCTGGCTACCCTCATACTGCCCGCCGGTCTTGCCATTGATGCCGAAGGCCCTGCACATGACGTCGTAGATCGGCACCAGGGCAAAGCCGAAGGCGAACATCACCACCGTCAGCATCAGCAGGCGCAGCACCAGACGTTTGAGCGGTTGGCCGGTCATGGGCGGTTACCTATTTCACATCCGGTGGCGTCTGGAAGGTGTGATACGGCGCCGGCGAAGGGACCGACCACTCAAGGCCCTCTGCACCATCCCAGGGTTTGGCCGGGGCCGGCGCGCCGCCGCGAATGCACTTGATGACGATGAACAGGAAGAAGATCTGCGTGGCACCAAACATGAACGCACCGACCGATGACACCATGTTGAAGTCGGCGAACTGCAGGTTGTAGTCAGGAATGCGCCGCGGCATGCCGGCCAGGCCAACGAAGTGCATGGGGAAGAAGGCCAGGTTCATGCCGATGAACGACAGCCAGAAATGCAGCTTGCCGAGGGTTTCGTCGTACATGTGGCCGGTCCACTTCGGCAGCCAGTAATAGGCCGAGGCGAAGATGCCGAAGATCGCCCCAGGCACCAGCACGTAATGGAAGTGCGCCACCACGAAGTAGGTGTCGTGGTACTGGAAGTCTGCCGGCGCGATGGCCAGCATCAGCCCGGAGAACCCACCGATGGTGAACAATATGACGAAGGCGATGGCGAACAGCATCGGCGTCTCGAAGGTCAGCGAGCCTTCCCACATGGTGCTGACCCAGTTGAACACCTTCACCCCGGTGGGCACGGCAATGAGCATGGTCGCGTACATGAAGAACAACTCACCCACCACCGGGATGCCGACCACGAACATGTGGTGCGCCCAGACGATGAACGACAGGAATGCGATCGCACCCGTGGCATAGACCATCGAGGTGTAGCCGAACAGCGGCTTGCGCGAGAACGCCGGGATGATCGAGCTGACCGCGCCGAAGGCCGGCAAGATCATGATGTACACCTCTGGGTGGCCGAAGAACCAGAACACATGCTGGAACAGCACCGGGTCACCGCCACCGGCGGCGCTGAAGAAGCTGGTGCCAAAGTGGATATCCATCAGCATCATGGTCACCACACCGGCCAGCACCGGCATCACCGCGATCAGCAGGAAGGCCGTGATCAGCCAGGTCCAGACGAACAGCGGCATTTTCATCAGGGTCATGCCCGGTGCGCGCAGGTTGAGAATGGTGGCGATGACGTTGATGGCCCCCATGATCGAACTGATACCCATCAAGTGGATGGCAAAGATGAAGAAGGTCACGCTGGCGGGGGCATAGGTGGTCGATAGCGGGGCGTAGAAGGTCCAGCCAAAGTTCGGCCCGCCACCAGGGCTGAACAGGGTCGATACCAGCATCAGAAACGCTGCCGGCAGCAGCCAGAAACTGAAGTTGTTCATCCGCGGGAGGGCCATGTCCGGCGCGCCGATCATCAGCGGGATCATCCAGTTGGCCAAGCCGACGAAGGCCGGCATCACTGCGCCGAACACCATGATCAGGCCGTGCATGGTGGTCATCTGGTTGAAAAATGCCGGCTCGACGATCTGCAGCCCGGGCTGGAACAGTTCGGCGCGTATCACCATGGCGAACGAGCCGCCAAGAAGGAACATGATGAAGCTGAACCACAGGTACATCGTGCCGATATCCTTGTGGTTGGTGGTCAGCACCCAGCGCATCAAGCCCTTTGCCGGGCCGTGGGCATGCTCATGGCCGTGGGCGTGGTCGTCGATCACTGCACTCATGTCCTGTCTCCTGCAGCCCACTGACTGCCGCGAGTAACCCGGTTCATTGCGCTTGTGCCTGCTTGAGCGCCAGCACGTCCTTCGGTGTGACCATGTCGCCTTTGTCATTGCCCCAGGCGTTGCGCTCGTAGGTGACCACGGCGGCGATATCGACTTCAGACAGTTGCTTGCCGAAGGCCGCCATGGAGGTACCGGGCTTGCCGTGGAAGACGATGTTCAAGTGGGCATCTATGGGGCCGGTGGCGATCTTCGAGCCCTTGAGAGCCGGGAACATCGGCGGCAGGCCCTGGCCTTCTGCCTGGTGACAGGCCACGCAGGTGGTGTGGTAAACCTTGTCGCCGCGCGCGACCAACTCTTCAAGGGTCCATTCCTTGCTGGTCAGCTCCTTGAGTTTGGCCGCCTCGGCCTTGCGCTCGCCGAGCCAGGTGTCGTAGTCGGCCTTGGACTTGACCTCCACCACCACCGGCATGAAACCGTGGTCCTTGCCACACAGTTCGGTGCATTGGCCGCGATAGATGCCGGGCTTCTCGACGCGCGTCCAGGCTTCATTGACAAAGCCTGGGATGGCGTCACGCTTGACCGCGAAAGCCGGTACCCACCAGGAATGGATCACGTCGGCGGCCGTCACCAGAAAGCGCACTTTCGCCCCTACCGGCAGCACCAGCGGCTGGTCGACCTCAAGCAGGTAGTGCTCATCCTTGGGCGCCTTGTTCTGGATCTGGTCGGCAGGGGTGGCCAGGTTGCTGAAAAACTCCACGTCCTGGCCCAGGTATTTGTAGTGCCATTTCCACTGGTAGCCCGTAACCTGGATATCAATGTCCGATTCGCTGGCGTCGTAGATATCGATCAGGGTCTTGGTGGCGGGGATGGCCATGGCCACCAGGATGAGCAAGGGGACCACGGTCCACAGGATTTCCACCCAGGTGTGCTCGTGAAAATGCGCAGCTTGCTGGCCGGTGGAACGGCGGTGGATGACCATGGACCAGAACATCGCGCCGAACACCACGACGCCGATGATCACGCAGATCCAGAAGATGGTCATGTGCAGGTCGAACACGGCGTTGGAGACTTCCGTCGCCCCCGGCGCCATGTTCACGGTCCAGGCGGCGTTGGCCTGACCTAAAACCAACCACAACAGGAGGCCCATCCAGACTGGTGGATGTCGCATCATTGCGGGTTCCCCTTCTAATTCTTGTTGTCCCGGAGGCGTGGCCTGCGGCAAGAGGGAACGGCGGTCAAGACTGCCTGGCTTCGACGACCGAGCCCCTGCGAAAAGCAGTCGGGCCTCATCAGCGAATCACGTTCAACCCGAGTATAGACAGCGACCAATGGCACGCAACGACGCAGGTGAAATGATCTTCATGAAATCGCGAAATCGCCTGCAAGGCCTGCTCTAGACGCTAAGTGGCATAATGGTGGCATCTGCATATACCCAACAGCGCACACGTTTGCGCGATTTATAACAAATGCGTCTTAGGTATTCTGTATACCGAGCTAATTTAGTGTCTTCCGTTTGAAACGTATTGTCCCTGGAGTTGTCATGAACATCGCTGCTGTACGCGAGCAAATAAGCCAAGCCCACGATCACGAACGCCATACCGGCCAACTGAAAGAGCGTCTCGAGCTGCAACTGCCCCATCTGCACCCCTCGATCCAACTGCCTGAGCAGGACGCCCAGGGTACTTTGGCGCGCTTCGTCAGCGCCTATATCGACCAGGTGCCGGAGTTGCTGGAGGCTGCCCACGCGGTGGCGCTCGAGGCCGGTATCGAGTCGCAGATCAAACCTGTACTGAAGATCGCCGAAGCCTATTTCCTGCAGCCGCCGAGCGTGATGCAAGGGCACGTGGGCCTGGACTGCCTGCTGGATGAAGCCTACCTGGCGCACCGTCTGGTGGAGGAGGTGAACGACCTTTATATCCGCCACTTCCAGCAACCACTGATCCCATTCGATACCACCATGGCCAACTTGATTGCCCATCAACTGATCGGAGAGACCTTCGCCAACCAGCTCGATGAGGTGGTGCACCATTCGGTGGATGAAATGCTCAACGAGGAAAGCTTTGCTACCGAATCCGTAGAAGCCTACCGGGAAACCTTGAGCAGCCCGAAGACTGGCGAGGCCTGGAAACGCTGGCCATGCCTGTCGCGCCAGCTGGGTGTCGAACTGGGCCAGCCGGCCTGAGCGCTGCCAGCAGCCCCATGGGAACAGGCTCCAACTGATCGGCTGTACCGCGCACAGATAGATTCTTCCCGCCCCCCCCTATCGGGTAGGCATTGACCTAACAAGGCGAGGAAGAACCATGAGCATCAAATGGAACAGGCTCTACACGGACCTGTTACGCGGCAGCCGCTCCACCCTTTGGGGCAACTGGGCCCTCAACCCGGTCATCAAACCCGGTGCAGTGGGCATCATCGACCCGGCTTCCGGCGATTTCACCCTGGTCAACGAAGCGTTGCCCACCGTGCAGATTTCCAATGTTCAGCAAGGGCGCCGCTGGGCCATCAGCTCCAAGGACGTATCACGCAGGGAGACCAAGGCCAATGTTTCAGGGACGGTGATCGACCCTGCCACCGGCGCTCAGGTCAAGCCAGACCTGACGCTAGAGTGGAACTTCGGTAAAGAGGAGTCGATCGCTTCGGAGTTTGCCCTTCATGGTGAGCAACGTCTGAGTGACCTGGCCTTGATCCACGACCAGTACGATTGGCTATATGCACAGGCCGAGAAAGTCGGCATGGCCAGCAATGGCAGGATTGCAGAAGGTTTTGGCGTGGTAACGAGCGTCATTCTGGCCAGTAGCGGCGTGAATGCCGGGGCCAAGAGCAAGAATGCCAAATTCGCCCTTTCGGGTTCAGCCAGCGGCCTGAACACCTTGCTGGGCGAAGACGGTATTTCAGGCAAAGGTGGGGCAACGTTCATTTCCATCCGCGATACCGCTTCGGTGGAATCGCACACGCTGCCTGCGCAAGATGGCCAGGTTGCGACCATCCCGCTGCCTGTGGCCTACAGCTTTGCCTCTTTTGGCCCCGACAGAATGATCATTCCGATCTGGGTGCGCAAAGTTGGCAGCTTGCAACTGCATGTCGACAGCAAGGCCACTTCCGCCACCACCTACATCACCAAGGTATCGATTGCCTATGATCGGCCAGGTGAACGCCGCACCACGGTTGGCCCGATGACCATTTCCGGCGGCCTGTCGCATAACTTCACCATTCCGCTCGGCGCCAGGAATCTCGACTTCAGCGCCGAATTCGTCAACCTGGGCGCCAATCAAACGTTGAAGCGGCACTGGGCGACGCCCCTCAGCCAGTGGGTTGGCGGCAGCCGGACCATCAACCTGTACGGTACCTGGCCCGGCTCGCCCTCCATCCGTGTCGTCGAGGAAGACTGACCTCAACACTCTGCCGCAGTGCGCAAGCCCCCTTCGATACGCCGCTTGAGCCCACGCGGCTCTATGAGCAGGCGTGATCCGGCGCTGCGCTGTGTACGCCCCCAATCTTCCAGTAACTCCAGTACCGAGTGGTCGATGTAACTGAGGTTGGCCAGAGGTACGTGCAGCTGAGTGCCAGGGGGCACCGTTTCCAGCACCTGGGTCAGTGCCGGCACCTTGAGAAAGGTGGCGGCGCCGGTGAGCCGCAGCTCCATGTGCCCCGGCCGGTCCAGGCTGAGCAGGTTGATCTTCAGGCGGGCCGCTTTGAGTGCCAGCTTCAGCAGCGTCAGGGCAAAGCCCAGCAGTACACCGGTCAGCAGATCCGTGAAGATGATCGCCAGCGCGGTAGCTGCATAGGTGAACATGGGCATGCGACCGTAGCGGCCAAGCCCACGAAAGGCCTTGAAGTCCACCAACTTGATACCGGTGTAAACCAGCACGCCCGCCAGGCTTGCCACCGGGATCTGCTGCAGCACACTGCTCAAGACCACCACGAAAGCCAACAGCCACAAGCCGTGGAGGATCGCCGATGCACGGGTTTGCGCGCCTGCCTGCACATTGGCCGAACTGCGGACGATCACTCCGGTCATCGGCAGCGCGCCCAATACACCGCATAGCATGTTGCCGATACCCTGCGCGGAAAGTTCACGGTCGAAGTCCGAGCGCTGGCCGCTGTGCATGCGGTCCACCGCCGCGGCAGACAACAGCGTTTCGGCACTGGCGATGAAAGCCAGGGCGAAGGCGGCCACCAGCAAGGTCGGATCAGCCAGTTGCAGCAAATCCTCGGGGCGCAGCCAGTCGATGGCCTCGGTCAAGTCTGCCGGCACTTGCACGCGATTGACGGGCAGTGCCAGCCACATGCTGACCAACGTCATGCCCGCCACACCGAGCAAGGCCCCAGGTACGAACCGCAGCCGCTGTGGCCGCAAGCGTTCCCAACCCCACATCACGGCGATGGTCCCCACACCGAGCAGGCCGGCCTGCCAGCCACTGCCGGCACTTTCAAAGGGCAGGGCGCTAGCCACTGTAGCGGGGAACCCGATCAGGTTCTGCAAGCCCGAAGGTTGCGGCGCGGTGTCGAACATCACATGCACCTGTGACAGCACGATCAGCACACCGATACCTGCCAGCATGCCGTACACCACCGCCGGGGCGGTGACGCGGAACCAGCAGCCCAGGCGCAAACGCCCGGCCAGCAATTGCAACACCCCCGCCAGCAGCAGGATCGGCCCGAGCATGGCAACGCCGTGTTGGCGCACCAGTTCGAACACCAGCACGGCCAAGCCCGCGGCAGGGCCACTGACCTGCAGTGGCGAACCGGCCAGAAAGCCCACCACGATACCGCCGATGATGCCGGTTATCAGGCCTTTGGCAGGAGGCATGCCCGAAGCGATCGCAATGCCCATGCACAAGGGCAGGGCCACCAGGAAGACCACAACCGACGCCAGCAACTCTCGCGGCAAGGCCGCTTTCAACTGTGTAATGTTCACCGTGTTTCTCCTTTCTCTGTCACATGGCCTTTCCTCTGGCCATGGGCACGTTTGGCCCCTGACAAACGCGCAGGCGCGGGCCGCCAGCGAGCATGCCGGCAGGGCAGTCAGGGAATTCAAGGCAGCCGAAGGCCGCGCCACACCCCTGCGGGGTGCAGCCGGCTATCAAGGTTCTAGCGGTGGATGGGTCGCTTAGTAGCGGCCTCTCGGAGTCGCGCAGGGCACCGGCTCACCGGCGGCCAGGGGCATGAAGCTGTCGCTGGCGGCATCGTAGGCTTCGATCCGGCTGGTCTCGATGTCATAGACCCAACCATGGATGTACAGCTCGCCAGCCGCAAGGCGCGACGCCACCGACGGGTGGGTGCGCAGGTGGTGCAACTGGGCAATGACGTTTTCGCGGGTCAGCACCTGCATGGTTTCATGCTCGCTGCCGCAGGAGCAGTTGTTCTCGACCACGGTGCGTGCCACTTCGGCATGACGCAGCCAGGCGGAAACGGTCGGCATCTTGGCCAGCGATTGCGGGTTGAGTACCGCACGCATCGCGCCGCAGTCGGAGTGGCCACAGATGATGATGTGGTGCACGCCCAGCGCCGACACGGCGTACTCGATGGCGCTGGAAACGCCGCCGTTCATCTGGCCATACGGCGGTACCACGTTGCCAACGTTACGGGTCACGAACAGGTCGCCTGGCGAGCTCTGGGTGATCAGCTCGGGGACGATGCGCGAGTCGGCACAGGTGATGAACATGGCGCGCGGCGTTTGCGCGGTGGCGAGCTTCTTGAACAGCTCTTGCTGCTCGGGGAAGACGTCATGGTGGAAACGCAGGAAGCCGTCGACGATGTGCTTGAGGGCGGCATCGGCGCTCTCCGCGGGGGCCTGCGGAACGACCTTGGATGGGTCCTTGACGGGCATGATTCATCCTCTTGACGGTGAGTTGGTAAATCCATTTTACCGGTGAAAGATTCTGGCTATGCGAGGAATTAGATGACACGCACAGGCCATAGATCACAGTCTTCGTGGACTGGTTTCCTACGCTAGCGGGGAAAACTTAACTGAAACTTAATTCGGAGGCTCTAGAACGGGTGTTCCAGATAGATAAGGCGGGAATTGAATAATAGCAAAAACACATCAAATGCCAAGAGCCCTGAATAAGATTATGTGCTTGGATTAGTTGCATTGAGGGTCAAAACAATGCCATTTGCCCACCGGGGGGACAGAACGCCGAACAATCCAGCATTTGCCCCTCCCGCCCCTCCATGCCCAGCTTGCGCATGGCCTTGGCAAAGCGTTGCGCCAGCAGCTCTGCGAAAATACCCTCACCACGCATGCGCGCACCGAAGCGGCTGTCATACAGCTCGCCACCCCGGCTCTGGCGAATCAGGCTCAACACATGGCTGGCGCGCTGCGGGTAATGGTCCTGCAGCCACTGCTCGAACAGCGGTGCCACTTCCAGCGGCAGGCGCAACATCATGTAGGCTGCGTTCTGCGCGCCAGCCTCCTTGGCGGCGTCCAAAAGGTGCTCCAGTTCGCTGTCGTTGATCATGGGAATCATCGGCGAACACAACACGCCCACCGGCACACCCGCCTCGCGCAGCACCCGGATTGCCCGCAACCTGGCCTTGGGCGAGGCCGCACGCGGCTCGAGCACCCGCTTGAGGCCGTCGTCCAGCGTGGTCAGGCTGATCATCACCCGCACCAACCGCTGGCTGGCCATTTCGGCCAGCAAATCCAGGTCACGCAATACCAGCGAACCTTTGGTGACGATGGTCACCGGGTGGCGAAAACGCAACAACACTTCCAGCAAGCGCCGGGTCAATAGGTGCTCACGTTCGATCGGCTGGTAGGGGTCTGTGTTGGCACCCAGGTTGATGGGGGCGCACACATAGCCCGGCTTGCTGAGTTGCTCGGCAAGCACCTCGGCGGCATTGGTCTTGGCGATCAGTTTGGTTTCGAAATCCAGCCCTGGGGACAAGTCCCAATAGGCGTGCGAGGGGCGGGCATAGCAGTAGATGCAACCATGCTCGCAGCCTCGGTAGGGATTGATGGAGCGATCGAAGGGCAGGTCGGGTGAGGTGTTGCGGCTGATGATCGTCTTGGCCGTTTCAACCCGCACCTCGGTGCCTTGGGTCAATGGAACCTCCTGATGCCAGCCGTCATCCTCAGCCACCGAATGGCTCGGGGCGAAGCGGTTGTGTGGATTATGCGCCGTCCCACGGCCTTTCTGTGGTGCTGGAGGATTCATCGCCAAGCCCTATGCTGTATATATGAACAGTATAGGGGCAAGGCTCATCTTGCCAGCACCTCCGGTCAGGCCAGCCCGTGCCAACTCAGGTAGGGGGCATGGCTTGGGGCGCGCCCAAGGAAGGCTTCAAGGCCCTCGCGCAGTGGCCGCGAAGCGCCGGGCTCGAACAATGCCTGCGCAAGCGCCTGGCCCGTTGCGCGGTCAAGCAAACCGTTCGTTTCAAAACGGGTAAACAGGTCAAACGCGTGCACATCGGCCCACAGGTAAGCGTAATAGCCAGCATCGTATCCGCTGACCAGATGGTCGAAGGCATGCGCGGGGTGCTCGAAATCTGCCAATGGCCAATAGCCGCATCGCTCCCGGGCATCGTCGAGCCGCTGCTCGAGCGTTCTGCCGTCATACGGCGTGCCGTGCAGGTCCAGGTCGAACAGCGCCAGGCTCAGGTCGCGGCCAATTTCCTCGATCCCCTGCTGCTTGAACTGTTTCAGGTACGCTGCAGCGCCAGCCGTGCTCAGTCTACTGCCAGACTGGTCCGGCACGGCGATGCTGGCCAGGTAGCCTGCATCCCACACCCAGCGCTCCACCAACTTGCCGAACAGTTCCATGCCATCGGTGCCCAGCTCCGAAACATTGGACATGACATTGTTGCTGGTGCGGACCAGCAAGTGATGCAAGGCATGGCCAAACTCGTGATAAAGCTTGCGCAATGCCAGGTGGTCCAAAAGCGGCTCACTCTCGCCCAACGCTGCGGGGATGTCACTGTTAACCACCACCACCGCTGCATGGTAGATACCCTCGGCATCAATACGCCGGTTGCGCACGTACGTGGTGAACACGGCGTCAGCCTGTTTCCCGGCGTGTTGCACGGCGTCCAGATAGAACAGGCCGATAGGCGCTTGGTCTTGCCAGACTTCGAAGGTCTGCACGCTGGCATCCCAGGCAGGCATTCGGGCTGGACGCAGCTCAAGCCCAAACAGCTGCTGCGCCAGCCGGGCCAGTGCAGTGACCACGGCACTCAAGGGGAAGTGCTCGCGAAACACCTCACTCGGTTGCGCATGCGCCGGCAATGCCTGCAGGTGAATGACATCCCAAGGCTGCACGCGCGTGAGGCCCTGCACGAGCGCCTTCTGCCCAACGCCCTCACGCCATCGTTGCAGGGCGGGTCGTACGCTGGCTGCGAGGGTTTGCAGAAAACCCCGAACAGCGCTGACCGAGCCGGCACTTTTGGTACTCAGGCTCAGCTCGAGGTGGCTGGCAAAGCCGAGCAGGCGGGCTTTGTCATCCAGCAGTTCGGCCAAACGCTGCAAACGCGTACCGTTGTCCTCCTGCAGGTCATTATCGACCCCACGGGTGTGGAAGGCGCGGTAGAGCTTTTCGCGCAGGGGGCGGTGCTTCGCTTGCCGAAGCACCGCCTCGGTTGGGGCGCTTTCACAGGCAACCAGCCAACCTTGCAAGCCAGCCTCGCTGGCCCGGGCGGCCAGCTCATCTCGCAACCGTTGCGAAAGACCAATCAGTTCGGCCTCGTCCTCGATCAGCAACCCCGGCCGGTCGATATCGCGCACAAAGGCCTCCCGCAACGTACCGATCTGCGCTTGCAGCTCGGCGAGGCGGGCTTTGTCGTGTTCGTCCAACGCTGCGCCACTGGTTGCAAACCTGTCGAGATGCCAGCGCAAGGTAGCGCGCTTCATCGCGGCCAGGTTGATGCCGATGTCACTGCGCGCCAACCGTTCATACAAGGCATGCAGCCTGCTGTCGGTATCTTTCTGCTCGAAACGCGCAACTGTTCTGCCATAGAACCCCAGAATGGATTCGGCCCAGTCCTGGTCCCGGCCCACGAGCGGGATGACGGTATACAACGTGCCCGACAACTGCGCGTCCAGCTCATCCACGGCGAGCACCAGGTCGTCCCAGGTGGGCTGTGCCTGCTGTCGTTCGATGATGCGCGCGATACCTTGCTCATGCGCCGAAAGCACATGGTCGAAAGCAGCGGCCATGTTTTGCAGGGTTATCGAAGGGAAATCAATAGGGGCGTTGCTGCTTTGCAGGAGGGGATTGTTCATGGTGCATCGCCTTGCTCAGGTTCATGAGCGGGCGAGCATGCCTGCCTGGCGGAGCGGTAGAGGCTTGAATATCTACCACCCCGACGCAGGCGGGCAGGCCTTACTCGGCCGGTTTCTTGAGCTTCGGGTTGGGGAAGAACTGCACCGTCTGCACCTTGGCCGGCGCCGCCTTGGGCGCCAGGTGGTTGACCCGCGTCCCAAGTTCCTTGGGTACCGACAGGCCCTGTTCATTCAAGGTGTCGGTGAAGCCACAGGCTACGCACTCACGGTGCGGCACGTCGTCTTCGCTCCACATCATCAGCTTGTCCGGCTCACTGCACGCCGGGCAGACCGCCCCGGCGATGAAGCGCTTCTTGGTTTTGTTCACAGCTACCTCGCTCATGCCGCCGCGCCCTCACTCAGCCCACAGTGGCGCAGCAATGCATCGATGGAAGGCTCACGGCCACGGAAGTCGACGAACAGCACCATCGGCTCGCGCGAACCGCCACGGGCCAGAATGGCCTCGCGGAAGGCGCGGCCTGTCTCGGCGTTGAGCACGCCTTCTTCCTCGAACCGTGAGAAGGCATCAGCCGACAGTACTTCGGCCCATTTGTAGCTGTAGTAGCCCGCCGCGTAACCGCCAGCGAAGATGTGCGCAAAGCTGTTCGGGAAGCGGTTGTACGCCGGTGGGCGCATGACCGTCACCTCGTCGCGCACGCCTTCAAGCACCTGCAGCACACTGCGGCCGTCGCCGTGGCTGGCGTGCAGCTCGAAGTCGAACAGCGAGAACTCCAGCTGGCGCACCATCATCATGCCGGACTGGAAGTTCTTCGCCGCCAGCATCTTGTCCAGCAGGTCCTGGGGCAGGGCAGCCCCCGTTTCGTAATGGCCGGAGATCAGTGCCAGGCCTTCCGGCTCCCAGCACCAGTTTTCCATGAACTGGCTCGGCAACTCGACCGCATCCCAAGCCACGCCATTGATGCCAGACACGCCAGCATGCTCGATACGGGTCAGCAGGTGGTGCAGGCCGTGGCCGAATTCGTGGAACAGGGTCGTGACTTCGTCGTGGGTCAGCAACGCAGGCTTGCCAGGCGCAGCGGGCGTGAAGTTGCACACCAGATTGGCCACCGGGCTTTGCAGCTCACCACCAGCGGTACGGCGACGGTCGCGGGCACCATCCATCCAGGCACCGCCACGCTTGTTGGCGCGGGCATAGAGGTCGAAGAAGAAGCGGCCGACGTGCTGGCCGTTTTCCTTGATTTCGAACAGGCGTACGTCCGGGTGCCAGCTGTCGAAACCCTTGAGCTCGGCGATTTCGATGCCGTACAGGCGCTGGACGATGCTGAACAGGCCGGACAGCACCTTGTCGATCGGGAAGTAGGCGCGCAGGGTTTCCTGGGACACGCTGTAGCGCTGCTCGCGCAGCTTCTCACCGAAGTAACCGGCGTCCCAACTGGCCAGCTCGGGGCAACCTTGCTCGGCGGCATAGGCCTTGAGCTGCGCCAGGTCCTGGGCGGCAAACGGCCTGGAACGCTTGGCCAGGTCGCGCAGGAAGCTCAGCACCTGATCGCTGGACTCAGCCATCTTGGTGGCCAGGCTCAGCTCGGCGTAGTTCTTGTAGCCCAGCAGCCCGGCCAGTTCCTGGCGCAGGTCGAGGATCTCGCGCATCACCGGGCCGTTGTCGAACTGGCCGGCATTCGGGCCCTGGTCGGAGGCGCGGGTGCAGTAGGCCGCGTACAGCTCTTCACGCAGGGCGCGGTCACTGGCGTAGGTCATCACCGCATAGTAGCTGGGGAATTCCAGGGTGATCAGCCAGCCATCGAGGCCTTTGGCCTGGGCGGCAGCAGCCATCTGCGCCTTGGCCGAATCGGTCAGGCCGGCAAGCGCGGCTTCGTCGGTAACGTGCTTGGTCCAGGCCTGGGTGGCGTCGAGCAGTTGGTTGGAGAAACGGCTGCCCAACTCGCTGAGCTTGCTCTGCACCTCGGCGTAACGCTGCTGCTGGGCGGGTGGCAGGTCGATGCCCGACAGGCGGAAGTCACGCAGTGCATGCTCGAGGATGGTTTTTTGCGCCACATCGAAACCTGCGGCCTCAGGGCTGTTGGCCAGTGCCTCATAGGCCTCGAACAGCGCACGGTTCTGGCCCAGTTCGGTAGAGTAGGCACTGAGCGCCGGCAGGCAGGACTCGTAGGCCTCACGCAGCTCTTTGCTGTTGCACACCGCATTGAGGTGGCTGACCGGGCTCCAGGCAGCGCCCAGGCGGTCATTGAGCTCGTCCATGGCCAGCACCAGGCCGGCCCAGGTGGGGTTCTTGCCTTGCTTTTCGAGGATCTGGGCAATGGCTTTACGGTTATCGGCCAGGATCTCTTCGATCGCCGGCAGCACGTGTTCGGCACGGATCGCCGAGAAGGGCGGCAGATCATAAGACTGCAGAAGCGGGTTGTTCGCACTCACGGTTTGGCTACCTTGGCAGAAGAAACACTGCCCCATCTTAATTACAATCGACGCCGACCGCAGCAGGCAGCCTGCCTATCGGCACAGATGAGAGACCCTATCATGGCCATTCGTAGCTTCCAGCAACACACTCCGAAAGTTGGGCCACGGGCCTTCGTCGACCGTTCGGCAGTGGTTCTGGGTGACGTGGAAATCGGTGAAGACAGCTCTGTATGGCCTTTGACGGTGATTCGCGGCGACATGCACCGCATCCGCATCGGTGCAAGGACCAGCGTGCAGGACGCCAGTGTGCTGCACATTACCCACGCCGGCCCGTTCAACCCGGACGGCTTCCCGCTGATCATCGGCGACGAAGTGACCATCGGCCACAAAGTCATGCTGCATGGCTGTACCCTTGGCAACCGCATTCTGGTCGGCATGGGCAGCACGATCATGGATGGCGCCATCGTCGAAGACGAGGTGATCATCGGTGCCGGTAGCCTGGTGCCGCCCGGCAAGCGCCTGGAGAGCGGCTACCTGTATGTGGGCAGCCCGGTAAAGCAGGCACGGCCACTGACCGACAAGGAACGCGCCTTTTTCCCTTACAGCGCCGGTAACTACGTGAAGCTCAAGGACCAGCACCTGGCCGAAGGCTACGACCGCCCGGAATGAACCTGACTACCGAGACCACCATGCACCAGCAGAATATCCTTTTCGACCTTGACGGCACCCTGACCGACCCGCGCCTGGGCATTACCCGTTCGATCCAGTACGCTCTGGCCAAACTGGGCATCGACGAGCCGGACCTGGCGCGCCTCGAGCACTTCATCGGCCCACCCCTGCTACAGGCCTTCATGCAGTTCTACAGCTTCGATGAAGCCAAGGCGTGGGAGGCGGTGAATTTTTACCGGGAACGCTTCCGTGTCACAGGCCTTTACGAAAACCTGGTCTTCGAAGGTGTGCCGGAACTGCTCCAGGCCCTGAACGGTCAGGGCCGCACGCTTTACATCGCGACGTCCAAGCCCTGGGAATTCGCCCGTGAGATCGCCAGGCACTTCGCCTTCGATCATCACTTCAAGGTGATTTACGGCAGCGAACTGGACGGCACCCGCACCAACAAGGTCGAGCTGATTCGCCACCTGCTGGACGAGGAAGGGCTGGACCCGGCGCAGACCCTGATGATCGGCGACCGCAAGCACGACCTGATCGGGGCGCGCAGCAATGGGTTGCAGGCAGTGGCAGTGGGGTATGGGTTCGGCAGCGAAGAAGAACTGAAGGCCCACACGCCTGAATTCCACTACGCCACCTTGGCTGAGATGCATCAGGCGTTCATCAAGGCCTGAGCGCGTATGTAAGGGCCGGCTTGCCGGCGATGGGCCGCTAAGCGGCCCCAGCGCTCACTGACTCGCCACCAATCGAGCCAACACCGCCTTGCGCTGTTCGGCCGGCAACCGTCCTAGCGCTTCTACCTTCTGATAGAAGCGTACCCAATCCCCCCCAGCCTCGCGAAACACCGCCGCAAACGCCGGCACCCATTGGTCATACAGCCCAAACGGCAATAGCTTGGCATTGCTCATCGGCCCATACATCCAGGCGTCATAACGCTTGTCCCCAGCCCACTGGCTATCTCGAACCTGGCGATAATCGCGCCTCAACCGGTCGAATTCTGCCTGTTTGGCCGCACGTTTGTGCGCATCATCCAGCGGCCCGGCATAGAGCGCCTGCAGCCGCTCGCGGCTGGCCAGAATCAGCCGTATGAACTGGTCACGCTGCAGGCTCTGCTCACCCTGAGTCGCTTCAAGCCCACGGGCGGCGCGCCATTGCCGCGTTCCTTCCTGCTCGACGAACGTGGCGAAGGACTCGTTGAACTCCGTGTCGTCCTGCACATAGACGCGCTGATGCGCCAGTTCGTGGAAGATCAACGTGGCCAGGCGCTCATCACCCCAGCCGACCATCGACGACAGGATCGGGTCGTCGAACCAGCCAAGCGTCGAATACGCCTCGACACCGCTCACATAGACATCCATGCCCGCCTGACGCATCACCGCCGCCGCGCCGCGGGCCGCGCCCTGCTGGTAATAACCGCGGTAGGCGACGCAACCGGCAACAGGGAAACAGTGCGTCACCGGTTGCAGCGAGAGCTCAGGCGTAGCAAACACATTCCACACCACATAGGGCCGCCCAAGGTCGGCATACACCCGATAGCTGCCGTTGTCCGGCAGGCCCAGTCGTTTGCTGGCGAACAGCCGCGCCTGCTCGGCGTGTTGCAGACGGGCCCGCAACTGCGGGCTGGTGGCCGGGTCGGCGAGTACTCGCTCCACCGGCTGACGTGCACGCAACAGTTGCCACTGGCCATCGGCCAACTGGCCGTAATAGGCAAGGCTGCTGCAACCACTGAGCAGAAAGGCGCCCAGCACGGGAACCAAAGTGCTGAAAACGCGGTCGAGTGGCCCAGGGCCTGAGCGCTTCAAAAGAAAAAACCAGACCATCTTGGGCTATCCATTCGCTCACGGCCGATGCGCTCCAAGACTATCTCGCCAAGGGGGAGTTTCGCCATGCGTGCACTGTTCATCGCCAGCTCAATGCTGCTGATGTCTGCCTGTTCGACCCTGCCCGACCCGGACCCGAACCAGGCATGGATCGATCTCACCCCGCACGACGAAACCTCGCTGCACGCGGTGCAGGTGGACGAGCGCGATTGGGCAGACACCCGCTATTTCGAGGTTCAGCCCGGCAGCCACGAGCTGACCGTCCGCTACCAGTTCCCGGTCACACCCAGCAATATCGGCCCGGTCGGGGAACCGTTGTGGCGCGACTGCCAGCTCAATCTGACCTTCAAGGGCTTCAACGCCGGCCAGCGTTATCAACTGCAAGCAGGCAGCATCGGCTTCCGGCCCTGGATCAAGCTCTATGACCACCAGCAGAAACTGCTCAGCCAAGGCCTGCCGGCGGGCTGCCAACGCACCTGAAGCCCGCAAACGGCGCTATGCTTGTAACTTGTGAATCGCAAGTGGGAGTTTCGCCATGCGCCAGCCCATGATGCTGATGGCCCTCAGTGCATTGGGGGCATGCGCCAGCCCCTTGCCCCCCGTAGACCCCAAGCAGGCCTGGGTCGACCTCTACACCATCACGCCCGGCCGAGTCATCATGGCGGACAAGCTCGATGGCAAGCGCCTGGAGGACGGCCGTTACTTCCAGGTCACACCTGGCAAGCACGAACTGGTGGTGCGCTTCGATTATGAAATCTACGGGGGCGGCATGATGAGCCAGCCCAGGGATCGGACCTGTTACCTGACCGTGCGCTTTGACGATTTCAAGGCAGGCGAACGCTATCGCCTGGAGGCGCGTGCACCAGTAATGGAACCACAGGTGCTGCTGTACGACGCCAACCGCACAGTGGTGGTCAACGAACCCAGCAATGTGTTCTGCATTCCCTGAAACCGGGGGGCTGCTTACCAGCCCCGGTTTCAATTGGCGATCATTCGTTCTTCTGATAAATGATCTTTTTGGTCCCGCCATCACAGCTGCCAACGATCATGTTCTGATCCTTGACCTCACTGTTGGGCACGATCTCCAGCGTGTACGACGGCACACCCTGAGCCTGGATCTTGGCTTCGATCTCGGCCTTCAGTTCCTCACACGGCTTGACCGCCGCCACGGCAGATGTGGCCAACAGAGACGCCAACACGGCGATTGCGACGCGTATCATGGCACGGCTCCTGGATGGGCAGCTGCGCTGCCGATGCTGTTTAGACTACAGCAAACCGAAGCTGTTGCGCCGCTTAGCCCACCAGGGTGGCGTCCAGGCTGATCTTCGCGTTCAACACCTTGGACACCGGGCAGCCTGCTTTGGCCTTGTTGGCAATGTCAAGGAACTGGGCTTCACTCGCGCCAGGAACCTTGGCCTTCAGCACCAGGTGCACAGCAGTGATGGCAAAGCCATCAGGCTGTTTTTCCAGGGTCACTTCAGCGATCGTATCGATACGGTCGGGCGTCAGGCCCGCCTCGCCGAGCATCATCGACAGCGCCATCGAGAAGCAGCCGGCATGGGCCGCGCCGATCAACTCCTCTGGGTTGGTGCCGGGCGAGCCTTCGAAGCGGGTGTTGAAACCATAGGGGTTCTGCTTTAGCGCGCCGCTTTCAGTCGAAATAACGCCTTTGCCGTCCTTCAGGCCACCTTGCCAGATCGCCGATGCAGTCTTTTTCATGATGCCTCCTGGTCACTCGGTTACGTATCTATGGGTTCAGAGGCTACTCACCTTCGGCAAGTTCAGATCAATCGCACCGCAAGCATTGAATCTTCCGAATGTGCCCATACAGAGTTTAAAAGGCCTTCGGCCAATCACTTTTGCGGAGGCTCCAATGACGCAGCTGCGTGACCTGAAAATTTCCACCCTCGACCTGGTGCCAGTGCGGGCCGACTCCGGCCCGGCGCAAGCGTTGCGCAATTCGCTGGACCTGGCCCAGCATGTCGAGCGCTTTGGCTACAACCGCTTCTGGGTTGCCGAACACCACAACATGGACGGCATCGCCAGCTCCGCGACCTCGGTGCTGATCGGTTACCTGGCGGGGGGTACTTCAACCATCCGTGTCGGCTCGGGTGGCGTCATGCTGCCCAACCATGCCCCCTTGGTGATCGCCGAGCAGTTCGGCACGTTGGCCAGCCTTTATCCAGGGCGTATCGATCTGGGCCTGGGCCGTGCGCCGGGCTCCGACCAGATGACCGCACGCGCCCTGCGCCGGGAGCGTTCGGGCAGCGCCGACGATTTCCCGGACGATGTCGAAGAATTGTCGCGCTACCTGGGCCCGCGCACAGATGATCAAAAAGTGATCGCCGTACCTGGCCACGACACCGAGGTGCCGATGTGGCTGCTGGGCTCCAGCCTGTTCAGCGCACAGCTGGCCGGCATGCGCGGCATGCCCTACGCCTTCGCCTCGCACTTCGCGCCGCGCTACATGCATGAGGCGATCCGTATCTACCGCGACCATTTCAAGCCCTCTACCACGCTCGACAAGCCTTACGTGATGCTGGGCATTCCGATGGTGGTGGCCGAAACCGACGACAAGGCCGAGTTCCTGGCCACTTCGGTGTACCAGCGTATTCTTGCCCTGATACGCGGGCAGAGCCTGATGCAGCGCAAGCCGGTACCGAGCATGGATGGGTTGTGGCTGCCACATGAGCGCGATGCGGTGGGTAGTTTCCTGGGCCTGGCGATGATCGGCAGCCCGCAGAAGGTGAGGGCCAAGGTCGAGGTGCTACTGGAGCAGACCGGGGCGGACGAACTGATCTTTACCTGCGACCTGTATGAGCATGAGGACCGGATCAGGTCTTATGAATTGTTGGCGCAAGCCTTGAAATCTGAGTAGGCCCCAATCGCCGGCAAGCCGGCTCCCACTGGGAACTCCAAGGCCGCGAGATATTGGAAACGCAGTGGGGCAGGCTTGCTGGCGGTTGGGCCAGCGCTCAACCACGCCGGTAGACAATTTCCTTGCTGCCACCTTCACAGCTCCCCACAACCTTGCCAGCGGGATCGCCCTTACTGACGATCTCCAGTGTGTAGCCCTTCACACCTTTGGCATCCAGCTTCGCGGCAATCTCGGCCTTGAGCTCCTCGCAAGGCTTGCCCGCCGCCAGCGCGCCACCCGCCAGCATCATCAGGCCCACCGCCAGAATCAGTTTCTTCATCACTCGCTTTCCTTGTGCAGATGAAAATGGGAAAGGGCGCCGGCAAAGGCGCCCCTGTCTGTATAACGCCATCACGCCGGCCGTTGCCAGCCCGACCCTGTTTCAGCTATTGGCGATGCGAAAGCCCACTTTGAGCGTGACCTGAAAGTGCGCCACCTTGTTACCTTCGATGTGGCCACGGGTGTCGACCACTTCGAACCATTCCAGATGCTTGATGCTCTTGGCCGCTTCGGCCAACGCATTGTTGATGGCGTCTTCGATGCTGGTGGTCGAGGAACCTACCAGCTCGATCTTCTTGTAGGTGTGATGATCGGTCATGAGCGCTCTCCTTGGGTGACAGTGAAATTGAGCCTAGCAGTGCCGGCCTGGTTTACCTGCGAGCCGTCAGGCTGGGCGAAAGTTCGATCGCACTTTCGCCCCGGGCCGCAGTCGCAATCCATACAGTCCATACTGCAAAGGAGAGTCACCATGCACCGCAATTCGCTGCGTAAAACATCCCTGGAAAGCATGGAAGCGGAGATCGAAAGCCTCCTTAAGAGCCTGGAGAGCCTCAAGCATGATGCGTCGGAGGAGTCGCAGAAGTCCGTGAAGGCAATCCGCAGCAACGCCGAAAGCGCGTTGAAACACTCGCGCAGCCTGCTTAGCGATGCTTATGAGGAAGTAAAGACCCGCACCCGCCAGACCGGTATCGCAACCCGTGATTATGCTCAGGAGCACCCGGTGACCACTGCTGGCGTAGCCATCGGCGCGCTCGGCCTGCTCGCGGCCTACCTGTTATACCGCCGCAACTAACCTGCCTGCCGCTCCAGTTCGCGGCGCAGCCACTGCGCCAGCTGCTCGGCGCGCCCGTCTGCGGCGCGCCGTGGCACCCACAGCGCCAGCGCCGCTGCAGTAGGGGAAAAGCCCCACGGTGCGCTGAGTCTCCCGGCACGCAAGTCATCCGCCACCAGCGGCTGCGGTGCGATAGCCACCCCCAGCCCTGCCACGGCCGCCTCCAGCAGGTAATACAAATGCTCGAAGGCCTGCCCATACTGCAGTGCAGCCGGGTCCAACCCCTGTTGTCCGGCCCAGGTCGGCCACGCCTGCGGGCGTGAAGTGGTATGCAGCAAGGCTTCGTCCAGCAGCGCCACGGCGGGCGCACTGCGCAACCGCTCGAAACCGGTAAAGTGTGGGCTCAACACAGGCCCGATACGCTCTTCGGCCAGTACATGTACCTGCATGTCCGCAGGCCAAGGGGGTTCGGCATACACCAGCAGCGCATCGAGCCCCGGCCGACGCGGATCAAGGTCGCCTTCCCCTGCTGACAGATGCAGGCGCAGCTCTGGCAAATCCGCCTTCAGGCGCCCAAGCCGGGGAATGAACCATCGCGCCAGCAGGCTACCCGAGCACCCCAGCACGAATGGCGCCTCGCTGACATCCCGGCTGAGTTCGGCGCAGACACTGCGCAGCCTGTCGAACGCCTCACCACTGGCATCACGCAGCCTGACGCCGGCATCTGTGAGTTTGATGCCGCGCCCGTCCTTGACGAACAAGGCCACGCCCAGGTGTTCCTCCAGCACCTTGATCTGCCGGCTCACGGCGCCATGAGTCACATGCAGCGCTTCGGCAGCCTGGCTGACGCTATTGAGCCTGGCGGTGGTTTCGAAGGCCCGCAGGGCGTTCAGGGGAGGGAGGTCGTGGGCCATTTGACGTGTGAGTTTTCCTGACAGGTTTGCGCAATCTTATCGGTTTTCAGCCGGGCTTGCCGTGGTTAGAGTAAAGCCCATCACTCATTCATTACGCCCTGGAGCGCCCCATGACCCAGTCCCAATACCGCCCCGGCCCCGACGCCAACGGCCTGTTCGGCTCGTTCGGTGGCCGCTATGTGGCCGAAACCCTGATGCCGCTGGTGCTGGATCTGGCCCGCGAATATGAAGCCGCCAAGGCCGACCCCAAGTTCCTCGAAGAACTGGCCTACTTCCAGCGCGACTACATCGGCCGCCCCAACCCGCTGTATTTCGCCGAGCGCTTGACCGAGCATTGCGGCGGCGCCAAGATTTTCTTCAAACGTGAAGAGCTCAACCACACCGGCGCGCACAAGGTGAACAACTGCATCGGCCAAGTGCTGCTGGCCAAGCGCATGGGCAAAAAACGCCTGATCGCCGAAACCGGCGCCGGCATGCACGGCGTGGCCACTGCCACCGTCGCCGCACGCTTCGGGCTGCCCTGCGTGATCTACATGGGTGCCACCGACATCGAGCGCCAGCAGGCCAACGTGTTCCGCATGAAGTTGCTGGGCGCCGAGATCGTTCCGGTTACAGCCGGCACCGGCACATTGAAAGACGCCATGAACGAAGCCCTGCGCGACTGGGTCACCAACGTCGACGACACCTTCTACCTGATCGGTACCGTGGCCGGCCCGCACCCGTATCCTGCAATGGTTCGCGATTTCCAGTCGATCATCGGCAAAGAGACCCGCGCCCAGTTGCAAGAGAAGGAAGGCCGCCTGCCCGACAGCCTGATTGCCTGTGTTGGCGGTGGCTCCAATGCCATGGGCCTGTTCCACGAATTCCTCGAAGACGAGAGCGTCAAGATCATTGGTGTGGAAGCCGGTGGCCATGGCGTGCACACCGACAAGCATGCGGCCAGCCT
Source organism: Pseudomonas sp. Marseille-Q5299 (assembly GCF_943737035.1). NCBI lineage: Bacteria > Pseudomonadati > Pseudomonadota > Gammaproteobacteria > Pseudomonadales > Pseudomonadaceae > Pseudomonas > Pseudomonas sp. Marseille-Q5299. The sequence continues at coordinate 720,554 of NZ_CALSFR010000003.1, forward strand.
CAACGGTGGCGTACCCGGCGTGCTGCACGGCAACCGCACCTACCTGCTGCAGGACGGTGACGGCCAGATCACTGACGCCCACTCGATTTCGGCCGGCCTCGACTACCCGGGCATCGGCCCCGAGCATGCCTACCTGCATGAAGTGAAGCGTGTGGAGTACGTCAGCATCACCGACGATGAGGCCCTCGACGCGTTCCACGCCACCTGCCGCCTGGAAGGCATCATCCCGGCCCTGGAAACCTCGCACGCCCTGGCTGAAGCGATCAAGCGCGCGCCAAACCTGCCCAAGGACCACCTGATGGTCATCTGCCTGTCAGGCCGTGGCGACAAAGACATGCAAACCGTGATGAACCACATGGCCGCCCAGGAGAAACAGGCATGAGCCGTCTTGAACAACGCTTTGCCGAGCTGAAAGCCGAAGGCCGCTCCGCACTGGTCACCTTCGTCACTGCCGGCGACCCTGGCTACGATGCCTCGCTGCAGATCCTCAAGGGCCTGCCGGCGGCCGGTGCCGATGTGATCGAACTGGGCATGCCGTTCACCGACCCGATGGCCGATGGCGTAGCTATCCAGCTGGCCACGCTGCGTGCGCTGGAAGCAGGCCAGAACCTGGCCAAGACCCTGCAGATGGTGCGTGAATTCCGCGTCGACAACCAGGCCACACCGATCGTGCTGATGGGTTACTACAACCCGGTCCACCGCTTTGGCGTAGAGAAATTCGTCGCAGAAGCCAAAGAAGCGGGTGTCGATGGCCTGATCATCGTCGACCTGCCGCCGGAGCACGATGCTGAGCTCGCTACCCCGGCCCAGGCCGCTGGCATCGACTTCATTCGCCTGACCACCCCGACCACCGACGATGTGCGCCTGCCACGGGTGCTGGAGCGCAGCTCGGGGTTCGTCTATTACGTGTCGGTGGCAGGCGTGACCGGCGCCGGCTCGGCAACCACCGAGCACGTCACCGAAGCAATCGCCCGCCTGCGTCGGCATACCGACCTGCCGATCAGCGTTGGCTTCGGCATTCGCACGCCAGAGCAGGCCGCAGCGATTGCGCGCCTGGCTGATGGCGTGGTGGTAGGTTCGGCGCTGGTCGACAAGATCGCCCAGGCCAAAGACGCCGATCAGGCTGTTGCCGATGTATTGAGCCTGTGCTCTGCGCTGGCTGAAGGCGTGCGCGGCGCTCGGCGCTGAGCCGTGTGGCTTCTTCGCGGGTTTGTCCGCGAAGAAGCCAACACATCGCTAACCGCCAAAAACCGATAATTTCAAAGGCCGCAAAGCCCCCATCCAGATCGCATGATCGCGGTGATCCGCCAGCTCATCCCCAGTCAGCGGGTGCAGAAACACCACCAACCCCTTGCGATACAACGCCAACCACGGCAATACCACCCCCAACACCTCCGGCCCGAACGCCAGCTGGCAGCTCCAGTCCGGGTGCGGCCCTACCGGCTTCTCATGCATGCGCCCCATGGTCACGGGGAACAGCCGCGCCGCCTCCTCGCACAGCTCACGCGCTTGCTCGATAGTCGATGCGTCGTAATAAACGTGGGCGTGATAGCCCTTGATCCTCTGCACGATGTCTCCTGATTGCGGTCAAACCATCACCCACCCGCAAAGGGAGTGATGCAGTGAAAAATGCCGAAACCCCAGTGTTCAAGCTGGTGCTGTTCGGGGCTCAAAGCAGCCTGGGCAGTGCCCTGATGGTCGAGTTGCTGTCACGTCAGCACGAGGTCACTGCCGTGGTCGATGACCTCAACCGCCATGCGCCGCGCCCGGGCCTGCATTTCAAGCTAGGCGGGCTGGGTGATGCCGACCAGGCGGAGCAGGGCGCAGCAGGGGGCTCGGCGGTGATTGCCCTGTTGTCGGCGCTGGCGCCGGGTGACCTTGCAGCGCAAGGGCAGATGAGCGAAGCGTTGGTGGCCGGGCTTTCTCGCACGACTATACGCCGGGTGCTGCTGGTGGGCGATTTCGATGTGCTGGATGCGCCGGGCAAGTACACCGAAGCAGAACGTGAGTGCGTGGACCAGGTTGTGGATGCGCTGCAACGCAGCCCATTGCACTGGACGCTGATCAATGCGCCACAGGCACTCATGGACCTGGAGCGAATGGCGGCGGGGATGGCCGATATGCTCGAGCTGGATCTGCATCGGGGCGAGCATCTGAACTTCGTGACGTAGAGCACCGGGGCCTACAGGTACTGCGCGAGCTCAAGTCCTGCCACGGACCTGTGGGAGCTGGCTTGCCGGCGATGGGCTGCGCAGCAGGCCCAATCACTGATTCCGCTCATCTTCCAGCCAACCCACAAACCGCTCGATCAGCGCCCCACGCCGCTTGCGCGGCGGCAACACTACGTAATACCCCCGCGTCGAGCGCAAGCTCCCCTCCAGCGGCCGGCACAGCAACCCTTGCTCGACCAGCCCATCGACCAGATGCCGCCAGCCGATCGCCACCCCTTGCCCGGCAATTGCCGCCTGGACCAACAGCGTGTAGTTATCGAACCGTAGCTGCCCGGGCGGCGGCGGGCTTTCCACGCCAAAGCCACGAAACACCCCCGCCCAGTCGAACCAGCGGCTGGCCTGCTCGCCGCGCAGATGAAGCAGTGGCAAACGTTGCAAAGCCACGGCTGACAAGGGTTTGCCACGAGTCAGTCGAGGGCTGCAGACCGGGAATACTTCTTCATCGAACAGCCAGCGGCTCTCGCCTTGATGGAACCGCCCATCCCCAAACAACACCGCCACATCGATGTCCGGCCGCAGCATCCCCTGGCTGCGCTCACCGGTCACCAGGCTAACGTCCACCTGTGGATAAGCCTCGTGAAACCGCTGCAACCGCGGCATCAGCCAGAACGCTGCGAAGGCAAAGTCGGTGGCCACCTGCAGCACCTCGCGCTGGCTGCGCCCGCTGGCCAGGGCAATGCCGTCATCCATGGCCTGCAGGCCTTGATGAACCTGCTCGAACAATACCTGCCCGGCATCGGTCAGCGCGATGCCGCGGTAGATACGGTCAAACAGACGCGTGTTCAACCGAGCCTCCAGCCGTTTGATCTGCTGGCTTACCGCCGGCTGGGTAGTGCCCAACTCCAGGGCCGCAGCCGTGAAACCACGCAAGCGGGCAGCGGCCTCGAAAACGCGCAGTGCGTCGAGCGACAAGTCGGTCAGGTGATCAAACATAAGCTTAACTAATCCCAGACATTGCCCGCCATGGGCTTTACCCATGTTACTTGCAGTCGCATCTTGATAGGCAAGCTATTCGCATAACCTTCAACGATGGAAGCCAACCATGACGCGCCCGAATATCCTGTTCATCATGGCCGACCAGATGGCCGCGCCGCTCTTGCCGATATATGGCCCTTCACCAATCCAGATGCCCCACCTGAGCCGCCTGGCCGATCAGGCGGTGGTGTTCGATTCGGCCTACTGCAACAGCCCGCTGTGCGCACCCTCGCGCTTTACCCTGGTAAGCGGCCAGTTGCCCAGCCGTATTGGCGCCTACGACAACGCTGCCGACTTCCCGGCCGATATCCCGACCTACGCCCACTACCTGCGCCGGCTCGGCTACCGCACCGCGCTGTCGGGCAAGATGCATTTCTGCGGCCCGGACCAGTTGCACGGCTACGAAGAACGCTTGACCAGCGACATCTACCCCGCCGACTACGGCTGGGCAGTTAACTGGGATGCCCCGGACGAGCGCGCAAGCTGGTATCACAACATGTCATCGGTATTGCAGGCCGGCCCTTGCGTGCGTACCAACCAGCTGGATTTCGACGAAGAAGTGGTATTCAAGGCCCGCCAGTACCTTTACGACCATGTCCGCGAGAACGATGGTCGGCCGTTCTGCCTCACCGTGTCCATGACCCACCCCCACGACCCGTACACCATCCCCAAGCGCTACTGGGATCGCTACGAGGGTGTGGATATCCCAATGCCCCGCGCCGAGTTCGGCCAGCACGAACTCGACCCGCACTCACAGCGCCTGCTCAAGGTGTACGACCTGTGGAACAAGCCCCTGCCTGTGGACAAGATCCGCGATGCACGCCGTGCCTACTTCGGTGCCTGCAGCTACATCGACGACAACATCGGCCAGCTGTTGCAGACCCTGGAGGAGTGCGACCTGGCCGACGACACCCTGGTCATTTTCTCTGGCGATCACGGCGACATGCTTGGCGAGCGCGGGCTCTGGTACAAGATGCACTGGTTCGAGATGTCGGCGCGGGTGCCGCTGCTGGTCCACGCGCCCAAGCGCTTCGCCCCGGCCCGGGTCAGTGCCTCGGTATCGACCTGCGACCTGCTGCCGACGCTGGTCGAGCTTGCCGGCGGTACTGTGGATAAAAGCTTGCATCTGGATGGGCAATCGCTGCTCGGCCACTTGCAAGGGCAGGGTGGCCACGACCAAGTGATCGGCGAGTACATGGCCGAGGGTACCGTCGGACCATTGATGATGATCCGCCGTGGCTCGTACAAGTTCGTGTACAGCGAAGACGACCCATGTTTACTCTATGACCTGAGCCGCGACCCGCACGAGCGGGAGAACCTCACCGGCAGCCCGGACCATCAGGTGCTGCTGCAGGCATTTGTCGACGAAGCACGCCAGCGCTGGGATATCCCCAGCCTGCGCCAGCAGGTACTGGCCAGCCAGCGGCGCCGCCGCCTGGTGGCCGAAGCGCTGGCCATCGGCAAACTTAAAAGCTGGGACCACCAACCGCTGGTGGATGCCAGCCAACAGTACATGCGCAACCACATCGATCTCGACGACCTCGAGCGCAAGGCACGTTATCCACAGCCCGCACCCCTGGATTGAGAAGAGAAGCCGCCATGCAGAAGTTCTCCACCATCGTGTTCGCCCTGGCCCTGAGCCTGGGCACCGCCACGGCCCACGCCGAAGACGCGCAATGCAGCACCGTAAGGATGGCCGACCCTGGTTGGAGCGATATCGCCACCACCAACGCCATCGCCCGCTTGCTTCTGGAGAGCCTGGGCTACCAGGTGAAGATCGACAGCCTGGCGGTGCCGATCATCTACGGCGGCCTCAAGGACGGTAAGGTCGATGCCTTCCTGGGTAACTGGATGCCGGCGCATCAGGGTTTTCATGACAAGTTCGTTGCCAATGGCGATGTGCAGCAGCTGTCGCGCAACCTTGAAGGCACCGAGTTCACCCTGGCGGTGCCCGATTACGTGTGGGATGCCGGCGTGAAGAGCTTCGCCGACCTGCAACAGCATGCCGATCAGTTCGACAAGAAGCTGTACGGAATCGGCTCAGGCGCGCCCGCCAACCTGTCGCTGAAGCAGATCATCGACAAGAATGAATTCGACCTCGGCCAATGGAAGCTGGTCGAATCGAGCGAACAGGCAATGCTGGCGCAGGTCGACCGCGCCGTGAAGAAGAAGCAGTTCATCACCTTCCTGGGCTGGACCCCGCACCCGATGAACGTGAAACTGAAGATGCATTACCTGACGGGCGGGGAGAAGTGGTTTGGCAGCAAGGGTGAGGTCTATACCCTGACGCGCAAAGGTTATCCACAAGCCTGCCCTAACCCCGCAAAATTGTTGGGTAACCTGACATTCACCCTGGACATGGAAAACAGCATCATGGCGGAGGTTGTGGATAAAAAGATCAGTTTCGATGAAGCGGCCAAGGCGTGGGTCAAGGCGCATCCAGATCTGCTTCAAAAATGGCTTGATGGAGTGACCACCACTTCTGGCGGCGATGCCAAAGAGGCTGTCAACGCCAAACTCTGATTGGTTTATCTGTTAGGTTGCTGGGGCCGCGTTGCGGCCCATTCGCGACGCAAGGCCGCTCCTACACGCAGGGTACGATTTGGCGTAGGAGCGGCCTTGTGTCGCGAAACGAGGGCAAAGCCCTCGCCTGCGCTTTTGAATCAGGAACTGCCCATGCCCCGCTTAAACCACCTGCTGCCCTTCTTGACCTGGCTGCCCCGTCAATCGGGCCGCAGCCTGCGCGAGGACCTGCTGGTCGGCCTGAGCGGTGCCATCCTTGCCCTGCCGCAATCGATCGCCTACGCCCTGATCGCCGGCCTGCCTGCCGAATACGGTCTTTATGCGGCCATCGTGCCGGTACTGGTCGCCTGCCTGTGGGGCTCGTCCTGGTACCTGATTTGCGGGCCGACCGCCGCCATCTCCATCGTCCTTTACGCCAGCATCAGCCCCTTGGCGGTGGCCGGTAGTGCCGATTACGTGACCCTCGTGCTGCTGCTGACCTTCCTCGCTGGCATCTTCCAGTTGCTGCTCGGGCTGCTGCGCTTCGGCGCACTGGTCAACTTCGTTTCCCATTCGGTGGTGCTTGGCTTCACCCTGGGCGCCGCCATCGTCATTGCCCTCGGCCAGTTACCCAACCTGCTGGGTATGGATTTGCCGAGCCAGGCCACGGCGTTTAAAACAGTACAAGACCTGGCAAGCCATGCTGGTGAGGTCGACTTGCCGTCCCTGATACTGGGCTTGAGCACCGTCCTTGTCGGTGTGGCCTTCAAACTTTGGCGGCCACGCTGGCCGAGCCTGTTGATAAGCCTCATCGTAATCAGCCTGGTGGCCTGGTCGCTGCCTGGTTTCTTTGGCCATGTACCGCGGGTGCCAGCGTTCACCGGCCAGCTCCCCCCACTCAGCCCACTGCCGCTACTGGATGTGGAGCTGATACTGCGCCTGCTGCCCAGTGCCGTAGCGGTGGGCATGCTGGGCCTGGTAACCAGCCTGTCGATTGCCCGTTCGCTGTCGGCACGCTCCGAACAGCTGATCGACGCCGACCAGGAAATCCGCGCCCAAGGTATGTCGAACATCGTCGGTTCATTCTTTTCAGGCTACCTGTCTTCTGGCTCCTTCACCCGCTCTGGGCTTAGCTACGACGCTGGCGCCCGTTCGCCCATGGCCGGGGTGTTCTCGGCGCTTTGGGTGGCGCTGTTCGCCGTCACCGGTGCAGGGTTGATCGCACACCTGCCGATACCGGCCATGGCCGGCAGTATCCTGCTGATCTGCTGGGGCCTGGTGGACCACCGGGGCATCCGTGCGCTGTTCAGGGTCAGCCGGTCGGAGTTCCTGGTTATGGCCCTGACCGCTGCAGCAACCTTGCTGCTGGAGCTGCAGACAGCGATTTATGCCGGTGTGCTGGCTTCGCTGTTCTTCTACCTCAAGCGCACTTCACGGCCACGCGTACAGCAGAGCCGCGAAGGGCAGGCCGACGTGCTGCGGGTGGGCGGGTCGATCTTCTTCGGTGCGGCGCACTACCTGCAGGTGCGCCTGCAGCGTTGCCAGGGCCCGCATGTGGTGATCGATGCACGCCAGGTGAATTTCATCGATTACTCGGGTGTGGACATGTTGCACCGCGAGGCACGGCGGTTGCGCCGGGCCGGAGGGAGCCTGACCTTGCTTCGGGCAAGGCCGCAGGTGGTCGAGGAATTGCAGAAGCTGGAAGGGGTGGAGCTTTGCCCCATCCAATTTGCGGAGTGATCGTCGGGGCTGCTTGCCAAGGCCTGAGGCCGGCGCTGTACCTGTAGGGGCTGGCTTGCCGGCGATGGGCCGCAAAGCGGCCCCATAAATCTCAGCCCCGAGCGAGCTGCCGGCGTAACTCAGCCAGCACCGGCGCCGTTTCCGGACGTACCCCACGCCAGATGAAGAACGCCTCCGCCGCCTGCTCTGCCAACATGCCCAGCCCATCCAGCACCTTGGCCGCCCCCAGCTTGCTGGCCCACTGGCAGAATGGCGTCGGCTCCTTGCCATACATCATGTCGTAGCACACGGTGCGCCCGGCCTCGACCAGGCTGTCGGCAATCGGCGGCAGCTCGCCGGACAGGCTCGCCGACGTGGCGTTGATGATCACGTCCACCGGCTCGTGCAGCCAGGCGAAACCGCTGGCCATCACCGGCCCCATCTCATCGAACTCGCGTGCCAGCTGCTCGGCCTTTTCCAGTGTGCGGTTGGCAATTACCAAGGACTGAGGGTCATGCGCCAGGATCGGCTCCAGCACGCCGCGCACTGCGCCCCCGGCGCCAAGGATCAGAATACGTTTGCCAGTCAGTTCAACCCCGGCATTCACTGTAAGGTCGCGCACAAGGCCCGCGCCATCAGTGTTATCGCCCCGCAGCGAGCCATCGGCCAGCTTGCTCAAGGTGTTCACCGCCCCGGCCCGTTGGGCGCGCGGGGTGAGGCTGTCACACAGGCGGTAGGCCTCTTCCTTGAATGGCACGGTCACGTTGGCGCCACTGCCTTGCTTGAAAAAGCCCCGGGCGCAGTCGCTGAACTCGTCAAGCGGCGCCAGCAGGGTGGCGTACTCCAGGTCCTGGCCGGTCTGTTCGGCGAACAGGCGGTGAATCAACGGCGACTTGCTGTGGCCGATTGGGTTACCAAATACGACGTACTGGTCCATGAGGGCTCCTCGGTTATCCACAAGCTTACTGTGCAAGCCAATCGCGGTCTTGCAGGAAGTACTCGGTCAGGCGCGCTTCTTCGCTGCCAGGTACGGCCTTCCAGTCGTAGCCCCAGCGCACTTGCGGCGGCAGCGACATCAGGATCGACTCGGTACGGCCACCGGACTGCAGGCCGAAGAGGGTGCCACGGTCATACACCAGGTTGAACTCCACATAGCGCCCGCGGCGGTACTCCTGGAACTCGCGCTGCTCAGCGGTATAGGGCGTGTCCTTGCGGCGCTGGACGATCGGCAGGTAGGCGTCGACGTAGGCATCGCCGATGGCGCGGATGAAGGCGAAGCAGGTATCGAAGCCCCACTCGTTCAAGTCATCGAAGAACAGCCCGCCGATACCGCGCGGCTCGCCACGGTGCTTGATGTGGAAGTAACGGTCGCACCAGGCCTTGTAGCGCGGGTACACGTCGGCGCCGAACGGCGCGCAGGCCTGCTCGGCCACACGGTGCCAGTGGATGCAGTCTTCCTCGTTGCCGTAGTAGGGGGTCAGGTCGAAGCCGCCGCCAAACCACCACACAGCCTCTTCACCTTCTTTTTCGGCGATGAAGAAACGCACGTTGGCGTGGGAAGTCGGCACGTGCGGGTTATGCGGGTGGATCACCAGCGACACGCCCAAGGCCTCGAAGCCACGGCCTGCCAGCTCGGGGCGGTGGGCGCTGGCCGACGGAGGCAGGCCGCTACCGAACACGTGGGAGAAGTTGACGCCGCCTTTCTCGATCAGCTTGCCGTCGCCGATCACCCGCGTGCGGCCCCCGCCACCGGCTTCGCGCACCCAGGCATCCTCGACGAAGCGGGCGCCCCCGTCCTCGGTTTCGAGGGCAGAGCAGATGCGGTCTTGCAGGTCGAGCAGGTAGGCTTTCACGGCCTCGGTGCGGCTAGTCATCGGGTCACCAGGAACGGGCAGGGAAGAATTCGCCGCGTAGCATACCACCGGCAGCTGGCGCGCCGCAGTTGACGGCGATCAAGCAAAGGCGTCCGATAGAAGGCCTTTCCCGATCCCGACAACAGGAGTGCGAGATGGCCAAGCGTATCCAGTTCAGCCAGCATGGCGGCCCGGAAGTATTGCAGCTGGTGGAGTTCGACCCGGCACCGCCCGGGGCGCAGCAGGTTCGAGTGCGTAACCATGCGATCGGCTTGAACTTCATCGACACCTATTTCCGCAGCGGGCTGTATGCCCCGCCTGCGCTGCCTTCAGGCCTGGGCACCGAGGGTGCCGGGGTAGTCGAGGCGGTAGGTGAGGGCGTCACCCGCCTGAAAGTGGGCGACCGCGTGGCCTATGGCGGCGGCCCGCTGGGTGCCTACAGCGAGGTGCACACCTTGCCGGAGGCCAACCTGGTCAAGCTGCCCGACAACATCAGCTTCGAGCAGGCGGCGGCGGTGATGCTCAAGGGCCTGACCGTGCAGTACCTGCTCAAGCAGACCTACGCCGTGCAGCCGGGCGAGGTGATCCTGTTCCACGCCGCCGCCGGGGGCGTCGGCTCGCTCGCGTGCCAATGGGCCAAGGCGCTGGGGGCCAAGCTGATCGGTACCGTCAGTTCGGCCGAGAAAGCAGAGCGGGCCAAGGCACTGGGCGCCTGGGAGACCATCGACTACAGCCGCGAGGATGTGGCCAAGCGGGTGCTGGAGCTGACCGATGGCAAAAAGTGCCCGGTGGTGTATGACGGCGTGGGTGCCGACACCTGGCTGACCTCGCTGGACTGCCTGCAACCGCGCGGCTTGATGGTGAGCTTTGGCAATGCGTCGGGCGCCGTGAGCGGGGTGAACCTGGGGATCCTGGCGCAGAAAGGGTCGTTGTATGTCACACGGCCGACCTTGGCCAGTTATGCCAACAATGCCGAGAACACCCAGGCCATGGCGGATGACCTGTTTGCGGTGATCGCAAGTGGCAAGGTGGTTGTGGATATCCAGCAGCGGTATCCGTTGAGCGAGGCGGCCAAGGCGCAGAGCGAACTGTCGGCGCGGCGGACGGTGGGTTCGACTGTTTTGTTGCCTTGAGTGCCTGGCTTGGCGCTTTTAGAGCCTTTGAGATAGAGCGCCGTGTGGACGGCGCTCGTTCTACGCAACAATGCAAAAACCAAGGCGAGCACCTGCAAGCCTCACAGCTACCTCTGCTGCGCAGGCGCTGACTCGATACCTTCAAGCATCGCCTCTACCAACCCCTCTGCCATCTCGATCGCATGCAGGTTCGACCAGTACATGCCGCGGCCTTCTTCGCGCAGGTAATCGAGCGTCTTGTAGCCAGTCTCGTAGGCACACCGCAGGTAGAGGGCTACGTGGACCAAGGCGTCGGCGGCGGAAATGTTGGGGTTTACGCTGAACAGCGCTGAATGGCCGGCGTCGCAGCGGCCGAAGGGGCGGGTGGAAGTGCAGGGAAGTGGTGGATCGGGCACTAGCTTTTTCATGATTAGCTCCAGAGATTGAAGCTGACATCCATCCGTTACCACACGGATTAGGTGGCAGCTGTACGCGGGGTGGTAAACCGGGCTGGAGCATTCCCCGGCAGGCAAACGCCTCCCGCGCACAGCCGCCATAGACTGTGACTCCAGACCACCCGGGTTACCACACCCGATCGCCAAGTTGTTCAGCGACGGTCTGAAGCCTAGAGACAAGACTTCCCACTGAGAAGGTGATGGTATTCGATGCGGGTTGTAGGAGTTTTCCCAAACTGATGTGCTGGCAGCATTCAGGGCCGCTTTGCGGCCCATTCGCCGGCAAGCCGGCTTACACGCAACCCCTGTGGGAGCCGGCTTGCCGGCGATTCGAGGGCGCAGCCCTCGCCAGCGTCAACCCGGGCGAACGATCTCGCCCGTGGCCAGGTTACGAGTCACACTCGGATTCTTCCGCCCGCCCAGCGCCCCACCCAGCACCATGTCCAGGTCACCATGGAAATACTGCTCCACTCGCAACCGGCTCTTCGCCGCCGGGCGCCCGCCCGGGTTGCAAGAAGTGGAAATCAACGGCCCGACCAGCGCGCACAGCTCGCGCACCTGCGGGTGATCACTGACCCGCAGTGCCACCGTGTCATGCTGCCCCGTCACCCACTCCGGCAACAGGTCCTGGTGCGGCACCAGCCAGGTATTGGGCCCAGGCCAGGTGCTGCCCATGCGGTCGATCCAGTCCTCTGGAAAATCCTCGAACAGGAAGTCGAACTGGCGGATGTTGTCGGCGACCAGGATCAGCCCTTTATCCACAGGCCGCGACTTGAGCGCCAGCAAGCGATACACCGCATCCTCGTTCCATGGGTCGCAGCCCAGGCCCCAGACCGCTTCAGTCGGGTAGGCGATCACCGCACCGGCCCGAATCTCACGCGCGGCTTGTTGCACACGCCAACTGCTCACCATTTGTGTCTCTCCGCATTTAAGCCATGCGCGCAGTTTACTTAGCCAGCGCGGGCAAACCAACGCCCGGCTTCATTGGTCACCCGGCCCTCGAGCTCCAGCTCGGTCAATTGCGCCAGTACTTGCGCCAGGGGCAGCTCGCTACAAGCAGCCAGTGCCTCGCTGGTCTGCGGTGCAGCATGCAGCAAGGCAAGCAATGGATGGGACGGTTTATCCACAACTGCCGGCGGCAGGTTCTGCCAACCCTGCAAGCTTTCCAGTATCTGCCCCACACTTTCAACCAGCAGTGCGCCGTCGCGAATCAACTGGTGGCAGCCTTTGGCGCCGGGGTGGTGGATCGAGCCGGGAACGGCGTAAACCTCACGGCCTTGCTCGGCGGCCAGGCGGGCTGTGATCAAAGAACCGCTGGCCAGGCTCGCCTCAACCACCAGCACGCCAAGTGACAGGCCACTGATGATGCGATTGCGTCGCGGAAAGTTACCCGGCAGCGGCCCGGCATCGAGCGGGTACTCGGAAACCAGCGTGCTACCGCTGTCGATCATCGCTTTGGCCAGGTCACGGTGGCGCTGTGGATAAAGTTTTTGCAGCCCAGTGCCTAACACACCGATCGTGCCTCCCCCGGCCTGCAATGCGGCCCGATGAGCGGCACCGTCGATGCCCAAAGCAAGCCCACTGGTGATGGTGAAGCCAGCCTGCGAGAGGTAACGGGAAAATGCCTTGGCGGTGTCGAGCGCCGGGGGTGAAGCACGCCTGCTGCCCACTATTGCCAGCTGTGGCCGTTCGAGCAAAGCCGGGTCGCCTGCGACGAAAAGCAGCGGCGGGGCATCATCGATTTCGCCCAGCAGCGCGGGGTAGCCAGGGCTGTCCCACATCAGCAAATGCTGGCCCGGATGCTCTATCCAGGCCATTGCAGCCAGCGCCCCGTCGCGTACTTCGGCACTGCGCCGGGCGTCGATGGTGGCCTGCGCAATGCCCAGCGCACGCCAGGCACCCGCCGGTGCACTGAGCGCTGAAGAAGCACTGCCAAAGGCTTGCAGCAAGGTGTGAAAACGACGCAATCCCGTCTCGGGCAGGCGGTGTAGACGTAACCGCGCTTCCAGTTCGGCAGGCGGGCAAAGCGACGAATGGTTGAACGGCATAGAGATCATCCTTGATCGAAACAGGGCCATTTACGTGGCACAACCTGTGGATAAGTTTGTGGGTAACACTTTGAAAAGCTGTCCATTAAATGGACGCTATCAAGCCCATAAACACCCTAGACGAGCTTGCCAGGTGCCGAAATCGTCGATTCCCTTTATTATGTATGCTCAGTTTTCAACCGAACGCACAGTGATTGCCTGACCCTATGGCCATTTTGAACATTCTCGAATTCCCAGACCCGCGCCTGCGCACCATCGCCAAACCGGTGACGGAGTTCGACGACGCCCTGCGCCAGCTGATCGACGACATGTTTGAAACCATGTACGAAGCGCCTGGCATCGGCCTGGCTGCCACCCAGGTCAACGTCCACAAACAGATTGTGGTCATGGACCTGAGCGAAGACCGCAGCGAGCCGCGGGTCTTCATCAACCCGTCGGTCGAAGAGCTGACCCACGACATGGGCCAGTACCAGGAAGGCTGCCTGTCGGTGCCGGGCTTCTACGAGAACGTCGACCGTCCGCTGCGTGTGCGCGTCAAGGCGCAGGACCGTGACGGCAAGCCTTTCGAGCTCGAAGCCGAAGGCCTGCTGGCGGTATGCGTGCAGCACGAGTTCGATCACCTCAACGGCAAGCTGTTCGTCGACTACCTGTCGCAGCTCAAGCGCGACCGGATCAAGAAGAAGCTGGAAAAGCAGCACCGCCAGCAAGCCTGATCCCACCTTCCAGAAGGCTTGCTCCGGCAAGCCTTTTTCTTTTTTGAAGCGAGACCTCCATGCGCATCGTCTTTGCAGGCACTCCAGAGTTTGCCGCCGAACACCTCAAGGCCCTGCTCGACAGCCCCTACGAGATCGTGGCCGTCTACACCCAGCCCGACCGCCCGGCCGGCCGTGGCCAGAAGCTGATGCCAAGCGCGGTCAAAGCGCTGGCGGTGGCCCATGACATCCCGGTGTTCCAGCCGCCAACCCTGCGCAATGAAGATGCACAGGCGGAACTCGCCGCGCTCAAGCCGGACCTGATGGTAGTGGTCGCCTATGGCCTGATCTTGCCCCAGGTGGTGCTGGACATCCCACGCCTGGGCTGCATCAACAGCCACGCCTCCCTGCTGCCACGCTGGCGCGGCGCGGCGCCGATCCAGCGCGCCGTGGAAGCCGGCGACGCCGAGAGCGGCGTGACCGTGATGCGCATGGAAGCAGGCCTGGACACTGGCCCGATGCTGCTCAAGGTCGTCACACCAATCAGTGCCGAAGACACCGGCGGCAGCCTGCACGATCGCCTCGCCGCCATGGGCCCGCCAGCCGTGGTGCAAGCCATCGCCGGGCTGGCCGACGGCAGCCTGCAAGGCGAGGTGCAGGACGACGCCCTGGCCACGTATGCGCACAAGCTGAACAAAGACGAGGCACGCATCGACTGGAGCCGCCCGGCTGTGGAGCTGGAGCGCCTGATCCGCGCCTTCAACCCTTGGCCGGTGTGCCACAGCACTCTGGATGGCGAAAGCGTGAAGGTGCTGGCCGCCAGATTGTCCACAGGTGAAGGCGCCCCTGGCGAGATCCTGTCAGCCAGCAAAGACGGCCTCGTGGTCGCCTGCGGTGACCAGGCCTTGAGCCTTACCCGCCTGCAATTGCCTGGCGGCAAGGCCCTGGCCTTCAGCGACCTGTTCAATAGCCGCCGCGAGAAGTTCGCCACCGGCAAGGTGCTTGGCCAATGAACCCACGCCTCGCCGCCGCCCGTGCCTTGGCCGCTGTGCTCAGTGGCAAGGCCTCGCTGAACAGTTCGCTGCCAGCGCAACTGGACAAGGTCGAGGACCGCGACCGCGGCCTGACCCAGGACCTGGCGTTCGGTACCGCCCGCTGGCAGCCACGCCTGGACCTGCTCGCAGCCCAGTTGCTGCAGAAGCCGTTCAAGGCCGCTGATGCCGATGTGCAGGCACTGCTGCTGGTAGGCCTGTACCAGTTGTTCTACACGCGCATCCCGGCCCACGCCGCCATCGGCGAGACGGTCGGTTGCGCCGACAAACTGAAAAAACCGTGGGCCAAGGGCCTGCTCAACGCCGTGCTGCGCCGCGCCCAACGTGAAGGCGAGGCGCTGCTCGCCGGCATGGAACGCGACCCTGTTGTACGCACCGCCCACCCACGCTGGCTGCAGAAAGCCCTCAAGGCGTTCTGGCCCGAGCAGTGGGAAGCCATTTGCGCGGCCAACAACGCTCACCCGCCAATGATCCTGCGGGTCAACCGCCGCCACCACAGCCGCGATGGCTACCTTGCCCTGCTGACCGAAACCGGCGTTGGCGCCAGCGCCTGCCAGTTCAGCCGCGACGGCATTGTGCTGACTGAGGCCTGCGACGTGCGCAGCCTGCCGGGCTTTGCCGAGGGCTGGGTGAGCGTTCAGGACGAAGCCGCGCAGCTGTCGGCCGACCTGCTTGAACTGGCCCCCGGCCAGCGCGTGCTCGATGCCTGCTGCGCCCCAGGCGGCAAGACGTGCCACCTGCTCGAGGCAGAAGCGGGCCTTGCGCACCTGGTGGCCATCGACCTGGAAGCCAAGCGCCTGACCCGCGTGCGTGAGAACCTCGACCGCCTGCAACTGGACGCCGAACTGGTCGCCTGCGACGCCCGTGACACCGCCAGCTGGTGGGACGGCAAGCCGTTCCAGCGCATCCTGCTCGACGCGCCCTGCTCGGCTACCGGCGTCATTCGCCGCCACCCGGACATCAAGCTGACTCGCCAGGCTGACGACATTCCGGCGCTGGCCGCGCTGCAGGGCGAGTTGCTCGATGCCCTGTGGCCGACCCTGGAAGTCGGCGGCATGCTGCTGTACGCCACTTGCTCCAGCCTGCCGACCGAGAATACCGAAGTGATCGAGGCCTTCCTTGCCCGCACGCCGGGCGCCCGTGAGCTGGACCTGGCCACAGAAGCTGGTATCCGCCAGCCCCATGGCCGCCAGCTGCTGGCCCAGGAAGGCGGCCATGACGGTTTCTACTATGCCAAGCTGATCAAGATCGCCGCCTCGCGCGGTTAAGAAAAAAGGTTAGGGAGTAGCGGATGAAGATCATCATCCTTGGCGCAGGCCAGGTAGGCGGTACGCTGGCAGAGCATCTGGCCAGCGAAGCCAACGACATTACTGTGGTCGATACCGACGGCGACCGCCTGCGTGACCTGGGCGACCGCTTGGATATCCGCACCGTGCAAGGCCGCGGCTCGCTCCCGACGGTCCTGCGCCAGGCCGGTGCCGATGACGCTGACATGCTGGTGGCGGTGACCAACAGCGACGAAACCAACATGGTCGCCTGCCAGGTCGCCTATTCGCTGTTCCACACGCCCACCAAGATCGCCCGGGTGCGTGAATCGGCCTACCTCACCCGCGAAGAGCTGTTCGACAACGACCACATCCCGGTGGACGTGCTGATCAGCCCCGAGCAGGTCGTGACCAACTACATCAAGCGGCTCATCGAACACCCAGGTTCGCTGCAGGTGATCGACTTTGCCGAGGGCAAGGCGCAACTGGTGGCGGTCAAGGCCTATTACGGCGGCCCATTGGTGGGCCAGCAGCTGCGCCAGATCCGCGCGCACATGCCCAACGTCGATACCCGCGTGGCCGCGATCTTCCGCCGTGACCGGCCGATCACCCCGCGGGGCGACACCGTGATCGAGGCCGATGACGAGGTGTTCTTCATCGCCGCGAAGAAAGACATCCGCGCCGTGATGGGCGAGCTACGCCGCATCGACGAGACCAACAAGCGTGTGGTCATCGCCGGGGGCGGGCAGATCGGCGAACGCCTGGCCGAGGCCATCGAAAGCCGCTACCAGGTGAAGATCATCGAGATGAGCGCGGCCCGTTGCCGGCACCTCTCCGACACCCTGGAAAGCACCGTGGTGCTGCAGGGCAGCGCCTCGGACAAGGACCTGATGCTCGAAGAGAACATTGCCGATGCCGACATCTTCCTGGCCCTGACCAATGATGACGAGGCGAACATCATGTCGTCACTGCTGGCCAAGCGCCTGGGCGCGGGCAAGGTAATGACGATCATCAACAACCCGGCCTACGTAGACCTCGTGCAAGGCGGCGAAATCGATATCGCCATCAGCCCCCAGCTGGCAACCATCGGTACCTTGCTGGCGCATGTGCGCCGTGGCGATATCGTCAGCGTGCACTCCCTGCGCCGCGGTGCGGCAGAGGCCATCGAGGCGGTGGCCCATGGCGACTCGAAATCGAGCAAGGTGATCGGCAAGGCCATCGAAGATATCGCCTTGCCGCCGGGCACCACCATTGGCGCGATCATCCGCGACGAGCAGGTGCTGATCGCCCACGACGACACAGTGATCGAGTCGGGTGACCACGTGATCCTGTTCGTTGTGGATAAAAAGCACATTCGCGACGTGGAGAAGCTGTTCCACGTCGGCTTGAGTTTCTTCTAGGGGGGGCGGGCATGCGCGAATCGCTGGAGAAAATGCTGGCCAAGGGTGTGGATAACCCGCTGCTGCGGTTCGGCCTGGGCAAGGCTTGGCTGGACGAGGGCAACGGCGCCGAAGCGGCAGTGCACCTGGCCCGTTGCGTGGCCCAGGACCCCAAATATTCGGCAGCGTGGAAGCTGCTCGGCAAGGCGTATCAACTGCAGGGCGACCTGACGGCGGCGCGCAAGGCCTGGGAAGACGGGATCGTGGCGGCGCAGGCCCATGGGGACAAGCAGGCCGAGAAAGAGATGGCGGTGTTTCTCAAGAAGCTGAATAAAGCCTGAAATGCCGGGACTGCTTTGCAGCCCATCGCCGGCAAGCCGGCTCCCACAAGTACAGTGCAGGCCTCAAGAACTGCGCGTTCCCTGTGGGAGCCGGCTTGCCGGCGATAGGGCCGGTAAATCCGATGCAAGACTCAAAGGAAAGCCCCGCAAAGGTAATCCTGGCTAGAAAGTTCGCACGAGCGGCATTCGCCCTGATGAAAAATCAGGACGAATAGGTCACCAAAGGCGCGAAAATGGCTTGCTGATAACCATAGAATCTCCCACTGGGTTTGCGCTGAGTTTGAGAGCAGCGGGGTAGCTGTGGGGAAAGGGGCGCAAGGCGCCCCCAAAATCTCAGTACCAGCGCGCCTCGCCAGGCGGGCGCTTCTTGAAGCGCTTCATGCTCCACATGTACTGGCTCGGGTATTCGCGCACATAACGCTCGACCACCTTGCTCATGGCCGCCGCCGACACGTTCACATCCGTGCTGTACATTTCTTCTGGCGCAGCTTCGAGAAACACCTTGAAGCCCGAGCCATCCGGCAAGCGCAGGGCATGCAGGAACACCCCCACCGCCTTGCCACCGGCCAGCATGTTCGGCACGAACTTGCTGGTCAGCGCCTGGGTGCCCAGGAACGGCACGAATACACCGGCCGATTCCGCCGGCTCCGGGTCGGCGGGAATCCCCACCTGCCCACCGCGGCGCACTTCCT
Organism: Pseudomonas sp. Marseille-Q5299; assembly: GCF_943737035.1. Lineage (NCBI taxonomy): Bacteria > Pseudomonadati > Pseudomonadota > Gammaproteobacteria > Pseudomonadales > Pseudomonadaceae > Pseudomonas > Pseudomonas sp. Marseille-Q5299. The sequence goes on from NZ_CALSFR010000003.1 coordinate 738,870, forward strand.
TGATCACGCTGAGGATGCCTTCCTTGGTCGAAGGCGCCACACGGTTGCCCATCTGCACCCGCTGCTCACGCAGCAGGTCATCCACGGCCTTGAGCTTCGGCGGGCGGTAGAAGATGATCGGTTTGCACTGGTTGCAGTAGAAGTGGTTGAGCACTTCCCAATTACCCAGGTGGCTGGTGATGCCGACCACACCCTTGCCTGAGGCCAGGGCCTGCTCCAGCACTTCCAGGCCGTGCACTTCCTTGACCAGCTCAAGCGAACGCTGTGGCGGCCAGATCCAGGCACAGGCACTTTCGACAAAGGATTTGCCAATGTCTCTCAGCGCACGGCCGACCAGCTGCTCGCGCTCGACCGGATCCATCTCAGGGAAGCACTTGGCAAGGTTGATGCGCACGACATTGCGCGAACCGTTGGGGACTTTCCACATCAGCCAGCCGATCCCGGCACCGACGCGCTGTACCGCGCCCCAGGGCAGCTTGGCAAACAGACGCAGCACCCCGACCATCAGGGCGCCCTTGAACTTTTCCACAGGCCAATTCCTTATTTCAGCAAGGCGCGCATTGTAACCCCTCAGCGCAGCAAGGCGGCGTAACGATCACAATCGGTGGTGTGGTCCATGACCATGCCGGTAGCCTGCATGAAGGCGTAGCAGATGGTCGGGCCAACGAATGTAAAGCCGGCTTTCTGCAACGCCTTGCTCATCGCCTTGGCCTCGTCGGTGACCGCCGGCACTTCGCTTCGGGCACTGAAATGGTTGATCTTCGGCTCGCCGCCGACGAACGACCAGAGCCATTCGGCCGGGTTATCCACAGCCAGCCAGGCCTGGGCATTGCGCCGGACAGCCTTGAGCTTGAGGCGGTTGCGGATGATGCCGGCATCGAGCATCAGCTCCTCGATGCGCTCATCGCTCATCTGCGAAAGCTTCACCGGGTCGAAGCCATGCAGCACCTCGCGATAGCGTTCGCGTTTACGCAAGACGGTGATCCATGAAAGCCCGGCCTGGAACCCTTCGAGCAAAAGCATCTCGAACAGCAACGCCGGATCACGCTGCGGTGTTCCCCATTCCTGGTCGTGATAGGCCTGGTACAACGGATCGTCGGTACACCAAAAGCAGCGTGGCATAAGGCTCCAATGAGTAGAGGGCGAGGCGAATCAGGTTATACTCCCGCTCTTTACATCCGCATCCCCAGATACAGGTGAATTTCGTGAGCCAGCCTACGCCAGCCGTGCGTACCTTCCAAGACCTGATCCTCGCCCTGCAGAACTACTGGGCAGCTCAAGGTTGTGTGGTGCTTCAGCCCTACGATATGGAAGTAGGCGCCGGCACTTTCCATACCGCTACATTCCTGCGCGCCGTCGGCCCGGAAACCTGGAACGCCGCCTACGTGCAGCCCAGCCGTCGCCCTGCCGACGGGCGGTATGGCGAAAACCCCAACCGCCTGCAGCACTACTACCAGTTCCAGGTGGTGCTCAAGCCCAACCCGGCCAACTTCCAGGAGCTGTACCTCGGCTCGCTGAAAGCCATCGGCCTGGATCCGCTGGTCCACGATATCCGCTTCGTCGAGGACAACTGGGAATCGCCGACCCTGGGCGCTTGGGGCCTGGGTTGGGAAATCTGGCTCAACGGCATGGAAGTGACCCAGTTCACCTACTTCCAGCAAGTAGGCGGCATCGAGTGCTACCCGGTCACCGGTGAAATCACCTACGGCCTGGAGCGCCTGGCCATGTACATCCAGGGTGTCGACTCGGTGTACGACCTGGTCTGGGCCGACGGCCCGTTCGGCAAGGTCACCTACGGCGATGTGTTCCACCAGAACGAAGTGGAACAGTCGACCTACAACTTCGAGCACGCCAACGTCGAGAAACTGTTCGAGCTGTTCGACTTCTACGAAAGCGAAGCCAACCGCCTGATCAAGCTGGACCTGCCGCTGCCGACCTATGAAATGGTGCTCAAGGCCTCGCACACCTTCAACCTGCTCGACGCCCGTCGCGCCATCTCGGTGACCGAGCGCCAGCGTTACATCCTGCGTGTGCGTACCCTGGCCCGGGACGTGGCGCAAAGCTATCTGCAAGCCCGTGCACGCCTGGGCTTCCCGATGGCTACCCCTGAACTGCGTGACGAAGTGTTGGCGAAGCTGGAGGCTGCACAATGAGTGCTCAAGATTTCCTGGTAGAACTGGGCACCGAAGAGCTGCCACCCAAAGCCCTGGCCACCCTTGGTGACGCCTTCCTGGCCGGCATCGAAAAAGGCCTGCAGGCCGCCGGCCTGAACTACACCGGCAAACAGGTGTACGCCGCGCCGCGTCGTCTGGCCGTGCTGATTCGCCAGCTGGATGTACAGCAGCCTGACCGCAGCATCAATATCGACGGCCCGCCCCTGCAGGCTGCCTTCAAGGACGGCGAGCCGACCCAGGCTGCCTTGGGCTTTGCCAAAAAGTGCGGGGTAGGGCTGTCGGAAATCGACCAGAGCGGCGCCAAGCTGCGCTTCTCCCAGCATATCCCGGGCAAGGCCACCGCCAGCCTGCTGCCGACCATCGTCGAAGATTCGCTCAACGACCTGCCGATCCCCAAGCGCATGCGCTGGGCCGCCAGCCGTGAAGAGTTCGTGCGCCCGACCCAGTGGCTGGTGATGCTGCTGGGCGATCAGGTCGTCGACTGCACCATCCTGTCGCAGCAGGCCGGCCGTGAATCCCGTGGGCACCGCTTCCACCATCCGCAGAACGTGGTCATCACCACCCCGGCCAACTACGTCGAAGACCTGCGCAAAGCCTACGTGCTGGCCGACTTCGCCGAACGCCGCGAGCTGATTGCCAAGCGCACCACCGAACTGGCCATGCAGCAGGAAGGCACTGCCATCGTACCGCCAGCGCTGCTGGATGAGGTGACTGCGCTGGTCGAGTGGCCGGTACCGCTGGTGTGCTCGTTCGAGGAGCGTTTCCTCGAGGTGCCGCAGGAAGCCTTGATCACCACCATGCAGGACAACCAGAAGTACTTCTGCCTGCTGGACAGCGAAGGCAAGCTGCTGCCGCGCTTCATCACCGTGGCCAACGTCGAAAGCCGTGACCCCAAGCAGATCGTCTCGGGTAACGAGAAGGTCGTGCGCCCGCGCCTGACCGACGCCGAGTTCTTCTTCAAGCAGGACAAGAAGCAGCCGCTCGAAACCTTCAACGAACGCCTGAAGAACGTAGTCTTCCAGGCGCAGTTGGGCACCGTCTACGACAAGGCCGAGCGCGTCTCCCGGCTTGCCGCGTACATTGCCCCGCTGATCGGCGGCGACGCCCAGCGCGCCGGCCGTGCCGGGCTGCTGTCCAAGTGCGACCTGGCCACCGAAATGGTCGGCGAATTCCCAGAGATGCAGGGCGTTGCCGGTTACTACTACGCGCTCAACGACGGCGAACCGCAAGACGTGGCCCTGGCGCTGAACGAGCAGTACATGCCGCGCGGTGCTGGCGCCGAGCTGCCACAGACCCTGACCGGTGCTGCGGTAGCCATCGCCGACAAGCTCGACACCCTGGTCGGTATCTTCGGCATCGGCATGCTGCCCACCGGCAGCAAAGACCCATATGCCTTGCGCCGCGCCGCCCTGGGCGTGCTGCGTATCCTGATCGAGAAGCAACTGGACCTGGACCTGACCCCTGCGGTGGAGTTCGCGGTCAAGCAGTTCGGCGCCAAGGTCAAGGCCGCAGGCCTGGCCGAGCAGGTGCTGGAGTTCATCTTCGACCGCCTGCGTGCACGTTATGAAGACGAAGGCATCGACGTTGCCACCTACCTGTCGGTACGTGCCCTGAAGCCGGGTTCGGCCCTGGACTTCGACCAGCGTGTGCAGGCCGTGCAGGCCTTCCGCAAGCTGCCGGAAGCCGAGGCGCTGGCCGCAGTGAACAAGCGTGTGTCGAACCTGCTGAGCAAAGCTGAAGGCGCCATTGCCGAACAGGTCGAGCCGAAGTACTTCGACAACGCCAACGAGTTCTCGCTGTATTCGGCCATCCAGCAGGCCGACCAGGCTGTGCAACCGATGGCTGCCGCACGTCAGTACAGCGAATCGCTGGCCCGCCTGGCGGCCCTGCGTGACCCGGTCGACGCCTTCTTCGAGGCGGTGATGGTCAACGCCGAGGATGCCAAGGTCCGCGCCAACCGTTATGCCCTGCTCAGCCGCCTGCGCGGCCTGTTCCTGGGCGTTGCTGACATTTCGCTGCTGGGGTAAGCCTTGAAACTGCTGATTCTCGATCGTGACGGGGTGATCAACCAGGACTCCGACGCCTACATCAAGTCGCTGGAGGAGTGGATCCCGATCCCCGGCTCGATCGAGGCCATCGCGCAGTTGAGCAAAGCGGGCTGGACGGTGGCCGTGGCCACCAACCAGTCCGGCATTGCCCGTGGCTACTATTCACTGGCAACCCTCGAAGCCATGCATGCGCGTCTGCGCACGCTGGTGGCAGGGCACGGCGGCGAAGTCGGCCACATCGTGTATTGCCCGCATGGGCCGGACGAGGGTTGTGACTGCCGCAAGCCCAAGCCTGGCATGCTGCGGGCAATCGCCGACCATTATCAGGCCGACCTGCGCGGCGTATGGTTTGTCGGCGACAGTAAAGGTGACCTGGAGGCCGCCCTGGCCGTCGGTGCACAACCGGTGCTGGTGAAAACCGGCAAAGGCGAGCGGACGCTTGAAAAGGGTGTCGCGCAAACCACACTGATTTTCGACGATCTGGCAGCTATCGCCAGAGAACTAATCTAAACAATGCGCCCAAGGGCGCATTTTTATCAGGCGGGCAAGCCCGCAACGGTACATGCCACTATGTCGATCCTGCGGGCGATCAGAATCTTTCTTTTTTACCTGCTGCTGGGCACCAGTTCCCTGCTGTGGTGCTCGCTGAGCTTTTTTATCGCGCCATTTTTGCCGTTTCACAAGCGCTACCGCTTCATCAACGTCTACTGGTGCCGTTTTGCCGTGCTGCTGGCGCGGGTGATTCTGGGTATCCACTACAAGGTCACCGGTGCCGAGAACGTGCCCAAAGAGCCCTGTGTGATTCTGTCCAACCACCAGAGCACCTGGGAGACGTTCTTCCTGTCAGCCTATTTCTCGCCATTGAGCCAGGTGCTCAAGCGTGAACTGCTGTACGTGCCGTTCTTTGGCTGGGCCATGGCCATGCTGCGGCCGATCGCGATCAACCGCGACAACCCCAAGGAAGCCTTGCGCCAGGTGGCGAGCAAGGGTGACGAATTGCTCAAGCAGAAGGTCTGGGTGCTGATCTTCCCGGAAGGTACTCGGGTACCCTTTGGCACCGTGGGCAAGTTTTCCCGTGGCGGTACCGCGCTGGCGGTAAATGCCGGGCTGCCCGTGCTGCCGATCGCGCATAACGCCGGCAAGTACTGGCCCAAGTCAGGGTGGGGCAAGCGCTCTGGCACCATCGAGGTGGTCATCGGGGAGCCGATGTATGCCAATGGTACCGGCCCGCGTGCCATTGCAGAGTTGAATGACCGTGCCGCGGCGTGGAACGAAGCGACTCAGCGCCGCTTGGGCTCGTTGCCACCGGTAGATGAAAAACCACACGAGCAGATTGCCTGACGATCTGTGGATAACGTGTTAGCAATTTTTGGATGAAATGCCTCGTTTGATAGCTAAGTCTATGAATTGCCTATTTATTTTTGTGTATGACATTTTTCTGAAAAGCGTGCATAAGTTTTTTTGAGGCATAAGAAAACCGGCTTTTACAGCCGGTTTTTTTATGGCTTCACGACATCATCAGACCTTGTCGATATCCACATCCTTGGTTTCTTTCAGGCAGAAGATTCCCACCACCAGGCTGATCCCGGTTACCAGCACCGGGTACCACAAGCCGTAGAAGATATCCCCGGTGTACACCACCAGCGCGAACGAAACCGTGGGCAGGAAACCGCCAAACCAGCCATTGCCAATGTGGTAGGGCAGCGACATCGAGGTGTAGCGGATACGCGTCGGAAACAGCTCCACCATCACCGCCGCCAGCGGGCCATAAGTCATGGTTGCGATCAGGATCATTGCAACGATCAGCACCACCACCATCACCTGGTTGACCTGCGACGGGTCCGCCTTGGCCGGGTAGCCCGCCTGCTCGATGGCTGTGCGCATGGCTGTTTCGTCAAACCCGTTGATGGTCTTGTCGCCAATGTTCACCACCACTTGGCTGCCCGCCACATTCACCGAGCTGTACGGCAGGCCCTGTTTGACCAGGAAGGTCTTGACCTTGTCGCACGGGCTGTCGAAACGCGCCTTGCCGACCGGGTCGAACTGGAACGTACAGCCTTGCGGGTCAGCGGTGACCACGATCGGCGCCTGACGGCTCGCTGCGTCGATCTGCGGGTTGGCGTAGTGGCTGAGGGCCTTGAACAGCGGGAAGTACAACACCGTGGCCAGCAGCAGGCCGAGCATCAGGATAGGCTTGCGGCCGATGCGGTCGGACAGCCAGCCGAAGAACACGAAGAACGGCGCACCGATCACCACGCTGATGATCAGCAAGGTATTGGCCTGGGCCGGATCCATCTTGAGCATCTGGGTCATGAAGAACAGCACGTAGAACTGCGCCGTGTAGAACGTCACGGCCTGGCCGGCGTTGATACTGAACAGTGCGGTAAGCACCACCTTGAGGTTTGGCCAGGAGGTGAACGACTCGCGGATTGGCGATTTGCTGATCTTGCCCTGGGCCTTCATTTTCACGAAGGCCGGCGACTCATGCATGCTCATGCGGATCCAGGTGGAAATGCCCAGCAGCACGATCGACAGCAGGAACGGCAAGCGCCAGCCCCAGGTTTCGAACTGATCGCCGGTGATGTAGCGGCTGCCCAGCACCACCAGCAACGACAGCAGCAGCCCGAGGGTAGCAGTGGACTGGATGAAGCCCGTGTGGAAGCCGCGCTTGCCGGGCGGTGCGTGTTCGGCCACATACGTCGCCGCGCCACCATACTCGCCCCCCAGTGCCAGCCCCTGCAGCATGCGCAGTACCACCAGGATGATCGGCGCGGCAATGCCGATGCTTGCATAGGTGGGCAGCAAACCAACGGCGAAGGTGGACAAGCCCATCAGCACGATGGTGATCAGGAAGGTGTATTTTCGCCCGATCATGTCACCCAGCCGGCCGAACACCAGCGCGCCGAAGGGCCGTACCAGGAAGCCGGCGGCGAATGCCATCAGGGCGAAGATGAAAGCGGTGGTGTCGTTGACGCCAGCAAAGAACTGCTTGCTGATCACTGCCGCCAGCGCACCATAGAGAAAAAAGTCATACCACTCGAAAACCGTCCCGAGGGATGACGCGAAAATGATCTTGCGTTCTTCACGACGGCTTGGGCTGCTCGCCGTCGCCCCCTGCTCTTGGATGTAATCCGACATCGTTGCTGTCCTCGGCCCGCAGGCCACAGTGATTATTCTTGTTGTTCCACTGTCGGCAGCTTCTGACCGCAAGCCGCCGGTACTGCACGCACCCGGGTCAGGGCGTCGGTAACGCGTCTTCGTTCAGGTAGGTCTGGGTAGCAGCTCCCTTGAGAATGAGTTGGGCCGCCTTCTCGGCGATCATCAGGGTGGGTGAACAGGTATTGCCGGAGGTGATCTGCGGCATGATTGAAGCATCCGCCACGCGCAGGCCGGGGATGCCGCGTACACGCAGCTGGTTATCCACAACGTCCAGCGGGCCGCTGCCCATACGGCAGGTCCCGACCGGATGGAAGATGGTGGTGCCGATCTTGCCTGCCGCTTCGAACAGGTCTTCCTCGGTCTGCAGGGCAGGGCCTGGCAGGTATTCCTGCGGATCGAAAGCGGCGAGGGCAGGGGCCTGGACGATGCGGCGTGTGATACGGATGGCGTCGGCGGCAACGCGCAGGTCTTCAGGGTCACTGAGGTAGTTGGGGTCTATCAGTGGCGCGCTGTTCATGTCCGAGCTACGGATGTCGATGCGCCCACGGCTAGCCGGGCGCAGGTTGCACACCGAAGCGGTGAAGGCGGGGAAGCGGTGCAGCGGCTCGCCGAAGCGTTCCAGCGACAGGGGTTGTACGTGGTATTGCAGGTTGGCGGTGGCCTGCTCCGGGCTGGACCGCACGAACGCCCCGAGTTGGCTCGGCGCCATGGCCAGCGGGCCGCTGCGGTCGTAGAGATAACGCAGGCCCATACCCATCTTGCCCCACAGGCTGTTGGCCATCTGGTTGAGCGTTCTGGTGTTGCGGATCTGGTAGATCAGGCGCAATTGCAGGTGGTCTTGCAGATTGCCACCGACACCGGGCATATCGTGCCGTACGCCGATGCCGAGCGTTTCCAGCAACGTGCGCGGGCCAATGCCGGAGCGCTGCAGGATGCCGGGCGAACCCACCGCCCCTGCACACAGGATGATCTCGCGGCGCACAGCGAACTCGTGCCAGGCGCCTTGCCAAAATGCTCTCACTGCGCGGGCGCGGGTGTTGTTCAGCAGCACTTGATCAACCTGCACGCCGGTCAGCACGGTGAGGTTGGAACGGTTATGCACAGGTCGTAAAAAAGCCTTGGATGCATTCCAGCGCACACCGCTGCGCTGGTTGACCTGAAAATATCCACAGCCTTGGTTGTCGCCGGTATTGAAGTCATCGACCTTGGCGATACCGCTCTGCTCGGCGGCATCTCGGAATGCATCGAGGATCGGCCAACTATAGCGCTGGCGTTCCACCCGCCATTCGCCAGTGGCGCCATGGTGATCACTGCCACCTGCAAAGTGATTTTCGCTGGCCTTGAATAGCGGCAGCACGTCCTTCCAGGCCCAACCGTCGTTGCCCTGGGCGGCCCAATGGTCATAGTCCGCAGCCTGGCCACGCATGTAGATCATGCCGTTGATCGATGAGCAGCCCCCCAGCACCTTGCCCCGGGGATAACCCAGGCTACGACCACCCAGGCCGCTTTGCGCTTCGGTCTTGAAGCACCAGTCAGTGCGGGGGTTGCCGATGCAGTAAAGGTAACCGACGGGGATGTGAATCCAGGGGTAATTGTCGCGGCCCCCGGCTTCCAGCAGCAACACGCGGCGGGACGGGTCGGCGGACAATCGATTGGCCAGCAGGCAACCGGCAGGACCGGCACCCACGATAACGTAGTCGAAGACAGAATCGGCTGATGGCATTTGCAACCTCGCGCCTGATTTTTATTCTTGTCGTCGTACATCTTATTGATTAATTTCGCTGAGGAAACACGAGATTTCGCGCAGCCGTTGTGCGTTTTAGCACAGCGAAAAACAGGGAAAGGATGCATGTTCGACTGGAATGATCTGCGGTTTTTCCTCGAGTTGCAGCGCAGTGGCCGCCTGCTCAGCGCTGCCAAGCGTCTCAACACGACCCATAGCACGGTTGCCCGGCATATCGAGAGCATCGAGAAAAGCCTGGGCACCCCACTGTTCGTGCAACACGCGCAGGGCTACGAATTGACGCCCTCCGGCCAGGCGCTGCTCAAGCACGCCGAAGCCATGGAGAATGTCGCGTTGCTGGCGCAGGAAGAAATCACCCAGGCCATCACACCGCTGGGCAAGATTCGCCTTGGGGTCACCGAAGGCATCGGCATCATGTTCTTCACCCCACGCATGAATGCGCTGTTCGATCGGTATCCGGGCCTGGAAGTGGAGCTGGTGGCCGTGCCTCGCTTTGTCAGCATCCTCAACCGCGAGGCGGAAATCAGCATTCACCTGGAACGTCCCGGTGCCGACCTGCTGATTACCCGCAAACTCACCGACTACCGCCTGGCCCTGTATGCCAGCCAGGCTTACCTGGACCGCGCGCCACCTTTACGCAACCGTGAAGATCTGGCCCGGCACAGCTGGATCGGCTACGTCGACGACCTGCTGTTCAGCCAGGAGCTGCTGTTTCTCAACAGCTTCTGCCGGGCGCCCAACGTGGCTTTTCGCAGCACCAGCGTAATCGCCCAGCAAACCGCTGCGCGCGCCGGCCTGGGTATCGCTGTGCTGCCCAACTACATGGCTCGCCACGACCCGACATTGGTGCGCGTACTGCCCAGCGAAACCATCCAGCGCAGCTACTGGATATGCACCCGTCGTGAATTGCACAAGTCGGTACGCCTGCGGGTGGTCTGGGATTACCTGCTGGCGCTGTGCGCGCAGGAACAGGCCGAGCTGCTAGCCGAGTAGCGCCTTGCCGGCCAGCAGCAGGGCAGCCGCAAAGCCGGCCACCGAGAACAGCTGCTGCAGGCGAGGCCCGGCCAGCCGCGTCGCCAGTGGCCGCGCCAGCAGCAGGCCAAGCACCGCGCCCGCGGCAAAAGGTGCGCCCACCTGCCAGTGCATAACCCCAGCCAGGCTGGCACTGACCACGCTACCTGTAGACACCAGGGCGATCACCGCCAACGAGGTCGAGACGATGCTCTTCATACGCAGGTTGGTGTAGCGGTTCAAGGCAGGGATGATCACGAAGCCCCCCCCCCACCCCCAACAAGCCGGACAACAATCCCGAAAGCGCTCCGGTCATGGCCAGCGCCCGCGCGCAGGGCAGTGTCCAGCGCAAACGGCCCTGCAGCGGGTTGAGCACGCACGGCTCGATGAAACGGTGCGCGTCGTTGGCCTCGCCACGCAACTCGCTGGCAGCCTTGCGCCAGATACGCAGGCATGCGTAAACCAGCACGCCGGCGAACACCAGGGCCAAGGGTGTGTCGGGCAGACGATGGGCGAGCATCAGCCCGAGCGGTGCAGCAGCGATGCCGATCAGGGCGATGAACAGCGCGGCGCGATAACGCACCAGCCCTTGGCGCAAGCCGAGGATCGCCCCCACGGCAGCGGCAAGACCTACGGCAAGAAGGCCAATGGGCGCAGCTTCGACCATCGACAGACCAAGGCCAAACACCAGCAGCGGCACCGCCAGGATGCCGCCCCCCGCGCCAGTCAGCGCCAGCACTGCGCCAATGATCGCGCCCAGCCCGGCACCGAGCAGTTGATGTTCGATCACCGTGGTGCCTCGGCCGCCAGCGGTTGCGGCCGTGCCAGCCACTCCCGTCCCTTCAGCATGCCTTGCCAGTACAGCGGCGGCAGCACTCGCGCCTTGAGCAGCCAGGCCAGGCGCGTCGGCTGGCGGCCATCCAGCAACCAGCGCGGGAAGCTCGGCGCAACCTTGCCGCCATAGGTGAACTCGGCAAGCACGATCTTGCCACGCTCGACCGTCAACGGGCAGGAGCCGTAGCCATCGTACTGGGCAAGGTTAGCCAGCCTGCCCAGCGCCACCAGCACGTTGTTGGCAACCACCGGAGCCTGCTTGCGCGCAGCGGCCGCAGTCTTGGCGTTGCTGGTGCTGGCCACATCGCCAAGGGCATGGACATTGGCAAACTGGCGATGACGCAGCGTATGCGGGTCGACATCGACCCAGCCAGCGGCATCGGCCAATGGGCTTTGACGAATGAAGTCCGGGGCAACCTGTGGCGGCACCACGTGCAGCATGTCGAAAGCTTCAGTGCGGGTTTCAGTGCTGCCATCGGCAAAGGTGCGGACAAAGGTGGCGCGCTTGTTCGGGCCATCTACTGCAGCCAGACGGTGGCTGTAATTGAGGTCCACACCGTACCTGTCGATGTAGGCCATCAGGGCCGGCACGTAATCGGGCACACCGAACAGCACTGCGCCGGCATTGAAGAAGCAGGCTTTGATATCGCCCAGCAGCCCCTGGCGCATCCAGTGGTCGCAGGACAGGTACAGCGCCTTCTGCGGCGCACCGGCGCACTTGATCGGCATGGGCGGCTGAGTGAACAGGGCGCGGCCTTGCTTGAGGTTCTGCACAAGCTCCCAGGTGTAGGGTGCCAGGTCGTAGCGGTAGTTCGAGGTGACGCCGTTGCGCCCCAGGGTATCACTGAGCCCGTCAATGGCAGCCCAATCGAGCTTGAGGCCGGGGCAGACCACCAGCTGTTCATAGCTGATGGTGCGACCATCTTCGAGCATGACCAGCTGGCCCAGCGGGTCGAACCCTTGCACGCGCGCCTTGATCCAGCGCACGCCACGGGGGATGGTCGAGGCCATGGTGCGCGCGGTGCTCGGTGCCTTGAACACACCCGCACCGACCATGGTCCAGCCGGGCTGGTAGTAATGAACGTCGGCAGGGTCGATCACCGCGATATCCAGTGACGGGTCGCGGCTGATGAGGCTGGAAGCAGTGGCGATGCCGGCAGCGCCGGCACCGACGATGACCACCTTGTGGTGGTCGGAATTAGCAGGGGACAACAAGGCAGGCATGGCGTAAATCCTGGGAATTCTAATGATGGGGCAGGGCGCTCAGAGCTTGTTCAACGGGATCTTCAGGTAGCTCACGCCGTTGGATTCCGGCTGCGGAAAATGGCCACTGCGCATGTTGACCTGCACCGAAGGCAGGATCAGGACGGGCATCTCGAGGGTCTTGTCACGCGCTTCACGCATGGCGACAAAGCTGTCCTCATCGATGCCCTGGTGAACATGAATGTTGCTGGCGCGCTGCTCGGCAACGGTGGTGACATAACGCATGTCACGCCCGCCCGGCAGGTAGTCATGGCACATGAACAGCAGAGTCTGGTCAGGGAAGGCCAGCAGGCGGCGGATCGATTGGTACAAGGTGCGAGCATCAGCGCCTGGGAAGTCACAGCGTGCGGTACCGTAATCAGGCATGAACAGGGTGTCGCCCACGAACAGTGCTTTTTCTCCCGCATCCTCTATCAGGTAACTCATGCAAGCGGGGGTATGCCCAGGCGTGTGCAACGAGCGGGCGTGCAGGTTACCTATGCGAAAGCCTTCTTCGTCCATGAGCAACACATCGAACTGGCTGCCATCACGGGCGAAGCCCGGCTCGGCGTTGAACAAGTCGCCGAAGACTTTCTGTACCTTGGTGATCTCGGCGCCAATGGCGGTGTGGCCGCCGAGCTTTTCCTTGAGATACGCCGCAGCTGAAAGGTGGTCGGCGTGTACATGGGTTTCCAGAATCCACTGCACCTTGGCGCCCAGGCTCTGTACCCGATCAATCAGACGGTCTGCAGACTCGGTGCAGGTGCGGCCTGACTTGGGGTCATAGTCCAGTACGCTGTCGATCAACGCACACTGGTTGGTCTCGCGGTCCAGTACCAGGTAGCTGATGGTCGAGGTGGCGTCGTCGAAAAAGGCTTCCACCTGAAGGTTGTTGCCGATGATCATCACGTTCTCCAAATAATCCACCCCGCCTTTTAGAGGCGTAGGCAGTGACGGGTGGTTTATCAAGATGCATGCCAGGGGTTTAACCCGTGCCAAGGCCAGTGAAATCGGCCCCTGATGGCGCAAGGCAGGCCGGTTTGTCAGCTGCCCTGGCAGTCGACTGTCAGCCAATGGCAGTGTTTGGCAGTCCTTGTTACCCTCAACGGCTTATCCAATCGGTGCCGTCATGCCTGAATCCCATCCCCTCATCCTAGCTCTGGTTTCCTACCTCGAACACGATGCGTTGCCTACCATCGTGCTGGACACCGACTACAACATCCTCGCAGCCAATGCCGCCTATCGTCGGCAGTTCGGCCGTGACGACCGTGCGCCACTGGGTGAGAAGTGCCACCGGGTTTCCCATCACTACGCCGTGCCTTGCGACCAGGCCGGTGAGCATTGCCCCATGCGCAAGGCCTGGGGCAGCAAACTGCCGGAACGGGTACTGCACATTCATCACACCCCGCGCGGGCCTGAGCATGTGGATGTGGAACTACGGCCGATCCTCGATGAGCAGGGCAGGGTGGTCGCCTTCGTAGAACGCCTGACAACGGTCACACTAGCCTCGGCGCAACCTCAGCAACAGGGCCTGGTCGGCCGGGCGCCAGCATTCAAAACGGCATTGGCCAGCCTGCAACGTGCGGCACCCGCACAGATCCCGGTATTGCTCCAGGGTGAATCCGGTACAGGCAAGGAGCTTTTCGCCCGGGCGATCCATATGGGTAGCCCTCGGGCGAATGGCCCTTTGGTGGTGGTCGACTGCACCGGCTTGACCGAGTCACTGTTCGAGAGTGAACTGTTCGGCTATGAGAAGGGAGCCTTTACCGGCGCCAACCAGCGCAAGATCGGCCTGGCAGAGGCGGCCCACGGCGGCACGCTCTTCCTGGACGAGATTGGTGAGGTGCCACTGGCGATGCAGGTCAAATTGCTGCGCCTGATCGAATCCGGCAGCTTCCGCCCGGTTGGCAGCCTGCGCACCGTGCATGCGGACTTCCGCCTGGTGTCTGCAACACACAAACCGCTCAAGCAGATGGTTGCAGAGGGCACGTTCCGGGAAGACCTGTATTACCGCATCAGTGGCTTTCCTATCCGCCTGCCCTCCTTGCGCGAACGCGTAGAGGATCTGCCGCTGCTGGCACAGAGCCTTCTGCAGCGCATGGCAGGCAAACCTGCCGCGAGTCTCACTGACGCTGCGCTGCAGCGATTGGCCCTGCATACGTTCCCAGGCAATATCCGCGAGCTGCGCAACATCCTGGAACGGGCGCGGCTGTTTGCCGATGATGGGCTGATACGGCCTGAGCATCTGCCGGAAGATGTAGGCCCGCAAATCGCAACCGGTGCGAACAAGGGGCGCGCTCGCAGCGACCTGAGTGATCTGGCACAAGCGCTGGAACAGTTTCAGGGCCCGCGTAGCGAACTGGCGCGCCACTTAGGGATGAGTGAACGTACGCTGTATCGGCGCTTGAAAGCGCTGGGGCTGAATCCGGCTTAGTGCTTGGCGATTCTTTACCGGACCTTTACCTCTTGCCAGGGATTACTCATCGCGAATCACGGTCTGAAGCATTAACCGTAATCGGCGTCTCGTTGAAACCCGCCGGACGTGAACATGCAAAGGATCGACATACGATGAAAAAAACCCTCTCCGTGCTCTGCGCTACCTTGATGCTCAGCGTACCACTGGCCAGCTTCGCCCAACCCGGCCCGCCTCAAGGGCACGATGGCGACCGCTCGCATCAGGGCCAAGGTCATCCGCAGCAGAGCAAGCAGCAAGGCCATCCGCAACAACATGGCAAACCCGGCAACGGCCAGGCTCAGTCCTACCGTAATCCGAACTTCCGTCCACAACCGGGGATGCCGGTACCTCACCAGCAATGGAAGCGCGGCCATGTGGTAGACCCGCACTATCGCAATGACCGTTACTGGGTGACCGACTGGCGCGCCCGGCACCTCTCGCCGCCGCCCCGCGACCACCGTTGGTTGTACGTCAACGGCGACTACGTGCTGGTGGCCATTGCTTCCGGGGTGATCGTAAACATCCTCAGCGGTTACTAAGGCCGTATAAAACCAGCCGCCAACAAAAAGCCCGCTTGCGCGGGTTTTTTGCTGGGTTGTGGATTGAAACTTCTAGTCTGTTAACTATTCGATCAGTCTCTTGAAGGTACTGCACATGATTGCGCGTTGGCGTTGGGTAGCGGGTCAACTCACCAAGCGACTCTGGTTCAGAGCCTCTCTGTTCTCCATTCTGGGTGTGGCGACTGCATTGCTTGCCATCCTGTTCAGAGACTTCATCCCGCAAACCTTGCCAGCGCGCATCGGCGCAGATGCAGTGGACAAGATTCTCGGGATCATTGCCTCCAGCATGCTGGCTGTGACCACCTTCTCATTGAGCACGATGGTCACCGCCTACGGGGCCGCAAGTAGCGGGGTGACCCCGCGTGCCACAACGCTGGTCATGGAAGACACCACGACCCAGAACGCGCTGGCCACATTCATCGGTTCGTTTCTCTTCAGCCTGGTTGGCATCATTGCCCTGAGTACCGGCCTCTATGGAAGCCAGGGCCGAGTCGTGCTTTTTGCGGTGACGCTAGCTGTCGTGACGCTGATCATTTACACACTGCTGCGCTGGATAGACCACCTTTCCAAACTCGGACGGGTCGGAGAAACCATTGACCGTGTGGAAAAGGCGGCGATAGAGGCCATGGCTCATCGCATTCGCTGGCCCTATCTGGGAGGCTCAGCGTACCCGGTAGACCTTGTACTACCGCTGTCCGCGCAAACCATTGCCAGCAACCAGACTGGCTACGTCCAACATATCGATGTGCAAGCCTTGGGCGCCATTTCCAAAGCGCTACAGATCCGGATCTATGTGGAAGTTCTCCCAGGTAGTTTTGTCCACATCGGTATGCCGGTCGCTCGCATTGTGCCTTTGAGTGACAAGCATCCTGATGAGCAAAGCCTCAAGGGCACGCTGGCGACGTTGACCATAGGCACCCGAAGAACCTTTGAACATGACCCGAGGTTTGGGCTATGCGTGCTATCGGAAATCGCATCCCGCGCGTTGTCACCAGCGGTCAATGATCCGGGCACCGCTATTGATGTGATTGGCAGAGGCCTTAGAACTTTGACGTACTGGGGCAAAGCACACGCTTGCGAACCGGACCAGGAAAAAAGCTGCGAGTGGGTCCACCTGCGAGGGTTGACGGTGGACGATTTGTTCGACGATTTTTTTGCCCCTATCAGCAGAGACGGCGCCGCTCTTCTAGAAGTCGACCTTCGGTTGCTCAAGGCACTTGTCAGCCTGGCCCAGATAAACCCCGCGCTTTTCAAGCAGAGTTGCATCAGGCATGGGGAGCAGCTTGTCATGCGTGCAGAGGCGTCACTTACACTCGCGCATGAAAAAGATCAGCTGAGGTCAGTGCACGTGAAGCTCAGGAAGATTGAATGAACAGCCCAAACCAAAAAGCCCGCTTGCGCGGGCTTTTTGGTAAGAACAACCTGATCAGAAGTCCAGGTTAGAAACCGACAGCGCGTTGCTTTCGATAAAGTCACGGCGAGGCTCAACCGCGTCACCCATCAAGGTGTTGAAGATCTGATCGGCGGCAATCGCGTCTTCGATGGTGACCTTGAGCATGCGACGTACAGTTGGGTCCATGGTGGTTTCCCACAACTGGTCGGGGTTCATCTCACCCAGCCCTTTGTATCGCTGGATGGTGTGACGCTTGGTGGTCTCGTTCATCAGCCAATCCAGGCCTTCCTTGAACTCGACGATCGCCTTGCGACGCTCACCGCGCTGTACGTAAGCACCTTCACCCAGCAGGCTCGACAACTTGGAGCCAATGTTGACCACCGTGCGATAGTCGTTGCTGCCGAAGAAATCGCGGTTGAAGGTGATGTAGCTGGCCAGGCCGTGCGAGGTGATTTCCACTTCAGGCAGCCACACATTGCGCTCCTTGTCCTCGCGCAGGGTGGCCTTGTACATCAGGCCAGACTTCTGGCTGTTGCTCAGGCGCTCCTGCAGTTTGGCCAACCAGTTCTCCATGACGGCATGGTCGCCCAATTGCTCCAGGGTAACTTCCGGCAGGTAGATGAAGTGCTCGGTCAACTCTTCCGGGTACAAGCGAGACAAACGCTTGAGGGTCTTCATCACACCGCGGAACTCGTTGACCAAAACCTCCAGCTGAACGCCGGAAACGGCTGGCGCAGACTCATCCAGGTGCAGGCTGGCATCTTCGAGGGCCGACTGGGTCATGTATTCTTCCATGGCCTCGTCGTCCTTGATGTACTGCTCCTGCTTGCCTTTCTTAACCTTGTACAGCGGTGGCTGGGCAATGTAGATGTAGCCACGCTCGACCAGCTCTGGCAGCTGACGGAAGAAGAAGGTCAGCAGCAGGGTACGGATGTGCGAACCGTCAACGTCAGCATCGGTCATGATGATGATGTTGTGATAGCGCAGTTTGTCGATGTTGTACTCTTCGCGGCCGATGCCACAGCCCAGCGCGGTGATCAGTGTGCCCACTTCCTGGGAGGAGATCATCTTGTCGAAGCGTGCTTTCTCGACGTTGAGAATCTTGCCCTTCAGCGGCAGGATCGCCTGGGTACGACGGTTACGACCTTGCTTGGCCGAGCCACCTGCGGAGTCACCCTCCACCAGGTACAGTTCGGAAAGGGCAGGGTCCTTCTCCTGGCAGTCCGCCAGTTTGCCCGGCAAGCCCGCGATATCCAGCGCGCCTTTACGGCGAGTCATCTCACGCGCTTTGCGCGCCGCTTCACGGGCACGGGCAGCGTCGATCATCTTGCCGACTACCGCTTTGGCTTCGTTGGGGTTTTCCAACAGGAAGTCGGCGAAGTATTTGTTCATTTCCTGTTCCACGGCGGTTTTCACCTCCGAGGAGACCAGCTTGTCCTTGGTCTGCGAACTGAACTTCGGATCCGGCACCTTGACCGAAATGATTGCGGTCAGGCCTTCACGAGCATCGTCACCGGTGGTGGAAACCTTGTTCTTCTTGGCCAGGCCTTCCTGCTCGATGTAGCTGTTCAGGCTACGGGTCAGCGAAGAGCGGAAACCAACCAGGTGGGTACCGCCATCGCGCTGCGGAATGTTGTTGGTGAAGCACAGCAGGTTTTCGTTGAAGCTGTCGTTCCACTGCAGGGCAACTTCAACACCCACGCCATCTTCACGCTGGACGTTGAAATGGAACACCTGGGAGTTGACCGGAGTCTTGTTGGTATTCAGGTATTCAACGAATGCACGCAGGCCGCCTTCATATTTGAAGAACTCTTCTTTGCCCGAGCGCTCGTCTTTCAGCAGGATGCCAACGCCAGAGTTCAGGAAGGACAGTTCACGAATACGCTTGGCCAGGATGTCCCAGCTGAAGTGAATGTTCTTGAAGGTCTCGGCCGAAGGCTTGAAATGAATATGGGTGCCGGTGGTTTCGCTTTCGCCCACAACGGCCATCGGCGCCTGTGGAACACCATGAACGTAGGTCTGCTCCCAGATCTTGCCGCTACGGCGAACGGTAAGCACCAGCTTTTCCGAAAGGGCGTTTACTACCGAAACACCTACACCGTGCAGGCCGCCGGAAACTTTGTAGGAGTTATCATCAAATTTACCGCCGGCGTGCAGCACGGTCATGATGACCTCGGCTGCAGAAACGCCTTCTTCTTTATGCACGTCGACCGGAATGCCGCGACCGTTGTCGCGCACACTGATGGATTCATCGGTGTGGATGATGACGGTGATGTCATCGCAGTGCCCGGCGAGGGCTTCGTCGATCGAGTTGTCGACCACTTCGAAGACCATGTGGTGCAGGCCGCTACCGTCATCGGTGTCGCCAATGTACATGCCGGGACGCTTGCGCACGGCATCCAAACCTTTCAGCACCTTGATGCTTGAAGAGTCGTACGTTTGATTTTCGCTCATGCCTTCACTCCCGATGGTCGTGGGTCTGGGTGATACGGCCTTGTTCCACGTGGAACAAAGCAACTGGCGTTTCCGTCTGCCAGCCTTCCCTCAGTAATTCGTGATCTACACAGGTGATAAACACCTGGCAGCGTAATTCTTCTAGCAAGCGGCACAGTGCACGGCGATGCTGGTCGTCCAACTCGGACGGCAAGTCATCCACCAGATAAATACAGTGGCCGCGGCGAGCCTGACTAACGAGGTGGCCTTGGGCGATGCGCAATGCACAAACCACCAGCTTTTGCTGACCACGCGACAAGATGTCGGCTGCGTTGTTGGCAGCCAGACGAAGACGCAGATCAGCACGCTGCGGACCGGCCTGGGTATGGCCCATCTGCTGATCGCGAAGGAGAGAAGAGGCGAGTACTTCGTTGAGTTCCCGGTCCTTGTCCCAGCCTCGGTAGTAGCTAAGGGTCAACCCGTCCAGCTCGACCAGTTCGCTCAGGGTTTGCTCGAAGACGGGCTTCAAGGCCTTGATGTAGTTGCGACGGTATTCATCTATTTCCGCGCTGGCCAGGCACAATTCCCGGTCCCAGGCGGCTTGCGAAGCTGGGTCAAGTGTACCATGCCGCAACCATGAGTTCCGCTGCCGCAACGCCTTCTGCAGACGCTGCCAAGCTGGCATGAAGCGAGGTTCCACGTGGAACACTCCCCAATCCAGAAACTGGCGACGGATCTTCGGCGCGCCTTCAAGCAACCTGAAACTGTCTGGGTTGATGAGCTGCAGGGGCAGTAGTTCTGCAAGCTGCGCGGCGCTCTTGGCATTCTGCCCATCGATACGGATAGTGAAGTCGCCCGCCCGCTCGCGCGACACACCCAAGTTGCTGGTGCCGCCTTCGCCCAACTGTACTTCGCCGAAAACCGTACACGCAGCCTGCTCGTACTGAATGACGGGATTGAGCCGGGTACTGCGAAACGATCTGGCCAACCCGAGCAAATGCACAGCTTCCAGCACACTGGTCTTGCCGCTGCCGTTGGCGCCGTAGAGGATATTGATGCGGGGGGAGGGTGAGAGGGTCACCGGGTGCAGGTTGCGCACCGCGGTGACCATGATACGTCGAAGGGACATTTGGCCTGCTACAGGTTACAGGCGCATCGGCATGACAACGTAAGACGAGTCGTCATTGCCGGCTTCCTGCAGCAGAGCACTGCTATTGGAATCGGAGAGAATCAGGCGAACCTGTTCCGTTGTCATCACACCCAATACGTCCAGCAGGTAACTGACGTTGAAGCCAATCTCAAGCGATGCACCGTCATAGTCCACGCTGATCTCTTCTTCCGCCTCTTCCTGTTCCGGGTTGTTTGCCTGGATTTTCAACTGACCGGCAGCCAACTGAAGGCGGATACCGCGATACTTCTCGTTGGAAAGGATTGCGGTACGGCTGAACGCTTCACGCAAGGCCTGGCGATCGCCGATGACCAGCTTGTCACCACCCTTGGGCAGTACACGCTCATAGTCAGGGAACTTGCCATCGACCAGCTTGGACGTGAAGGTGAACTCGCCTGTGTTCGCACGGATGTGGTGCTGGCCCAGGACGATGCTGACCATGCCTTCCGGGTCGGTGAGCAGGCGCGCAAGTTCGAGGATACCTTTACGTGGCACGATGACCTGATGACGCTCATCCTGCTCGATGGCTGCGCTCATGGAGCACAGCGCCAGACGATGCCCATCGGTAGACACGGCACGCAAGGTATTACGCGACACTTCGAGCAGCATACCGTTGAGGTAGTAACGTACATCCTGCTGAGCCATGGCGAAGCTGGTGCGCTCGATCAAACGACGCAGTTTGCTCTGCTCAAGGTTGCAGGTCAGCGAACCTGGGCCTTCTTCCACAGTGGGGAAGTCGTTAGCTGGCAGGGTCGACAGGGTGAAACGGCTACGGCCGGCCTTGACCAACAGCTTCTGTTCGTCGACCTTGATATCGATCAGAACGTCGTTCGGCAGGCTTTTGCAGATGTCCATCAGCTTGCGCGCCGGGACAGTGATTTCGCCAGGCTCGGCCGGCTCTTCCAGTTGGACGCGGCCTACCAGTTCGACTTCCAGGTCGGTACCGGTCAACGACAGCTGCTGGCCTTGCACGACCAGCAGTACGTTGGACAGGACCGGCAAGGTCTGACGGCGCTCGACGACACCGGCGACCAGTTGCAGGGGTTTCAACAGGGCTTCGCGTTGAATGGTGAAATGCATGGTCTAGTCCCTTGCCTTCAATTAGCTGCGCTGGCGGCCATCAGGTGGTGAGCGTGCGCAGCAGGTTCTTGTAGTCCTCGCGGATGTCCGCGTCGGATTCCTTCAGTTCGTTGATCTTGCGGCAAGCGTGCAGCACGGTGGTGTGGTCACGGCCGCCAAACATGTCGCCGATCTCCGGCAGACTGTGGTTGGTCAGCTCTTTGGACAACGCCATGGCCACCTGACGCGGGCGCGCTACAGAGCGCGAACGGCGCTTGGACAACAGATCGGAGATCTTGATCTTGTAGTACTCGGCCACGGTGCGCTGAATGTTATCCACACTCACCAGCTTGTCTTGCAGCGCCAGCAGGTCCTTCAGCGACTCGCGAATCAGCTCGATGGTGATGTCGCGGCCCATGAAGTGCGAGTGGGCGATGACGCGCTTCAATGCCCCTTCAAGCTCACGTACGTTGGAGCGAATACGCTGAGCGATGAAGAAAGCGGCATCGTGCGGCAACTCGACCTTGGCCTGGTCGGCCTTCTTCATCAGGATCGCCACGCGGGTCTCCAGCTCCGGCGGCTCCACAGCCACCGTCAGCCCCCAGCCGAAACGCGACTTCAGTCGCTCTTCCAGACCTTCGATTTCCTTCGGGTAGCGGTCACTGGTGAGAATCACCTGCTGGCCACCTTCGAGCAATGCGTTGAAGGTGTGGAAAAACTCCTCCTGTGAACGCTCCTTGCGGGCGAAGAACTGGATATCGTCGATCAGCAGCGCATCGACCGAACGGTAGAAGCGCTTGAACTCATTGATCGCGTTGAGCTGCAACGCCTTGACCATGTCCGCGACGAAGCGCTCGGAATGCAGGTACACCACCTTGGCATTCGGGTTCTTCTTCAGCAGGTGGTTACCCACAGCATGCATCAAGTGCGTTTTACCCAGGCCCACGCCACCGTAAAGGAACAGTGGGTTGTAGCCATGCTTCGGGTTGTCGGCAACCTGCCAGGCGGCTGCCCGGGCCAACTGGTTCGATTTACCTTCGACAAAGGTTTCGAAGGTGAACGTACGGTTCAGATAACTGGTGTGCTTGAGCGCACCCTCCACCTGAACGTTGCGCTGTTCGGTACGCCCCGGCGCGACAGGTGCCGGAGCGCTGTCCGCCATCGAATCATAGCTGCCACGCGACGAAGCCTCGGCCATGTCGGTGGCCTGCGCAGGTTCAGCAGTGGGCACCGAGACCGGGTCAGCAACAGCCATGACTGGCGCGGCTGCTGGCTGCGCGTGGCTCTGCGCAAGGGACGCAGCCATTGCAGCGCTGACCGGGGCATTGGGCGCGGCCCGCGGTGCGGAGCTGCGACGGCTACCTATTAATAAGGAAAGGGCAGGCGCGATGCCGCTACCGTTCTCACCCAACAGTTCGAGCAGACGGCCGAGGTACTTTTCATTCACCCAATCGAGAACGAAACGGTTAGGCGCATACACGCGCAACTCGTCGCCTTCGGCTTCGACCTGTAGCGGACGGATCCAGGTGTTGAATTGCTGGGCAGGCAGTTCATCGCGCAGAAGCTCCACGCACTGCTGCCAAAGTTCCACTGACACGGATATCCCCTGAGTTTGAAAGCCGGATGAGGCAAAAACAAACGGCCATTGTACCGGTCAAGCGATCAGTTATCCACATGTGGAAACATTATGAGCCATGGCAAAACAGCCATTTAGCGACCAAAACGGCCCTGAAGGACTGTGAATAAGCTCTGTGGATAACCCACCATAAGGGCTATGCACAACCCAGGGTCAAGACCTGTTGATAACTCACCTGTGGATAATGAGCCTTTTAATCCACAGGCTGTACGCAGGCCCAGCACAAGCGCAGCACGGGTTGTGGACAATGTTTCTGATCGCTGTACAGCCCGTAATTTATGGCCTGTAGAAGGTTATCCACAGAAACTTATCCACCTAAGATTTATAAGTTATTCAGAAAAGCTTTTTATATGTCTCTTCTTTTTTTTAGTTTTGTCATCCGTTTGCCTGCCCGACCAGACGCCGCCCCGCTCGATCGCTAAAAGCACCTTCCATAAGGAAAGGCTGGTTGGAAATTGACCTATTGGCTTGCTTTCTCTAGAATCGCCGATCTCTTAAAAAGGGGGCCATTCCGGCCCGTTGTCGACAAACCAGGTAACACGCCATGAAACGTACTTTCCAACCAAGCACCATCAAGCGCGCTCGCACCCACGGCTTCCGTGCCCGTATGGCTACCAAGAACGGCCGTGCTGTTCTGTCGCGTCGTCGTGCCAAAGGCCGTAAGCGTCTGGCCATTTGATCTTTCGGCAAAGGTGGTGAGTCAGGACTTCAGTCGGGAAAAGCGACTGCTTACACCCCGGCATTTCAAAGCGGTCTTCGACTCCCCAACCGGCAAGGTTCCAGGGAAAAACCTGCTGATCCTTGCTCGCGAGAACGGTCTCGATCATCCTCGCCTTGGCTTGGTGATTGGCAAGAAGAGCGTCAAGCTTGCCGTTCAACGCAATCGCCTCAAGCGCTTGATGCGCGATTCCTTCCGTCTGCACCAGCAAATGCTCGCTGGCCTGGACATAGTGATCGTCGCGCGCAAGGGATTGGGTGAGATAGAAAACCCGGAATTGCACCAACACTTTGGCAAGCTCTGGAAACGCCTGGCGCGCAGCCGGCCCACTCCAGCGGCTAACGCCGATTCCGCAGGGGTAGACAGCCAAGATGCGTAAACTGGCACTCGTTCCGATCCAGTTTTACCGTTATGCCATCAGTCCTCTGATGGCCAGCCACTGTCGTTTCTACCCCAGTTGCTCCTGTTATGCGTTGGAAGCCATAGAAACCCATGGCCTCTTGCGTGGCGGGTGGCTAACCGTTCGTCGCCTGGGGCGTTGTCATCCGTGGAACGACGGCGGTTTCGATCCCGTTCCCCCCGCGCCTTCCTCCCGAACTTCTTCGATAGCCGAGTAATCATGGATATTAAACGCACGATCCTGATCGCCGCCCTGGCAATCGTGTCCTACGTCATGGTCCTGAAGTGGAACGATGACTACGGCCAGGCTGCCTTGCCGACTCAGAATACTGCTGCCAGCACTGTTGCTCCGGGCCTGCCCGATGGCGTACCGGCCGCTAACAACGGCGCCAGCGCCGATGTACCGAGCGCCAACGCCGAGTCGAGCCCTGCCGAACTGGCACCTGTTGCACTCAGCAAGGATCTCATCCGGGTCAAGACCGATGTCCTGGAACTGGCTATCGATCCAGTCGGCGGTGACATCGTCCAGCTGAACCTGCCGAAGTACCCGCGTCGCCAGGATCATCCGGACATTCCGTTCCAGCTGTTCGACAACGGTGGCGAGCGCGTATATCTGGCCCAGAGCGGCCTGACCGGTGCCAACGGCCCGGATGCGCGCTCCACCGGCCGTCCGCTGTACGCCGCAGAGCAGAAGTCCTTCCAGCTGGCTGATGGCCAGGAACAACTGGTGGTCGACCTGAAGTTCAGCGACAACGGTGTGAACTACATCAAGCGCTTCAGCTTCAAGCGCGGTGAGTACGACCTGTCCGTCAGCTACCTGATCGACAACCAGAGCGGCCAGGCCTGGAGCGGCAACATGTTTGCCCAGCTCAAGCGTGACGCCAGTGGTGATCCGTCCTCGAGCACCGCCACCGGTACCGCCACCTACCTGGGTGCTGCCCTGTGGACAGCTGGCGAGCCGTACAAGAAAGTGTCGATGAAGGACATCGACAAAGGTAGTTTGAAAGAAAATGTGTCTGGCGGCTGGGTTGCCTGGCTGCAGCACTACTTCGTAACTGCCTGGATCCCTGCCAAGTCGGACAACAATGTCGTCCAGACCCGCAAGGACAGCCAGGGCAACTACATCATCGGCTACACCGGCCCGGCCATCAGCGTACCGGCTGGCGGCAAGGCCGAAACCAGCGCCATGCTGTATGCCGGCCCGAAGATCCAGTCCAAGCTCAAGGAATTGTCCCCAGGCCTGGAACTGACCGTCGATTACGGCTTCCTGTGGTTCATTGCCCAGCCGATCTTCTGGTTGCTGCAACATATCCACAGCCTGCTGGGTAACTGGGGCTGGTCGATCATTGTCCTGACCATGCTCATCAAGGGCCTGTTCTTCCCGCTGTCGGCCGCCAGCTACCGCTCGATGGCGCGCATGCGTGCCGTGGCGCCGAAGCTCGCCGCACTGAAGGAACGCTTCGGTGACGATCGCCAGAAGATGTCCCAGGCGATGATGGAGCTGTACAAGAAAGAGAAGATCAACCCACTGGGTGGATGCTTGCCGATCCTGGTACAGATGCCGGTGTTCCTGGCCCTGTACTGGGTGCTGCTGGAAAGCGTCGAGATGCGCCAGGCCCCATGGATGCTGTGGATCACCGACCTGTCGATCAAGGATCCGTTCTTCATCCTGCCGATCATCATGGGCGCTACCATGTTCATCCAGCAGCGCCTGAACCCGACGCCGCCGGATCCGATGCAGGCCAAGGTGATGAAAATGATGCCGATCATCTTCACCTTCTTCTTCCTGTGGTTCCCGGCTGGCCTGGTGCTGTACTGGGTTGTGAACAACTGCCTGTCGATTTCGCAGCAGTGGTACATCACCCGCCGTATTGAAGCAGCGACCAAAAAAGCTGCTGCTTGACGGGCTACTGCGCTAGCCTGTGAATAAAAACGCCCCCTCGGGGGCGTTTTTGCTATCTGTCGTTTTTGTCGTAGAGGCTTTCGAGCATGAACACTGTGCGTGAAACCATCGCTGCCATCGCAACCGCACAAGGACGTGGAGGGGTGGGTATTGTCAGGCTGTCCGGCCCATTGGCGGCCAAGGCTGGCCAGCTCATAACCGGCCGCACACTGACACCGCGCCATGCCCATTACGGCCCATTCCGCGACCAGGAAGGGCTGGTGCTGGATGAAGGTATTGCACTGTTCTTCCCCGGACCCAACTCGTTCACCGGTGAGGACGTGCTCGAATTGCAGGGGCATGGTGGCCCGGTCGTACTGGACATGCTGTTGCAACGCTGCGTGCAGGTGGGTTGCCGCTTGGCCCGCCCGGGTGAGTTCAGTGAGCGGGCGTTCCTCAACGACAAGCTCGACCTGGCCCAGGCCGAAGCGATTGCCGACCTGATCGAAGCCAGCTCCAGCCAGGCAGCACGCAACGCCCTGCGCTCGTTGCAAGGGGAGTTCTCCAAGCGTGTGCACAGCCTGACTGAAGCACTGATCGCGCTGCGGATCTATGTCGAGGCAGCGATCGACTTCCCCGAGGAGGAAATCGACTTTCTTGCCGATGGCCACGTCCTGTCGATGCTCGACTCAGTGCGTGCCGAGTTGTCCACAGTGCAGCGTGAGGCCGGGCAGGGTGCGCTGCTTCGTGACGGCATGACGGTGGTGATCGCCGGCAGGCCGAATGCAGGCAAATCGAGCCTGCTGAATCAACTGGCCGGTCGTGAGGCGGCAATCGTCACCGACATCGCAGGTACTACGCGGGATATCCTGCGTGAACATATCCACATCGATGGCATGCCGCTGCACGTCGTCGATACGGCCGGTTTGCGCGACACCGACGACCATGTGGAAAAGATAGGCGTCGAGCGCGCACTCAAGGCCATAGGCGAAGCCGACAGAGTGTTGTTGGTGGTCGACTCCACCGCCCCTGAGGCCAGAGATCCGTTCGCCCTGTGGCCGGAGTTTCTTGATCAAAGGCCTGATCCGGGCAAGGTCACACTGATTCGCAACAAAGCCGACCTCAGCGGCGAACCCGTAGGGCTGGAACAGTGCGATGACGGTCATGTAACCATCACCTTGAGCGCCAAAGGTGACGATCAGGGCTTGCTGCTGTTACGCGATCACCTCAAAGCCTGCATGGGTTATGAACAGACTGCAGAGAGTGGCTTCAGCGCACGCCGGAGGCACCTCGATGCCCTGCGCCAGGCCAGTGCTCATCTGGAGCACGGTCGTGCGCAATTGACCTTGGCGGGGGCCGGAGAGCTGTTGGCTGAGGACCTGCGCCAGGCCCAGCACGCGCTGGGGGAAATCACGGGCGCGTTCAGTTCGGATGACCTGCTGGGGCGGATTTTCTCTAGTTTCTGCATCGGTAAGTAGCTTTTAGCCAAACCATTCACGACGCCGCTCTTCCTGGAGCGGCTTTTTTTTGCCTGAGATTTGGGGCTCGGGCGTCTCGTACAGGGTTTTGTAGCTGCAGATTTTTAATCACCGGCCTGAAAAAGCGCTCATGAGCCCTGTGGAAAAGTCGGCTTCAGCTCCGTTGATAAGCATGCTTTTTTTCTGAGGAAAACCTGCCCTGTGGGTAAGTAGGCATTTCATCCACAGGCTAAATCCGGTTATCCACAGCCCTCATGGCACTCCAACCACAGGGTTTAATTTTCTTCTACATGGCGAATCCAGAGGGATGTAGAACGTTATCCACAGATTGGTGCGTGCATAAGAATAAACATAAAAACAAAGCTTTTTTAAATTTCTTCTCTCTAGTTTCTGTTATCAGCCACTCATCCACAGCCTGGTCAAAATTTGCGCAAAAGGTTTCTTTAGAGGGGGTGAAGTCCCTATACTTGTCCGCTTACCTTCTCTATTCGCAAAAACAGGCACGAGGTGCGTGGTGGATTTCCCTTCCCGTTTTGAAGTGATCGTCATCGGCGGCGGCCATGCCGGTACCGAGGCTGCGCTTGCGTCTGCACGCATGGGTGTGAAAACCCTGCTGCTGACCCATAACGTGGAAACCCTCGGTCACATGAGCTGCAACCCGGCCATCGGTGGCATCGGTAAAAGCCATCTAGTCAAAGAGATCGATGCGCTCGGCGGTGCCATGGCACTGGCCACTGACAAGAGCGGCATCCAGTTCCGCGTGTTGAACAACCGCAAGGGCCCGGCTGTTCGCGCCACCCGTGCACAGGCCGACCGCGCCATCTACAAGGCCGTGGTTCGCGAAATCCTGGAAAACCAGCCAAATCTGTGGATATTCCAGCAGTCCTGTGACGACCTGATCGTCGAGCAAGACCAGGTCAAAGGCGTGGTTACGCAAATGGGGCTGCGGTTCTTCGCCGATTCGGTGGTGCTCACGACCGGCACTTTCCTGGGTGGCCTTATCCACATCGGCCTGCAGAACCATTCCGGCGGCCGCGCTGGCGATCCACCGTCGATTGCCTTGGCCCACCGCATGCGTGAATTACCGCTGCGCGTCGGTCGTCTGAAAACCGGTACACCTCCGCGTATCGACGGTCGTTCGGTGGACTTTTCGGTGATGACCGAGCAGCCGGGCGACACACCAATCCCGGTCATGTCGTTCATGGGCAACGCCGCGATGCACCCGCGTCAGGTCAGCTGCTGGATTACCCACACCAATGCGCGTACCCACGAAATCATCGCTTCGAACCTCGACCGTTCGCCGATGTACTCGGGCGTCATCGAAGGTGTCGGCCCGCGTTACTGCCCGTCGATCGAGGACAAGATCCATCGCTTTGCCGACAAGGAAAGCCATCAGGTGTTCATCGAGCCGGAAGGCCTGACCACCCATGAGCTGTACCCCAACGGCATTTCCACTTCGCTGCCGTTTGACGTGCAGCTGGAGCTGGTGCGCTCGATTCGCGGTATGGAAAATGCGCACATCGTGCGCCCGGGCTATGCCATCGAATACGACTACTTCGATCCGCGTGACCTCAAGTACAGCCTCGAGACCAAGGTTATCGGTGGCTTGTTCTTCGCTGGCCAGATCAACGGCACTACCGGTTACGAAGAAGCCGGCGCCCAAGGCCTGCTGGCCGGTACCAACGCCGCACTGCGCGCGCAGGGCCGCGAAAGCTGGTGCCCGCGCCGTGACGAGGCGTACATCGGAGTGCTGGTCGACGACCTGATTACCCTGGGTACCCAGGAGCCGTACCGCATGTTCACTTCGCGAGCCGAATACCGGTTGATCCTGCGCGAAGACAACGCCGACCTGCGCCTGACCGAGAAAGGTCGTGAGCTTGGTCTGATCGACGACCAGCGCTGGGCCGCGTTCTGCGCCAAGCGTGACGGCATCGAGCGTGAGGAACAGCGCTTGAAATCGACCTGGGTACGCCCGAATACACCGCAGGGCCAGGCCGTTGTGGATAAGTTCGGTACCCCGCTGAGTCACGAATACAGCCTGCTCAACCTGCTGGCGCGACCGGAAGTGGACTACGCCGGGCTGATCGAAGCGACCGGCGGCGAACAGATCGATCCACAGGTTGCCGAACAGGTCGAAATCAAGACCAAGTACGCTGGCTACATCGATCGCCAGCAGGACGAGATCGCTCGCCTGCGTGCCAGTGAAGACACCTGCCTGCCTGTGGATATCGACTACACCTCGATTTCCGGCCTGTCCAAGGAAATCCAGGGCAAGCTCGGCCAGACTCGCCCGCAGACGCTGGGCCAGGCTTCGCGGATCCCTGGCGTGACACCAGCGGCAATTTCCCTGTTGTTGATACATCTGAAAAAACGCGGCGCTGGCCGCGAATTGGAGCAAAGCGCTTGAGTTCCCTGGTCACCCCGCAACACGCTGAAGAGTTGTCCACAGGTGCACGCCAGCTCGGTGTCGAGCTGAGCGCCGAGCAGCACGAACGGCTGCTTGGCTACCTGGCCCTGTTGATCAAATGGAACAAAGCCTACAACCTGACGGCCGTGCGCGACCCGAACGAGATGGTTTCGCGCCATCTGCTGGACAGCCTCAGCGTAATGGGTTTTATCCACAGCGATCGCGATAGCTGGCTTGATGTCGGCAGCGGCGGTGGCATGCCCGGGATTCCATTGGCTATCCTGCATCCGCACAAACGCGTAACCGTGCTGGACGCCAACGGCAAGAAAACCCGCTTCCTCACCCAGGTGAAGATGGAGCTGAAACTGGACAACCTCACGGTTATCCACAGCCGGGTCGAGGCCTTCCAGCCAGCACAGCCGTTCAGCGGCATCATCTCTCGCGCCTTCAGCAGCATGGAGAACTTCACCAACTGGACCCGCCACTTGGGCGACACCGGGACGCAGTGGCTTGCAATGAAGGGGCTGCATCCTGCCGATGAACTGGTAGCATTGCCCGCAGACTTCACAGTGGAAAGCGAGCAGGCCCTGACCGTTCCAGGTTGCCAGGGCCAGCGCCATCTGCTGATACTGCGCCGCAAGGCATGACTGGGAACACACGCAACAATGGCTAAGGTATTCGCAATCGCGAACCAGAAAGGTGGAGTGGGTAAAACCACCACCTGTATCAATCTCGCCGCATCGCTGGCTGCGACCAAGCGTCGTGTGCTGCTGATCGACCTCGATCCGCAGGGCAACGCCACCATGGGCAGCGGTGTGGACAAACACGAACTCGAACACTCGGTCTACGACCTGCTGATCGGGGAATGCGACCTTGCCCAGGCCATGCACTACTCCGAGCATGGTGGCTTCCAGTTGCTGCCGGCCAACCGCGACCTGACTGCCGCGGAAGTGGTGCTGCTGGAAATGCAGGTCAAGGAGAGCCGCCTGCGCAACGCCCTGGCGCCTATCCGCGAGAATTACGACTTCATCCTCATCGATTGCCCACCGTCGCTGTCGATGCTGACGCTCAATGCCCTGGTCGCCTCCGATGGCGTGATCATTCCGATGCAGTGCGAGTATTACGCACTGGAAGGTCTCAGCGACCTTGTGGATAACATCAAGCGCATTGCCGCCCGTCTGAACCCGGAGCTGAAGATCGAAGGGCTGCTGCGCACCATGTACGACCCGCGTCTTAGCCTGAACAACGATGTATCGGCGCAGCTCAAGGAGCACTTCGGCGAGCAGCTTTACGATACCGTCATTCCGCGCAACATCCGCTTGGCCGAGGCACCGAGCTTTGGCATGCCGGCGCTGGCCTACGACAAGCAATCGCGTGGCGCACTGGCCTATCTGGCCCTGGCCGGGGAACTGGTTCGCCGTCAACGCCGTCAATCACGCACTGCACAAACAACTTAAGGAATCCGCATGGCCGTTAAGAAACGGGGTCTCGGACGTGGGTTGGATGCACTGCTCAGTGGTCCTTCCGTCAGCGCGCTCGAAGAGCAGGCTGTCAAGATCGACCAGAAAGAACTGCAACACCTGCCGGTCGAGTTGATCCAGCGCGGTAAATACCAGCCGCGCCGTGACATGGATCCGCAGGCGCTGGAAGAACTGGCGCACTCGATTCGCACGCACGGTGTGATGCAGCCGATCGTGGTGCGCCCGATCGATGGCAACCGCTACGAGATCATTGCCGGTGAGCGCCGCTGGAGGGCCACGCAGCAGGCTGGCCTGGACACCGTCCCGGCGATGGTGCGGGAAGTGCCTGATGAAGCGGCCATCGCCATGGCCCTCATCGAGAACATCCAGCGAGAGGACCTCAACCCGTTGGAAGAGGCCCTGGCCCTGCAGCGCCTGCAACAGGAGTTCGAACTGACCCAGCAGCAGGTAGCCGATGCCGTGGGCAAGTCGCGGGTTACCGTGGCCAACCTGCTGCGCCTGATCTCGCTGCCTGAAGCGATCAAGACCATGCTTGCCCATGGTGATCTGGAGATGGGCCACGCACGTGCTTTGCTCGGTCTTGAAGAAGATCGCCAGGAAGAAGGGGCGCGTCATGTTGTCGCACGTGGGCTGACTGTGCGCCAAACCGAGGCACTGGTGCGCCAGTGGCTCAGTGGCAAACCTGACCCGGTAGAACCGAGCAAACCTGACCCGGATATCGAGCGCCTTGAACAGCGGCTCGCAGAGCGCCTGGGCTCCGCGGTGCAGATTCGTCACGGAAACAAGGGAAAAGGCCAGCTGGTTATTCGCTATAACTCGCTCGACGAGTTGCAGGGCGTCCTTGCTCACATCCGCTGAAACAATTCCAGTTGTAGCGCGCAGTCGGAAATCACTACCCAAGAGTTGAATAGGGGTTAATCCACCCCTATACTCTGCGCGCATTTTGTCGGCACAATTTATGCCAAGTCGTTACTGACTTGTTGGTCGACTTCTGAGGAGCAGTTGTGATGGAAATCCGCACGCCAAACCGCCTGCCTTTCCATCGCTGGGCGGTTTTTCCGGTACTGCTGGCTCAATTTGTCGTGCTGCTGCTGGCAACATTGGTGTTGTGGCAGTGGAAAGGGGCAGTCAGTGGATATTCAGGTCTCTGCGGAGGTTTGATTGCCTGGCTGCCGAATATGTATTTCGCCTGGAAGGCTTTTCGCTTTAGCGGAGCCCGGGCGGCGCAGGCCATCGTCAAGTCGTTTTACGCAGGCGAGGCCGGCAAGATGATTTTGACGGCAGTGCTGTTCGCACTGACCTTCGCAGGAGTGAAGCCACTGGCGCCGTTAGCAGTCTTCGGCGTCTTCGTGTTGACCCTTTTGGTCAGCTGGTTTGCGCCCCTGCTGATGAATAAAAGACTTTCGAGACCTTAGGGCGTTTGAGGCAACCATGGCAGCAGAAACCGCTTCGGGCTATATCCAGCACCACTTGCAGAACCTGACCTACGGTCAACTACCAGACGGCAGCTGGGGCTTCGCCCATTCGGCTGCAGAAGCCAAGGCAATGGGCTTCTGGGCGTTCCACCTGGACACCCTGGGTTGGTCCGTCGCGCTGGGTCTGATCTTCCTGTTCATCTTCCGCATGGCGGCGAAGAAGGCGACCTCCGGCCAGCCTGGCGGTCTGCAGAACTTCGTCGAAGTGATGGTCGATTTCGTCAACGGCAGCGTGAAGGACTCCTTCCACGGCCGTAGCCCGGTGATTGCGCCGCTGGCACTGACCATCTTCGTCTGGGTATTCCTGATGAACGCCGTCGACCTGGTACCGGTCGACTGGATTCCTCAGCTGGCCATCCTGATTTCCGGTGATCCGCACATTCCGTTCCGCGCCGTGTCGACTACCGACCCGAACGCGACGCTGGCAATGGCCTTCTGCGTGTTCGCCCTGATCATCTTCTACAGCATCAAGGTCAAGGGCCTGGGCGGCTTCATCGGTGAGCTGACCCTGCACCCGTTCGGCAGCAAGAACATCTTCGTGCAGATCCTGCTGATTCCGGTCAACTTCCTGCTCGAGTTCGTCACCCTGATCGCCAAGCCGATCTCGCTGGCGCTGCGACTGTTCGGCAACATGTACGCCGGCGAGCTGGTGTTCATCCTGATCGCCGTGATGTTCGGCTCCGGCCTTCTGTGGCTGAGCGGCCTGGGTGTGGTGCTGCAGTGGGCGTGGGCTGTGTTCCACATCCTGATCATCACCCTGCAAGCTTTCATCTTCATGATGCTTACCATCGTCTACCTGTCGATGGCTCACGAAGATAACCATTAAGACCGCCTGGCGTGTCTGATAGCCTTCCCCGCTCGTTTGGGGGGAGGGCTTTAAAAGTCCGCAAGGGCAGCTGTTCCAAACGATTTGTTTTACCGCTTCAAACTAAAAACCTAACCAATACGACGTAAAAGTCGGGAGGAAAGATGGAAACTGTAGTTGGTCTGACCGCTATCGCTGTTGCTCTGCTGATCGGCCTGGGTGCTCTGGGTACCGCCATTGGTTTCGGCCTGCTGGGCGGCAAATTCCTGGAAGGCGCTGCTCGTCAGCCTGAGATGGTTCCGATGCTGCAGGTCAAAATGTTCATCGTTGCCGGTCTGCTCGACGCCGTAACCATGATCGGTGTTGGTATCGCTCTGTTCTTCACCTTCGCGAATCCGTTCGTTGGTCAGATCGCCGGCTAATCACTCGTATTCACGAGTTGATGGCTGTATGAATTAAGACCGAGCGAGGTGTTGGCGTGAACATTAATGCAACCCTGATTGGCCAATCCGTTGCTTTCCTGATTTTTGTACTCTTCTGCATGAAGTATGTATGGCCTCCGGTCATCACTGCTCTGCAAGAGCGCCAAAAGAAGATTGCCGACGGCTTGGACGCTGCCAACCGCGCAGCTCGCGACCTGGAGCTGGCCCAAGAGAAAGCGGGTCAGCAACTGCGTGAAGCTAAAGCACAGGCAGCCGAAATCATTGAGCAAAGCAAGAAACGCGCTGCTCAGCTTGTCGAGGAAGCCCGTGAACAGGCCCGCGTCGAAGCTGACCGTGTGAAGGCTCAGGCTCTGGCCGAGATCGAACAGGAACTGAACAGTGCCAAAGACGCCCTGCGTGCCCAAGTGGGTGCCCTGGCCGTTGGCGGTGCTGAAAAGATCCTTGGCGCCACAATCGATCAAAACGCGCATGCGGAGCTGGTTAACAAACTGGCCGCTGAAATTTAAGCGAGGGCGATCATGGCAGAACTGACCACGTTGGCCCGACCTTACGCTAAGGCTGCCTTTGAGCATGCCCAGGCCCATCAGCAACTGGCCAATTGGTCAGCCATGCTCGGCCTGGCTGCTGCGGTGTCGCAAGACGACACCATGCAGCGCCTGCTCAAGGCCCCGCGACTGACGAGCGCAGAAAAGGCCGCCACGTTCATTGACGTGTGCGGTGACAAGTTCAATGCACAGGCACAGAATTTCATTCATGTTGCCGCGGAAAACGACCGTCTCCTGCTTCTGCCGGAGATTGCCGCTCTGTTCGACCTGTACAAGGCCGAGCAAGAGAAATCCGTGGACGTGGAAGTCACCAGTGCCTTCGCGTTGAACCAAGAACAGCAAGACAAACTCGCCAAGGTTCTCAGTGCACGGTTAGGCCAGGAAGTGCGCCTGCACGCGTCGGAGGATGCCAGCCTGATTGGCGGCGTCGTCATCCGCGCTGGTGACCTGGTAATCGATGGCTCTGTTCGCGGCAAAATCGCGAAACTGGCCGAAGCATTGAAATCTTGAGTTTGAAGGGGCAGCAGAGCAATGCAGCAACTCAATCCTTCCGAAATTAGTGAAATCATCAAGGGCCGCATCGACAACCTCGATGTGAGCTCCCAAGCCCGTAACGAAGGTACCGTCGTTTCGGTTTCCGACGGTATCGTGCGGATCCACGGTCTGGCCGACGTCATGTACGGCGAAATGATCGAGTTCCCTGGCGGCGTCTACGGCATGGCCCTGAACCTGGAGCAAGACTCCGTAGGTGCAGTGATCCTGGGTGCCTATGACACCCTCGCCGAAGGCATGAGCGCCAAGTGCACCGGCCGCATCCTGGAAGTTCCGGTTGGTAAGGAACTGCTGGGCCGCGTAGTCGACGCACTGGGCAACCCGATCGATGGCAAAGGTCCTCTGGGCAACACCGAGACCGACGCGGTCGAGAAAGTTGCTCCAGGCGTGATCTGGCGTAAGTCGGTAGACCAGCCTGTACAGACTGGCTACAAGTCCGTCGACGCCATGATCCCGGTCGGCCGTGGCCAGCGTGAGCTGATCATCGGTGACCGTCAGATCGGCAAGACCGCCATGGCCATCGACGCCATCATCAACCAGAAAGACTCCGGTATTTTCTGCGTTTATGTTGCTGTCGGCCAGAAGCGTTCCACCGTTGCCAACATCGTTCGCAAGCTGGAAGAAAACGGCGCCCTGGCCAACACCATCGTGGTGGTTGCCAGTGCTTCGGAATCCGCCGCACTGCAATTCCTGGCGCCATACGCCGGTTGCACCATGGGCGAGTTCTTCCGTGACCGCGGCGAAGACGCACTGATCGTTTACGATGACCTGTCCAAGCAGGCCGTTGCCTACCGTCAGATCTCCCTGCTGCTGCGCCGTCCACCAGGACGCGAAGCGTACCCAGGCGACGTGTTCTATCTCCACTCCCGTCTGCTGGAGCGTGCATCGCGCGTTTCGGAAGAGTACGTCGAGAAGTTCACCAACGGTGCTGTAACTGGCAAAACCGGTTCCCTGACTGCGCTGCCGATCATCGAAACTCAGGCTGGCGACGTTTCCGCGTTCGTTCCGACCAACGTGATTTCCATCACCGACGGTCAGATCTTCCTGGAGTCGGCCATGTTCAACTCGGGCATCCGTCCTGCAGTGAACGCCGGTGTTTCGGTATCCCGCGTAGGTGGTGCTGCTCAGACCAAGATCATCAAGAAGCTGTCCGGTGGTATTCGTACCGCTCTGGCTCAGTACCGTGAACTGGCTGCATTCGCCCAGTTCGCCTCCGATCTGGACGAAGCGACCCGCAAGCAGCTGGAGCATGGTCAGCGCGTTACCGAGCTGATGAAGCAGAAGCAGTACGCGCCAATGTCCATCGCGGACATGGCCCTGTCGCTGTACGCCGCTGAGCGTGGTTTCCTGACTGACGTAGAAGTCTCCAAGATCGGCAGCTTCGAGCAAGCACTGATCGCCTTCTTCAACCGTGATCACGCTGAACTGATGGCGAAGATCAATGTGAAGGGTGACTTCAACGACGAAATCGACGCAGGCCTGAAAGCCGGTATCGAGAAGTTCAAGGCCACCCAGACCTGGTAAGCCGCAGCGGGGGCTCAGGCCCCCGCTTGCTAACCTGATAGGTGATACATGGCAGGCGCAAAAGAGATTCGCAGTAAGATTGCGAGCATCAAAAGCACGCAAAAAATTACCAGCGCCATGGAGAAAGTGGCGGTCAGCAAGATGCGCAAGGCACAAATGCGCATGGCTGCTAGCCGTCCTTACGCGGAGCGTATCCGCCAGGTGATCGGTCATCTGGCCAACGCCAACCCGGAATACCGCCACCCCTTCATGATCGAGCGCCCTGTAAAGCGTGCCGGTTATATTGTGGTGAGCAGTGACCGTGGTCTGTGCGGTGGCTTGAATACCAACCTGTTCAAGGCCCTGGTCAAGGACATGAACGCGAACCGCGAACAGGGCGTGGAAATCGACCTGTGCGTGATCGGCAGCAAGGGTGCGACTTTCTTCCGCATCTTTGGCGGCAACGTCGTAGCCGCGATCAGCCACTTGGGCGAAGAGCCATCGATCAACGATCTGATCGGCTCCGTCAAAGTGATGCTGGACGCCTACCTGGACGGCCGTATCGATCGCCTCTGCGTGGTTTCGAACAAGTTCATCAATACCATGACCCAGAAGCCGACGGTCGAGCAATTGGTACCGTTGGTGGCAACCCCGGATCAGGAACTCAAGCACCACTGGGATTACCTGTACGAACCCGACGCAAAAGAGCTGCTGGACGGCTTGATGGTGCGTTACGTGGAGTCGCAGGTATACCAGGCGGTGGTCGAGAACAACGCTGCTGAACAAGCGGCCCGGATGATCGCGATGAAGAACGCCACAGACAACGCCGGTGATTTGATCAAAGAGCTCCAGCTGATCTACAACAAGGCGCGTCAGGCTGCGATCACCCAGGAGATCTCGGAAATCGTCGGCGGCGCTGCCGCGGTTTAACGGTTCACATATTCAGAGGATCCAGCTATGAGTAGCGGACGTATCGTTCAAATCATCGGCGCCGTCATCGACGTGGAATTCCCACGTGACGTCGTGCCGAGTGTATACAACGCGCTGAAAGTACAAGGCGCGGAAACCACCCTGGAAGTTCAGCAGCAGCTGGGCGACGGCGTGGTTCGTACCATTGCGATGGGCTCGACCGAAGGCCTGAAGCGCGGTCTGGATGTCGTCGACACCGGTGCTGCCATTTCCGTTCCTGTTGGTAAGGCCACCCTGGGCCGTATCATGGACGTACTGGGCAACCCGATCGACGAAGCCGGCCCGATCGGCGAAGAAGAGCGTCGCGGTATCCACCAGCCAGCGCCTTCGTTCGCTGACCAGGCAGGCGGCAACGACCTGCTGGAAACCGGCATCAAGGTTATCGACCTGGTTTGCCCGTTCGCCAAGGGTGGTAAGGTTGGTCTGTTCGGTGGTGCCGGTGTCGGCAAGACCGTAAACATGATGGAACTGATCCGTAACATCGCCATGGAACACAGCGGTTACTCCGTGTTCGCTGGTGTGGGTGAGCGTACTCGTGAGGGTAACGACTTCTACCACGAGATGAAGGACTCCAACGTTCTCGACAAAGTAGCCTTGGTCTACGGTCAGATGAACGAGCCACCAGGAAACCGTCTGCGCGTAGCGCTGACCGGCCTGACCATGGCTGAGAAGTTCCGTGACGAAGGTAACGACGTTCTGCTGTTCGTCGACAACATCTATCGTTACACCCTGGCCGGTACCGAAGTATCCGCACTGCTGGGCCGTATGCCTTCGGCAGTAGGTTACCAGCCGACCCTGGCTGAAGAGATGGGCGTTCTGCAAGAGCGCATCACCTCCACCAAGGAAGGTTCGATCACCTCCGTCCAGGCCGTATACGTACCAGCGGACGACTTGACCGACCCGTCGCCAGCGACCACCTTCGCCCACCTGGACGCCACCGTCGTTCTGTCCCGTGACATCGCCTCCCTGGGTATCTACCCAGCGGTCGACCCACTGGACTCGACTTCGCGTCAGCTGGACCCGAACGTGATCGGCAATGAGCACTACGACACTGCTCGTGGCGTTCAGTATGTTCTGCAGCGCTACAAAGAGCTGAAGGACATTATTGCGATCCTGGGTATGGACGAACTGTCCGAGACCGACAAGCAACTGGTAGCCCGCGCTCGTAAGATCCAGCGCTTCCTGTCGCAGCCGTTCTTCGTGGCCGAAGTTTTCACCGGTTCGCCAGGTAAGTACGTTTCCCTGAAAGACACCATCGCTGGCTTCAGCGGCATCCTCAAAGGTGACTACGACCACCTGCCAGAACAAGCGTTCTACATGGTCGGCAGCATCGACGAAGCGATCGAGAAAGCCAAGAAACTGTAATTCCTGCGCCCCGCAAGGGGCGCTATCAGGTTGAGGCAAGCAGATGGCTATGACAGTCCATTGCGATATCGTCAGCGCGGAAGGAGAGATTTTCTCCGGTCTGGTCGAGATGGTGGTTGCGCACGGTAACCTGGGTGATCTTGGTATCGCTCCAGGCCACGCGCCTCTGATCACCAATCTGAAGCCAGGTCCGATCACGCTGACCAAGCAGGGTGGCGCCCAAGAGGTGTATTACATCTCTGGTGGTTTCCTCGAGGTTCAGCCGAACATGGTCAAGGTGCTTGCCGATACCGTGCAACGTGCTACAGACCTGGATGAAGCTCAGGCTCAGGAAGCCCTCAAGGCTGCCGAGAACGCCCTGAGTCTGAAAGGCGCGGACTTCGATTACGGCGCCGCCGCCGCACGTCTGGCCGAGGCCGCAGCTCAGCTGCGTACCGTCCAGCAAATGCGCAAAGGCAAGTAATCGGCCCCGGCTGATCACTGCTGTTGCGATTGAGTAAAAGGGTAGCCTCGGCTACCCTTTTTCTTTTTCCGAATTCCCCCTCGGTCATTTCTCTGACCGCCCAGGATTGGTAGCCAGTCAATGTCACTCGATATCGTTATTCTCGCCGCCGGCCAAGGTACCCGCATGCGCTCGGCGCTGCCCAAGGTGCTGCACCCGGTGGCCGGCAATTCCATGCTCGGCCATGTTATCCACAGCGCACGGCAGCTTCAGCCTCAAGGCATTCACGTAGTGATTGGCCATGGTGCGGAGCAGGTGCGTGAGCGCCTGGCAGCCGACGACCTGAATTTCGTTATGCAGGACAAGCAACTGGGTACCGGGCATGCCGTTGCCCAAGCGCTGCCGGCGATCACTGCCGACACGGTGCTGGTGCTGTATGGCGACGTACCGCTGATTGAAGTGGAAACCCTGCAACGCCTGCTGGCCAAGGCCACCGACCAGCAGCTGGGCCTGCTCACCGTTAACCTGCAAGACCCGACCGGCTACGGGCGCATTGTGCGTGATGCCCAAGGCAAGGTGACTGCGATCGTCGAGCACAAGGACGCCAGCGATGTGCAGAAAGCGATCAAGGAAGGCAATACCGGCATCCTGGCCCTGCCAGCCGCTCACCTTGCCGACTGGATGGGGCGTTTGTCGAACAACAACGCCCAAGGTGAGTATTACCTGACCGACGTCATCGCCATGGCAGTGGCTGATGGCCTGGTGGTGGCTACCGAACAACCGCACGACCCGATGGAAGTGCAGGGTGCCAATGACCGGCGCCAGCTATCCGAACTCGAGCGCCACTATCAACTGCGCGAAGGCCGACGATTGATGGCACAGGGTGTGACCCTGCGTGACCCGGCTCGTTTCGACGTGCGTGGTGAAGTGACCGTTGGTCGCGATGTGCTGATCGATATCAACGTCATCCTCGAAGGCAAGGTCGTGATCGAGGACGACGTTCAGATTGGGCCTAACTGCGTGATCAAGGACAGCACCCTGCGCAAAGGCGTGGTGGTCAAGGCCAACAGCCATATTGAAGGCGCCGTGATGGGCGAGGGTAGCGATGCCGGCCCGTTCGCGCGCCTGCGCCCGGGCAGCGTGCTGGATGCCAAGGCCCATGTGGGTAACTTTGTCGAACTGAAGAATGCCCACCTGGGTGAAGGCGCCAAAGCGGGTCACTTGAGCTACCTGGGTGATGCCGAGATCGGGGCACGCACCAATATTGGTGCTGGCACCATCACGTGCAATTACGATGGTGCCAACAAGTTCAAGACTGTGATGGGCGAGGATGTGTTCATCGGTTCGAACAACTCGTTGGTGGCGCCTGTGGATATCAAGGCGGGGGCCACAACTGCGGCGGGTTCGACGATTACCCAGACTGTCGAGGCTGGGCAACTTGCCGTGGGACGTGCGCGTCAGCGTAACATCGATGGCTGGAAGCGGCCGGAGAAGATCAAGAAGGACTGATTATCCACAGCCCGTTCGATCGAAAGCCGACTTGTGTGAATAAGTCGGCTTTTTTATTGGCTGTAAAGGCATCGGAGGGGCAAGCCGCTGCACCGCGATCGGTGGTATTTATTTATCCACAGGCCGGTGATTTTTCAGATCGACAGCCTTGACGAAATCTCTCTCATAGGTTTTGATTGCAATCATTATCTTTCGAATCGAAACTTAAGCGCCCATGTCGAAACGAAATACCCCCCAACGCCGTCACAACATCCTGGCCATGCTCAGCGAGCAAGGTGAGGTCAGTGTGGACGCATTGGCCAAGCGCTTTGAAACGTCGGAAGTCACCATACGCAAGGACCTCGCTGCCCTCGAGGCCAATGGCTTGCTGCTGCGTCGCTACGGCGGCGCGGTACCGGTTCCGCAGGAGATGCTTGGGGAAACCGCACAGCCAGTGTCTGCCTACAAGAAAGCCATCGCCCGCGCTGCTGTCGGCCGTATCCGTGAACACGCGCGGATCATCATCGACAGTGGCAGCACTACTGCCGCGATGATCCCTGAGCTCGGCCGCCAGCCAGGCCTGGTGGTGATGACCAACTCTTTGAACGTGGCCCGCGCCATTAGCGAGCTTGAGCATGAACCGGTACTGCTGATGACCGGCGGCACCTGGGACCCGCACTCCGAGTCGTTCCAGGGCCAGGTCGCCGAGCAGGTACTGCGCTCATACGATTTCGACCAGTTGTTCATCGGCGCAGATGGCATCGACCTCAACCGCGGCACCACGACTTTCAATGAGCTGCTGGGCCTGAGCCGAGTCATGGCCGAAGTGGCCCGCGAGGTGATCGTGATGGTCGAATCCGACAAGGTCGGGCGCAAGATCCCCAATCTTGAACTGCCTTGGGGCAGTGTCAGCACCCTCATTACAGACGAACGCCTGCCAGCAGCGGCACGCGAACAGATTCAAGCCCGCGGCGTCAACCTGATGTGCGCCGCGATCAGCCAGGAGAAATAATCATGTGTGGAATCGTTGGCGCCGTAGCTGAACGCAACATCACCGCCATTCTCATCGAAGGCCTCAAGCGGCTCGAGTACCGCGGCTACGACAGCGCCGGCCTTGCCGTTTATACCCAGCAAGGTGAACTGCAGCGCCGACGCCGCATCGGCAAGGTCGCTGAACTGGACGCTGCCAACGCTGCCGACCCGCTGATCGGCCAGTTGGGCATTGCCCACACCCGTTGGGCTACCCACGGCGCACCGACCGAGGGCAATGCGCACCCGCATTTCTCGGGTGAAGAAGTGGCAGTGGTACACAACGGCATCATCGAAAACCATGAAGAGCTGCGCGAAGAGCTCAAAGGCTTGGGCTATGTGTTCGTTTCGCAAACCGATACCGAGGTTATCGTCCACCTGATCCACCATACCCTCAAGACCATCCCGGACCTGGCGGACGCACTGAAGTCAGCGGTCAAGCGCCTGCACGGTGCCTATGGCCTGGCGCTGATCAGCGTGAAACAACCCGATCGTCTGGTTGCCGCGCGCAGTGGCAGCCCGTTGGTGATTGGCCTTGGCCATGGTGAGAATTTCCTGGCTTCCGACCAGTTGGCGCTGCGCCAGGTCACTGACCGCTTCATGTACCTGGAGGAGGGCGACATCGCTGAGATCCGCCGTGACCAGGTGAAGGTCTGGGATCAGGCCGGCAACGCGGTCCAGCGCGAAACCGTGCAGTATCACGAAGGCGCCGAAGCCGCTGACAAGGGCGCATATCGCCACTTCATGCTCAAGGAGATTCACGAGCAGCCGACCGTGGTTCAGCGCACTCTGGAAGGCCGCCTGGGCAAGGACCATGTGCTGGTCCAGGCCTTTGGCCCACAGGCTGCTGAACTGTTCGCCAAGGTGCGCAACGTGCAGATCGTGGCCTGTGGTACCAGCTACCACGCCGGCATGGTCGCCCGTTACTGGCTGGAAAGCTTGGCCGGCATCCCTTGCCAGGTCGAAGTAGCCAGTGAGTTCCGCTACCGCAAGGTGGTGGTCCAGCCGGACACCCTGTTCGTTTCGATTTCCCAGTCTGGCGAAACTGCCGACACCCTCGCTGCCCTGCGCAATGCCAAGGAACTGGGCTTCCTCGGCAGCCTGGCCATCTGCAACGTGG
This sequence comes from Pseudomonas sp. Marseille-Q5299, assembly GCF_943737035.1. Classification (NCBI taxonomy): domain Bacteria; kingdom Pseudomonadati; phylum Pseudomonadota; class Gammaproteobacteria; order Pseudomonadales; family Pseudomonadaceae; genus Pseudomonas; species Pseudomonas sp. Marseille-Q5299. The sequence goes on from NZ_CALSFR010000003.1 coordinate 781,887, forward strand.
GTATCAGCTCGCTGGTCCGCGAATCCGACCTGACCCTGCTGACACTGGCCGGCCCGGAAATCGGCGTGGCGTCGACCAAGGCGTTCACTACCCAGCTGGTATCGTTGATGCTGCTGACCCTGGCCCTGGGCCAGGTGCGTGGCACCCTCGAGGCTGGTGTGGAAGCGGAGCTGGTCGAAGAGCTGCGTCGCCTGCCGGCACGCCTGGGCGAAGCCCTGGCCATGGACCACACCGTCGAAAAGATCGCCGAGCTGTTCGCCGACAAGCACCACACCCTGTTCCTGGGCCGTGGTGCGCAGTACCCGGTTGCGATGGAGGGTGCGCTCAAGCTCAAAGAGATTTCCTACATCCACGCCGAAGCGTACCCTGCGGGTGAGCTCAAGCATGGCCCGCTGGCGCTTGTGGATAACGACATGCCGGTGGTTACTGTAGCGCCGAACAACGAGCTACTGGAGAAGCTCAAGTCGAACCTGCAGGAAGTCCGCGCCCGGGGTGGTGAGCTGGTGGTGTTCGCCGATGAGCACGCCGGTATGAGCAACGGCGAAGGTACCCATGTAATCAAGGTACCGCACATCGCTGACGCGCTGGCACCGATCCTGTACACCATTCCACTGCAGTTGCTGTCGTACTACGTGGCGGTGCTCAAGGGCACTGATGTTGACCAGCCGCGTAACTTGGCTAAGTCGGTGACGGTGGAATAAGCATCGGCGGCCAAGAGGCCAATTGGTTTCGTTGAATTAAAACGGTCGTCGAACAATTGAAACTGCCGCCGGTAGAGGGGGAAGCGTTCGCTTTTCCTCTACCGGCGGTTTTACAAGCCTCCCTGCTTCTCCCCTACCTCAGACTGGCGTTTTCTCGCAGCCTTCCCAATTAAGGCTGATGAAACTCTTTCGTCGTGCGTGACAAGCGCCATCCCGCGTCGCCTTACATTGCAGGCGACTGATCAACTCCCGCCCTGGCCCAGAATGTTTCTGCAGACTGACTGAGGGTTGCTTTTGGCCGGGTCAGATGAATTTCCAGGGGAATGTCCCAGCTTTCATCGAGCGCCCGGATCAAACGCCCGTCCAGTATCTCCTGCTCCGTAAGGCTCTTGGGTAGCCACGCCACGCCCTTGCTTTCCAAGGCCATGGACATCAACACCGCTGCAAGGTGACTGGTGAACAGGGGCTTGAGGTGAAGGTAATCTTCTTTGCCGCGCAGTCTGTGCGCGACGATACGGCCCAGTCCGGATTCATGGGTGTAGGCGAGGTAAGGCAATGCCGCAGGAGAAGTACCGAAGTCAGCGCGGGCACTGGCAAGCGGAACGAGAGTGTCTTCGCCTATCTTCTTGCTGGTGAACTGTTCGGGTGCCAATAGCGGCGGTACGTCGGGGTGGCGGTGGCATAGCAAAAACTGAACCTGGCCATGAATCAGCATTTGCTCACAAACGGCCATGCTATCTGAGTGCAGTTGAACTGCCTCGATTGGCGCACCGCTTTCGGAACTCCGGAGCCACTTCGGGAAGAATGTAAACGAGAGGGAGTGTGTCGCTGCGAATTGTAGTGACCTGGCTGCTACCCCTGCGACCTCTTGAGCTTCGCTGCGTATCCGGTACAAGGATCGGGCCGCTTCCTGGGCACTGGGCAAGATATGCCTGCCAGCCTCGGTGAGCGTGGCTCCATGTGGTGAGCGCACGAACAGCTCAACTCCCATCCAGTTCTCAAGAGAGCGGACTCTGCGGCTGAAGGCCGGCTGGGTTACGTGTCGCGCTTCGGCCGCCCGCACGAAGCTTCCGTACTCCGCCAGCGCTGAAAGATCTTCTAGCCAAACAAGTTCCAAGGGCCATGCCTCCTGTGCATAGGGTCCGGCATTAATAGCATTGGGCGAGCGCTACCTCAAAGCATAACGTGGGGCCACATACAACAAGAGGAACCCGTCATGCGTATCGTCGACATCCGTGAAAAAACCGTTTCCATTGCCTCGCCAATCGCCAATGCCTATATCGATTTTTCCAAGATGACCTGCTCGGTCGTCGCTGTTGTCACGGATGTGATTCGCGACGGTAAGCCGGTCATCGGCTATGGCTTCAACTCCAACGGTCGCTATGGCCAAGGCGCTTTGATGCGTGACCGCTTCCTTGCACGTATCACTGAAGCAGACCCAGAGACTCTCATCGACCACGAAAACAACAACCTGGACCCGTTTGCCATCTGGAAAACCCTGATGACCAACGAGAAACCAGGAGGTCACGGTGAGCGCTCTGTCGCCGTGGGCACCATCGACATGGCGGTTTGGGATGCCGTAGCAAAAATCGAAGGAAAACCGCTGTACCGCTTGCTCGCTGATCGTTACCGCAACGGCGTCGCCGACGATAAAGTCTGGGTGTACGCAGCCGGCGGCTATTACTACCCTGGCAAAGATCAAACCAAGCTCAAAGCCGAGATGCAGAGCTATCTCGACCGCGGCTACGACGTCGTGAAAATGAAGATCGGCGCGGTCCCGCTGGACGAGGACATCCGCCGTATCGAAGCCGTGCTTGAAGTGGTTGGCGACGGCCGCCGCCTGGCCGTCGATGCCAATGGGCGCTTCGATCTGCAGACCGGTATCGCCTACGCCGAAGCCATCAAGAAATACAACCTGTTCTGGTACGAAGAGATCGGTGATCCGCTCGACTACGCGCTGCAGGCTGAGCTGGCAAATCACTATGAACTGCCTATGGCCACTGGCGAAAACCTGTTCTCTCATCAGGACGCCCGCAACCTGCTGCGCCACGGCGGTATGCGACCTGATCGTGACTATCTGCAGTTCGACTGCGCGCTGTCTTACGGCCTTGTCGAATACATGCGCACCCTCAAGGTGATGGAAGAAATGGGCTGGTCTTCCCGCCGCGTTGTACCCCACGGTGGCCACCAGATGTCGCTCAACATTGCCGCCGGCCTGCACCTTGGTGGTAACGAGTCGTACCCGGATGTTTTCCAGCCGTTCGGCGGCTTCGCGGACGGCATCAAGGTTGAAAACGGCTACGTCGGCCTGCCCGACATTCCGGGTGTGGGCTTTGAAGCCAAATCCGCCTTGTACGCAGTGATGCGTGAGCTGGGCGAGGGTTGATCATCCTCGGTATGCGGTCTCTGTAGAAGAGGCCGCAGTACCAGGCGGAGCGCAGCACCGCCAAGCCACATGCCCATCACAAAAATAAAATGAGGTGCTTTCGTGGAAATTTCCAAATCCCGCTGGTACGGCCAGCTGTATGTGCAAGTGCTGATCGGCATCGTGATCGGCGCGGCAATCGGTTACTTCTTACCCGATATCGGTGCCAAGCTCCAACCTTTCGCCGATGGCTTCATCAAACTGATCAAGATGCTCTTGGCACCGATCATCTTCGGTACTGTCGTTGTTGGTATCGCCAAGATGGGCAGCATCAAAGAGGTTGGCCGAATTGGCGTTAAGGCGCTTATCTACTTCGAGATACTGTCGACCATTGCCTTGGTCGTCGGCCTCATTGTGGTCAACATCGTTAAACCCGGCGAAGGCATGAACATCAATGCCAACGCCCTCGATGGCAGTGCCATCAGCAAATACAGCCAAGCCGCGAGTGAACAAGGCGGCACGATCGAATTCTTCCTCAATATCATCCCGCATACCTTCGTCGGCGCTTTCTCCAACGGCGTAATGCTGCAGGTGATCCTGCTTTCTGTCTTGATGGGCGTCGCTCTGGTGCAGATGGGTGAAACCAGCAAGCCGCTGATCAATACCATCGACTTGTTCCTTCAAGGCCTGTTCAAAATCGTCGCAATGGTCATGCGCCTCGCTCCGATCGGCGCCGGTGCCGGCATGGCATTCACCATTGGCAAGTACGGTATCGGCACGTTGCTGTCACTCGGCCAATTGCTGATCGCACTGTATATCACCACTCTGATATTCATTGTGGTCGTGCTCGGTGCCGTCGCCAGATGGTCCGGAATGCCGCTGATGCAGTTCCTCCGTTACTTCAAAGATGAAATTCTCATCACCCTAGGTACCTGCTCAACCGAAGCCGTGCTTCCGAGAATGATGGTGAAACTGGAGAAGCTTGGCTGCAAGAAATCGGTGGTCGGCATGGTGCTGCCTACGGGCTACACCTTCAACGCGGACGGCACATGCATCTACCTCACAATGGCTGCCATCTTCATCGCCCAAGCGACCAACACGCCGCTGACATTCATGGATCAAATGATTCTGCTGGCCGTATTCCTGCTGACCTCCAAAGGCTCGGCTGGCGTTGCGGGTGCGGGGTTTGTAACGCTGGCTGCAACGCTCACAACTATCCATTCCATTCCGCTGGTAGGCCTTGTGCTGCTGCTGGGCATCGATCGGTTCCTCAACGAAGCGCGGGCGGTGACCAACCTGATCGGTAATGGCATCGGCACCATCGCGATCGCCAAGTGGGACAACTCCTTTGATGTCGAAGCTTGTGAACGAGAAATCGCAGCCATGAAACAGGAAAAGGCGGCAAGGAAGGCCTTGCTGGCGCATAAGTGACTCACCTTCACTTCCGGTCATCGCGCTTGAAAGTCGGCGATGATCGGTTGTGATCTGGTTTCTTTAGCCCCGCAAAGCGTGCTCTGCACCAGCTGAATGAATTTGATGGAGCCGAATATGATCGAGCGATCGCATCATGAATTGCGCAAGGCGTTTGGTGATTTGCTTCAAGGACATGTCTGTAAATTTGCTGCTTCCGTATTCGATCCCATATCGGTGCGTATGGCATCCGACCTCGGTTTCGAGGTGGGTATACAGGGAGGGTCTGTCGCCTCGCTTCAAGTGCTTGGGGCACCGGACATTGCACTCCTGACGCTTGATGAGTATGTCGAGCAGGTCAACAGAGTTGGGCGTGCGAGCCAAATCCCTATCATCGCTGACGCTGACCATGGGTTTGGGAATGCGCTGAATGTCATGCGCACAGTCACTGAGTTACAGAAAGCCGGCGTTGCCGCGTTGACTTTGGAAGACACTCATCTGCCGGCCAGATACGAAGAGCAATCGCCGGCGTTGATCGGAGGGGAAGAGGCAGCAGCCAAGATCTACGCTGCTCGATTTTCCCGCTCGGATGACAGCCTCAGCATCATCGCCAGAACGAACGTGGCCGCAACCACTCTGGAAGATTCTATCGCTCGTACTGCGGCCTATGAGAAAGCGGGTGCAGATGCTATCTGCTTGGTCGGGGTCAAAGACTTCCATCACCTAGCGGCACTCACGGAACACCTCACCACGCCGATCATGCTTATCAACTACGGTAATCCGGCCCTCAGTGATGTTGAAAAACTCAGCGCGGCCAATGTGCGCATCGTGGTCAATGGGCATACTCCTTATTTTTCAGCGATCAAGTCGATCTACCAAGCGCTGCGTGAGCAAAGCGGTTCACAGGGGCGCGAACTCTCCCTCCCTGAGCTGATTTCGAAGTACACGCGCGTCGAAAGTTATCGAGAGTGGACGAAGACGTATCTGAAGGTAGGGCACGACTCGCCACGCTGAGTCATCCCACGCGGCCCGGTGAAAGCGGAGGCCTGACGGCCCCCGCATTTCCTCACTGATCAGTTTGCCTGGTGTGCAATCTCACTGTGCCTAGGCAGTGCGATCGAGATGAGTGCGGCAGCCAATACGAAGATGCTGGAGACCCACAAACAAGCCTCTAACCCATAAGCTTGGAACACCCAACCTGACAGCAACGTGCCGACCAAGCGACCGAGGGCGTTGGACATGTAGTAGAAGCCTACATCCAGGGAGACGCCGTCTTCCTTGGCATAGCTGACGATCAGGTAGCTGTGCAGCGATGAGTTCACCGCGAACAGCACGCCGAACAGCATCAACCCACCAAGCAGCACTATTTGCGCCGACCAGCCTGCCGACAGGCCCACGGCTATGAGCGCAGGGAGCCCGGCCAGGGCGATTGCCCAGATGAAGGCCGCTCTGCCATCGGGCACATGACCGCGCTTCTTGCCGGTGATGTGAGGAGCAAGCGACTGGACGATGCCATAGCCGATCACCCACGCGGCCAAGAAACCACCGACCAGCCAGAAGTCCCAGCCAAACGCCGTGCTCAGGTACACCGGCAACGCCACCACGAACCAGACGTCCCGCGCACCGAACAAAAACAGCCGTGCGGCCGAGAGGATGTTGATGGCCCGGCTCTTGGACAGCATGTCGCGGAACTTCGGTTTGGCCTTGGCTTTGCCCAAGTCCTTTTTCAGCAGCATCAAACTGCCGATCCAGATCAGAGCCAGTACTGCTGCCATGGCCAGCACCGCCAGGGTGAAACCAAGCAGCGCAAGCAGTGCTCCCCCGAGGAAGAAGCCGACGCCTTTGAGCGCGTTCTTGGAGCCCGTGAGGATGGCCACCCACTTGTAGAGCGTGCCTTGCTGGCTGTCCGGCACCAGGAGCTTGATGGAGCTTTTGGCGCTCATCTTGTTCAGGTCCTTGGCGATGCCGGATAGCGCCTGGGCGGCCATCACCCACGGCACCGTCAGCCCGGTTGCCGGTACCGTGAGCATCAGCAAGGCCACAACCTGCATGCCAAGGCCGATGTTCATGGTGCGGTTGAGCCCCAGGCGGGCGCCGAGGTAACCGCCCACCAGGTTTGTGATCACGCCGAACACTTCGTAGAACAGGAACAGCGCCGCGATCTGCAGCGGCGTGTAGCCCAGCGAATGGAAGTGCAGTACCACCAGCATGCGCAATGCGCCGTCGGTGAGGGTGAAGGCCCAGTAATTGCCGGTAACCAGCAGGTACTGACGCACTTGTGCAGGCAGGGCTGACAACGCCTTCATGATCGCTGTTTACTCCGCTGCGCCGACCAAGCGTGCCAGCTCAGCTGCACGGTTGGCGTAGCCCCACTCGTTGTCGTACCAGGCGTAGATCTTCACCTGGGTACCGTTGACCACCAAGGTGGACAGCGCATCGATGATTGAGGAGCGTGGATCGGTGCGGTAGTCGATGGACACCAAGGGGCGCTCTTCGTAGCCCAGGATGTCCTTCAGCGGCCCTTCGGCAGCGGCTTTCAGCAGCGCGTTGACCTCTTCAGCCGTCGTCTGTCGTTCCACTTCGAACACGCAGTCTGTCAGCGAGGCATTGGCCAGCGGTACACGCACGGCGTGACCATTCAGCTTGCCGCGCAGCTCGGGGAAGATCTCGGCGATTGCGGTGGCCGAGCCTGTCGTGGTCGGTATCAGACTCATGCCTGAGGCACGCGCGCGCCGCAGGTCCTTGTGCGGTGTATCGAGGATGCTCTGGGTATTGGTGAGGTCGTGAATGGTGGTGATCGAGCCGTGGCGGATGCCCAGGTTCTCGTGAATCACCTTGACCACCGGGGCCAGGCAGTTGGTGGTGCAAGAAGCGGCGGTGACGATACGGTGCTGCGCCGGGTCGAACAGGTGCTGGTTGACGCCCATCACCACGTTCAGTGCGCCTTTCTCCTTCACTGGAGCGCAGACCACCACACGTTTGACGCCCTGATCCAGGTAGGCCTGGAGCACGGCTACCGACTTCATCTTGCCGCTGGCCTCGATGACCAGATCGCAGCCCGACCAGTCTGTGTCCGCGATGGTCTTGTTCGCGGTGACCTTGAGGCGCTTGCCTTCGATCACTACCGCGTCGCCTTCTGCGCGGGCTTCACGGTGCCAGCGTCCGTGGATCGAATCGAAGTTGATCAGATGGGCATGGGTCTCGGCGTCACCGGCCGGGTCATTGATCTGCACAAACTCGAATTCTGGCCAGTCCCAGGACGCGCGGAGCGCCAAGCGACCAATACGGCCAAACCCGTTGATACCTACTTTGATAGCCATGTTCTTGTTCTCGGATCGCGATTAGCGAAAGGTCAGAGGGTGTCGCTGAACTGGTTGATGTACCCAACGTGCGCAGCGTTGCTAGCACGGGGTACGGGTGCAGTTGCCTGCTCAGAAAGCCTCAAATGGATCGTTGGTTGACACGCTTGGACAGTTCCTCTGCCGACTCCTTGCGCTCGGAGTAGCGATCGACCAGGTAGTCGGAGCGGTCACGAAGCAGAAGGGTGAACTTCACCAGCTCCTCCATCACGTCGACGACACGGTCGTAGTACGAAGAGGGTTTCATGTGGCCCGCCTCGTCGAATTCCAGATAGGCCTTCGGCACGGACGACTGGTTAGGGATGGTGAACATGCGCATCCAGCGGCCGAGGACACGCAGCTGGTTGACCACGTTGAACGACTGCGAGCCACCGCAGACCTGCATCACCGCAAGGGTTTTGCCTTGGGTCGGGCGCACGGCGCCCATGCTCAGTGGAATCCAGTCGATCTGCGACTTGAACACGCCGGTCATTGCACCGTGGCGTTCTGGCGAGCACCAGACCATGCCTTCGGACCACAGCACCAGATCGCGCAGCTGCTTGACCATAGGGTGGTCGTCGGGGGCGTCGTCCGCCAATGGCAGGCCGGACGGATTGAAAATTCGCGTCTCGGCACCGAAGTGCTCCAGCAGGCGGGCTGCTTCTTCCGTCAGCAGACGGCTGAAGGAACGTTCGCGGGTCGATCCGTACAGCAGCAGGATGCGAGGCTTATGAGTGGACTTTTGCTCGACTGCCAGTTTGGCTGCGGTCGGCAGGTCGACCAGATCGTTGTCGATGTTGGGGATGTGGTGTTCGGTCATGATTTACTCCTGAGACAAGGCGCCAGGTGGCTGAAAGCGGTCTCGCAGAGGGTGTTGCGGCAGCTATTGGCTGTGCAGAGGAACAGAACTTTCATCGGTTCTTCTCGGCAAGGATCAGCAGCACGAGGCGACGCGTTGTGGGCGGTCACCCATGGAGTCCAGACGTTTGGTGCTGGTACTCAGCCATTCGCGGTTGGCTTCCAGCGTCGTCGCCAGGACCTCACGTACCCAGGCGGGAAGCGATGGATGCAGCCGGTAATAAACCCACTGGCCCTGGCGGCGGTCTTCCAGCAGGTCACAGGTGCGAAGCTGCGCCAAGTGGCGGGAAACCTTTGGCTGGCTTTCTTCCAGCGCGCAGGTCAGTTCACAGACGCAGAGTTCTTCCTCGCGAGCGATCAGCAGCATCATCCGAATGCGGTTTTCGTCGGCGAGGCATTTGAAGACCTTGGTAGGGGTCAGCGAGTCAGTCATGGGTTACTCAGTGTTTGGTATTCACAAGGACGAGCAGCTTGATGCGCTCATGGATCTCGTGAAGGGTGTGTCGGAAGGCATCGTGTTTGTCACTGGTCGCTGCGCTGAAAGCGTCGAAATGCACAGGGTTCGTGTGCCGGAGCAAAGCTTGGCGAGCGAGCTGCGTTTGCGGTACAAACAAACAGGACGCGGATCTTGCCAATCCGCGCCTATATGTTTTTTCGAATATACGCTTTTCCGAATATATCGCAACCCTTCGATGATGGGTGTACTCATCCTGGATGAGCAGACACCCCCAGGCGGGAACTGGCATAGCTACTGCGACAGCCTGCAGTTGTTCGCCCAGCGGAAAACGCAACATGCACACCTAAGGCTATGCTGCCCCTGCCAGTGACCCACCCACGCTGCGCTTCTCTCTTATAAAACACGTCACCATCGCCGCCACGCCAATGCTGAAGATATAAAGCGCCTGCGGCCCGGATTGCTCCATCATCGCACTGGCAATCAAGGGCCCGATGGTGGCGCCAATGCCAAACGTCATCAGCAATACCCCAGCCACCGCTACACGCAGCTCAGGCTCCAGATTGTGGTTGGCATGCGCCACACCCAGTGGATACAGGCAGAACTGCAAGAAACCGATGGTGGCGCCCGCCAAAATTATCCACAGCTGTCCTGATGCCAGGCCCAGAGCCAGCGGCAGGTAAGCGATGCACAGCAATAAGGCCGTAGCCCGGATCAGCGTGATGCGCGAAAAATGATCCGACAGTTTGCCCAGCGGCAGCTGCGCCAGCAGCCCGGCGGCAATGCTGATGGCCATGAACTGCCCAACCTGCGCCGGGGTAAAGCCCAGTTGCGCGGCGAAGATTGGGGTCAGCCCATACAGGCAGCCGTTCAGCAATCCCGAAGCAAGGATGGTGAACAACGATTGAGGAAGCCGGCGCAGGTACAGCATCGGTTTGATCCGAGCCTGGCTGATACCGCTCGGCTGGGCGCCGCTGTGCAGGGCCACTGGGATCAAGCCAATGGCAAAGGCAATGGCCACGCCTGTCAGCGCCAGTGTGTGCAACCCATCTCCAAGGCTGAGCATCAGCTGGCCAAGCATCATGCCGACATAGCTGGCCACCATGTACAGCGACATGGCGCCGCCTCGCCGGTTAACCGGAGCACAGTCGTTGAGCCAGCTCTCGATGACCATCAACTGGCACATCATCGCTGCCCCCACGATAAACCGCAGGGCAAGCCACAGCGGCAAGCCATCACTGAGCTGGTGCGTAAGCACCGCGGTCACTATCACCCCGGCGCTCACCACAAAGGCCCGCGCATGGCCGGCCAGGCCAATCAGCCAGTAGCCGGAGCGGGCTCCGAACACCATCCCCAACGCGTTTGCGGCCATCAGCGCGCCGCCCCACAACTGTGCCACTCCGGCTGCATCCAGGCGCAGGGCCAGGTAGGTCATCAGCAGGCTGGAGCCCAGTTGCATCAACAAGGCAGCGACATAAATCGTGCCGAACCTTTTACTTAGTGCGAACAATTGGCTTCCCCAGGGAGAGGGTCGGTAGTCAGGCAAGGCCGTGACGCTGCTTCCAGTCGCCCGGGTACACCACATAGCCGAACAGTGCGTGGCCTGCATAAACCAGTTGCGTGCCTTCGGGAATCCACAGCACCTGGCCGGGCGATACCCGATACAGCTCACCGTTGGCCTGGAGCTCAAAGCAGCCCTCGATGACGAAAATCACTTCGTCGTAGAGCACCGTCCAGGCCACTTCGGCACCTGCCCAGCGGGCAAAGCCTACGCCCAGGTTGGGCGACACTTCGTTGCTGATGGCGCGTGCGACCCACGCGTCACCCGGCGGGCCGCCACGCTGGGCAAAATCCAGGTCGCGATGATCGACCAGGCGCACCGGGCCTTTGCCGCTCGGCACGCGGCTCATACTTCGCGCCTGCTGTTGAACGCTGCCCAGCGAATCCGAGTGCGCACGCCCAGGCCCAGGAACGGCTCAGGCGGGTTGCGTGAGGGCATCCCGGTCACGGCGCGGATGTCGCTCAATTGCCGCGAGTCCGCGCCCACTGCCATGTCGGCCAGCAGCGTGCCGGAAATGGTGCCCCAGGCGGCACCAACGCCGTTGTCGCAGGCGGTTGCGTAGACGCCGTCATCGAGTTGACCGAAGTAATTGGTGAAGTTGCGCGAGATCGCATAGGCACCGCCCCAGGTATGCGTGAACGGCACCTGTTTGAGTTGTGGATAGCGCGCCTCGAACGCCTTGCGATGATCATCGCGAATCTTGTTGCGGGCGGTATCGGTGATGCTACGGCCGTAGCGAGGAACGTGCTTGTAGGTATTGCGAATGATCAGGCGTCGGTCCTGGGTCATGCGCACCGTGGTACCGGCGTGGTCGGCAGGGGTAAGCCCCCAGTCGGCCTGGGCGCCGATTGCTGCCATCTCGGCATCGCTCAGCGGCCGTGTCCAACTGGCGAAGGTCATCACCGGCAGCAGGCGGTTGCGCAGGTAACCGAACTCCTGGGTGAAAATGCTGGTGCCCAGCAATACCTGCGGGGTACGGATCAGTCCGTTGTCGCCGCGCAGCAGCCATTTGCCGCTGGGGTCTTTCTCGAGTGAGCGGATGGGCGACTCTTCAAGCACTTCGACGTTGGCCGGCAGCGCACCACCCAGGCCACGGACCAGGGCGGCAGGCTGCATCAAGTAACAACCCGGGGTATAGATAGCACGGCTGTAGTAGCGGCTACCGAGTACGCCGGCCAGTTCGTCACGCTCCACCACGCGATAGGGCTCACCCAGGTCGGCCATGAGTTTTTCGAAATGGTCCAGGTAGCCCTGGCCACGCTCGCCCACCGCGCCCTGGTACTTGCCCGCATGAGACCACTGGCACTCGATGCCATGACGGTCGATCAAGGTCTGCAGTTGGTCGATGGCGGCCCGGTTCAGCCCCAGCAGGCGCTGCTTGTGTTGCGGGTCGGGATGCTCCAGAGCGAACTTGTGCGGCAGGTCGATGACAAAGCCCGAGTTGCGACCCGAGGCGCCATAGGCGATGCGCTGGGCATCCACCAGGATAATGCGCGCCTGTGGCAGGTGCTCGGCCAGCCGCCGTGCGGCCGCAAGCCCGGCGAAGCCTGCACCGATCACTACATGGTCGGCATTCTGTTCGCCGCTCAGGCGCTTGCTCGGTGCCGGCTCAGGCAGCGCGGCGTACCAACCGCAGCTGCGGTCGTCGTGAGGCAGATTGACAATACTGTTCATGGTTCGGCCTCAGGCCACATGTTGCTGGGTGTCCTGGCAGCTTTGCAGCCAGGTATTACGTTGCAGTTGCGCCTGGCGCCCGAGCAGCACGAACCCGCGCAGGGCACCGGCGTGGTCGTGGAACGCCGCGCTCAATCCATCGCTGGTCGGATCGCAACGCCATTGCCCCTGACAGTCACCGGGTGGCGTCAGCAGGCACAGTGGGGCAACCGGGGTTTTCACGGTCACAGGCGCCAGTGGGTAGTGGGCAGCGGTCGGTTGACCCAGCAACGTCTTGGCCAGGGCACGAATACCCTCGTTGATCGGCGCCAGGTAGGGCAGCAACTGGCCATTGATCTCGACGCAGTCACCCAAGGCGTATATGCCCGGGTGCGAGGTCTGCAGTTGTGCATCGACCTTGATCCCCCGGCCGCAGTCCAGGCCGGCCTCTAGCGCCAGTTCAAGGTTGGGGCGCAAGCCCACTGCGCTGAGCACCAGGTCTGCCTCGACCACTTGACCGTCGGCCAGAGTCAGTTGGTAGCCGTCGCTGTTGCGCTCGATGCGCTGCAAGGTGGTGCGCAGATTCCATTGCACGCCAAGGCCCGAAAGCGCCTGCTGCAAGTGCTGGCCTGCCGCCTCGGGCAGCAGGCGCTCCATGGGCCAGGCGCCCAGGCCGATCACCCGCACCTTGTAGCCATTGCTCGCCATATCGTTGGCGAACTCGCAGCCAATCAACCCGTCACCCAGAATTGCCACGCTCTTTACATCTTTGAGACGTTGGCGGAACGCCTGGTAATCGTGCAGGTTGTTGACGCTGAGCAGCGCCTCGGCGCACCCCTCGATAGGCAACCGCACCGCAGAAGCACCGCTGGCCAGTACCAGTTGGCCGTAGTCCATTTCGCCTAGGCTGGTATGCAGCCGTCGCGCCTGGGTATCAATACGCTCGACCTTGCATCCGGCATAGATACGAATGCCCAATCGCTGCTCGATCGCCAGCGGGCTTTCAGTTGCCAGGGTTGCAGCAGTGCGCCCTTGGGCCAGGGCGATCGACAAGGCAGGTTTGGAGTAGATATGCCCCGACTCTTGGGTCAGTACGCGAATCTCCAGCTGCGGGTCGGCCTTGCGCAGGGCTTGTGCCAGGCCATAGCCGGCATGGCCGCTACCGATGATGACCACCGGTTGCGCCGGGCGGGCGATGGCAACAGGTGGTGCCTGGATGACCGGCGCCGCCGCCACAGCAGCAATCGGAGTGCTCAGTTCGATCATTTCAAAGTCGGCCTTGCCGACCTTGCACTCAGGGCACAGCCAGTCCTCGGGCACATCTTCCCAGCGGGTGCCGGGGGCGATGCCGTCGTCGGGCCAGCCTTTGGCTTCGTCGTAGATCAGGCCACAGATGATGCAGAGCCAGGTTTTCATCGCGTTACCTCCTCACTCGCCCTTGATACGTACGGCCAGGTTTTTGGTCCTGACGTAGCTGTAGAGCGCCTCCTGGCCTTTTTCGCGTCCGAAGCCCGAGAGCCCGACCCCGCCAAACGGGGTTTCGATGCCGCCGGCATACCACTCGTTGACGAACACCTGGCCGGCGCACAGGCGCCGTGCGCAGCGCAGAGCGCGGTTGAGGTCCTGGGTGAACACGCCTGCCACCAGCCCGAAGACGGTGCCGTTGGCAATGGCGATGGCCTGCTCTTCGCTGTCGAAGGGCATCACTGCCAACACCGGGCCGAACACTTCGGCCTGGGCGATCTCCATGTCCGGGGTTACATCGCGCAGTACCGTCGGCGCCATGTAGTGCCCACGCAGGCCAGAGATGGCCTCGCCGCCGGTTGCGACGACGGCGCCTTGCTGTTGGGCCCGCTGGCACAGGGCTTCGATACCCTCGAGCTGGCCTGCAGAGATCACCGGTGTGTGGTCCGGGTTGTCCTGGCCCAGGCCGACGCTCAACCCCTCTGCCATTGCCACGACATCAGCGACGACATCGTCGTAGACCGAGCGATGCACCAACAGGCGTGACATGGCCGAACATACTTGGCCTGCGTTGAAGAAAATGCCGCTTTTCACGCTGTTGATCACTTGCTCGCGATCGGCATCGGGGAACACCAGGGCAGCCGACTTGCCGCCCAGCTCCATGACGCTGGGGGTCGCGTGGTCGGCGGCGGAACGCAAAATGCTCTGGCCGGTAGCAACAGAGCCGGTGAAGACGATCTGGTCGACGTCGCGATGGCCGGCCAAATAGGCCCCCACTTCACGGCCCCGGCCGCAGATCAGGTTGACCGCACCCTGTGGCAGGCCAGCACGCTCGATGGCCTGCATCAGCACGCACAGGCCGAGCGGCGACAGCTCCGGCGACTTGATCACCACAGCGTTGCCCGCCGCCAGGGCCGGGGCCAGGGAGCGCGCGCAGATCGACACCGGGAAATTCCACGGCACGATTTGCAGCGACACGCCCATCGGGTCGTAGACGGTGAAGTCCATGTAGCCGTCGCCCAGCGGAATCGACTTGCCTTCGATCTTGTCGGCCATGCCGGCGTAATACTCGAAGTAGCGCGCAGCCTCGACGAATTCGTCACGCGCATCACGCAGGCTCTTGCCGTTTTCCTGGCACAGCACCCAGGCGCCTTCATCGGTGATTGCACGAATCTGCGCCGCAATCTCAAGCAGCCAGGTCACACGCTGCGCCGGCCGCACGCGGCTCAACACATTGCTGTCGACACAGCGTCGGGCGGCCTGCAGGGCGCGTTCGGCGTCGGCCACGCTGGCCTGGGCGACGGTCGCCACAGGTGCGCTGGTGCCGGGGTTGTGGATGGTCAGGTGCTGCTCACTGTCGGTCCACTGGCCGTCGATGAAGTTCAGCCAGTGCGGGGCTATCGAATGCATGGTGATCACCTCAGGCGCGCTGCGCGCAGTCGAGCAATTGGCGGGCAGCCCACTTGTGGAAGTAGTGGGTCGGCAGGTCCATTTCCGGCGAGAATGCGCCACCGCTATAGCCAGGGGAGAGGCGGCCCTTCTGCATGCCTTCGACCGAAGCGATATCTTCGGCGAACACCACGCGCCAGGACTCCATCACGGCTTTGCGCGAGGCGTCGTAGTGGCTGTCCAGGGCCTGATCGCCGACATAGAACAGGCGCAGGTGTTCGATGGTTTTGCCTGGGGCCACGGGCTCCAGCATCATGGCGAAGGCGTGGTCGGCCTGGATGCCGAGCAGCACGTTGGGGAAGAACGCCACGTACTCGGCGGTGCGCAGGCGCTCCTGTGGCCAGGATGGGAAAATCGGCAAATGGGTGCCGGCAACGGCCGAGAGGTTGTAGGCGTGGCTGCCCTGGCCGGCGAACTCCTCGAACATGATGTTGTAGTGGTCTTCCAGGCGCGAGTAGCTGTTCAGGCTCGGGTGTACCCACGGCAAGTGGTAGGCCTCGCAGTAGTTCTCGACCGCGAGCTTCCAGTTGCAGTTGACCTCGATGCTCATGGCGCCGCTGTTCGCTTCACGGCGCAGCAGGTTCATGCCGTCGCTGCCCAGGAACTGGGTCCAGCGCTCGGTCAGTGGCTTGAGTTGCTCTTCAAGGGCCGGTGCATCGCCGGACAGGTTGATGAACACCATGTCCATCCAGATCGTGGTGCGCAGTGCCTTCAGGCCATGCTTTTCGCAGGCGAAACGCTCGTCCTTGTGCTGATTGATCCCGCCGACGTGCGGTGTGCCTTTGAGGCCGCCATTGAGGTCGTAGGTCCAGGAGTGGTAGGGGCAGCGGATCACGCCCTGCACTTCACCCGCCTGCTGCACCAGTTTCACGCCGCGGTGGCTGCAGACGTTATGGAACACCTGCACCAGGCCTTCGCGGTTGCGCATCATCAACAGCGGCAGGCCCATGAAGTCCACAGGCTTGACGTAGCTGGTGGTCGGCAGGTCGCTGGCAAAACCGATACAGGCCCAGTTGCGCCCCAACACTTCATCGCGCTCAAGCTCGAAATAGCGCTGGTCGGTGTAGAACTCATTGGTCAGGCCATGGGCTTCATGGATCGGTGCCAGAACGGTTTCCAGGGCGTGGACGGGAATAAGGCGGGAATCAGTCGATACGGTCATTTTTGTTTTCTCTTGTCAGATGCACGGCAGGCAGTGCCTTGATGCCTGGCGCCAGTTTCAGCAAGAGAAGGAGGGCTCGACAAACGATTTATTTCAGCGTTATTTATCAGTTTTAATCATTAATGATTTGCGCGCAGGTTAGGGTCTTCGCAAAGGAATAGTTGATGAACGGTCATCTTCTGGATTGCCTACGTTTATGATTTTTTGTAATCAATTGATGACAAGAAATAGTTTGTCGAAGTGTGGGTGATTCTCCCATTTTGTCAGGGCCCAAGGGAGCGTGCCGTGCCTTGGGCCTACGGGAGGACCGCCGCCAGGGATCTGGCACCTGCCTGTGGCAGCGGCGCTATCCAGCCGTGACAAAAAACCCTTGAACAAAAACAATAGGGGATAACCCATGCGTGCCGAATCTGGCCTGCTCAAAGGCCTCAATCCCACCGTGACGATATGGTCGTTGCTGGCCGTTGTACTTTTCGTGCTGTTTTGCGCCCTGTTCGCAGAACACGCGGCTGCTGCCTTTCAACGTGCCTCCGACTTTATCTTGCAGAACTTCAAATGGTTCTACCTGATCTCGGTCACTGGTGTGTTGGGGTTACTGTTTTATCTCATGTGCAGCCAGTTCGGGCACATCAAGTTAGGGCGTGACGACGACAAGCCTGAGTTCAGCTTCGGCTCCTGGATCGCCATGTTGTTCAGTGGTGGCATGGGCATCGGCCTGATCTTCTGGTCGGTTGCAGAGCCCATGTGGCATTACGCGGGCAACCCCTTTGCCACGGGCCTGACCGACGAAGCGGCGACCACCGCCATGCGCATCACCTTGTTCCACTGGGGCCTGCATCCGTGGGCAATCTTTACCATCGTGGGCCTTGGTCTTGCGTACTTTGCCTATCGTAAGGGCTTGCCGCTGAGCATGCGCTCGATCCTCTACCCACTGATCGGTGAGCGCATCTATGGGCCTATCGGTCACGTGGTCGATATCCTTGCAGTGGTGATCACTGCATTCGGTGTCTCCCAGTCGTTGGGGCTGGGTGTGGTGCAGATGAACACCGGCTTGAGCCAGGTGTTCGACCTGCCCATCAGCCTGGGGGTGCAAGTCACCTTGATCGTGCTCATTACCCTGGTGACCACCGTATCGGTGATGGCCGGTGTTTCGCGTGGCATGAAGCGCCTGTCGGAATGGAACATGCTGCTGTCGGTGATACTGGTGGTGTTGATCCTGCTGCTTGGGCCGACGCGCTACATTCTCAACCTGATGCTTGAAAGCACCGGCGACTATGCCCAACACATCGTCGGCTTGAGCTTCTGGAGCGATGCCCAGAAGGACAGTGGCTGGCAGAACTGGTGGACGGCCTTCTACTGGCCGTGGTGGATGACCTGGGGGCCGTTTGTAGGTCTGTTCATCGCCCGCATCTCCAAGGGCCGCACCATTCGTGAACTGATTGCCGGCGCGCTGTTGGTGCCAACCTTGGTGACCATTGTCTGGATGTCGGTGTTCGGGGGCGCAGCCCTCAAGACCGAACAGGTCGACCGCCAGCACCACGAGCAGCAGGTAGCCAGCGGCGAACTGCAGGGCGACAAGGCCAAGTTCGAAGGTGGCACGGTGTTGCTGGCGACCAAGCAGGAAACCACCGCCGCCATGTTCACCCTGCTGCACAAGATCGAAGCAGGTACGTTGGGCAAGGTGCTGAGCGTGCTGGTCTGTATCCTGCTTGCGACGTACTTCATCACTTCGGCTGACTCCGGCACCCAGGTGCTGTGTACGTTGAACTCCATGGGCAGTGCCAACCCGCCGCAGAGTATCCGCCTGCTCTGGTGCATTCTGGAGGGTGCCATTGCTACGGCCCTGCTGATGGCGGGAGGGCTCAAGGCGATCCAGATGGCAAGCATCGCAGCGGGCTTGCCCATTGCGGGGTTCATCCTGCTTATCAGTTACACCCTGATGCGCAGCTTGCGCCAGGAAATGGCTGATGGCGTGCTCGATACACCGCCGGGCGGGCGCATGCCAATCCCGCAGATCATCCCTCAGGGCATCACCCCGGTGACGGGCACACTGACGGGCGGGGGCCTTGATGGAGGGCTGACGGCGAAGAAAGCCAGCTGAGCCCAACCCGGTATGCAATACCCAAGACCGGCAGTCATCCGCTGTCGGTCTTGGGCTTTTCTGGCAGCCTATTTCTGCACGGATGGCTGGGCCATCAACCAGTCCCGGAACAGCCGCACGCTTTCACGGGGGCCCCGCTCGTTGGTCGACTCCAGCAGGCAGAACTTGGCATCGGTCTGCAGCACCACATCATTGGGCATGACCAGCGCGCCACTGCTCAACGCATCGTCCACCAGGTTGCCCCAGGCCAGAGCCACGCCCTGGCCACTGATCGCCGACTGGATCAACATGCTGTAGCTGTTGATGTTCACGCGGTGCTTGGGCGTCATCGGCTGATACCCCAGGCGCTTGAACCACTCCGGCCAACCTACCCAGTCGCGCTGGGAGTCTTCAAGCCACAGCCAGGTGCACGTCGACAAGCCTTCGATGCTGCTCAGTTGCGGATGCCTGGCCAGATAGGCCGGGCTGCATACCAGAAAGATCTTTTCCGAGAACAGCGGCGTGACAGTCATGTCCTTGGGCGGTGGGTTGCAGTAGTACAGCGCGAGGTCGCTCTCGAGCCTGGCGTAATCCTTCACATGATCGTGGGCGATGATCCGCAGATCGATGTCTTCATGGGCACTCTGGAACTCCGACACCTTGGGCAGTAACCAGAGTGAGGCCATGGCGGTACTGGTGGCCACCGTCACTTGCTGGTTGCCATGCCACTGGCGAATCTCGCCCGTGGTACGGGCCAGGTGCAACATGCACTCGCGCACCGTTTCGTAGTACTGCGTGCCGGTATGGGTGAGGGTCATGGTGCGGGTGGTACGGGTGAACAGTGCCTTGCCCAGGTAGTCTTCCAACAGGCGAACCTGACGGCTGATGGCACCCTGGGTGACGTTCAGTTCTTTGGCAGCAAGGGTAAAGCTCAAATGGCGGGCTGCAGACTCAAACGCATGCAGGCTGTTGAGCGGCGGAAGAGGCTGGATTTTCACGGCTTGGGGTTCCACTCATTATTATTATCAGCCGCTCTATATTAATGATCCGTTCAGTCTCCAGGGGGCAGTCGGGAGAAATATTTTGAAGACTGGACCAGACCACAGGCCCCATGATTTGGGGCCTGCCGCAACAGCTTCAGTTCTTCGAACTCACTGTAACAACCCTCAGTGAGAGGGGCGTCGTTCCGGGGTTTCGAACCTCAGATCTGCATCGCCATCCCATCCACATTCATCGCCGCCTGGCGCAAGGCCTCGGAGCGGGTCGGGTGCGGGTGGCAGGTGAGGGCGATGTCTTCAGCCGAGGCCGAGAATTCCATCGCCACGCAGAACTCGCCGATCATCTCGCTGACGCTCGGGCCGACCAGATGCACGCCCAGTACCTCATCGGTGTTGGCATCGGCGAGGACCTTGGCGAAGCCTTCGGTCTCATGGTTGATCTTCGCGCGGCTGTTGGCGGTGAAGGGGAACTTGCCCACTTTGTAGGCGCGGCCCTCTGCCTTGAGTTGCTCTTCGGTCTTGCCGACGCTGGCCAGCTCGGGGCGGGTATAGATCACGCCGGGGATCAGGTTGTAATTGACCTCGTGGGGTTTGCCGGCGATGCGCTCGATGCAGGCGACCGCTTCGTCTTCGGCCTTGTGCGCCAGCATCGGGCCGGAGGTGACGTCGCCAATGACCCAGACACCTGGCACCGAGGTGCGATGATGCTCGTTGGTGAGCATGCCGCGTTTATCGGTCTGCAGCCCGACGCTTTCCAGGTTCAGGCCTTGGGTATAAGGACGACGGCCGATGGCAACCAGTACGTAGTCGGCTTGCAGTGTTTCTGCAGCGCCGCCGGCGGCCGGTTCCAGCGTCAGGCTGACCCCGTCGGGCGAGGCCGTCGCCTGGGTCACCTTGCTGCCGAGCTTGAAGGCCATGCCTTGCTTGGCCAGGGCCTTTTGCAGGGTCTTTGCGGTTTCCTCATCTGTGCCGGGGCAGATGCGGTCGAGGTATTCAATGACGGTGACCTGGCTGCCCAGGCGACGCCACACCGAACCCAGCTCCAGGCCAATGACGCCAGCGCCGATCACGATCAGGTGCTTGGGCACCTCGGGGAGGGCCAAGGCGCCCGTGGAATCGATGATGCGCTGGTTATCGATAGTCACGCCTGGCAGGGGAGTGGGCTCGGAGCCGGTAGCGATGACGATGTCCTTGGCCTGCAACGGCGTCTCGCTGCCGTCCTCGGCTTTGACAATGACCTTGCCGACGCCATCGAGGCGGCCCCAGCCTTTGATCCAGTCGACCTTGTTCTTGCGAAACAGGTACTCGATGCCCTTGGTCAGGCCAGTCACGCTCTCGTCCTTCTGTTTCATCATCTGGGCGAGGTTCAGGGTTGGCTTCACTTCGATGCCGAGGTGGGCAAACTCGTCACCGCTGGCAGCCTCATACAACTCCGAGGCATGCAGCAATGCCTTGGACGGCATGCAGCCGACATTCAGGCAGGTACCGCCAAGGGTCGAGCGGCCTTCCACACAGGCGACACTCAGGCCCAGTTGCCCGGCACGAATCGCCGCGTTGTAGCCGCCGGGGCCACCGCCGATGATCACCACGTCATAGGATTTCATGGGTTTTCTACTCCAGATGAAGAAGCGCGAGATGGACACAAGGTTAAGCTGAGAGCGCTAAGTTGTATACAATCTGAGGTATTCATAAGATCAGTTGGTTCTAGACCTTGGTATCGTTCAGCGGAAACTTCGCACGAATGAACTACCCTGTTTCGGTGGTGTTCGAAATTTCATGTATCGAGCCCAGAAGGAGGGTCGTTCATGCTTGCGCAACTTCCGCCGGCGCTGCAGAGCCTGCATCTGCCACTTCGTCTGAAATTGTGGGACGGTAACCAGTTCGATCTGGGGCCCAGTCCGCAGGTCACCATCCTCGTCAAGGAGCCTCAGTTGATCGCTCAGCTGACCCATCCAACCATGGACCAGCTGGGCGCCGCGTTCGTGGAAGGCAAGCTGGAGCTGGAGGGCGATATCGGTGAAGCCATTCGGGTGTGCGATGAGCTGAGCGAAGCCTTGCTGACGGGGGAAGATGATGCACCGCCACAGCGTGTGGCTCACGACAAGCGCACAGACGCCAAGTCCATCTCCTATCACTACGACGTCTCCAACGCGTTCTATCAACTCTGGCTCGATCAGGACATGGCGTATTCCTGCGCCTACTTCCGTGAGCAGGACAACACCCTCGATCAGGCACAGCAGGACAAGTTTGACCACTTGTGCCGCAAGCTGCGCCTGCAAACCGATGACTACCTATTGGACGTCGGCTGCGGTTGGGGTGGGCTGTCACGCTTTGCCGCACGTGAGTACGGGGCGAAAGTGTTCGGCATTACCTTGAGCAAAGAGCAGCTCAAGCTGGCGCGGCAACGGGTCAAGGCAGAAGGCCTGGCCGACAGGGTCGACCTGCAGATCCTCGATTATCGCGACCTTCCTCAGGATGGCCGCTTCGACAAGGTGGTCAGCGTTGGCATGTTCGAGCATGTCGGGCATGCCAACCTGGCGCTGTATAGCCAGAAGTTGTTTGGCGCTGTGCGAGAGGGCGGCCTGGTGATGAACCATGGCATCACCGCCAAGCATGTCGATGGCCGTCCGGTGGGGCGAGGGGCGGGTGAGTTCATTGACCGTTACGTATTCCCCAACGGTGAGCTGCCGCACTTGTCGATGATCAGTGCAAGTATCTGTGCGGCCGGGCTGGAGGTCGTCGACGTCGAGAGCCTGCGCCTGCATTACGCCAAGACCTTGCACCACTGGAGCGAAAACCTGGAGAACCAGTTGCACAAGGCTGCCGCGCTGGTGCCGGAAAAGACCCTGCGCATCTGGCGTCTGTACCTGGCCGGCTGCGCCTACGCATTCCAGAAGGGCTGGATCAACCTGCACCAGATCCTTGCCGTCAAGCCCTACGCCGACGGGCATCATGACCTGCCCTGGACGCGTGAAGACCTGTATCGCTGATTCCCCGGGGGCGCTTCAGCGGCCCCGGTTACCTATCAGAGTATCGGCGAAATCAACCGCGCAATACGCATCCCTAGCTGTTGAATGCGGTGGGTTTTACTGCTGTCCTCAGGCGTAATTTCCCTGGCCTTCTCGAAATCAGTGGTCAACATCGTTTCGACCTGATCCGCGAAATCCCGATCCACGGTCAGCAGGGTAATTTCGAAGTTGAGCCGGAACGAGCGGTTGTCCAGGTTGGCACTACCGATAGCACTGACCTCGTCGTCCACCAACACCACCTTCTGATGAAGGAAACCTGGCTGATAGCGGAACATGCGTACCCCCGCCCGTACGGCCTCGAAGGCGAACAGGCTGGAAGCTGCGTAAACGATCCGATGGTCAGGCCGCGCTGGAATCAGGATGCGCACATCCACACCGCGCAGCACGGCCAGGCGCAGTGCGGCGAACACGGCCTCGTCGGGAATGAAGTAGGGGCTGGTGATCCATACGCGGCGAGTCGCGGAGTGGATGGCTTCGATGAAAAACAGTGAGCAGGTTTCCTGGGAATCTGCCGGCCCGCTGGCCAGGGCCTGGCACAGCACACCATTGTCAGGATAGGTGTCCGGCAGGATCAGTGGCGGTAGCTGACGCGTTGCCCAGTACCAGTCTTCGGCGAAAGACTCCTGCAGGCAAGCCAGCACCGGGCCGCCGATCTGCACGTGGGTATCACGCCAGGGCGAGAGCTGGGGGTTGCCGCCAAGGTATTCATCACCGACGTTGTGCCCGCCGATGAAACCGGTGACCCCATCGACCACGACAATCTTGCGGTGGTTACGGAAGTTCACCTGGAAGCGATTGAACCAGCCGCGGCGGGTGGCGAAGGCATGGATCTGTACACCTGCGTCTCTGAGGCTCTGGCTGTAGCTGGCGGGCAAGGCATGGCTGCCAACCCTGTCATACAGCACGAACACCTTCACGCCATCGGCCGCTTTGCGCAGCAACAGTTGCTGCAGTGCTTTGCCGAGGGTGTCGTTGTGGATGATGAAGAACTGTACCAGCACCACTTCTCGCGCTTGTTCGATAGCAGCGAAGATGGCGTCGAAGGTGGCCTTGCCATCGATCAACAGCTTCACTTGGTTATTGGCCAGGCATGGCAATCGCCCAAGTTTCGGCATGGCACGCAGGGCGGCGTAGCTCTGTGACTCCCGAGCGGTGAGGGCTTCCTCCACCCATGGCCGCCAGTTGAGGTTGGCCATGGCCACGTGCATTTCCTGGTTGGCCTGGCGCCGAGCCTTGATGTAGGCATTGAAGGAGCGGGCACCGAATACCAGGTAGGGGATGAGGGTGAAGTAGGGAATGAAGAACAGCGACATGGCCCAGGCGATGGCCCCTTGGGCAGTACGCACGGTAAACACCGCATGCAGCGCGGCGATGATGCCAAGCAAGTGAACGAGCCCGAGCACATAGCCGAAGAAGTAGGGGCTGTGGTAATCCATACGCATCCTGCTTGGCAAATACACAGCAGATAACAGAACACTTCCAGGGCCGCCTTGCAACCTGAAAGCGGATTTGCCGTCTAAGCCTTTGCCCGGCCATGAGCCGGTTATTTTGAGGAGCGTTCGTCCATGAAGATTCGTCTGCCAATGCTGGCCCTGGCTTTTGGCCTGGCCAGCCCACTGGTGCATGCGCAGATGTTGCAGCCTGGTCTGTGGGAGCTCACCACCAGCAACATGCAGGTCGACGGTAAGCCGTTGCCGGACATGCAGTTCATGCTTGGCCAACTGAAGAACCTGCCGCCCGAGCAGAGGGCTATGATGGAAGGGGCGCTGGCCAAGCAGGGCATCGCGGTAGCAGGTAATGGCGTGCGTTCCTGCCTGACGCCGGAGCAGGTGAAAACAAACGATATTCCCTTGCAGGACCCTCAGTCAGGCTGCACGCAAAAGATTACCGACCGGACCGGCAATGTCTGGAAGTTTCAGTTCAGTTGCCCAAAAGCTCAGGGTACCGGCCAGGCTACTTTCCTCAGCGATAAGGAGTTCACTACCCAGGTCAACGGGACATTCAATGCTTCGGGTGTCCAACAACGGGGCAGTATGAATACCCGTGCGGTATGGCTGGGAAATGACTGTGGAACAGTAAAGCCGCGTACCTGAAGAGCTCACCATTGCCAATGGCTGGCGGCTACTGCGTCGTGGGCATGCAGGCTTTCTGCATGTACCACACGCAGCTTGAAGGCGGTGGTCCATTCCATCTGTCGCAACGCTTCATGCAGGCGGCGGGCGGCATCTTCGCAGAACATCAGGTTCTGTCCGTTGGCCAAGGCGAATGCCTGTTCGTCTGCGCGTTTCACGGCTGTTTGAACGGCGGTGCCCAAGCTTGCCTCAATCTGGTCGATCAGCTCCGTGACCGGTAGTACTTCCAGGCTTTCGCCCAATCGTACGTGAACCTCAGCCAGGCTCCGTTGGCTGTGGGGGGTAGCAACGATGCCCTGGCTGCTGCCCAACCACTCCACGACCGCCTCTCGGTTCATTGCCTGCCCGGAAAAGTCTGCCTGGAATTGTTGCTGAATCAATTGCCGTGCAAGTGCCGCAGAGCATGGGCAGGTCGACGAATAAGGCACGCGAACCGATAGTTCCACGTGGAACATTCCATTTTCAACCTTGGCATTCACGGTGATCGAGTAGCTTTTCCATCCTGCCAATGGGCTGACAAGGGCCGGCCTTTTCAACAAATGATCGAAGGTCAAACGCAGGTAGGCGGCATGGGATAGGGCCTCATGACTAGCCAGAAAATCTGCCAGTATTTGGCGGATTGCCAACGGAGTCAGCGATTGACGTTCGAGACGCTCCAGTGACAGGTACAGCCGGGACATATGAATACCGCGCGAGGCGCCATCCTCCAGGCTTACACCTGCATCGGCCATGGCCGCTACGCTACGCCCGTCGAAGTGCAAGGGCTGGGCGATCCCGCACATGCCCACCCAGGCCAGTGGCGTAGCATGCTGATGTGTCTGTGCGGCGATATCGGGGAGCGTCAGGCTAGTCATTGGCAATACCAGATAAAAGAAATGTCAGCGGCAGCCACCGACCAGGCTGCAATGCAGATTGAACCGTTGGCCGTTGGAGCTGGAAACGCGGTTAAGAGAGGTCCAGCCAACTCGGCGGCTGTAGCCAACCCAGGCTTCACCATCGCTGGCCAGGCCGGTGAAGAATGTAAGCGCTCCATAGCGGCTGTTGGTTTGCGCCCATAAGCGGCGCGTCGCACTGTCGAAACCGCGCAGGTAGAAGTGGCTGCCCTCCGTACGCACGCTGTAGTAACTGCCATTGGCGTCCTTGCAGGCCAACAGCGTCGCGCTGCGTGTACATACCGCCAGCGTGTTTTGCTGAGGCATCGCAAGCAAGGATGTAGGCGCAGCGAGCAGCAGCAACAGGGCGGCAGGTGACAGGTTCATTTCCATCTCCGGGTACTCATCCGACGAGTACGGCTTGGCGAAATTGTATTGTTACTTTATAACATTGTGCAATGCATCGTTTCGAATGCGTCTGCCTGTAGAGGTTTCGCCATGCCCAATCGTCTTCCCGTTACTGTGCTTTCCGGCTTCCTGGGTGCCGGTAAAAGCACCTTGCTCAACCATGTCCTGCGTAATCGCGACAACCTACGTGTCGCAGTCATCGTCAATGACATGAGCGAAATCAACATTGATGCCAGTGAGGTCCAGCGTAATGTCAGCCTGAATCGGGCGGAAGAAAAGCTGGTTGAGATGAGCAACGGCTGCATCTGCTGCACCCTGCGCGAGGACCTGCTGGAGGAAGTCGCACGGCTGGCGAATGAAGGCCGGTTCGATTATCTGCTGATCGAGTCCACAGGCATCTCCGAGCCGCTGCCTGTAGCTGAGACGTTCACTTTCCGCGATGAGCAGGGCCGTAGCTTGAGCGACATGGCACGGCTGGACACCATGGTGACGGTGGTCGATGGCCTGAACTTCCTGCGCGATTATCAGGCGGCGGACAGCCTGGCGAGCCGTGGCGAAACCTTGGGGGACGACGATGAGCGATCGATCAGCGACCTGCTGATCGAACAGGTGGAGTTTGCTGATGTGCTGCTGCTGAGCAAGATCGACCTGATCAGCCAGCATGAGCGCGAGGAGCTCATCGCCATTTTGCGCAGCCTCAATGCCCGAGCGCAGATTTTGCCGATGGTCATGGGCCAGGTGCCGCTGGCACAGATCCTGGATACCGGCCTTTTCGATTTCGAGCAGGCTGCACAGGCACCTGGATGGCTTCAGGAACTGCGCGGTGAGCATGTGCCGGAAACCGAGGAATACGGCATTGCCGCTACTACCTGGCAAGCTCGCAGGCCGCTGCACCCACAACGCTTCTTTGATTTTATCCACAAGCAATGGAGCAATGGCCGGTTACTGCGCTCCAAAGGCTTCTTTTGGCTGGCCAGCAAGTTTCAGGAGGCTGGCAGCTGGTCGCAGGCTGGCGGCATGATGCGCTATGGACTGGCCGGTCGCTGGTGGCGTTTTGTGCCAAAGGAACACTGGCCGCAGGACGAACAGAGCGCTGCAGAAATTCTTGAACACTGGGTGGCTGAGAGTGGTGACTGCCGTCAGGAGCTGGTGTTCATTGGGCAGAACATCGACTTCGCCCAGTTATCCACAGACCTGGATGCCTGCTTGTTGACCGATGACGAGATGGAAATGGGTCATGCGGGCTGGCTGCGCTTGCCGGATCCCTTCGGTCCCTGGCACACCGAGGAGGCAGCATGACGCCAGCGGCTCAGCCTGTGGATATCCGCCAAGTACACGGCGAATCGCCTCGGGTACTCACCGACATATTTCAAGAGGGCGTGAACCTGGCAGTCTGGCAGCGACGCTTGCCTGCCCAGGTTGAAGACTTCGCGGGATTGGTGGTCAGCCTCGGCCAACCGTTGGCGGACCAGCGGGTGCTCGAGGTGCATGAGCATGAGCCGCCGTTACTGCCGGGCTTTTTGGGGGAAGCGGCTGATCTGCAGGGCTATGAGAGTTTCGTCGCAGATGTGTGCTGGCTGATTTCAGCCTATACGTGCCTGTTGGGTGCACGTCGGGTCGGTCTGCGCGTGCGGGTACTGCACAATGCCATGTGCCCGCGCTTTCATGTGGATAACGTGCCTGTGCGCTTGCTCACGACTTATGTGGGCTGCGGCAGCGAATGGCTGTGCGAAGGAGCCATCGAACGAGCCGGATTGCAGCTCGCACCGGCACCTGTGGATAACATCCAACGACTGCAAGCGGGTGATGTTGCGCTGCTGAAGGGCGAAAAATGGGTAGGCAACGAAGGGGCAGGCCTGATCCATCGCTCGCCGGCTGGCCATGACCCTCGCCTGTTGCTCAGCCTTGACTGGTTGGCGTGACGGGGCATAGTGGAGTGAATTTCGGCCTGAAGTAAACGCATGCTGCAGAACATTCCTACCCACGTCATCGCTGGCCCCTTGGGTGCAGGCAAGACCAGCGTCATCCGTCAGCTTATGGCTCAGCGCCCGGCCGGCGAGCGTTGGGCCGTACTGGTCAATGAGTTTGGCCAGATCGGCCTGGATGCGGCCCTGCTCAGCCGTGATGAAGATGGGGTTGCCATTGCCGAAGTGGCGGGTGGATGCCTGTGCTGCGTCAATGGCACTCCGTTTCAGGTCGGGCTGGGGCGCCTGTTGCGCAAGGTGCGGCCCGACCGGCTGTTCATTGAACCTTCGGGTCTTGGTCACCCCTTGCAGTTACTGGCTCAACTGAATCAGGCCCCCTGGGTTGGAGTGCTGACGCTGCAGCCGATGGTCATGGTTGTGGATGCTCAAGCGCTAGCGCGAGGTGAGCCGTTACCTGATGCGCAACAGCAGGCCCTGGCAGCCGCGGCGCTGGTCGTTTTCAATAAGAGCGAGGCTGTTGATGAAAATAGTAGGTTGTTGATAAATAAGGAATTTGCAGCGAAACAGGGCGTTTGGACAGAGCAGGGGCTGTTAGCAGTTTCCAGACTTCCTTATTCATCCACAGCCGCCGTGAGCGATGCTGCTGTGGATAAAAGGGTTGTGGACAATCACCAAGCGGCCGCAGGCGCCCTGTGGATAGACCCACGTCAGCCAATCTGTCATGCACAGCAAGGTGAGGGCGGCTGGAGTGTCGGCTGGCGCTGGCACCCAAGCCAGCAATTCGATCCACAGGCTCTGCGTGGCTTGCTTGACTCTCACTCATGGCGTCGGGCCAAAGGTGTTATCCACAGCCCGCAGGGGTGGCAGTCTTTCAACGGCCTTGACGGCAATTTGCCGGCTTGGCAGCCGAGTGACTGGCGCAAGGACACGCGCATTGAGCTTATTTTCGACCAGCCCCAACCCCTTCAAGCGCTGCAGGCTGCGCTGGAGGCTTGCCGGGTGGTGTGATCAGTTGTGCCAGCGATTGTGTTCCTGGCGCCATTGCTTCATCTCGATCACGTTGTCGGCCCGTGGCGGCGTATTGATCTCGAACGGGTAGGGCGCCAGCTCGATCTGCACGCTATGAGCGCCAAACTGAGTCACCGTGCCCGGGTGGCGTTGTTCGCCGGTGACAGTGAACTCGAAGGCATACACGCGGGCCAGGCGCTTTCTGCCGTTGGCATCGCGCAGGAATGCGATGCGCTTGAGCGCGACGGCATCGTCGAGCAGCTCCAGATCCAGCTTGGCACAATGCTGTTTGACCCGTTCCAAGGCTTTCTCGCGCAGCCCGTGGTTGTGCCATAACCAAGCGCCTGCCGTGGCCACCAGCATCAGGACGAAGAGATTCTCCAGGGTCAACATTTGCGTATGCTCCAAACAGGTCGATCCAGCTTAACTGCGTCCCTGGTCTGTCGTACAGGTGGCAATCGAGTTCATACTGCGCGACGCACAATCCTTGAAACAGCTTTGGAAAACGCCCGCATGAAACGCACTCCGCACCTGCTCGCCATTCAGTCCCACGTGGTGTTCGGCCACGCCGGCAACAGCGCCGCGGTGTTCCCCATGCAGCGTATAGGGGTCAATGTCTGGCCGCTCAATACCGTGCAGTTCTCCAACCACACTCAGTATGGCCAGTGGGCGGGCGAAGTGCTTGCTCCAGCGCAAATTCCTGCGTTGGTGGAAGGTATTTCCAACATTGGCGAACTGGGGCATTGCGATGCCGTGCTCTCGGGCTATCTGGGTAGCGCCGAGCAGGGGCGGGCGATATTGGCAGGTGTAGAGCGGATCAAGGCGGTCAACCCGAAGGCGCTGTACCTGTGCGACCCGGTCATGGGGCATGCGGAGAAGGGCTGCATCGTGCCCCAGGAGGTGAGCGAGTTCCTGCTGGACGATGCGGTTGCCCAGGCTGACATCCTGTGCCCCAACCAGCTGGAGCTGGACAGTTTTTGTGGCCGGCGCGCGCAAAGCCTGGAAGATTGCGTGGACATGGCTCGCGGCCTGCTCGAGCGTGGCCCGCAGGTTGTGCTGGTCAAGCACCTGGCCTACCCGGGGCGTTGCGAAGACATGTTTGAAATGTTGCTGGTCACCCATGATCACAGCTGGCACTTGCGCCGCCCGCTGCTGGCATTCCCTCGCCAGCCGGTCGGGGTAGGGGACTTGACCTCAGGGCTGTTCCTGGCCCGGGTGCTGTTGGGCGACAGCTGGGTGCAAGCCTTCGAATACACCGCGGCAGCTGTGCATGAGGTGCTGCTGGAAACCCAGGCCTGCGCCAGCTACGAACTGCAGTTGGTGCGCGCTCAGGACCGCATCGCTCATCCGCGGGTACGCTTCGAGGCGCAGCCCCTGGCGTTTTAAAGGGCGTCGGTCTTCAGGTCCTGGTAACGCTTTTCCAGCTCCTGACGGATCTGCCGGCGTTGCTGGCCCTGTAGGAAACGGCGCTTTTCTTCACTGGACTGCGGCTGACGCGCAGGGACCGGGACCGGGCGGCGGTTGTCGTCGACCGCGACCATGGTGAAAAAGCAGCTGTTGGAATGTCGCACCGAGCGTTCGCGAATGTTCTCGGTCACCACCTTGATGCCCACCTCCATGGAGGTATTGCCGGTGTAGTTGACCGAGGCCAGGAACGTCACCAGTTCGCCCACGTGCACCGGCTCGCGGAAAATCACCTGATCGACCGACAGGGTTACCACATAGCTGCCGGCATAGCGGCTAGCGCAGGCATACGCCACTTCATCGAGATACTTGAGCAAGGTGCCGCCATGTACGTTGCCAGAAAAGTTGGCCATGTCCGGGGTCATCAGGACGGTCATGCTCAGCTGGGCGTTTCCAGGTTCCATAGTGTGCTCACGGTGAGGTTGCGCTGAATCGGGGCGGGTATCTGCTGACACTTTCTGTTTCCCCTCTTGAAGTTTGCCTTCCTGATACGGGACGCTGACAGACGCTCCGTCGTCACGCCGATCATGCCATCAGGGGCCGTTGCTCGGCCGATCTGTTTCTACATATTGCGTCGGCAATATGCGGCGGGGTGCGATGTTAACCTGAGTACGCCCATGCAACATGGGCCTTCCTGCATTCAATACAGTATGTACTTGCTGCTCGCTCGGGTTTTCCTTGGCAGAGGAGCGGTTTGCCCGGGCAACGAAAAGGAGTATCGCGCCATGCATGCCATCAGCTTCATCCAGGATCTGGCAGTGATCATGCTGGTCGCCGGGGTAGTGACCATTCTGTTTCATCGCTTCAAGCAGCCAGTAGTGCTGGGCTACATCGTTGCCGGTTTCATCATCGGCCCGCACACCCCGCCGTTCGGCCTGATTCACGATGAAGACACCATCAAGACCCTGGCCGAGCTGGGGGTGATCTTCCTGATGTTCTGCCTGGGGCTTGAATTCAGCCTGCGCAAGCTGTTCAAGGTGGGGGCCACGGCGTTCATTGCAGCGTTTCTGGAAATCGTCCTGATGATCTGGATCGGTTTCGAGATCGGCCGCTGGTTTGGCTGGAGCACCATGGACTCGCTGTTCCTCGGTGCGATCCTGGCGATTTCCTCGACCACCATCATCGTCAAGGCACTCAACGACCTGAAGATGAAAAACGAGCGTTTTGCGCAGCTGATCTTCGGCGTGCTGATCGTCGAGGATATTCTGGGCATCGGCATTATCGCGCTGCTGTCGGGGATTGCGGTCAGCGGTACGGTCAGTTCCGGTGAGGTCTTTTCCACGGTCGGCAAGCTGTCACTGTTCATGATCGTGGCGCTGGTCATCGGCATTTTGCTGGTGCCGCGACTGCTGGCCTACGTGGCGAAATTCGAAAGCAACGAGATGCTGCTGATCACCGTCCTGGGCCTGTGCTTCGGCTTCTGCCTGCTGGTGGTCAAACTCGAGTACAGCATGGTGCTTGGGGCTTTCCTGATCGGTGCGATCATGGCCGAATCCCGCCAGTTGCTGAAGATCGAACGGCTGATCGAGCCGGTACGTGACTTGTTCAGCGCCATATTCTTCGTTGCCATTGGCTTGATGATCGACCCGAACGTGCTGCTCGACTACGCCTGGCCGATTGTGGTGATCACCGTAGCCGTGGTGCTGGGCAAAATGCTGTCCTGCGGCATGGGTGCATTCATTGCCGGCAACGACGGCCGTACCTCGCTGCGCGTGGGCATGGGGCTGTCACAGATCGGCGAGTTCTCTTTCATCATTGCGGCCTTGGGCATGACGCTGCAGGTTACCAGTGACTTCCTCTACCCGGTTGCGGTGGCTGTTTCGGCCATCACCACGTTGCTCACGCCCTATCTCATCCGCGCTGCGGACCCGCTGTCGCTGAAGCTGGGCAAGGTGATGCCGAGCCGGCTGTCGCGCGTGCTGTCGCTGTATGGCGAATGGCTGCGCAGTATCCAGCCGCAGGGTGAAAGCGCGATGCTGGCCGCGATGATCCGGCGCATCCTGCTGCAGGTGGGTGTCAACCTGGCGCTGGTGATCGCGATTTTCTTCAGCGGCGGCTATTTCGCTGTACGTATCGGTACTTGGCTCAGTGAATGGGTGAGCGATGTCAGCCAGCAAAAGGCGATAATCTGGGGCGCGGCGCTGTTGTTGTCGCTGCCCTTCCTTATCGCTGCCTATCGCAAGCTCAAAGCGTTGTCGATGCTGTTGGCGGAGATGGGTGTCAAACCGGAAATGGCAGGGCGCCATACCCAGCGCGTTCGCCGTGTAGTGGCCGAAGTGATCCCGCTGCTGTCACTGCTGGTCATCTTCCTGCTGCTGTCGGCGTTGTCGGCAAGCATCCTGCCGACCAACGAATTGCTGCTGATCATTGCCGTGGTGGCCGCAATAGTGGTGGCGGTGCTGTGGCGCTGGTTCATCCGTGTGCATTCGCGGATGCAGATCGCCCTGCTGGAGACGCTGGAAAACAGCCGGGAAAACACGCACTGAGCGGGAGGGTATCTGCGCTGGATTCCACCATTGTCGGAGTGGACGGAGCGGTAACGATGTCGCCAGGCGCTTAAAGCCTGGCGACCGTGCAAGTCATCAGCTTTCCAGCCAGACGTCCCGTGCCCAGTGCCAGACCGATTCCCAGCTGTCTTCACCAACCCCTTCCTCGTCGGCATCCCACAACACCACCGTGCCGTCTTCCTCGACGCAGTAGAAATTGTCGCCGTCCTGGCACAGCGGGATCAGGTCACGCGGTACTCCAGCATCCCAGGCATTGGCGGCCACGTCGGGCAGGTAGGTATGTGACTGGGGATCGGTGACGGTGACCGGTTCCAGGGAGCCGTACACCACGTCGCTGACGGTCAAGAGGAATTCTTTGAATACGAACGGAATGTTGATGAACAGTTGTTCCTCGATCTCGACCAGTTGGTCCTCGTCGGGAAGCTCCAGGGGCACCGGTACCGGTTCATTGGCTTCACGGAGTTGTTCGATCACTTCTTCCACGGTTCATTTCCTCCAACCTTGATGACATCGCTGCGCGTTATACCCTAGTAGGGCGGTCTGGCAAAAGCAAAAACCCCGGGGCTAGCCCGGGGTTTTTTGTGCAACGTGCGACGGTTAACCGTTTTGGCGGATACCGGCGACCAGCCAAGGCTGGTTCTCGCCCGGGGCACGAACCATGTGCCAGCTTTCGCTGAAAGGTTCGCCCTGGTCGAAGCGCGAGGTCTTCGACACGCCACGGAAGGTCAGGGTGGCGTCGGTGCGGTCGGCACGATCGTCGACACCGTCCAGTTGCACATCGAGGTTATCGATGTAGGTAGCCTGGAAACCATCACCCAGGTCAGCACGCTCACGCTTGAGGAACTCGAGCATCTGCGGGGTGACGAACTCGGCGATCTTGTCCATCTCGTTGGCATCCCAGTGCTGCTGCAGCGACTGGAAGTGGCTACGGGCTGCGGCCAGGAAGCTCTGCTCGTTGAACCAGGCCGGGGCGTTGATGACCGGCGCGGCTGGCGCTGCAGGTGCAGCCGAACCACCGAAGATCGACGGCTGGGCAGGCTGGCCGTGGGCTTCACGCTGGAACGGTGCGTGGCCCGGAGCGGCCATCTGCGGCTGCTGCTGGCGGCGCCGTGCGGCGATGAAGCGGAACACCAGGAACGCGATCAGGGCGACGATCAGGAAGTCCATGATCTGTAGGCCCTCGAAGCCGTCACCCATGAACATGGACGCCAGCAGGCCACCGGCGGCGAGGCCGGCCAGTGGGCCCAGCCAGCGCGAAGCACCGCTGGCGGCGGCCGGTGCACGGCCAGGAGCGGTCGGTGCAGCGGCAGGCGTGGTTGGCGTAGCCTGGCGGGTCTGGTGGATAGGCGCGGAGCCCGAGCTCTTGCCGCCGCCGAAGCGCTTGGCGTTGGCGTCCAGGCTCAGCGTCAGGCCGACGCAAAGCGCCAGTGCGATGCTAAGAAAACGTTGCATAAATGGGATTTCCCCTGTTGTGGATTGCACGCGCGTCATGTTGCACAGGTTCCTGTGCACATGACCAGCGACATAATGTTTCCAGCTTTTGCCTAAATATTTCAGCGCGCCCCACAGGCTTCAGATAGCTTCGAGCTTGGCATAGCCAAGCATCAGCCACTTGCTGCCTTCGGCAAAGTTCACCTGCACACGCGCCTGTGCGCCGGAACCCTCGAAGTTGAGGATCACGCCTTCACCGAATACCGAATGCTGTACCCGCTGGCCCAGATTGAAAGCGGTCTGCGGAATGTTGGCATTGGCGAACAGGCTGCTCGCGCTGGTGCTCTTGGCGCCGCCGAACGGGCGGCTGACGCTGTTCGAAAGACGCACTTCCTGAACCAGGCCAGGCGGAATTTCACGTACGAATCGTGACACCTTGTTGTAGGTCTCACTGCCATACAGGCGACGCGTTTCGGCATAGGTCATAAATAGCTGGCGCATGGCGCGGGTAATGCCCACGTACGCCAGGCGGCGCTCTTCTTCCAGGCGGCCTGGCTCTTCCAGGCTCATCTTGTGCGGGAACAGGCCTTCTTCCATGCCCACCAAGAAGACGTAGGGGAATTCCAGGCCCTTGGCGCTGTGCAACGTCATCAGCTGAATGCTGTCTTCGTGCTCGTCAGCCTGGGCCTCGCCGGCTTCAAGCGAAGCATGGCCGAGGAAGGCCGACAGCGGCGAAAGGTCGGCGTCATCGTCAGTGGTTTCGAAGTTGCGAGCGGCGCTGACCAGTTCCTCAAGGTTTTCTACCCGTGCCTGGCCCTTTTCACCCTTTTCTTCCTGGTGATAGATGATCAGGCCGGACTGCTCGATGACCGTCTGCGTCATGGTATGCAGGGGCATGTCCGCGACTTTGCCAGCCAGGCTCTCGATCAGCTCGATGAAAGCGCCCAATGCACTGGCGGCCCGGCCTTTGAGTGCCTTGGCTGCCAGCAACTGGCACATGGCGCCCCACATCGACAACTGACCGTGGCGCGCATGTTCGCGGATGGCCTCGACGGTTTTTTCACCGATGCCACGCGGCGGCACATTGATTACCCGTTCGAGCGCGGCGTCGTTGCCACGGCCTTCCATCAAGCGCAGGTAAGCCATGGCGTTCTTGATCTCGGCGCGCTCGAAGAAGCGCTGCCCACCATAGATGCGGTAGGGGATGCGCTCGCGCAGCAGCGCTTCTTCCAGCACGCGCGACTGGGCGTTGGAGCGATAAAGAATGGCGATGTCGCTGCGCGAATTGCCTTGCTTGATCAGGCTCTCGATGGTCTCGACCACGTAGCGCGCTTCGTCATGCTCGTTGTAAGCCGCATAAAGGGTCAGAGGCTCGCCTTCGCCCAGGTCGGTCCACAGCTCTTTGCCCAGGCGCCCGCTGTTGTTTGCGATCAGCGCGTTGGCGGCTTTGAGGATGCCGCCGGTGGAGCGGTAGTTCTGCTCCAGGCGGATCATCTCGGCATCAGGGAAGTCAGCCGTGTACTGGTGAATGTTTTCAATCTTGGCGCCGCGCCAGCCGTAAATCGACTGGTCGTCGTCGCCCACGGCCATCAGGCTGCCGCCGCCCTTGCCAGCCAGCAGGCGCAGCCAGGCGTACTGCACGGCGTTGGTGTCCTGGAACTCGTCCACCAGCAGGTGACGGAAGCGCCGCTGGTAGTGTTCGAGCAGGCCCGGGTGGTCGCGCCACAGGTCCAGGGCCCGCAGCAGGAGCTCGGAGAAGTCGATCACCCCGGCGCGTTCGCAGGCCTGCTCGTAGGCCACGTAGATGCTGCGCATGGTCCCCAGGAACAGGTCGCCACCGGGCTGGATATGCTGTGGGCGCAGGCCTTCGTCCTTCTGCCCATTGATGAACCACTGGGCCTGGCGCGCGGGCCAGCGCTGCTCATCGAGGCCAAGCTCACGGATCACCCGCTTGACCAGGCGCTGCTGATCATCACTGTCGAGGATCTGGAAGTTCTGCACCAGACGGGCTTCCTGCCAGTGAGCGCGCAACAACCGATGCGCCAGGCCGTGGAAGGTGCCCACCCACATGCCGGCCGGGTTGATGCCCAGCAATTGCTCGATGCGCTGGCGCATCTCGGCGGCGGCCTTGTTGGTGAAGGTCACCGACAGGATCGAGTGCGGCGAGGCCTGTTCGACCTGGATCAGCCAGGCGATGCGGTGCACCAGCACGCGGGTTTTACCGGAACCGGCGCCAGCAAGCACCAGCTGACGCCCGAGCGTGGCCGCGACGGCCTGGCGTTGGGCATCGTTGAGGGAGTTCAGCAGGAGGGAGAGGTCATCTGTGTGCATCCGCCCATTCTAGGGGCAGGCCGGTTACGGGGCAAACGCCTACTGTATAAATATTCACCCTGCCGCGCCGCCGCCCATCGTTGCGTGGCGTACCTCTTCAGCCATGCCAGTGCCTGCCGTGCCTGGCCAACAGGCTGTTGGCCTGGTCGGGGCCATTGCTGCCGGCCGCATAATGGCGGGGGGCCTGAAAATGCTCCTCCCAACCCTTGATGATCGGGTCGACCCAAGCCCAGGCGGCTTCCACCTCGTCACGCCGCATGAACAGCGTCGAATCACCTTCCAGCACGTCCAGCAGCAGGCGTTCATAGGCTTCCCAGCGACGCGTCTGGCCGAACACCTGCGCCAGGTTGAGGTCAAGGTCCACCGGCTCCAGGCGCATGCCTTTGCCGGGGCTTTTGGTCATCATGCGCAAGCTGATGCGCTCGTCGGGCTGTAGCCGGATCAACAGCTGGTTGACCTGGCCACCGTTGAACAGCTCATGGGGGACGGGCTTGAACTGGATGACGATCTGCGACGAGCGTCGTGCCATGCGTTTGCCGGTGCGCAGATAGAAAGGCACGCCAGCCCAGCGCCAATTGTCGATGTGGGCGTGGACGGCGACGAAGGTTTCGGTGTCGCTGTCATTGTCCACGTCCTTCTCGAAGTAGTAGGCGGGCACTTCCTGGCCGCCGATGTGCCCGGCACCGTACTGACCGCGCACGGTCTTGTCCTGAACGTCCTGGCCGGTGATTGGCTTGAGGGCGCGCAGAATCTTGACCTTCTCGTCGCGTACCGCCTCGGCCTCGAACTGCGCAGGCGGCTCCATGGCTACCAGGCACAGCAGCTGCAGCAGGTGGTTCTGCAGCATGTCGCGGGTGGCCCCGGACCGATCGTAGTAGCCGCCCCGGTTTTCTACACCGAGGGTTTCACAGACGCTGATCTGCACATGATCGACCTGCCCGTTGCGCCAAACCGGTTCAAGCAGCGCATTGGCGAAACGCAGAGCCATGAGGTTCTGCACGGTCTCCTTGCCCAGGTAGTGGTCGATGCGAAACACCTGAGATTCCTCGAACACCGCGCCGATCGCTTCGTTGATGGCGGTGGCCGACTCCAGCGAATGGCCAATCGGCTTTTCCAGCACGATACGCGCCTCATGGTCGGCCAGGCCCGCCACCCGTAGGTGGTTGGCAATCGGCACGAACAGATTGGGCGCGGTGGCCAGGTAATAGATGCGGGTCAGCCCGCCAGGCTCGCCGAGGTAGCGCGCCAGGCGCCCGAAGTCGGCACTTTGCGCGGCGTCCATGGGAAAGTAGTCCAGGCGTGCGCAAAAGCGTTGCCACACTTCTTCGTCGAAATCACTCCGGGCGATCTGCACTCGGCAATGGCGTTCGGCGAGCTTCAGGTACTCATTGCGCGACAGGTTGCGCCGGGCCAGGGCAATGATGCGCACGGCAATGTTCAGGCGTGCCTCGCGATACAGGTGATAGAGCGCCGGCAGCAGTTTGTGCAGGGCCAGATCGCCAGTGCCGCCGAACACCAGAATGTCGCAAGGAATAGTCAAACCACCACTCTCCACGTTCGTTTAACTGGGCGGGTTGGCGTCCATGTAGTATAACTACAAGAAAGCTACATCCCGGCCAGCCGATCATAACCGAGTCCAGCCCGTGAATCTGTTGCAACATATCGCCCAATCGCGCCACCTGCTGCGCAAATCGGAACTGAAAGTGGCCGACCACGTGCTGCTGGACCCGGCTGCCGTCATGCACAGCTCGATGGCGGACCTTGCACACAGCGTGGGTATCAGCGAGCCGACCAT
The DNA here is from genome assembly GCF_943737035.1 of Pseudomonas sp. Marseille-Q5299. Classification (NCBI taxonomy): domain Bacteria; kingdom Pseudomonadati; phylum Pseudomonadota; class Gammaproteobacteria; order Pseudomonadales; family Pseudomonadaceae; genus Pseudomonas; species Pseudomonas sp. Marseille-Q5299. The sequence continues at coordinate 820,282 of NZ_CALSFR010000003.1, forward strand.
CGTGCGGTTCTGCCGGGCGATCGGCTGTTCAGGTTTTCAGGACCTCAAGCTCAAGCTGGCGCAGAGCCTGGCTGCCGGCGCCAGCTTCGGGCAGTTCGCCATCCATGAGGACGACTCGGTTGCCGATTACAGCCTGAAGATTTTCGACACTACCTTGCACACCCTGATGGAAGTGCGCGAGCACCTTGACCCGCACGCGTTGCAACAGGCGGTGAGTGCCATGGCGCAGGCGCAACGTGTGGAGTTCTATGGCTTTGGTGCATCCGGCGCGGTTGCTGCAGACGCGCAGCACAAGTTTTTCCGCCTGTTGCTCAGTGCCGCCGCGTACTCCGACCCGCACATGCAGGCCATGTCGGCGGTCACCCTCAAGCCAGGCGACGTGGCGGTATGCATTTCCCAGTCCGGGCGCTCCAAGGACCTTTTGATCACCGCCAACCTGGTGCGTGAGAGCGGCGCCAACCTGATCACCCTGTGCCCCAGCCAGACCCCACTGGCCGAGCTTTCGACCGTCAACCTGGCGATCGATGTGCACGAAGACACTGAAATCTACACCCCGCTGACCTCGCGTATCGCCCACCTGGTAGTGATCGATGTGCTGGCCATGGGCGTGGCCATGGCCCGTGGGCCGAGCCTGGTCAATCACCTCAAGAGTGTGAAGCGCAGCTTGCGCAGCCTGCGGTTGTCGCCCAAGTCGATCAAGGCGATGGATGACTGATCGGCAATTGCGGAAGAATCTGCAAATTTCATCGATTTGTCACCAATCCTCAGCAAAACGGTAAAGCGCTCGAGCCAGTCTGAAACTCCCCGCACTCGATCAGGGAGACAGGCATGGCTCGTGATTTCGATGGCTCTTACCTACCTAGCGCCAAGGCTCGCAAACAGCAGGAAAAAGATCAGCGCCGCATGGAGTACCGCCGTGCGATCGAAAGCTACTGCGACCAACGTCAACTGCTGCGCGACCTTGCAGACTACCCGGAGCTGCAAGCCCTCACGGTGTGGCAGACTTCAGCGGCAGCTTCCCCGAAAAGCGCTCAACAAGCGCGCTGATCAGCGCACGTTCGCTGCGAATGAAAGCCAGAAAGGCCAAGGCTACCGGTGACTGCCGCTTGGCCTTGGCCTGCACCACACACCAGCTGCGGTACAGCGGTAGTTCCTCCACTGGCAATTCCTTGAGCACGCCCATGGCCAGCTCCATGTTCACTGCATGGCGGGTCAGCAGGCCGATACCAAGGCCGGCGATGACGCATTCGCGCTGGGCATCGGCCGACGCTACCTCCAGCGTCTGGGTGAAGTGCACACGCTTGTCCTTGAAGTACTCCTCGCAGGCTTTGCGCGTCCCTGAGCCCTGTTCACGGACCAGCAGTGTATGAGGCTCCAGGTCCTGCAGGCGCAACTGCTCCAGTTTGCACAACGCATGGTCCGGCGGCGCCACGGCGATGATCGGGTTGTTGAGAAACGGCAGGAACTCCAGGCCCATGTCCTGCGGCACCATGGACATGATGATCAGGTCGTCGCGGTTGTCGGAAAGGCGCCGAATCGCCTGGGCGCGGTTGACCACGGTAAGGGTCAGGTTGACCTCCGGGTGACGTTGCTTGAAGGCGGCGAACAGGTGTGGGACGAAGTATTTGGCGCTGGATTCGATCGCCAGTTTCAGTTGCCCTTGCAGTGAGCCCTGCATGTCGGAAAGCTGCATGTCGAGGCTTTCCAGGCGCCCGAAGATGTCCCGGCTGGCGCGCTGCAGCGCCTCGGCGGCTTCGGTCAGGTAAAGTTTCTTGCCGACGTATTCGAACAGCGGCTGCCCTACCAGCTCTTCCAGCTGACGAATTTGTAGACTAACGGCGGGTTGCGTCAGCGCCATCTCCTCGGCGGCGCGGCTGTATGAGCGCAAATCGCACACCTCATTGAAGACCTGCAACTGACGCAAAGTCATACGCATCAAGGACTTACGCATTTTTATTCTAGGCTCCGGTAAAACCTTGTTACCTAACTATAAGCTTTTGCTAATACAGCCTCTAACAAATATTGATTTTTGTTTATCGACCTACAGCGCTAGGGTGAATGTGCGACTGGCCAGCGACGCTTGGTCACGCGCCGACCGGTAGAACCGGCTCGACTGTTCCTACGGCTTTGGGAAGACTCCAGTGATAAAAAAAATCCTGATCGCCAACCGGGGTGAAATCGCAGTCCGCATCGTGCGTGCCTGCGCCGAGATGGGCATTCGCTCTGTCGCGATCTATTCCGACGCCGACCGTCACGCCTTGCACGTCAAGCGCGCTGACGAGGCCTACAGCATTGGTGCCGAGCCGCTGGCTGGTTACCTGAACCCGCGCAAGCTGGTGAATCTTGCTGTGGAAACCGGCTGTGATGCCCTGCACCCGGGCTACGGTTTCCTGTCGGAAAACGCGGAGCTGGCAGAGATCTGCGCCGAGCGCGGTATCAAGTTCATCGGCCCGGCCGCCGACGTCATTCGCCGCATGGGCGACAAGACCGAAGCGCGCCGCACCATGATTCAGGCCGGCGTGCCCGTTACCCCAGGCACCGAAGGCAACGTTGCCGACATCCACGAAGCCCTGAGCGAAGGCGAGCGTATCGGTTACCCGGTGATGCTCAAGGCCACCTCCGGCGGTGGCGGCCGGGGCATTCGCCGGTGCAACAGCCGTGAAGAGCTGGAGCAGAACTTCCCCCGCGTCATCTCCGAAGCTACCAAGGCCTTCGGTTCAGCGGAAGTGTTCCTGGAAAAGTGTATCGTCAACCCCAAGCACATCGAGGCGCAGATCCTGGGCGACAGCTTCGGCAATGTGGTGCACCTGTTCGAGCGTGATTGCTCGATCCAGCGCCGCAACCAGAAGCTCATCGAAATTGCCCCAAGCCCCCAGCTCACCCCCGAACAGCGTGCCTACATCGGTGACCTGGCGGTCCGGGCAGCCAAGGCTGTGAACTACGAGAACGCCGGTACTGTGGAGTTTCTGCTCGCCGATGGCGAGGTGTACTTCATGGAAATGAACACCCGTGTGCAGGTCGAGCACACCATCACCGAAGAAATTACCGGTATCGATGTGGTCCGCGAGCAGATCCGCATCGCCTCGGGCCTGCCGCTGTCGGTCAAGCAGGAAGACATTCAGCACCGCGGCTACGCGTTGCAGTTCCGCATCAACGCTGAAGACCCGAAGAACAACTTCCTGCCCAGTTTCGGCAAGATCACCCGTTACTACGCCCCTGGCGGCCCGGGTGTGCGCACCGATACAGCGATCTACACCGGTTACACCATCCCACCGTTCTATGACTCCATGTGCCTGAAACTGGTGGTGTGGGCGTTGACCTGGGAAGAAGCCATGGACCGTGGCCTGCGGGCCCTGGACGACATGCGCGTGCAAGGGGTGAAGACCACCGCCGCGTACTACCAGGAAATCCTGCGCAATCCGGAATTCCGTAGCGGCCAGTTCAACACCAGCTTCGTCGAAAGCCACCCTGAACTGACCAACTACTCGATCAAGCGCAAACCCGAAGAGCTGGCCCTGGCCATCGCCGCCGCCATCGCCGCCCACGCAGGCCTATGAATGCAGCTGCAAGCTGTGAGCGACCCGCTGCAAGTTGAAGCGAATCGGCTTTTTCTTGCGGCTCGTAGCTTCAAGCTTGTCGCCATGAGGAGATAAGAATGTCCAAGAAGATCTTTGTTACCGACACAATCCTGCGTGACGCCCACCAGTCCCTGCTGGCTACCCGCATGCGGACCGAAGACATGCTGCCGATCTGCGACAAGCTCGACAAGGTCGGCTACTGGTCGCTGGAAGTGTGGGGCGGCGCCACTTTCGATGCCTGCGTGCGCTTCCTCAAGGAAGACCCGTGGGAGCGCCTGCGCAAACTGCGCAATGCGCTGCCCAATACCCGCCTGCAGATGCTTCTGCGCGGGCAGAACCTGCTGGGCTACCGCCACTACAGCGATGACGTGGTCAAGGCGTTCGTCGCCAAGGCGGCGGTCAACGGTATCGACGTGTTCCGCATCTTCGACGCAATGAACGACGTGCGTAACCTGCGCGTGGCCATCGAGGCGGTGAAGGCTGCCGGTAAGCACGCCCAAGGCACCATCGCTTACACCACCAGCCCGGTGCATACCATCGAAGCCTTCGTGAACCAGGCCAAACAGATGGAAGCCATGGGTTGCGACTCGGTGGCGATCAAGGACATGGCTGGCCTTTTGACCCCGTATGCCACCGGCGAGCTGGTCAAGGCGCTGAAGGCCGAGCAGTCGCTGCCGGTGTTCATCCACTCTCATGACACCGCCGGCCTGGCCGCCATGTGCCAGCTCAAGGCGGTGGAAAACGGTGCTGACCATATCGACACCGCCATCTCCAGCTTTGCCTGGGGGACCAGCCACCCAGGTACCGAATCGATGGTCGCCGCGCTCAAGGGCAGCGAGTTCGACACCGGTCTGGACCTGGAACTGCTGCAGGAAATCGGCCTGTACTTCTATGCCGTGCGCAAGAAGTACCACCAGTTCGAAAGCGAGTTTACTGCGGTGGACACCCGCGTGCAGGTCAACCAGGTGCCAGGCGGGATGATTTCCAACCTTGCCAACCAGCTCAAGGAGCAGGGCGCACTCAACCGCATGAACGAAGTGCTGGCCGAGATCCCGCGGGTTCGCGAAGACCTTGGCTTCCCACCTCTGGTGACCCCGACCTCGCAGATCGTCGGTACCCAGGCGTTCTTCAACGTACTGGCCGGCGAACGCTACAAGACCATCACCAACGAAGTGAAGCTGTACCTGCAAGGCGGTTACGGCAAGGCGCCGGGCGTGGTCAACGAGCAACTGCGCCGCCAGGCGATCGGCAGCGAAGACGTGATCGATGTGCGCCCGGCCGATCTTCTCAAGCCGGAAATGGCCAAACTGCGTGCCGACATCGGCGCCTTGGCGCACAGCGAGGAAGATGTGCTTACCTTCGCCATGTTCCCGGACATTGGCCGTAAGTTCCTCGAAGAGCGTGAAGCCGGCACCCTGACCCCTGAAGCGCTGCTGCCGATCCCGGAAGCCGGTGCGGTCGCCGCCCCGGGGGGTGAAGGTGTGCCGACCGAGTTCGTCATCGACGTGCACGGTGAAACCTACCGCGTCGACATCACCGGCGTTGGCGTCAAGGCCGAAGGCAAGCGCCACTTCTACCTGTCGATCGACGGCATGCCGGAAGAAGTGGTGTTCGAGCCCCTCAACGAGTTTGTCGGCGGCGGCAGCAGCAAGCGCAAGCAGGCCAGCGCGCCAGGCCACGTCAGCACTACCATGCCGGGCAACATCGTCGATGTGCTGGTCAAGGAAGGCGACACAGTCAAGGCCGGCCAGGCAGTGCTGATCACCGAAGCGATGAAGATGGAAACCGAAGTGCAGGCGGCCATCGCCGGCAAGGTCGTTGCCATCCACGTGGCCAAGGGCGATCGCGTGACGCCGGGTGAGATCCTGATCGAGATCGAGGGCTGACATAAGCCCTCATCTACAAGCGGTTAACCTCTGGGGAGCGGATGCTCCCCTTTTTTTGGGTGGTTGTCAGGCCCCTTGCGATGCGGGCGGCGCTAGCTCAAATACCCCTCGGTTGCGCTGGACCTAGCGCTGATAGCCCTTGCCAAAATGCCGCTCCAGCCTGGCCTGGGCCAGTTCGAGCAGGATCGACAGCACCCAGTAGATCACTGCAGCTGTCGTCAGCATCTCCAGGTAGCGATAGCTTGAGCGCCCATACGACTGGGCCAGGAACATCACTTCCCAGACACCCATCACCGAAATCAGGGACGAGTCCTTGAGCATCGAGATGAACTGGTTGGCGCTCGGCGGGATGATGGTGCGCATGGCCTGGGGCAGGGTGATGTGCCAGAAGATCGCCACCGGGCGCATGCCCAGGGCGAGCGCTGCCTGGCGCTGGCCCACGGCAACGCCAATGATGCCGGCTCGGAAGATTTCGCTCAGGTAAGCGCCATAGTTTAGCGACAGGGCGATGATGCCCGCTGCGATTGCACCTGGCACCAGGCCTACTTGGGGCAAGCCGAGGTAGATCAACAGGATCTGGATCAGCAGCGGCGTGCCGCGGAAGAACGAGGTGTAGAAGCTGGCCACGCCGAACAGCAGCGCACTCTTCGACAACCGTGCCAGGGCGGCGGCAAAGCCCAACAGCACCGACACCACCATAGAGCACAAGCACAGGAACAGGGTCAGCGCAGCGCCCTGCAGGAAGCCATTGGGGCCCAGCTTGAAGCCTGCCAGGTTGGGGAACTTCTCGACGATGATCGAGAATTTCAGATCAAAGCTGAGAAAGAAACCCACGAACAGCAACAGCAGTACCAGCCACGTCAGGTACAGACGGGTGCGAAAGCCGAACAGGCGTGAACCCGTCGCGGAGGCGACGGGCTTGGGTGCAGGTTGATGGGCGCTCATTTACTGATGTCGGCGCCGATCCACTTCTGCGACAGCTTGGCCAGCGTGCCATCGGCCTTCAGCTCGGCGAACACTTGCCGCAGCTTGGCGTCCCACTCTGGATCGCCTTTCTCGATGGCGACTGAGTTGGGCTCTTCGTAAAGCGGCGCGCCTGCCAGTTTGAAGCGCTTGTCCTGGGCCAGGCGTGGCTGCGCGGTCACCAAGTTGGTCAGGATCGCATCCAGGCGCACGCCTGCACCCAGGCCGAGGTCCTGGAAGGCGACGTTGTCGGTGTCATAGGGGGCAATCTGGACGAAGTCGAAGGGGTACTCGATCTTCTTGTCTTCCGCGCCTTCGATTACCAGGTTCTTGTTCAGGTAGCTCTCATAGCTGGAAGCGCTGGTCAGGCCGACCTTGAGGCCGTCGAGGTCCTTGGCCGTGTGAATCCGCTCATCCTTGGCGTTGACCACGATCACCGCAGGCGAGGCGTAGTACTCCACCGGGAAGTCGAACACCTCGGCGCGGGCCTTGCTTGGCGTCATCGAACAGATGCACAGGTCGTAGCGACCACTCCAGCGGCCCGCAGCAATGACATCCCAGGAGGGTGTTTCCAGTCGCAGCTTTACGCCGAGCTTGGCCGCGACCGCCTTGGCCACATCGACGTCAAAACCGTCGAGCTGGTTCTGGTCATTGAGGAAGGAGAACGGCGGGTAGCTCTCCATCAGTACGTTGACGACTTCCTTGCGCGACTCGACGCGGTCCAGTGTGGCACCGGCAAAGGCTGCAGAGGTGGCGCTCAGGGCCAGAAGGCCTGCGCAAATCAAGGAAGGCAAACGCATGAAGACACCTGGAAAAAGTTGTTAAAAAATCAGATTTCGATATTTAATAGTTATAAGTTTAAAGCCACCAGTGAATATTATTCATATCAATATAAGCGGAAGTTATATGGGCGATCGGACGTTGGAAATTCTTGATGGCGGTATGGGTCGGGAGCTGCAGCGCCGAGGCGCGCCGTTCCGCCAGCCGGAGTGGTCGGCACTTGCACTGAGCGAAGCGCCGGAAGCCGTAGTGGCGGTGCATGCGGCTTATATCGAAGCCGGTGCTGGGGTGATCACCAGCAACAGTTATGCAGTGGTGCCGTTCCATATTGGTGAAGACCGCTTCGCTGATGAAGGCTTCGCCTTGGCCGCCACCGCTGGTCAGTTGGCACGTACTGCGGCGGATGCCAGCCCACGGCCAGTGCGAGTCGCTGGCTCATTGCCTCCGCTGTTCGGCTCCTACCGCCCTGACCTGTTCGAGCCACAGCGCGTGTCCGAGGTATTGCTCCCACTGGTGGTGGGGCTGGCACCGTATGTCGATCTGTGGCTGGCCGAAACCCAGAGTGCGATCGCAGAAGTGCAGGCAATTGCCGGCCAGTTGCCAGCAGATGGCAAGCCGTTGTGGGTATCGTTCACCTTGCAGGATGAAGAGGTCGGCGACGTACCGCAGCTGCGTTCTGGTGAAAGTGTGACCGCAGCTGCCGAAGCAGTAGCAACGCTGGGCGTCAAAGCCATGCTGTTCAACTGCAGCCAGCCGGAAGTGATCGGTGCTGCCATCGACGCTGCGCGCGAAGTGTTTGAGCGCCTGGGTGTGGATATCGCCATCGGAGCCTACGCTAACGCCTTCCCGCCGCAACCCAAGGACGCCACCGCCAACGATGGCCTGGATGAGCTGCGCGAAGACCTCGACCCGCCGGGTTACCTGAGCTGGGCCCAGGATTGGCGCCAGCGCGGCGCCAGCTTGCTCGGCGGATGCTGTGGCATCGGGCCAGAGCACATCGCTGAGCTCAAGCGTAACCTGAGCTGAGCCTCAGCCCTGCTCCCGGCAGGCTTCCAGCGTTTTCGACTGACCCTCGTGGCGCTGGTTGTCGGCACTCAGCCAGCGCTCGAAAGCGGCCGCCACTGCAGGCCACTCTTCATCTGTAATCGAGTACCAGGCCGTGTCGCGGTTCTGGCCCTTGATCACCATGTGATTGCGGAACACACCCTCGTAGATGAAGCCAAAGCGCTCCGCTGCGCGCTTGGAGCGGGCATTGGCGTTGTTGCACTTCCATTCCAGTCGGCGATTACCCAGTTCAAAACCGAGCTTGCCCAGCAGGTATACCGCCTCGGTGCCCTTGGGGGTGCGTTGCATGGCTGCGCCGAAGGCAATATGGCCGATCTCGATGCGACCGTGGGCAGGCACCATCGACATCAGGCTCAGAATGCCTTGTACCTGGCCGCTGCTGCGGTCGATGACGCTGTAAAACAGCGGATCGCGGCTGGCGGCATTGTCTGCAAGCCATTGATCGAACGGACCGCGCTCGGCAAACGGGCCATAGGGCAGGTAGTCCCACAGTGCTGGGTCGCAGTGCGGACCTTGCAGCACCTCCCAGAGATCGTCCGCATGACCCGCCGGATCGAGCTTCTCCAGGCGGATGAAACGCCCTTCAAGTGGCTCGGCCTGGGGCAGGGCTGCAGGTTGCCAGTTATTGGGTTGAATCATGCGTTGCTCCCGTCTCACAGCGTTTGGCGAAATTGGATGAAGCCGGGTCGCTCGGCGACCTGCTCGTACAAGCCGATGGCGGTAGCGTTGGTTTCATGTGTCAGCCAGTGCACCTTGCAACAGCCGGCCGCTTTGGCACTGGCGTTGACCAGTTCGATCAGTTGCCGGCCAACGCCCAGGCCGCGCTGCTTACCGTCAACGTACAGGTCCTGCAGGTAGCAGGCGTTGGCAATGCTCCAGTTGGTTCGATGATAGATCCAGTTGACCATGCCTACCGCCTTGCCATCGATCCAGGCCAGCGCCGAGTGGGTTGGCTCCTGCGAGTCGAGGATGCGTTGCCATGTCACGGCGCTGACTTCATCGGCCAGTTCGGTTTGATAAAAGCGTAGGTAGGCCTGCCACAGGGGCAGCCACGCGGCGTGGTCGTTGGCGCTGACGGGGCGCAGGATGACGTGGGGCATGGGGCTGTTCCTTCAGGGCGTGCGCATCTGCGCCGCCAGTTGATTGTTTAGCTGATCGGTACTGCTGGCCAAGCCTTGGCGTACGCCTTCGATGTCCTGCGCCGAGCGGTTCTGGCTGAGTTTGCGTGCCCCCTGCAGACGTGCGATGGGCAGGCGGAAGCCGACGATGGCGCGGAGCATGCCTTCGATGTAATCGCTGGGTGCATCGGCGACCTTCCATGGGGCGCTGCGTCCTTGCTCGTGCAGGTCGGTCAGGCGGCTGACGATATCCAGCAGGTCGGGGCCGCCCTGCACCACTTCAGCGACGCCGTAGGCATGCACCGCCAAGTAGTTCCAGGTGGGCACAACCTTGGGGTTGTCGAGCTTGCTCGGGTAGTAGCCGGGGCTGACATAAGCGTCAGGGCCGGCGAAAACCAACAAGGCTTCTACACCTTGCTCCAAGGCCAGCCACTGATGGTTGGCACGGGCCAGATGCCCGTAAACGGTGCCCAAGTCACCTTCGCTGGTGTCGATCAACACGGGTATGTGACTGGCCAGCAGACCTTGCTCGCCGTGGGTGACAAGCAGGGCCAGGCGGGTTTCCCGCATCTGTTGATGCAGGCGCTCAAGGTTGTGTTCCTGGTGCGGTTTGCTGTTGTACATGGGCGGATCCTTGTCGATTGGCTTCATCGTAGGCAGGCTATTGGTTCAGGTTAAGAGCCATTGGTGATGATTTTGATAGGTCCAATGCGATGAGCGAGCGCCCTTTGGTATTGCCATTCGATCCCGCCGGGATCCTCCTCGATCAACGCCGAGGGTTGAGTCAGCAGCTCTATCAAGCGCTGCGCGCTCGCGTGCTGGATGGGCGCTTGAGCAGCGGCACGCGCCTGCCGTCGACACGAGACCTGGCGGGCATGCTCGCGCTCTCGCGCAACAGCGTGGTGCGTGCCTATGACCAACTGTATGCCGAAGGCTACATAGAAAGCCGGGTTGGAGATGGCACCTATGTTTGCCATCTGCCGAAACTATCCACACAACTGTCCACAGGGTTATCCCATGGCTTATCAACAGGGTTATCCACAAAATGCTCAGAAAGCACTGATGATTTATCCAGATGTGGGCGTTCCAGTGAGCGTTTGGAGCGTCTGAAAAGTAACCATCTGCCATTCCCAAAAGTTGGCCCGCCGCGGGCGTTTCGGGTAGGTGTTCCGGCCTTCGATCTGTTCCCCTTTGAGGTCTGGGCCAAGCTGCATGCGGGCTTCTGGCGAAATCCCGATCCAGCGCAGCTTGGCTATGGCGACCCGGCGGGCGAGCCGTTACTGCGTGAATTGATCGCTGCGTATCTACGTCGGTCGAGGGGGATGTCGTGCACGGCTGGACAAATTGTGATCACCAGTGGTGCGCAGGAGGCAATAAGTCTTTGTGCACAGTTGTTGTTGCAGCCCGGGGATGAGGTGGCTGTGGAAAACCCCGGGTATCGTGCAGCCGGGCATGCGTTTGCAGTAGCGGGCGGGCGGGTGAGGGGTGTGCCGGTAGATGAAGAGGGCCTCGACTGCGCCAGGCTTGCCCTCGCTGGCGACTGTCGCTTGGTTTACGTCACCCCGGCGCACCAGTACCCGACGGGGGTGACCATGAGCCTGGCCCGGCGCTTGGCGTTGCTGGCCTGGGCCGAGCGCCAGGATGGCTGGATCATCGAAGATGACTATGACGGCGAGTACCGTTACAACGGAGCACCGCTGGCGCCGTTGGCGGCTTTGGACCGGCAAGGGCGGGTGCTGTACGTCGGTACCTTTGGCAAGATCGCTTTCCCAGCGCTGCGCCTTGGCTATTTGGTATTGCCGGCGCGGTTGGTGCAGGCTTTCAGCCAGGGCAGGGCGCTGGCAGTGCGGCATTCCGAGGTGGGAACCCAGTGCGTGATGGCCGAGTTCATGGCCCAGGGGCACTTTCAGCGGCATATACGCCGCATGCGCCGTGCGGCGTTGAGCCGGCGCAATGTGCTGAAGGCAGGGTGGCCTGTGGGCGTGCCAGGGCTTGCGGGGATGCCGGATGTGGCAGCGGGGCTGCATGTGAAAGTCGATGTGGATAACTTTACACGCGAGCAGGAACTGGTGGCCAAGGCCGAGGCGGTGGGAGTGGAAGTGAATCCGCTCAGCAGTTACTGGCTTGAGGACAGCGAGGTGCCTGTGGATAAACGCGCGGGGTTGGTGCTTGGGTTTGCGGCGGTGCCAGAGGGAGAGATTGCTGAGGCGTTGATGCGCTTGCGCAAGGCTTGGAGGTAGGGGGGCCTGGTGTCGCCAAAGGCCTGCAAAGCAGGCCGACGGTTTTTGCATGCCGATGAAATCCTGGGGCCGCAAAGCGGCCCGGGGATTTCTGATCAGAACGCCGGCACTACAGCGCCTTTGTACTTCTCGGTGATGAACTGCTTCACCTCAGGCGAATGCAGCGCAGCCGCCAGTTTCTTCATGTCTTGCGAGTCCTTGTTGTCCGGGCGGGCAACTAGGATGTTCACGTACGGTGAGTCGCTGCCTTCAATGGCCAGCGCGTCTTTTTCCGGGTTCAGTTTGGCTTCCAGCGCGTAGTTGGTGTTGATCAGGGCAGCATCGACCTGGGTCAGTACACGCGGGATGGTGGCCGCTTCGAGCTCACGGAACTTCACGTTCTTCGGGTTCGCGACAACGTCCTTCACGGTCGACAGGATATTGCTGTTGTCCTTGAGCTTGATCACGCCGGCCTTGTCCAGCAGCAGCAAGGCACGGCCGCCGTTGGTGGCGTCGTTGGGGATGACCACGGTGGCACCGGAAGGCAGTTCGTCGAGCTTCTTGATCTTGGCCGAGTAGACGCCCAGCGGCTCGATGTGCACGCCGGCAACGCTGACCAGGTTGGTGCCCTTGGCCTTGTTGAACTCATCCAGGTACGGCTGGTGCTGGAAGAAGTTGGCATCAAGGCGCTTCTCTGCGACTTGTACGTTCGGCTGGATATAGTCGGTGAACTCTTTCACCTTCAGGTTTACACCCTCTTTTTCCAGCTGCGGTTTGACGAAGTTGAGAATTTCGGCGTGCGGCACCGGGGTGGCGGCGACAGTCAGGTCACCGGCGTGGGCCGAGAACGCCGCGACAGCGGCAGCGACAGCAAGCAGCTTCTTCATGAATCACTCCTTGTGAGGGCCGCGACGGCCCCCGAACGGGTCGGCCGGGCCGACCCCATTGGGGTTACTTACGGGAAAAATGCACGACCAGTTTGTCGCCCACGCTCTGCAGTACTTGAACCAGAACCAGCAGCAGTACCACGGTGACCACCATTACATCGGTCTGGAAACGCTGGTAGCCGAAGCGGATGGCCAGGTCGCCCAGGCCGCCAGCGCCGACAACGCCGGCCATGGCGGTGTACGAGACCAAGGTGATGGCGGTGACGGTAATGGCCGCGAAGATGCCCGGGCGGGCCTCCGGCAACAGCGCACTGGTGATGATCTGGCGGGTGGTGGCGCCCATCGACTGGGTGGCCTCGATGATGCCGCGGTCCACCTCACGCAGGGCAGTTTCCACCAGGCGGGCGAAGAACGGCGTGGCACCCACCACCAGCGGCGGGATGGCGCCGGCAACGCCCAGCGAGGTACCGGTGATCAGCACAGTGATCGGGATCATCACGATCAGCAGGATGATGAACGGCAACGAGCGCAGGATGTTGACCACCAGCGACAGCAGCGCATACACGCCCCGCTGTTCGAACATCTGCTTCGGCCCGCAGAGGAACAGCAGCACGCCCAGTGGCAGGCCCAGCAGCACGGTGAAGAACAGCGAGCCGAACAGCATGATCATGGTGTCGATGGTGGCCAGCCAGATTTCGGCCCAGTCGACGTTGGCGAAGAAATTCAGGGCGTCCATCAACGCAGTACCTCCATATGTACGTCAGCTGCCGTGAAGCGGTCGAACGCCGCTTCCATGTCGCCGCCGGTGACGGCCAGGGTCAGCTGCCCATAGGGCACATCCTTGATGCGGTCGATACGCCCGGCGAGGATGCTGTAGTCGACACCGGTTTCGCGGGCCACGGTGCCCAGTAGCGGCGCGTAGGTGGCGTCGCCCTGGAAGGTCAGGCGCACGATGCGGCCTGGCACGTGGGCAAAATCGTCGCGCTGCTCGCCTTCATCGACCTGCTCGTCTTCCTGGACAAAGCGCTTGGTGGTGGGGTGCTGCGGGTGCAGGAACACGTCGGCCACCGAGCCTTGCTCGACGATATGGCCGGCGTCCATCACCGCGACGCGGTCGCAGACACGGCGGATCACGTCCATCTCGTGGGTGATCAGCACGATGGTCAGCTTCAGCTCACGGTTGATCTCGGCCAGCAACTGCAGCACCGATGCGGTGGTTTGCGGGTCCAGGGCGCTGGTGGCTTCGTCGCACAGCAGGATCTTCGGGTTGGTCGACAGGGCGCGGGCGATGCCGACGCGCTGCTTCTGGCCGCCGGAGAGCTGCGCCGGGTACTTTTTTGCGTGGTCCGACAGGCCCACGCGGGCCAGCAGCCCGGTGACGCGTTTGTCGATTTCGGCCCGCGACAGCCCACCCGCCAGCGTCAGCGGCAGGGCGACATTGTCGGCGACGGTCTTGGAGGCCAGCAGGTTGAAGTGCTGGAAGATCATCCCGACTTGCTGGCGGAAGCCGCGCAGCTGGTTGGCGTTGAAGGCGGTAACGTCTTCGCCGTCGACGATGATCTTCCCGCCAGAGGGCTCTTCCAGCCGGTTGATCAGGCGCAGCATGGTGCTTTTGCCTGCGCCGGAATGGCCGATCAGGCCGAACACCTGGCCGTCTTCGATGGTCAGGCTGGTTGGGTTCAGAGCGGGGATTTCCCTACCGGCGACGCGGTAGGTCTTGTGTACATGTTGGAACTCGATCACGTAGCGAACCTTGTGGGGCGCATGGAATTTGGGTCAGCGGTTGGCTGGGGTGGCGCATTTTAGCCTTTTCCAATAGTTGTTCTTAGCATTTATTTCGTAATGGACCAATCCATCAGGCATAACGCGACAACTGGTAATCCCGATTGAACGCTCGCCAAAGCCCTCTAGTCACTACTGGAACGAGCCCGCAGAGGGCAAGCCTGAAGACTGATGAGGAGAGCCGACCATGACCAGCAAGAAAACGGACGCGCCCAAGCACAGTGAGGCCGCCGGCACGCAGACCCCCGACCGCGCCAACACCAACGCCAAGCTGCAGAGCCTGGAGGCGTTTCGCAGCGATGCCACTGGCCAGGCCTTGCGTACCAACCAGGGTGTGAAGGTAGCCGACAACCAGAACAGCCTGAAGGCTGGTGCTCGTGGGCCATCGCTGCTCGAAGACTTCATCATGCGCGAGAAGATCACCCACTTCGACCACGAGCGCATTCCCGAGCGTATCGTCCACGCCCGAGGTACCGGTGCCCACGGCTACTTCCAGAGCTACGGCAACCATAGCGAACTGACCAAGGCCGGTTTCCTCCAGGACCCCGAAAAGATAACCCCGGTCTTCGTGCGCTTCTCCACCGTACAAGGCCCGCGCGGGTCGGGTGACACGGTGCGCGACGTGCGTGGCTTTGCTGTGAAGTTCTACACCGATGAGGGCAATTTTGACCTCGTTGGCAACAACATGCCGGTATTTTTCATTCAGGATGCCATCAAGTTTCCCGACTTCGTGCATGCGGTCAAACCTGAGCCGCACAATGAAATGCCCACGGGCGGTTCAGCCCACGACACGTTCTGGGATTTTGTCTCGCTGGTGCCTGAGTCGGCGCACATGGTCATCTGGGCCATGTCCGACCGCGCCATCCCGCGGAGCCTGCGGATGATGGAAGGCTTTGGCGTGCATACTTTCCGCCTGATCAATGCCCAAGGGGTGGCCAGCTTCGTCAAGTTCCACTGGAAGCCACGCCAGGGTGTGCATTCGGTACTGTGGGACGAAGCCCAGAAGCTGGCAGGCAAGGACACCGACTACCATCGCCGCGATCTGTGGGATGCGATCGAGACGGGTGATTACCCCGAGTGGGAACTGGGCGTGCAGATCGTCCCAGAGGCCGATGAGCACAAGTTTGATTTCGACCTGCTCGACCCGACCAAACTGATCCCCGAGGAGCTGGTACCGGTGACGCCGCTCGGCAAGATGGTGCTCAACCGCAACCCGGACAACTTCTTCGCCGAGACCGAGCAGGTCGCTTTCTGCCCTGGCCATATCGTGCCGGGCATCGACTTCAGCAACGACCCGCTGCTACAGGGCCGGCTGTTCTCCTATACCGACACACAGATCAGCCGCCTTGGCGGCCCGAACTTCCACGAGATCCCGATCAACCGGCCGGTAGCGCCGAACCACAGCAGCCAGCGCGACGCCATGCACCGCATGACCATCGACAAGGGCCGTGCTTCCTACGAGCCCAATTCGATCGATGGCGGCTGGCCGCGGGAAACGCCGCCGGCGGCGCAGGATGGTGGCTTCGAGAGCTATCAGGAGCGCATCGAGGCACACAAGATCCGCCAGCGCAGCGAGTCGTTCGGCGATCATTTCTCGCAGGCGCGGCTGTTCTTCCAGAGCATGAGCCCGACCGAGCAGCAGCACATCATCAAGGCCTACAGCTTTGAATTGGGCAAGGTGGAGCGCGAAGCAATCCGCGCGCGTGAGGTCAATGAGATCCTGGCCAATATCGACCTGAAGCTGGCAGCGGCTGTGGCGGCCAACCTCGGCTTGCCGGCGCCCAAGCAGGGCACGGTTCAGGTCAAAGGTAGCAAGCTTGCGCAGTCCAAGGCTTTGAGCCAGATGAACCACCCTGGAGATGTGGGCATCAAGGGACGCAAGATTGCCGTTGTGGTCGCCGATGGCGTGGACGCCGCGAGCGTCGACAGGCTGGTCAAGGCGCTCGAAGCACAAAGCGCGCGGCCCATGCTGCTGGGGCCATCCTCGGCGCCGGTGAAGAGCGCCGATGGCAAGCAATTGCCGGTGGATGCTTCGATCGAGGGTATGCCGTCGATCATGTTCGACGGGTTAGTGGTGCCGGGAGGCAAGGCTTCAATCGATGCCTTGAGCGGCAGTGGTGTGGCCAAGCACTTCCTGCTCGAGGGTTACAAGCATTTGAAGGCGATCGTGTTGGCCAAAGAGGCCAAAGCGTTGCTGGGCAGCTTGGGCCTGAAGGAGGACAAAGGCTTGTTGCTTGGGGATGATCAGAAGGCAGTGGATGCCTTCGTCAAAGCCGTGGAAGGGCATCGGGTCTGGGAGCGGGAGGCGGCTGCAGAGGCGATCCCTGCGTAAGACGCTGCGTTGGTACCCATCGCCGGCTGCCGGCGATGGGCCCCCAGAAGTGTCAACGCTGATGCGGTACCAATACCACCTGAGCGGGCAACTTGCGCTGAATCTCGTGTTTTTGCTCAAGTGCGAAGCCGCTGTCGATCTTGCGAACCCGCTTTTCCAGCAAGGTCTTCAACCAAGGCGCATCTTCGGTGCGAGGTACCTGGAACACCACGTCGCACTGATAATTCACCACATCAGTGGCAATTTCATCGAGCTGCCGGCGCATGGCCCGGATGTCCGTGGTCTTCAGTGCAATGACCGTGCTAGGCGCGGTCGGGTCGATCACCCGCGCCTTGGGCTTGGCCTCGGCAGCCTTCAGGGCGGCCTCGGCTTTTTCCAGCTCAGCCTTGCGTGCCTGTGAGACCGCGTCACCGCCAGTCACGGCAGGTGCCTGCGGCATCAGTGCGCGGGCACGTGCCAGCGCGGTTGCGGCAGCGTTGACGTCACCCTTCTGAAGGACGATCTGGCTGCGTTTGAGGTAAGCCTCAGCCAACTGCCGCTGGTACTGTTCCAGGCGGCCATCGTCGGGCGATTGAGCCTGCAGCGAGGCAAGCTGATCTTCGGCTGTGGCCAGTTCATTGCTGTTGATACTTTGCTGCAGCTGCTGCCAGGCATCGGCTTGGGCAGGTGCACCGGGCTGCTCGACCGGCGCACTTGAACAAGCGGCCAGGAACAGGGAAAACGCGGCAACAAGCAGATAACGGGATGCGAACGGCTTCATTCCTGCGACTCTCTATTTGCGCAAAAAGCGAGCAAGTCTACACCCAGGTGCGCACGCTCGAAAACAAGTCTTACAGACCCTTTACCCGCGAAAAGGTTGCAGGGTGTGCCATGGCGCACCCCGGTTTTCAGCGTTTGGGCAGGGCCAGGCTCAGCAAGAATAGCACTGCCGCGCAGACCACGATCGATGGGCCGGCCGGGGTGTCCTTGAACCAGGACATGGCCAGGCCGCCGCAGACGGCCGTGACGCCCAGCAGGCTGGCCCCCACTGCCATCTGCTCCGGCGAGCGCGCGTGGCGCTGTGCCGCAGCGGCAGGGATGATCAGCAGGGAGGTGATCAACAGCACGCCGACGATCTTCATGGCGACGGCGATGACCACGGCAATCAGCAGCATCAGCGCCAGGCGCAGGCCAGCGACCGGCAGGCCTTCAACCATGGCCAGCTCTTCGTGGACGGTAACCGCCAGCAACGGTCGCCAAAGGACTGCAAGCAGCAGCAGTACCAGCGCACTGCCGCCCAGGATCCAGGCCAGGTCAGTGGTACTGATGGCCAGCAAGTCGCCGAACAGGTAGGCCATCAGGTCGATGCGTACGTCGTGCATGAAGCTCAGCACCAC
The DNA here is from genome assembly GCF_943737035.1 of Pseudomonas sp. Marseille-Q5299. Taxonomy (NCBI): domain Bacteria; kingdom Pseudomonadati; phylum Pseudomonadota; class Gammaproteobacteria; order Pseudomonadales; family Pseudomonadaceae; genus Pseudomonas; species Pseudomonas sp. Marseille-Q5299. The sequence goes on from NZ_CALSFR010000003.1 coordinate 838,268, forward strand.
CAGGCCCAGCGACAAGGTGCTGGGCGCGAGGATGCCGAGCAGGGTGTCGGACGCCAATGGCTGGCGTTGCTGCAGGGTTACCAGCAGCAACGCCAGCAACAGGCACCCCACGGTTACCGCCAGCGCCGGGCTGACGTCCAGCACGAAGCCCATGGCCACGCCCAGCAGCGCTGCGTGGGACAAGGTATCGCCGAAATAGGCCATGCGCCGCCACACCACGAAGGAGCCCAGCGGGCCAGCCACCAGCGCCAGGGAAAGACCCGCGAGCAGGGCGTAAAGAAGAAAATCAGCCATGCTTGCAGTGGTCTCCGTGAACATGGGTGCCAGGGGCGACCACCGAGCCATGCAGGTCGTGGCTGTGATCGTGGTGGTGGTGGTAGACGGCCAGGCTCGGTGCGTTCTGGCCGAACAGTTCGACGAAGGCGGGGTCGTTGCTGACCTGCTCGGGGTGGCCGGAGCAGCACACATGCCGGTTGAGGCAGACCACCTGGTCGGTGGCGCTCATCACCAGGTGCAGATCGTGCGAGACCATCAATACCCCGCAACCATGGCGGTCGCGCAGGCGAGTGATGAGGTTGTACAGCTCGGTCTGGCCGACCACGTCGACGCCTTGTACCGGCTCATCCAGTACCAGCAGCTGGGGCTCGCGCAGCAGCGCCCTGGCCAGCAGCACGCGCTGCATCTCGCCGCCGGAAATGGTCTGGATCGGGCTGTCGATGACCTGTTCGGCGCCCACTTCCTGCAGTGCCGACAACGCTGCCTGCCGGTCTACACCGGGTACCAGGCGCAGAAAGCGCAGCACCGACAACGGCAGCGTGGCGTCCACCTGGATTTTTTGCGGCATGTAGCCGATACGCAGTTTCGGCTTGCGCCACACTGTGCCGCGGTGCGGCTTGAGCAGCCCGAGCACAGCACGGACCAAGGTAGTCTTGCCTGCGCCGTTGGGCCCGATCAGGGTGACGATCTGGCCGGGTGCCACCGACAGGTCGATGCTGTCGAGCACGGCCTCGCCGCCGAACGTGACGCCGACTTGCTCCAGACGGATCAGTGCATCGCTCATGCGGCGCCCCGGCAATTGCCGCACAGGCCGACGATTTCCACCGTCTGCGTTTCCACGCTGAAACCCACGCCTTTGGCGCTGGCGATGATCGCATCGCTGATGCTGTCCTGCTCCAGTTCGATGGCGACGTGGCATTCGCGGCAGATCAGGAACTGGCCCTGGTGCGCGTGCTCGGGGTGGCTGCAACCGATGAAGGCGTTGAGTGAAGCGATGCGGTGTACCAGGCCGTTTTCCAGCAGGAAATCCAGCGCCCGATAAACGGTTGGTGGCGCAGCACGCCGGCCATCCTGTTCGCTGAGCACGGCGAGGATGTCGTAGGCGCCCAGCGGCTTGTGGCTTTGCCATACCAGCTCCAGCACACGCCGGCGCAGTGCGGTCAGGCGCAGGCCCTGGCGGGTGCACAGCACCTCGGCCTCGGTCAGGGCGCTGTGCACGCAATGAGAGTGATCGTGGGGACGGTGGGCCAGCGGCGTGATGGACATGAGCAGCGACGGTTCTGGATGGAGACGTTATTATGTTACCTGTTTCTGACGAGTCGAGTATTCACTGTGTCCCGATTGCTTGTGCTTTTTGTCGCTTTTATCGCCTGCTCGGCGCAAGCCGACGTGCGTGTGCTGACCAGTATCAAACCGTTGCAGCAGATTGCCGCCGCTGTGCAGGACGGGGTTGGTAGCCCCGAGGTGCTGCTGCCTCCTGGCGCCTCGCCGCACCACTATGCCCTGCGCCCATCCGACGTGCGCCGCGTCGGCGATGCCGACCTGCTGTACTGGATCGGCCCCGACATGGAAGGTTTCCTGCCGCGGGTGTTGGGCAGCCGCAGCAAACCTGTCGTGGCTGTTCAGTCGCTGCCGGGCATGCAGTTGCGCCACTTTGGCGAGGACAGCCATTCACACGATGAAGAAGACCACGATGAGCATGACCACGATCATCGTCCGGGCAGCCTGGACGCGCATTTATGGTTGTCGTCAGTTAACGCCCGGGTGATTGCGGCGAAGATGGCGGCGGACCTGGCGTCGGCGGACCCTGCCAATGCCGCGCGCTACCAGAGCAACCTGAAGGCCTTCACTGCACGCCTCGATAGCCTGGATGCACGCATCAAGGCCCGGGTGGCGGGTATTGCCGACAAACCTTACTTCGTGTTCCACGAAGCGTTTGACTACTTCGAGTCTGCTTATGGGCTCAAGCACGCGGGTGTGTTCAGCGTGGCGGCCGAAGTGCAGCCGGGGGCGCAGCATGTCGCTGCCATGCGCAAGCGTCTGCAGGAAGTGGGCAAGACCTGTGTGTTCAGTGAGCCGCCGCTGCGACCGCGCTTGGCTGAGACGCTGACGGCCGGGCTGCCGGTGCGCTTGGCTGAGCTGGATGCGTTGGGCGGGAATGACCCAGTGGATGCCAAGGGCTACGAGCGTTTGCTGGAAAAGCTGGGCGCAGAGCTGGCAGGGTGCCTGGAGCAGCTTTAAGCCATTTGCATAGGCGCTGTAGGAGCGGCCTTGTGTCGCGAAAGGGCCGCAAAGCGGCCCCGGATATCGCGCTGCCGCAGATATGTCTGGGGCTGCTGCGCAGCCCTTTCGCGACACAAGGCCGCTCCTACCGAGAGCCGTGGCGCTTCGGTCAGAGCGCGAACGGCAGGTGCAAAGCCACTTGCTGGCGCTGCGCCAGACGCACCTCGAACTCGCTCGGGTCATGGATCATCACATCCATCCCGGCAAACGACTCGGCCGCGATCAAACGCGACAGCCAGAAGCGCACGCACCCGACCCGCAACATCTGTGGCCAGAGCTCGGCCTCGGCTGCCGTGAACGGCCGTAGCGCTGCATAGGCCGCCAGCAGGGCCTGGGCACGAGGCATATCGATCGCGCCGGTTTCATCCAGGCACCAGTCATTCACGGTGATGGCGATGTCGTACAGCATCGGCCCCGAGCAGGCATTGTAGAAGTCGATCACGCCGGTCAGGTGGGTGCCTTCGAACATCACGTTGTCGCGGAACAGGTCGGCATGCAGGTTGGCCCGCGGCAATGCCAGGATCTGCGCCTTGTGCGCGATGATTTCGTCCAGCGCCGGCTGCAACAGGGCAACCTGTTCTGCCGTGAGGCGTGGCATCAGCTCGGCACCGCTGGCGAGCATCCAGTCCAGGCCGCGATCGGTCTTGCGCTCGATGACGTGCTCGCGGGTGGCCAGGTGGATATGCGCCAGCAGCTCACCTACCTGGGCGCAGTGCTGGTTGTTCGGCGCCTTGATGTGCTTGCCCGACAGCCTTGGTTGCAGCAGTGCCGGCTTGCCGCACAGCTCGCGCAGGCCATTGCCGTCACGGTCACGTATGGCGTAAGGCACCGGCATATCGGCGGCGTGCAGCGTGTCGAGCAGTTCGATGAAGAACGGCATGTCCTCGCTGGGGCCGCGCTCGATCAGCGTCAGGACGAACTCCCCCTGTTCGAGGCTGACGAAGAAGTTGCTGTTTTCGGTGCCGGCGGCAATGCCCTGGAAATCGAGCAGACGGCCCAGCTGATACGGCGCCAGAAAGGTTTCCAGCTCAGGCCGGGTCACGGGGGTGAAGACTGACATGATGAAAGAATGCCCATACGGGCACTTCCGCCGGGAAGTGCCAGGTTGATGTGAACGGTACGCGTCAGATTACCACTCGAAGATCTTCCAGGACGGTATCAGCATGTCCGGTTGGTCGGAACGAATGAAATTGCCATCAGAGCCATCGGCGCGTACCAGAAAATAAGGCTTGCCGTTTTTCGGCGTGATCTTGATCGCATACAGGAAGCCGTTCTGCCGGTATTCCTGGATGGTTTTATCGCCTTCCGTGCGAATGGTCACCTCGGGATCTGCCGAGGGGGCGTCGTCCGCCGCCAGGGTGACGACTGGCATGGTTGCCAACAGGCTGAGCAGTAACAGGCGATTGAGTGTACGCATGATAACCTTGTCCCTTTGTCGTCATTGATCCGGCTATTCTAGCTCCGGACCCGCCGAAAAGGTTGATTCTGCTCATGAGCCAAGCGCCCCTCGTCCTGGTGGACGGTTCCTCCTACCTTTACCGCGCCTTCCACGCGCTGCCGCCGCTGACCACTTCCAAGGGCATGCCCACCGGCGCGGTCAAGGGTGTGTTGAACATGCTCAAGAGCCTGCGCAAGCAATACCCCGACAGCCTGTTCGCCGTGGTGTTCGATGCCAAGGGCGGTACCTTTCGCGATGCCATGTTCGCCGAGTACAAGGCCAACCGCCCCAGCATGCCGGACGACCTGCGGGTGCAGGTGGAGCCGCTGCATGCCAGCGTCAAGGCTCTGGGTTACCCGCTGCTGTGCGTCGAGGGGGTCGAGGCCGACGACGTGATCGGCACGCTGGCGCGCAGCAGTGCGGCAAAGGGGCGGCCAGTGATCATCTCGACCGGTGACAAGGATATGGCGCAGCTGGTGGACGGCCACGTTACCCTGGTCAACACCATGACGGGCAGTGTGCTGGATGTGGCTGGCGTGCATGAGAAGTTCGGCGTCGGCCCGGAGCACATCATCGACTTCCTCGCCCTGATGGGCGACAAGGTCGACAACATCCCAGGCGTACCTGGGGTCGGTGAAAAAACCGCAGTAGGGCTGCTGACCGGTATCGGCGGCGGCCTCAGCGACCTGTACGCCAACCTGGACAAGGTGCCGGCACTGGCGATTCGTGGCGCCAAGACCCTGCCGGCCAAGCTCGAAGAACACCGTGACGCGGCGTTTTTGTCCTACGAACTGGCGACCATCAAAGTCGACGTGCCACTGGATATCGAAGTGGACGCCCTGGTGTGCGGCGAGCCGGACCGTGAAGCGCTGCTGGCGCTTTATACCGAGATGGAATTCAAGAGCTGGATCGCCGACGTTCAGCGGGACGCGGCCAGGGCCGGCGATGAAGTTGCGCCTGTGCAGGCGCCTGCGGCCACGGTCGAGCCGAAATACGAAACCATCCGCGATCAGGCTCGCTTCGATGCCTGGCTGGAAAAGCTGCGTCAGGCGCCGCTGTTCGCTTTCGATACCGAGACCACCAGCCTCGATGCGCAAAAGGCACAGCTGGTCGGCCTGTCCTTCGCTGTCGAACCCCATGAAGCGGCTTACGTACCGTTGGCACACGACTATGAAGGCGCGCCGGTGCAACTGGATCGCGAAGCCGTGTTGCTGGCATTGAAGCCGCTCCTGCAAGACCCGGCCAAGGCAAAGGTAGGGCAGAACGCCAAGTACGATATCAACATCCTTGCCAATGGCTCGCCGGCGATCCAGATGCAGGGCGTGGCCTATGACACCATGCTTGAATCGTATGTGCTCAACTCCACTGCAACCCGCCATGATATGGACAGCCTGGCGCAGAAGTATCTCGACCACGCCACCATCGCGTTCGAAGACATCGCCGGCAAAGGCGCCAAACAGCTGACCTTCAACCAGATCCACCTGGACAAGGCCGGCCCTTACGCCGCCGAAGATGCCGACATTACCCTGCGCCTGCATCAGGCGCTGCAGGCCCGCCTTGCGCAGACACCGAGCGTACAGCCGGTGCTGATGGATATCGAGATGCCGCTGGTGCCGGTGCTGGCCAAGATCGAGCGCCAGGGCGCGCTGGTTGATGCTGCCCTGTTACAGATACAGAGCGGTGAGCTGGGCGTGAAAATGGCCGACCTCGAGCGTCGGGCCTTCGAGCTGGCGGGTGAGGAATTCAACCTCGGCTCGCCCAAGCAGCTCGGCTCGATCCTCTACGACAAGCTCGGCATGCCGGTGCTGAGCAAGACCGCCAAGGGCCAGCCTTCCACGGCCGAAGCAGTACTGGACGAGTTGGCCGAGCAAGGCTACCCGTTGCCGGAGGTACTGATGCAGTACCGCAGCCTGAGCAAGCTCAAGAGCACGTACACCGACAAGTTGCCGGGGCAGATCAACCCGCGAACCGGGCGGATCCATACGTCTTACCAGCAGGCCGTGGCCGCCACTGGGCGCCTGTCGTCCAGCGACCCGAACCTGCAGAACATCCCTATCCGTACCGCCGAAGGCCGGCGTATCCGCCAGGCGTTCATCGCCAGCCCGGGCTACAAGTTGCTGGCGGCGGACTATTCGCAGATCGAACTGCGCATCATGGCCCACCTGGCCAAGGACGAAGGCCTGCTGCACGCCTTCCGCAATGACCTGGATGTGCACCGTGCCACGGCTGCGGAAGTTTTTGGCGTAGCCCTGGAAGCGGTCACCACCGATCAGCGTCGTAGCGCCAAAGCCATCAACTTTGGCCTGATCTACGGTATGAGCGCCTTCGGCCTGGCCAAGCAGATCGGCGTAGACCGCAAGCAGTCGCAGGATTACATCGACCGCTATTTCGCCCGTTACCCAGGCGTGTTGGCCTACATGGAACGCACCCGCGCCCAGGCTGCCGAGCAAGGCTTCGTCGAGACCTTGTTCGGCCGCAGGCTTTACCTGCCGGACATCAACGCCAAGAATCCGGCCCTACGCAAGGGCGCCGAGCGCACGGCGATCAACGCACCGATGCAGGGTACCGCCGCCGACATCATCAAACGGGCAATGGTCAACGTGGACAACTGGCTGAGCGAAAGCGGCCTCGATGCTCGTGTGATCTTGCAGGTACACGACGAATTGGTGCTTGAAGTGCGCGAAGACCTGGTCGAGCAGGTGAAAGATGAAATTCGCGGGCACATGAGCAAGGCCGCGCAACTGGATGTACCGCTGCTGGTCGAAGTCGGCGTTGGTTCGAATTGGGACGAAGCTCACTGATTGAGCAGGGAAACCTGTGTAGGATCCGGGTTGCAGCGACGCGGATCCTGGCATGGCTCGATGCCATTAGTACTACGGTTTCATGAAACTATCGCAAATAGTTTTGAGGGCTCTGGAACTAAACCGGTGAAGCGGAACTCAGAGTAACTGAATGGCTGGTGAAGCCCTTCGATGCTCCTATGTTGTGTTAAGTGTTGGCAGATATCTGGACCCCGCCCTAGCGGTCCGGACTTGGACCCCGAACTTCCCCCTCCCCATACGAAGTCCGGGGTTTTTTTTGCCCGAAATTTGGGGGTGACGATGGCGGCACTATCGCCAAAAGCCGGCCCCCACAGGGTGGGAAGCCGACTTGCCGGCGATGACGTCGCTTCAGGCTACCGGCTTGTCTTCCAGCTCCATCCAGCCCGCCAGCACCTTGTAGGCCTCTTCCAGCCCCAGACGCTTGGGGGCCGAGAACAGCTGGATGGTCACGCCATCCCCCCAACCTTTGCGGATTTCCGACTGCACCTTGAGCAGGGTGTTCTTGCCTGCGCCGTGGGTCAGCTTGTCGGCCTTGGTCAGCAGGATGTGCATAGGCATGCCGCTTGCCCTGGCCCAGTCGAGCATCATCTTGTCGAAGTCGGTCATCGGGTGGCGCACATCCATCATCAGGATGACGCCGCGCAGGCATTCGCGGCTGCCCAGGTAGGCCTCCAGGTGACGCTGCCAATGCTGCTTGAGCGGGATCGGGACTTTTGCATATCCGTAACCTGGCAGGTCGACCAAACGCCGTTCATCGTCCAGACTGAAGAAATTCAACAGCTGGGTGCGCCCTGGAGTTTTCGAGGTTCGCGCCAGGCTGGCATGAGTCAGGGTATTGAGGGCGCTGGATTTGCCGGCGTTGGAACGGCCGGCGAAAGCCACCTCGTAACCCTGGTCGTCCGGGCATTGTTCGACCTTGGCAGCGCTGAGGGCGAATGTGGCTTTCTGGCAGAGGCCGAGGATGGGGTTCTTGACTTGCATGGGATATCCGATGTGGGTGTTGCCAAAGCCTAGGCCGGCAAGCGGTGTCGTTTCCGTTTGGATGGCGGAAGTATATAATGCCCCAGTATTTGTGTGCTCATTCTCCCAGCGAAGGAGAACGGGCATGGGGTGTCGAACAATAGCTCGCGCATCAGAACGCAGCGCGTCCCCCAACCCTGTCAGGTCGTTCCGCATGGCGAAATGGCTGCTAGCTGTCGGTATGTTCCTGCCGTTTTTCAGCGCACAGGCTACACAGGATCCCGAGGCGTTGTACAACCGCACGTGTGCGGCCTGTCACGCCGGGCAGTTGCCACAGGCGCCCAAGAAGGGTGACCGGGCAGCCTGGGAGCCAAGGCTGGCGCAAGGCATGGAGGTACTCATGGCACATGTGACTCAGGGTTTCAAGGCTATGCCGCCGCGTGGATTGTGCAGGGACTGCAGTGCCGAGGACTACCGTTTGGTCATCCTTTGGATGAGCGGCAGTCCCGATACATAACATTTCACCCTTAGCCGTGTTGGATTAGCTGATGAACAAACTAGTCGTGAGTCTGCTGTTGACCATGGGTGTCGCAGGTGCGGCCAATGCTGCAGAACCTGTCAAAGGCGACGCCGCCGCCGGCCAGGCCAAGACCGCCATCTGTGGTGCCTGCCACAACCCCGACGGCAATAGCCTGGCACCCAATTTTCCGAAACTGGCCGGCCAGGGCCAGCGCTATCTCGAAAAACAGTTGCATGACATAAAGTCCGGCAAGCGTACCGTGCTGGAGATGACCGGCATGCTGGCCAACTTCAATGACCAGGACCTGGCCGACATCGCCGCCTACTTCGCCAGCCAGAAAGGCAGCGTCGGCGCCGCCGACCCCAAGTTGGTCGAGCGTGGCCGGGCGCTGTTCAATGGCGGCGATCTGGAAAAAGGCATGCCTGCCTGCACCGGGTGCCATTCGCCCAATGGCGCAGGCATCGCGCTGGCCGGCTTTCCACACCTGGGTGGCCAGCATTCGCAGTACGTGACCAAGCAGCTCACCGACTTCCGTGAAGGCAACCGCACCAATGATGGTGATGCCATGACCATGCGGACCATAGCCGGCAAGCTGAGCAACCATGATATCGAAGCGTTGGCCAGTTATATCCAGGGCCTTCACTGAGCTATCTGCGCATTAACATTCGGTTAATGCTGCAACGCTAAAGATGAAAGGGCGGCGCGGACCGCCCTTTTTTCAGTCCGCAGCCGGTACACTACAGAACTCGGGCCCTTCCCGACCTGTCTCAGTACAGGTCGTGTCGAGGCGACCAAAGACTGCTCAGGAGTAAAGCATGCGTAAACTGATTCTCAGCGCTGCGCTGGTCGCCGCCAGCGTATTCGGTATGTCCGCCGTTCAGGCTGCGGAGCCTGCCACAGCCGGCAAGGAGTACCTCGAGCTGAGCAACCCTGTTCCGGTGTCCGTTCCCGGCAAGATCGAAGTGGTCGAGCTGTTCTGGTACGGCTGCCCTCATTGCTATCACTTCGAGCCGGTGATCAACCCTTGGGTTGAAAAACTGCCGAAGGACGTCAACTTCAAACGTGTGCCGGCGATGTTCGGCGGTGCATGGGACGCCCACGGCCAAATGTTCCTGACCCTCGAAGCCATGGGCGTCGAGCACAAGGTTCACGCCGCAGTGTTCGATGCCATTCAGAACCAGCGCAAGCGCCTGACCGATCCCCAGGACATGGCTGACTTCCTCGCCACCCAGGGCGTCGACAAGGACAAGTTCCTCGCCACCTTCAACTCGTTCGCCATCAAGGGCCAGGTCAACCAGGCCAAAGAGCTGGCGAAGAAGTACGAAATCACCGGCGTACCTAGCATGGTGGTCAACGGCAAGTACCGTTTTGACCTCGGCACCGCTCAGGGCCCGGAAGGCGTGCTGAACGTCGCTGACCAACTGATCGACAAGGAGCGCGCCGCTAAGTAAGCGGCGAACCCATGCCCCGCTTCAGAGCCGCGCGTGGTATTGGCCTGCATCAGCCGCAGGTCAACGAGCATCATCTGCAGGCCAATGGCCTGCCGGAAGATGGTCGCCTGCGGCTGCTCAGCTTCAATATCCAGGTCGGCATCAGTACCGAGCGCTATCGGCATTACCTGACCCGCAGCTGGCAGCATCTGCTGCCGCACACCGGGCGCGCCGGCAATCTGCAGAAAATCGGCGACCTGCTCAATGATTTCGACCTGGTGGCCTTGCAGGAAGTAGATGGCGGCAGCCTTCGTTCTGGTTACGTCAATCAGGTGGAGCACCTGGCCCAGTTGGGGGGCTTCCCTTACTGGTACCAACAGCTCAACCGCAACCTTGGGCATTTCGCCCAGCACAGCAATGGGGTGCTCAGCCGCCTCAAGCCGCATCTGCTGGAAGATCACCCCCTGCCCGGTCCCTCCGGCCGCGGTGCGATCCTGGTGCGCTTCGGCGAAGGCGAGGACGCGTTGATAGTGGTCATGATGCATCTTGCGCTTGGTGCAAGGACCCGCGCTCGCCAGCTTGCCTACATCCGTGAACTGATCGGTGGATACCGCCATCAGGTCCTGATGGGCGACATGAACACCCATGCCAACGACCTGCTCGACCATTCTCCATTGCGTGATCTGGGCCTGATTGCACCTCAGGTCGAAGCCACCTTCCCCAGCTGGCGCCCGCAGCGGTGCCTGGACCACATCCTGCTCAGCCCGAGCCTGACCCTGGAGCGGGTCGAGGTGCTGGCCCAGCCTATTTCCGACCATCTCCCGGTCGCCGTAGAGATCCGATTGCCTGATGCATTGACTGTGGATACGCTTCCGGCCCTGAGCTAGATCAGCAAAAGGCCATTGGAGCACTCAAGAGTTCCAGCCGTGCGCCGACAGCGTGTAACCATAGCCCACCGATGCATCACCCGTTGCGGATCCAGGCATGACCGAAGAAGCCGAGCGCTGGAAAGAAAAATACCTTAAAAGCATCGAACAGCAGGAAAAGCTGGAGCGCCGATGGGCAGCGCGGCTTGACCTGCTGCGTCGGGGCCTGGTGCGCAGTACCTTGGCCGCAGAAGGCAGCGACAAGGCGGTGGACCAATGCATGAAGGAAATGCGTGAGGTCATTCGCAGCGACAACATGGATGCCGGCCTTGCCGGGTTGATCCCGCGTCTTGAAAAGGCCGTGCTCGACTCCGAGCAGCGCCGCGAAACCCGCATGAACCAGGTCAGCGATGCGCTGACCGCGCTCGTGACGCAACTGCAAGGCCTGCCGTTGTCCGGTGACGTATCGCGGTCGCTCAAGAAACTGGCGAAGAAACTCGACGGCGGCGTCAGCCAGTCGCGCGAGTTGCCGCCGCTGCTCGGAGAGCTGAGCGGGTTGCAGGGGCGGGCGCTGTCATCGTTGAACAGGCCGGATGAGGATGCCAGGCCGGGCTTTTTGCAGCGCTTGTTCGGCAACCGTGAGAGCGAACCACAGGGTGTAAACGCTGTAGAACCGGCGGCCCCTTCTGTAATCGCTGCGCCTGAACTGCAGCCATTGCCGGACGGGCCGGTGCTGGTGGATCTACCACCCCGGGATATCGACGAGCTGCAGCCGTTGGTAGCACCTGAGGTTCATGACCCTGTGCCTGTGGTGCCTGTGGTGCCTGAAACGCCTGTTGCCGCACCGCCCGCTCCAGGCGAGCCTGAGCCGCACGCACAGGAGGCGGTCGAGGTTGCACCCGTCTGCGCTGAGCAACCGCAGCGCCTCGAGGGCGCTCGAACCGAGCTGCCAATACAGGTCGATGAGCCACAAGCGCTTAAGCCCCTGGAAGAAACCTTCGGCGAAGACGGACCCTATTCACTCCCTGACGCAGTCGAGCCGCCCTACAGTCAGGTTGCCGCGCATATCGAGCAAACCCTGATCGGCCTGCTCGATGACCTTAGCCTGCCGGAACGCCACAAGGCCCAAGCCCTGGAAATGCGCGAGCGCGTGGCACGGGGGCTGAACTGGTACGAGCTGATCCCGGTGCTCGATGACCTGGCCGTGCTCATGCTGGCCATCACCGACAGCGGGCAACACGAATTCGAGACTTACCTGCAGCAGCTCAATGAGCGTCTGGAAAGCTTCCAGAGCCACCTTCATGAAGCCAGTGCCGGTCATGCCGACAACAGTTCTGCTGCGCGCGAGCTGGACAGCCAACTGCGTGAGCAGGTCGATGGCCTGCAAAGCAGCGTGCAGGGGGCGGCCGATGTGGACAGCCTCAAGCACATTCTCGAGAACCGCCTGGAAGGGCTGCTGGGCACCATGGATGAGCATCAGCATGAGCGTGACCGCCGCGAACAGGAACTCGCCGGGCGCCTTCAGGGCTTGGCCGAGCGCGTCGCTAACATGGAGCAGGAGGCCCTCGGCTACCGCGAACACCTGGAGGAACAGCGGCAGAAGGCATTGATCGACCCGCTGACCGGGCTGCCCAATCGCGCGGCCTGGAGCGAGCAGGTAGAGCGCGAAATGCAGGCCTGGCAGGAGAACGGCGGCCACTTGGCGATGGCGATTCTCGACCTGGACCACTTCAAGCGCATCAATGACAGCTATGGCCATCTGGCGGGTGACAAGGTACTGAAGATCGTCGCTGACCAGTTGCGCAAGCGCTTGCGGCCGCGCGATTTCATCGCCCGTTTCGGTGGCGAGGAGTTCGTACTGTTGCTGGCGCAGACGTCACCCACCGTAGCTGCGCAAGTGGCCGAGGTGCTGCGTGCCGCTATTGAAGCGTGTCCGTTCCATTTCAAGGGCGAACGGGTGGTTATCACCGCCTCCATCGGTTTGAGCGCATTCCGCTCGGGTGAGCGCGGTGATCAGGTGCTCAAGCGTGCTGATGCAGCGCTGTACCGGGCCAAGGACTTGGGCCGTAATCGGGTGGAACAAAGCTGAGCGGGTGAGCCGGGTGCGCATACGTTATGCTAATGCGTCACTGCTAATTACCCTGGCTTCTTCCATGAAAGCGTTGTTCACTGCATTTTTGCTGATCGTACTGGCCGGTTGTTCGACCGGCCTGCGTATCGACCGCAGCCATCCCTCGGCCAACCATGACAACCGCATCCAGTTCGTCGTGCTGCATTACACCAATGCCTCGCTGGAGCGCTCGCTGGCGCTGCTAACCCATGGCGAGGTCAGCAGCCACTACCTGATCGGAGATGGCCCAGCCACGGTTTATCAACTGGTCGATGAAAGCCGTCGTGCCTGGCATGCCGGGGACAGCCAATGGCAGGGGCGAACCTGGTTGAACTCAAGCTCAATCGGTATCGAGATCGTCAACCCAGGCTTTGACACCACGCCCAATGGGCGAGTCTGGTATCCGTACAGCGAAGCGCAGATTCAGTCTTTGATCGCGCTGCTAAAGGATATCGTCAAACGTAACAACATCGACCCTCGCCATATCATTGGCCACAGTGATATCGCACCCTTGCGCAAACTGGATCCGGGGCCGTTGTTCCCATGGAAGCGTCTTGCCGATGCGGGGCTTGGGGTATGGCCAGAGCCCAATGCCGTGGCGCGCCAGCAGGCGTATTTCAACGCCAATCCACCGAGCATGGGTTGGTACCAGCAAGAGCTGGCACGCTTCGGCTACGCCATCGAACAGACCGGGCAGCTCGATGTGGCTACCCGCCATGTCATTGCGGCGTTCCAGATGCGTTTCCGGCCACAGCGCTTCGACGGCATGCCCGATGCGCAGACGGCTGCCATGCTTCAAGTACTCAACCGGATGCGCTGATCCTCCGCGCGCCCTTGGGCTCCGCCAAACGGCCAAGCCAATACGCCATTCAGTTGCTATACCCTGTATATCAACTGGATGCTGCCCATGTCGGCTCTGATTACCGCGTTGCGCCAATTTTTTTACCGCCCCTGGATGCTGGCCTCTCTGGCAGCGTTGGCCAGCGCTGCGGTGTTGCTGACTGCCAGTATCGGTATTGCGCTGCAGCAGATGAAGCAGAGCGAGAGTGCGCAGATGAATGCGCAGGGCGAGCGTTTTCTCGACCGCCTCGAGCAGGTTTTCGGCCAGTTGCGCGAGGGTGTCGACGACCTGCAGGCGCAGCCTTTGCGCGGCTGCAACCCGGCGATGCTGGCGTTGTTGCAGCAAGTTGGGCTGGGCTCGCGTTTCATTTATGAGGCGGCATACGTAGACGTCAATGTCGCCTGCTCCAACCGCGGGGGGGCACGGGCTTTCGTGCCCACGCGGGCTCCGGACATCCAGGGCCCGACTTACAGCTATTGGCTCAATACCACCACCGAACCCAACGAGAACCTTGCCGCGTTGATGCTTGCACGTGGCAACTTCCTGGTTTCTACGTCGCGTGGGCACTTGACCGACGTGGTTGACCTGCCGCCCGGAGGTAGCCTGTTGGTGGTGCTGGACAATGGCACCAGAGCGATACCGGTACTGGGCCCGCCACAAGTCTGGCCGCCAGCTGACAATTGGCCGCCACCCAGCGGCAATTCGTTGTTCGAACTGCATGACCGCCTTGTCTATCGCATGCTGACCAAATCGCCCGATTACCAGCTCGTGCTGATCGCCCCACGAGCCAGCCTGCCACTGCGGATGAACGGCATGCTCTGGCTATTGTTCCCAGGCAGCGTTCTGGCGGCCTGTTGTATCGGTTGGCTGGTACTGCAGCTGATCCTGCAGCGGCGTTCCATGAGTTCAGAATTGCAGAACGCTTTGCGCCGCGGTGAACTGCAGGTGCTCTATCAGCCGATCATCGAACTCGACAGCCGCCGCTGTGTGGGCGCTGAGGCGCTGGTACGCTGGCGGCGCCCTGACGGGACCCTGACCAGCCCGGACCTGTTCATTCCGCTGGCTGAAAATACCGGGCAGATTCGCCAGATCACCGATTTCGTCCTGCAACGGGTGCTTGAGCAACTTGGCCAGTTGCTGCGTTCGCACCGCAACCTTTACATCTCGGTGAACCTGGCGGCCTGTGATGTGATGGTCCCGCGCATCGGCCGGGTGGCTGCACGGTTGCTGGCACTGCACAGGGTGGCTGCCAGCCAGATTGCCTTCGAGGTTACCGAGCGGGGGCTGATCGATGTGGTGGTGGCCCGTGACAACCTGCAGGCGCTTCGTTCGGTGGGGCATCAGGTGTTGATCGATGACTTCGGTACTGGCTACTGCAGCCTGGCTTATCTGCAGACCTTGCCGGTGGACTGCCTGAAGATCGACAAGGCCTTCATCGACGCGCTCGGGCACGATGCCGCCAGCAGTGGCGTGGCGCCTCATATCATTCGCATGGCCCATGACCTTCATCTACGGGTGATAGCCGAAGGCATAGAGTGCGAGGCCCAGGCGGTGCTGCTCAACAGCGAGGGTGTCAATTATGGCCAAGGCTGGCTCTTCGCCCATCCGCTCAATGCCCGGCAGTTCGTCGAGTTGGTGACGCGAGGCCGGCAAGTCCGCAGGCCACGGATAGATGATGAACCGTGAGCGTACTTGCAGTGGCCGGCAAGGCGTTGCCTCAACGACCTCTGCAGGTCAAGAAATCACACCGGAAGAGCCATGTAGAACTGTGTTCCCTGCCCGGGCCGGGAGAAGACGCCCATGCGGCCGCCGTGCAATTGCACGATTTCCTTGCACAATGCCAGCCCCAGCCCGGCCCCGCCCTTCTTGCGCCCTACCTGTACAAAGGGTTCGAAAATGCGCCCCTGCTGTCCGTAGGCAATGCCTTCGCCATTGTCCTCGACGCTGATGATGACGCGCTCCGCGTGGCGTCGCGCATGCAGGCGAATTCGCCCCCCGCTGCCGGTATGCCGAATGGCGTTGTGCAGCAGGTTGTCGAGCACACGATCCAGTTGGGCGATGTCGGCCTGGATCCGAGGCAGCGGCGGCTCCAGCGCCTTGATCAGCTCGATCTGCTTGACTGATGCCTGCTCGCTGAACCGTACCTGGGCACGTTCGAGCAGTTCGTCGATGGCACAGGGGGCGAGTTCGAGTTTTTGCAGCCCGCTCTGGTAGCGTGAAAAATTCAACAGGTCGTTGATCAGTTGGGTCAGGCGCTGCATTTCCTCGCCGATGGTCTCCAACAGGTCATTCTCACGCGCCTCAGGTGGAAACTTCACGCGCTCTCGCAGCAGGCCGAAGGCCATGTGCATGCCGGTGACCGGCGTACGCAGTTCGTGGGAGGCGCGCAGTACGAACTCGCTACGCACACGCTCGAAAGCGCGCTGCTCGGTCACATCGTGCAGCACCATCACGGCACCGAGAATCGGTCCTTGCGGGTGGCTGACCGGGGTCAGGCTGTAGGACAGCAGGCGTGACTCTTCATCAACCTCGATACTCAGGTCCTCAGGTGGGCGGTCCAGGCTACCGCCGCGCAGCACCTGGCGCAGCTGTTGCTCCAGTTCTGGGCGCTGCAGTGCCTCTGCCAAGGGGCTGCCCAGGCGGTTGTTGCTCCAGCCGAGCTGGCGCTGGGCGACCGGGTTGAGATGCTCCAGGTTGCCTTGGCGGTCGATGATCAGCAGGCCATCGTCGATGCTGTCGAGCACAGCCTGCAGGCGTTGTTGGCCGGCCAGCAGTTCATCGACGTTGGTCTCCTGGTGCTTGCGCAGCGCCTCGGCCATCAGCCCGAAGCGGCGGGTCAGCTGGTTGACTTCTATGGCTTGGCTGACGGGCAACGTGACATCGAAGTTACCTTGGCCGAGTTGATCTGCGGCCTTGGCCAGGGCTTCGATGGGTTGCCCGAAGCGGCGGGCGATGTTGTGTGCGGTAAAGAAGCCGAGCATCAGCACCACCAAGCCCGTCAGGCCGAGTACACCACTGACCAGTAAAGCGCGGTCGCGGGACAGTTGTTCGCTGCGAGTGATGTAATCGATGGCAAGCTTGTGCGAATCGATTAGGTCGGTGCGCACTTGGTTGAACGCGGCGCCCAGTGGCTGGTCGGCACCCATGCTGTTTGCCGGTGCAGGGCTTTGGCGATAGGCACTCAGGAAGGCCTGATAGTTGCTGCTGGCCTTGTTGAAGCCGGTACGTTCACCGCCTTGTGCAAGCCCTTGGTCAAGCAGGTCCTGGAAATTGTCTTGCAGCGCTCGCAGGCTCTGAGGCGAAGTTTGCGCATCGAGGATGAGCATCAGTTGCTCGCCCAGGTTCTGCCGAAGCTTCAAGCCTATTTCCAGGACATGGGTGGTATTGCTCACCGAAGCTTGCTGCGCGGCAGTCATTTGCAACACGCTGACCAAACCTAGCATCAGGCCCAGCAGAGCGACTGTGATCAGCGCTGAAATGCTGAGGAAAAGCCGCGTACGCAGCTTCATCGGCCATTTCATAGGTTGTACTGCTTACGCTTGCGGTACAGGGTCGAGGCATCGATACCCAAGGTCTTGGCGGCCTGGTCCAGTGTGTCACTGGCTGCCAGCACAGCGCCGATGTGGGCACGCTCCAGTTCATCCAGGCTCAGCGCCGCACCAACCCGGGGAGCGCTGCCGGCAGGTTGCTCGCCCATACCCAAGTGAATGATCTCCACCCGGTCCTGTGGGCAGATGATGCTGGCGCGTTCGACCACGTTGCGCAGTTCGCGGATATTGCCAGGCCAACGGTAATTGAGCAGCGCGGCGCGGGCTTCGTCGCTGAAGCCGCGCGCAGGGCGCGCGTACTCCTTGACGAAACGGGCGAGAAAGCGATCGGCCAGGGTAAGGATGTCCTCACTGCGCTCGCGCAGGGGCGGCAGGTGCAGGGTGATGACGTTCAGGCGGTAGAGCAGGTCTTCACGGAAGCGGCTTTCGCGGACCATTTCTTCCAGGTTCAGGTTGGTCGCCGCGAGGATGCGCACATCGGCGCGTCGGGTGACAGGGTCGCCTACCCGCTCATACTCTTTATCCTGGATGAAACGCAGTAACTTGGGTTGCAATGTCAGGGGAAAATCGCCGATCTCGTCGAGAAACAGCGTGCCGCCATCGGCCTGGTTGACGCGGCCCAGCGTGCTTTCACTGGCGCCAGTGAATGCGCCGCGGGTGTGGCCGAACAATTCGCTCTCCATCAGCTCGGCGTTCAGCGACGGGCAGTTGATGGTCACGCAGGCCTTGCGTGCACGCTTGCTCCAGCTGTGAATGGCGCGGGCCAGTTCGCCCTTGCCGGTCCCCGATTCGCCAAGAATGAGGATGTTG
Organism: Pseudomonas sp. Marseille-Q5299; assembly: GCF_943737035.1. Taxonomy (NCBI): domain Bacteria; kingdom Pseudomonadati; phylum Pseudomonadota; class Gammaproteobacteria; order Pseudomonadales; family Pseudomonadaceae; genus Pseudomonas; species Pseudomonas sp. Marseille-Q5299. The sequence goes on from NZ_CALSFR010000003.1 coordinate 856,172, forward strand.
GCGTCGGTGGTGGCTACCTGACGTGCGGTTTCCAGCACGGCCATCATTGCCGGGCTATGCGAGTCCAGGCCGTCTTTGGGCTTGCGCACTTCACCTTCGAGCGCCTCCAGGCGTGCCGACAATTGGCGGACTTCCAGCTGTTTGGCGGTGGCCAGGCGCAACTGGTCGGGGCTGCAGGGTTTGACCAGGTAGTCGGCGGCACCGGCCTGGATCGCATCGACTGCAGTGTCGATGGCCGAATGCGCGGTGACGATCACCACCCGCATCCACGGTGCCTGGATGCGCATCTGTGCCAGCACATCCAGGCCGTTGTCTTCACCCAGACGCAGGTCGAGGAAGCACAGGTCGAACACCTGGCGCTGGAGCAAGGCTTCGGCCTGCGCGGCACTGTTGGCGGTGGCCACGCTGTAGCCTTCATCTTCGAGGCAGTAGCGGAAGGTGCGCAGGATCGCGGACTCGTCATCCACAAGCAGAATACGGCCTTGGTTGTCCTGGGCTGATTCCATTTCCAGCGCTCCTTTGGGAAAGATCTTCATTTAGTGTGGGAAAAATCGGGCAAGTTGCATGGTCAATTCTGAAGGATTCTGTCCTATGCATGCTAGCCAATGGCCAAAGAATGCCGTGAACCCGCGATATCTCAATGATTGCCTTAGAGCATTGAGGTGGCACATTGGTTGCGATGATTTGTGGATTTAGCCTACAGAAGGAGTGCGGTCATGCCTTTTACCACTCGAACGGCTGTGTTGACGGCCAGCCTGTTATCCATTTGCACCCCAGCGTTTGCCGACCCGGTTCAGGATGCCCGCCTGGAGGGCTCCCTACAGACTGCGCTGGCACTCAACCGCATGCTCAAACCGTTTCGCATTGAGGTCGAGGTGGATGGCCAGCGGGCACGCCTGACGGGTGAGGTCGAGAATGAGGTTGAGCGCCAGCTGGCCGAACACGTCGCACAGGCGACTCGAGGCATCGAACAGGTCGATAACCAGTTGCAGGTCAACGCCGGGCTGGTCGAGCGCCCGCTCGAATTGCGGGCTTACGCTCAGCGTCTTGAGGATGCAACCCTGGCTGCCGTCATTCGTGCCCGTCTGCTGTGGAGCCGTACGACGCAGAAGGCGCCTATCGAGGTACAGAGCAGTGAAGGTGTGATCACCCTGCGCGGCAAGGTCGACAGCGCTGAAGCCAAGGAACTGGCTGGGGTGGTGGCGCGGACCACTGACGGTGTGTACCTGGTCAACAACCTGGTCAGTCTGGATTCCGCAGCCATGGCCCAGGCTCGCGAAACGCCGGTGGGCGTGTCTACCGGGCCGCAGCCAAGTGACAGGTGGGTGATCGACAAGATCCAGAACAGCTTCCGCTTCAGCCGCAACCTTGATGGCCTGAACATCAAGGTGGCCAGTGAGGGCGGCATGGTGCGGCTGTCGGGTGAGGTAGTCAGCAGCGAGCAGAAAACCATCGCCGTTGAGATCGCGCGGCAAATCATTGGGGTACGTGGGGTGGATGCCGATCTGCTCAAGGTGGCGACCAAGGTTGAAGGATGAATCGTGCAATACGCACGACGCCAAGACGGGCATCGTGCAGGATACGTCCTCAGGCCCAATCATGTGTATGTATAAGTATCTGATTTATAAGTATTTATTAGAAATCGAGCCACTGGCACGCAGGCTGCAATTACCTGTTCAGGTTTGAATAGAAAAATTACAGCAGGAGAAGCCGGCATGAACCGCCAATCCGTCAACCGTTCGCAGATCGCCGCACTGCCACTGCGCCAGTTCCTGATACTGGGGATGGCGTTGCTGCTGGCTTTGGCCGCAGGCCTTTTTTACTACAGCTGGCAGACCGCGCGACTCACTGAGCAGGTTGCGGCGCAGACTGCGCTACTGGCGCAGATCCAGGCGACACGTGCCAACACATTGGTGAGGGCAGCGCAAAAGCTGCCTTCGGCCAACACCTCGCCGGCCACAGTCGAAAAAGTCGTGCCCCAGCAACGCTGGGTGTTCTAAGGCGCTGCGGTTTCGACACCGACCGGATCGATTTCAAAAAAGAAAGGAGAAGCATCATGCTGAGTTGGGCTATCACTTTCCTCATCATCGCCATTGTCGCCGCCGTACTCGGCTTCGGTGGTATCGCCGGCGCTGCCACGGGTATCGCGAAGATCCTGTTCATTGTCTTCCTGGTCCTGTTCGTAGCCTCCTTCTTCTTTGGACGTGGTCGAGGTTGACGATGAGCAGGAAGCTTTGCAACGCCGTAGCTGCCGCTCTGCTGTTGGGTGGTAGCGCAGCGGCGATGGCGGCCAATGATGGCCAGGTCAGCGCCGACAAGTTGCTCGGCTCTGACCCTGAGTACCGGGAGACCTGGCAGGACGCGATCAAAGGCGAGGAACGCCTGCCCGACTGGGTGATCAACCTGACGGGCAGTGCACAGCAGCAGATGTCCGCGGTGACCGAGGATGGTGACAAATATCTGGTCGGACCGCTGTGTGAATCCAAGGACAACTGCACCTACAAACGCCTGATCGTAGCGTTCAGCTGGGACAAGGACGATGCCTACGGGATGCTGGTGGAGGTACCCGAGGGCCTGCCGAGTGACAAGGCCCCAACCCGCCATGCGCAGTATCGTTGGCTGGGTGAGCCGGATGAAGGCATGCAGGCGATGCTGAAGGAGCAGCTCAAGCGTGACCCGAACTGGTACTGAGTGTCAGGGACGATTGGTCGCGCACTGTCACGTAATAGAAGTGGAACCTTTCTATAGTTCTCGCTTCTATGATGCGCTGCCCCGAGGAGGGGCCGCACATGACCAAGGGGCCGGGCTGTTCTGATTGTTGCAGGATCGGAGTGGCCTAGGGGTACAGGGAGTGCCTCCAGCAATGGGCCGGGTCAGGCAAGGCAAAATCGGAGGTTCAGGTCAGCAGTGAGTTTTCCCACATAGAGCTGGCCTGACTTCCGAGATGCCATCTTCATTTCAACATCTCCCTTTCAGCTTTTTCCTGCTGAGACACATTTTGTCTTGACCGCACATCAATTTTTTTTCGCTCAACGCTGCCGTTGTCAGGTGTCATTTCGGCCATTCGGATTGTCGAACAGGCCATCAATGTCCTCTTTTGCGTACTGCCAAATCAGCCGAGATCTGGCGGTTTGGTCGTGTTCGGGTTTCCGAACGTTATAAATCAATGACTTGCGAATGCCTCATTTTGACGCATTGCTGTATGTCGAATCGGCATGGGGTATGCGCTTCCGGCATTAGATTTCGTCCTTGCCCATCGCAATAGTTGCCGCCTTTTCGCTGGCCCGAGCGCCCTGTCGCTCGCTTGCGGTGTCCTTACATGAGGCCTCCGGACGGAAGCTGTACGATGCCCGTGACGTTGCCAACGGCTCTGTTACGTGCTTTTCCGGTCGGTGCCCGTGATCACTAGAACAAAGGGTAAAGACATGAAGAAGGCAAAATTGAGCCTCGCCTGGCAGATCGTCATCGGTCTGGTCCTGGGCGTTGCAATCGGCGCGCTACTGAATCATTTCAGTGCAGAAAAGGCATGGTGGATCAGCAACGTTCTCCAGCCCGCCGGTGACATCTTCATTCGCCTGATCAAGATGATCGTCGTCCCGATCGTGATTTCGTCGCTGATCGTGGGCATCGCCGGGGTTGGCGACGCGAAGAAACTGGGCAGCATCGGCCTGAAGACCATCATCTACTTCGAGGTGGTGACAACCATCGCCATCGTTGTCGGCCTGGTGCTGGCAAACCTGTTCCACCCGGGCGCCGGCATCGACATGAGCACCCTGGGCACCGTCGACATCTCCAAGTACCAGGCGACCGCCGCCGAGGTGCAGCATGAGCATGCGTTCATCGAAACCCTGCTGAACCTGATCCCGTCGAACATCTTCGCGGCGCTGATGCGTGGCGAGATGCTGCCGATCATCTTCTTCTCGGTGCTGTTCGGCCTGGGCTTGTCTAGCCTGCAGGCAGACCTGCGCGAGCCGCTGGTGCGTACCTTCCAGGGCGTGTCGGAGACCATGTTCAAGGTCACCCACATGATCATGAACTACGCCCCGATCGGCGTATTCGCCCTGATCGCCGTGACGGTCGCCAACTTCGGCTTCAGCTCGCTGCTGCCGCTGGCCAAGCTGGTGCTGCTGGTGTACTTCGCCATCGCCTTCTTCGCCTTCATGGTGCTGGGCCTTGTCGCACGCATCTTTGGCTTCTCGGTAATCAAGATCATGCGCATCATGAAAGATGAGCTGATCCTGGCCTACTCCACGTCCAGCTCCGAAACCGTGCTGCCGCGTGTCATCGAGAAGATGGAAAAGTACGGTGCGCCGAAGTCGATCTGCTCGTTCGTGGTACCGACCGGTTACTCGTTCAACCTCGACGGCTCGACCCTGTACCAGAGCATCGCGGCGATCTTCATCGCCCAGCTGTACGGCATTGACCTGTCCTGGAGCCAGCAATTGCTGCTGGTGCTGACCCTGATGGTGACCTCCAAGGGTATTGCCGGTGTGCCGGGCGTATCGTTCGTGGTCCTGCTGGCAACCTTGGGCAGCGTAGGCATCCCGCTGGAAGGCCTGGCCTTCATCGCAGGTGTCGACCGCATCATGGACATGGCGCGTACCGCTCTGAACGTGGTCGGCAATGCCTTGGCTGCCCTGGTGATCGCTCGTTGGGAAGGCATGTACGACGCCGCCAAGGGCGAGCAATACTACGCCTCGCTGATTGCGGACAAGAAGGAAGCGGCGCTGGTTGGCGAGACCGCCAAGCGCTGAACCTGACGCGTTGAACATTGAGCCCCGATTCATTCGGGGCTTTTTGCTGTCTGTAAGGGCCACATCGCCGGCGAACCGGCGATGTGGCCAGCGCAGGCTAAAGCAGCCGTTGGTGCGTTATCATTCAGGCACTTTTCAGGGGGAACACACGGATGCTCAACGGCCTTTGGCTTGGCTTTTTCCTGGTGGCGGCCGTATCGGCCCTGGCTCAATGGCTGGTGGGCGGCAACGCCGGCATTTTCGCCGCGATGGTCGAGAGCATCTTCGCCATGGCCAAGCTCTCGGTCGAAGTCATGATCCTGCTGTTCGGCACCCTTACCCTCTGGCTGGGGTTCCTCAAGATCGCGGAAAAGGCCGGTATCGTGGAATGGCTGGCCAAAGTGCTCGGCCCGCTGTTCGCCCGGCTGATGCCGCAAGTGCCACCCGGCCACCCGGCACTGGGCCTGATCACCATGAACTTTGCTGCCAACGGCCTGGGCCTGGACAACGCCGCTACGCCGATCGGCCTGAAAGCCATGCGCGCCCTGCAGGAGCTCAACCCCAGCAGCACCACCGCGAGCAACGCGCAAATCCTGTTTCTGGTGCTCAATGCCTCATCGCTGACCCTGCTGCCGGTCACCATCTTCATGTACCGCGCCCAGCAAGGCGCTACTGACCCGACCCTGGTGTTCCTGCCGATCCTGCTGGCGACCAGCGTTTCGACCCTGGTCGGTCTGCTGTCGGTGGCGGTGATGCAGCGTTTGCGCCTGTGGGACCCGGTGGTGCTGGCCTACATGATCCCGGGTGCTCTGCTGCTGGGCGGCTTCATGGCCTTCCTCGGTACCCTGTCGGCTGCTGCGCTGGCCAGCCTGTCGTCTGTCCTGGGCAACCTCACGCTGTTTGGTGTGATCATGCTGTTCCTGGTGATCGGTGCGCTGAAGCGGGTGAAGGTGTATGAGGCCTTTGTCGAAGGCGCCAAGGAAGGGTTCGACGTGGCCAAGAGCCTGCTGCCCTACCTGGTGGCCATGCTGGTAGCCGTTGGTGTGCTGCGCGCCTCCGGGGCCCTTGAGCTGGCATTGGATGGCATTCGTCACGCGGTGAGTTGGATGGGTATGGACACCCGCTTCGTCGAGGGCCTGCCGACCGCATTGGTCAAGCCGTTCTCCGGCAGTGCGGCGCGGGCGATGCTGATCGAGACCATGCAGACCCACGGCGTGGACAGCTTCCCGGCACTGGTAGCCGCTACCGTTCAGGGCAGCACCGAAACCACGTTCTACGTGCTGGCGGTGTATTTCGGTGCTGTCGGCATCCAGCGCGTGCGCCATGCCGTAGGTTGCGCCTTGCTGGCCGAACTGTCCGGTGTCATTGCGGCCATCCTGGTCTGCTACTGGTTCTTTGCCTGAGCCTGAGCGCTTTGCGCGACGGTCCAGTTCACCACCTGCGCGGCGAGTTGATCGTTGGCCATGCCGAAGCCGGCCACCACGGCCGAAACCTGCGTATCTGCCAGCAGCTGACGCACCTCGAAACGCTTGCTGGCAAGGATTCGCTGGCTGCGCCCCTGAACCAGACGCGCGTCATAGCGGATCACCACCTCCACCGCACCGGTTGGCCGGTACTCGCTCTGAAACGCCTGCAGTTCACCGGCCAGTTCATAGTCGGCCTGCAGGTTGCTGTCGTCGGCGCTCAGACGCTGTACACGCCCGTCGCGCTGGAAGCCATCGAGCAGGCGGTTGCGTAACAGCAACGGCACCGGGTCGCTCCAGCGGGCGCCTTTGTAGCTGCTGACCACGTCGCCCTTGGGGATCACAGCGATGCGTGGCCCGGCCAGCACTTCGCTTGCCAGCGGCTTGTTCAAGCGTAACGACCATGGCACCGGGGTCGCGCTGTGGCTGGCCTGGTTGACCGGCAGCCGGTAGATATCCACAGGCTCGCTCTGGGGCAGGATCGAGCAGGCGGCAGACAGGCTCAGCGCGGCCGTCAGGGCCAGCAGGCGCAGCGACAGCTTCATGGCTGGAACTCCTTGTTGTTGTCGCGGCCAAGCAGGTAGCCGCTCGGGTCGGCTTCCAGGCGTCGGGAAATGCCCTTGAGTGAGTTGAGGGTTTCACGCAGTTCGCGGATGGCCGGTGTCAGCTGGTTGAGGCCTTGCGCGCCGTCGTCGATGGACTGGCGGTTGTCATTGAGCAGGCTGTTGATGGTCGCAGTGCTGGCGGCCAGCGATTGCATGGCCTGCTCGGCGCTGCCGATGGCCTGTTTGCCCTCGGTGCCGAGCAGGCTGTTGGCATTGCGCATCAGCGCTTGGGTTTCGGCCAGCGTGGCGTTGGCCTGTTTGCCGACCTGGGCCAGCTGTTCTATGGCCTGGGAAATGCCGCCTTTGTGGTTGGCGAACGCACTGGTGGTCTGTTCCAGATTGGCCAGGGTGTTGCTCAGGCGGTCGATATTGTTTTCCGAGAACATCTGGTTCGCATTGTGCAGCAGCAGGTTGATGTTGGTGACCAGGTCGCTGCTGTCATTGAGTAGCTGCGAGATGGGGGAGGGCGAGGCGATTATCACGGGTAACTTGCCGTCTTTGCCCTTGAGCTCTGGGCTTTTCGGAGTGCCGCCGCTGAGCTGGATGAACGAGTTGCCGGTGACGCCGGCGAGGGTCAGTTTCGCCTGGGTGTCTTCCTTGACCGGGGTATCGCCGCTCAGGCGAACCCGGGCCAGCACCCGGCGCGGGTCCTTGGGGTCCAGGCGCAGGCTGGTCACATCACCGACCTTGATGCCGTTGTATTGCACGGGGCTGCCGCGGGACAGCCCGGAGACGGCTTCGTTGAAGATCACTTCGTAGTCCTTGAAGGCGTCGTCGACGCTGGACTTGGTCAGCCACAGGCCAAACAGCATGGCACCGGCCACCACCAGCACGGTGACCAGGCCGATGAGGACGTGATGAGCTCGGGTTTCCATCGTTCAGCGCTCCTGCCCGGCACGGTTGGCGGCCTGTTCAGCCGCCCGTCCGCGTGGGCCGTGAAAGTAATCGTGAATCCACGGGTCGTCGGTCTGTTCGACTTGGGCCAGCGGGCCTGCCACCAGCACCTTCTTCTGCGACAGTACCGCGATGCGGTCAGTGATGGTGTAGAGCGTGTCCAGATCGTGGGTGATGAGGAACACGCTCAGGCCCAGGGCGTCGCGCAGGGTGAGGATCAGTTGGTCGAAGGCGGCGGCGCCGATCGGGTCGAGGCCGGCAGTGGGTTCGTCAAGGAACAGGATGTCCGGGTCCAGGGCCAGTGCGCGGGCAAGTGCGGCGCGCTTGATCATGCCGCCGGACAGTGAAGAGGGGTATTTGTCTGCGGCCGAAATCGGCAGGCCGGCCAAGGCCAGCTTCACCCCGGCCAGGTGCTCTGCATCGGCGCGCGACAGGCCTGCATGCTCGATCAGTGGCAATGCGACGTTCTCGGTGACGGTCAGCGAGGAGAACAGCGCACCCTTCTGAAACAACACGCCAAAGCGCCGTTCGACCAATGAGCGTTGCTCTTCATGCAGGCCGGCCAGGTTCTGGCCAAACACTTTGATCTGGCCTTCATTCGGCAGCCGTAGCCCTATGATGCTGCGTAACAGCACCGACTTGCCGCTGCCCGAACCGCCAACCACGGCCAGGATTTCACCGCGGTAAAGGTCCAGATCGAGGTTCTCGTGCACGCTCTGGCTGCCGAAACGGTTGCAGATGCCCCGCGCCTGGATCACTGCTTCCGGGGCACTCACCAGCCCATCTCCATGCAGAACAGCGCAGCCACTGCATCGAGCACGATGACCACGAAGATCGACTGAACCACGCTGGAGGTGGTGTGGGCGCCTACCGACTCAGCGCTGCCGCTGACCTTGAAGCCTTCCAGGCAGCCAATGGCCGCGATCAGGAAGGCAAAGAAGGGTGCCTTGGCCAAGCCGACGAGAAAGTGCTGCACGCCAATATCGCTTTGCAGCAGCGAGAGGAACATGGCCGGCGAAATATCCAGTGAAAGCGCGCAGACCACAGCACCGCCGACGATGCCGCAGATCATCGCGACGAAGGTCAGCAGCGGCAGCGAGATCAGCAGTGCCAGCACCCGGGGTACGACCAGCAGTTCGATCGGGTTCAGGCCCAGGGTACGGAGGGCGTCGATCTCCTCGTTGGCCTTCATCGAGCCGATCTGGGCAGTGAAGGCACTGGCTGTGCGGCCGGCCATCAGTATGGCGGTCAGCAACACGGCGAATTCGCGCAGGAACGAGAATGCCACCAGGTCGACGGTGAATACGGTTGCGCCGAAATCGGCCAGCACGGTCGCCCCGAGGAAGGCGACCACCGCGCCCACCAGAAACGTCAGCAACGCGACGATAGGCGCGGCGTCCAGACCTGTCTGCTCGATATGCGAGACAACCGGGGTGAGCCGCCAGCGATGCGGTTGCAAGGCCCGGCGCAGCAGGGTCTCCAGGATCAGGCCGATGAAGCCGAGCAACTGCAGGGTGTCTTGCCACAACGTATTGACCGCGCGGCCGATGCGCTCCAGCAGCAGGAGCAGCACAGGGCGCTCGGGTTCCTTTACCGGGATGCAGTAGTCCTGAACCGAGCAGTAGACGTTCTTGAGCAGGGCGCGGCTGGCAGCGGGCAGCTGTTGAGTGCAGTGCGACAGGCGCTCAGAGCCCAGCAGCTCAGCCAGTAGCGAGGCACCGGCGGTATCGAGCTGGCCCAGTTGGCTGAGATCGGCTACGGCGTCGGCGCCGTATTGGGTGCGCAGGTGTTCGCTGTCGCGCTTGAGGCTGGCGTAGTGGGCCAGGGTCCAGTCACCGGCAATGCGCAGGCAGGCCGGTTGGCTGCTGGTGTCCAGAGTGGCGCTGGGGGTGGTCATAGGCTCCATGCATCTGACAGGCGTAGAGGCTGATCATAGCGCAGCAGGCATGGCGGGGTTTGTTGAAATGTGCTGGGGCCGCGTTGCGGCCCAATCGCCGGCAAGCCGGCCCCCACAGGAGCGCTTACTTCGCCGGCGCGTCGTCTACCACCTTGAAGCGCAGCACACCGATCACTTGGCCATCTTCGGTCAGCACGCGCACCTGCCATTTACCTGCGGGGTTTGGCGGGAAGTTCTGCTTGTGGGTCCACGCACGGTAGCCTTCCTTGCGCCCGCCATGGATATCCAGGGCGATACGGTCCACTTCCTTGCCGTCCTTCTGCCACACGTGGTAGATGCGCTCGTTGAGGCCGCGCGGTGCGTTGATGGCGGTGTAGGCATACAGGCCGCTGCTGCGAATGCGGCTGGCGGCAACTTCATCCAGCGATTCGCCGGGCTGGCGGTTCAATACCTCTGTGCTGACCGCCACTTCGGTCATCCACAGGGTGGCCGGTGGGACCCACGAGCGCAGTAACCAACCGCCCCCGCCGACCGCGAGGGTCACCAGTACCAGCGCCACGCCACGGCGCCAGGTGTTGATCGGGAAACTGCTGGCCAGGCTCGGGAACGACAGCACCATGGCTGCAACCAGTGCCAGCTTGAAGCTTTGCGCGGTGGTCAGGTGCAGGATGATCGGCAGGGCCGTCAACAGCGCGGCGAACAGGGTGAGGGTGTGCAGCGCCATGAACAGCCAGCGCCGCGGTGCCAGCCACTTGTAGTACAGCGGGTCGATGATCGAGACCAGCCCGGCGGCACCGAGCAGGCCGGTGAATACCAGTTGGCCACTGTTCCAGGTGGTGGTGATGAAAAAGAACGGCAGTACGAAGAACAGGCTTTCCTGGTGGATCATCTGCGTCGCGTAGCGCAGCAGCGGCTGAGGAATTTCCCGTTTGAAGGTGCGGGCGAACAGGCCTGTCAGGGTGTTCTCCAGCATCAGCCAGATCCAGCTCACCAGCATGAGAATGGCGACCCAGCTGGCCAGGCTGGCCTGGCGGTCGACCAGAATGAAGCTGCCGATACCGGAGAGGAAACCGCCGAGCGCGATGATGCCGGGGTAGCGTTTGAGCAGTTCGATGACGCGCTGGACGATATGGGGAATAGGGGGCATGGGTATACAACAGAGTGATAGGGTGACTGTGCCGCGCCGTCGCGGGTAAACCCGCGAAGAGGCCGGTACTGGCGAAAGGATACCGCCGAATCACCGCTGCCGTGTAGCACCGCTCGGTGGTTGGGGTGAAGTACGCCGGCGACGTAGCAGCCCGGCAGCCAGGATCACCCCCAGTAGCAGCGCAATCAGCCCATACAGCTCGTCATACCCAAGCAACGGCTTCTCGATGCGCAGATAACCCTCATCCTTGAGCAATGCCTTCAGCGCCTCGTTGGCCTGCTCCAGGCTGACCTGTCGCAGCTGCCGGGCCGGGTCGGCAAAGCGCCCGTTGCTGTAGGCGTTGAGTGCCCCCCAGTAATAATCGGCCAGCGCGCTGTTGCCCTGGGTGCTCCAGCTTTCCTTGGCGACGGCGGCCTCCTTGATACGGGCGAATGTATCCGGATCAAGGCCGTCCTCGCGCAAGTGGTCGAACAGTTTCTGCATCACCTTGACCGCCTCGTCGACGTCGTCGCGCTCAAGGTCAGCGTTCAGGCTGAGCAGGCCGCTGTCACCAAAGCTTTCGCGTTGTGCCGAAGGCCCATAGGACAGGCCGTTACGCAGGCGCAACTGGTCGTACAGGGCCCAGTCCAGATAGCGTGAGAGCAGGTCGAGGGTCGACTGGTGGTCGTTGTCCAGGACCGGCTCGATGAACAACCAGTGCAGTTTGACGCTGTCGCCCAGAAAACCACGGGTCAGGTCGCGTCGCTGTTCGGCCTGCTGGCTGATGCTTTCCAGGTTGCGCCGCTCCTGCGGCTCGGTGGCGGGCAGCTCGCCGTAGGTGCGCTCCAGGTAGGCCGGCAGCAGCCGATCGAGGCCGCCAACCATGATCAAGGTCATGTTGTTGGCGGCGTACCAGCGATCACGCAGGGCCTGCACCTGCTCCAGCGTCATGCCATCGAGGTTGGAGCGTTCCGGGCATTTGAGGCCCAGTTCGGTTGCCAACTGATCGCTGGCCGGATGACCGATGTCCTGGCGGTCGAGCCAACGTTGCAGGTGGCCGTAGTGGCCGCCGTCTTCACGTTCGATGATGCGCTTGGCCGTGGCCAACGCCTTGGCGTCGATGCGGGTGTCGCGCAGTACCGCCAGCAGCAGGTCGAGCACTTTGCGCTGGTTGCGCGCCGGGGCCTCGATGACGAAGGTGGTGTCGGCGCTGCTGGTGAAGGCATTCCATTCGCCACCCAAAGCCTGCAGGCGCTCTTCCAGGCCGCCCTCACCGGTCTCGTCGATGCCGCTGAACAGCAAGTGCTCGAGCAGGTGCGGCAGCTCTTTCTGCTCGCAGTCGAAGTCGTCCAGGCCCACACCCACCACCAGGCGGATCGCCACATGATCGCGTTCGTAGCCGGATTTAAGAATAACCTGCAGACCGTTGGGCAGCAGGTAGCCCTCGACCCGCGAACGGTCGAGGGCGAAGGAGTGCAGGCTACAGATCAGCAGGCAAACGAAGGTCAGGCAACGCATGGGCGAGCTTGGGTCTCCAGGTAGGCGAGATCAGGGTAGGCGGGCTTCGTCCGGCACGCTGTCGAGCATTAGCCCGCCGGTGTCCGAGCCACCCAGTACCACATAGGCACTGCTGCAGAACAAAGAGTTCAACCGCTTCATGTCAGCGATCAGCTCCAAGTGTAGCGAACTGGTCTCGATACTTTGCACCACCTTGCGTTGCAGGCGGCTGACATGGGCATGGGCCAGGCGTCTTTCCTGGGCACGGAAGCGGCGTTTTTCCCGCAACAGCAAGCGTGCGCTCTCTGGGTCGGCGCTGAGAAATACCGAAAGGCCCAGGCGCAGGTTGGTCAGCAATTGCTCTTGCAGGCCGGCCAGCTCTTGCAGGCCGACCTGGGAAAACTCCCGGCGTTGGCTGGTCTTCTGCTGTTGGACCTTGCGCAGCATGCGTTCGACCAGGTCACAGGCCAGCTTGAGGTTGATCGCCAGTTCGATGATTTCGGCCCAGCGCCTGTTGTCCTGATCGCTGAGGTCTTCCCGGGGCATTTGGGCCAGGTACAGTTTGATGGCGCTGTACAGCGCTTCGGCATCTTCGCCCAGGGCACGGACCTGCTGTGGGAGGGCGGTCTGGGTGCCGCGCAGGGCGTTGAGCATGGCCTCGAGCAGGCTGTCGACGATATCGCCCAGGCGTAACGTTTCGCGGGCAGCATTGGCCAAGGCCAGGCTGGGTGTGGTGAGTGCCGAGGCGTCCAGGTGGCGTGGGCGCACTTGGCCGTTACCGTTCTCGCGCTCCGGCAACAAGCAGTTGCACAGGCGCCCCATGGGCTTGACGGTGGGCAGCAGGACCAGGCAACGCAGCGTGTTGTAGAGCAGGTGGAAGCCGATCACCAGCTCCTGTGGGCTGAAGCTCAGCGAGTCCATCCACGCCACCAGTGGATTGAGCACCGGAATGATCAGCACCAGGCCGATCAGCTTGTACAACAGGCTGCCCAAGGCCACTCGCCGGCCCGCGGCGTTCTGCATGCTGGTGCTGAGAAAGGCCAGCAGCCCGCTGCCGATGTTGGCGCCGACCACCAGGCCGATGGCCACTGGCAGGCTGATCAGTTCAGCGCCGGCCAGGGTGGCGGTCAGCAGCACTGCTGCCAGGCTGGAGTACGAAACCATGGCGAACACTGCGCCAGCCAAAGCATCGAGCAGGATGTCTCCGGTCAATGAGGCGAACAGTACTTTCACACCCTGAGCCTGGGTGATGGGGGTGGCCGCCTGAACGATCAGTTCCAGCGCCAGAATGATCAGACCCAGGCCGATGCCTACCCGGCCCAGCTGGCCCGCGCGCGTTTGCTTGCGCGACAGAAAAAAGATCACACCCAGGAGTATCAGCAACGGCGAGAGCCATGAAAGGTCCAGGGTAAGCACCCTGGCCATCAGTGCAGTGCCGACATCTGCACCGAGCATGATTGCCAAGGCCGGGGTCATGGCCATCAAGCCCTGACCCACGAATGACGTCACCAGCATGGCGGTCGCGTTGCTGCTCTGCACTACGGCCGTGACCAGGATACCGGCGATGAATGCCAATGGCCGCCGGTTCATGTTCTGGCTCAGGACCCGGCGCAGGTTGGAGCCGAACACTCTCAGGATGCCGGTACGGACGATGTGCGTGCCCCATACCAGCAACGCGACGGCGGAAAGCAGGTTGAGCAGGGTCAGCATGGTGTAGCCCCCCTCTTATCCGGGCTCCAAAGGCGGAGCCAATGGGTGAAGCGGTAAGCCTGGCCCGGGGGTGGGTGTTTTTATCCAGTGCTTACTCAAGCTTTAGTTGTTTTGCGGGCCTGTCGCCAGCTTGGCATGCTCGGCCAGTATTTGAAACCTGTCTGTCACGAAACCCAAGGCATGAAAAAGGGCCCTGATGAGGGCCCTCGAATACTGCGTTCGCGGTGCTTACTGACCCGGAATGTCCTTGCGCAATTTAACTGCGTCTTGCTCCTTGCCGCGCTTGCGCGCCATGGCGGTGCGCATGCGGATGTTGATGGCCTCCACCCCCAGGGAGAACGCCATGGCGAAGTAGACGTAGCCCTTGGGCACGTGCACATCGAAAGATTCGGCGATCAGCACGGTACCTACGACGATCAGGAACGAAAGCGCAAGCATCTTCAGCGAAGGGTGCTTGTCGATGAAGTTGCTGATGGCACCGGCGCACAACATCATCACCAGTACTGCAACGATGATTGCTGCGACCATCACCGGCACATGCGAAACCATGCCTACAGCAGTGATCACCGAGTCCAGGGAGAACACGATGTCGATGATGGCGATCTGAATGATGGTGAAGAGGAACGTGCCGCCCTTGCCCTTGGGCTCGTCACCGCTTTCGTCCTCCCCTTCCAGGCCGTGGTAGATCTCCTGCGAGCTTTTCCACAGCAGGAACAGGCCGCCAAAGAACAGAATCAGGTCGCGGCCCGAGATGCCCTGGCCGAATACCACGAACAGGTCGGCAGTCAGGCGCATGACCCAGGTGATCGACAGCAACAGCAAAATGCGGGTGACCATGGCCAGGGCCAGGCCGAAGATTCGGGTGCGCGCCTGCATGTGCTTGGGCATGCGGCTGACCAGAATCGAGATCATGATGATGTTGTCGATACCGAGAACGATCTCAAGCGCAGTGAGGGTGAAAAAGGCAACCCAGATTTCCGGGCTGGTCAGCCATTCCATGTGTATTCCTTCGAACGATAGTGGCGAAGCGCCCCTGCACAGGGCACTTCGCGTTGCGGTGACAGGCGTTTATTTACAGACTGCTGAACAGCGGAAAAATGCCCATCAGCAGTGCGGCGAGCATTATGCACATGCACACCAGTACTGCCCACTTGAGGGTGAAGCGCTGATGATCACCGAATTCGATGCCTGCCAGCGCCACCAGCAGGTAGGTCGAGGGTACCAGCGGGCTCAGCAGGTGTACCGGCTGGCCGACGATCGAAGCGCGGGCCATTTCCACCGGGCTGATGCCGTAGTGGCTGGCCGCTTCGGCCAGCACCGGCAGCACGCCGTAATAGAAGGCGTCATTGGACATGAAGAAGGTGAACGGCATGCTCACGATCGCGGTGATCACCGCCAGGTAAGGGCCCAGCGCTTCGGGAATGACCGCCAGCAAGCTTTTGGACATGGCCTCGACCATGCCGGTGCCCGACAGGATGCCGGTGAAGATACCGGCGGCGAAGATCAGCCCGGTCACGGCGAGTACGCTGCCAGCGTGGGCGGCAATACGGTCCTTCTGCTGCTGAAGGCAAGGGTAGTTGACGATCATGGCGATGCTGAAGGCGATCATGAACAGCACCGGCAGTGGTAGCAGGCCTGCGATCAGTGCAGCCATCAGCGCAGCGGTGAGCGCACCGTTGAACCACAGAAGCTTCGGCCGGCGTGCGTCGGGGAACTGCGACACGGTGATTTCGCTGTGATCGATGTCGTCGGTAGGCAGGTGCAGTTCACCCAGGCGGGCACGCTCACGCTTGCCGTACATGTAGGCGATGGCCAGGATCGCCAGCACGCCAAAGACCATGGCCGGGATCATCGGTACGAAAATGTCCGAAGGGTCTACGTGCAGGGCACTGGCTGCGCGGGCAGTAGGGCCGCCCCATGGGGTCATGTTCATTACCCCACCGGCGAGTATGATCAGGCCGGCCATGATCCGCGGGCTCATGCCCAGGCGGCTGTACAGGGGCAGCATGGCGGCGCAGCAGATCATGTAGGTGGTGGCGCCGTCACCGTCCAGCGAGACCACCAGGGCCAGCACGGCGGTGCCGACCGAGACTTTCAGCGGGTCGCCCTTGACCAGCTTGAGGATCTTGCGCACCGCCGGGTCGAACAGGCCGGAGTCGATCATCAGGGCGAAGTAAAGGATGGCGAACATCAGCATGACGCCGGTGGGCGCGAGCTTGCTGATGCCTTCGAGCATCATCGGGCCGATCTTGGCGGAAAAACCACCGAACAGGGCGAACAGGATCGGTACCAGGATCAGCGCGATCAAGGCCGACAGGCGCTTGGTCATGATCAGGTACATGAAGGTGATGACCATGGCAAAGCCGAGGAAGGTCAGCATGGCAATACTCCAGGCGTGGCGCGGCGAAAGGAAAGTCGATCGGGCGAATCAGCGCGTTGAGCGCTGCGCGGGGAGCAAGCGGGGGGGGACTGCGAAAGGGCGGGCACAGGAATACATCAGAATCACCATTGTTGTTGTTGATTGGGCCGGGCGCGGAAGATTCCGGGTGCCCTGGCTGACCGGTCTTGTGCCGGTAGTGGTGGCTATCCTATGGGGGCAAGCTTTCAGCCAGCTTTCGCCAGGAAAAGGGCGACGGGAGGTAGGAGATGTCTGATGTAACTGAAGGTGGCTGCCATTGCGGCGCCTTGCGCTATTGCTTGAAGGGTGAGTTGACGGATATCGCCCATTGCCATTGCTCGATCTGCAGGCGGGTCAGCGGCGGCCTGCTGGTGACCTGGCTCACCGTG
The DNA here is from genome assembly GCF_943737035.1 of Pseudomonas sp. Marseille-Q5299. Classification (NCBI taxonomy): domain Bacteria; kingdom Pseudomonadati; phylum Pseudomonadota; class Gammaproteobacteria; order Pseudomonadales; family Pseudomonadaceae; genus Pseudomonas; species Pseudomonas sp. Marseille-Q5299. The sequence continues at coordinate 872,884 of NZ_CALSFR010000003.1, forward strand.
CCTCGCTCCGGTTTCCAATGGGTGGCGGGCAGGCCGCAGTGCTATGTGGCTCCGGCCAGTTGCAAGCGCTACTTCTGCGGTGATTGTGGTGCACATGTGGCGTTGGTGACGTCGCATAGCCCGGGCAGCATCGATGTGACGGTAGCGACGCTGGACCACCCGGAACGGGTGCGGGCCACGCGGCACATCTGGACCGGGAGCCGGTTGCCCTGGCTGCATGTGGATGAAGGTTTGCCTGAAGAGGAAGAGGAAAAACGCTAGCCTCTGGATGGCATTGCCCGCCCTGTCGCCGGTTTGCCGGCGACAGGGCCAGGAGGGCAATCAAGGCAGTTGCAGGCCGCCTGCTGCCTTGTGCAGCGCCCGCAGGTGCTCACCAATCAGCTTCACATTGGCCTCGACCGCAGCAATTTCCTTGGCCCGCGAAGGCTCCAGCAGCGCCCTGACTTCTCTGTCCAGGTCAGTGCTCAAGCGCAGCAACTGGGCCTGCCGTTCACTACTGACTTTTTCCAGATGCTTGCGCTCATCCGGCTGCGGCAGCCCGTATCCCTTTGTATCCAGCAGTTCGGCCGGGCGGCTGAGGAAGCCACTGTTGGCGAGCATCTGCTTCAGGGTCTGGTCGGCCTTGTTGATACTGCCATCTTTCAGCGCGGCCGCATTCAGATAGCGCTGCTTCACTTCATCCTGAGCCAGCAGCAGTTGGCGGCGCAGGCTGGCCTGTTCCAGCAGAAGCAAGGCGGCGCTGGTGCGCAGGTCGGCTTGCAAGAACCAGCCGCGGCGCTGTTCGGCGTCCTGGGCCAGCCAGTCCTCGACCTTGTCCTGCTTGACTGGCAGCTGTTGCTTCAGCACATCGAACATCGCTTGATAGCGGTCGCGATACGAGTCGAAACGGTAGCCCAGGCGCAAGGCTTCGCGCGGGTCGTCGAGCACGCTGGTATCGGCCAGCCCCCGGCCCTTCAATACTGCAAGCAAACCGTTGGGCATGATGCTGTCGAGGTCGTTCAGGCGCGGGTTGGCGGTGCCGCTGCGCAGCAGTTTCAATGACTCCACCGCACAGTTGTTGGACAGGAACCAGTAGTTGCCGTCATAGCTCCAGTGCATCTCGGCGGCCTGGCGTACCAGATTTTCAATTTCGTCGCGGTTGAGCTTCAACGGCACCGACGCCAGGCTGCGCAGTTCGGTCTTGGTGTATTCGTCGATCACTTGGGCCAGCGGTAGCACGAACAGCCTCGACGGATAGGCGCCAACCAGGCCATCCCAGCTGGACAGTTGAACGTCATTGACGAAGGCACGGTAGGAGAGCACCAGGTGCTGGTCGAGGTCCAGTCGGCAGTCTGGCCCGCGAGGCCGGCCGGGTTTGCAGATCACCAGGCGCAGCATGCTGTGGCCCCAACGGCTCACCAGGTTCTGGTTGGCCTCGGCCAGCAGAAAGTCCACTTCGTAGACCCGTTCCGGGTCGATTTCGCCCAACGGCTGGCGGGCGAAGTCGCTGCCGGCGTTGAGGAATGGCAAGCCCTTGGCGCACGTTGCCTGCTCGGGCGCCCAGCCGAAATGATCAGCCAGGTACTGATTGAGTGCTGGCCGACGGCAGCCGTAGCTTGGGTCCAGGAGGAAGTACTCCATGTTGACCGCGATGTATTCCTTGGGGCTGCTCAGCTCATAGCTGTCGGGGCTGCGCAGGAACTGGCCATTGTGCTGTTCGCGCTCACCGCGGCGGCCGACGTATTGCTGCCAGCCGGCCAGGTCGAGCAGGCGCGGGTCATCGCTCAGGGTAAAGCGGCGCTCGGCCTGGCCGCGGCATTGCTCGGGAAGACCGACCTTGCCAACGGTGCCTTGCTGGCGCTTGCAGCGGGCGATCAGCGAATGTTCAGCACTGGGCCAGAGCCGGGCTCGGTCGTATATGTGGGTAAGTTCGTGCAGGACTGTAGCCAGCAACTCCTCACGCACCGTGCCATGCGGACGGTTGGTGCGCTCCTGTGCAGCACTGCCGTCAGTCAGGCCGGGCAGCAGGCGCCGGTTGAGCTGCAGGGTCGAGACCAAGGAGGCCTGCCCGTAGGCATCGGCTGGCATGTTGTCGCTCCAGCTGACCTCAATGCGCCGGTCGAGCTGTTGCTTGAAGCGGGGAGGGAGCTTGGCCAAAGCCTCATCAAGCAGGGCTTGGGTGGCTTGAGCCTGCTGTGGGGCCAGGCCGGCTGCCTGCAGCTCGAGCTGCAGGCCGGCCAGGGCGGGCGTGCCCAGCAGCGTCAGGGCGCAGCCGAGCAACCAGGCACGTACGCGGTTCACAGCGCCAGGATGGCTTCGGCCAGCACCTGGTCGCTGGCGCCGCGCGCTTCAGGCACGCGTTCGCGCAGGGTGTTGAAGGCGGCCTCAAGCTGGGCGCCACGAATATCACCGTTGCTGGCGACGAAGCTGGCGGCATCGTCATGGGCTTCACGCACGACCTTGGAGTCGCGGATCGAGGTGGTGGTGTCAGAGGTGAAGTCGATCGAGCGGCCAAAGGCCCGCACGATGATGTTGCTGGTGGCCACCAGAGTTTGTGCCTGGGCCAGGTCGGCCAGCAGCAACATGCCGAGGGTAGCGGCGATCAGCGGTTTACGCATGGAGCATCTCCGGAAATGCAGGGAGTCAGATTTAGTGATTGGACGAGAATTGCTTCTGCCAGTTCAAGGTCGCCGACAGATTGACGGCCGCCGTCATGGCGCAGCGACTTGAGTGCTGCTTCCAGGCGTGCTCCGTGAATCAGGCCGTCGCTGGCGACGAAGGCCGCGGCATCGTCGCGAGCCTGCCTGACCAGCTTTCGGTCGAATGGGGCAGTCGTGACTTGGCTGGTGACGTAGCCTGTGATGACCAGGCCTTGCGTGGTGGTGTCCATGGCATGGGCACTGCCCATGGCGACTACGGAAAACAGCAGCGGCAACAGATAACGCATTGGCTTTCTTACGACAGGAACGGAACGGCGAAGGCTAGCCCACAAGTACCGGCCAGGGCCAGCGCTTGTGGGCTGTAGCAGGTCAGATCGCGAGGATGGCCTGGGCCAATTGCGCATCGCTGGCCTGCAGGGCTGGCATGCTCGAGCGGATGTGCAGCAAAGCGCTCTCGAGCTTGGCGCCGCGAATGGCGCCCTGGCTGCCCACGTAGCTGGCCGCATCATCGCGAGCGGCCTGAACGATCTTGTCATCACGGAAAGACGAGGACACATCGGAGGTAGCGTCGGTGGAGGCGGCAACCGCGCCAACGACTGCATCAGTAGTGACAATGAAGCTGGTGGCGTGGGCAGTGCCGGCCAGGCCGAGCAGCAGGGCTGCGCCAATCAGGTAATTACGGATCATGGTCGTGCACTCCTGGGGAAGATTCGGGTGGATCTGCTTATTGGACGCTCACACGGTTCGTCACGGTGGCTTTGAACATCTGGTTTTTACCAGACCGCCCAGTCAAGCGTATCACGCGCCGGAATTTATGGATGTTAATGAACGGCGCACAAGGTAACTGTTATGGTCTATTTTTATACTTTTAAAATTGTACTGGTTCAGTGATGGCAGGCTCTGCTGCAAGGGTGGCCGGGAATTACCCATAAAAAAACCCGCTGCAGTCTCCTGCAACGGGTTTGGGATTCACGGTGCCAGCTGAAGCCGGCGAGCCGGTGCTTAGCGCCAGAACGGCTTGCTCAGCTCTTCGTAACGCTGCGACTCGCTGATACCGGCATCGGCCAGCAGGCGGGCATCGAGACGCGCCAGCTGACGGCGGCTGGCCATGCGGCGCTGCCACAGCAGCAGGGTAGAGAGCGCGCGCAGCGGCAGCGAAGCGTTGGTTTGCTGGGCGTTGTTTTCGAAAACGAGACCGGAACTGAGGGTACGTTCCATGATGTTTCATCCTTCCGCTTATGGCGGGACTAGGGAGTGGTTTAACTGATGCCAATGATCCTCCTCTGCTGTCCATAACAGTAGATACAGTTCTACTGCATTACGATGGTTCAGTTAACTGTGTAACCCTACTGTTGCACTCGAAACAGGCGCAACTGTACTGGTCCGCACCGTTATGGTGCTTTTTCAGGTTTTATATGGCTTTGAGCAGGCGGGAGCGTGGCGAATTAACGGTACAGTAGTACAGTTTTATCGTATTCAGTGCTTGCTGAATCGGGCTTGTGCCGAGAAAGGGCTGCAGGGCAGCCCTCGAGGTGTTGCTGTGGCGTCAGGAGTGCGTGGCGGCCGTTGGCAAAGGCAGGCCGCTGCTACAGATCAGCTGGCGAGCATGCGCCCACTTTCTTCCAGATTTTCGTGCCAGCTCAGCGCCTCACGCAGGATATGCGGAGTGTGGCCGCCACGCAGGCAAGCGCGATCGAAATAGTCGTTCAGCGCTGCACGGTAATCCGGGTGGACACAGTTATCGATGATCGCCCGTGCCCGTTCCCGTGGCGCGAGGCCCCGCAGGTCGGCAAGCCCCTGTTCGGTTACCAGGATGTCCACGTCGTGCTCGGTGTGGTCGACATGGCTCACCATAGGCACCACGCTGGAGATCGCGCCGCCTTTGGCGATCGACTTGGTGACGAATACGGCCAGGTGGGCATTACGGGCGAAATCGCCGGAGCCACCGATACCGTTCATCATCCGGGTGCCACAGACGTGCGTGGAGTTGACGTTGCCGTAGATGTCGAACTCCAGCGCCGTGTTGATGCCGATGATGCCCAGGCGGCGCACGACTTCAGGGTGGTTGGAGATCTCCTGCGGGCGCAGCACCAGCTTGTCCTTGTAGCGCTCCAGGTTGCCGAATACGTCGGCATTGCGACGGCCCGACAGGGTGATGGAGCTGCCCGAGGCAAAACTCAGCTTGCCAGCGTCGATCAGGTCGAAGGTCGAGTCCTGAAGTACTTCGGAGTACATGGTCAGGTCTTCGAACGGCGACTCGATCAGGCCACACATCACCGCGTTGGCGATGCTGCCGATGCCGGCTTGCAGCGGGCCGAGCCTGTTGGTCATGCGGCCTGCATCCACTTCGTTCTTGAGGAAGTTGATCAGGTGGTCGGCGATGGCCTGGGTTTCATCGTCCGGCGGTAGCACGGTGGAGGGCGAATCAGGCTGGTCGCTGATGACGATGCCGACGATCTTGGCGGGGTCGATCGGGATTGCGGTGCTGCCGATGCGGTCATCCACTTTCACCAGCGGGATCGGCGTGCGGGTTGGGCGATAGGTCGGGATATAGATGTCGTGCAGGCCTTCGAGGTTGGCGTTGTGCGACAGGTTGATCTCGACAATCACCTGCTTGGCGAAGATCGCGAAGCTCGCCGAGTTGCCCACCGAAGTGGTCGGCACGATGTGGCCCTGTTCAGTAATGGCCACCGCTTCGATTACCGCGATGTCCGGCAGTTTGAGCTGCTGGTTGCGCAGTTGCTCGACGGTTTCCGACAGGTGCTGGTCGATGAACATCACCTGACCGTCGTTGATGGCTTTGCGCAGGGTGCTGTCGACCTGGAACGGCATGCGGCGCGCCAGCACGCCGGCCTCGGTCAGTTGCTTGTCCAGGTCATTGCCCAGGCTGGCGCCGGTCATCAGGCTGATTTTCAGAGGCGACAGCTTGGCGCGTTCGGCCAAGGCATGCGGTACGGCCTTGGCTTCGCCGGCGCGGGTGAAACCGCTCATGCCGACGGTCATGCCGTCCTCGATCAGGCCAGCGGCGTCAGCCGCACTCATTACCTTGCTGTGCAGGGAGGACAAGCGGATACGATCACGGTACATGGATTGTTATCTCGGGCTACTGAAGCTACTGCAGCGCAGTCTAGAGATTTACCCCGGCGCCGTCCCGCGACCATGGTCGTATGAGGAGCCACGCAATAGAGCCATTGATCTGGATCAGCAAAATGAAAAAGCCCCGGGAGGGATCTCGCCGGGGCTTCTTTATAGTCCACTGGGTGGTGGAAGCGGGGTTACTCGACGGCTTTGACCATATCCTCGATGACCTTCTTCGCGTCACCGAACACCATCATGGTCTTGTCCAGGTAGAACAGTTCGTTGTCCAGGCCGGCGTAGCCGCTGGCCATGGAGCGTTTGTTGACGATGATGGTCTTGGCTTTGTAAGCCTCCAGGATCGGCATGCCCGCGATCGGCGACTTTGGATCGTTCTTAGCCGCCGGGTTGACCACGTCGTTGGCGCCCAGCACCAACACTACGTCGGCCTGACCGAACTCAGCGTTGATGTCTTCCATCTCGAACACTTGGTCGTAGGGCACTTCGGCCTCGGCCAGCAGTACGTTCATGTGCCCAGGCATGCGCCCTGCCACTGGGTGGATCGCGTACTTCACGGTCACCCCGTTGTGGGTCAGCTTCTCGGTCAGTTCCTTGAGCGCGTGCTGGGCACGTGCTACCGCCAGGCCGTAGCCGGGCACGATGATCACCGTGTCGGCGTTGCTCAGCAGGAAGGTCGCGTCGTCGGCCGAGCCAGACTTCACCGGGCGCTGCTCTTTCGAGCCTTGCGCCGCGCCGGTATCGGTATCCCCGCCGAAGCCGCCGAGGATGACGTTGAAGAACGAGCGATTCATCGCTTTGCACATGATGTACGAGAGGATCGCACCGCTGGAGCCCACCAGGGAGCCGGCGATGATCAGCATCGAGTTGTTCAGCGAGAAGCCGATACCGGCCGCCGCCCAACCCGAATAGCTATTGAGCATCGACACCACCACCGGCATGTCTGCACCGCCGATCGGGATAATGATCAGTACACCCATGATGAAGGCCAGGACCAGCATCAAGGTGAAGGCGCTGTAGTGGCCGGTGAAGGTGAACAGCAGGCCCAGGGCAATCGTGGTCAGGCCCAGAATCAGGTTCAGCTTGTGCTGGCCGGCGAACTGTACCGGTGCGCCTTGGAACAGGCGGAACTTGTACTTGCCCGACAGCTTGCCGAACGCGATCACGGAACCGGAGAAAGTGATTGCACCGATGGCAGCGCCAAGGAACAGCTCCAGGCGGTTACCGGTGGGGATCGGGTCGCTGATGCTGGCGACAATGCCCATCGATTGCGGCTCGAGTACTGCCGCGATGGCAATGAATACCGCCGCCAGGCCGATCATGCTGTGCATGAAGGCGACCAGCTCCGGCATTTTGGTCATTTCTACGCGCTTGGCCATGATCGAGCCCGCGGTACCGCCGACCAGCAGGCCGACGATGACGTAGCCAATCCCGGCAGTTGCCAGCTCTGCCCCAAGCTTATAGATGAGGCCAACCGTGGTGAGGATCGCGATCCCCATGCCGATCATGCCGAACAGGTTGCCGCGCCGCGACGTGGTCGGGTGCGACAGGCCCTTGAGCGCCTGAATGAAGCAGACCGAGGCGACGAGGTAGAGGAGCGTTACCAGATTCATGCTCATGCTTACTTCTGCGCCTCGTTCTTGGTTTTCTTCTTGAACATCTCAAGCATGCGACGGGTGACCAGGAAGCCACCGAACACGTTGACCGCAGCCAGGGCCACCGCCAGGGTGCCCATCAGCTTGCCGGCCGGGGTCACGGTCAGCGCGGCAGCCAGCATGGCGCCGACGATGACGATGGCCGAGATGGCGTTGGTGACCGCCATCAGGGGTGTGTGCAGTGCCGGGGTCACGTTCCAGACCACGTGGTAGCCGATATAGATGGCCAGCACGAAGATGATCAGGTTGTAGATGCCATGGGAAATCAGCATGTCTTCCATTGTCGTGCTCCTTAGCCGTTCTTGCGCACGACCTGGCCGTCGCGGCACATCAGGCACGCGGCGACGATGTCGTCTTCGAGGTTGATGACCAGCGCGCCGTCCTTGTCGAACAGCAGCTTCATGAAATCCAGCAGGTTGCGTGCATACAGTGCCGAGGCATCTGCTGCCACCTGGGCCGGCAGGTTGGTCGGGCCGACGATGGTCACGCCGTTTTCCATCACGACCTGGTCGGCCACGGTCAGCGGGCAATTACCGCCTTGGGCAGCGGCCAGATCGATGACCACCGAGCCTGGTTTCATCTGCGCCACGGTTTCGGCGCTGAGCAGGGTCGGTGCCTTGCGGCCGGGGATGAGCGCCGTAGTGATGACGATGTCGGCCTGTTTGGCTCGCTCATGCACGGCCTGGGCCTGGCGCTGCATCCAGCTGGCCGGCATCGGCCGGGCATAGCCGCCGACGCCTTCTGCGCACTCGCGCTCCTCATCGGTCTCGTAGGGCACGTCGATGAACTTGGCGCCCAGCGACTCGATCTGCTCCTTGACAGCCGGGCGTACGTCGGACGCCTCGATGACTGCGCCCAGGCGCTTGGCGGTGGCGATGGCCTGCAGGCCGGCAACGCCAGCACCCAGGATCAGCACGCGCGCGGCTTTCACAGTACCGGCGGCGGTCATCAGCATGGGCATGAAGCGCGGGTAATGATGGGCAGCCAGCAACACGGCCTTGTAACCGGCGATGTTGGCCTGGGACGACAGCACGTCCAGGCTCTGGGCCCGGGATGTACGCGGCGCGGCCTCCAGGGCGAAGGCAGTGATACCGCGCTCTGCCATCTTGCCGATCAGCTCGTTGTTGAATGGGTTGAGCATGCCCACCAGAAGGCTGCCGCTGTTGATCAGGGCCAGCTCCTGGTCGTTGGGACCGACCACCTTGAGGACCAGTTGGGCGCCGTAGGCATCGGCTGCACTTCCCAGGGAAGCGCCCACGGCCTCATAGGCACTGTCCGGAATGCTGGCATTGAGCCCTGCCCCCCGTTGGACGGTGACCTGATGGCCCTGGCCAATCAGTTTCTTGATGGTTTCCGGGGTCGCAGCGACCCTTGTCTCACCGGTCTGCGTCTCGAGAGGAACACCAATGTGCACGACTATTTCTCCTGCGGTGACCTTTTTGTCTTTATAGAAGCCAGCGCACTTCGGGTGGTGCGCGGGTTTGGCTGTTGAGCGCCAGTCCGCCGAATCCAGGGCGGGCGGAGCATTTTGCAGACGAACCCAGGGGCCTTCAACCGGTTCTGGAGCGAAACGAAGTTAAAACTACAAGTCACCCTGTGACCGTATGTCGCAACGGATAGGGCGCAGCCCGTCAAACATGGGCTATTGGCAGATTAGGGGATTTTTTGAAATTTTTTGCGCTGATTTCGCAGATGGACTCGCGAAGGTCGTAAAACCCTCTGAAAGCCGCGTGTTTAGCGGTTTTGTCGGGGTTTTTCGATTCACCTGAACAGTTTGCTTATATGCGACAAAAACATACATCTGTAGGTGTTCAAAATAATTGACTACAAGGGTAGGGAAGGGGCGATGTAATGCTGTGCCTGCCCCAGTAGCCAATCACGGAATGCCCGCAGCGACGCCGATTCGGCCTTGCGCTCGGGAATCATCAGATAATAGGCCTTGTCGCTGGACAGGGCGTATCTGTTAGCGACCACCAGTCTGCCTTCCTCCAGTTCCCGCTGGATCAGGAACGGTGGTATCAGCGCGATGCCCATCTCGTGGGTGGCAGCTTGGGCCAGCATTGAGAACAGTTCATAGCGCGGGCCTGTCATGTCCCCGGAAACGTTCATGCCCAGACCATTGAACCACTGTCGCCAGGCATAGGGCCGCGTGGTCTGCTGCAGCAGCGGCAGGTGGGCGATTCGCGTCGCGTCGAGCATGCCTTGCCCGTCCAGCAAGGCTGGGCTGCACACGGGTACCGGGTTTTCGCCCATCAGGCGGTGGGAGTGCGTGCCTGACCAGTCGGCATCGCCAAAATAGATAGCGGCGTCGAACGTGGTGTCGGCAAACAGGAACGGCCGTGTGCGGTTGGTGAGGTTGACAGTGACATCCGGGTGCCGTTGCTGGAAGTCCTTGAGCCGCGGCAGCAGCCATTGGGTGCCGAAAGTCGGTACTACGGCCAGTTCGATCACGTTGGCACCTTGCTGGCGCATTACCGACAAGGTGTCACGCTCTACAGCATCCAGCTGTGCGGCAACCTGGCGGCTATACGACAGTCCCGCCTCTGTCAGCTTGACGCCGCGCCGCGAGCGCCGGAACAGCTCCACGTTGAGAAACCCCTCGAGGCCGCCGATCTGGCGACAGACGGCGCCTTGGGTCAGGGCAAGTTCCTGAGCGGCCTTGGTAAAGCTCTCGTGGCGCGCTGCCGCTTCGAAGCAGACCAATGCGGTGGTACTGGGGATCTTGCGACGCATGTACGGCAACCTCACTTATAGGGTTTGCAAGATGGGGTTTTTGTGTGTTTCGGAGTGATAAATTATCACTAATACGTGCGCAATCCTCGTTTGTCCTCGTTGTAGATCAGGCCTAGGATCAAAGGCACAAGAATCTGCTCCCCTATTTCGAGGATTTCACTCATGGCCGGTAAAGCAAGCTTCAACTGGATCGACCCGCTGCTGCTGGACCAGCAGCTCACTGAAGAAGAGCGCATGGTTCGTGACAGCGCCTATCAGTTCGCCCAGGACAAGCTGGCCCCGCGGGTGCTGGAGGCTTTCCGTCATGAGCAGACCGACCCCGCTATTTTTCGCGAAATGGGTGAAGTCGGCCTGCTGGGCGCGACCATTCCCGAGCAATATGGCGGGAGTGGGCTCAACTACGTGTGCTACGGGCTGATTGCCCGGGAAGTGGAGCGTATCGACTCTGGCTATCGCTCGATGATGAGTGTGCAGTCTTCACTGGTGATGGTGCCGATCAACGAGTTCGGTACCGAAGCGCAGAAACAGAAGTACCTGCCCAAGCTTGCCAGCGGTGAGTGGATCGGTTGCTTCGGCCTGACCGAACCTAACCATGGCTCCGACCCGGGCTCGATGATCACCCGTGCCAGAAAGGTGGACGGCGGCTATCGCCTGAGCGGCAGCAAGATGTGGATCACCAACAGCCCGATCGCCGATGTGTTCGTGGTCTGGGCCAAGGATGACGCTGGCGATATCCGCGGCTTTGTTCTTGAAAAGGGTTGGCAGGGCCTCAGTGCACCGGCGATCCATGGCAAGGTCGGGCTGCGCGCGTCGATCACCGGCGAAATCGTGATGGACAATGTGTTCGTGCCTGAGGAAAACATCTTCCCGGATGTGCGTGGCCTCAAAGGTCCGTTCACCTGCCTGAACTCTGCCCGTTATGGTATTTCGTGGGGTGCTTTGGGGGCTGCTGAAGCCTGCTGGCACACCGCTCGCCAGTACACCCTGGACCGTCAGCAGTTCGGTCGCCCGCTGGCTGCCAATCAGCTTATCCAGAAAAAGCTGGCCGACATGCAGACCGAAATTACCCTGGCCCTGCAAGGCTGCCTGCGTTTGGGGCGTATGAAAGACGAGGGCACCGCTGCGGTGGAGATCACCTCGATCATGAAGCGCAACTCGTGCGGCAAGTCGCTGGACATTGCGCGTATGGCCCGTGACATGTTGGGTGGTAACGGTATCTCCGACGAGTTCGGCGTGGCGCGTCATCTGGTCAATCTTGAGGTGGTCAATACCTATGAGGGCACCCATGACGTACACGCGCTGATTCTGGGGCGCGCGCAAACCGGCATCCAGGCCTTCTATTGATAAGGAGCCTGGTCATGGGCGCGCTATCTCATCTGCGGGTGCTGGACCTCTCCCGTGTGCTGGCTGGGCCTTGGTCTGGTCAGATTCTGGCTGACCTGGGCGCCGACGTGATCAAGGTCGAGCGCCCAGGCAGCGGCGACGATACTCGCGCCTGGGGGCCGCCCTTCCTCAAGGATGTACAAGGCGAGAACACCAGTGAGGCGGCTTACTATTTGTCGGCCAACCGTAACAAGCGTTCGGTGACCATCGACTTTACTCAGCCAGAGGGGCAGCGCCTGGTGCGTGAGCTGGCTGCGAAGTCGGACATCGTCATTGAAAACTTCAAGGTTGGCGGGCTGGCTGCCTATGGGCTGGATTACGCGAGCCTGAAGTTGGTGAATCCCCGGCTTATCTATTGCTCGATCACTGGCTTCGGTCAGACCGGGCCCTACGCTAAGCGCGCCGGCTATGACTTCATGATCCAGGGGCTGGGCGGGCTGATGAGCCTGACCGGGCGCCCCGACGGTGATGAGGGTGCCGGACCTGTGAAGGTGGGGGTAGCGCTTACCGATATTCTGACTGGGCTGTATTCGACCGTGGCCATACTGGCGGCCCTCGCCCATCGCGACCAGGCCGGTGTCGGGCAGCACATCGATATGGCCTTGCTGGATGTGCAGGTAGCCTGCCTGGCCAATCAGGCGATGAACTACCTCACTACTGGCAACCCGCCGCGACGGCTGGGCAATGCACATCCTAATATTGTGCCTTATCAGGATTTCCCGACCGCAGATGGCGACTTCATTCTTACCGTCGGCAACGATGGCCAGTTCCGCAAGTTCGCCGAGGTGGCTGGTCAGCCTCAATGGGCTGATGACCCACGCTTCGCAACCAACAAGCTGCGGGTGGCCAATCGGGCGGAGCTGATTCCGTTGATTCGCCAGGCCACGGTGTTCAAGACAACGGCTGAGTGGGTGAGCCAGTTGGAAGCTGCAGGCGTGCCCTGTGGGCCGATCAATGATCTGGCGCAGATGTTCCAGGACCCGCAAGTGCTTGCGCGCGGCCTGGCTGTGAGCATGCCCCATGCCTTGGCTGGGAGTGTGCCGCAGGTGGCCAGCCCTATCAGGTTATCGGAAACGCCCGTTGAGTATCGTCGTGCGCCGCCGCTGCTGGGTGAGCACACGGAGGCAGTTCTAGGTGATGTGTTGGGGTTGGATGGCGATGCGCTTGGGCGCTTGCGCAGTGCTGGTGTGCTCTGAGGCTATATATAGGTGATGAAAAGCGGGGAGGCCGACAGGCCTCCCCGCTTTGCTTTTTAGCGATAGTAAGGTTTATTGAAATTAAGCCTTGACGGGCGTCCGAATCCCCTTATAATGCGCCCCACTTCCAGCGTAGTCGGAGCGAGAAACTCCTTGAAATTCAAAGAGTTGCTTAATCCAGGTGGTGCTGGTG
>NZ_CALSFR010000004.1:0-700568 GCF_943737035.1 Pseudomonas sp. Marseille-Q5299
CCCCTACGCTACGCTCCGGGGTTCCCTCGCTCCGGCCTTGCTCCCGGGAGGACCGCGCTGACGGCCCATGGATGGGCCGAAGCGCTTGACGGGCATCCATGCCCGTCACCTCCCTTCGCAAGACCTGCGCTCGGCCTCCTGAAGTCGCAATCGGCGGTGCCTGGCATACCGCGCACTTAGAAGCAAAAGCAAAGGCAAAGGCAAAGGCAAAAGCAAAGGCAAAGCAAGCTGTGCTTGCGGCGCCGGGCGTGCAGGTGACTATTGGTCCGCGCCACGCTATGCGCCACAATAGCGATCATTTGCGGAGCACCCCATGACTGACTTCACCCCCGACGCCATCCTTGATGCCACCGGCCTGAACTGCCCAGAACCGGTGATGATGCTGCACACCCACGTGCGCAATCTGGCCGCTGGCGGCCTGCTCAAGGTCATCGCCACGGACCCCTCGACCCGGCGCGACATTCCCAAGTTCTGCAACTTCCTCGGCCACGAACTGCTGCAGCAGCAGGAAGAGGCCGGTACCTACCTGTACTGGATTCGCAAGAAAGCCGACTGATCCACGCTGGATCGTGCCGGGCATAGCACCTACACTGCGTTCCCCAGACAGGAGAGCGCCATGCTGATAGTTGCCGACGAGAATATCCCGCTGCTCGATGCCTTCTTCGAAGGTTTCGGCGAGATCCGCCGTTACCCTGGCAGGAGCATGGACGCCGCCAGCGTCAAAGAGGCTGATGTGCTGCTGGTGCGCTCGGTGACCAAGGTCGACCGGCAATTGCTCGAAGGCAGCAAGGTGCGCTTTGTCGGCACCTGCACCATCGGCACCGATCACCTGGACCTGGATTACTTTGCCGAAGCCGGCATCCACTGGAGCAGCGCGCCGGGCTGCAACGCCCGCGGTGTGGTCGACTACGTGCTGGGCAGCCTGCTGACCCTCGCCGACCTGGACGGTGCAGCGCTGCCCCAGCGCACCTACGGCGTGGTGGGTGCAGGGGAGGTCGGTGGCCGGCTGGTGCGCGTGTTGCACGGCATGGGCTGGAAGGTGCTGGTCTGCGACCCGTTGCGCCAGGCGGCTGAGGGGGGCGATTTCGTCAGCCTGCAAACTGTGCTCGAACAATGCGATGTGATCAGCCTGCATACCCCATTGCAGCGTGGCGGCGAGCACCCGACCTGGCACCTGCTGGGCCAAGCGCAGCTCGCACAGCTGCGCCCTGGCGCATGGCTGATCAACGCCAGCCGTGGGCCGGTGGTGGATAACGTCGCCCTCCGTGAGTTGCTGTTGGACCGTGAAGACGTGCACGCTGTGCTCGATGTATGGGAGGGCGAGCCGCAGGTCGACCTGCAACTGGCCGACCTCTGCACCCTGGCTACGCCGCACATCGCCGGCTACAGCCTGGATGGCCGCCAGCGCGGCACGGCGCAGATCTACCAGGCGTTGTGCCGCTTCCTGGGTGAGGCCGAGCGCGTGCAGTTGCAGGATCTTCTGCCCAAACCGCCACTGGCGCAGATCGAGTTCGATGGCGAAGCTGACCTTGGCTGGGCCTTGGCGACGTTGTGCCGGGCGGTGTACGACCCGCGCCGCGACGATGCCGATTTCCGTCGCAGCCTGAGCGACGATGCGGCCGAGCAGCGCGCGGCGTTCGACCTGTTGCGCAAACAGTATCCGCCACGCCGTGAAATCGAAGGGTTAGCGGTGCGGTTGCGGGGCGAGGCTCCGCAGTTGGTGCAGATGGTCAATGCCTTGGGTGCAGTGGTCGTTTGACGAGCAGGCAGAACATTCCGGGCAAATAAAAACCCGGCGCCAGCGCCGGGTTTCAAGCAATTCTTCACTCAGCCCTTGCGCACCTTCTTCACCCGGCTGTCCTCGAGGTCCTTGCAGGCCTGCTGGATCATTTGCTCGGTGATCGGTACTTCACGGCCCTGGGCATCGATGATCGATCCGCAGACCTTCGGTTGTGGGGTGCTCTGGGGCTTCTGGGTGTCGCTGCCATGCTGCAAGCTCATCTACAGTCTCCTCATCAGGTCCAATATCAAGGTAAACCTGTGCCGTGACTGGCCTGTGACAGCGGCTCTTGGAGGTCACGACAGCTACAGTCCACCAGAAAGTGCGGCAAACCTCCAGAGGCGTTTTAGAACGATGGGCTATAGGCACTGCCATGCTGGATGAATGGTAGGCTGCTGTTTCACTGTCATTGTGGTCCATCGCCATGCCCGAACCGGTTTCTTCACGTCAGCGTCGCGCCTTGTTTCTCTGCTGGCAATTCATGCGCCCATACCGTCGCCAAGCGCTGTTGGCGTTGCTGGCTCTGGTAGTGACCGCCGGCATTACACTGTCCATGGGGCAAGGCATTCGCCTGTTGGTGGACCAGGGGTTCATGACCCGTTCGGCGCACCAGCTCAATCAGACCATCGGCCTGTTCCTGCTGTTGGTGCTGGCGTTGGCGATAGGGACATTCAGCCGCTTCTATCTGGTTTCCTGGATCGGTGAGCGGTGCGTGGCCGATATTCGCCGCGCCGTATTCGATCACCTGATAGGGCTGCACCCTGGCTTTTTCGAAGACAACCGCAGCTCGGAAATCCAGTCCCGGCTGACCGCCGATACCACATTGCTGCAGGCGGTCATCGGCTCATCACTGTCGATGTTCCTGCGCAACGCCCTGATGGTGATCGGCGGTGTCGTGCTGCTTTTCATCACCAACCCCAAACTCACCAGTATCGTCGTGGTGGCCCTGCCTTTGGTACTGGCGCCGATCCTGCTGTTTGGCCGGCGCGTGCGCAGCCTGTCGCGCCAGAGCCAGGACCGGGTGGCGGATGTGGGCAGCTATGTGGCCGAGACGCTGGGGCAGATCAAGACCGTGCAGGCCTACAACCACCAGGCATTAGACCGCCAACTGTTCGCTGGAACGGTAGAGGCGGCCTTCGCCGTGGCGCGCCAGCGTATCGCGCAGCGGGCCTGGTTGATCACTCTGGTCATCGTGCTGGTGCTGGGCGCGGTGGGGGTGATGTTGTGGGTCGGCGGCATGGATGTGATCGCCGGGCGCATCTCCGCAGGCGAACTGGCAGCCTTCGTGTTCTACAGCCTGATCGTCGGTAGTGCCTTCGGTACTTTGAGCGAAGTCATCGGCGAACTGCAGCGCGCCGCCGGCGCGGCCGAGCGTATCGCCGAACTGCTGGCGGCGCGTAGCAGCATTCTAGAGACCGAGCAGCCGTTTGCGCTGCATCGCCAGCGCGCTGGTGGGCGTATCGAGCTGAAGAACCTGGTATTTGCTTACCCTTCCAGGCCATCGGTTGCCGCCATCGACAACCTGAACCTGGTCATCGAACCAGGCCAGACCGTGGCGCTGGTGGGGCCATCCGGCGCGGGCAAATCGACATTGTTCGACTTGCTGCTGCGCTTCTACGACCCCCAGCAGGGGGGCATCCTTCTGGATAACCAGCCAATCACCAGCCTGGCGTTGGGCGAACTACGCCGCCAGTTCGCCCTGGTAGCGCAGAACCCCTCACTGTTTCGCGGTACGGTCGAGGCCAATATCCGCTATGGGCGCCCGCAGGCGAGCCTGGCCGAGGTCGAAGCGGCGGCGCGTGGCGCACATGCCGATGAGTTCATCCGGCAACTGCCGCAGGGTTACCAGACACCGCTGGGCGAGGGTGGTATTGGCCTGTCGGGCGGGCAGCGGCAGCGTCTGGCGATTGCGCGGGCGTTGCTGGTGGATGCGCCGATCCTGCTGCTCGACGAAGCCACCAGCGCCCTCGATGCGCAGAGCGAGCACTTGATCCAGCAGGCGCTTCCGAGCCTGATGGCGGGCCGCACTACGCTGGTCATCGCCCATCGCTTGGCCACAGTGCAGCATGCTGATCGCATCGCGGTCATCGACAAGGGGCGCCTGGTGGCGGTGGGCACCCACCGTGAACTGATCGAAAAGAGCCCGCTGTACGCCAGGCTGGCCTCGCTGCAGTTCAACGCAGGTTGACGCATCGAAGGCTTGTAACATTTTTGTAGCAATTGCTTGAGACTATCCCTTCAACTGTTGCGTAAGTGCTCGACCTGGCTGCTATCGATTGATGGCAGCTTTTTTTTGGCCTGCGAACGAGGACATGGATGTCTGTGGCGGCGCTGCCAGCGGCGCGTTGTTTCCTCATTCCTTGTTCCCGAGATCTGCGATGTTGCGTAAATCCCTCAGAGTACAAATTCTTACCCTGCTCGGCGGCAGCCTGGCGGCGATGCTGCTGATTGCCTTGGTGTGCTTCCAGTTTCTGTCCTCCAGCGTGCGCAGTTATGCCACGCTGGTCGATGGACCACTGCAGGCCTCGCAATCGATCGACGAAGCCAACCTGCAGTTCAAGATCCAGGTGCAGGAGTGGAAGAACGTGCTGCTGCGCGGCCGCCAGCCGGCCGAACTGGAGAAGTACTGGCAGCAGTTCCAGGCCCGTGAGCAGCAGGTTCAGCAGTTGCTTGGGCAACTGATCGACAGCAGTGATCAGAAGCTCAAGGAGCCTTTGCAGCAACTGCGTGACAGCCATCGGCAATTGGGTGTGGCCTACGCGCAGGGGCGCCAGGCGTTTCTGGCCGCAGGTGGTGACCCGGTCGCTGGCGATCTGGCGGTCAAAGGTGTCGACCGTGCTGCCACCGAGCAGATGAGCGCGTTGGTCGAGCAATTGCGCGCCGACGCCCGTGAGCGCGCCGCCAGCATCAATGTCAGTGCCGAGCGCACGGTATGGCTGGGTATGCTGGTGATGCTCGGTTCGGCACTGCTGGTCGGTTTGCTCAGCCTGTGGCGGGTCAACCGCAGCCTGATCGAGCCGATCAGCCAGTTGATCGAGTACGTAGCGCAATTGAGCCAGGGCCGCTTTGGCGCCCGGGTCGACAGCCGTCGCGAGGATGAACTGGGGCGCCTTGCGCGTGCGGCCAATACCTTGCGTGATTTCCTTGCCGAAACCGTTGGCCGGCTCAAGGACAATGCCCAAGAGCTCGAAGGCGCCAGTGGCCAACTGCGCAGCATCGCCGGTGACATGGCGCGCGGTACCCATGACCAATTCCAGCGCACCGATCAGGTGGCCACGGCGATGCACGAGATGTCCGCCACTGCCCAAGAGGTTGCCCGTCACGCCGCCGAAGCCGCGCGCGCGGCCGATGAAGCCGACCACAGTGCCCAGGCTGGCGAGCGGGTAATGCAGCAGACCATCGACATCATTGGCGTGGTCAACCGGGAGATCGCAGGTACTGCGGCGGTAATCCGCGATCTTGAAACTGACAGTTCGCGCATCGGCAAGGTGCTGGAAGTGATCCGTGGTATCGCCGAGCAGACCAACCTGCTGGCGC
The DNA here is from genome assembly GCF_943737035.1 of Pseudomonas sp. Marseille-Q5299. Taxonomy (NCBI): domain Bacteria; kingdom Pseudomonadati; phylum Pseudomonadota; class Gammaproteobacteria; order Pseudomonadales; family Pseudomonadaceae; genus Pseudomonas; species Pseudomonas sp. Marseille-Q5299. Next base: position 5,318 of record NZ_CALSFR010000004.1, read on the forward strand.
TCAATGCGGCCATTGAAGCAGCCCGTGCGGGTGAGGCCGGGCGCGGCTTTGCGGTGGTCGCCGACGAGGTGCGCAGCCTGGCTCAGCGCACGGCGGCGTCGATCGCCGAAATCCATCAGATCATCGAGGCGGTACAGTCTGGTGCCTTGGACGCGGTCAAGGCCATCGAAAGCGGGCAGCAGCGCAGCGAGGAGGGGGCCGAGCAGGTGCAGCAGGCTGGGCAGATGCTGCAGCGCATCACCACGGCGGTTGAGGCCATCCGTGACATGAACCGGCAGATCGCCACGGCCGCTGAAGAGCAGACCAGCGTGGCCGAGGACATCTCGCGCAACCTGGTCGAGATTACCCGAATCGCCACAGCCAACCAGGAGGCAGTGCAGCACACCGAGCAGGCGGGCCAGCGCCTGCATGGGCTGTCGGGGCAGTTGGGTGAGGTCACTTCGCGGCTTACCGCGTAGTGCTTATCGCGCATGACAAAAAGCCCGCACAATGGCGGGCTTTTTGAAGGATTTGGTCGGAGAGACAGGATTCGAACCTGCGGCCTTCTCGTCCCGAACGAGACGCGCTACCTGGCTGCGCTACACTCCGATGAACGAAATCCTACTGCATGGTTTTTTCGAACGCAAGCCCTTGTTGTTAAAAGGGCTTAGGCTCAAAACAGGGCGCTCGGTCAGAGCTCCTTGACGGTACGAACCTGGTCTTTGTTCAGGCGCGTACGCTTGCCATCAAGTTGCTCGAACTCGTAGAAGCCAGAGTCCTCGTCAAAGGACGGAGTGTCCACAGCCTGGATCTCACGACCGTCGTTCAGGGTGATCACGGTTGGCGAGGCGCAGCCAGCGAGGGCGCCCAGGCCCAGGGCGAGCAGAAAGGCGGGAAGGGTCCGTTTAATCATCGTGTTTCTCCAGTGCGATGGTGCTAGATGACGTTAAGACGCAAGGCGTCTGCGCAAGTTCCTTCTAGAGTGCAGCATAGCGCCAATCGCTGAGTATTGACCTGGGTCTGTCAAGGTTGCCGCAGGGCAGCCTGTGATATAAATGCGGCCATCCCTTTCCCCTGCGATGAACACTCATGAAAGCCAAGGCAGATACCCCCTTCGTGGCCCTGAATATTGCCGTGCTGACGGTCAGCGACACCCGTACCTTTGAAACCGACACCTCCGGGCAGATGTTCGTCGACCGCCTGACTGCGGCGGGCCACCAGCTGGCTGAGCGTAAGCTGCTCAAGGACGACCTCTACAAGATCCGCGCCCAGGTTGCCACCTGGATCGCCGATGACCGCGTGCAGGTCGTGTTGATTACCGGTGGCACCGGCTTCACGGGGCGCGACAGTACGCCTGAGGCCGTGGCCTGCCTGCTGGACAAGCAAGTGGAAGGCTTCGGCGAGCTGTTCCGGCAGATCTCCGTTGCCGACATCGGCACGTCGACCGTTCAGTCGCGCGCCTTGGCCGGCCTGGCCAACGGCACGCTGGTGTGCTGCCTGCCGGGCTCGACCAATGCTGTGCGCACTGGCTGGGACGGTATCCTTGCCGAGCAGCTCGATGCCCGCCATCGCCCGTGCAATTTCGTTGCGCACCTGAAGCAGGCAGCGGCTTGTGAAAGCCGTGGCTGAGGCGCCGCAGGCCCGGCCATTGATGCCGGTGGAAGAAGCGCTGGAGCGCCTGCTGGCCTTGGCCGAGGCCGCGCCGATCAAGGACACCGAAACCGTCCCGCTGGCCGAGGCCGAAGGCCGGGTGCTGGCGACCGACCTGGTTGCCTCGCTCGACCTGCCGCCCTGGCCCAACAGTGCCATGGATGGCTACGCACTGCGCCTGGCCGATTGCCAAGGCCAGCCGTTGCCCGTCAGCCAGCGCATTTTTGCCGGGCACGCGCCCGAGCCGTTGCAGCCCGGCACGTGCGCGCGGATCTTCACCGGCGCCCCGCTGCCGGCCGGTGCCGACTGCGTCGAGATGCAGGAAAACACCGAGGTGCTGGAGGATGGCCGGGTGCGTTTCCTCGAACCGATCAAGCCTGAGCAGAATGTCCGTCCCCAAGGCCAGGAAACACGCCAGGGCGAACAGGTGATGGTCGCAGGAACGCGCCTGGGCCCGATCGAACTGGGGTTGGCCGCAACCTTGGGGCATGCTCAACTGCAGGTGGTGCGTCGGGTACGGGTGGCAGTGTTGTCCACCGGCGACGAGCTGGTCGAGCCAGGTTTGCCACTGGGCCCAGGGCAGATCTACAACAGCAACCGCCGCCTGCTGGTCAGTTGGTTGCAACGCCTGGGCTGTGAAGTGCGCGACATGGGCATCCTGCCTGATGACCTGGTGCGGACTCGCCAGTGCCTGGCCAGCCTGGGTGATGTCGACCTGATCCTGTCCACCGGGGGAGTTTCCGTGGGCGAGGCCGATTACCTGGGCGCGGCGCTGCGTGAGGCGGGCGAGCTGGCCTTGTGGAAGCTGGCGATCAAGCCAGGCAAGCCGCTGACATTCGGGCATTATCAAGGTGTGCCGGTGATCGGCCTGCCAGGCAACCCTGCGTCGACGCTGGTGACCTTCGGCCTGCTCACGCGCCCTTACTTGCTGCGCCGCCAAGGGGTTGCCGAAGTCACTCCGCTACGTTTCGACGTGCCTGCGGGTTTCGATTGGCCCAAGGCCGGAACCCGTCGCGAATACCTGCGGGCGCGGATCGACAACGGCCGGGTGCGCATCTACAAGAACCAGAGCTCAGGCGTGTTGCGCAGCGCCGCCTGGGCTGAGGGCTTGGTGGAGGTGCGCGAAGGCAGCACGCCGCAGCAGGGTGACAGCGTACCGTTCATACCGTTGAGCGAACTACTTGGTTGATCGCCCTAGCCACGGGTCTATAGGTTGCGGGGCGGTGGCAGGCGCTGACTGGGTCAGGCGCATGTGCACGTTCTCCAGTTGCTGCGCCGCCACGCTCCAGTCATGACGATGCCGGGCAAACTGGCGGCCGGCCTCGCTCAGTTGGCACATGCGCCAGGGTTGGTTGAGCAGTTGGGTAATCAGCAGTGCCAACTGGTCACCGTCATCGCTGCCCAGGTAATGCTCGCCGTTGTTCACGGCAAGGCCTGAAACGCCCTTGCTGGTGGTGATCACCGGCAGCCCGGCAGCCATGGCTTCGAGAATCTTGACTTTGGAGCCGCCGGCGTATCGCAGAGGGGCGAAGAACAGCGCCGAGCGCCGCTGCAGTTCGCGAAGGTCAGGGCGATAACCCAGCCATTCGATGCGGGGATCGTTCCAGTGCAGCTTCCATGAGGCCGGCATGGCATGCCCGGCTATGGCCAGGCGCACCGCAGGGTTGCTCATCCACACCTGCGGCAGGATTTCTTCCAGCGCCCATTCGATGGCCTCAAGGTTCGCACCGTATTCGAAGTTGCCGACGAACAGCAGTCGCTGACTGTGCAGTGCGGGACATACCTGTTGGTAATACTCGCAATCCACACCGTTGACCACTACGTTCACTGGGCGCCCGCTGATCTGGCTTATCAGTTCGGCGTCATGGGTGCTCACCGCAACCACTTCGGTGGGCTGGCAGAGTACGCGTTGCTCCCAGCGACGATAGCGCCAACGGTCGAACGCATTGAGCGGGCGCAGCCAAAGTGGCAGGCGATCATGGCAGGCGGCGCCCATCACCGATTCGAGTGTGTGTTCGCTGAGCATGTAGGGCAGGCCGCGGGCCTGCAGGGCTTTTTCGAAGGGTTGGAAGCCGTAGCTGTGCTCGATCTGGATGACATCCCAGGGCTCGTCCAGCAACTGCTCGAAGCGGTGGCGCAGGCAGGGCGCCAAGCCATTGATGATTGCCCGCATGGGGTAGTCGATGATCGGTGAGGCCAGCAGGTTGAGCGGGCTGTGCAGCGCCCGGCGGGGTAGCACGATCAGCCGCTCGACCAGTGGCTCCAGCGTTTCGCGGGTGGCATCGTTCAGCGGGACTTTCGACTGCACCAGCAAGGTGATCCGGTGCCCGTGCTGCGCAAGGGCGCGCAGCAGGTGGTATTGCCGGGTCTTGCTGCCGCTGGTGGTTGGCCAGGGTAGGTAGGGCAGCGTCCAGAGTATGCGCATGAACCACAATCCTCGCTAAAGGCTGCAGACAAAAAACGCGCCCGTGGGCAGTCAGCCAATGGCTACAACCGGGACGCGTCCATACATTTGAGTAAAGCCCACGCTATCGTCTTCGCCCAGGTACTCGCTTGTGTCGATCATGCAGGGGATGAGAACGCTCATTTCACAGTCTCGACTCGGGCGCTGCACGTAGCGCTAATGGGCAGCTTGCGAACTGCCAAGGCTCTGGCGGCAAAAAGTCAAAAAACCGACTTGTTTATTGTGCCTTATCGGTTTTGGCCAAATATTTGTCGATCATGCGCCTGATGGCCGAAGCTTTCAATCCTGTTGATGTGGGCCTGACCGGTTTTTGTTCACATGGGTGTCTGGCGTTGGCGCATGATCAGCCGGTGCATGCAGCAATCTGCCTGCGCCTGTGGTCGAGATCTGCAATGAGCGGTCCCTTGGGAGAAGCGTGATGGGTAAGGCAATGGTGATCCTGCACGGCAAGCAGGCGATGAACGAAGATGTGCGCAAGGCCGTCCTCGCCCAGCGTGAGCGGGGCTGGACGCTGGATGTGCGGGTGACCTGGGAAGCAGGTGATGCCCAGCGGCTGGTTGCCGAGGCGCTGGCGGCTGGCTACACCCATGTGGTCGCAGGAGGCGGCGACGGTACTTTGCGCGATGTGGCCGAAGCCATGGGGCAGGCAAATACTCAGGCCAGCCTGGCATTGCTGCCTTTGGGTACCGCCAATGATTTCGCCAAAGCCGCTGGTGTGTCATTGCAGCCGGCTGAGGCGCTGGCGCTGCTGGATATGCCGGCACGGCCAATCGACTTGGGCAAGGTTGGCGACCAGATGTTTCTGAACATGGCCACGGGCGGGTTTGGCAGTCAGGTCACGGCAAACACCTCCGAGGACCTCAAAAAAGTGCTGGGCGCAGCGGCCTACCTGTTCACCGGGCTGTCGCGCTTCAGTGAGTTGCAGGCCGCGTCGGTGGAGCTGAAAGGCCCGGACTTCCACTGGCAGGGTGACTTGCTGGCGCTGGGCATCGGCAATGGCCGCCAGGCAGGTGGCGGTCAGGTATTGTGCGCCGATGCCCTGGTGGATGACGGCCTGCTCGACATCGCTATCCTGCCGGCACCGCAAGAAGTGGTGGGGGCGCTGCGTGAGCTGCTGGCCGGCGAAGGGCTGTTCGTTCGTGCGCGCTTGCCCTGGGTAGAGATCAAGAGCTCCCAAGGCCTGGACATCAACCTCGATGGTGAGCCGTTACAGGCTGACAGCCTGCGCTTCGAGGCCCTGCCTGCGGCGCTGCGCCTGCATCTGCCGCCAAACTCGCCGCTGCTCAGTCATCCAGGCTGATGATTTTCTCGCGCACGGCAAACAGTACCAGCCCGGCGACATCGTAGATCTGCAGGCGTTTCATGATCTGCGAGCGATGGGTTTCCACCGTTTTGATCGAAAGGGCAAGCCCGGCAGCGATTTCGCGAGTGGATTTGCCCCGTACGATCAGGCGCAGGATTTCCAGTTGCCGTGCAGTGAGGTTATGGCGGTCGATGTTTGGCTGCTTGCCCTGCTGCGCACGCATCAGCGCCTGGTTGATCACCGTGTGGGCGATGGCCGGGCTGAGGTAGCGCTCGCCACTGCGTAGTGCGGCCAGTGCCTGCTCCAGCTCCTTTGCGGTGGCGTCTTTGAGCAGGTAGCCGTGGGCGCCGCTTTCCAGGGCGCGCATGATCAGGTCCGGGTCGGTGTGCATGGACAGGATCAGTACTTTGCAGGTGCTGCCAGAGGCGCGCAGCAGGGTGAGGGCATCGAGGCCGCTGGTCGAGCGCATGGAAATGTCGAGCAGCACGATGTCGGGCGCCAGTTGCTGGGCTTGCTCGAGCAGTTGGCCGCCATCGTCGGCTTCGCCGACCACGGTGTAGCCGGGTATGTCAGACACCAGGGCACGGACCCCGGCTCGAATCAGCGAATGGTCATCGACCAGCAGCAGTCTACAGGTCATCGGATAGCAGGTGTCCTGGCGCGTTCATGGGTGCGTGGTGGCCATGGGAACAAGACCTCGATCCGGGTGCCGAGGCCAAGCTGGCTGGTAATTTTCAGTGTGCCCTGGAGCGCTGTGGCACGCTCCTGCATGCCAGCCATGCCGCGCTGGCCTGCCTCAGCCGGATTGGCGGCGGGGATGAAGCCTTGGCCATCGTCCTCTATCGACAAGCTCAGGCCGGTGGGGCTGCGCTGCAGGCGGATGGTCAGGTTGCGCGCCTTGGCATGGCGCAATATGTTGGTGACCGCCTCTTGCGCGATGCGAAAAGCAGCCATGGTCACCTCCTCGCAAATGCCACCCAGCCTTTGATGGCATTCCAGGCTCCAATGCATGTCGGTGCTGCCTAGCGTGCGCACCAGATGGGCACGCAGGCTGGCTTCCAGGCCAAGGCTGACCAACTGCCGGGGATTGAGGATGGCAGAGACGTCACGCACCTTGCTCAGGGTGTCATCGAGTGTGCTGTGCAGGGCGCCGCATTGCGTCTGCAAATCGCTTGGCAGCCGCCGCTGCAACCACTCCAGCTGCAATTTGGCAGCGGTCAGCAGTTGGCCGATGTCGTCATGCAGTTCGCGGCTAAGGTGCTGGCGTTCGCTTTCCTGGACTTTGAGCATGCGATCGGCCAGTTCTGCCGGGCGCAAGCTGATAGACCTGGCACCCTGGCTCAGGTGCCAGCCGACCCCGAACATTGCTATCAGATGCAACAGCATCAGGCTGGCCGGTATGGCATGGCCGCCGGTGAACAGCAGCAGGTTGGCAAACAGCGACGCCACGCACAGCAATGCAGTCGCCCAGCGCAGCACAGTGGCGAGGGAGCGGCAACGCAGAGCATTCTTCAAGCGTGGGAGCATAGAGGGGAAGCCACTGTAACCTTGCTGATGGAGGCCTTGCGCATGTCTTGCCGCAGGCTTTGGCGTGGTGCTTTCAATATTTGCCAAGTGCGCGTTGAGGCGATCCATATACGGGTGACCGGTATTTGTTAGTGCGCATGGTATCACTTCAGGCCGGTTTGGTCGCGAGCGGGGAATGCTTTGAAACCTCAAGGTTTGCGGGGCGATCAGGGGGGAGCGATGCCTGATTTGAGCAGCAAATAGCCACCATCGATTGGCCTGCTCGGTTCAACTTGCGCGAATCCCGGTAGAACAGGGTGTGGCAACTTTCAGCCCTTCACAAGTTGGATCCTGATTCGGTAAAGCACCGTCGCCTTAGTTGCAAACCGTCAATGACTGCTAGTGCGTTTATCTGCGCAAGTTGGGCGACTGGCCATGGGGCCGGCCTGGTGCGTGCCAGCACATTCGCTACGGGTTTCCTGTCAAGGCGCACACGTTTGCGGCAATGGCTGGTCCAGTGCTTTTGCCAGTTCGGCAAGCAAGTTGGTTTGTTCGCTGGCATCAAGGGCGAGCCGCCCGGTGTGCGCATCGACAAGCTCCAGTTGCCAGGCCAGCAGGGTCAGGCAGGCCGCCAATGCAGGCAAAGCATGATTGTGCAGGTGCAACTGCCTGCAGGCTGGAGCGAGCAGTTGCTGCAAGGCAGAGGCGTATTGGGCGACTTCAAGCAGCCCCAGGCCGCTGGCGCGCCGGGCAAGAGTATCGAGGGTGTTGATGAGGCAATGGCAGGCGTCGGGGTCATTGGCGATCAGTTCCAGGTGCTGAAGGCACTCCTGGGACTGGGTCAGCAACACTTGCGCATCCAGCAGAAAGTCCTGCAGGGCGCTGCTGTCGAAAGCTGAACTGTCCATCATGAGGCCCCGGGCCGCAGCGCGGGAGCGGGTGATGGCCAAGCCGTGTCGTTCGCTAGCAAAAGCCTGACTCCATTCATGCAGTGAGAATGGCGTCACATTAATGGCTAAAGGATAGCGCGAACATCAGGTTGCACCCGGTTGACGCTAAGGGTTTCCCTGATATTGCTCTAGGGGGGCGACAGCTGCTCCAGGCAATGGGCCCAAGGCTGACTGGCTGCAGTAAAGCATGATGTTAATGTGATATCAATTGGCCCGCGAAGCATTTTCGCTCAAGGGTCAAGCTGCGTACGCAACCGCCGATATAGGGTGGATGAACTCACATTATTCCGACTTGAGCCTGGGGGTTTTCCAATGGCTGGCATTCTCGACACGGTAGACCAACGAACGCAACTGGTGGGTGAGAACCGCCTGGAAATCCTGATGTTCCGCCTGGCCGGGCGCCAGTTGTTCGCCATCAACGTGTTCAAGGTGCAGGAAGTGCTGCAGTTGCCCAAGTTGACCTTGATGCCGCAGCGCCACGCGTTTGTCTGTGGCGTGGTCAACCTGCGTGGGCAGACCTTGCCGGTCATCGACCTGTCCCAGGCAATCGGCATGCGCCCGCTGCAGCCGGGGCCAGACAGCACCATCATCGTCACCGAGTACAACCGCTCGGTGCAGGCGTTCCTGGTAGGTGGGGTCGATCGCATCGTCAATATGAACTGGGAAGCCATCATGCCGCCGCCTTCCAGTGCCGGCCGTCAGCATTACCTGACGGCAATCACCAAGGTGGACGAAAAGCTGGTGGAGGTCATTGACGTCGAGAAGGTGCTGGCCGAGATCGTGCCTTACAACGCGAAGGTCTCCAACGACAAGCTCGCTGACCCGATATTGGCTCGCGCCCGTGGCCGCGAAGTGCTACTGGTGGATGATTCCAGCGTGGCGCTGGCGCAGCTGCGTGACACCCTTTCGCAACTGGGGATGAAACTGCATGTTGCCAGCGACGGCCTGAAGGCCTTGCGCATGCTCAAGGGCTGGGCCGATGCAGGCGAAGATGTGTGCGAAAAACTGCTGATGGTGTTCACTGACGCGGAAATGCCTGAAATGGACGGTTATCGGCTGACCACCGAAATCCGCAGTGATGCGCGCCTACGCAAGCTGTACGTGGTGTTGCACACCTCGCTGTCAGGCAGCTTCAACGAATCCATGGTCAAGAAAGTCGGCTGCGACAATTTCCTTTCCAAGTTCCAGCCTGATCGTTTGGTCGAAGTGGTCAAGCAGCGTTTGCTACTGGATTCGACCACTGCGTGATCCTTGCGGCTGCCGGGTATAATCTGGCAGTTGGCATGGCACGAGGCAGGCAGGGATGTTTCTGAGCGAGCTGTATCGGTATCCGGTGAAGTCGGGGCAGGCGCAATGTCTGCAGTCTTCACTGGTCGATAATCTGGGTTTGTCGGGTGACCGGCGCTGGCTGGTGGTCGAGCAAGACAACGGACGCTTTCTCACCCAGCGCGCCTGGCCGCAGCTCAGCCAGCTCAAGGCTGGCGAAGGGGCGGCAGGTACGCTGCTGCTGGAGGCCCCGGGCCTGCCAGCTCTGCAGGTGGCGGTGCCGCCTGCAGATGACGGCCTGCGCGGTGTGACCATCTGGCGTGACACGTTGCGTGTGCCGGATGCCGGCGATGAGGCCGCAGCCTGGCTATCGCAATTGCTCGGCAAGCCAGTGCGACTGGTCCACTGCCCCGAGCATCGGGCGCGCTACCTGCCCAGCGGTTATGGCTTGAACAGCGACAGGGCGGCTTTCCCCGATGGTTTCCCGTTATTGCTGATTGGCCAGGGGTCGCTGCAGGAGTTGAACCGGCGCATTGGCCGGCCCATGGAGATGCTGCGTTTTCGACCGAACCTGGTGGTGCAGGGTGCAGAGCCGTTTGCCGAAGATGGCTGGAAGCGCATTCGTATTGGCGGGCTTGAGTTTCGCGTGCTCAAGCCGAGCGTGCGGTGCATCTTCACCACGCTGGACCCTGAAACCGGAGAGCGCAGCCCGGACCGGGAGCCGTTGGCCACGCTCAAGACCTTTCGCGAGCGCGAAGGTGACATCCTGTTCGGGCAGAACCTGGCGGTGGATGGCCGTGGTCGGCTTGAGGTGGGGATGGAAGTCGAAGTGCTGGAGTAGTGGTAGCAAGTACCTGCCTCTTCGCGAGCTGGCCCGCGAAGAGGCGGCATTGCTTCACATGTCGTCGAAATACCGCTCGTGCCAATCTACCAACGGCTGGGGTGCATTGAGCTTCTGCCCGTAGATCACCGAGTAAGACAGCACGTTCTGTACATACTGACGCGTCTCGTCGAACGGAATCGACTCCACCCACACGTCAAAGCTTAGGTGCTTGGCACCTTTGAGCCATTGGCGCACGCGCCCGGGGCCGGCGTTGTACGCCGCCGACGCCAGCACCCGATTGCCGTTGAACTGGCCGTGTACCTGACTCAGATAGGCTGCGCCCAGCCGAATGTTCGTGTCCGGGTTGAGCACCTGGCGCGGTGACGCCAGCGGAATGCTGAACTTGCGCGCGGTTTCCTTGGCTGTGGCCGGCATCAACTGCATGAGGCCGCTGGCACCTACACTGGAGCGCGCATCCTCCATGAAGGCACTCTCCTGGCGTGTGATTGCGAACACCCAGCTTGAGTGCAACCCGCGCACCTTGGCTTCACGCACCAGCGTGTCGCGGTGGGCCATCGGGAAGCGGATATCGAGGTCGTCCCAGTACTTGGCCAGGCTGATGGTGCGAATGGCCGGGAAATACCAGCGCAGGTCATAGGCCAGGCGCGCCTGGGCAACCATTTCGTCGCGGCTGAAGTGTCGGCTGACGTGATACCACTCGCGGCGACCGTCGACGATCTGGCCGCGGGCATGGAATTCCAGGGCACGCTGGATTCCAGGAGTGTTACGCACCTTGCTGACCAGTTGCGGGCTCAGCACCAGTGGCCGGTTGTTGAGCTGGTAGGGCGTTTGCGCCCGGTCGGCGGCGAGAAATCCATAGAAGTCCCGTTCGCGTGCCACGTTCCTGTACAGCAGAAGGCTTTGCGGGTTGTTTGGCTGGGCCAGTTCCAGGCTGCGTGCTTGCCAGTATTGCCAGCGGCTGGTACTGGCCAGGTCCTGCGGCAGGCGCTTGGTCAGTTCGTAGGCATCTTCCCAGCGGCCCAGGCGCAGCAGCAGGCGCAGACGCCATTCGCTGACCGTATTGTCCCGCAACTGCGGGTCGTAGCGCGTCATCAGGTCAAGGGCACGCGGGTCGTAGCGGCGTGCCAGTGTCAAACCGATTTCGCGAGCGATCGCGACTTTTTCGTCCGAGGAAAAGTGCATGCGCTGTGCATAGTCGTCGAGCAGCGCCATGGCACGCTGCGGGTCCTGGCGAGCCAGGCGGCGCAGGCCCAGGCTGACGACATCGGACATGGCCTCGTTGACCGGTGTGAAGCGCGATGGCTGGTTGAGCAGTTCGGGCTTTTGCGCCACATCGATTAACAGGCGGCCTTGCGGGCCAAGCGTGGTCAGCGATTTGACCAGGCTGTTGGCCAGGGAGTAGTTACGCGCCTGGGCTGCCAGTTTGGCGCGGTTCCAGCGCTTGGCCTCGGTCAGCTGACCTTCGGCGGCCCACATGCCGAACAGGGTGTCGCAGGCGGCCGGTTGCGACTTGCCCACGTTCCACAGCTTTTCGGCGCTGGCATAACCTTCGGCGCGCAGGCCATGGCTCAGCTGGTACTGGCCGTTGAGGCAGTCCAGTTCGGTGAAGTTGAGCTTGGGGTCATAGTATTTGACGAAGGTGTTCCACTCGCCGCGTTCGGCCAGCCAGCGCAACCAGCGCAGTTTCATCCAGTTGGCCTGGGGAAGGTCGCCATGTTTGGCCAGGAACGCTTCTATTTCCTGGTTGCTGGCGCTTTTCAGCCGAGCGGTCAGTTCGTCGTAGGCCAGGTAGGGCGTCAGCGGGTAGTCGCGCAGGGCCTGGGCATAGCGCAGGTACGGGCCCTTGTCGCCCTTGGCCAATGCACGCTTGGCCTCGTCGTAGTACTGACGTTGCTGGGAGAGGTCGATGGCCTGTGCCGCGCTGGCGGTGGCGGCGGTAAGCAGCAGGCAGGAAGCAATCTGTAACAGGCGGCTGCGCATGATACGTCCGGGCAGTTGAACCATGGGAAAGTGACGGCGGAGCCAGCACTGTTGGAAGCTATTGTTCTAGCTTAGCTGTTTGCCGGCAGCGGGTGAAAGCGCTGTGCTTGTATCAAGGCATTAAGTTCGACCGGATGTCGCAATGCCCTGGCAGCGCGGTCAACTTAATGCCGGAACGGGCCAACTCAGGTAGAATGCGCGCCCGCTTTCTGGAGACGAACATGACCCTGCTCAAATTCAGCGATGTGTCCCTCGCATTCGGCGCGATGCCGCTGCTGGACAAAGTGTCCTGGCAGATCGCCCGTGGCGAGCGGGTGTGCATCATCGGCCGTAACGGCACCGGCAAGTCGAGCATGCTGCGCCTGGTCAAGGGCGAGCAGAAGGGCGACGACGGAGAGATCTGGCGCGCACCTGGCCTGAAGATCGGCGAACTGCCGCAAGAACTGCCAGTGGCTGACGAGCGGACAGTGTTCGACGTGGTGGCCGCAGGCCTGGATGGCGTTGGCGAACTGCTTGCCCAATTCCACCACCTGAGCCAGAACATCCAGGGCGACGATGACCTGGAAAAACTCATGCATGTTCAGCACGAGCTCGAAGCCCGTGACGGCTGGCGCCTGCAGCAGGTGGTGGAGAGCACCTTGAGCCGCCTGCAACTGCCTGCCGACAAAACCCTGGCCGAGCTGTCCGGTGGCTGGCGCCGCCGCGTGCTGCTGGCGCAGGCGCTGGTGTCAGAACCCGATCTGCTGCTGCTCGACGAGCCGACCAACCACCTGGACATCGGTGCCATCGCCTGGCTCGAAGAGGCCCTGCGCGGTTTCAACGGGGCGGTGCTGTTCATTACCCACGACCGTTCCTTCCTGCAGAACCTGGCAACCCGCATCCTTGAACTGGATCGCGGCGGGCTGATCGACTGGAACGGTGACTACGCCAGTTTCCTGGTGCACAAGGAAGCGGCGCTGGCCGCCGAAGAGACGGCCAACGCGCTGTTTGACAAGCGTCTTGCCCAGGAAGAAGTGTGGATTCGCCAGGGCATCAAGGCCCGCCGTACCCGTAACGAAGGCCGCGTGCGCGCACTCAAGGCCTTGCGTGTCGAGCGCAGCGAGCGGCGGGATCGCCAGGGCAAGGCGAACATCCAGATCGAGGCCGCCGAGAAATCCGGCAAGCAGGTGATGGTGCTGGAGAATGTCAGCTTCCACCACGCTGGAGGGCCGATGCTGGTCAAGGACTTCTCCATGGTCCTGCAGCGCCAGGACCGCATCGGCCTGCTGGGCGCCAACGGTACCGGCAAGACCACGCTGCTCAAGCTGATGCTCGGTGACCTGGAGCCTACCTCGGGCAAGGTCGAGCGCGGCACCAAACTGGAAGTCGCCTATTTCGATCAGATGCGCCACCAGCTCGATCTGGAAAAAACCGTGATCGACAACCTGGCCGAGGGCCGCGATTTCATTGAAATCGACGGCCAGAACCGTCACGTGCTCAGCTACCTGGGCGATTTCCTGTTCAGCCCCCAGCGTGCGCGCACGCCGGTCAAGGCGTTGTCGGGCGGTGAGCGTGCGCGCCTGCTGCTGGCCAAGCTGTTCAGCAAACCGGCCAACCTGCTGGTGCTGGACGAACCGACCAACGACCTGGACGTCGAAACCCTCGAGCTGCTTGAAGAGGTGCTGTGCAATTACAAGGGCACCGTGCTGATGGTCAGCCACGACCGGGCCTTCCTCGACAACGTTGTCACCAGCACGCTGGTGTTCGAGGGCGAGGGCAAGGTGCGTGAATATGTTGGCGGCTACGAGGACTGGATCCGCCAGGGCGGTTCGCCGAAGCTGTTGGGCGTGACCGAGAGCAAGGGTGGCAAATCCGAGCTCAACAGTGCGGTGGTGGAGAAGCAGGACGAGCAGGTGGCTCCGGCGCCAGCCGCAGCCGCAGCGGATGCCTCGAAGAAGAAGCTCAGCTACAAACTGCAGCGCGAGCTGGAGATGCTGCCTGGGCAGATCGATGCGGTCGAGCAGCGTATGGCGGCGGCCCAGGAAGAGGTCAACGCGCCGGGCTTCTATCAGCGGCCGATCGAAGAGACCTCGGCGGTGCTGGCCAAGCTGGAGCAGATGCAGGGCGAGCTGGATGCTTTGGTAGAGCGCTGGGCCGAGCTGGAAGGCTAAGTCAGTCCTGGCCTCATCACCGGCAAGCCGGCTCCCCCAGGATCTCTGTGGGAGCCGACTTGCCGGCGACGAGGCCGGGCAGCCTGGATCATTCCTTCTTCTGCAACCGCACCGCCAGTACATCGCACGGCGCGCCATGCAACACGTCATTGGCCGTTGAACCCAGCAGCAACGCCAGGCCATGGCGGCCATGGCTGCCAACCACGATCAGGTCGCAGTTCTGCTCCTTGGCCAGCTGATGAATTTCTTGGCGCGGTTGGCCATAGGTCAGGTGAGAATCACCGCGGTTGATCTCGGGGTATTTGTTGAACAGGCGTTCCATGCGCTCCTTGGCCTGGTCGAACTGTTGCTGTTGCAGCTGCGACAGGTCCATTGGCACGTCACCGCCAAAGGCCATGGCCATGGGTTCGACGATATGCACCAGCGAGACCTTGGCGCCTGTGGGCTCGGCGAGCTTCATGGCTCGCTTGATCACCGGGTCGCACTCTTCGGTGAGGTCGACGGCGACCAGAAGATGTTCGTAAGGCATGAGCTGTACTCCTGACAATCGCGATAGTAGAAGTATGGTCGCTTCGGGCGGGTCTTGCGTGAAACCGAGTAACCCGCTCATTTGCAACGCTTTATGGGATCTACAGATATGACGGTATTGCTGGTGGTGTCAATCCTTGCGCTGATTCTCAGCCCGTTTGCCTGGCTGCGCCAGTCGCGCAAGCAAGGCGAGCAGATGAGCCTGCGCCTGGAGGCGCGGCGCATGGGGCTGGCCATGCAACTGGCACCGCAGCAGTGGCCGCACTGGCTGGAAAAAGAGCCGCCCAGCCCCTGCCCGCAGTATCACCGGGCGCGCCGGCGTGGGCGTGAAGACAGCTGGTGCTACTGGCAGGTCAGCCCTGGTGTGTGGTGGAACCAATGGCGTGAAGTGTGTGAGGAACCGCGCCTGAATGATGTTTTCTCACGGCTGCCGGGGACTGTTTACAAGGTCGAAGCCGACAAGCGCATGCTCGCGCTGTACTGGAGCGAGCGGGGTGACAAATCTGTGTTGCAGGATATTGCCTACGCCTTCGAAACCCTCGCCTGACATCGTTTCAACGACAAAGCGGCAACTTGGCAGGACCCCATCAGGGGCAGATGCCAAGTTGCCGCTTTGTCGTTTCTGCAGAGCAGAAAAGGCCAGGCAGGCCGGGAAATTCTTGAAGCCAGTCGCAGTGTAGCCAACCTGCAGCGGTGTGCATCGAAAAATGCTGCGGTCTACTTCTTGTGGTCAATCGCTGACATGAATGATCAGCAATCACTGTCATCATGATTTATACCCAGACGCTAGAAAATGACCGGAAAGTCGCGTTTCCACCATGCCTGTGAGCATTTGACAACGCCGACCTTTTCGGAGAATGTGTGCATACCCAAATCAAACGGGCGTATGAATTGAGCGTTTGTATGTCACAGCGCTCATCCAGAATCCCGACTAGCGCGCTGACGGGTGTGCCTGGGCAAGAGCAGCGAAGCGCTGCTTTTCCACCAGCGATCGGCGTGTACAGTTCAGCTTCCATATCGTGGAGATCAGTTGATGATTTACGAAGGTAAAGCCATCACGGTTAAGGCTCTTGAAAGCGGCATCGTCGAACTGAAGTTCGACCTCAAGGGTGAGTCCGTCAACAAGTTCAATCGCCTGACCCTGGACGAGCTGCGCCAGGCCGTCGATGCCATAAAGGCCGACGCCTCGGTGAAGGGCGTGATCGTCAGCAGTGGCAAGGACGTGTTCATCGTCGGCGCCGACATCACCGAGTTCGTCGACAACTTCAAGCTGCCCGAGGCCGAACTGGTTGCCGGCAATCTGGAAGCCAACCGCATCTTCAACGCGTTCGAAGACCTCGACGTGCCGACCGTTGCCGCGATCAACGGCATCGCCCTGGGCGGCGGCCTGGAAATGTGCCTGGCGGCCGACTATCGGGTCATGTCCACCTCTGCCAAGATCGGCCTGCCGGAAGTCAAGCTGGGTATCTACCCTGGCTTCGGCGGTACCGTGCGCCTGCCGCGTCTGATCGGCTCGGACAACGCCATCGAGTGGATTGCCGCCGGCAAGGAAAACCGCGCTGAAGACGCCCTGAAAGTCGGTGCGGTCGACGCCGTCGTCGCCCCTGAACTGCTGCAGGCCGGTGCCCTCGACCTGGTCAAGCGCGCCATCAGCGGTGAGCTGGACTACAAGGCCAAGCGCCAGCCCAAGCTGGAAAAGCTCAAGCTCAATGCCATCGAGCAGATGATGGCCTTCGAGACTGCCAAGGGCTTCGTCGCTGGCCAGGCCGGCCCGAACTATCCGGCGCCGGTCGAAGCCATCAAGTCGATCCAGAAGGCCGCCAATTTCGGTCGCGACAAGGCGCTGGAAGTCGAGGCAGCAGGCTTTGCCAAGCTGGCCAAGACTTCGGTTGCCCAAAGCCTGATCGGCCTGTTCCTGAATGATCAGGAGCTCAAGCGCAAAGCCAAGGCCCATGACGAAATCGCTCACGATGTGAAGCAGGCTGCCGTGCTCGGCGCCGGCATCATGGGTGGCGGCATCGCTTACCAGTCGGCGGTCAAGGGCACCCCGATCCTGATGAAGGACATCCGCGAGGAAGCCATCCAGCTGGGCCTGAACGAGGCGTCCAAGCTGCTCGGCAACCGCGTCGAAAAAGGCCGCCTGACTCCGGCGAAGATGGCCGAGGCACTCAATGCCATTCGCCCGACACTGTCCTACGGTGATTTCGCCAACGTCGACATCGTCGTCGAAGCCGTGGTCGAGAACCCGAAGGTCAAGCAGGCAGTGCTGGCTGAAGTGGAAGGCCAGGTGAAAGAGGATGCGATCCTTGCGTCCAACACCTCGACCATCTCCATCAACCTGCTGGCCAAGGCGCTCAAGCGCCCCGAGAACTTCGTCGGCATGCACTTCTTCAACCCGGTGCACATGATGCCGCTGGTCGAAGTCATCCGTGGCGAGAAGTCCAGTGAAGTGGCGGTCGCCACCACCGTGGCCTACGCCAAGAAGATGGGCAAGAACCCGATCGTGGTCAACGATTGCCCGGGCTTCTTGGTCAACCGCGTGCTGTTCCCGTACTTCGGCGGCTTCGCCAAGCTGGTCAGCGCTGGTGTCGACTTCGTGCGCATCGACAAGGTCATGGAGAAGTTCGGCTGGCCGATGGGCCCGGCCTACCTGATGGACGTGGTCGGCATCGACACCGGCCACCACGGCCGCGATGTGATGGCCGAAGGCTTCCCGGACCGCATGAAGGACGAGCGCCGCTCGGCCGTCGACGCCCTGTATGAGGCCAATCGCCTGGGCCAGAAGAACGGCAAGGGTTTCTATGCTTACGAAACCGACAAGCGTGGCAAGCCGAAGAAGGTCTTCGACGCCACCGTGCTCGATGTGCTCAAGCCGATCGTCTTCGAGCAGCGTGAAGTCACCGACGAAGACATCATCAACTGGATGATGGTCCCGCTGTGCCTGGAGACCGTGCGCTGCCTGGAAGACGGCATCGTCGAAACCGCTGCCGAAGCGGACATGGGCCTGGTATACGGCATTGGTTTCCCTCCGTTCCGTGGTGGTGCGCTGCGTTACATCGATTCGATCGGTGTGGCCGAATTCGTTGCCCTGGCTGATCAGTACGCCGATCTGGGGCCGCTGTACCACCCGACCGCGAAGCTGCGCGAAATGGCCAAGAACGGCCAGCGCTTCTTCAGCTGAGCAGCCAACGCCTTTGAGAGAGTAGAGCGAGATTATTGATATGAGCCTCAATCCAAGAGACGTGGTGATTGTCGACTTCGGTCGCACCCCGATGGGCCGCTCCAAGGGTGGCATGCACCGCAACACCCGTGCTGAAGACATGTCTGCGCACCTGATCAGCAAGCTGCTGGAGCGCAACGGCAAGGTCGACCCCAAAGAAGTCGAGGACGTGGTCTGGGGCTGCGTCAACCAGACCCTGGAGCAGGGCTGGAACATCGCCCGCATGGCGTCGCTGATGACCCAGATCCCGCACACCTCGGCCGCCCAGACCGTCAGCCGCCTGTGCGGCTCGTCGATGAGCGCGCTGCACACCGCCGCCCAGGCGATCATGACCGGCAACGGCGACGTGTTCGTGGTCGGTGGTGTCGAGCACATGGGGCACGTCAGCATGATGCATGGCGTGGACCCCAACCCGCACCTGTCCTTGCACGCTGCCAAGGCTTCCGGGATGATGGGCCTGACTGCCGAGATGCTCGGCAAGATGCACGGCATCACCCGTGAGCAACAGGACCTGTTCGGCCTGCGTTCGCACCAGCTCGCACACAAGGCGACGGTCGAAGGCAAGTTCAAGGACGAGATCATCCCGATGCAGGGCTATGACGAGAACGGTTTCCTGAAGGTCTTCGACTTCGACGAGACCATTCGCCCGGAAACCACCCTTGAAGGCCTGGCATCGCTCAAGCCTGCGTTCAACCCCAAAGGTGGTACGGTCACAGCCGGTACTTCGTCGCAGATTACCGATGGCGCTTCGTGCATGATCGTCATGTCTGGCCAGCGTGCGATGGACCTCGGTATCCAGCCGTTGGCGGTGATCCGCTCCATGGCAGTGGCTGGCGTGGACCCGGCAATCATGGGCTACGGCCCTGTGCCGTCGACCCAGAAAGCCCTGAAGCGTGCCGGGCTGACCATGGCCGATATCGACTTCATCGAGCTCAATGAAGCCTTTGCTGCACAGGCCCTGCCAGTGCTCAAAGATTTGAAAGTGCTCGACAAGATGGATGAGAAGGTTAACCTGCACGGCGGCGCCATTGCCTTGGGCCACCCGTTCGGTTGCTCCGGGGCACGCATTTCCGGCACCCTGCTCAACGTCATGAAGCAAAATGGCGGTACGTTGGGCGTGGCCACCATGTGCGTCGGCCTCGGTCAGGGCATCACCACTGTCTTCGAACGCGTCTGATCGCGTAGCGGGACAGCAGCCGGGGCCTTGTGCCCCGGCTTTTGTTTTTTTACAGAATTTGTTTCAAGAGGGAAGGCGACATGCAGATACAACCAGGCGTATACCGGCATTACAAAGGGCCTGAGTACCGTGTCTTCAGTGTCGCACGGCACTCCGAAAGCGAAGAGTGGATGGTTTTCTACCAATGCCTGTATGGTGACCACAGCTTCTGGGTACGACCACTTTCGATGTTCCAGGAGTCGGTCGAGGTTGACGGCGAGCAGGTGCCACGCTTTGCTTTGGTCAAGGCCGAAGAAGGGTTGCCTGAACGGCTTGGCAAGGCGCACGAGTGAACGACCGCGCTTGACCTCACTCTATTGCCACTATATATAGCGGTGCCGCGTCCGGCACCTGACGCGTTTTTCATCTTCAGATTCAGGAATACTCCGATCCATGGGCAAATCGCTGGTCATTGTGGAATCCCCGGCCAAGGCCAAGACCATCAACAAGTACCTGGGCAACCAGTACGTGGTGAAGTCGAGTATCGGCCACATCCGTGACCTCCCCACCAGCGGTTCGGCCAGCGCCAGCAAAGAGCCGGCCGCCAAGCGTGGCAAGGCTGCGGGTGAGGCGCCGGCCCTGTCGCCGAAAGAGAAGGCCCGTCGCCAGCTGGTGGCGCGCATGGGCGTCGACCCCGAGCACGGCTGGAAGGCCAAGTACGAGATCCTGCCTGGCAAGGAAAAGGTGATCGAAGAGTTGCGCCGCCTGGCCAAGGATGCTGACACCATCTATCTCGCGACCGACTTGGACCGCGAAGGGGAAGCCATCGCCTGGCACCTGCGCGAGGCCATCGGTGGCGACGACACCCGCTACAAGCGTGTGGTGTTCAACGAAATCACCAAAAAAGCCATCCAGGATGCGTTCTCGAAGCCCGGCGAGCTGGATATCGATCGTGTCAATGCCCAGCAGGCGCGCCGTTTCCTTGATCGCGTGGTGGGCTACATGGTCTCGCCACTGCTGTGGGCCAAGATCGCCCGTGGCCTGTCGGCCGGGCGTGTTCAGTCGGTGGCCGTGAAACTGGTGGTCGAGCGTGAGCGCGAGATCCGTGCCTTCATCCCCGAAGAGTACTGGGAGGTGCACGCCGACCTTGGCACTGCCAAGGACGCCAAGGTGCGTTTCGAGGTGACCCGCGAGAAAGGCGAGGCCTTCAAGCCGCTGAACGAAGCGCAGGCCATGGCTGCACTGAGCAAGCTCAAGGCGTCCAGCTACAGCGTGCTCAAGCGTGAAGACCGCCCGACCAGCAGCAAGCCGTCGGCACCGTTCATCACCTCCACCCTGCAACAGGCTGCAAGCAACCGCCTGGGCTTCGGCGTGAAGAAGACCATGATGATGGCTCAGCGGCTATACGAAGCGGGCTACATCACCTACATGCGTACCGACTCGACCAACCTGTCGGTCGACGCGCTGGACATGGCGCGCAGCTACATCGAGCGTGAGTTCGGCAAGCAGTACCTGCCCGAAGCACCGCTGGTGTACGGCAGCAAAGAAGGCGCTCAGGAGGCCCACGAAGCGATTCGTCCTTCCGACGTCAACACGCACCCAACCAAGCTCAGCGGCATGGAGCGTGACGCCGAGCGCCTGTACGAGCTGATCTGGCGCCAGTTCCTCGCCTGCCAGATGCCGCCTGCGCAGTACCTGTCCACCAGTGTGACCGTGGCTGCCGGTGATTTCGAGCTGCGTGCCAAAGGTCGCATCCTCAAGTTCGACGGTTATACCCGTGTGCTGCCTCAGCAGAGCAAGCCGGGCGAAGATGATGTGTTGCCCGAGATGGTCCAGGGTGAAGCGCTCAAGCTGATCCAGATCGACCCCAGTCAGCACTTCACCAAGCCACCTGCGCGCTTTACCGAAGCCAGCCTGGTCAAGGAAATGGAAAAGCGCGGTATTGGCCGCCCGTCGACCTACGCAGCCATCATTTCCACCATCCAGGATCGCGGTTACGTAACACTGCACAATCGCCGCTTCTACTCCGAGAAGATGGGCGACATCGTTACCGAGCGCTTGTCGGAAAGCTTCGCCAACCTGATGGACTACGGTTTCACCGCCGTCATGGAGGAGAGCCTGGATGACGTGGCGCAGGGCGAGCGTGACTGGAAGAACGTTCTGGACGAGTTCTACGGCGACTTCAGCAAGAAACTGCTGACGGCAGAATCAGCCGAAGGCGGCATGCGTGCCAACCAGCCGACCATGACCAACATTCCGTGCAAGGAATGTGGGCGGCCGATGATGATCCGGACGGCCTCCACTGGCGTGTTCCTGGGTTGCTCGGGTTACAGCCTGCCGCCCAAAGAGCGCTGCAAGGCCACGGTCAACCTGGTGCCGGGCGATGAAATCGCTGCGGACGACGAAGGTGAATCGGAGTCGCGCGTGCTGTTGGGCAAGCACCGCTGCCCGATCTGCGCAACGGCCATGGATGCCTACCTGCTCGACGAGAAGCACAAGCTGCATATCTGCGGTAACAACCCTGATTGCGTCGGCTACGAGATCGAAGAGGGCAGTTACCGCATCAAGGGTTACGAAGGGCCGAGCCTGGAGTGTGACAAGTGCGGCAGCGAGATGCAGCTCAAGACCGGCCGGTTCGGCAAGTTCTTCGGTTGCACCAACCCTGCGTGCAAGAACACCCGCAAGCTGCTCAAGAGTGGCGAGGCGGCACCACCGAAGATGGACAAGGTGGACATGCCAGAGCTCAAGTGCGAGAAGGTCGACGACACCTACGTGCTGCGTGACGGTGCTTCTGGGTTGTTCCTGGCAGCCAGCCAGTTCCCCAAGAATCGCGAGACCCGTGCGCCGCTGGTGCTGGAGATCGTGCCGCACAAGCATGAGATCGACCCCAAGTACCACTTCCTGTGCGATGCGCCGCAGAAAGACCCCGAGGGTCGCCCGGCAGTGATCCGCTACAGCCGCAAGACCAAAGAGCAATACGTGCAGTCCGAGGTCGATGGCAAGCCTACCGGGTGGAAGGCGTTCTACGACGGTAATGCCTGGAAGGTTGAAGACAAGCGCTGATCGTTTCAGTGATGTAATTGGGGCCGCTTAGCGGCCCCAATTCATTGGTGACAAGTACACGCCGATCCCTGAAACTGCAGGTATTCGCCTTGCAGCCTTAGGGAGGTCACTCAAGATGGCCCAGGAACTCTACACCCGCACCAACCAGAAGCTCTTCTTCGCCGGCCTTGCCCTTGAGTCCATGGCCAAGGCTGTCGACAGCCAGGCCATGAATGCACAAGGCCTGGCGCAGGCCGAGCGCGAATCTGCGCTGTTCCACCTGTATGGCGCGCTACTGGGCTTGTGTCACGAGATTGGCGGCTTCTACCGCCTGCCGGCCGCGCCCAGTGTCGAGCAATTGCTCGCCGATGACGCCCTGAATGACATCGCCATCCCCGAGGTGGCTGAGTTGCTGGAACTGGCCAGGCAGCGGGAAACCTGGCTGGCACAATTGCTCACCGCTTATGCCGATTTGTTCCGACCACCGGTCGCGAAAAAAACCGCGAAAACCGATGTCACTCAGCCACTCATCCAGGCCGTCAATCTCGACGAGCCCGAGCAGGCTGCACTGTCGCGTGAAGAGCTGGAAAGCTGGCGCAACAACCTCAAAGGCCTGGTGAGACGATTCCGTGACGCGTTGAGTGAGTGCTGATATTCGCCTTGGCTGGTACAATACTGGCCTTTCGCGGAGAACAGCCCTTTATGTCTACGTCTTTTCTAGAAATTGTCGAGTTGCCTGATGGCCGAATCGAACTGCGTCGTGCCGAGGACGAAGGCTCCCTGGTAACCCTGGATTTCTCGGAAGACGCCAAGGTATTCCTGCAGGGGCAACACGTTGAGGTTGCCAAGGCCATGCTGAGCGTGGGCGTGCAGATGGCGGGGCGCCTCATGGATGGCGAACTCGAGCGCGACGAAGGGCCGCGCGTACTTCACTGACACCCAGGTTGTTTCGGGTTACAGGCAAAGCCTGAACATCAGCCGAGGCGGATGTTCAGGCTTTGTGCGTTTCCGGCACTGGCTGCACGCAACAGTTGCTGTCGCGCGGTGGCATTTACGCTGCCAAGCCAGCTGACAACCGTGTGGCTACGGCCAAGGCGCAGGGCGTCACAGGCCAGTTGCAGTGCGCTCTGATTGCCGCGCGGCTGCAGCAGCAGAATGCGCTCGCGGTTGAGGCCGGCATCGCGCAACCAGGCCTGGGTCAGGCTGCCCGGCGGTGCGATAAGCGTCAGCCAGCGGGCCTCTTGCTCTTCGCTCAGTTCGCGTAGCACCGGTGCCAGCAAGGTCTGGCAATGTTCGGGTGCGCCACGCAGGGACAGTTCACTGAACAGGTCCGGTTCGCTGTTCTTGCGCGCCTGCTCGCTGGCCTTCAGGCCTGGCAGTACCGGTTGGGCGAGGAAGGCTTCGAACAAAGGAAGCTGTACCTGCTGTTGTGCTTGGACGAACTGTTGCATGACGCCTCCTGGTTCAGCGGCGAATTACGCCGACACTCAAACCTTCGATCACCATTTCCTGCTCTTTCAGGTCGACTTCGATGGGGGCGAAATCGGGGTTTTCGGCGATCAGCCAGACCTTGCTGCCTTCGCGTTTGAAACGTTTGACGGTCACTTCGTCGCCGATACGGGCGACGACGATCTGCCCGTTACGGGCCTCGCGGCAGGTGTGCACGGCCAGCAGGTCGCCGTCGAAGATGCCGACGTCCTTCATGCTCATGCCGTGTACGCGCAGCAGGTAGTCGGCGCGGGGGTGGAAGAAGGATGGATTGATGTTGCAAGATTGTTCGATGTGCTGCTCGGCAAGGATCGGTGCACCGGCTGCTACCCGGCCGATGATCGGCAGGCCGTTTTCTTCGGCCTTGGCTTCAAAACCGGGGATGCGGATGCCGCGGGATGCGCCTGGGGTCATCTCGAT
The DNA here is from genome assembly GCF_943737035.1 of Pseudomonas sp. Marseille-Q5299. Classification (NCBI taxonomy): domain Bacteria; kingdom Pseudomonadati; phylum Pseudomonadota; class Gammaproteobacteria; order Pseudomonadales; family Pseudomonadaceae; genus Pseudomonas; species Pseudomonas sp. Marseille-Q5299. Next base: position 29,264 of record NZ_CALSFR010000004.1, read on the forward strand.
CGCGCCTTTGCGCGCGAGGGCCTTGAGGTGCTCCTCGGCGGCGTTGGGCGACTTGAAGCCCAGCTCCTGAGCGATCTCTGCGCGCGTCGGCGGGAAGCCGTTGTCTTCAAGGCAACGTTTGATGAATGCCAGGATTTCGGCTTGGCGGGGCGTCAGTTTCAACATGGCGGGCGCTCTGTCTTTTTATACAGTGACTGGGATTATATACAGTACTGGATGAGCTGCAAGCTCCACGCGACAAGAAAAAGCGGCGCGCACCCCTCTTGCGGCTTGCAGCTTGCAGCTCGGGGCTTTCTAATGGCGACCGCACAGTCACCGAGCCTTGACATCCGCAGGCCTGAAACGTATGTTTCAAACACCTGTTTGTCTGTCTGGCGGAGTAGTCATGGCCCAATCGGAAACCGTTGAACGCATTCTCGATGCTGCCGAGCAATTGTTCGCGGAAAGGGGGTTCGCGGAAACCTCGTTGCGGCTGATTACCAGCAAGGCCGGGGTCAACCTGGCGGCGGTCAATTATCATTTCGGCTCCAAGAAGGCGCTGATCCAGGCGGTCTTTTCCCGTTTCCTCGGGCCGTTCTGCGCCAGCCTCGAACGTGAGCTGGAGCGTCGCCAGGCCAAGCCGGAACAAAAGCCCAGCCTCGAAGAGCTGCTGGAAATGCTCGTGGAGCAGGCACTGGTGGTGCAGCCACGCAGCAACAACGACCTGTCGATCTTCATGCGCCTGCTGGGCCTGGCCTTCAGCCAGAGCCAAGGGCACCTGCGGCGCTACCTGGAAGACATGTATGGCAAGGTGTTCCGCCGCTACATGTTGCTGGTCAATGAAGCCGCGCCACGCATCCCTGCGCTCGAACTGTTCTGGCGCGTGCACTTCATGCTCGGTGCCGCGGCGTTCAGCATGTCCGGCATCAAGGCATTGCGCGCCATTGCCGAAACCGACTTTGGTATCAACACCTCCATAGAGCAGGTCATGCGCCTGATGGTGCCGTTCCTGGCCGCTGGCATGCGCGCCGACAGCGGTGTCACCGACGAGGCGATGGCCACCGCACAGTTGCGCCCGCGCAGTAAAACCGCCAGCACCACCGCCAAGGCCTGAAGGCTGGGCGGGGCAGGGCGCTTGGGCTAAGCTAGCGCCCATGCCCGACCTCGATCTCCTGCACATTTCCCTCGCTGACCAGCGCCTCTATGGCTTTGCCAATGGGCAGTTGTGCGTGCGCCTGGCGGTGTCGACCGCACGCAATGGCGCCGGTGAGCGCAATGGCTCCGGCTGCACGCCACGCGGCCTGCACCAGGTGCGAGCGAGGATCGGGGCGGGCTTGCCGCTCAATGCCGTGCTGCGTGGGCGGCGCTGGACCGGTGAGGTCTGGTCGCCGGCGTTGCACGCACAGCATCCCGGGCGTGACTGGGTGCTTACCCGCATCCTCTGGCTCAGCGGTTGCGAGGCCGGGGTCAACCGTCTGGGCGCCGTGGACACGTTCCGCCGCTATATCTATCTGCATGGCACGCCCGACACGGAACCCTTGGGCATACCGCTGTCCCATGGCTGTATTCGCCTGCGCAACACCGATCTGCTTGGCCTGTTCGAGCGCGTACCGGCGCATTGCCCGGTGCGTATCGAGGAGGCCGCATGCCCCCAGTGGGCTTCTTTAAGTCTGTAATGAAGGATTGCCTATGACCGTCAGCCTGCAAGGCTCCCTGATGGTGGATATCGCCGGTAAATGGCTGACCGCCGAAGACCGCCAGCTCCTGCGCCAGCCGGAAGTGGCTGGCCTGATCATCTTTGCCCGCAACATCGACAGCCCGCGCCAGGTGCGTGAACTGTGCGCGTCCATTCGCGCCATTCGTCCCGATCTGATTCTGGCCGTCGACCAGGAAGGTGGGCGTGTGCAGCGTTTGCGTCAGGGCTTCGTGCGCCTGCCAGCCATGCGCGCGATCGCCGATAACGCCAATGCCGAGTACCTCGCCGAGCAGTGCGGTTGGTTGATGGCCACTGAGGTGCTGGCGGTTGGCCTGGACCTGAGCTTCGCCCCTGTGCTCGACCTGGATCACCAGCGTAGCGCTGTGGTCGGCAGCCGCGCGTTCGAAGGCGACCCGCAACGTGCCACGCAGCTGGCCGGCGCCTTCATCCGCGGGATGAATGCAGCGGGCATGGCTGCCTGTGGCAAGCATTTCCCCGGGCATGGCTGGGCGGAGGCGGACTCCCACGTGGCCATTCCGACGGACGAGCGCAGCCTCGAGCAACTGCGCCAGGCAGATCTGGTGCCGTTCTCCCGCCTCAGCGGGCAGCTGGCGGCAGTGATGCCGGCGCATGTCATCTATCCGCAGGTAGACAACCAGCCGGCCGGGTTCTCGCGCCGTTGGTTGCAGGACATCCTGCGTGGCGAACTGGGCTTTGACGGGGTGATCTTCAGTGACGACCTGTCGATGGCCGGTGCGCATGTGGTCGGCGATGCGGCCAATCGGATCGAGGCGGCGCTGAGTGCGGGTTGTGACATGGGCCTGGTGTGCAATGACCGGGCGGCAGCAGAGCTGGCTTTGAGCGCGGCGCAGCGGCTGAAGGTAAAGCCATCGCCGCGGATTGCACGCATGCGCGGGCAGGGTTTTGCGCGGACCGATTATCGCCAGCAGCCGCGTTGGCTGGAGGCGCTAGGGGCGTTGCGCGAGGCGCAATTGGTCGATTGACTGTGCCGGCCCCCACAGGTATCTCGCTGCTGTCCAAGGCAGTGAAAGTCCTGTGGGGGCTTGCCAGCGAAGTAGCCGGGACTGACTGCTAGCGCGCCCGCTTTCCGGGTAGCGGAGCAAACAACGCTTCGATTTCCTCATCCCCCAGACGCCACTGCCCAGCCTCTGCCCCGTCGAGCAAGCTTGCTGCCAGCGCTGCTTTTTCCTGCTGCAGCTGCTGAATCTTCTCTTCAACGGTACCGCGCGTGATCAGCTTGAACACGAACACCGGCTTGTCCTGGCCGATGCGGTACGCGCGGTCGGTGGCCTGGTTCTCGCTGGCCGGGTTCCACCACGGGTCGAAGTGAATCACGGTGTCGGCAGCCGTCAGGTTCAGCCCCACGCCGCCGGCCTTGAGGCTGATCAGAAACACTTCGCTCTCGCCCTGCTGGAACTGCTGCACCGGTGTGCGCCGGTCACGGGTGTCGCCGGTGAGCAGGCTGTAGCGGATCTTGCGCTTTTCCAGCTCTTGTTCGATCAGTGCCAGCATCGAGGTGAACTGCGAGAACAACAGCACCCGGCGCCCTTCGCTGAGCAGTTCTTCGAGCATGTCCAGCAGCGCGCCGAGCTTGCCCTTGTCAGCCTGATTGCCCTTGGTCTCGACCCCTTTGACCAGGCGTAAATCGCAACATACCTGGCGCAGCTTGAGCAGGGCATCGAGGATCACGATCTGGCTGCGTGCCGCGCCATTGCGCGCGATTTCGTCGCGCACTTTCTTGTCCATCGCCACGCGTACGGCCTCGTAGGTATCACGCTGGGCGTCGCTGAGCTCGACCCAATGGACCATTTCGGTCTTGGGAGGCAATTCGGTCGCTACCTGCTCCTTGGTGCGGCGCAGCAGGAACGGGCGGATGCGGGTGACCAGGTGCGCCAGACGTTCCGCGTCGCCATGGCGTTCGATAGGCGTACGGTAATCCTGATTGAAGCGTTTGAGCTCGCCCAGCCAGCCGGGCATGAGAAAGTGGAAGATCGACCACAGCTCGCCCAGGTTGTTCTCCATTGGCGTGCCGGTCAGGCACAGACGCTGGTTGGCCTGCAGCTCGCAGACAGCCTGGGCGGCCTTGCTGGTGCTGCTCTTGATGTTCTGCGCCTCGTCCAGCACCAGTACGCTCCACTGCTGCGCGCGCAGGTGCTCGAGGTCGCGCGGCACCAGGGCGTAGGTGGTCAGTACCAGGTCGTATTCGTGCAGCTTGGCGAAATGCTTGCTGCGGCCGGGGCCGTGCAGGGCCAGGACGCGCAGGTCGGGGGCGAAGCGTTGGGCTTCGTCGAGCCAGTTTGGCACCAGGCTGGTCGGCATCACTGCCAGGGCAGGGTGGGCGAGGCGCCCGTTCTGCTTTTCCAGCAGCAGGTGGGCCAGGGCCTGCAAGGTCTTGCCCAGGCCCATGTCGTCGCCAAGGATGCCGCCGGTGCCCATTTCGCGCAGGGCCTGCAACCAGTTCAGGCCCTGCTGCTGATAGGGGCGCAGGGTGGCGTTGAGCGCTGCGGGCGTCGCGACCTGCAGGTCGCGTGCATCGCGCAGGCGCCGGCCCAGGTCGCGCACATGGGCGCCACCTTCCCAGTGCAGGGGCAAATGTTCGATGTCGTTCAGGCGTGCTGCGTCGGCGCGGTCCATGCGCAGGGTGGGGCCGACGTTGTCCTCGTGCAGGTACAGTTCACCCAGGGTGCCCATGACCGACTTGATTCGCCCGTAGGGCAGGGCGACGCGCAGCGCGGGGGCGTCCAGCCGGCCGCGGTTGAGGTCGATCAGCAGGTGTTCGTCGTCGCTGCGCCGGGCCAGCTCGCTGGGCCGCAGCAGCTCGGGGTTGCTGCGCAGCAGCTGCAGCACGATGGGCAGCAGGCTGTGGCGCTGGCCTTCGACGACGATGCCCAGCTCCAGGTCGAACCATTCATGGCCTGGTGCTTCCTCGATGCTGGCGTACCAGTCGTCCACCTCATGCAGGTTGAAGGCGAAGTCGCGGTGGATGTCGACTTCCCAGCCTGCCTCGCGCAGGCGCGGCAGGCCGTCGCGGGCGAAACGTAGCCAGGCTTCGTCGTCGGGCAGCTGAAGCATCTCGCCCGCGCTGTCTGGCAGCGCCTTGCTTTGCCGGGTGGCGGGCTTGAAGCCCAGCTCGCGCAGTGCCTTGCGCAGTGCCTGCTCGGCCGGGGGCTGGCGGCGGATGCGCTGGCTGGTGGTATCCACCAGTCGGGTCAATGGCTTGTCGTCGCTGCCACTGGCGCGCAGCCCATCGTAGTCGAAGGAAAGGGCGGCGCGGTGTTGCATCTGGCGCTGCATACGCCCGGTCTTGGGCATGTAGGCGCTGAATTCGAGACTGCCAAGGGTCAGCCGGCCCTTGGGCTGGATGTTTTCGATCTGCTCGGTGACCACGGCGGTGGGGGTCGGGACTTGCCGGTTCAAGGCGTTCAGTCGATGACTCAAAGGTACTACCAGGTGTTCAGGTACGGTTGGCGCGCGTGCGAGCTGGCTGGCGATGAAGGGGTCGAGATCATGCTGCAGCTCGCCGGTCTGATGCGAATGCCGGTCGATGTAGTGCAAAGGCTCGATGGGCAGTACCTGCAGCTGCAGGTGCTGGTCATGGTGCCAGGCGCCCCTGTAGCTGCCGTTGTCCAGCCTGACCCAGCGGAACTCGGCATGCAGTTGCGGCCCGGCATGCAAAGGCGTGGGGTCGTCTTCATACAGCAGGCGCCCGGTCGCCAAGGCGTAGCTCAAAAGCTCCGCCCCTTGCTTGCCTTCCAGTTGCGCCAGGGGCGTCAGCGTTTTGCTGCGGGCATCGATCAGGCGCAACAGCCGAGCGTCATCTTCCGTAACGTAACGGGGTGTGTAGTAGATCATCTCCGGCATTGAGGTGATGCGGCCGATTTTCAGCGTACCGTCGGTTTGTAGCGTGCCCTTGATCGGCTCGAGCTGAAAGTGTTCGCTATCACTGTGAATGCGGTAGTAGATGGCCGGACCTTTGCGTGCCGGTTCGCTACTGGCTGCAGCCTTGGAGGGCGATTCGAGCCCCTGCACCCACAGGTTCAGGTCGGGCGGCAGCGACAGCGCGGCTTGCTCCTGAGTTGCGGCTGCCTCAAGGTTTCCACCTTCGAGCTCCAGTTGCAGCAACGCAGCGACGCAGTGCTTGCAATTCAATCCTACCGGGCAGGAGCAGCTCCCAAAGACGCGCAGGTCGCCGTAATTCAACACCAGCTTGATATCCTGATGGTAAATCTGGCCCGCCGAGCCCTCGCACCTCGCCTCGATGGAATGGCCCTGCAGCGAAAGGATTCGCGTTCGTTCCTGCGCTGCATATTTACGGCCTCGGGCCAGTGCGCCCGCGTCGATAAAATCGACCCAGTCCGGATGGGCTCTGAGCAGTTGCCGTGCGTCGCCCTCAGTCACATCACTGCTCCATCATCTCCGGGTCCATCACCGGCATCTTCCGTGTACCTGGCGGGGTGACCTTCAGCAGCACCGCCAGGTGGCCGCCATCGAGGAAGGTCAGCTGGCCGCCCTTGATGGTGCTGTTGCTCTGTTTGAACTGCTCGCTCTTGAGCACATTGCCGTTGCTGTCGAGCTGGTTGACCCAGAAATTGGCCTCCACGGCGATGAAGCGCCCTTCGGTGATGCTCAGGTTGCCTTCGATCGGGAAGTGGCCGAACTGCTCCTGGCCATCACCCAGGGCGATGCGGCTTGGCGTGTCGCCGACCTGCTGCTGCCAGGCCTTGTGCAGCAGCACGGTGTAGTCGGCCGTGGCTTGCAGGCGGGTGGCTTCATCTTCCAGCGCCAGTGGGCGTTCGGCGCTCTTTTCCAGGCGCAGGGCGCCGGCGCTCCAGTCCTCAGGGGCGTACGGGCTGGTGAAGGCCGGCACGCTGTTTTGCCGCACAAGGATCATTTCCACCTGATAAAGACCTTCAGCGAAGGCGGCCGGCGCGAACAGCGCAAGCAACAAGGTCAGGCAACGGATGGCACGCATGGATCTTCCTTAGGCTGTCTGTGGGGTCAGGCGCTCGAACAGCGCCTCCAGAGTGTTGAAGCGTTCGTCGGGCCGTTCCATCGGTACCAGGAAGCGGAACTGGGTTGCGCCTTCGAACTTGTAGCGTTTTGGCTGGCCCTGGATCAGCTTGATCAGGGTCAGCGGGTCGACTGGGGTTTCGGCCTCGAACTCGAGCTTGCCGCCGTTCGGGCCGGCATCGACTTTCTTGATGCCGAGCTTTTCCGCCTGCAGCTTGAGCTGGGTCAGGCGCATCAGGTTCTTGGTCGGCTCGGGCAGCAGGCCGAAGCGGTCGATCATCTCCACCTGCAGGTCCTTGAGGCCCTCTTCTTCAGTCGCCGAGGCGATGCGCTTGTAGAGGATAAGCCGCGCATGCACGTCGGGCAGGTAGTCCTCGGGGATCAGTGCCGGCAGGCGCAGGTTGACTTCCGGGCCGCCGCCCAGCGGCTGTTCCAGGTTCGGCTGGGTGCCCTTGCGAATGGCCTTGACCGCCCGTTCGAGCATTTCCATGTAAAGGGTAAAGCCCACGGCCTGGATCTGCCCGCTCTGGCCTTCGCCCAGCAGCTCGCCGGCGCCGCGGATTTCCAGGTCGTTGGTGGCCAGCACGAAGCCGGCGCCCAGGTCCTGGGTGTTGGCAATGGCTTCCAGGCGTTTCTCGGCGTCGGCGCTCACTTTTTGCCGCGCCGGTGTCAGCAGGTAGGCGTAGGCCTGGTGGTGGCTGCGGCCGACCCGGCCACGCAACTGGTGCAACTGGGCCAGGCCGAACTTGTCGGCGCGCTCGATGACGATGGTGTTGGCGCTGGGCACGTCGATGCCGGTCTCGATGATGGTCGAGGCGATCAGCACGTTGAAGCGCTTGTGGTAGAAGTCGCTCATCACCTGTTCCAGCTCGCGCTCGCGCATCTGCCCATGGCCGATGCCGATACGCGCTTCGGGGACCAGTTCGGCAAGGTCGGCGGCGCATTTTTCGATGGTTTTCACATCGTTGTGCAGGTAGTACACCTGGCCGCCGCGCAGCAGTTCACGCAGCAGCGCTTCTTTCACCGTGCTGTTGTTGTGCTCCATGACGAAGGTGCGCACCGACAGGCGCCGGGCCGGCGGCGTGGCGATGATGGACAGGTCGCGCATGCCGGCCACGGCCATGTTCAGTGTTCGCGGAATCGGTGTCGCGGTCAGGGTGAGGATGTCCACCTCGCTGCGCAGGGCCTTGAGCTGTTCCTTCTGGCGTACGCCAAAGCGGTGCTCTTCGTCGATCACTACCAGGCCCAGGTCCTTGAAGCGCACATCGTCCTGCAGCAGCTTGTGCGTGCCGATCAGAATGTCGATCTTGCCTTCGGCCAGGTCCGCTGCAGCGCTGGCCACTTCCTTGGCCGATTTGAAACGGCTCATCACCTCGACCGTCACCGGCCAGTCTGCGAAGCGGTCGCGGAAGCTGTTGTAGTGCTGCTGTGCAAGCAGGGTGGTAGGCACCAACACCGCTACCTGGCGGCCGCTGTGCACGGCGATGAAGGCTGCGCGCATGGCGACCTCGGTCTTGCCGAAGCCGACGTCGCCGCACACCAGGCGGTCCATCGGCTTGGCGGCGAGCATGTCGGCGCGTACCGCTTCGATGGCATTCTGCTGGTCGGGGGTTTCTTCGAAGGGGAAGCCTGCGCTGAAGGTGGCATAGTCGGCGGCCGGGTCGGCGAAGGCGTACCCTTTGCGGGCGGCGCGGCGGGCGTAGATGTCGAGCAGCTCGGCGGCCACGTCGCGGACCTGTTCGGCGGCTTTGCGCTTGGCCTTCTGCCAGGCTTCCGAGCCCAGCCGGTGCAGCGGCGCCAGGGCGTCATCGCTGCCGGTGTAGCGGGCAATCAGGTGCAGGTTGGCCACTGGGACGTAGAGCTTGGCGCCCTCGGCGTACTCCAGGGTCAGGAACTCGGCGGCCTGGCCGTCGATCTCCAGCGTGGCCAGGCCCAGGTAGCGGCCCACGCCATGGTCGATGTGCACCACCGGGGCGCCTTCGCGCAGCTCGGTAAGGTTCTTGATCACTGCATCATTGGCGGCCTCGCCGCGCTTGTCGCGGCGCCGGCGCTGCATCACGCGCTGGCCGAACAGCGGGCTTTCGGCGACCAGGGCGATGGCAGGGTCTTCGAGCAGCAGGCCTTCGTCCAGCGGGGCGATGGTGATCGCAAGGCGCTGGCTGCCGGTGATGAAGTCAGCCCAGCCCTCGACTGTCTGCGGCCTCAGCTTGAGGCGCTCGAGCAGCTCCAGCAGCACCTCGCGACGGCCCGCCGATTCGGCGGTGAACAACACCCGGCCGCTGAACTGGTCGAGGAAGTCGGACAATGCCGCCAGCGGCTGGTTGGCCTTGGCTTCGATGGCCAGGTTGGGCAGGGTGCGGGCGGGGAAGCGCTCACGGCCGGTACCAGGCTCGACATCATCGGCACTGACCACCACGCGCGGCCACTGCTTGAGCTGGGCGAAGCAGTCTTCCACCGGCAGGAACAGTTCAGAAGGCGGCAGCAATGGGCGGCTCAAGTCGCCGCGGCGGTCTTCGTAGCGCCCGCGCACGTCGTTCCAGAAGTGCTCGGCAGCCTGCTCGACGCCCGGCAGCGAGAACACCTGGGTGTCGCTTGGCAGGTAGTCGAACAGGGTCGAGGTTTCTTCGAAGAACAGCGGCAGGTAGTACTCGATGCCGGCGGGGATGATGCCGCTGGCCAGGTCCTGGAAGATCGCGCTGCGGCGGAAGTCGACATCGAAACGCTCACGGAAGCGTGCCTTGAAGCGCGTCACTTCCTCTTTCTGCATGGGGAATTCGCGTGCCGGCAGCAGGCGGATCGAGTCGACCTTGTCGATTGAGCGCTGGGTCTCCGGGTCGAAGGTGCGCAGGGTCTCGATCTCGTCGTCGAACAGGTCGATGCGGTAGGGCAGCTTGCTGCCCATCGGGAACAGGTCGATCAGCGCGCCGCGTACGGCGAACTCGCCATGTTCGTAGACCGTGTCGACGCAGCGGTAGCCAGTGGCCTCCAGGCGTGAGCGCATCTGCTCTACATCGATGGTCTGGCCGACGTCCAGCACCAGGCTGCTGCCGAGCAGGAAGCGCGTGGGGGCCAGGCGGTGCAGGGCCGTGGTGATCGGCACCACGAGGATGCCGTGGCTCAACTCCGGCAGCCGGTAGAGACTGGCGATGCGCTGGGAAATGATGTCCTGGTGTGGCGAGAACAGGTCGTAGGGCAAGGTTTCCCAGTCTGGGAACGGCAGCACCGGAAGGCCGGGGGCGAAGAAGCGCAGCTCCTGCTCCAGACGGTCGGCAGCCTGGCTGTCGGCGGTCAGCAGCAGGGTGAAGCGGCCAGCACTGCTGGCGGCCTCGGCGATGGCAAGGCTGAGGGCGGCACCGGGCAGGTTGCCCCAGGTTTGTTTGCCGGCCGTGGCCGACATTTGCGGTAGGCGCAGAACTGACACGGGAGATTGCACTCCAAGCGTTGCGGCAAAGAGACCGATTGTACCGGTGCCGGTGCGTGCTGTCAGGCTCGGAAAGGGCATGAGCACGGGCTTTGGCTCCCACGACAGGCGCTCATTGCCGGTTACGCGTTGGGGCGTCATAATGTAGCCCCTTTTTTCTCCCCCTACATGTGGAAGGTTCCCGTGACTCAGAAGCCCGACCAGTGTCTTGGTGAGTGGATCGATCGTGAAGCTCTGGCTGAAGCGATGATCCCGCTTATCGGTCAGCTCTACCGCAACAACAACGTGGTGAGCTCGATCTATGGCCGCAGCCTGATCAACCGTTCGGTTATCTCGATCCTCAAGGCCCACCGCTTTGCGCGTCACCGTCAGACCGACGAAACCGAACTGTCCGTCCACGAGACATTCCCCCTGCTCAAAGCCATGAGCGAGCTGAAACTGGGCGCCGCTTCGGTCGACCTGGGCAAGCTGGCCAACAAGTTCAAGCAGGAAGGCAACGGCAAGACCGCCGAGCAGTTCGTGCGTGAAGAACTGGCCGACGTGGTTGGCCAGCAGAACGCTTCGGCGCGCAAGGGCACCGACGTTGTCCTGTACGGTTTCGGCCGCATCGGCCGCCTGCTGGCGCGCATCCTGATCGAGAAGACCGGTGGTGGCGACGGCCTGCGCCTGCGTGCAATCGTTGTGCGCAAGGGTGCCGAAAACGACCTGGTCAAGCGCGCCAGCCTGCTGCGCCGTGACTCGGTGCACGGCCCGTTCGATGGCACCATCACCATCGACGAAGCCAACAACACCATCACTGCCAACGGCAACCTGATCCAGATCATCTACGCCAAGAGCCCGAGCGAAGTCGACTACACCCAGTACGGCATCGACAACGCCCTGATCGTCGACAACACCGGCGTATGGCGTGATGCCGACGGCCTGGGCCAGCACCTGGCCTGCCCGGGCGCTGCCCGCGTGATCCTCACCGCACCTGGCAAGGGCGCGCTGAAGAACATCGTGCACGGCATCAACCACGGTGACATCACCGCCGAGGACAAGATCATCTCGGCAGCTTCGTGCACCACCAACGCCATCGTGCCGGTGCTCAAGGCCATCAACGACCAGTACGGCATCGTCAATGGTCACGTCGAAACCGTTCACTCGTTCACCAACGACCAGAACCTGATCGACAACTTCCACAAGGGCAGCCGTCGTGGTCGCGCCGCGCCGCTGAACATGGTCATCACCGAAACCGGTGCTGCCACTGCTGCCGCCAAGGCGCTGCCGGTGCTCAAGGGCAAGCTGACCGGCAACGCCATTCGCGTACCGACGCCGAACGTGTCGATGGCCATCCTGAACCTGAACCTGGAAAAGGCCACCAACCGCGAAGAAATCAACGAGTACCTGCGCCAGACCGCCATGCACTCGGAGCTGCACAAGCAGATCGATTACGTCAGCTCGCAGGAAGTGGTTTCCACCGACTTCGTAGGCTCGCGCCACGCGGGTGTGGTTGACGCCGAAGCGACCATCGCCAACGATAACCGCGTTGTCCTGTACGTCTGGTACGACAACGAATTCGGTTACAGCTGCCAGGTGGTTCGCGTGATGGAAGACATGGCTGGTGTGAACCCGCCAGCGTTTCCACGCTAATTCGCTTGTAAGGCAATGAAAAAACGGGAACCTTCGGGTTCCCGTTTTTTATGGCTGCACCGGCCAGCAATTTGTAGGAGCGGCCTTGTGTCGCGAAAGGACCGCAAAGCGGCCCCAGGTCTCAGCTGAGCAACACAAATTGCTGGGGCTGCTGCGCAGCCCTTTCGCGACACAAGGCCGCTCCTACAAGGTCGCGCCGGTGCTGGCAACCGAGAACTCAACTTTTGCGCACAGCCCTCCTGTTCATCCTCATGCTGCTGACCGCCTGCAACCAAGGCCCCACCCTGGAGCGCCTCGGTGGCCCTGCCATGGGTAGCAGCTACAGCATCCAGTACGTCCGCGAGCCAGGCGGGCCGGCGCCTGTCCAGGTACAGGCGGCGGTGGAAACGATCCTGCAGGGCATAGATCAGCATTACTCGACCTACCGCGGCGACTCTGCGGTGAGCCAGTTCAATCAGCTCCCCGGCAACCAGTGCCTGGCCTTGCCGTCAGACATGCTCGAACTGGTCACCTTCGGCCAGCACTTGGCCGAACAGAGCGATGGTGCCTTTGACCTCACTGTCGAGCCGCTGCTCGACCTCTGGGGTTTCGGCCCCCAGGCCCGCCATGAGCAGGTGCCAGAACCGCAGGCGCTGGCCAATGCCCGCCTGCGTGTGGGCTACCAGCACTTGCGCATCGAGGGCCAGGCATTGTGCAAGGACGCCCCGGTGCAACTGGACTTCAACAGCATCGCCGCTGGCCACGCCGTGGACCTGATTGCTGCACGCCTGCGTGCCATGGGTATCGCCAGCTTCATTGCCGAAGTTACCGGCGAGCTCAAGGCGGTGGGCGGCAAACCCGATGGCAGCCCATGGCGCATCGCCCTGGAATTGCCCCGCGAAGACCGTCAGATCGCCCGCCAGGTAATACCGGCCAACGGCCTGGGTGTATCGACCTCGGGTGACTATCGGCACTATTTCGAGCAGAATGGCCGGCGCTATTCGCACACCTTCGATGCCCGTCTCGGGCGCCCGGTCGATCATGACCTGGCTGCCGTCACCGTGCTCGATGCCTCGGCGCTGCAGGCCGACGGCTACTCGACCCTGTTGCTGATCCTCGGGCCCGAGCGCGGCTGGGATTTTGCCATCGCTCATGACCTGGCGGCGGTATTGGTGACTCGGGCAGAGGGTGGCTTCGTCTCCCGAGCTACGCCCGCTTTCGAGCGGGCGCTCAAAGGCAGGTGAAAGCGCAAGCAGGGACGGTAGCTGCCAGGGAATCGGTGGATGCACATGTAGTGCAGGCAAAATTGGCCTACGACGCGACCAAGGGTTAATGTGCGCGGCGTTCACGCTTGATTAGACTGCACCCGAATTTTCTCATGGCGCCCCGGCGGCATGATCGAGTCCCGCGGCGACCGTGGCCAGCGGGCCAGTTCTGAAGGAGTACGCATGGCTGTCTACAACTACGACGTAGTGGTGTTGGGTTCCGGCCCGGCCGGAGAAGGTGCGGCAATGAACGCCGCCAAAGCAGGGCGCAAGGTGGCGATGGTCGACAGCCGTCGCCAGGTCGGTGGCAACTGCACCCACCTGGGCACCATCCCGTCCAAGGCACTGCGTCACTCGGTGCGGCAGATCATGCAGTTCAACACCAACCCGATGTTCCGAGCCATCGGTGAGCCGCGCTGGTTCTCCTTCCCGGACGTGCTCAAGAGCGCCGAGAAGGTGATTTCCAAGCAGGTCGCTTCGCGTACCGGCTACTACGCCCGCAACCGCGTCGACCTGTTCTTCGGTACCGGCAGCTTCGCCGATGAGCAGACCGTCGAAGTGGTCTGCCCCAATGGCGTGGTGGAAAAGCTCAACGCCAAGCACATCATCATCGCCACCGGCTCGCGTCCGTATCGCCCGGCCGACATCGACTTCCATCACCCGCGTGTCTATGACAGTGACACCATCCTGAGCCTCAGCCACACCCCGCGCAAACTCATCGTTTACGGCGCCGGCGTAATTGGCTGCGAATACGCCTCGATCTTCAGTGGCCTGGGCGTGCTGGTCGAACTGGTCGACAACCGCGGCCAGTTGCTGAGCTTCCTGGATTCGGAAATTTCCCAGGCGCTGAGCTACCACTTCAGCAACAACAACATCACCGTGCGCCACAACGAAGACTACGAGCGGGTCGAGGGCCTGGACAATGGTGTGATCCTGCACCTGAAGTCTGGCAAGAAGATCAAGGCCGACGCCTTGCTGTGGTGCAACGGCCGCACCGGCAATACCGACAAGCTGGGCCTTGAGAACATCGGCATCAAGGTCAACAGCCGTGGCCAGATCGAAGTCGACGAGGCTTACCGCACCAGCGTGCCGAACATCTACGGTGCCGGTGACGTGATCGGCTGGCCGAGCCTGGCCAGTGCCGCCCATGACCAGGGCCGCTCGGCGGCAGGCAGTATCGTCGACAACGGCAGCTGGCGTTTCGTCAACGACGTGCCGACCGGCATCTACACCATTCCGGAGATCAGCTCGATCGGCAAGAACGAGCAGGAGCTGACCCAGGCCAAGGTGCCGTACGAAGTGGGCAAGGCATTCTTCAAGAGCATGGCGCGTGCACAGATCGCCGGCGAGCCGCAAGGCATGCTGAAGATCCTGTTCCACCGCGAGACCCTGGAAATCCTCGGCGTGCATTGCTTCGGCTACCAGGCTTCGGAAATCGTCCACATCGGCCAGGCGGTGATGAACCAGCCGGGCGAACTGAATAACCTGAAGTACTTCGTCAACACCACGTTCAACTACCCGACCATGGCCGAAGCCTATCGGGTAGCTGCCTATGACGGCCTGAACCGGCTTTTTTGAGCGGCTCCGGCCGGTGGCCTGAGCCGGTCGGGGAGACCGATTTCAGCCCTACCCGAGGGTGGTCTTGGCCAAACCGGGAAAGTCTGTAATCAGGCTGTCCACGCCAAAATCAGCGAGCCGGCGCATCAGTGCCGGCTCGTTGACCGTCCACACCGACACATGCAAACCCTGGCCCTGTGCTTTGAGCAGGCGCTCGGGAGTGCACAATGTCCAGTTCAAGGCCAGCAGATCGCAGCCATAGTTCTGCGCGACCTTCAGCGGGTCGAGCCAGGCGTACTCGGCGACCAGGCCGCGCTTCACGTCAGGCACCAGTTCCAGCGCAGCACCCAGTACTTCCCGCGAGCTCGAGGTGATGGTCACCTTGTCCAGCAGGCCGTACTGCTGTGCCAGTTCCCGAATCGCCAGCACCGTGGTGGCGGCACGGGTCCGCGAGGCGCTCTTGACCTCCAGTTGCCAGTGCTCGAAGGGGCATTTTTCGAACAGTTCTTCCAGCCGTGGGATAGGGCAGGGCTGCACATGGCCCGGGCCGCCCTTGCGTGCGTCGTAGGTGACCAGGTCGGCTGCCGGGTGTTCGACCACCTTGCCGCGCCGGCCGGTGGTGCGCTTGAGGGTAGGGTCGTGGATGACCATCAGCTCATTGTCGGCCGACAGGTGCAGGTCCAGTTCGCAGCGGGTCACGCCGTGGGACAGGCACTGACGGAAGCTGTGCAGAGTGTTCTCGGGCGCTTCGCCCTTGGCGCCGCGGTGGCCATAGATGAGGGTCACGTTCGTTCCTTCAGGTCAAAAATGAAAAGGCTCAGGAGGCAGGGTCGCCCTGTTCCAGCTGCTGGCGCCGTTGCTGCTGTTGGCGCTGCAGGATGTAGCGGGCCAGCAACTGGCGCTGGGCATCGGTCATGTCGGTGAATTCGGTGCCGAGTTCGAAGCTGCCATCGGCGCGCGGGTCGCAGTGGGTAACCTTGCCGCGCAGCAGCAGGCCGTGGGCGCGGGGCATCAACACCATCTTCACTTTGACCCGGGTGCCCGGGGCGATTTGCTGGGCTTGTGCGAATTCGATGCCGCCTTCGGAGATGATCACCCGCTGGGGCTGGCCGATCTCGCCGATCAGGGTTTGCGCGACCACCGCGCTGAGCAGGTCCAGGCGCTTGTTCTGCGCCCGCAGGAACGCCGCCAGGGTGCGGTCCTTTTCGCTTAGCTGACGCAACAGGTGCTGGGACTCGAAGTCGGACAGGTGCAGCTCGCTGAGCAGGTTGAACAGTGGTGAATCATCCTGCAACAGTTCTGGCTCAAGGGCTTCGGCCGCGCTCAGGGGGCTGATTTCCAGTGCGATCCGATCTTCGATGCGGTAGTATTCGCGGCGATCTTCTTCGTCTAATGTCGTCATGGCGAACCCATGGTAGCGGCGGTGGTCCGAGTGTAAAGCCGCCGCAGGCGCCTCGCCACAAGGACGTTCCCTTTCATCCGAACAAGCCCCGACATGTTCAGACCTCTTTTCGCATTCATTGGTACGCGCTACACCCGTGCCAAGCGCCGTAATCACTTCGTCTCGTTCATTTCCCTGACCTCGATGATCGGCCTCGCCCTGGGCGTGGTAGTGATGATCGTGGTGCTCTCGGTAATGAACGGTTTCGACCACGAGATGCGTACCCGCGTGCTGGGCATGGTCCCTCACGCCACGCTCGAGAGCGGCCAGCCGATCAACGACTGGCCTGCCCTTGCCCAACAAGTAAAGCAGAATCCGCAGGTGCTGGCCGTTGCGCCCTATACCCAGATGCAGGGCCTGCTGACCCATGATGGCAAGGTGCAGAAGGTGTTGCTCAACGGTATCGACCCAGGCCGCGAGCGTGAGGTGTCGATCATCGACAACTTCATTCAGCAAGGGCGCCTCGACCAGCTGGCGCCGGGCGAGTGGGGCATCATGATCGGTGACAAGGCGGCCGCCAAGCTAGGGGTGGCCATCGGCGACAAGCTGACCTTCGTCGCCCCTGAGGTCAGCGTGACGCCGGCCGGCATGTTCCCGCGCATGAAGCGCTTCACCGTGGTCGGCACCTTCCACGTCGGTGCCGGCGAGATCGACGGTTACCTGGGCCTGACCAACATCGCTGACCTGTCACGCCTGCACCGCTGGAAGCCGGACCAGGTGCAGGGCCTGCGCCTGAAGTTCGACGACCTGTTCCAGGCACCACGCGTGGCCTGGAGCATCGCCCAGCATTTGGGTGAACAGGAGTACTACAGCCGCGACTGGACCCGTACCCACGGCAACCTGTACCAGGCGATCCGCATGGAAAAAGCCATGATCGGCCTGCTGCTGTTGCTGATCGTTGCGGTGGCGGCGTTCAACATCATTTCCACCCTGGTGATGGTGGTCAACGACAAGCGCGGTGACATCGCCATCCTCCGTACCCTGGGCGCCACGCCCGGGCAGATCATGGCCATCTTCATGGTTCAGGGTACGGTGATCGGGGTGATTGGCACCCTGATCGGTGCAGTGGTCGGTATCCTCGCTGCGCTCAACGTCAGCGCGGCGATCGCCGGCATCGAGAAACTGATCGGGCACAAGTTCCTCAACGCTGACGTGTATTTCATCGATTACCTGCCCTCGCAGATCCAGGCCCAGGACGTGTACATGGTCTGCGGTGCGGCGCTGGTCCTGAGTTTCTTCGCCACCCTGTACCCGGCCTGGCGTGCGGCCCGCACCCAGCCTGCAGAGGCGCTACGTTATGAGTGAGTCGCGCATGAGTGATAAAGCCGTTCTGAGTTGCCGCAACCTGGGCAAGTCCTACGACGAGGGCCCGGAGTCGGTACAAGTGTTGGCCGGGCTCAACCTCGAACTGCACGCCGGGGAGCGGGTGGCCATTGTCGGCAGTTCGGGTTCGGGCAAGAGCACCTTGCTCAACCTGCTGGGCGGCCTCGATCGGCCGACCCAGGGCAGCGTCTGGCTGGCCGGCGAAGAGCTGTCGGCGCTTGGCGAGCGCGCCCGCGGCCTGCTGCGCAATCGCGAGCTGGGCTTTGTCTATCAGTTCCACCACCTGCTGCCCGAGTTCACCGCCATGGAGAACGTGTGCATGCCGCTGCTGATCGGCCGCACCGCGATCCCCGAGGCGCGTGAGCGCGCCGAGGCACTGCTCAAGCGTGTCGGCCTGGGCCACCGCCTGCACCACAAGCCGGCCGAGCTGTCCGGTGGTGAGCGTCAGCGGGTGGCCATTGCCCGGGCGCTGGTAAACCGGCCGGGCCTGGTGATGCTCGATGAGCCGACCGGCAACCTCGACCACCACACCGCCCAAGGCATCCAGGAATTGATGCAGGAACTGTCCAGCGCATCGCGCACGGCATTCCTGGTGGTGACCCACGACCTCAACCTGGCGCGCCAGATGGACCGCGTGCTGAAACTCGACGACGGTCATCTGGTGGCGATCTGAGCCGCTTGCACGGGGTGGCCTGAGCCGCCCCGCAACTTTTTCAGTGGGTGTTTTACATGTTCAGACCCTTGCCCTTGTTCATCGGTGCGCGCTACACCCGTGCCAAGCGCCGCAACCATTTCATCTCGTTCATCTCGATGACTTCGATGATCGGCCTGTCCCTGGGTGTGCTGGCGATGATCGTGGTGCTGTCGGTGATGAATGGCTTCCAGCGCGAAATGAGCTCGCGCATCCTCGGCCTGGTGCCACACGCCAGCATCCTCGGCGTGCAGCCGCTGGACGACTGGCGCAAGGCTGCCGACGCGGCGCTACAGAACCCGGCAGTGATGGCCGCTGCGCCGATCACCGAGATGGAGGGCATGCTCTCCTACAAAGGTGCGATGCAGCCCATCCAGGTCAGCGGTATCGACCCGGCCGAAGAGGGCAAGGTCTCGATCGTCGGCCAGCACATCGTGCAGGGGCGCCTGCAGGCCCTGCAGCCGGGTGAGTATGGGGTGGTGATCGGCGAGCTGACTGCGCGCCGGTTCCGCCTCAATACCGGCGACAAACTGACCCTGATCGTGCCGGAAATCAGCAAGGAGCCGGGCGGCATCACCCCGCGCATGCAGCGCCTGACGGTGGTCGGCATCTTCAAGGTGGGTGCCGAGCTGGACGGTTCGCAGGCTTACATGCACGTGGCCGATGCCGGCGAGATGCAGCGCTGGGCGCCAGGCCAGGTGCAGGGCGTGCGCCTGAAACTGCACGACCTGTATGCCGCACCGCAGGTGTCCAAGGCCATTGCTGCCAGCCTGGGCGATGCCTACCGCGCCGATGACTGGTCGCACACCCAGGGCAGCCTGTTCAGTGCCATGAAGATGGAAAAGACCATGATCGGCCTGCTGCTGATGATGATCATCGCCGTGGCGGCGTTCAACATCATCGCCACCCTGGTGATGGTGGTGAACGACAAGGGGCCGGACATCGCCATCCTGCGTACCCTGGGCGCCACCCCGGCACAGATCATGGGCACCTTCATGGTCCAGGGCAGCCTGATCGGTATCGTCGGCACATTGATCGGTGGCGTGCTCGGGGTGATTGCTGCGTTCAATGTCAGTCAGATCGTCGGCTGGCTGGAGCGGGTGAGCGGGCAGCACATCTTTACCTCGGATGTGTACTTCATCAGCAGTTTGCCGTCCGAGCTGCAGTGGGGTGATGTGGCGATCATCTGCACCGCCGGGCTGGTGATGAGCTTCCTGGCGACCATCTACCCGGCATACCGCGCTTCGCAGGTGCAGCCGGCGATCGGGCTGGCTGGTTGATTGCACTGTGGGGGCGCTTTGCGCCCCTTCGCGACACAAGGCCGCTCCTACCGCGATCACGTCAGCTTTGTGAGCGGCCTTGTGTCGCGAAGGGGCTGCAAATCAGCCCACGCGATCTAAAGCGGCTCGCTGAACTCGATTACAAACCGCGTCCAGCCGTCCTTGCACTGTGCCCGGATGCTCCCGCCATGGGCCTGGATGATCGACCGGGTGATTGCCAGGCCCAGCCCCGCATGTTCGCTACTGCCCTCGCGCCGCGCCGGGTCCACCCGATAAAACCGGTCAAACAGCCTAGGCAATGAAGCAGCTTCGATCGGCATGCCGGTATTGGCCACGCAAACTTTCCCCCCAGGCTCCAGCGTCACGCGTATTTGCCCGCCTGCCGGCGTAAACCGCAGTGCATTGTCGAGCAGGTTGGACAGTGCCCGGCGCAGCATATGCCGGTCGCCCTTCAATGTCGCCTCACCCTCACGCAGCAGCTGCACTTCGTTGTCCTCGGCGAGGGGGGCGTAATACTCCAGCAGCGCGTCCACCTCTTCATGCAACGCCAGCATTGCCTGCCCTGGTGCCAGCAGCCCATGGTCGGCCTTGGCCAGGAAAAGCATGTCTTTGATCATCTGTGCCATCCACTGCAGCTCCTCAAGGTTGCCGTGCAGTGCTTCGCGGTATTCCTCGAGGCTACGGGGGCGGGTGAGGGTGACCTGGGTGTGGGTCAGCAGGTTTGACAGCGGCGTGCGCAGCTCGTGGGCGATATCGGCCGAGAACGCCGACAGGCGCTGGAAGGCGTCATCCAGGCGCTGCAGCATGGCGTTCACGGTGCTGCCCAGTTCCGCCAGTTCTTCCGGCAGCTGCGCCACCGGCAGGCGGGTGGTCAGCGAGCGCGCCGACACGCTGGCGGCCACCTGGCCCATCTGCCGTAACGGCTTTAGCCCACAGCGCGCGGCCCAGGCGCCGAGCAGTGCCGTGGCCAGCGCGGACAGGCCGACGGTGAGCCAGATGAGGCGTTGCATGCCCTGCAGAAAGTGCTGGTGATGGGTGATGTCGAGAAACAGCGTCAGTCGGGCGCTGTCGTTCAGTTGCACGGCCAGGCTGCGGTAATCGACACCGTCGGCATGCACCGTTGCCAGTCCTGGGCCGGCCGGCGCGTCTGGCAGCGCGTAGCGGCTGGCGTACCAAGGGCTGCCATCGCTGCCATTGATGCGCAAGGCCAGGTCGGCCTGGTGGCTGAGCTCGTTGCGCAGGGCTGCCAGCTGTGCTTGCAGGTCGGCAGGGCGTTGCAGGCCGGAAAGCCGGGTGCGTAAAAGCGACACGCGTGATTCGAGCAGTTGCTGGTCCAGCTCGACGAAATGTTGCTCGCTGGCGCGGTTGAACAGCAGCCCCGCCCCCAGCGAAACGGCAGCGGTACATGCGGCGAACAACAGGGCCAGGCGGCTGCCAAGGGAAAGCCTGCGCATCAGTCGTGGCGCTCCTCGAGCACATAGCCCATGCCGCGCACGGTGTGAATCAGCTTGTTGCGGTGCGGGTCGTCGATTTTCAGGCGCAGGCGGCGGATGGCGACCTCGATGACGTTGGTGTCGCTGTCGAAATTCATGTCCCAAACCTGCGAGGCGATCAACGATTTTGGCAACACTTCGCCTTGGCGGCGCAGCAGCAATTCAAGCAGGGCGAACTCCTTGGCGGTCAGGTCGATGCGTTGGCCTGCACGCTCTGCCCGGCGACGGAACAAGTCCAGGCGCAGGTCGGCCAAGGCCAGCTGCGTCTCCTGGCTGGGGCTGGCACCGCGGCGTAGCAGGCTGCGCACCCGGGCCAGCAGTTCGGAAAAGGCGAAAGGCTTGACCAGGTAATCGTCGGCACCCAATTCCAGGCCGCGCACGCGGTCCTCCACTGCATCGCGAGCAGTGAGGAACAGTACCGGCGTGTCCAGGCCGGCCTGGCGCACCGCCTGGAGGATCTGCCAGCCGTCGCGGCCTGGGAGCATCACATCAAGGATCAGCAGGTCGTGATCGCCGCTCAGGGCCAGGTGCTGGCCGGTTTCGCCATCAGCGACCAGCTCAGTGGCGAAGCCGGCCTCGCTGAGGCCCTGGCTCAGGTACTGGCCGGTGCGGGCCTGGTCTTCGACGATCAGCAGTTTCATGCGGTGTCCAGAGTGGGCGCTGTAATGGCTGAAATGATACGTGACTATCCCGGCCTCCACCCAAGCTGACAAAGTTGTAATCTTGCCGTCAGGTAGCTGCCAGTCAGCCCTTTCTAAAGTGGCCTCATATCCGTTGCAAGTACTGGAGTCATCATGAAACACCTGTTCGTCGCCGCTACGCTTGCCCTGTTGAGCCTGCCCACCCTCGCGGGCACCGGCAAAAGCTTCGCTTTCGGCGAGCCGGCCCCGGCGGCCAAGGCCACGCGCACTGTCGAGGTCGTGCTCAAGGACATCGCCTTCGAGCCCGGGAACCTGCAGGTCAAGGCGGGCGAGACCGTACGGTTTGTCCTGATCAACGAAGGCAAGCTGCCCCATGAGTTCAACCTGGGTGACAAGGCCATGCACGCCCAGCACCAGAAAGAAATGATCGCCATGCAAGGCAAGCTGTTCACCGCCGGCATGAGCCACGAGGGTATGGGCCATGGCCAGATGGACCACGGTGCCCATGGCCATGATGCTGGCAATACGGTGCTGTTGCAGCCCGGCCAGCGCGCCGAGCTGACCTGGACCTTCCGCCAGTCGGCGCCCATCGAATTCGCCTGCAACGTACCTGGGCACTACCAGGCTGGCATGGTCGGGGCATTGACCATCGAGTGACTGGCGCTCCAAGGCGGGATGTAAAACCGGTAGACTAAGGGTATTTCCGAACCTTCAGGTCAGTTTCCATGCATCCCGCCGCCGAACATTCCCCGCTGGGCAAATCCAGCGAATACATTGCCACCTACACGCCTTCGTTGCTATTCCCCATCCCGCGCACGGCCAAGTGGGCCGAACTGGGTGTGACCGCCCAGACCCTGCCTTGGTACGGCGTGGATTACTGGAACTGCTTCGAGCTGTCCTGGCTGTTGCCGTCCGGCAAACCTGTGGTGGCGATAGGGGAGTTCGCCATCCCTGCCGATTCGCCGAACATCATCGAGTCGAAGTCGTTCAAGCTCTACCTGAACTCACTGAACCAGACGGTGTTCGCCACCATCTGCGAGTTGCAGGCATGCCTTGAGAAAGACCTGTCGGCTGCCGCTGGCAAGCCTGTGAGCGTGCAGGTGCGCACGTTGGCAGAAGTGGAGGCGCAAGGTGTGGTTGCGCTGCCGGGGCAGTGCATTGATGCATTGGATGTGACCATCAGCAACTACGAGCAGCCGCAGCCAGAGTTGCTGCGCTGCAACCCCGAGCGGGTGGTGGAGGAAACCCTGCACAGTCACCTGCTCAAGTCGAACTGCCCGGTGACCGGCCAGCCGGACTGGGGCAGTGTTGTGGTTGAGTACAAGGGTAGGGCGTTGGACCATGCCAGCCTGCTGACCTACCTGATCAGCTTCCGCCAGCATGCGGACTTTCATGAGCAGTGCGTGGAGCGGATCTACCTGGATTTGAAGAGCCTGCTGCAGCCGGAGCATCTGACCGTGTACGCGCGTTATGTGCGCCGGGGTGGGCTGGATATCAATCCGTACCGTAGTACTGGGGCGATCAGCCCTGAAAACGTGCGGCTGGTGCGTCAGTAAGGTTCGAGTGATTGGGGCCGCTTCGCGCCCCTTTCGCGACACAAGGCCGCTTCTGTAGGAGCGGCCTTGTGTCGCGAAAGGGGCGCGAAGCGGCCCCAGCTATTACTAAATACCCATACTGTGCAGCGAGTTGGCAATGCTGCGCAGGGTGGCGGTGAGGTCGGGATGGTCGGCCTCGAAACGCTCTATGGCCAGGTTCACACCATCGACCAGGTTGTTGTCTGGCGTAGCTTCCTCAAGCTTCAGTTGCGCCTCGATCTGTCTGGCTTCCTCATGCAGCGCGGCCAGCTCCTCATCCGTAAGCGGTATGTTTCGATCCAGTTGCTCGCGCAAGCTGTTCAGGCGCTCTTGCAATTCGCGGGCAGGCATTGGCTGTTCTCCATCAATGGCTTGGCAAGGCATGGACCTCAGCGAAGCGGCAAAGGTTCGCACCTGTCTTCTAGCGTAATCCACTCGCCGTTGCTTTGCATGATCCGTATCAACGCTGCTGTGTCAGGGTTTTTCGCCTTTGCGCCGGCGCAGGGCGATGTCGGTCAGGCAGGTGTCCAGCGCTTCGAGGTGGTCGATCACCGAGTGCACGCCCAGGCGAAACAGGTCCAGCGTGGCCTTGCCCCGTGCCAGCTCCTGCTCCTGCGGGGTCATGGCTTGCCATTGCTGTGAGCCGAGGTCGCAGGACGGGCTGCAGGCGGCCAGGCCGATGGTCCATAGCCCGGCGTTGAGGCCTGATTGCAACAGCCGCGGCTCGCCGCTGACCAGCACGCAGCCGTCCAGGCGTTGGCTGTCCAGCGCCATCAGTGCCTGCCAGCAGGCGTTGGGCGCGGGCAATCGCACGCCATTGGCGGTGTGCCCCGGCAACCACTCCGGCAGCACGCTGGCCAGGCGTTTGCCCTGGGGGCTGCTAAGGTCATCGAGCCAGATACATGGCACCTGTCGGCGGCGCAGGCCGGCCAGGGTTTCGAGGGCGCCGGGGGCGGGCAAGGGGCTGCCGTTGGCAGCCTGGACCAGGCAACCGCGCAGGCCGAACAGCACAGCGGTGAAGGCAGGTGCATCATGCATGGCAGCGTCCCTAAATACACCGCAGGCTATTGGGCGATTGTTACGTCTCTGTGACTTGTAATAGCTGCTCACAAATATTTAGGAAAAATGTGTAAAGGTGTTTATCAGCTCGCAAGCCTCTATACTGCCGCCTTACCTGCGGCGCATGCGTTGCGCCAGCGGCCGAGAAATTCGATGGAGAAACATCTATGCGTAGGATCGGTGCCGGTGTGATCGAGCGAGTCACCCAGGCCTGTGTCTGTGCCAGCTTGCTGCTGGCACCTGTGGCGGCTACCCAGGCTGCCACCGAGGATGATCCCTGGGAGGCGGTCAACCGGCCGATCTTCCGCTTCAACGATGTCCTCGACACCTATGCCCTCAAGCCATTGGCCCAGGGCTATCAGGCTGTCACCCCCCAGTTCCTCGAAGATGGCATTCACAATATCTTCCGTAACCTGGGCGATGTCACCAACCTGGCCAACAATGTGCTGCAGCTCAAGCCGCATGCGGCGGGTGTTGATACGGCGCGGCTGATCGTCAATACCACCTTCGGCCTGGGCGGCTTCTTCGATGTGGGCACCAAGATGGGCCTGCAGCGCAGCGACGAAGACTTCGGCCAGACGCTCGGTTACTGGGGCTTGCCCAGCGGCCCGTACGTAGTCATTCCGCTGCTGGGCCCGAGCACCGTGCGCGACGGCCTGGCGAAGTACCCGGACGGCTATACCAAGCCGTACCGCTACATCGACCATGTGCCGACCCGCAACTCTATCTTCGCCCTGGATGTGGTCGATACCCGTGCTAGCCTGTTGTCGGCAGAAAAGCTGATTCAGGGCGACAAGTACATCTTCATTCGCAACGCCTACCTGCAGAACCGCGAGTTCAAGGTCAAGGATGGCGAGGTCGAAGACGACTTTTGATTCATGCGTGCACGAAAAAGGCGACCTTCGGGTCGCCTTTTTCGTAACAGATCAATGCATGGCCAGGATGCGCAGGCCAAATTTCTGCTGCCCACCGGGTTGGTCGGCGATCCAGACCACTTCGGTGCTGGCATGCAGGCCTTTGAGGGCAGGGTGGTCGGAGTCGATCCGTACCTCCAAGGTGTCGCCTACCTGAAAGCGCTGCGGCGCCTGCACCTGCATGCCGCTACTGGACAGGTCCAGGCATACCGCTGCGATCACCTGGCCGGCATGCAGCAGGCTGGCGTCGGTGTCGATGCGCATGCGAATGAAGTCGCGTTTCTCACTGTGGTTGGAGGGCGTGTTTGGCATGCTGCATCCTTCTCATCGGGTTGCACAGGTCGCATTCTTATAACTCTCGGTGATTTAGCCTGTAAAGAGCACCAGACTCGACCCATGCATGCTTGAAACACCTGGCGGATGGGAGTATCGTCTGCGCCTTACACAGTACCTCTGCCGGTTGCCTGGGCCGTGTTCTTGGCCTACAACTCAAGTAGAGTGTTACCACAGAGTATTCCAGCAGTTGGATGTCAGCCTTGCAGACGCCCCTGCACCAACCCAAATCGGCGCCGTTCGCCCACATGCAGAAAATCAGTGCAACGCTGCTGATCATCGATGATGACGACGTGGTCCGTGCGAGCCTCGCCGCCTATCTGGAAGACAGTGGCTTCAGCGTCCTCCAGGCCGGTAATGGCCAGCAGGGGCTCCAGGTCTTTGAAGAACACCAGCCCGACCTCGTGATCTGCGATCTGCGCATGCCGCAGATGGGCGGCCTGGAATTGATCCGCCAGGTCAGTGAGCGCGCGCCGCAGTTGCCTGTGATCGTGGTATCGGGTGCCGGCGTGATGAGCGATGCAGTCGAGGCCTTGCGCCTGGGTGCCGCCGACTACCTGATCAAGCCGCTGGAAGACCTTGCCGTGCTCGAACATTCGGTGCGCCGTGCGCTTGACCGTTCGCGCCTGGTGGTGGAAAACCAGCGCTACCGCGACAAGCTCGAGGCTGCGAACCGTGAACTGGAGGCCAGCCTGCACCTGTTGCAGGAGGACCAGACTGCCGGTCGCCAGGTGCAGATGAACATGCTGCCAGAGAGCCCCTGGGTTGCCGGGGAGTTTGCCTTCGAGCACCAGATCATCCCGTCGCTGTACCTGTCAGGCGACTTCGCCGACTATTTCCGCGTGGATGAGCGGCGCATCGCTTTCTACCTCGCCGATGTCTCCGGGCATGGCGCGTCGTCGGCTTTCGTCACGGTGCTGCTGAAGTTCATGACCACCCGGCTGATGTTCGAATTCAAGCGCAACAGCAAACTGCGCGAATTCAAGCCTTCCGAAGTGCTCGGCCACATCAACCGTGGCCTGATCAACTGCAAGCTGGGCAAACACGTGACCATGGTCGGTGGTGTGATCGATGAAGAAACCGGCCTGCTGACCTACGCCGTGGGCGGCCACTTGCCGCTGCCGGTGCTGTATACCCCAGGCCAGGCCCGCTACCTGGAAGGCCGTGGCCTGCCGGTAGGCCTGTTCGATGAGGCAACCTACCAGGACCTGGTGATGGAACTGCCACCGCAGTTCAGCCTGACCCTGATGTCAGACGGTATCCTGGATCTTTTGCCAGGGGACACGCTCAAAGATAAAGAGGCCGCCTTGCCGGACATCGTCAAGGCAGCGGGTGGTAGCCTGGATGGGCTGCGCCAACGATTTGGATTGGCTACGCTTGGGGAGATGCCGGATGATATCGCCCTATTGGTGTTAAGCAGGAACCTTCAATGAGTACCGGTAGAATCCAGTTCGCCGAGCAAAGTGGTACCTTCGTGCTGAAATTCGTCGGTGAAGTGCGCCTGACCTTGTGTTCGGCGCTGGATGCGACGATCGAGAAAATCTTCACTGCGCTGAATTTCTCGGCCATCGTCATCGACCTCACCGAAACCGAGAGCATCGATAGCACCACCCTGGGCCTGCTGGCCAAGCTGTCGATCCTGTCGCGGCAAAAGGTCGGCCTGCTGCCGACCGTGGTCACCACCAACCCGGATATTTCGCGCCTGCTGCAATCGATGGGCTTCGATCAGGTGTTCAACATCGTCGATCGCCCGGTGCCGTGCCCGGAATGCCTGACCGACCTGCCATCCCAGGACCAGAACGAAGAGGTGGTGCGCTCCAAGGTGCTGGAGGCGCACAAGATCCTCATGGGCCTGAATGACTCCAACCGTGAAGCGTTCCATGACCTGGTGAACGCGCTGGAGCGGTCCTGATCTACCGCCTCCCTGGGCCTCTTGGCGGTTAAACCCGCGAAGCGGCCCGCAACGGCAACCCTATCGATTAATCCGGCCGCGCAAACTCCGTAGCTTCACCCCCCCGGGCATCCAACTGAAGCACTCGTGCCGGCCGCCCCTGCTCATCGAAAAACACTTGCCCCAGCCCCGCCCCATTCCACAGACGTTCCCCGGCCTTGCTGTGGCTGGGCGTACGCGGCACCACTTCCATCTCCCGCCGCCGGGTAAACCAGTTCAGAGGCGAGCGCGGTGAGTAAAGCCAACGGTTGAGCCGGTCCAGCACGTCCAGCAAGCGGCGGGGAAACTCGTTCTTGATCCCGCTGCTGGTTATCTGCCACAGGTGCGGGCTGCGCTGGCGATGGCGGATCAGCACCTCGTACACGAACGAATAATGCACGTCCCCTGACAGGATCACGTAATGCCCCGGCGTGCGCGAGTGGCGGAAGATATTCAGGATCACCCGGGCGGCACCGCGGTGTGCCATCCAGTTCTCGGCATCTACCAGCAGCGGGTGGCCCAGCCAGCTGAACACTTTTTGCACCGTCTCGATCAGCTTTACCCCGAAGATCGGCGCCGGTGACACGATGATCGCCGAAGGGTGGTCCAGCAACGCTTGCTGCAGTTCGCACAACGCCTCCCAGTCGAGCAGGCCGGAAGGCTTGGCCAGGTCGCTTTCGCTGCGCCAGCGGCGTGTGCGGGTGTCCAGCACCAGCAGGGGCGGGTTGCTGGGCAGGCTGAACTGCCAGCCCTGAAAGCGCAGCAGTTCACCGATCAGATGGTCCTGTTGCTCGCTGTCCAGTTGTGGGCTGGCCAGCGCCTGGCACTGCCCGACCATAGCCTTGCAGCCTTGCGGGTCGTTGCCCCAGGCCTGGCACAGCAGGTAGCCAAGCAGGGCATTGCCGATGATTCGTCGCGAGAATGGGTGGCCGTAGGCTGTTTCTTCCCACTGCGCCGACAGGTTCCAGTCATCGGTGATGTCGTGGTCGTCGAAGATCATCAGGCAAGGCAAATGCGCCATTACCCGCGCCACCTGGCCCAAGTCGTCGGCGAACGCCTGAATCAGCGGCAGTTCCTTGCGGTAGCGCGCCTGGTGCGGGTCGGCAAGGCCCGCAGGCATGTCGAGTGCGACCAGTTGCCAAGGTGTTGGTGACCAGACCAGCAGGTACATGGCCATGACCTCGGCGAAGGTCACCAGATGGTTGTCGGCATTGCTTGAGGAGAAGATCGGTTTGCGCTTGCCGCCGAAGAATCGCTCACGCAGGGTTTCATTACGTTCCTGGGCAGGCAGCAAGTCGGCGCGGTGGTAATAGCTGGCCGGGTGGTCATAGAGCGACCTGCTGTCGGCCACGACCGCGCCGTCCAAGTGTTCATCGAACAGGCCAAGGCGCTCGATCAGCGAATGAATCGCCCGCAACATCGGCCCTGCGACATCATCGGCATAGACTTGGTCGCCGGTCATCAACAGCACGGCCGGGCGCTCTTCGGGGCGCGTACAGGCCTGCAGCAGCCGGTCGGCGCAAAGTAGGCCATCGGCAGCGGGGTGGTGCGGCTTGCGGCAAGAGCCGTGCAGCAACTGGTCCAGGCGGTCGCGCAGCACCAGGCTCGGGCGCCGGCGGCCTGGGTAGAGCAGGTGCGGCGCCCAGCCAGCGATACCTTGGCCATTGATCAGCAGGTCGTATTCGAGTTCGACGTTGCTGGGCAGCGGCTGGGCAAAGTGGATGTCCAGCAGGTGGATGAAGGCGTGCTGGCCGATCGGTACGACCTGGCAATCCACCTTGGCCGCGCCGTCCAAGGTGAACTCGGGCTGCAAGGGTTGGCTGCCGACCAGCCAGATGGCCAGGCGCTGAGGCTCCAGGCGGCGCAGTACAGGGCCGGCGAGAACAAGGGGCAAAGGGGAGGAAGTCATGGACAGCTCTGGTGGCTAATCGGCCCATTCGCGTCGAACCGTCGCGAACAGGCCCTTGAATTCAAGACGCTTTTTGAACGGCTAAAGCAAAGCGGGCGGAAAATGCTGAACATTCACCGCCCGCCTGGCAAACCGGATATGTATCAGGCTTTGTCAGCCATCAGCTTTTCCAGCTTCTCCTGGTCACGGGCGAACTGGCGAATGCCCTCGGCCAGCTTCTCGGTACCCATGGCGTCTTCGTTCATGGCCCAGCGGAACTGGCTTTCGCTGAGCACCTGCTTGGCCTCGCCGGCATTGCCCGGCTTGAGCACCTGCGGCAGCTCGCCCTGGTCATCGCTCAGCTGCTGCAGCAGCTCCGGGCTGATGGTCAGGCGATCGCAGCCTGCCAGTTGTTCGATCTGGCCGATATTACGGAAGCTGGCGCCCATGACCACGGTGTTGTAGCCGTTGGCCTTGTAGTAGTTGTAGATGCGCGTGACCGACTGTACGCCCGGGTCTTCGGCACCCACGTACTCCTGACCGGTGCTTTTCTTGTACCAGTCGTAGATACGGCCCACGAACGGCGAAATCAGGAATACACCGGCATCGGCGCAGGCCTGGGCCTGGGCGAAGGAGAACAGCAGGGTCAGGTTGGTCTGGATGCCTTCCTTCTCCAACTGCTCGGCGGCGCGGATGCCTTCCCAGGTGGAGGCCAGCTTGATCAGCACGCGGTCTTTGGAAATGCCGGCGGCCTGGTAAAGCTCGATCAGTTGGCGTGCCTTGCTTAGCAGTGCCGGTTCGTCGAACGACAAACGCGCATCCACTTCGGTGGAGATGCGCCCAGGGATCACTTTCAGAATGCCTGCGCCCACCGCCACGGCGAACTTGTCGCACGCCAGGTCGACATTGCCCTTGGCATCGCTTTTTACCTGCTTTAGCAGGTCGGCATAACCTGGGATGGCGGCAGCTTTTAGCAGCAACGAGGGGTTGGTGGTGGCATCGACCGGCTTGAGGCGGGTGATGGCGTCCAGGTCCCCGGTGTCGGCGACCACGGTGGTGAACTGCTTGAGTTGTTCCAGCTTGGAAGTCATGGCGTGCTCTGTCCTGTGCGATGTTTCGACATTACCCGAGCCCCGACGGCCGCTCAAGGGGCCAGTGGGGCGGTGGCGAATTGTCTGGGGTGATGATTCGAGTCACCAGCCAGCACGAGGTTCCCCACCGCCCTTGAAAGCTTCCCCCACCCTCTGTGGGAGCGGGTTCACCCGCGAAGCAGACGCCACAAGAGCAGTGCGGCCCCTGTGGCAGCCGGCTTGCCGGCGATAGGGCCCGCCAGACCACCTTACCGCCCCTGCAACAACTCCGCCGCTTGGTCAAACACCACCAGCGGCTCCGGCGCCTTGTGAATATCCGCCGACAGCAACTGCCGGAACCGCCGCGCCCCTTTGAAGCCCTGGCCCAACCCTAGAATATGCCGGGTGACGTGATGCATCGCACCGCCACTTTCCATATGCGCCACGATATAGGGCCGCAACTGCGCCATCGCCTCGCTACGGCTGACCACCGGCGCATCACTGCCAAACAGCAGCTGATCCACCTCAGCCAGCACATACGAGTTGTGGTACGCCTCGCGCCCCATCATCACCCCATCGAACGTCTCCAAGTGCATCTGGCACTCGGCCACGGTCTTGATGCCACCGTTGAGCACAATCTCAAGGTCCGGGAAGTCCGCTTTCAACTGCGCGGCCACGTCGTAACGCAGCGGCGGAATCTCACGGTTCTCCTTCGGCGACAACCCCTCCAGAATCGCGATGCGCGCATGCACGGTGAAACTGCGGCACCCGGCGTCACGTACCTGCCCGACGAAGTCGCACAGCTCGGCATAGCTGTCACGGCCATTGATACCAATGCGGTGCTTGACCGTCACCGGCGTCGACACCGCATCACGCATGGCCTTGACGCAATCGGCCACCAGCGCCGGGTGGGCCATCAGGCAAGCGCCGATCATGTTGTTCTGCACCCGGTCGCTCGGGCAGCCGACGTTGAGGTTGACCTCGTCATAGCCCGCTTGTTCGGCCAGGCGCGCACAGGCTGCCAGGTCGGCCGGCACACTACCGCCCAGCTGCAGGGCAAGCGGATGCTCGGACACATCGTGGCGCAGGAAACGGTGCGCGTCGTTGTGCAGCAGGGCGCCAGTGGTGACCATTTCGGTGTAGAGCAGGGTGTGCCTGGAGAGCAGGCGCAGGAAGAACCGGCAGTGGCGGTCGGTCCAGTCCATCATCGGCGCAACGCTGAAGCGGCGGGAGGGCTCAGGGCGCGTGGTTTGTGGGGTTGCGGTATCTAGGGGCATTCAGGTCTACGCACTTTTGTACCAATTTATTCGGGGTTTTGCTGTGAACCAGCCTCATTCACGTGAGTAACGCCGAAAAAAATGGCAAGGAATACAAGCAAGGAACAAGGCCGATGTGGCGGTGAGC
This sequence comes from Pseudomonas sp. Marseille-Q5299, assembly GCF_943737035.1. Taxonomy (NCBI): domain Bacteria; kingdom Pseudomonadati; phylum Pseudomonadota; class Gammaproteobacteria; order Pseudomonadales; family Pseudomonadaceae; genus Pseudomonas; species Pseudomonas sp. Marseille-Q5299. The sequence continues at coordinate 60,865 of NZ_CALSFR010000004.1, forward strand.
TACCCCGTCGATACCAGCCTCATAAAAAGGATGTCCTAGTTTACCAAGAGCGCTGGATGTTCGCCTGTTCATAGGCAAGTGAGGGGCGCGGAAAGCGTGAGTGAACGAGGTGAAAATTCTTTGTCCGTCTTTTCGGGGCGATGGTTTTAACGGTTTCCTACAGATGTGGGATCAGATTTTCCCTCTAGCCTGTAGTCCATTTCTGAATCACCCTTTCCGCGCCCTTGAGCCATTGCGATGGAAAACTGAGCTCCCTAGTCTCGCTGGGCCGCTGCAAAAAACAGCGGCCGGGTCTGCAAGCCCGAACTTGGTTTTGGCCTCAACTATCACCTGCGAAAACCCTCCACAGAGGATCAGCATTGGCCCTAGCAATGAAACCCGCTAATGTGTCGCCCCCCAGCAAGGAAAGCCGCGACCCCAGGGAGTATTCGATGTCGCTTTTACACCAGGCCAGCCTGCCATTTGGCCTGCGCAGTGGCAGCAACTTCACGCCTGCCCATTCACTGAAACCGTTGCTGCACGGCATCTCGGAGCTTCAGGTGCCTGGCCCGGAAGCGGTCTGGGCCATTGGCGAGGTCGACCTCGGCCAATCGGTGCGCCTGTTGCGTTTCTACCTGGACAACGAAGACTACTGGTTGCAGGTGCTGATGAACGGCGCCGTACCGGGCGATATCGTGCTGTTCGGCTACCACAGCGCAGTACCCGTCCATGACCAGGCGCACCTGCAACGCCTGACCGGCAGCGTGCCCAAGGCCGGAATGCCGATCTTCGAGCACGAAGGCAGTTTGTACTCCCGGCAATGGGGCCGCGAAGCGGGGCTCGCCGAATGGGTTGCGCTATGCGAAGCGGTTACCAGCCCCGAGGCACGCTACCGCATCCAGCACCGGTCCATGCTGTATGCCCGTGACACCGGTTTGCCAGGCCGGCGCGAATTTCTGCTGCTCTCGGTCGAAGAAGATGAGCACGGAGCGCTTACCTACACCACCTCGCTGGGTATCACCCTGTTCCCCACGGACTTTCACGTAACCTGACAAGGATCTCCCATGCTCGACGCTTTGCGCCTGTCCCTCAACGCCTCGGCGGTGACGGGCTTCATCCTCTATATCAGTGTGGCCCTGCTGATGTTCTGGCTGTTCCAGTTCATCTATACCCGCCTCACGCCGCACCGCGAGTTCGCCCTGATCCGCGAAAACAACCCGGCGGCCGCTATTGCGCTGGGTGGTTCGCTGATCGGGTTTTCGCTGCCGGCCAGCAACATCATCGCCTACAGCGTCAGCATTCTCGATTTTGTCGCCTTGGTGGTGATCGCAGCTGTGGTGCAGTTGATTGCCTTCGGCCTCACCAGCCTAGTGCTGCGTGGCCTGTCACGGCGCATCGCCCAGGGCGAGATGGCAGCTGCCATCTACGCCGCCAGCGTGGCGATCAGCGTGGGCTTTCTGAACTCGGCCTGCATGACGCCTTCGGCCTGAGCGGGAGGATGCCAATGAAATCGCCGATGAAACGTAGCTCCTTCAAGCTGGTACTGGCCGGTTCGTTACCACTGGCGCTGACGGCCTGTGGTCCGCAGGAACAACTGTATACGGTCAGCCAAAAGGTCAATTACGACACCGTCGCTGCCTGTGTAGATGACAGAGTGCCGAACGCTATCTGCACCGATGCCTACCAGCAGGCGCAGAGCGACTATCAACGCCAGGCGCCAACGTTCGCGTTCCAGAGCGAGTGTGAGGCGCAGTTCGGTGCAGACAATTGCCAGGCCACCGTCGGTGGGCGATACATGCCGCTCATGAATGGGTTCGAGTTGGAAAGTGCCGCTGAGGTGACCCAGTCACAACTTGACGCTGGCTACGCTCAGGGCGGGGGCTATGGGCATGTGGCCAGCGCAGCGGTGGCCGGTATCCTGCTCGGGCAGGTGGTCAGCAACAGCGACCGTCGTTTTCGCGCACAGCCTTTGTATGCCAACCGCAGTGGAACGCGCCTTGGGCCGCACAATGGGGCCTTGGGTGGAATCCAGCGAGCCAGGGAGGATGAACAAAACAGCAGTGGAGGTTCGTCCGGCGGTGGCGGCGGTGGCGGCAGATGGAGCCGCAAGGAATCTCATCCAGCCTCGTCGGCATCGATCACCCGTGGTGGTTTTGGCAGCCAGGCCACAGCCCGTAGCGGCTGGGGTGGCAAGTCCGGCAGCTTTTTCGGGGGGTGAGCATGCGCAAGGTCGAGCTGGCAGAGCGCCCCGACTGGCGCGCGACTGCCGAGCGTGAGGGGTTCGCCTTCCACACCATCGATGGCGAGCGTTACTGGGACGAGCGCGGTTACTACCAATTCAGCGAAGCCCAGGTGGTGCGCGACCTGCAAGCACCGACCGAAGCGCTGCACGCCATGTGCCTGGAGGCGGTCGGGCGCATTGTCGACAGCGAAGCGCTGATGGCCCGCCTGGCCATCCCGCCGGCCTTCTTCGACCTGGTGCGCAGGTCTTGGAAGCAGGCACAGCCCCACCTGTACGGGCGCTTCGACTTCAGTTACGACGGCAATGGCCCGGCGAAACTCATCGAAGCCAATTACGATACGCCAACCTCACTTTACGAGGCGGCCGCTTTCCAGCTGATCTGGCTGGAGGAGCAGATAGCGCGTGGGCTGCTGCCTGCACACGCCAGCCAGTTCAATACCCTGGCTGAAGACCTGGTGCAGGCGTTTGCCGCTATGCCGGGGCAGGGCGCGTTCTATTTTTCGACCATCTCAGGCTCGCTGGAAGACCGTGGCACCACGGATTTCCTGCGCAGGATGGCCGAGCATGCGGGTGTTCGCACACGGCATATCGACCTGGAAGACATCGGCCTGCACGACAACGGCCGGTTCGTCGACCTGCAGGGCCAGCCCATCCAGCGCCTGTTCAAGCTGCATGCCTGGGAGCATATCTTTCATGAGGACTTCGGCCAGGCGATCACCGGCTGCGACACGCAGTTCGTCGAGCCGCCGTGGAAGGCACTGATCTCCAACAAAGGCATCCTGCCGTTGTTGTGGGAGTGGTTCGAGGGGCATCCGAACCTGCTGCCGGCCTTCGTCGACGACAACCCGCAGGCCCCGGTGCCCAAAGGCTGGGTGCGCAAGCCGTACTTCTCCCGTGAGGGCGCCAACGTGGATATCCGCACCGAGGATGGCCGGCGGGTTTTTGAAGACGGGCCTTATGACGATGCGCCCTATATTCTGCAGGCTTTTGCACCTTTGCCGAAGTTCGCTGACAGTTACACGCTGATTGGTTCGTGGGTGATTGGCGACAAGGCCTCGGGGCTTGGCATTCGTGAAGATGATTCGCTGATCACCAAGGACAGCTCGCGCTTCTTGCCGCATGTGGTATTGGGCTGACCGGCCCTCTGGTCGGTTTCAGGATGCGCCTGGTCGTTCGCGTGCATCCCTTCGGCGCCACAAGTGCCATGCTTGTGGAATGCCCCTGAGCCCAGTGCGCGCAGACGCACGGCCACCGGCAAGGAGGCCACCGACAACCACGCGACCGTGACGTGGGCGGTGCGCCGCAGCAGAACACGCCGGTCACCTGCCCACTACAACAACAGGCGGGGGCCGTGATGCCGAGGTCCGCTGTATGCCTGATCAATTGCCCCACCTGCCCGTGATCCACAGTATCCTGAGTCGCCACCAGGACACCCCCGGCGCGCTCTTGCCGATCCTGCATGCCGTGCAGGAAAGCATTGGTTTCATCCCCGATGCCGCCGTCGCTGACATTGCCCATGCCCTCAACCTCAGCCTGGCCGAGGTGCGCGGGGTAATCAGCTTCTACCACGATTTCCGCACCGCGCCGCCGGCCCGCCATACCCTGCGCCTGTGCCGCGCCGAGTCGTGCCAGAGCCGTGGCAGTGAAGCCCTGGCCGCGCAGCTGCGCGAACAGTTGGCGCTGGACGACCATGGCACCAGCGCCGATGGCGCCATCAGCCTGCGCCCGGTGTACTGCCTGGGCGCGTGCGCCTGCTCGCCGGCACTTGAGCTCGATGGCCAGGTGCATGCGCGCCTGACCCCTGAGCGCCTGCGCTCGCTGGTCAACGGTTGCCTGGAGGACACAGCATGCTGAAGCTGTTCATCCCCTGCGACTCGGTGGCCCGCGCCGTGGGCGCAGATCAGGTTGTCGAGGCGTTGCAGCGCGAGGCCGAGCAGCGCCAGTTGGCGCTGGACATCCAGCGCACCAGTTCGCGTGGCCTGTATTGGCTCGAACCGCTGGTGGAGTGCGAGCGCGCAGGAGGGCGGCAAGGCTTCGGCCCGGTCACCCCTGAGGATGTGCCTGCGCTGCTCGATGCATTGGCGGCAGAACCCGGCAGCCATCCATTGGCGCTCGGGCCGGTGGAAGCGCTCCCTTACCTCAAGACCCAGCAACGTCTGCTGTTCGCCCGCGCCGGTATCACCCGGCCATTGTCGCTGGAGGACTACCGCGCCCACGGCGGCTTTGCCGGCCTTGCGCAAGCCGTTGCGCTGGGCGGCGCCGAAGTGGTCGCCGCCGTGCTCGATTCCGGCCTGCGCGGCCGCGGCGGCGCAGCGTTCCCGGCAGGTATCAAATGGCGCACCGTGCGTGACGCCGGGGCAGGGCAGAAGTATGTGGTGTGCAACGCCGACGAAGGCGATTCGGGTACCTTCGCCGACCGCATGCTGATGGAAGGGGACCCCTTCTTGCTGATCGAAGGCATGATCATCGCCGGCCTCGCGGTGGGTGCCGACAAGGGCTATATCTACGTGCGCTCGGAGTACCCCGACGCCATCCGCGTGCTCGATGAGGCCGTCGTCATCGCCCGCGACGCCGGTTATCTGGGTTTCGACGTGGCCGGTAGCGGTCAGGCCTTCGACCTGGAAGTACGCGTGGGTGCGGGTGCTTATATCTGCGGTGAGGAAACCGCGCTGCTCGAATCCATCGAGGGCAAGCGCGGCATCGTCCGTGCCAAGCCACCGCTACCGGCCCTGCAGGGCCTGTTCGGCCTGCCGACGCTGGTGCACAACGTACTCACCCTGGCCTCGGTGCCCACCATCCTGGCCAAGGGCGCAGCGTTCTACCGCGACTTCGGTATGGGCCGTTCGCTGGGCACCATGCCGTTCCAGCTGGCCGGCAACATCCGCCATGGCGGCCTGGTAGAACGTGCCTTCGGCCTGACCCTGCGCGAGCTGGTGGAAGGCTACGGGGGCGGCACCGCCAGCGGCCGGCCGCTCAAGGCTGCCCAGGTCGGTGGCCCGCTGGGTGCCTGGGTGCCGCCCAGTCACTTCGATACCCCACTGGACTACGAGGCCTTCGCTGCCATGGGCGCGATGCTGGGCCACGGCGGCGTGGTGGTGGCTGACGACACCCTGAACATGGCCAGCATGGCGCGTTTTGCCCTGCAGTTCTGCGCCGAAGAGTCGTGCGGCAAATGCACGCCTTGCCGCATCGGTTCTATCCGCGGCATGGAGGTGGTCGACCGCCTGATCGCCAGCAGCGACCTCACCGAGCGCCATGACCAGGCCCTGCTGCTGCGCGACCTGTGCGACACGATGCAATACGGCTCGCTATGCGCCATGGGCGGCATGACCGCCTACCCGGTGGCCAGCGCCCTGAAGTACTTCCCGGCCGATTTCGGGCTGACCACCACGGAGGCCGCGCAGTGATCAATTACTTCGACCCCGAGACCGATCTGGGCACCCCTGAACGCTACGGCGATGTGCAGATCAGCCTGAACATCGACGGGCGCAGCGTGAGCGTGCCGGCGGGCACCTCAGTGATGCGCGCCGCCGCCCTGCTGGGTACCAGCATCCCCAAGCTGTGCGCCACCGACAGCCTGGAGGCCTTTGGCTCCTGCCGCATGTGCATGGTCGAAATCGACGGCATGCGCGGATACCCGGCGTCCTGCACCACGCCTGTCAGCGAAGGCATGGTGGTGCGCACGCAGACACCACGCCTGGCCGACCTGCGTCGCAATGTCATGGAGCTGTACATTTCCGACCACCCGCTCGACTGCCTGACCTGCTCGGCCAATGGCAACTGCGAACTGCAGACGGTCGCCGGCCAGGTCGGCCTGCGCGAGGTGCGCTACGGCTATGACGGCGCTAATCATCTGGCTGAGCAGAAGGACGTGTCCAACCCGTACTTCGATTACGAGCCCAGCAAGTGCATCGTCTGCAGCCGCTGCGTGCGTGCCTGTGAGGACATCCAGGGCACCTTCGCCCTGACCATCACCGGGCGCGGCTTCGAGTCGCGGGTGGCGGCAGCCGGTGGTGACAACTTCCTCACCTCCGAATGCGTGTCGTGCGGCGCCTGCGTGCAGGCCTGCCCGACGGCTACCCTGACCGAAAAAAGCCTGGTGCAGAGCGGCCAGCCGGAACGAGCGGTGATCACCACCTGCGCCTACTGCGGCGTGGGTTGCTCGTTCCGTGCGGAAATGAAGGGTGACCAGTTGGTACGCATGGTCCCGGACAAGAACGGCGGCGCCAACCACGGCCATGCCTGCGTCAAGGGCCGCTTCGCCTGGGGCTATGCCACCCACCCTGATCGCATCACCAGACCGATGATCCGCAAGCATGTGGATGACCCGTGGCAGGAAGTCAGCTGGGACGAGGCCGTCACCTACGCGGCCAGCGAGTTCCGGCGCATCCAGCTCAAGTACGGGCGCGACTCCATCGGTGGCATCACCTCCAGCCGTTGCACCAACGAAGAAGCCTACCTGGTGCAAAAGTTGGTGCGCACGGCGTTTGGCAACAATAACGTCGACACCTGCGCGCGGGTTTGCCATTCGCCCACCGGCTATGGCCTCAAGCAGACCCTCGGCGAGTCGGCGGGTACCCAGAGTTTCGATTCGGTGATGCAGGCCGACGTGATCCTGGTGATCGGTGCCAACCCTACCGATGCCCACCCGGTGTTCGGCTCGCAGCTCAAACGCCGCCTGCGCCAAGGGGCGCGGCTGATCGTCATCGACCCGCGGCGCATCGACCTGGTGGATTCGCCCCACGCCCGTGCCGAGCTGCACTTGCAACTGCGCCCTGGCACCAACGTGGCCATGCTCAACGCCTTGGCCCATGTGATCGTTAGCGAGGGGCTGCTGGCCCAGCGCTTCATTGACGAGCGCTGCGAGAGCGAGGCCTTCGCCCGCTGGCGCGACTTCGTCAGCCTCGCGCAAAACGCCCCTGAAGTGCAGGGCCCCGTGTGCGGCGTGCCCGCCGAGCAGATCCGCGCCGCCGCCCGGCTGTATGCCACAGGCGGCAACGCGGCGATCTACTACGGTTTGGGCGTGACTGAACACAGCCAGGGCAGCACGGCGGTGATGGGCATCGCCAACCTGGCCATGGCCACCGGCAATATTGGCCGCGAAGGGGTAGGGGTAAACCCCCTGCGTGGGCAGAACAATGTGCAGGGCTCGTGCGACATGGGGTCGTTCCCGCATGAGTTGCCAGGCTACCGGCATATCTCCAACGAGGCCGTGCGTGCCGAGTTCGAGCAGGCCTGGGGTGTGACTCTGCAGCCCGACCCGGGCCTGCGCATCCCCAACATGTTCGAAGCGGCGCTGGACGGCAGCTTCAAGGCGCTGTACTGCCAGGGTGAGGACATCGCCCAGAGCGACCCCAACACCCAGCACGTCACTGCCGCGCTGCGGGCCATGGAATGCGTGGTGGTGCAGGACATCTTCCTCAACGAGACGGCCAAGTTCGCCCATGTGTTCTTGCCGGGTAGCTCGTTCCTGGAAAAGGACGGCACCTTCACCAACGCCGAGCGCCGTATTTCGCGGGTACGCAAGGTGATGCAGCCGCTGGCCGGCAAGGCTGACTGGGAGGCCACCGTGGCCTTGGCCAATGCCCTGGGCTACCCGATGAGCTACCGCCACCCGTCCGAGATCATGGACGAAATCGCCCGCCTGACACCAACCTTTCACCGCGTCAGCTACGCCGAACTCGACCGCCATGGCAGCCTGCAGTGGCCGTGCAACGACGCCGCGCCCGACGGCACGCCGACCATGCACATCGATCAGTTCGTGCGGGGCAAAGGGCGCTTCATGCTCACCGGCTATGTGCCCACCGACGAGAAGGTCAACAGCCGCTACCCACTGCTGCTGACCACCGGGCGCATTCTCAGCCAGTACAACGTCGGTGCCCAGACCCGGCGCACCGCGAACGTCGCCTGGCATGCTGCCGACTGCCTGGAGCTGCACCCCACCGACGCCGAAAGCCGCGGCATCCATGACGGCGACTGGGTCGGCATCGGCAGCCGCGCCGGGCAGACGGTCCTGCGTGCCAAGGTGAGTGAGCGCGTGGCGCCGGGGGTGGTGTACACCACCTTCCACTTCCCCGAGTCCGGCGCCAACGTGATCACTACCGACAATTCCGACTGGGCCACCAACTGCCCGGAGTACAAGGTCACGGCGGTGGAGGTGGTCAAGGTGTTCCACCCGTCGCAGTGGCAAAAGCGCTACCAGGACTTCAGCGATGAACAGCGGCGCCTGCTCAAGGAGCGCCGCACGGCCGACAAGCCCGAGCAGGCCGAGGTACGCCGATGAGCATCGAAAACCTGGTCAAGATGGCCAACCAGATTGCCCATTACTTCGACAGCGAGCCTGATCATGCGTTGGCGGTGAAAGGGGTGCAGCAGCATTTGCAGAACTTCTGGACCCCGGCGATGCGCAGGCAGTTGGGGGAATGGGCCCAGGCCCATGCAGGGGAGGGTTTGGACCCCAAGGTGGTGGAGGCCTTGGCTTAGCGTTTGTCTGCGCTGCCCCCGTCGCCAGCAAGCGGTGGGACTCCGGGACTGCCCTCGAATCGAGTGCAATTCCTGTGGGGCCGGCTTGCCGGCGATAGGGGCGGTGCCGACAAAATGAAATGTCCGTCATGAATGCCTGACCAAAGCCGGCGCAATGCTACGCTCGCGTAAACACTCGTCACGGATACCCACCATGGACATGAACTGGCACCAGGCCCTGCAAGAGAGCCTGAGCTGGCTTGCAATCACTTCGTTCATCACCCTGATCGGCTTCACCGCCGCCGCTGCGCTGGCTGTGCGCTACACTCGCTGGGGTAGCCAGTTCTGGCAGCTTGCCGGGCCCTATTTCTCCTTCAGGCGCAGCTGGCGACCGCTGCTGGTGTTTGCCGCACTGCTGGTGCTGACCCTGTTTTCGGTACGCATGAACGTGCTGTTCTCGTTCTGGTACAACGGCTTCTACAGCGCCCTGCAGGCCCTCGACCAAACCGCCTTCTGGTACTTGCTGGGCGTGTTCGCGGTATTGGCCACCCTTCATGTGCTGCGTTCGCTGTTCACCTTCTACGTGACCGAGGCCTTCAGCATCCGCTGGCGGGTCTGGCTGACCGAGCGCCTGACCAACGACTGGCTCCACGGTGACGCCTATTACCGCGGCCAGTTCCTCGCCGAGCCTGTAGACAACCCCGACCAGCGTATCGAACTGGACGTCAACGCCTTCGTCACCAACTCGGTAACCCTGGCGCTGGGCGCGGTCAGCGCGCTGGTGTCGCTGGTGGCGTTCACCGCCATCCTCTGGGGGCTGTCGGCGCCGCTGGCGATAGCGGGTGTGGAAATCCCCCGGGCCATGGTGTTTGCCGTGTATGTGTATGTGCTGATCGCCACCTGGATTGCCTTCCGCCTCGGGCAGCCGTTGATCCGCCTGAACTTCCTCAACGAAAAACTCACCGCCAACTTCCGTTATGCGCTGATGCGCCTGCGTGAAAACGCTGAGAACATTGCGTTCTACCAGGGCGCGCAGGTGGAGCGGGGGACCTTGCTGGGCCGCTTCGGGGCATTGATCGTCAATGTCTGGGCACTGGTGTTCCGCAACCTGAAGTTCAGCGGTTTCAACCTGGGCGTCAGCCAGGTGGCAGTGGTGTTCCCGTTCATCCTTCAGGCGCCGCGCTTCTTCAGTGGCGCGATCAAGCTGGGCGATGTCATGCAGACCTCCCAAGCGTTTGGCCAAGTGCAGGATGCGTTGTCGTTCTTCCGTGAGTCCTACGACACCTTTGCCCAGTACCGCGCCACGCTCGACCGTCTGACCGGTTTTCTCGATGCCAACCAGCAGGCCAGCACCTTGCCGCGGGTCAGCACCCAGGAACAGGCGCAGGCCCTGGATATCTCGGGTTTGCAGGTGATGCGCCCCGACGGCCACGCGTTGATCGCCGACCTCGACTTGCGCCTGCAGGCCGGCCAGGCGCTGCTGATCAAGGGCCCGTCGGGCAGTGGCAAGACCACCTTGTTGCGCGCCCTGGCAGGGCTGTGGCCTTACGCCGAGGGTGAGGTCAGGCGGCCCACCGGCACCGAGGCGCTGTTCCTCTCGCAGCGCCCGTACCTGCCCCTGGGTGACCTGCGAACCGCCATCGCCTACCCGGCTGACAGCAAGCCAGAGGACGAGGCGCGCATGCAGCATGCGCTGCGCCAGGTCAACCTGGCCCACCTGGCTGAGCGGCTGGCGGTCAGTTGCGACTGGTCGCATATCCTCTCGGTCGGTGAGCAGCAGCGGCTGGCGTTTGCCCGGGTGCTGTTCAACCGGCCGCAGGTGGTGTTCCTCGACGAGTCCACCTCGGCGATGGATGAAGGCCTGGAGCATGCGTTGTATTCGCTGCTGCGCAATGAAATGCCGCAAACCTTGCTGGTGAGTGTCGGCCATCGCAGTACGTTGGCCGGGTTCCATACCCACCGGCTGGAAGTGGACGGGCAGGGTGGTTGGTCGCTGCTGGAGCAAAAGCCGGAGGTAGCGTTGCAGGTCTAGGAGGCCTGTACCCTGTTCAGGGCTGCATCACGATCAACTGCGCGCCTTCATTACGGACATTCCCTACGGCCTCGCCCACCGCAAACCATTCAAAGGCTTCTACCGGAAGGCACCGCTCGCGTGCCAACCGCTCGGCCTCCTCGGCAGGCACTTCCAGGTCGATCCACGCCCGCGCATCCGCCGGCCCCAGTACCAGTGGCCGGCGGTCATGGATATCGACCATTCCTGCATCACTCGCTGCGGTAATGATCACGAACCCATCCCCTTCGTTCGGCTCCAGCCCTGAACGTACCTGAGCCAGCGCGGCCATGAACATCGGTGCCTGGCTTTTCAGGCGGATGAAGTAGGGCTGCTTGCGCCTGGGGTCGTGCGGGTCGCTCACCCATTCGTACCAGCCGTCGGCCATGACCAGGGCCCGGCCTTGAGGCCAGAGTGCCTTGAAGAAATTGCCGGCGGTCACGGTTTCCACCCGTGCGTTGATCGGCGCAGGCCTCGGGCCCTTGGCCCAGAACGGTGCCCAACCCCAATGGCAGGGGTCGATGCGCAGGCCATCGGCGGTGTTGTGCAAAACCTGTACGCCGCTGCCAGGGGCCACGTTGTAACGGCCAATGGGCACGTTGTCGTAACCGCTGATCACGTCCTGCCCGGCGTCCAGTTCACGCAGGTAATCGGCCTGGCCCTGATACTGGGCGAAGCGTCCGCACATGGCATGTCCCCCCATTCGTCAAATGTCGCGCGTCCGATTGACCCGCTGCCGGTTTGCTTGTACGGCTTACATCGTCGGCCGCCGATCTCGCAGAGCTCCCCATCTCGCGGGACGAGTTGTTCGAACTGCGTGCGCCGCACATGTATCTGGTCAGGATAGACGGCGACGGCATGCCTGGGAGGTCCATCCTTTAAAGGGTTTGCGCTGGCGATCTGGTTAGACAGCTTCAACGTGGTCAACGACCAAGAAGTCGTTTGCTTCCAGGTGTGCTATCCATTTCCTGCAAGCAACCGCAACTCGCGTCCCGGTGCACATCAATAGAGAGGGCGTCAGCTTAGGCTGCTGGGGCGCTCAGTATGGCCGCACAGGTGCTCAGCCGGGGGCGGTGTGTTTACTTGACCTGGGTGTGCGCCTTCCCGTCTTCATGCACATGGTTTTTGGAGGAATGGCCTGTTCGATGGTCTGAAGGTGCCTCAGCGGCCTGGTGGCCGCCGTGGTGCTCCGTGAGAGACACCGGTTCTGAATGCGCACTTCCACGGTCATGACCTTCCTCAGCCATGCCATGGCCCGTTGTGGCCTCACGGGTACCTTGTTCGGACTTGGCACTGCCGTGTTGACCTTCATGGTCATGCATATCGCTCTCGCCACCGCCATGCTGGTGGCCGCCACTGGAGGCGACCATCGCTTGGTACTCCTCGGCATTGAGTTGCGGGAGCTGATCCAGAAAGGCGACGATCCCCCAGATGTACTGGTCTTCCATGCTTTTGCCCCATGCTGGCATGCCGGTGGCCTTGATACCGTGCTTGATTATCCAGAACGCAGTTGCGGGGCCGCCGCTTACGCCGCTCTTGCTGAGGTTGGCAGGTGCTGGGTATAGCGCTTGGCTGAGTTCAGTTTTCTGCAGGCCTGGAGCGAGATGGCAACCGATACACATGGCGTTGTAGTTACCTGCTCCGGCCTTGACCAGAGCGGGGTCTTTCAAATTCGGCACCTTGATGTTGCGTGCTCGAACTTCGATCGAGCGATCACGCGCCATGGCCAAAAACGCATGGACAGCCGGGAAGTGCGGATCATCCGCGCCTACGTTCACGAGACCGAAGTAGGCCGAGCCCAGAACTGCCGCGCTACCTACGGCACCTATCGACAACAGCGTTGTAATTGTTCTTTTCATGTCGAATTCTCAAAACCACATGCGAATGCCGGCAACGAAGCGCGCTTCGTTCACGTCCCCGCCTTCATCACGGATGAAGTCGGCGGTTTTGCCGTAGGAACGACTCCAGGTAACGCCTATGTAGGGTGCAAACTGGCGGACAATTTCGTACCGTAAGCGCAGTCCGACTTCGGTGTTGGCCAGGCCAGTGCCGACCCCGCGTTGCAGATCGTTCTTGCCATAGAAGTTGGCCTCAGCGGTTGGCTGAAGGATCAAACGATTGGTCAGCAGAATGTCGTACTCACCTTCCAGGCGGGCCGCAGTCTGACCGTTCTCACCTATGAAAGCCGTCGCTTGCGCCTCGAAATCGTACAGCGCCATGCCCTGGATACCGAATGCTGCCCAGGTCTGGGGCGATTGGGGTTGGAAGTCCTGCCGCAGACCGGCGACCACATCCCACCATGGGCTGATCGAGCGGCCGTACAGGAGCTGCAGCTGCGCATCTTCAGTTACCCCGTTGGTGCGCTCGCCCTCCGCGCGAATCCAGAGCCGGTTGACGTCGCCGCCCACCCATCCTGATGCGTCCCAGGCAAGCGTGCTGCCTTCATCGGCGTTTTGGTATTCCAGCTGGTCCAGCAAGAAAAACCCGTTGATCCCGCTGTCATCCATTTTGTGCCCGTCGAGCGGGGGGAAGGCAGCCTGGCGGTCGGCGTCCGTCAGCACGGGGATCGGCGTGCGGCTGGTCGAGGCAGGCGAATCGGCCTCCCCGTGTTTCATGTTGGAATGATCCATCGCATCATGGTCCATGTCCTTCATGCTTGTAGGGGCCATCTTGCTGTGGTCCATTGAGGCGGGTTTGGCTTTAGGCTGGCTGTGGCCCATTGCCGAGTGATCCATCCCGGAATGATCCATTTCAGCGGCGATGCTGGGCGAAACGCCCAGCACGCCGAGAAAAACGCTCAATGTCAGCAACGATGGTCGTACAACGCTATTGGCCATTTTTCCCTGCCTTGGCTTTGTCGCTACCCTGTGATTCCATCATTTTGCTGTGGTCCATGCCCTCCATCGAATGATGGTCCATACCTTCCATGGCACCGTGGTCCATGCCTTCATGGTTCATGCCATGGGCTTGCTTGCTCTTTGACGCGTTCGGCTGCGCTGCATCGGGCGACTTTTGCGTGTGCTGATCATGATGCTCACTGGACCAGGAAGTTGGTGGATAAACCGCGAGCAGGCCGACCATCGCGGCACTGAGGAAAAAGGCGCTTCGTTTCATTGGTTTGCTCATCTCGTCTCTCCTGTTCATTCGTCTACGCGCACTTCTCGGAACATGCCCGTTTCCATGTGGTACATGAGGTGGCAGTGATAGGCCCAACGCCCTAGCGCATCGGCGGTTACCCGATAGCTTCGTTTCGCGCCGGGAGGCATATCGATCGTGTGCTTTCGGACCATGAAGTTGCCATTCTCATCCTCCAGGTCGCTCCACATGCCGTGCAGGTGGATGGGGTGAGTCATCATGGTGTCGTTGACCAAGGTGATGCGCAGGCGCTCGCCGTATTTGAGCCGCAGCGGCTGGGCATCAGAGAACTTGATGCCGTCGAACGACCAGGCGAACTTTTCCATATGGCCGGTGAGGTGCAGTTCGATAGTCCGGCCCGGTTCACGGCCATCCGGGTCGATGAAGGTGCTTCGCAAATCCGAATAAGTGAGCACACGACGGCCATTGTCACGAAGCCCGATTCCTGGGTCGTTCAGCTTGGGCGTCGGGGTCATGGTCTGCATGTCGACCAGCGGGTTGTTTGTTTCCGAGGCGGGATGGCTTTGCATGGCACTGCCAGTCGTCATGCTGCCGTGATTCATGCCGGCCATGCTGTCATGGTCCATACCCGCCATATTGTTGTGCTCCATGCCGGCCATGTTGCCGTGGTCCATCCCCATGTCGCTCATGGAGATCAAAGGCCTTGGGTCTAAAGCAGGCACCGGGCCTTGCATGCCCTCGCGAACAGCCAGGGTGCCTCTGGAATAGCCAGTGCGATCCATGGATTGGGCAAAGAGGGTGTAAGCCTGCTCGTTTTCAGGCTCGACAATGACATCGTAGGTTTCGGCAACCGCGATGCGGAATTCATCGATCGACACAGGCTTGACGTACTGCCCGTCGGCTGCGACGACCGTCATCTTCAAGCCGGGTATACGCACGTCGAAATAGGTCATGGCGGAGCCGTTGATAAAGCGCAGCCGGATTTTCTCGCCTGGCTTGAATATTCCAGTCCAATTGTCATTGGGCGCCTTGCCGTTCATGAGGTAGGTGTAGGTATACCCACTCACGTCAGCAAGATCGGTTGGGCTCATCTTCATCTCAGCCCACATCTTCCGATCGGCTACAGCGCCAGACCAGCCTTTCTCACTCACGTCATCGACGAAATCGCCAACCGTCCGCTTGTGGAAGTTGTAGTAGTCCGACTGTTTTTTGAGCTTGGACATGACCTGCGCCGGATCTGCGTCGGTCCAGTCGCTGAGCATGACGACGTAGTCACGGTCGTAGGTGAAAGGCTCTGGATCCTTCGCATCGATCACTAGCGCACCGTAAACACCGATCTGCTCCTGCAAGCCCGAGTGGCTGTGGTACCAGTAGGTGCCGTTCTGGTGAACCTTGAACCTGTATTCATACATGCCATCCGGGGCGATGCCATGGAAGCTCAGGCCCGGTACGCCGTCCATGTTTGCCGGCAGAATGATCCCGTGCCAGTGGATGGACGTATCCTGTTTCAAGCGATTGCGCACGCGCAGCGTGACTGTGTCGCCCTCTCGCCAGCGAAGAATCGGTCCCGGCAGCGAGCCGTTGATGGCCATTGCCGTACGCGCTGCGCCGGTAATGTTCACCGGGAGCTCACCGATGTACAGGTCAAAATCGGTGCCGGTCAGTACGTTGGGTTGGCCAGGGCTGGTCACGGCCCAGACCGGCGTGCGCCACATGCCCAGCCCACCCAGTAGTCCGGT
The DNA here is from genome assembly GCF_943737035.1 of Pseudomonas sp. Marseille-Q5299. Classification (NCBI taxonomy): domain Bacteria; kingdom Pseudomonadati; phylum Pseudomonadota; class Gammaproteobacteria; order Pseudomonadales; family Pseudomonadaceae; genus Pseudomonas; species Pseudomonas sp. Marseille-Q5299. Next base: position 76,433 of record NZ_CALSFR010000004.1, read on the forward strand.
AGCAGCGAGGCCCGTGACGAATGAGCGTCTCGTGGTTTTGCTTTGCATGCCGTTGCGTCCAGTCAGGTAGATCACTGATATCCAGGCTGCGACTTGGGCAACCATCCCGTTTCAATTGAGCTCTCACTCCGCCTGATAGGCGCTGGTCTCGGGTTCAGGCTAGCTACCGGGCGCTGTCAGCAAGCTGAGCCCGACATTACTTTTCCGTCAGCTTCTGGTTGAGTGCCATTCTTGTTGCACACTGAAGGGCAACCAAGGGGGGAAAGGTCTGACCTAACTGGAGCGCGCACAAAACGTTGAAGACCCATTCGATGCCGATTCGGCGGTATTCAAAGTGAGCAGGCCATGAGCACGACTGATTTCGAACATAGCCACAACTTCTTGGGCACCGCCCACGATGACAATGCCAAACGAACATTGTGGGTAGTGATGCTCACCGTGGTGATGATGGTCGGTGAGATTGCCGCAGGCTATGTCACGGGATCGATGGCGCTTTTGGCAGATGGTTTCCATATGGCAACCCATGCGGGCGCGCTGGGAATTGCCGCTGCGGCCTATGCTTACGCCCGCAAGCATTCGGCAAGTGCTGCCTACAGCTTTGGCACCGGTAAAGTGGGTGACCTTGGAGGGTTCGCTTCTGCGTTGATTCTTGGTTTTGTCTCGTTAGGCATCGGTATCGAGTCGGTTCTGCGACTATTTCAGCCTACCCAAGTGCAGTTCGGGATGGCGACCCTGATTGCGATCGTTGGTTTGCTGGTCAATATCATCAGCGCCCTTCTTCTGGCCGGCGGCGGTCATGATCACAGCCATTCGCATGGGCATCACACCCATTCGCATGGAGATAACAACTTGCGGTCGGCTTACCTCCATGTGCTCGCCGATGCGGTCACGTCGGTCATGGCGATCGTCGCGCTGCTGGCCGGTAGATACCTTGGCTGGATATGGCTCGATCCGGTCATGGGGATCATTGGCGCTGTTGTGATTGCACGCTGGGCGTGGTTGCTGATGAAGGATACTGCGGCCGTATTGCTTGATAAGACCGATAACCCTGTCGCCGAAGAAATCAGGGAGTTGCTTGGCCAAGCCGGCGATTTTCAGATCACCGACCTGCATGTTTGGAAAGTGGGGCCTCAAGCGCATGCTGCCATCGTCAGTGTGCATGGCCCAGAGGTGCTCTCTGCCGATGACGTTCGGGCTGCATTGACGCCTGTACATGAGGTCACTCACCTCACGGTCGAATACAGGGCAGTGGCCTGCGGCGTTTTCAAAGGCTCAGGCGCACCGCCAACGCTGCCAAGGTCACCAGCAACACCGGCACCGTCAACAACACCCCAACCTTGAAGTAATACCCCCAGCCGATGGTCACGCCCTTGCGCGCCAGCACATGCAGCCACAACAGCGTGGCCAGGCTGCCGATCGGGGTGATCTTCGGCCCCAGGTCGCAGCCGATCACGTTGGCATAGATCATCGCTTCGCGCACCACACCCTGCGCCTCGCTGGCATGAATCGACAGCGCCCCGATCAGCACGCTGGGCATGTTGTTCATGACCGACGACAGCAGCGCCGCAATCAGCCCGGTACCCAGCGAGGCTGCCCATAGCCCGTGCCCGGCCAGCCAGCTCAGCACATTGCCGAGCGAGTCGGTGAGGCCGGCATTGCGCAAGCCGTAGACCACCAGGTACATCCCCAACGAAAACACCACGATCTGCCACGGTGCCTGGCGCAGCACGCGGCGGCTGGAGATCACATGGCCCCGGGCGGCAACGGCGAACAGTACCGCCGCGCAGGCTGCGGCCACGGCACTGACCGGGATACCCATGGGCTCGAGCACGAACAGGCTGGCCAGTAATGCCAGCAGCACCGCCCAGCCGACACGGAACGTTGCGCGGTCGCGCACGGCCATGGCCGGCACCTTGAGGTCCTCGGTGGCATAGCGCAGCGCAATGTCGCGGCGAAAATACAGCCACAGCACCAGTAGCGTGGCTGCCACTGCTACCAGGTTCACCGGCACCATCACCGCGGCATAGGCGTTGAACCCCAGGTCGAAGTAGTCCGCCGAGACGATGTTCACCAGGTTGGATACCACCAGTGGCAGGCTGGCGGTGTCGGCGATGAAGCCTGCACCCATGACGAAGGCCAGGGTCGCCGCCGGGGAGACGCGCAGCGCCAGCAGCATCGACATGACGATCGGGGTGAGGATCAGCGCCGCGCCGTCATTGGCGAACAGCGCCGACACCGCCGCGCCCAGCAGCACCATGAAGGCGAACAGGCGGCGCCCGTCCCCTCGCGCCCAGCGCGCCACATGCAGCGCCGCCCATTCGAAAAAGCCCGCTTCGTCCAGCAGCAGGCTGATGACGATCAGGGCGATGAAGGTGGCGGTGGCGTTCCAGATGATGGCCCATACCGTGGGGATGTCATGCAGCGATACCACGCCGAACACCAGGGCCAGCACGGCGCCGAGTGTGGCGCTCCAGCCAACGCCGAGGCCTTTGGGCTGCCAGATGACCAGGGTCAGGGTGAACAGGAAGATCAGAGCGGCTGGGAGCATGGAAACGCTGTCTCATCTCAGGGGAGAGGGGCAAAAGTGACTGTACACGGGCTGGCTACGCGTCGGAAAAGTTCCGGTGCAAACATGTAAGTTTCGTAAATAAGATTTAAACCCATTTGAGAATAACTATATTTACCAACCCTGTTGGCCCCCGAATAGTGTTTGCGAGGCCGGTGGGCGCGGGCCTTCCGGCTTCCTGGCAGGGATGTGCCCTTCGCTTACCCATCGCAGGAGATGTGTCAATGCAGTGCAGAACTTCACCCAACAGCCTGGCCCTGGCGTTTGTCGCGTTGGCGTCACCGGCCATGATGGCGACCGCCGCTGAAACAGTGGAGCGCAGCCCTGGTGAGGTGCTGGAAATGCCGGTGGCCGACGACGCACTGGTGATCCAGGACACTCTGGTCACTGCAGAGCGCGAGGCACGACAGGCGCTGGGTTCGTCGATCATCACTGAAGAAGACATCAAGCGTCGCCCGCCGGCCAACGACCTGTCCGACATCATCCGTCGGGAGCCGGGGGTCAACCTGACCGGCAACAGCGCCAGTGGTGCGCGTGGCAACAACCGACAGATCGACCTGCGCGGCATGGGCCCGGAGAACACCCTGATCCTCATCGACGGCAAACCGTCCAGCGCGCGCAACGCCGTGCGCTACGGCTGGAACGGCGACCGCGACACCCGCGGCGAAACCAACTGGGTGCCGGCCGAGGCGGTCGAGCGCATCGAAATCCTGCGCGGCCCCGCGGCGGCGCGCTACGGCTCGGGCGCCATGGGCGGGGTGGTGAACATCATCACCAAGCGGCCCACCGAGGCGTTCAAGGGCAGCCTCAACCTGTTCACGCAAATGCCGCAAGACAGCGCAGAGGGTGTCAGCCGTCGTGCCAACTTCAACCTCAGCGGTGGGCTTACCGACAACCTCGGTTTCCGTTTGTACGGTGGCCTGGCCAAGACCGACGCCGACGACCTGGACATCAACGCCGACCACGCCAACAGCGCGCTGGTCGCCGGTCGTGAGGGCGTGCGCAACAAGGACATCAACGGCCTGCTGAGCTGGCGGCTCAACGACGAGCACCGCCTTGAAGCCAGCGCCGGTTACAGCCGCCAGGGCAACCTCTATGCCGGCGATACCATGAACAGCAACGGTGGCAGCAATGTCGACCTGATCTCCAGCCTGTATGGCCACGAGACCAATGTCATGCAGCGCAACACCTATGACCTGACCCACCTTGGCGATTTTAGCTGGGGCACCAGCAAGACCAGCCTGGCTTACGAATACGTACGCAACTGGCGTCTCAACGAAGGCCTGGCCGGTGGCCCGGAAGGTGCGATCAACGACAGCGGTGCAGCCATGTCGCGGCTGCGCAACACTCGTCTGAGCAGCGAAGTGAACCTGCCGTTTGCCATGGGCAGTACTGAACATGTGCTGACCCTGGGCGGTGAGTACCTGTACGAATCGCTCAACGACCAGGGCTCGTTCCGCCCCCAGAGCTTCGACCCCAGCGGCGGTGGCAGTGACGTCATCAGTGGCTTCGACCGCAGCAACTCGAAGATGACCGCCAAGAGCTACGCGTTGTTCGTCGAGGACAACATTGTGCTGGGCGACACCACCGTCACCCCGGGCCTGCGCTTCGACCACCACGAAACCTTTGGCGACAACTTCAGCCCCAGCCTCAACCTGTCGCACAAGCTGACCGATGCGCTGTCGGTCAAGGGCGGTATCGCGCGGGCCTACAAGGTGCCGAACCTGTATCAGTCCAACCCCAACTACCTGCTCTACAGCCGCGGCAACGGCTGCAGTGTGCAGCAGAGCAACTCCGGGGGCTGCTACCTGCAGGGCAATGCCGACCTCAAGCCGGAAATCAGCGTCAACAAGGAAATCGGCCTGTTGTACGACCGCGGCACCTGGCGTACCAGCGCGACGTACTTCCGCAACGATTACAAGAACAAGATCATCGGTGACACCGATGTGCTTTACACCATCAACAGCGGCCGCCGCGTGACCCAGTGGGAGAACGCCGGCGAGGCACGTGTGGAAGGCATCGAGGGCAACCTGTTCGTCGAACTGACCCCGGTACTGGACTGGAACACCAACCTGACCTGGATGCTCGACAACGACAACCGCGAGACGGGCGAGCCGCTGTCGGTGATCCCCGAATACACGGTCAACAGCACCCTGGACTGGCGCGCCACCGACAAGCTTTCGTTCCAGGTGGCCGGTACCTACTACGGCAAGCAGAAGTCGCCGACCTACAACTACCGCACCGAGGAGAGCTACGACGCCGAGGCGCAGCAGGATGTCGAGGCTTACGGGCTGGTGGATGTCAGCACCGGGTACAAGTTCAACGCCAACTATGACGTGCGGGTGGGCGTGAACAACGTGTTCGACAAGCAGATCTATCGCGGTGGCAATGCCAGCAGCTCGGGTGCCAACACCTACAACCAGCCGGGACGTGCGGTGTTTGCTTCCTTGAATATCTCGTTCTGATGCAGGGGCCGCGCTGCGGCCCATTCGCGGGGCAAGCCCGCTCCTGCAGATACCCCACGGGCGCAAGCGAAGAGGAGTATCTGGGGGAGCGGGCTTGCCTCGATGTGACTACCAGGAAATACCCCAATGAACACTAAAACCGCCTGGTTGCAGATCCTCTCGCGCAGCAGCGCCGCGCTGTTGGGCGGCTACGCGCTTACCTATGCCGCCAGCGCCTGCCTGGCCCGGCTATTGCCGCTGTCACCTGCCGATGCAGTCATCGTCGCGACCCTGCCGGCCTTCATTTTCTACACCGCAGCCATCCTATGGGCCTTTGCCAGCCGTGACGCGGTGCGCGCCTGGCTACCGCTGGCCCTGGCTGCGCCCCTGGCGTTGATCGGCTTCTGGCCTCAGGCGCTGGAGTGGCTGGCATGAAGAACACCTTCACTCAATCGATGGCCTGGCTGCACACCTGGGGCGGGCTGATCTTCGGCTGGCTGCTGTTCGCCATCTTCGTCACCGGCACCCTGGCGGTGTTCGACAAAGAACTGAACCACTGGATGCAGCCGGAAATCCCGGCCAGTGAAGTGACCCAGGCCGATGCCGCGCGGCGCGCCATTGCCTACCTGCAAGCCCATGAGCCGCAGGCCGGCAACTGGGGCGTCAGCCTGCCCACCGATCGTTCGCCCGGGCTGCGGGTGTCTACCGGTGAGCGGCGCCATGGCGGCGGCGTACAGCTCGACCCGCAGACGGGCGAGGCCATCGAGGTACGCGACAGTGTCGGCGGCAATTTCTTTTTCCGCTTCCATTTCACCCTCGACCTGCCGCGCAACTGGGGCATCTTCGTGGTCGGTGCACTGGCGCTGGTGATGCTGGCGGCGCTTGTCACCGGCATTGTCATCCACAAGAAGATCTTCAAGGAGTTCTTCACTTTCCGGCCGAACAAGGGCCAGCGCTCCTGGCTGGACTTTCACAACGCCAGTGCAGTGCTGTTGCTGCCGTTCCACCTGATGATCACCTACACGGGGCTTGTGATCTTCATGCTCATCTACATTCCTGCAGGTGTCGATGCGCTGTTCGCCGGGGACAACCGGGCCTACTTAAAGGCCCAGGGCAACGCCCGCCTGGAGCAGCCAAGGGGCATGGCCAGGCAGCCCGCGGAGCTGGCCGATGTGGTACCGCTACTGGCCCAGGCGCAGGCACGCTTGGGGCCCATAGCCGGTTTCAATATCCGCAATCCCAACACTGCCGGGGCACGTATCGAGGTCCGCCCTGAACTGGGTAACCGCATCGCCCTGTCCAAGGGGCAGGCCATGGTATTCGATGGTGTAAGCGGCCAGTTGCTCAGCGATGTGACCGAGTGGCGTGCGGCCCCCTTGACCCAGCGGGTCATGGTCGGCCTGCATTTTGCCCAGTTTGGCGGGTACCCGATGCGTTGGTTGTACTTCGTTTGTGGCGTTATCAGCTGCGTGATGATCGCCAGTGGCCTGGTGCTGTTTTGCGTGAAGCGTGGGCGCAAGTACGCCAGCGCGCAGTTGTCGGCGCGGCGTTGGTACCGGGTGGCCGAGGTGTGCAATGTCGGTTTCGTTGCCGGTTTGCTGCTGGCCTGTGCCGGCTTGCTCTGGGCCAGCCGCCTGCTGCCGGTCGAGCTGGTACAGCGCGAAGCCTGGGAGGGGCGGGCGTTCTTTGGTGTATGGCTGCTGGCGCTGTTGCATGCGGGTATCAGGCCTGCGCGCCGGGCGTGGGTGGAGCAGTTGGGACTGACGGCACTGCTGTGCATGGGCCTTGGGCTGTTCGGTGGGCTGGCGGATGCCTTGCGCCTGGGCGTGGCGGCTTGCGCACTGGTGCTGGGGGTATTGCTCGGTGTGGTGGCGTGGCGCGTGCAGAACGCCGAGCCGGCGCCGCTTGCACGCAAGGCAGGGCGCAGCGTGGAGGCAGGCGCATGATGATGCTGATCGCGGGCGGCACGCTGTTCGCCTATGCCGGCATGCTTGGCCTTTGCCAAGGCCTGGAGCGGCACTACAAGCAGGTATGGCAGCGGGCTTGCCCGCGGCCATTGCGCGTGGTGCTGCGTGGCTCTGGCTGGCTGGCACTGATGATCAGCCTGTTGCTCTGTGCCCAGGCCTGGGGCTGGGCCATGGCGCCGGTGGCCTGGTTGGCGATGATGTCGCTGGGGGCAATGCTGCTGGTCGTGCTGTTGCCGTATTGGCCGCGGCTGGCGGTCGGGCTGGCGGGGTTGGTGCCGGGGTGGGTGCTGCTGCAGCTGTTTGCCTGAGCGGGCCCCATCGCCGGCTTGCCGGCGACAGGGTCAGAGCGAGCAGGCCTCTTTAGCCGGGTTTTTGGTTCAGCACGTTGCGTTGCCCAAGCCAGCGCTCGAAGCACTGGAATGTTTCGATGGCCGCCTGCACGGTGGCGGCCTGCGCTGCAGGTGCTGTCGAGGCCTGGCCAAGGCGGTCGAGGAAGCTGCGCCAGTAGTTGCCGGTCCGCGCACCGTATACATCTAAAAAACCTGTGCCGCTGACCGGGTCGAGACCCAGGCGTTCGGACATTGCCTTTTTGAGTACCTGGCCGCCCAGGGTCGAGCCTTCCATTACGTACATCACACCCAGCGCGCTTGCCTCATCTTTGATGGCAGGCAGCGCCTGGCACAGGGGCAGGGCATCGATGTCGGCGGCGCTCAGGTGCAAGGCTTGCAGGTCCAGGGTGAGAGCCGGTGTCTTGGCCCTCACGGGTTCCTGATAATCGCCCAGCCGCGCTTCGAGAGGGGCGTGGAACCCGTAGTAGGCTTGCAGTAGCCGGCTGTAGGCAGCGGCATCGAAGTGCGCTTGAAAGAACGGCAGGCGGGCTTCGAGCGACTTGTGGCAGTCGCGTGTGCCCTCGCGCAGGGCTAGCAGCAACGGGCTGGGAGAGGAGGAGCTGGCTGGCATTCGGGTCGGCTCTAGTGGCATTTCGCCTAATTTGGACTGGCCATCGTAACGCAGTGTTCCTCCAGAGCTGCGACATTGTTGCGGAAAAAATAACCTCGGCGTGCTAAACCAGTCGGCCGTCCCCTGCGAAGAAGCCGCCTGGTGAAAGCCGTACACCTGACCTTGATCTGTCATGCCCTGACAACGGCCCAGAAGACCGGGCGCTTGCACCGCCCTGACGACAGCATCTTGCCGCTGCTCGCCCAGCCGTTCGCCGTGGCGCCTGAAACGCGCATGCTGACCGCGCCGGAGCAGCGTGCGAGGGCAACGGCGGCAGGTTTTTCGATGCCGGTGCAGGTCGAGCCAGCGTTGGCCGATTGCGACCTGGGGTGCTGGCACGGGCTGGCATTGAAACAATTGCAGGCTGAGCAACCGCAGGCGCTGGCGTTGTGGCTGGACGACCCGCACAGTGCGCCGCATGGTGGTGAGTCGTTTGCCGAGCTGTGCCAGCGCATGGCGGGGTGGCTGGCGGCATTCGATAAACCGGGCGAGTGGGTGGCGGTGACCCATCCCATGGTGATTCGCGCGGTGCTGGTGCAGGTGCTTGGTTGCCCCCTGGCTGCCCATCGGCAGATTGATGTGCTGCCTTTGTCACGTGTGCAGTTGAGCTTTACCGGGCGATGGCGCTTGCGGCTCGGGTGAGGTGTGGCTTGTGATGGCGTGAGGGCCGGCTAACCCGTCTCACGCCAAACCCTTTCCTCAAAACGCCAGCTTGTACCCGATCAGCAACAGCATCCCCGCCAGGCAGGGCCGCAGCACGCGGTCGGAGATCCGCCCGGTGAGGTGGCTGCCCAGGTAGATGCCGGGCAACGAGCCGAGCAGCAGGTAACCCAGCAGCGACCAGTCCATGTTGCCCATGCCGGCGTGGCCCAGGCCTGCGACCAGGGTCAACGGCACCGCGTGGGCGATCTCGGTGCCCACCAGGCGCCGGGTGACCAGGAACGGGTAAAGCAAAAACAGCGCCACGGTGCCTAGGGCGCCGGCACCGATCGAGGTGAGGGTGACCATGACACCCAGCACCACGCCGGTGAGTACGGTAAGGATGTTTAGGCTACGGTCGCTGAGTTGGTAATGGTCACCGGCATGGCGGTTGGCGAACGCTTGCAGCCGCGACTTGAACAGGATTGCCAGTGCAGTGAGGATCAATACCACCGCCAGGCCCTGCTTGATGATGCCATTGAGCGCCGAGGTGTCGGTGTGCAGGGTGCTCAGGAACCACAGGGTCAGCGCTGCTGCCGGGACGCTGCCCAGGCTGAGCAGGCCGGTGATTCTCCAGTCGATGTTCTTGTTGCGGCTGTGCACCCACACGCCACTGGCCTTGGTGATGGCGGCGTAGAGCAGGTCGGTGCCGACAGCGGTGGCCGGGCTGATGCCAAACCACAGCAGGATCGGCGTCATCAGCGAACCGCCACCGACGCCGGTCATGCCGACGATGAACCCCACAACCAGCCCGGCTATGGTGAAACCGAAAGAACCTACATCCATACGCTACTCGACTGCCCAGCTTTGCCCGTGATCGGATGGGTGCCAGCATATAGGTAGTTTATATAGCCAAATAGACTTGTTCGTTATTAGGTTATAACTGCCTGAGCTTCAGCGCCGGCACGCTCATCCCCTGCAGAAGGCGAGCGTGCCGGCACATCCCCTCAGATGCGGAAGCTGCCCACCAGTTGCTTCAAACGCCCGGCCTGCTGCGCCAGCGCATCGCAATGCTGCAGTGTCTGGTTGAGGTTCTCTACCCCTTGCTGGTTGAGCGCATTGATCTGGGTGATGTCCAGGTTCAGGCTCTCGACCACGGCGGTCTGCTCTTCGGTAGCGGTGGCCACCGACTGGTTCATGCCGTCGATCTCGCCGATGCGCTGGGTCACGCTGGCCAGGCGCACACCGGCCTGGTTGGCGACCTGCACGGTCTGTTCGCTGGACACCTGGCTGGTGTTCATGGTGTGCACCGCCTCACGCGAGCCGACCTGCAGGCTGGTGATCATGCGGTGGATCTCTTCCGCCGATTCCTGGGTGCGGTGCGCCAGGTTGCGAACCTCGTCGGCGACCACGGCAAACCCGCGCCCGGCTTCACCAGCACGGGCCGCTTCGATCGCGGCGTTGAGCGCCAGCAGGTTGGTCTGCTGGGAGATGCCCTTGATCACGTCGAGGATCTTGCCGATTTCGTCGGTGCTGGCATTGAGCGTTTCGATCTGTTCGCAGGATTCGCTGATGCGCTGCGACAGGGCGGTCATGGCGTTGATCGCTTCTTCCACCACTTCGCGCCCGCCATTGGCCTGCTCGCTGGCGCCGCTGGCGTGCTGCGAAGCGTCGGCAGCGTTGCGTGCGATTTCCTGAGTGGCGGCACCCAGCTGGTTGATGGCCGCAGCGACACTGTTGGTGCGCATGCTCTGCTCTTCGGAACCGATGATCGAGGCATTGGAGGCGTTGACCACCTTTTCCGACAGGTCGTGCACCAGCCGCGTGGCCGACGAAACTTCGCTGATCGAGGTGTGAATGCGTTCTACAAAGTGGTTGAACGAGGTGGCCAGCTCGCCGAACTCGTCCTTGCGCTGCACGTCAAGGCGGCGGGTCAGGTCGCCTTCACCTTCGGCGATGTCGCGCATGGCGCGGCCCATGGTGGTCAGCGGGCGCATCAGCACCGGGATCAGCAAGCCCAGCAGCCCGGCGATGGCCGCCACGGCAATGACCATGGCGATGATCGCCGAGGTACGGAACTGGCCCAATGCGGCGTAGGCCTTGTCCTTGTCGATCGACAGGCCGATATACCACTGGGCAGACGGCAAGCCGGCCACCGGGGCAAAGGAGATCAACCGCTGTTGGCCATCGAGGGTGACATCCTGCATGCCGGGCTCCACGCGCAAGCCAGCGCCTGGGTAGATGTCCTTGAGGTTCTTCATCACCTGGTCTTTGTCGGGGCTGACGATCACTTGGCCGCTGCTGTCGGCGAGGAAGGCGTGGCCGATGCCGCCGAAGTCGACCGAGTTGATGATCTGCACCAAGGTATCGAGGGTCAGGTCGCCGCCGACCACTCCGAGCATTTCGCCGTCACGCTTCACCGGCGTGGCGATGGTCACCATCAGGCCACCGACGGCGCCCTGGTAAGGGGCTGTTAGCACGGTCTGCCCGGCGTTTGCGGCGGCGCCGTACCATGGGCGCTGGCGTGGGTCGTAACCGGCCGGCATCTGGGCATTGGGGCGCTGGGTGAACACACCATTGGCCTGGCCCAGGTAGGTGAAAAGGAAATTTTGCGTGTAGGAAGGCTGCTCGATCAGCCCGGCCAGGGTATCGCCCGTCCCTTGTTCAGCAATGTCCTGTGCCAGGTTCTCCAGCACCAGGATGCGCCCGCTCATCCAGTTCTGCACGCTGCTGGCAGTCAGCGCACCGGACTGCTGCACCGACGACTCGATGTTCTGGGCGATGGTGTTGCGTTGCAGGTAATCGTTGTAGAGCGTGAACAGGGCAAAAGCCAGTACCACCACGCCGCACGCGCTGAGGAGGATTTTGTGGCGAAATTTCAGGTTCATGTTTCGAGACCTTGAGCCATGGAGGGAAGGGCACTGCGCGCTTGTGGCGCGATGGGCCTGTCCACTCTGATATCGGCAAATCTCTTAAAAAATTGAAGCACTTACGTCATCAGGCTGAGGCGATTTCGACGGACGGTGCGCTAGCAGTTGGCTAGCTGTTCGATCAGCAGACGCGCCGCTTGGCGCAGCGGTTGCTGCCTGCGCCAGAAGGCGTGAATCGGCAACTGAAGTTCGTTGCGGGTATTGCCAAAACGCAGGCGCACCAGGCGCCCTGCCTCGATCAGCGGCGCCACCCTGGCCAATGGCAAATCGCCCCAGCCAAGGCCTGCTTCGACCATTTGCACGGCGAAGTCGAAGCTGTCGGTGGACCAGTGCGTGGCGCCGATCAGCGCGCGCGGGTCGGCCAGCGGCAGGTCGCGGCTGCGCACCAGGATCTGGCGCACGTTGATCAGGTCTTCCAGGTAGCGGATGCGCCCGTCGCGCAGTGCCGGGTGCGCCGGTGACAGGGTGGCAACCAGCGATTGCGTACCAATGTGCTGGAACCCCCGGCGGGCATCGACATGCAGGCCGGCGAAGGCCAGGCACAGGTCGGCACGGCCGCTGTCGAGCAACTGCAATGCGTCTTCCTGCGGGGCGCTGAGCAGCTGGATGTCCAGCAGCGGGTAGCGCTCGCCCAGGCTGGCGATGGCGGCAAACAGCGGGCGCTGATCGATATCCGGGACCACGGCGAGGGTCAGGCTGCTTTCCAGCCCTTGCGACAGCTCCAGTGCGTGCACTTGCAGAAGCCCCAGTTGCTCGGCGATCAGCCTGGCGTGTGGCTCTAGGGCCAAAGCCTGGGCGGTAGCGTGAACCTCGCGCGGGCCGCGCTCGAACAGGGGGTAGCCCAGTTCGGCTTCAAGGTTGCCGATGGCCATGCTGACAGCGGATGGTACCCGGCCAAGGGTGCGTGCCGCAGCGGAAAACGAACCCCGGTCGAGCACGGCGAGGAACAGCTGGATGTTGTCGCTGGAAAAGTTCATGTCGGCCTCCTGTCAGTGAATCTGAAAGCTACCGACTTTGCCTGTCAATAAATTTGAAGCATTCTCGCGCCCTTCGCTTGATTCCACATGAGGTAAACCCGGTGCAGGGACTGAAACGCAAACTGGTCTACGTGACTTTCTACGAGCTGATTGGCTTGTGCATGTCGACGCTGGGGCTGGCTTATTTGTCCGATACCCAGGCTTCGCATACTGGGCCGCTGGCGGTGATGATCACCACCATCGCCATGCTCTGGAACCTGATTTACAACAGCCTGTTCGAGTATTGGGAGAGCCGCCAGGCCAAGCGCGGCCGCAGCGTGGCGCGGCGGGTGGTGCATGCTGTCGGTTTCCAGCTGACCCTGGTGGTGTACCTGATCCCGCTGATTGCCTGGTGGCTGGGCATGAGCCTGGTCGAGGCGTTTCTGGTGGACCTTGCCTTTATCATCCTGGTGCCTTGCTACACCTTTGCCTACAACTGGGCGTTTGACCGGATATTCGGGTTGCCGGCATCGGCCATGGCCACCGCCTGAGGGTGTCGGTACCGCTATGGCGGCAGGCGAATCAACAAGGGTTCCTGCCGCGCAGGTTGTTCCGGTTGCACTGCCTGGTCCACTGGCCGCGGCGCACTGGCCAGCAAACTGTCCTCGACCTGCCCTGACAGGTAGTACACCCCCGCCATGGCGCCGCTCTGGCGGTTCTCCATCAATTCTTGCCATTCCTGATTGAGCGCCACGTTGAGGATCACCCGCAATTGCTCGACCATCTCCGGGTGATCGCGATCATGAGTGATCATGCCGTAGCCTGCCGCCGCCACCGAGATCATTGCCCCGGCCACCTTGCCTACCGCACTGGCCACTGCGCTGGCAATGCCGCGAGGGGCCAGGGTGGCGCCAAGCTTCTCGCTGGCGCGGGTGGCCACCGACGACAGGCCTACGTCGGTCTGCCCGGGGCCCTTGGCCGCTTGCCGGTGCAGGTGGTCGCGCAGGGCGAGCCAGGCGGGTTGCTGATCGAGCGGCTTGGCTTTGAGCAATTGATAGAGGCTGGCGTTGCGCGCCGGCGGCGGCCCCAGGGCAATGGCCGGGACCCGGTTCAGGCGCTGGCTGAGCTGATCGGGTGGGGCGTTGTAGCGCTGGATGATGGCCGGCAGTTGCTGGCCAAAGAGTTGCAGGTACAACTCGCAGGCGCGGTCGCGGATGACTTCGGGGTTGATCTGCTCGGCCACCGGCTCGATCACCCGGTTCTGGTACTGTTCCTGCAGGTACAGGGCCAGGCGTTTTTCCGCAGGCTCGCGGCCCTCACCGCTGTTGAGCTTGTACCAGGCGACCTTGAGGGTCAGCCATTGCTGGGTCCAGTAACCGGTGAACCAGGGAATGAAGTCGCTTTCGGTACGTTGCTGTACCTGTTCTTTCCATACCCGCATCGAGCGCCGCGCATAGTCGTTGGCCGAGCCTGCGGCGCCTACCGATGCATCGATCAGTTCCTGGTCGATGCGTTGCCAGGCGGCGGGGGTCAGCACGGCGGGGGGTGGGGGGGCAGGCGGGCCCTTGCCGGCGCAGCCGCCGAGGGCCAGCAGAAGGCAGAGCAGCACGAGGATGCGTGGGTTCACACGACCGCCTCCCGGGTTTCGAGGCTGGGTGGTTAACCGAGTATAGGGCCGGTGATCGGCTGCGCATGCGCCCTGTCAGGCGAGGTCGAGTTTTTCTTCCAGGCGGTCCAGGTGCTCATCCATCAGTGCAAGCGCGGCTGCCGCGTCACCAGCCTCCACGGCATCGATGATCGCCGCGTGCTCTTGCCAGGCACAGTGGTCGCAGCAGGGCGATTCATAGCGGGCGATGATCAGTGAGGTCATCGGCACCAGACCGTTGAGAAAACGTGCCAGCGGTGCATTGGCGGCCACCTGGGCAAGCTTGAGGTGGAATTCGCCGCCCAGGCGGATTGCCGCGCAACGTTCGCCCCGCTCGTGGTGCTGGCGCTCGCGCTCCACCAGCGAACGCAGTTGGCGGATCTGCGCCGGCCGCGCGCGTTGCGCTGCCAGGCTGATCAGGGTGGTTTCGGCCAGGCGCCGGGCGCTCAGCACCTGGCGCGCCTGTTGTGGATCAGGGGCGGCCAGGTGCGCGGTGTGGCTGGGGCGCTGTACCACCACTTGCTGGTCCGAGAGGCGCCCGAGTACCCGGCGGATCACCGTGCGGCTGACGCCGAAGGCGTTGCCCAGTGCCTGCTCGGGCAGCAGGCTGCCGGGTGGCAAGCGCTGCTCGAGAATCGCGTCGAACAGGCGGGGGTAGATCTGCTCGGCCGACAGGCGGGTTTCGCCGGCCCCGAGCAGGGCAGGCAGGTGGGGGGCGGCGTGGGCGCAGGCGGTCATGGTCGCTCTCCTGGGGTCATTGGCGCGGATGGTCATCCGGGATGTTCAGTTCGATGCCCATCCGCTGCCCTTCGGCAAGGATGTGCTGGCGCATCTGGGCGCTGGCCTGGGCGCTGTTGCGGTCGCGAATGGCGCGTACCACGGCTTCGTTTTCCTTGAGCCGAGCAGCAAGGTGTTCGGGTGAGTTGCGCAGCATGTTGGCGCTTTGCTTGAGGGCATTGCCGGTCTGCTGTACCACGCTCTGGAAAATCGGGTTGGTGGTCAGCGCGAACAGCGCCTCGTGGAAGGCGATGTAGGCCTTGGCCCCGGCATCGCTGTCATCGGCATCCAGCGCTTCGCGCATGTCCATCAGGGTCAGGCGTAGCTGGCCGATGTCCTGGCTGTTGGCCGATTGCGCCACCAGGCCGACGATGAACGGTTCGAGGGTGTAGCGCAGCTCCAGGACATCGGCCAGGCTCGCCGCAGCGCTGCTGTCGACGCCTGGCTCCAGCACGGCCGTTTCGGCATCCAGCACCAGTACGCCCTTGCCCGGCATGGAGCGCACCAGGCCGAGGGTCTCCAGCACGGTCACGGCTTCGCGCAGGCTGGGGCGGCTGATGCCCAATTGTTCGGCCAGCTCGCGCTGGCCAGGCAGCATGTCGCCGGAGCGCCACTGGCCGCGGGCCAGGGCCTGGCGCAGTTTTTCCACCACTGAGTTGACGACGGTCGATGAGCTGATCACGGTTTTCTCCTGAAAGGGCCGGCGTCAGCGCCGGCCACGTGGGCTCAGAATTCCTGTTGATGGGCGTTGGGCTGCTTGCGCGGTGCATGGGCAAAGCCGGGTTTGCCATCGAGCACGTTCTGCGCACGCTCCAGATCGATGTCTTTTTCCCAGCGGGCAATGGCCACGGTAGCCACGCAGTTGCCGATCAGGTTGGTCAGCGCCCGGCCGATGCCCATGAACCAGTCCACTGCCAGCACCAGCACCAGGCCTACCACCGGGATCGCCGGCACGGCGGTGAGGGTGGCGGCGAGGATCACCAGTGCCGAGCCTGGGATGCCGTGAGCGCCTTTGGACGTCACCAGTGACACCAGCAGGATGGTCAGCAGGTCGGTCATCGCCAGCGGCGTACCGGTGGCGTTGGCGATGAACACGATGGCCAGGGTCAGGTAGATGGAGAAGCCGTCAAGGTTGAACGAGTAGCCGGTCGGGATCACCAGGCCAACGGTGGAGCTGCCAATGCCCAGGTGCTCGAGCTTGCGCATGATCTGCGGCAGCACGGCATCGGAGGAAGCGGTGCCCAGGACGATGGTCAACTCTTCGCGCAGGTACTTGATGAAAGGCAGCAACTTGAGCCCCGACACGCGCATCACAGTGCCCAGGATGATCAGCACGAAGCCCGCACAGGTCAGGTAGAACAACGCTACCAGGCCACCCAGGTGCTGCAGCGACTCCAGGCCATATTTGCTGGTGGTGAAGGCGATGGCGCCGAAGACGCCGATCGGCGCCAGGCGCACGATCATGCCCATGATGCGGAAAATCACGTGGCTGAGTTCGTTGATCAACCGCGAAATACCGGCGGCCGAGTCACCCACCAGGTTCAGCGCGCTGCCGAACAGCACCGAGAACAGCAAGACTTGAAGGATGTTGTTGTCGGCGAAGGCGCCCACCACGGAGGTGGGGATCAGGTCCATGAAGAACGCGGTGGCGCCATGGATATGCTGGCCGCGCTCGGCCAGGCCGCTGGCGTCGGCAGCAGAAAGCTGATCCAGGTGGATGTTGGCGCCGCTGCCGATGCCGCTGGTAAAGGCGAACACCAGGCCGATCACCAGGGCGATGGTGGTCAACACTTCAAAGTAGATCACCGATTTCAGGCCGATGCGCCCGACTTTCTTCAGATCGCCAGCACCGGAAATGCCGCTGACCACCACGCAGAAGACGATCAGGCCGATAAGCATCTTGATCAGCTTGATGAAGCCGTCGCCGAGGGGTTTGAGCTGCAGGGAAAGGTCGGGGAAGCTGAGGCCGCAGGCGATGCCGAGGGCAAGGCCGAGCACAACTTGCAGGAAGATCGAACGCGAGCACCATTTGAGCATGGGAGTGATCTCTGATCGGTGTCCTTGCTTCGGTGCCGCACGGGGCGAAAGAGCGCAGGACTTATTTATTTTTGTGGTCTTACCGGTTTGTTCAGCGCGAAGTCATAAAAGCGCGAAAAATCCGAATATGCAAGGTTTTTTGGCCTTACCGGTCTGACCAGTTGTGGGGCGTTTCGGCTTGCCAGGCTCTAGTTCGGTGCGTGCTGCAGATTGAGGTGATGCGCCGTGGGCCGGCATTTGCCAATACCTGCAGGGTGTTAGCAATCTGCCTGCCAACTTCTTACCCGATCAGGGCTGCGGGGCGATGCTCTTGACCGAAGCCAATTCAGGGTGGGCCACCAGCTTGTCGATGTGCAGGGCGTCGTCGTTCATCCAGCTTTCGCTCAGCACCCGATAGTGCTCCATGTCGCGACAGCGCACGCGCAAGCTGTAGTCGAAATGGCCACTGATCAGTTGGCATTCATGAACGTCAGGGCAGGCCAGCATGGTTGCCTCGAACGCCTTTTGTGCGGACCGCCCGCGCAGGTTGGAAAGGGCTACGAGTACCAGCAGTGACAGCCCTGGTGCGAGCTTCTGCGGGTCGATGATTGCGCCATAACCGCGGATCACGCCGCGCCGTTCCAGCTTGCGTACCCGTTCCAGGCAGGGGCGCGGCGTCAGATGGACCAGGGTCGAGAGCTTTTCGAAGGTGATGCGGCCATCGACGCGCAGTATGTCGATGATGGCTTGGTCGATGCGGTCCAGCGGGGCAGAGGTGGCGTCCTTGGTGTCCATGCGCGGTGCTTCTTTTTTGAAGGCGGGGCATGGACAGGTTAGGCGTTTATCGGGTGATCGTCCTCACGCGCCGGCGATTGGGCTGCGCAGCAGCCCAAGGTCCGTCAGGCGCAGGCGCTGTCGGCCCGGTGGACTGAACGAACCGCCACCACCCGAGGCTGCAGCAGTGCATACAAGTCCTTGGGGTTTTCCAGCACCGGCACCAGCCCGATATCCTGGCCGATCCCTAACGTGAGCGCTGTATCGAGCACGTAGCGCAGTGCCGAATAATCTTCCAGCGCAAAACCTACCGAATCGAACAGGGTCACCTGGTCGGCGTTTTCACGGCCCTGAACAAGGCCTGCGACCACCTGCCAGAATGGGAAGACCGGCGAATCGGCCGGCATTTGCTGGATTTCGCCTTCGACCCGGCTTTGCGGCTCGTACTCAACGATCACCCGGGCCCGCTCGACGATGTCGCGGTGCAGCTCGGTCTTGCCCGGGCAGTCGCCGCCCACGGCGTTCAGGTGCACGCCCGGTTCGATCATGTCCGGCGTGAGGATGGTCGCGTACGTCTTGTCCGCCGTGACCGTGGTGACGATATCGGCACCGCGCACGGCATCGGCGACGCTGTGGGCGACGATCACCTTGAGCCCTGGGCGGCCCGTCAGGTTGGCCACCAGCTTCGCCGTGGCTGCAGGGTCGATGTCGAACAGGCGGATCTCGTCGATGCCCAGCAGGGTCTTGAAGGCGATGGCCTGGAATTCGCTTTGCGAGCCGTTGCCGATCAGCGCCATGCTGCGGCTGTCTTCACGCGCCAGGTAGCGGGCGGCGAGTGCCGAGGTGGCGGCGGTACGCATCGCTGTGGTCAGGGTCATCTCGCTGAGCAGCAGCGGCGCGCCGGAGCCGACGTCGCTCAAGGCGCCGAAGGCCATCACCGTGGGCAGGCCGAGGCGGGTGTTCTTCGGGTGGCCGTTGACATACTTGAAGGCATACCGGCTGGAGTCGGAAACCGGCATTAGTTCGATCACGCCGTCCGCCGAATGATTGGCCAGGCGCGGGCACTTCTGGAAATCGTGCCAGCGCAGGTAGTCCTGACGAATGTACTCGGCCATCTCCACCAGGCAGCTGGCCAAGCCTTTGCGGTTGACCAGGCGGGCGAGGTCTTGCACATCGATGAAGCGGGTCATGGCATCTCCCTGCAACTTGCGGGTTGGGCTGTAGGGATATTGTCGGGCGATCAGGGCGGGAATGCCGGCCGAAAAAGGCGGTGCGGGCAGCGGGTCCGGCTGACTTCAGGGCCCGGGCAGCCGAATCGGCTGTCGGCCCCCGGTCATTGCTCGCGAAGGCGTTTATACAGTGTCGTTCGGCTGATCCCCAGGCTCCGGGCCACGGCCGAGAGGTTGCCATTGGCCCGTTTCAGCAGGCTTTGCAGGTCCGCCTCATCGTCACTGCAGTCGCTCGCCACCGCGCATCCTTGTGCTTCAGCCAGAAAGCCGGCGGGCAGATGTTCGACGCCGACCGGCCCATCGCCTGCCAACGCCAGGGCCACCTGCATCACACTCACCAGCTCGCGCACATTGCCCGGCCAGGGGTGGCGATCAAGCAGCTCAAGGATAGGCTGCCCCAAGCGCTGGGGTTGGTGAGGGTCGCGATAACGTGCGTGGATGTGCTCGATCAATGCTCGCCTGTCAGTGCGCTCGCGCAGCGCCGGCAACACGACCGCCATTGCGGCGATGCGGTAGTAGAGGTCCTGGCGAAAGCGCCCCGCACGCACCTCTTCGGCCAGGTCCCGATTGCTTGCCGACACTACGCGGATATTCACCGCTACCGGTTCGCCGCTGCCCAGAGGCTGAATGCTGCGCGATTGCAGCACGCGCAGCAGGCGGGCCTGGGTCGGCAGCGGCATGTCGCCGATTTCGTCGAGGAACAGGATGCCCTGGTCGGCCTTGCGGATCAGCCCGGGGTTGCCCTTGTGATGAGCGCCGGTGAAGGCGCCTTTGTCATAACCGAACAACTCCGATTCCACCAGCTCTGCCGGGATCGCCGCACAGTTGACCGCGATCAACGGCTGGCGGGCACGGCTGCTGGCGCGGTGCAGGGCCTGGACGAAGACTTCCTTGCCGACGCCGGTTTCACCCTGGACCAGCAGCGGGATGTCTTTTTCCAGCATCAGGCTGGCCTGGGCCAGGGCCTTTTCCATGCGTGGGTCGCCACTGCCAAGCGCTGAGCGCGGGTGGCTTTGCCGGGGGGCTTGCCACTGGCAGTGGAAGCGGTTGCGCCCGGCTGCCTGCAAAGCGAAGGGTTGCTGCTGGGGGTGGGCAAGCAACTGGCACAAGGGGATCTGGAACAGTTGCTCGACGTTTTGTTGCAGCGGGTTGCCGCCCAGCAGGCTGTCGGCTCGATGATTGGCGGCGAGTACCTGGCCACGCTCATCGAATACCAGCAGCCCGGCCCAGGGGCTGTCGAGGTTGTCGCAAGCGCTGTTGAACAGCAATTGGGCGTGCTGTTCGGCATGCTGCGCAAGGATCAGGCGATTCTCCAGGCTCTGGCCCATCATGCGCACCAGGCCGAGGGTCTGGGTGGCCGGCAGGTAGCCGTCGCTGGCCACATCGAGCACCCCGACCAGTTGCCGCAGGGCATCGTACAGCGGGGCTGCGGCGCTGGACATGTAGCGGTTCTGGCGCAGGAAGTGTTCGTCCTGGCCAACATGGACGGGCTCGGCGCAGACCAGCGCGGTACCCAGCGCATTGGTGCCCACGCCCCGTTCGTGCCAGTGGGCGCCGGCGCTGAAACCGTGCTGGTGCTGGGGGCAGACGAAGCGTCGCGAACCCCAGGTCTCGAGCAGGCAGCCGTTGGCGTCGGCGAGCATCACCAGGTAGCTGGCATTGCCCAGCAGGTGCGCGTACTGCGGCAGCACGCCATCGCGGGTGTGTTGCAACAGTGCCTGGCGCCGCTCCAGCAGGGCGCTGAGTTCGGCCTTGGTCAGGCAATCGAAGTCGGGGGCGCTCTGTGGCTGCAGGCCGTGATCGCGGCAGCGCGCCCAGGAGGCCTGGATCAGTTGGGCATGGGTCGAAGTGGCGGTGGCCATGGGCCTGTCCTGTGTGATTGTTGTTATCAGCCGACCGCTGTTGAGTGTCGTCCACCGTTGTTCATTGTCAAACCCGCCACTGTTCAGGTGTTCAGCGAAAGTGTTCAGTTGTGAATCGCTGCTGGCTTGTCGGCACCGTCAAAGCCGCAGGCCAGAGGGCCAGAGTGGAACTGGCACGGAACTGGCTGTCTGTGCCGGACAACCACAATAACAAGGTCCTGCCATGTCTCTGGTGCTGGAACAGGTCAGCCGCAGCGTCGATAACCAGCCCTGGATCATCGACGCGTCCCTGCAGTTCGAGCCTGGCTCGTTCAACGTGCTGCTTGGCCGGACCCTGGCCGGCAAAACCAGCCTCATGCGCCTGATGGCCGGGCTCGACCGCCCCGACCGTGGCCGCGTGCTGATGGCGGGTGAAGATGTCACTGGCGTGCCGGTGCGCCGGCGCAATGTGTCGATGGTGTATCAGCAGTTCATCAATTACCCGACCCTGAGCGTGTACGAGAACATCGCCTCACCCCTGCGCCAGGCGCGCCTGGCCGAGCCGGACATCCGTCGGCGCGTGCAGGAAACTGCCGAAATGCTGCGTATCGAACCCTACCTGCAACGCTTGCCGTTGGAGCTGTCTGGCGGCCAACAGCAGCGCACGGCGATGGCCAGGGCGCTGGTCAAGGATGCCGGGTTGATCCTGTTCGATGAGCCGCTGGTCAACCTCGACTACAAGCTGCGCGAAGGGCTGCGCCAGGAGCTGCGCGAGTTGTTCGCCGCGCGCAACTGCATTGCCGTGTATGCCACCACCGAGCCCAACGAAGCGCTGGCACTGGGCGGCACCACCACCCTGGTGCACGAGGGGCGAATCGTCCAGAGCGGGCCGACGGCCGAGGTCTACCAGCGGCCCGGCAGCGTGCTGGCCGCCGAGTTGTTCAGCGAGCCGCCGATCAACCTGATACCGGGGCGTATCAATGGCAATGAGGTGAGCCTGGCCCAGGCCGTGCACTTCGCCCGCAATGTCGACCTGCACCGCCTGGGCGACGGCGTTTACCGCTTTGGCGTGCGCCCCAGCCACCTCACCCTGGTGCCGGCGCACGATGACGACCTGGAACTGGCGGTGCGGGTGGAACTGGCCGAGATCAGCGGTTCCGAGACATTTCTGCACGTGCGTAACGAGCACTGGCCGATGGTCCTGCACCTGCCGGGGGTGCACGAGTATCAGGTGGATACGCCGATCCGTGTCTTCATACCCACCCACAAGCTGTTCGTCTTCGACAGCGCCGGGGCACTGGTACAGGCACCGGGCCTGCGCCAGGCAAGGAGCGCCTGATGGCCGAAATCCGCCTGCGCCAACTGGCGCACAGCTATAGCCGACAACCCGCCACCGAGGGCGACTACGCACTGCATCAACTGGAGCACGTGTGGGAGCAGGGCGGCGCTTATGCGTTGCTCGGGCCTTCCGGGTGTGGCAAGTCGACCTTGCTGAACATCATCTCGGGGCTGCTCACGCCCTCCCATGGCCAGGTGCTGTTCGACGGCAAGCCGGTCAATGACCTTTCGCCGCAGCAGCGCAACATTGCCCAGGTGTTTCAGTTCCCGGTGGTGTACGACACCATGACGGTGTTCGACAACCTGGCGTTCCCTTTGCGCAACCAGGGCCTGGACGAAGCCAGGGTGCGCACGCGGGTCGAGGAAATCGCCGAAGTGCTCGACCTGGGCGCAGTGCTGAAGAAAAAGGCGCGCAACCTCAGCGCCGACGAAAAGCAGAAAGTGTCCATGGGCCGTGGCCTGGTGCGCGATGACGTCTCGGCCATTCTTTTCGACGAGCCGTTGACGGTGATCGACCCGCACCTGAAATGGAAGTTGCGGCGCAAGCTCAAGCAGATCCATGAGCAGTTCAACATCACCATGATCTACGTGACCCACGATCAACTGGAGGCTTCGACCTTCGCCGACAAGATCGCGGTGATGCATGGCGGGCGCATCGTCCAGTTCGGCACCCCGCGTGAGCTGTTCGAGCGGCCACGGCATACCTTTGTCGGCTACTTCATCGGCAGCCCGGGGATGAACCTGATCGACGTGCGCGCCGACGCGGCGGGGGTCGCGTTCGGCGATGTGCACCTGATACTGCCCGACGGCCTGCGCGAACGCTTGGCGGGCACGCGCGGCGGGCGCCTGCAAGTGGGCATTCGCCCGGAGTTCGTGCAACTGTGGGACAGCCCATTCGAGGGCGCCTTGCCTGCGCGAGTGCTGGACGTCGAGGACCTGGGCACCTATCGCATCGTCACCCTGGTGCTTGGCGGCGTGGCGCTCAAGGCGCGCCTGGCAGAAGATCGCCCGGTGCCGGTGGCACATGCCTGGGTCAGCCTGCCGACGCAGTGGCTGCTGCTGTACGTCGACGATCTGCTGCTGGAGGCCGTGCCATGAACAAGGTGCCGAACAACAAGGCCTGGTGGCTGGTGCTGCCGGTGTTCCTGCTGGTGGCGTTCAGTGCCGTGATGCCGATGATGACGGTGGTCAACTATTCGGTGCAGGACATTTTCGACCAGTCCAGCCGCTACTTCGTCGGCGCCGACTGGTACCGCCAGGTGTTGCGCGACCCGGCATTGCACGATGCCTTGCTGCGCCAATTCATCTATTCCGCCTGCGTGCTGCTGATCGAAATTCCGCTGGGCATCGGCATCGCCCTGACCATGCCGACCAAGGGGCGCCTGGCTTCGGTATGCCTGATCGTCATGGCCATCCCGCTGCTGATCCCGTGGAATGTGGTCGGCACCATCTGGCAGATCTTTGGCCGCGCCGATATCGGCCTGCTCGGTGCCACGCTGGCCAAGCTTGGCGTCAGCTACAACTATGCCGGCGACCCGTTCGACGCCTGGCTCACCGTGCTGGTGATGGACGTCTGGCACTGGACATCACTGGTGGCGCTGCTGTGCTACTCGGGCCTGCGCGCCATCCCCGACGTGTACTACCAGGCCGCGCGCATCGACCGGGCATCGGGCTGGGCGGTGTTCCGGCATATCCAGTTGCCCAAACTCAAGAACGTGCTGCTGATCGCGGTGATGCTGCGCTTCATGGACAGCTTCATGATCTACACCGAGCCGTTCGTGCTCACCGGAGGCGGGCCGGGTAACGCCACTACCTTCCTCAGTCAGACGTTGACCCGCATGGCGGTCGGGCAGTTCGACCTGGGCCCGGCGGCGGCGTTCTCGCTGGTGTATTTCCTGATCATTCTGCTGGTGTCGTGGCTGTTCTATACCGCCATGACCCACGCCGACAAGGACTAGGCCATGAGTACACGCAAGACGCTGGCCCTGCTGCTGTACTTCTTCTTCCTGCTGGTGCCGATCTACTGGCTGCTGAACATGTCGTTCAAGAGCAACACCGAGATACTCGGTGGCCTCACCCTGTGGCCGCAGGCGTTCACCCTCGACAACTACCGGGTGATCTTCACCGATGCCAGCTGGTACAGCGGCTACATCAACTCGCTGTACTACGTGTGCCTGAACACGCTGATTTCACTGCTGGTGGCGCTGCCGGCGGCCTATGCCTTCTCGCGCTACCGCTTCCTCGGTGACCGCCACCTGTTCTTCTGGTTGCTGACCAACCGTATGGCCCCACCTGCGGTGTTTCTGCTGCCGTTCTTTCAGCTCTATTCGTCCATCGGCCTGTTCGATACGCACATTGCCGTTGCCCTGGCCCACTGCCTGTTCAACGTGCCGCTGGCAGTGTGGATTCTCGAGGGGTTCATGTCGGGCGTGCCGAAGGAGATTGATGAAACCGCCTACATCGATGGTTACAGCTTCCCGCGTTTCTTCGTGAAAATTTTCATTCCGCTGATCGGCTCCGGCATCGGCGTGACGGCGTTTTTCTGCTTCATGTTTTCCTGGGTCGAACTGTTGCTGGCGCGCACCCTGACTTCGGTGAACGCCAAGCCGATTGCCGCCGTGATGACCCGCACGGTGTCTGCTTCGGGCATCGACTGGGGCGTGCTGGCGGCGGCAGGGGTGTTGACCATCCTGCCAGGCATGCTGGTGATCTGGTTCGTTCGCAACCATGTGGCCAAGGGCTTTGCCCTGGGCCGGGTGTGAGGAGGGCAACGCATGGAGTGGATGGCCTGGACCTTGCCCACGGCGCTGTTCTTCGCCGTCGTCGGCGTACTGCTGCTGTGCATGACCCTGTGCGAACTGCGCCGCCCCTGTGTGGAGCGGCGCGGCTTTCTGCCGATCGTCACCAGCCGTGGCGACCGGTTGTTCATCGGCCTGTTGGTCAGCGCCTACCTGCACTTGCTGGTAGTCGGGGTCAGCGACTGGCCTTTATGGGTGGCCTCGCTGCTGTCGCTGGGCTGGCTCGTGGTGGTGCTGCGCTGGGGCTGAGCGACGGCTCCGGGGAATAACTCAAACGGGAGAGCACAATGTTCCATAACAAACACAACCGGCGACATTTGACCCTGGCCGCGATGCTGGTACTGGCGGGCGTACACGGTGCGGCGTGGGCCGACCAGTACGAGGATGCGGCGTCGAAATGGATCACCAGCGAGTTCAAACCGTCGACCCTGACGCCGGAGCAGCAGTTGGCCGAACTCAAGTGGTTCATCAAGGCCGCCGAGCCGTTTCGCGGGATGAAGATCAATGTGGTGTCGGAAACCATCACCACCCATGAGTACGAGTCCAAGGTGCTGGCCAAGGCCTTCAGCGAGATCACCGGGATCCAGCTGACCCACGACCTGCTGCAGGAAGGCGACGTGGTGGAGAAGCTGCAGACGCAGATGCAGTCGGACAAGAACATCTACGACGGCTGGGTCAACGACTCCGACCTGATCGGTACGCACTTTCGCTACGGCAAGGTGGAGTCGATCACTGATCTGATGGCCAACGAAGGCAAGGACTACACCTCGCCGACCCTGGACCTGAAGGACTTCATTGGCATTTCGTTCACCACCGCGCCGGATGGCAAGGTTTATCAGTTGCCCGACCAGCAGTTCGCCAACCTGTACTGGTTCCGCGCCGACTGGTTCGAGCGGCCCGAGCTCAAGGCCAGGTTCAAGGAAAAGTACGGTTACGAGCTGGGCGTGCCGGTGAACTGGTCCGCCTATGAGGACATCGCCAAATTCTTCACCGAAGACGTCAAGGAAATCGATGGCAAGCGCGTCTATGGCCACATGGACTATGGCAAGAAGGACCCTTCGCTGGGGTGGCGCTTCACCGATGCCTGGTTCTCCATGGCCGGTGGTGGCGACAAAGGGCTGCCCAATGGCTTGCCAGTGGACGAGTGGGGCATCCGCGTGGAGGATTGCCACCCGGTAGGGTCCAGCGTGACCCGTGGCGGCGACACCAATGGCCCGGCGGCCGTCTATGCCACGCAGAAGTACGTCGACTGGATGCGCGCCTATGCGCCCAAGGAAGCGCAAGGCATGACCTTCTCCGAGGCCGGCCCGGTGCCTGCGCAAGGCAACATCGCCCAGCAGATCTTCTGGTACACCGCCTTTACCGCCGACATGACCAAGCCGGGGCTGCCGGTGGTCAACGCTGACGGCACGCCGAAGTGGCGCATGGCGCCCTCGCCCAAGGGGCCATACTGGGAGGAGGGGATGAAGCTGGGCTATCAGGACACCGGCTCCTGGACCTTCTTCAAGTCCACCCCCGAGAAGCAGCGCCTGGCCGCTTGGCTATACGCCCAGTTCGTCACCTCCAAGACCGTGTCGTTGAAAAAGACCATCGTTGGCCTGACGCCGATCCGCGAGTCGGACATCAACTCCCAGGCCATGACCGACCTGGCGCCCAAACTTGGCGGGCTGGTGGAGTTCTATCGTAGCCCGGCACGGGTGCAATGGACCCCGACCGGGACCAACGTGCCGGACTATCCTCGCCTGGCACAACTGTGGTGGAGCCATATCGCCGAAGTGGCCAGCGGCGAGAAAACGCCGCAAGAAGCGCTGGATGGCTTGGCCCGCGATCAGGACCGCATGATGGAGCGGTTGCAGCGCTCCAATGCCCAGGCCACCTGCGCGCCTAAGCTGAACCCTGAAAAAGACGCACAGTACTGGTTCGACCAGCCGGGGGCGCCAAAACCGAAACTGGCCAACGAGAAGCCCAAGGGCGAGACGGTCAGCTATGACGAGCTGCTGAAATCGTGGGAGGCGGCGCGCAAGTGACCGGCTAGGGACCCAAATGGGTTCATCGTCGGCAAGCTGCTGAATCCAAGGCAAAAAAACGGCACCTGCCAGAGGTGCCGTTTTCATTTCACGCAAGCTTACTTATGCAGCTCTTCTGCCGCATACAGCGTGTTTTCCAGCAGGCAGGCCCGGGTCATCGGCCCTACGCCGCCCGGCACCGGCGTGATCCAGCCCGCGCGGGGCAGGGCGGTCTCGTAGACCACATCGCCGACCAGCTTGCCGTCTTCCTGGCGGTTGATGCCCACGTCGATGACGATGGCGCCTTCCTTGACCCACTCACCCTTGACCAGCCCCGGCTTGCCGGCAGCCACGACCACCAGGTCGGCACGGCCGACATGACCGGCCAGGTCCTTGGTGAAGCGGTGGCAGACAGTCACGGTGCAGCCGGCCAGCAGCAGCTCCATGGCCATCGGGCGGCCAACGATGTTGGAAGCGCCGACGATCACGGCGTCCATGCCGTACAGGTCCTGACCGGTGCTTTCGAGCAGGGTCATGATGCCTTTAGGGGTGCACGGGCGCAGCAGCGGAATACGCTGGGCCAGGCGACCGATGTTATACGGGTGGAAGCCATCGACGTCCTTGTCCGGACGGATGCGCTCGAGCAGCAGCGATGCATCCAGGTGTGCAGGCAGCGGCAGTTGCAGCAGGATGCCGTCCACTGCCGGGTCGTCGTTGAGGCGGTCGATCAGCTCGGTCAGGGCTTGCTGCGTGGTTTCGCTGGGCAGATCGAAGGCCTGCGAAATGAAACCGACCTCTTCGCAGTCCTTGCGCTTGTGCGAGACATAGACTTGGGAGGCGGGGTCGGTGCCGACCAGGATCACCGCCAGGCCCGGCGTGCGCAGGCCTTGCTGGCGACGCTCCTCGACACGTTGAGCGATCTGCTTGCGCAGGTTGGCGGCGATCGCCTTGCCATCGATTAGGTGTGCAGTCATAGACGCGTGATTAACCATCGAGAAAGGAACAATAAAGAGGGCGCATTCTCGCACGACACGGCCCGAGGGCAAAGGCGGGTGGTCGGGCAAATGCCCTAACCCCTTAAATAATTTAAATTTTTTATAGAAAGGTGTTGACGCTTATACGGGTCGCCTATAAGATTCGCCGCACTTGTCGGGCACAGCCTAGCACTGGTTGGCGAAGTCGGGCAGAATGAGTGGTTTTAGTATTACTCGTTCGGTTAGGCTTTACGCTTATGCGCCCGTAGCTCAGCTGGATAGAGCATCCGCCTTCTAAGCGGATGGTCGCAGGTTCGAGTCCTGCCGGGTGCGCCATTAGGCAGCTTGGGCAAGCAAGTGAGGCAGTAAAGCGATATGGTGGGCGTAGCTCAGTTGGTAGAGCGCCGGATTGTGATTCCGGTTGTCGTGGGTTCGATTCCCATCGTCCACCCCATATTCTTCAGAGGCGCCTTGATTGTAGATCTGGCGCCTTTGTTTTAAGCGTTATGCGGACGTGGTGAAATTGGTAGACACACTGGATTTAGGTTCCAGCGGCGCAAGCTGTAAGAGTTCGAGTCTCTTCGTCCGCACCATGTTTATGTAAGGTTGTACCGTAACACCGCAATATGGTGGGCGTAGCTCAGTTGGTAGAGCGCCGGATTGTGATTCCGGTTGTCGTGGGTTCGATTCCCATCGTCCACCCCATATTTTCGAAGGCGCCTTGATTGTATGATCAGGCGCCTTTGTTGTTTCTGCGTTATGCGTACGAGCGTGTAACTATGCAGCCTCGCCGGCAAGCCGGCTCCTGCAGGGGCGCGCAGTTCTTGAGGCCTGCGCAATACCTCTGCCAGCCCTTGCAATCCTCTGGCGACACCCCAATAAAAGCTGATAGATTTCAGTCAGTTGAAATACCGGCTGGATTAGGCCAGCAAAGGATTAATCCAATGATTGCAAAAGAAGCCCGTCAGGCGCTGGCGCTTCAGCGCTTCGCCGAGGCCAATCCGCAACTGCTCGAGGAAATCCGTGGGCTGGATGCGCGCGAACAGGCCCAGCAGATCGAATGGGCGTTCGAGGATGCCGCCGACCAGCAGGGCATCCAGCCTTGGGAGCTGGCGCTGCAGTTGATCGCCGAAAGCCCCGAGCAACTTCAGGCCATGCGCCTGGAGACCCATCGCGAAGTGGCCCAAGCGCTGGGTATGGCTTGGGAAGAGTACTGCCAGTTCAATGAAATCGACCCTGAATAAGGGCGTTTTTGCGGGCTGTAGTTGTTTGACAAAGTATTACGGTTGCGTGCCGCCGACGGCGTTGCGCACCCTGCATATATATAGAGGCCCGGCGATACGCCGTGCGGGCCTTGCAAGCTAATCGACCGGCGTGGTTTCCCGTCGTCCCGGGTGGGGTGACTTCTGGTGCGTGACTCACTAGAATGCTTGCCCTTGATTCTGGAGTCGGGCTAACGCCGGCTAACGTCTGTGCAACGAGGAATATCCATGCAAGTTTCTGTTGAAAACACTTCCGCTCTCGAGCGCCGCATGACCATCGCCGTTCCGGCCGAGCGCGTCGAGAACGAAGTCAACAAGCGTCTGCAGCAGACTGCCAAGCGCGCCAAGGTCGCGGGCTTCCGCCCAGGCAAAGTGCCGAT
This sequence comes from Pseudomonas sp. Marseille-Q5299, assembly GCF_943737035.1. Lineage (NCBI taxonomy): Bacteria > Pseudomonadati > Pseudomonadota > Gammaproteobacteria > Pseudomonadales > Pseudomonadaceae > Pseudomonas > Pseudomonas sp. Marseille-Q5299. Next base: position 105,974 of record NZ_CALSFR010000004.1, read on the forward strand.
GAGCGTGATCCGCCAGCGTTTCGAAGCCGATGCCCGTCAAGAGGCTTTCGGTGACCTGGTCCAGGCTTCCTTCTACGAAGCCATCGTCGAGCAGAAGCTGAACCCGGCTGGCGCGCCTGCTGTAGAGCCGAAGTCCTTTGAAAAGGGCAAGGACCTGGAGTTCGTCGCCATCTTCGAAGTGTTCCCAGAGTTCGCCGTTGCCGGCCTGGAGTCGATCAGCGTCGAGCGCCTGAGCGCCGAAGTGGCTGATGCCGACCTGGACAACATGCTGGAAGTGCTGCGCAAGCAGAACGTGCGCTTCGAGGCCGTCGAGCGCGCTGCCGAGAAAGACGACCAGGTCAACATCGACTTCGTCGGCAAGATCGACGGTGAAGCCTTCGCCGGTGGTTCGGCCAAGGGTACCCAGCTGGTACTGGGCTCCGGCCGCATGATCCCAGGCTTCGAAGACGGCCTGGTTGGCGCCAAGGCTGGCGAAGAGCGCGTTGTCAACGTGACCTTCCCTGAGGATTACCAGAACCTGGACCTGGCTGGCAAAGCTGCCGAGTTCACCATCACCGTCAACAGCGTTTCGGCACCTCAGCTGCCAGAACTGAACGAAGAGTTCTTCGCCCAGTTCGGCATCAAGGAATCGACCCTGGAAGGCTTCCGCGCCGAAGTTCGCAAGAACATGGAGCGTGAACTGCGTCAGGCGATCAAGACCAAGGTGAAGAACCAGGTCATGGACGGTCTGCTGGCCGCCAACCCGATCGAAGTGCCGAAGGCTCTGCTGGAAAATGAAGTCAACCGCCTGCGCGTCCAGGCTGTTCAGCAGTTCGGTGGCAACATCAAGCCTGAGCAGCTGCCGGCCGAGCTGTTCGAAGAGCAAGCCAAGCGCCGTGTGGTGCTGGGCCTGATCGTCGCCGAAGTGGTCAAGCAGTTCGAACTGAAGCCGGACGAAGGCAAGGTTCGCGAAATGATCGAAGAAATGGCTTCGGCTTACCAGGAGCCTGAGCAGGTCATCGCTTGGTACTACAAAAACGACCAGCAGATGAACGAGGTACGTTCGGTTGTACTGGAAGAACAAGTTGTAGATACTGTTCTGCAGAAAGCGACTGTGACCGACAAATCGGTCTCGTACGAAGAAGCCGTAAAACCAGCGCAGGCTCCTGCCGAAGCTGAGTAAGGCGGCCCTCTCGTAGGAAACCCCCACAAGCCAGCCTTCGCGCTGGCTTGTGCGTATTCAAGCCATGACTATTTGGGAGTGAGCGCAGGACATGTCCCGCAATTCTTATATTCAGCAGAGCTCTGACATCCAGGCCGCAGGCGGCCTGGTCCCGATGGTTATCGAGCAGTCCGCCCGTGGCGAACGTGCCTATGACATCTACTCGCGCCTGTTGAAGGAGCGAGTGATCTTCCTGGTCGGCCCGGTAGAGGACTACATGGCCAACCTGGTAGTGGCGCAGATGCTGTTCCTTGAGGCGGAAAACCCGGACAAGGATATCCATCTTTACATCAACTCCCCAGGCGGCTCGGTAACGGCTGGCATGTCGATCTACGACACCATGCAATTCATCAAGCCGGACGTCTCGACCATCTGCATCGGCCAAGCCTGCAGCATGGGTGCCTTCCTGTTGGCCGCCGGTGCCAAGGGCAAGCGTCACTGCCTGCCTAATTCGCGGGTGATGATTCACCAGCCGCTCGGCGGCTTCCAGGGCCAGGCGACCGATATCGAGATCCATGCCCAGGAAATCCTCAACATCAAGGCGCGTCTGAACGAGCTGCTGGCCTACCACACCGGCCAGGATCTGGAGACCATCAAGCGCGACACCGAACGTGACAATTTCATGAGCGCCTCGCGCGCGGCCGAGTACGGCCTGATCGACTCGGTATACGACAAGCGGCAACTGGCCTCCTGAACCCAGGTGCCAGAGCAGGCAGGCGCCCAAAGCGCCTACCTGCGGACTTGAAAAAGCCCGCAATTGCCTTCATCTTGTGTTGCAAGCCTACCGGATTGGATCGATCGAATGACTGACACCCGTAACGGCGAGGACAGCGGCAAATTGCTTTATTGCTCCTTCTGCGGCAAAAGCCAGCACGAAGTGCGCAAACTGATTGCCGGGCCCTCGGTATTTATCTGCGACGAGTGCGTCGACCTGTGCAACGACATCATCCGAGAGGAGGTGCAGGAAGCCCAGGCCGAAAGCAGCGCGCACAAATTGCCTTCGCCGAAAGAAATCAGCGGCATCCTGGACCAGTATGTGATTGGTCAGGAGCGCGCCAAGAAGGTGCTTTCGGTAGCGGTGTACAACCACTACAAGCGCCTGAACCAGCGTGACAAGAAAGGTGACGAGGTTGAACTCGGCAAGAGCAACATCCTGCTCATCGGGCCTACAGGCTCGGGCAAGACCCTGCTCGCCGAAACCCTGGCTCGCCTGTTGAACGTGCCGTTCACCATTGCTGACGCCACCACCCTGACCGAAGCCGGTTACGTGGGTGAGGACGTCGAGAACATCATTCAGAAACTGCTGCAGAAGTGCGACTACGATGTGGAAAAGGCCCAGATGGGCATTGTTTACATCGACGAGATCGACAAGATTTCGCGCAAGTCGGACAACCCGTCGATCACCCGTGACGTTTCGGGTGAAGGCGTGCAGCAGGCACTGCTCAAGCTGATCGAAGGCACCGTTGCTTCCGTTCCGCCGCAAGGGGGGCGCAAGCACCCGCAACAGGAATTCCTGCAGGTGGATACCCGCAACATCCTGTTCATTTGCGGTGGCGCCTTCTCAGGCCTGGAAAAGGTCATCCAGAACCGCTCCACCAAGGGTGGCATCGGTTTTGGCGCTGAAGTACGCAGCAAGGAAGAGGGCAAGAAGGTTGGCGAGTCGCTGCGTGAAGTCGAGCCGGATGACCTGGTCAAGTTTGGCCTGATCCCCGAGTTCGTCGGCCGTCTGCCGGTTCTGGCAACCCTCGACGAGCTGGACGAGGCTGCGCTGATGCAGATCCTCACTGAGCCGAAGAACGCCCTGACCAAGCAGTACGCCAGGCTGTTCGAGATGGAAAGCGTTGACCTTGAGTTCCGCAGTGATGCGCTCAAGGCCGTCGCACGCAAGGCCCTGGAGCGCAAGACTGGCGCCCGCGGCCTGCGTTCGATCCTCGAGGGCGTTCTGCTCGACACCATGTATGAAATTCCTTCGCAGAAGGAAGTCAGCAAAGTGGTGATCGACGAGAGCGTCATCGAAGGCACTTCGCAGCCGTTGCTGATCTACGAGAACAGCGAGCCGCAAGCCAAGGCCGCACCCGACGCCTGAGTCGGTCAGGTGGCAGCAAGCAAGAAAGGGGCCCATGCGGGCCCCTTTCTGCTTTTCCTGTGCAAGCGCTTGTAATTTCCCAGGCGTGCCCCCACATTAGGTCCAAGCATCATTTCCACCGGTTTCCGGCCATAAGGCCGCTGTAGAGGCGAAATCATGAAGACCACCCTCGACTTGCCTCTTTTGCCATTGCGCGATGTCGTTGTTTATCCGCACATGGTCATCCCACTGTTCGTGGGGCGTGAGAAGTCCATCGAGGCCCTTGAGGCTGCGATGACTGGCGAGAAGCAGATCCTTCTGCTGGCCCAGAAGAACCCCGCCGACGATGATCCGGGCGAAGACGCCCTGTATCGCGTCGGTACCGTCGCTACCGTGCTGCAACTGCTGAAGCTGCCTGATGGCACCGTCAAGGTGCTGGTCGAGGGCGAGCAGCGGGGTGCAGTCGAGCGCTTTACCGAAGTTGAAGGGCACATCCGTGCCGAAGTTTCCCTGATCGACGAAACCGACGCCGCCGAGCGCGAGTCGGAAGTCTTTGTGCGCACGCTGCTGTCGCAGTTCGAGCAGTACGTGCAGTTGGGCAAGAAAGTCCCTGCCGAAGTGCTGTCGTCGCTGAACAGCATCGAGGAGCCTGGGCGCCTGGTCGATACCATGGCCGCACACATGGCCCTGAAGATCGAGCAGAAGCAGGAAATTCTCGAGATCGTCGATCTGTCCACCCGTGTCGAGCATGTGCTTGCGATGCTGGATGCTGAAATCGACCTGCTGCAGGTCGAGAAGCGTATCCGTGGCCGGGTCAAGAAACAGATGGAGCGCAGCCAGCGCGAGTACTACCTGAATGAGCAGATGAAGGCCATTCAGAAAGAGCTCGGCGATGGCGACGAAGGCCACAACGAAGTCGAAGAGCTGAAAAAGCGCATTGAAGCCGCTGGCCTGCCGAAAGATGCCCTGGCCAAGGCTCAGGCGGAGCTTAACAAACTCAAGCAGATGTCGCCGATGTCGGCCGAGGCCACCGTGGTGCGGACCTACCTCGACTGGCTCGTGCAGGTGCCGTGGAAGGCCCAGAGCAAGGTTCGACTGGACCTGTCCAAGGCTGAGGAAATTCTCGATGCCGACCATTATGGCCTTGAAGAGGTCAAGGAACGCATCCTCGAATACCTCGCCGTGCAGAAGCGCGTGAAGAAAATTCGCGGCCCGGTGCTGTGCCTGGTTGGCCCGCCAGGCGTGGGCAAGACCTCGCTGGCCGAGTCGATCGCCGCTGCGACCAACCGCAAGTTCGTGCGCATGGCCTTGGGTGGCGTGCGTGACGAGGCCGAGATTCGCGGCCACCGTCGGACATACATCGGTTCGATGCCAGGCCGCTTGATCCAGAAGATGACCAAGGTGGGTGTGCGCAACCCGCTGTTCCTGCTCGACGAGATCGACAAGATGGGCAGCGACATGCGTGGCGACCCGGCCTCGGCGCTGCTGGAAGTGCTCGACCCTGAGCAGAACCACAACTTCAACGACCACTATCTGGAGGTCGATTACGACCTCTCTGACGTGATGTTCCTGTGCACCTCGAACTCGATGAACATACCGCCGGCGCTGCTTGACCGCATGGAAGTCATTCGCCTGCCGGGTTACACCGAGGACGAGAAGATCAACATCGCGGTCAAATACCTGACGCCCAAGCAGGTCAAGGCCAACGGTTTGAAGAATGAAGAGCTCGAGATCGACACCTCGGCGATCCGCGACATCATCCGTTACTACACCCGCGAAGCCGGTGTACGTGGCCTTGAGCGGCAAATTGCCAAGGTTTGCCGCAAGGTCGTCAAGGAACATACCGGCCAGAAGCAGGTCAAGGTCAAGGTCACCAGTGAGCAGCTCGAGCACCTGTTGGGTGTGCGCAAGTTCCGCTACGGCCTGGCCGAGCAGCAGGACCAGATCGGCCAGGTGACCGGCCTTGCCTGGACCCAGGTGGGTGGCGAATTGCTGACCATCGAGTCGGTGGTCATCCCTGGCAAGGGCCAGCTGATCAAGACCGGTTCGCTCGGCGACGTCATGGTCGAGTCGATCACCGCCGCGCAAACCGTAGTCCGCAGCCGCGCCCGCAGCCTGGGGATTGCCGCCGACTTCCATGAGAAGCACGACGTGCACATCCACATGCCCGAGGGTGCTACGCCCAAGGATGGCCCGAGCGCTGGTATCGGCATGTGCACCGCGCTGGTGTCGGCGCTGACGCAGATTCCAGTGCGTGCAGATGTTGCCATGACCGGTGAAATCACCTTGCGTGGGCAGGTATTGGCCATTGGCGGGTTGAAGGAAAAACTGCTGGCGGCACACCGTGGCGGGATCAAGACGGTGATCATTCCAGAGGAGAATGTTCGCGATCTGAAGGAGATTCCGGAAAATATCAAACAGGATCTGCAGATCAAACCGGTCAAATGGATTGACGAAGTCCTGCAAATTGCGCTGCAATACGCCCCGGAGCCCTTGCCAGATGTGGCTCCTGAGATTGTCGCGAAAGATGAAAAGCGCGACGGCGATGCTAAGGAACGAATTAGCACGCATTAGTAGTTTTTGGCTGGGGGGCTTTCCTTGACAGTATTTTCGGGGCCTTGCTATAAAGCGGCACGCTATTGTCACCAGGCCACCCAGCGCACGTTTCATAAGCTTTTCATTACATACTTAGAAACAAACTCAATAGAGAAATAAGGGGACTTAGAGTGAACAAGTCGGAACTGATTGACGCTATCGCCGCATCTGCTGACATCCCGAAAGCTGTAGCCGGCCGCGCGCTGGATGCAGTAATTGACTCCGTGACTGGTGCCCTGAAAGCAGGCGACGACGTCGTTCTGGTTGGCTTCGGTACCTTCTCGGTCAAAGAGCGCGCAGAGCGCGATGGCCGTAACCCGCAAACTGGCAAGACCATCAAGATCGCTGCTGCCAAGGTTCCAGGCTTCAAGGCTGGCAAAGGCCTGAAAGACGCCGTCAACTAAGTCGTCTCTTTCAGCCGGACCCGGCCTGGCCAGGTCCGAGCACGCTGAAGGCGGGTCGCAAACGTTCCCGCCTGACACGTTTGCTAAGAAAAGGCGCATCCTCGGATGCGCCTTTCTTTTATCAGGATTCTACCCACGCTCCGCGGTTGTCGACGCAGTGGTACAGCCGTTTCTGGGGGACGCATGCTGCAAAATATCAGGGACAATTCACAAGGTTGGATTGCCAAGACCATCATCGGCCTCATCGTCGTGCTGATGGCGTTGACGGGCTTCGAGGCCATTTTCCAGGCCGCCAGCCATAGCCAGGACGCCGCCAAGGTGAACGGCCAGACCATCAGCCAGAACGAGCTGAGCCAGGCGGCCGACATGCAGCGCCGCCAGCTGATGCAACAGCTGGGCAAGGATTTCGACCCGGCACTGCTGGACGAGAAATTGCTGCGCGATGCCGCGCTCAAAGGGCTTATCGAACGCAAGCTGCTACTGCAGGGTGCCGAAGATGCCAAGTTCGCCTTCAGTGAGGCCGCGCTGGATCAAGTGATCCTGCAGACGCCGGAATTCCAGGTTGATGGCAAGTTCAACGCCGACCGTTTCGACCAGGTCATCCGCCAGATGGGCTATGGCCGCTTGCAGTTCCGCCAGATGCTCGCCGAAGAAATGCTGATCGGCCAGGTACGCACGGGTATTGCCGGCAGCAGCTTCGTGACCGACCAGCAGGTCGACGCCTTCGCTCGCCTGGAAAACCAGACCCGCGACTTCGCTTCGTTGACCTTCAAGGCCAACCCGGCTGCGGTCAAGGTCAGCGATGACGAGGTCAAGGCCCATTATGAACAGCATGCCAAGGAGTTCATGACGCCGGATCAAGTGGTCATCGACTATGTCGAGCTGAAGAAGTCGGCATTCTTCGATCAGGTGAAGGTTACCGACGACGAGCTCAAGGCCCAGTACGAGAAGGAAATCGCCAACCTGGCCGAACAGCGCCACGCTGCGCACATCCTTGTCGAGGTCAATGACAAGGTCACCGATGCCCAGGCCAAGGCCCGCATCGAAGAGGTCGAGCAACGCCTGGCCAAAGGTGAAGACTTCGCCAAACTGGCCAAGGAGTTCTCCGAGGACCCGGGTTCGGCCAACAGCGGTGGCGACCTTGGCTTCGCCGGCCCGGGGGTGTATGACCCGGTCTTCGAGGACGCGCTGTACAAGCTCGACGATGGCCAGGTGTCTGCACCGGTGCGTACCCAGTTCGGTTATCACCTGATCAAGCTGCTGGGCAAGCAGGCGCCGGAAGTCCCGAGTTTTGCCAGCCTGAAGGACAAGCTCACGCGAGACCTGAAGACTCCGCTGGTCGAGCAGCGCTATGTCGATGCCAGCAAGCAGTTGCAGGATGCTGCCTACGAGGCTGCCGACCTGGCCCAGCCCGCCCAGGACCTGAACCTCAAGGTGCATACGTCGGCGCCATTCGGCCGTGAGGGCGGTGAAGGCATCACGGCCAACCGTGCCGTGGTCCAGGCTGCGTTTTCCGAGGAAGTGCTGGAGGAGGCTGCCAACAGCACCGCCATCGAGCTGGACCCGGAAACCACGGTGGTATTGCGCGTCAAGGAGCACCGCAAGCCGGAGCAGATGCCGCTCGAAGCCGTGGCCAAGAAAATCAGCGAACACCTGGCCAAGGAGAAGGCAACCGCCGAGCTCAAGGCCAAGGCGGACAAGCTGATCGCCGGCCTGCGTGACGGCTCGGTCGCTACCGATACTGCCCAGGAAGGCCAGAGCTGGAAGGCCTACGAAGCAGTCACCCGCAGCCAGGACGGTATCGACCCGGCCGAGTTGCAGGCACTGTTCCGCCTGGCCAAGCCGCAAGCCAAGGGCAAGCCGGTATATGGCAGCGTGGTTCTGGCCGATGGCAGCCTGGTCGTGCTGCAGCTCAAAGGTGTCAACGAAGGTGCCGCCGCCAGCGCTGAAGAGAAGCAGCAGATCCGCCGCTATCTCGCTTCGCGTGCGGGCCAGCAGGACTTTGCGGCATACCGCAAGCAGCTCGAAGGCAGTGCGGACATCACTCGCTACTGAGTGACTGTCTGGTAATGAAACAGGCCGCATGATGCGGCCTGTTTCGTTTCTGTGGCACGGGCGTAAGCGCCGGGTTCGCCTCAGCGCTTCTCCCCCTCATAGTTATCCAGCGTATCCCGCGCAATCTCCCGGCCCAAGGCAATCAGCTCCGGCGCCTTGTAGAACTCGAAGAAGCGGCATACCCGCTTGGGCACGTTGATCAGCACGTCCGGTGGATACCCCGCGATCTTGTATTGCGCCAACGACGTCTGCATCACCTCGAAACTCTGGTTGATCAGGTCCAGCAGCGAAGCTGGCCCCACGTTGTCGACGATGATCGACCCTGTGGCTGATTTTGGCGCGCCCTCGCTCTGCGGTGCCGCCGCCGGTTGCTGCGCTTCGGGGTCGGCCGCATCGGTCAGCCAGGGGTTGGGTGGAATCAGGCCCTCGCCGGTGATCTCCTGCTCGATGCGCATCAGTTCCTCGACGGGCTTGCGCCGAAACGGCATGCGCGACCCCAGCGAATTGATCAGCGCGTCAAAGCGCATCCTGAATGCTGCCGGCCGCTCGATGACAGGCAACTGGTATTGCTTTTGGTTGGTGGAGTTGAGGTTCACCGCAATGATCATGTCGCAGTGGCTGGACACCACCGGCACGATCGGTAGCGGGTTGAGGATGCCGCCGTCGACCAGCATGCGGTTGCCTTGCATTACTGGCGTGAACAGGCTTGGAATTGCCGCCGAAGCGCGCATTGCCTGGTGCAGGCAGCCTTCCTGGAACCAGATCTCCTGCTGGTGGGTCAGGTCGGTGGCCACTGCCGTGTAGGGGATGCGCAATTGCTCGATATTGATTTCGCCAACGATCTTGCGGATTTGCCCAAACACCTTGTCGCCGCGAATGGCACCAAGGCGGAAGCTGACATCGACCAGACGCAGTACGTCCAGGTAATCCAGGCTTTCGATCCAGTTGCGGTATTCATCGAGTTTGCCCGCCGCGTATATGCCCCCGACCACCGCGCCCATCGAGCAACCGGCAATGCAGGCGATCTCGTAGCCGCGCCGTTCGATTTCCTCGATCACGCCGATATGGGCATAGCCCCGAGCGCCCCCCGATCCCAATACCAGTGCTACACGTTTGCTCATGATCATCCCCGGCTTCTGCATCCATGGTCCTACAATGCACCGAGCGTTGCCTGTGCTTCAATGTAGACTCTAGGCAAAACGTGCCGGGCGCGGCACTTTTCAGGTGCCCACGCGTCGAACAGCCATTCTATTTGAACCTCTGAGGTATTACCGATGAAAGCCTGGATCTGCCTTCCTCTGATTGCCCTGGCCCTTGCCGGCTGTGCGGGCAAGACGGCTTACCGTGACAGCTGCGCGTCGCAGCTCGATGCCGCCTGGAAGGAGCTTGACCTGGCCAAGGCTGAAGGCTTTGCCGGTACTGTCAGCTATTCCAAGGCTTTGTCGCTTTTGACCGGGGCCAAGACCCAGCAGCAGTTCGAAGGCTTCGAAGGTTGCACCAATAAAGCCGAAAAGGCGCGTTTTTACATTCGTGAGTCGCGCGCCGGGCGCTGACCGAGGAGCGCTGTATGTCCAGCATGCTCGACCATGTGGTTGCCCAGGTAGTGGCCTTGCAGGTGCGCCTGCTGAGTTGTCGCGAGCGCCTTGCTGCCGATACCGACAGCGAGGCCTTGCACGATCTGCGCATAGGCCTGAGGCGTTTGCGCAGCCTGTTGCGACCGCTGAGGGGCTTGCCGGGGGTCGAGCAGTTGGAGGACGCTGCGAAAGCCCTTGGTACCTTGACCACACCGCTACGTGACCGTGAGGTACTGGCGGCCGAGTTGATCAAGCGCGGCGTTGCCCAAGCGGGGCAGCGGCGTCTGCAAGGGCGCACTGCTACCTTTGCCGGCGTGGCCACCAGCCCGCAACTGAGCCGGGTACTGGCAATCCTCGATGCCTTCCCGCTATTTCTGCGCGCAGCGGGCCGTGAAGGGTTGGCGAAGTCACTGCGCAAGCGCGTCGACAAGCGCCTGGCCAAACAATGGCGCAAACTGCATGAAGCCTTGCAGGACCCGGCCCACGACCGTCATCGCTTGCGCTTGTTGATCAAGCGTGTGCGCTATGGAGACCAGGCCTATCCGCAACTCGATCATGCCGGGAAGCAGTTGCAGCGCATGCTAAAACAAGCCCAGGGCGATTTGGGTAACTGGCATGATCGCTTGCAATGGCTGTTGCAGGCTCGATCGCATGCGGACCTCGCGCCCTGCAAGGTCGATTGGGAACAGGAGCTCAATGATGCCGAGCGTCAGTCCGATGTGACACTGGCTGCCTTGCAGGCAGCGCTGGAGCGGCGCAAGCCCGGCAAATGACCGATATGCGGGCTGTTCGACGCAAGGTTGCTCGATAGTATTGGCTGACACCTTTCGCTGCTGCAGGAGCCGGCCCATGAATTTCAACCAACTGCTCGACGCCGTGCGAGCAAACCCCGACGGCGTCAGTGTCCCGCCCAACTGGGCCCAAGGGCGTGCCGCATTCGGTGGCCTGATGGCCGCGATGGTGTATGAGGCCATGCGCCTGAAGCTCGCCGATAGCCGCCCGGTGCGTTCCCTGGCCATCAGTTTCGTCGCCCCCGCCGCTCCCGACGTGCCAACCCGTTTTGAAGTCGAAGTGCTGCGCGAGGGCAAAGCCGTCAGCACCCTGCTTGGTCGAGCGATTCAGGATGGCCAAGTGGTGACCTTGGTACAGGGCAATTTCGGCGCCGGGCGGGCATCGGTGGTGAATGTTCCTGCAGTGCCGGCCATGGAGATGAAGGCGCTTGAGGATGCCGCTCCTGAGCTTCCTTACATCAAAGGCGTCACACCTGAGTTCATGCGCCATGTTGCCCTGCGCTGGGCGGTTGGTGGGTTGCCGTTCAGTGGCAATCAGTCACGGCACATGGGCGGCTGGGTGCGCTTGCGGGATGTTGCCCAGGAGCAGGTCAACGAGGCCCACCTGTTAGCGCTGGTCGATGCCTGGCCGCCCAGCCTCATGCCTTACCTGAAGCAGCCCGCAGCAGGCAGTACGCTGACCTGGACCATCGAATTCATCCAGCCGGTTGCCAGGCTGTCGACGTTGGACTGGTGCCGCTACTGCGTCGAGACGGAACACGCCCGCGATGGTTATGGGCATGCCGCAGCTGCCCTGTGGACGGCTGAAGGTGAGTTGCTGGCATTGAGCCGGCAGACGGTCACAGTGTTCGCTTGAGATTCAACGCCGATGTTTGTGCCGTTCGCGCCAGGCGCGCCACCAGGCACCACTGAGCACAAAACGCGGGAAGGTGATGAATTGCTCGGTCAGCAGGCGCTGCACGGCGTCCTTGCGGTTGGCGAACGGTTCCGGCTGCTCGGCCTCCAGGCGGTGGCCCTGACGCTGCAGGCCCAGGCCGGCGATCAGGGAAATGATGCCGACAGCAATCTGGCCAAGGTCCAGGGCGAACAAGCCTGACAGCACCAGCAGAGCGCCAAGGATGAACAGCGGCACGGCAATCAGGTGCAGCACCAGGTTGGTCGGGTGGCGGTGGTTGTGGTGATAGCCGCGCCATTGCCAGGCGGGCAAGTTGGGCAGTCGTTTGCTCATGGGCAGTTCCTCGCGGTCATGCCCAAAGCTTAGTGCGGCCCTGTGTTCACAGCCAATCGAGGCTGGCTATGGTGACTATAGTTTGAGCTGGCCGATGGCCTTGTTCAGCTCGCCGGCCAGGGTCGCCAGTTCGCTGCTGGTGGTGGCCGAATCGACAGTCTGCTGCACGGTTTCCTCCGTGACGTCACGGATGCTGACTACTGCCCGGTTCATTTCTTCCGCCACCTGGCTCTGCTGCTCGGCGGCGACGGCTATCTGGGTGTTGCTCTCGCGCATCTGCGCCACGGCGCCGGTAATTTCGGCGAGCGCTGCGCCGGCTTCCTTGGCCTGGCGCACGCAGTCGTCAGCTTTGTAAGAGCTTTCCTGCATGAACTCCACCGCATCGCGGGTACCGGCCTGCAGGTCGGCCACCATGCCGGTGATCTCGTCGGTGGAGGTTTGCACGCGTTTGGCCAGGCTGCGCACTTCATCGGCGACCACCGCAAAGCCACGGCCCATTTCGCCGGCGCGCGCTGCTTCGATGGCGGCATTGAGCGCCAGCAGGTTGGTCTGTTCGGCAATACTGTGGATGACGTTGACCACGCCATTGATCTTCTGGCTGTCCTCGGCCAGTTGGCGGATCATTTCGGCGGTCTGCTGCACACCGCTGGATAGCCCGGCAATCGAATCCTGCACCCGGTTGACCACATTCTTGCCGCTGCCAGCGAGGGTGTCGGCGGTCTGCGACAGGTCGCGGGTGGCACCGGCATGCTGGGCGATATGGTGCACGGTGGCGGACATCTCGTTGATCGCCGTGGCTGCCTGGTCGGTCTCGCTTTGCTGGCCGAGCATGCCATGGCGAACTTCGTTCATGCTCGTGGCCAGGCGCGCGGCGCCCGAATCGAGTTGCGCGGCTGTGCGTGCCACGGTGCTGACCACGCGGTGGTAGGTCGACTGCATGGCGTTGAACGCGCCTGCCATCTGGCCCACTTCGTCTCCGCAAGCCAGAGGCACGCGGGCCGACAGGTCACCGGTTTTTTCCACGTGCAGCATGACGTCCTTGAGGGTGTTGAGTTGGCTCAGCAGGAAGCGGATCAAAAGTTGCGAGGCGCAGAGCATGGCCAGCATCAGGATCAGCACACAAACCGCGTAGTTGGCAAAACGCTCGAAGAACACCTGGCGCACGCTCGGTGCCTGGGCCAGTACCGCCACCTGCTGGTCGCCATGGCGCAGTACCTGAGCACCCCGCAGCGGGTTGTTACCGAAGAGCCAGGCGGCCGGGAGTGCTACCCAGCCTTGTGCATTACGCAGTGCATCCAGGCTTTGGCCGGCAAAGGTCGGGGTTTGGCCGGGTTGCCAGGTGATCACGTTGGCCTGGCGGGGCAGGGCAAGCCCTTGCGGCCAGGCGGCCAGCAGCTGTGCCTGGGATTGCGCCTGGATCTGCACAGCCTCGGCGCGGGCTCGCTGCTCCAGGTGCACGGCATAAAGCACCAGCATCAAGGTGGTGACAAAGGCCACTGCGTTGACGGCCCAGAACTTGTACTTCAGGGAAATATTGCTAAGCCAGGCACCCATGGGTAGGTCTTCTCTGAGTTGAGCGGAAACATTATTGGCAAGGTGCCATCATTGTGCCCGCTCACGCCTGGGAGGTTTTGACGTGTATCAACAAACCGTTTATGCCCGATCAAGCTCAGGTCAGCTGGAAGAATGCCCGAGCCGTTGCAGTGGTGTGCGCCGCGGTATCTTCAACACGTTCACCTCGGTGCAACGCTACCTCCCGCAGCACCTCTGGCAAAAAAGCCGGCTCGTTGCGCCCGCTCTTCGGTTTCGGTCGCAGACTGCGCGGCAGCAGATACGGGGCATCACTCTCCAGCATCAGGCGCCCTTGTGGGATATTGCCCACCAGCGGATGCAGGTGCGTGCCGCGGCGTTCGTCACAAATCCACCCGGTGATGCCGATGTGCAGGTCCATGTCCAGGTAGGCGAACAGTGCGTCGCGCTCGCCGGTGAAGCAATGCACCACGGCGGCCGGCAGGTGGTCGCGGTAGTCCTTCACAATCGCCAGCAAGCGCTCGCTGGCATCACGCTCATGCAAGAACACGGGCAGGCGCAACTCGGCGGCCAGCGCCAATTGAGCTTCCAGGGCTTTTTCCTGGAGTGGGCGAGGGGAGAAGTCGCGGTTGAAGTCCAGCCCGCATTCGCCTACGGCGCGCACACGCGCTTCATTCAGTAACTGGCGCAGTCGTTGGTCGCTGTTGGCGTCCCACGCTTTGGCGTCGTGCGGGTGTACGCCGGCTGTGGCGAACAGGTGCTCGCTGGCGGGGTCCAGCTGCTGGCACAGCTCTAGCGCCTGCTCGCTGACCGCGAGGCTGGTGCCGGTAAGGATCATCTGCACTACGCCGGCTTCGATGGCGCGCTCGACGATGGCGGCCTGCTGGTCGTGGAAACTGCTATTGGTCAGGTTGACGCCGATATCGATCAGTTGCATGGTGCTACCTCGTGCCGCGGGACGGCCAGCATAGCAAAAAGCGCGATTTCCGGGAAAAAGCCAAGAACTTCAGGCTTTTGCGATGGTCTTTTGCCGTCATTTATCACGAGTTGCTCGCACACATGGATGCTGCCCACCGACCTCGGATACGTCTTCGCATGCTGCGATACCTGCTCGCCCTGCTGCTGGCGCTCGGCCTGATGAGCGTCGGTCCCGCCTACGCGCGCCTGCCGGGGCCACAGCAGAACGTGCCGGTGAGCAAGGCCCGTGACCTTGAACAGATCCGCAGCAGCAAGGTGCTGCGGGTACTGGTCAACCAAAGTCGCAACAGTTCCGGTGAGGTCAAGGGCGAGCCCGTCGGCATCGAGTACTACCGCTTGCGTGCGCTTGAGCATTACCTCAACGCCCGGGCCGGCGACGGGCAACAGGTGCGGCTCAAACTCATCCCCAGAGCCAAAGAGCAACTACTCGGGGCCCTGCAGCGCGGTGAGGGCGACCTTGCCGCCCCGGGCGAATTGCTCGACCCGAGCCTGGTCGGTGGCGTGAACAGCAGTGCTCCGGTCCTGGACCAGGTGCCGTTGTGGCTGGTCGGGCGCAAGGGCGAGCGCAGTTTCACCCGCGTCGAGCAGTTGTCCGGGCGCACCGTGGCGTTGACCAGTGCCAGTGCCGCCGGCGCGCTGATCCAGCAGATCAACCAGCACCTGGCGCTGCGCAAGCGCCCGCCCGTCAAGATCGAGTGGGTCGATTCGACCCTGGCGGTGGAGGACGTGCTGGAGATGGTCCAGGCCGGCATCTATCACCTGACCGTGGTGGAGCGGCCGATCGCGCTGCGCTGGGCCCGGGTAATGCCACGCCTGCGCCTGGATAGCCGACTGCAACTGGGCCCGCCACAAGCCATGCGCTGGTATGTGCGCCGAGATGCGACGCTGCTGCAGGCCACGGTCGATCGTTTTCTGCAGGGCTACCGCGCGCCGGAGAACCAGGACGCTGCCTTCGAGCGCATCTACCGGCGCCAGTACCGCGTGCACAACCCGCTTGCGCGCAAGGACCGTCAGCGCCTGGCTTCTGTGCGCGCGGTGCTGCAGAAACATGGCCAGGCGCAACAGATCGACTGGCTGAACCTTGCTGCGTTGGCCTTCAAGGAGTCGACCCTCAACCCGGCGGCGCGCGGCAGTGGCGGGGCGCATGGCCTGATGCAGATCACTCCTGCAGCTGCCCAACGGGTCGGGGTCAGCAATACCGCAACGGTGGATGGCAATGTCCAGGCCAGCGCCCGTTACCTGGCGTTGATCCGCCGCAAGTTCTTTGCCAGCCCGAAGATCAACGAGCGTGAGCGCATGGCCTTTGTGCTGGCCGCCTACAACCTTGGGCCCGAGCGGGTCCAGGCCATGCGTGTCGAGGCTCGCAAGCGTGGCCTCAATGGCAATCAATGGTTCTTTCAGACCGAGCGGGTCGCGATGGAGCAGGTGGGCATGGGGCCGGTCAACTTCGTCAATAGCGTGAACAAGTACTTCCTGGCGTTCAACCGCGAGCGTGCGGTGCTGGAACGGAGGGGGAATCGCTGATAAATCGATTTATTTGATTGGTATGCTGGGTTTTTTGCGATTTATATATCTCTCATGTCGATTATTATGGCGCCCATCCCAACACAACATCCCAGCCTTCAAGGAAGTCACCCAATGAACAACGCAATCATCAAACTGCTCTCCACCCACGCTGGCCTGGGCCTGAGCGTGGTTCGCATCCTGGTCGGCATCATCTTCATGGCGCACGGTGCGCAGAAACTCTTCGGCCTGTTCGGCGGCTACGGATTGGAGGGCACCGGCCAGTGGATGGAGAGCATCGGCCTGGCCCCCGGCTACCTGATGGCCCTGCTGTCCGGCAGCGCCGAGTTCTTCGGCGGCCTGGCCCTGGTGATTGGCCTGCTGGCTCGCCCGGCGGCGCTGGCACTGAGCGTAACCCTGGTGGTGGCAATTTTCTCGGTACACATCGGTAACGGCCTGTTCATGTCCAACAATGGCTATGAGTTCGCCCTGGCGTTGCTGGCGGGTACCGTCGCGGTACTGATCGAAGGCGCTGGTCGCTTCTCCGTAGACCGATTGATCGCCCGCTGACAGCTCATGCTGCAGGCCTCAAGTTGATGACTTTCAGCTTGGGGCTTGCAGCTTGCCGCGTGTAGCTCTAGCATACCGCCTGCGCCGATTTAAACAGCTACTTGCGGGGCGCAGGAAAACCCAGCCCCGGGTCATCCGAAATACCGCTAAAGCGCTGGTTCGGTGACGCCTCCCACCGCTGCCCAGCGGGATTTGCGAGGCGGAGAAACACTCCATGAGTTGCCCACGTACCAGTGTCTGCTTGAGCCCACTGCCTGCCAGCCAGGCCACCCGCACACCGCGCATTCTGCTCGGTGGCCAGCATCAGCCTACTCTTTTGCGTCATCTCGAAGGCTTGTCCCGTCGCAAAGGCCAGGCCCGCGCCTTCCTCATCCAGTTTGCCGAAACCGCGTGCCGGCTGGAGCAGTTTGGCAACGACCGCTTCGATCTGGCGGTGATCCAGGCACCTGCCGCGCAGGATGCTGCCGAAGTGATCGGCCACCTCACCCGCATCGCACGCCAGGGCCTGATTACCCGACGCTGAGGAACCCGCTGTTGAGTACCAATATCATCACGACAGAAGGCCATGAAGCTCTGAAGAAAGAGCTGGACCATCTGTGGCGGGTGTATCGCCCGGAAATCACCCAGAAGGTGGCTTGGGCTGCCTCGCTGGGGGATCGCAGCGAGAATGCCGACTACCAGTACAACAAGAAGTTGCTGCGTGAGATCGACCGTCGGGTCCGATACCTGCGCAAGCGCCTCGAAGACGTCAAGGTGGTTGCCTATTCGCCGCAGCAGGAGGGCAAGGTCTTCTTCGGTGCCTGGGTGGAGATCGAAAACGATGACGGCGAAGCCCTGAAGTTTCGCATCGTCGGGTACGACGAGATCTATGGACGCAATGACTATATCTCGATCGATTCGCCCATGGCGCGGGCCCTGCTCAAGAAAGAGGAGGGTGATGAGGTGCTGGTGCATACACCTACTGGCGAAGCGACCTGGTATGTAAGCAGCATAAGTTACGAGCAGTAAGCGTTCAGCTGCAAGCCGAGGCGTATCTGCTCATGCTTGCAGCTTGCAGCTTAAGGCTATCCCTCCCGCAGCACCGCCAACGGGCTGGCATTAAGCGCCCGCCGAGTCCCCAACACACCAGCCCCTCCTACCAGTAGCGCGCCCGCTAGCGGCAGTATCAGCAGCCACGGATGCGGGCCCCACTGCAGGTCGAACGCATAGCGGTAAAGCACCAGGGTAATCAACTCACAGCCTAGCGCTGCCAGGGCGCCACTGGCCGCACCCAGCAGCCCGAACTCGATACGCCGCGCTTTCACCAGCAACGGTCGAGCAGCGCCAAGCGCGCGCAGCAATGCGCCTTGGCGAATGCGTTCATCCAGCGTTGCCTGCAAACCTGCGAACAGCACGGCCAACCCCGCTGCCAGGACGAACAGCAATACATATTCCACCGCCAGGGTAACCTGGGCGAGGATGCTGCGCAGCTGCTCCAGCAAGGCATCGACTTGCAGGATGGTCACCGCCGGGAACGCCCGCGACAGGGCCACCACATCCAGGTCATGACCCGGCGCGAGGTAGAAGCTGGTCAGGTAGGTGGTCGGCAGCCCCTGCAGGGTGCCGGGCTGGAAAATCATGTAGAAGTTCGGCTGGAAGCTGTCCCAGTGCACGCTGCGCAAGCTGCTCACTCGCGCCTGGCGTTGTTCGCCGCCAATGTCGAAGGTCAGCAGGTCGCCCAGTTGCACCTTCAGGCTGGCGGCAAGTTCCGCCTCGACCGAAACGCCGGGGATTTCATCACCAGCCGGTAGCGCCCGCCACCAGTTGCCGGCGGTCAAGGCATTGCCTGCGGGCAGGTCGGCGGCCCAAGTCAAGCTGAGGTCGCGCTGAACGGCGCGCTCGCCGGCGGAATCCTTGCTGACGATCTGTTGCACGGGTTGCTCGTTGATCTGGATCAGCCGGCCAGGCGTCACCGGGTACAGCGGTGCGGAGGCTGCGTTCACCTCGTGCAGGCGCTGGGCGAAAGGCTCACGGTCGTCGGGCAGGATGTTCAGGGCGAAATGGTTGGGTGCGTCCTTGGGCAGTTGTGCCTGCCAGGTGTCGAGCAGCTCGGCGCGCAGCAAAGCGACCAGGGCCATGGCCAGCAGGATCAGGCCAAACGCCAGTGCCTGGCCCGCGGCAGCCATGGGGTGGCGCAGCAACTGGCCCAAGCCCAGGCGCCAGGGCAGCGGGGCGCCTGCCAGCAGTTGCCGCAGGCTACGTAGCCCAAGCAGCAGCAGGCCGCCCAGTGCCAGCGCGGCAAGCAACCCGCCGCCTAGCAGGGCGAAGGTCAGCAGCAGGTCGAGGCTCAGGCGCCACATGATCAGGCCCAGGGCGAACAGGGCGGCGCCGTAGACCAGCCAGCTGCTGGGTGGCACGGGCAGCAGGTCGCGGCGCAGTACACGCAGTGGCGGCACCTTGCCCAGAGCGGCGAGCGGGGGCAGGGCGAAACCGGCCAGTGCGACCAGCCCGGTGGCGATGCCGGCCAATGCCGGGAGGATGCCGCCAGGCGGCACCACGCTCGGCAGCAGGCCGTGCAACAGGCGGAACAGGCCCAGTTGCGCCAGCCAGCCGAGCAAGGCACCGACCAGCGCGGCCAGCAGGCCGAGCATGGCCAGTTGCAGGCAGTACAGGCCCAGCGCTTGGTGGCGGGACAGCCCCAGGCAGCGCAACAGTGCGCTGGCGTCCAGGCGCCGCGCCGCATAGCGGCTGGCCGACAGTGCCACGGCGACGCCTGCCAGCAGCACCGCTACCAGGCTGGCCATGTTCAGGTAGCGTTCGGCCTTGCCCAGGGCACCCCCGATCTGCCGGTTGCCATCGCGGGTGTCGAGCAGGCGCTGGTTCGCCGCCAGGTTCTTCTCCAGCCCCTGGCGGTACTGCGCCAGGGCCTGTGCATCGCCGCGCCACAGCTCACGGTAGCTGACCCGGCTGCCGGGCTGAATAACCCCTGTGGCCTCCAGGTCGGCGAGGTTCATCATCACCCGCGGGGTGAGGCTATAAAAGTTGTTGGCACGGTCCGGTTCGTAGGTCAGTACGCGGCTCATGCGCAGGGTCTTCATGCCGACATCGATGCTGTCGCCGATGCTCAGGCCAAGGGCAGCCAGCAGGCGCGGTTCGACCCAGACCTCGCCCGGCGGCGGGCCGCCACCGGGTGTTTCCATGGCATACGGCGCCGGTGCACTGCGTACCTGGCCACGCAGGGGGTAGGCGCCATCGGCGGCCTTGATGCTCGACAGCTGGATGCCGGCATCACCACCGACCACGCTGGTGAACTCCACCACCCGGGCGTGGCGCAGGCCCAGGGCGGTGCCGGCGTCGACCTGTTCCTGACGCGCCGGCGCACTGCCTTGCAATACCAGGTCGGCGCCAAGGAACTCGCTGGCGCGCAACTGCATGGCGCCATTGAGGCGGGCGCCGAAATAGCCGATGGCGGTGCTGGCGGCAACAGCCACCAGCAGGGCGAAGAACAGCACGCGCACTTCGCTGGCGCGGATGTCGCGCAACAACTGGCGCAGCGCCAGGCCGCACAGGCGGGAAAGCGGCATGTGCTTCATCAGGCCTCCACCGGCGCCACCAGGCGGCCTGCTTCGAGTCGTATCAGGCGCCGGCAACGGCTGGCCAGGCGTTCGTCATGGGTAACCAGAACCAGGGTGGTGCCGCGCTCCTTGTTCAGGTCAAACAGCAGGTCGCTGATGCGCTCACCGGTATGGCTGTCGAGGTTGCCGGTAGGTTCGTCAGCGAACAGCACCGCCGGTTGGGCGGCGAAGGCGCGGGCGATCGCCACCCGTTGCTGCTCGCCACCGGACAGCTGGCGTGGCGTGTGGGTCAGGCGCTTGCCCAGACCGACCCGTTCAAGCAAGGTGCGGGCTTGTTCGCGAGCATCGCGACGGCCGTCCAGCTCCAGTGGCAACATGACGTTTTCCAGTGCATTGAGGCTGTCGAGCAGCTGGAACGACTGGAACACAAAGCCGACATGTTCGGCGCGCACCCTGGCGCGTTGGTCTTCGTCCAGTGGGCCCAGGTCGTGTCCGGCGAGTATCACCTTGCCGGCGCTGGGGCGGTCCAGGCCGGCCAGCAGCCCCAGCAGGGTGGATTTGCCCGAGCCCGAGGCGCCGACGATGGCCAGGCTGTCGCCTTGGGCGAGGTCCAGGGACAGTGCGTGCAGGATGGTCAGATCACCTTCCGCACTGGGGACCACTTTGCTAAGGTTCTGCGCAACGAGAATGCTGGGGCCCATGGAGAATCCAATGCGAGTGTGGTGGTTGAGTGCCGGTCTGGCCCTGTATTGCCTGGCCCAGAGCGCGGCGGCGGGAACGTTGCTGGTTGTCGGCGATAGTATCAGCGCCGGTTTTGGCCTGGATACCCGCCAGGGGTGGGTCTCTTTGTTGCAGACCCGGCTCAGGGACGAAGGTTTCGATGATCGGGTGGTCAATGCGTCGATCAGCGGCGACACCAGTGCAGGGGGCCAGGCGCGGCTGCCGGCGCTGCTTGCAGCGCACAAGCCCAGCCTGGTGGTGCTGGAATTGGGCGGCAACGACGGGCTGCGCGGGCAGCCTCCAGAGCAATTGCAACAAAATCTTGCCTCGATGATCGAGCGGTCACGCGAGTCCGGGGCCAAGGTGGTGCTGCTGGGCATGCGCCTGCCGCCCAATTACGGGGTGCGCTACACCACGGCGTTCGCCAAGGTTTATGAGCAGTTGGCAGCGCAGAAACAGGTGGCACTGGTGCCGTTTTTCCTCGAGGGCGTAGGGGGTGTGCCGGAGATGATGCAGGCCGATGGCATCCATCCGGCGCAGGGTGCCCAGCAGCGGTTGCTGGAAAATGCCTGGCCGGCGATAAAACCCTTGCTGTGACGCTTTAAACGGGGCCGGCTTTCGGCTAATGTTGCGCCCCCCGTTTCGAGAGCCCCCAATGCCGCGCCCTGCCTGGTCCTTGTATGCCTACCAACTGATCGAGCCCGATGAGCAGCTCGATCTGTTCGCCTGCCAGGAAATCCGCGTCCACCTTGTCGCCCGCCAGCTCGAACTGGGTGTGCCGGTCGACCGAACCCTTTGTGGGGGCTTGCTGCCTGCACAGCCACGGTGGTCCGGCGTGCCGCGTTCGATCTATCGTGACGGCCGCCTGTGCGACCTCTGCCGGGCGATTCTCGACGCCCAGCGGCGCGGCATGCGTCCGGTATGGCCACAGCTTTGACACGGCCCTGGGCCTGAAACTCCGAGCGCCTTTCATCATCTGAAACGCATGGAAACCGCCAGTGGCTCCCGCTTGGCACGGTGCGGGTGTACAATCGATTCTCTTGACCCACCTTTCGAAGGATTTACCGGATGTTGCCGCGCTTTCCCGCCGTCACCCGCTGCCTGACCCTGGCCGGCCTGCTGGCAGCAGGCCCCGCCGTTGCACTGGAGCTGCCGCTGCCGCCTCCGGGAGAAGACGTCGTTGGCCAGGTACAGGTGATCAAGGCCAAGTATGAGGACACCTTTGCCGACATCGGAACTGCCAACGACCTCGGCTACCTGGAGATGATCGCCGCCAACCCGGGTGTCGACCCATGGCTGCCGGGCGCCGGTACCGAGATCATCCTGCCGACCCGCTACGTGCTTCCGCCGGGCCCCCGCGAGGGCGTTGTCATCAACCTTGCTGAATACCGGTTGTACTACTTCCCGAAAGGGCAGAGCGTGGTGTACACCTTCCCGCTGGGGATCGGTCGTGAAGGCTGGGGTTCCCCCATCGCCAACACCAAGATCATTGCCAAAACCCCAAACCCGACCTGGACGCCACCGGCTTCGATCCGTGCTGAGCACGCCGCCGATGGTGACATCCTGCCAACCGTGGTGCCGGCCGGGCCAGACAACCCGCTGGGGCCTTACAAGTTCACCCTGGGCGTGCCGGGTTATCTGATTCACGGTTCGAACAAGAAGTTCGGCATTGGCATGCGCACCAGCCATGGTTGCTTCCGCATGTTCAACAATAATGTGCTGGAGCTGTCGAAGATGGTCCCGGTCGGTACGCCGGTGCGCATCATCAACGAGCCGTACAAGTTCGGAATCAGTGGTGGCAAGGTATACCTCGAGGCGCACACACCGCTGGACGATCACGGCGACCCTTCGGTGGTCGACAAGCACACTGCTGTCATCAACGCACTGCTCAAGCGCGAAGACCTGGCCAACAATGTGCGCATGAACTGGGACATGGTCCGCGACGTGGTCGCTGCCGAAGATGGCATGCCGGTGGAAATTGCCGTGCCCGTCGATAACCAGGGTGCAGCTCCCATGGTGTCGAGCATTCCGCCAGAACTGCAGTAAGCCCTTGAGCGATAGGGCTGAAGCCTGCCCAGGTCAAACGCCTGGGCAGGCTTTTTCATTTGTGCTGTTTGCTTTTGTAGCGGCAATAAAAAAGCCGACCCCACAAGTGGGTCGGCTTCTTAACAATCCGTGAGGACTATTACTTGCGGCTGGCTTTGTCCAGCATACGCAGAGCGCGCTCATTGGCTTCGTCAGCGGTCTGCTGAGCCTTCTGAGCGGCTGCCATTGCATCGTCAGCCTTACGGTAGGCTTCGTCAGCACGGGCCTGAGCGCGAGCTGCTGCGTCTTCAGTCGCAGTCAGACGAGCTTCGGTTTCTTTGGATACGCTGCTGCAACCGGTAGCCAGAACTGCGGCCAGAGCCAGAGCAGAGAATTTCAGAACGTTGTTCATCGTGTTCCCCTTCAAGGACTTTCTATTAAATAGCCATCTCTCAGGAAAGAGAAACTGGCCGGCGTACATAGTACCCATTACTTGTAGTAAGTAAACTGACTCAGCGCAAGAACGGTAAAAAAAATGTTGCCCAAGGGTGCTTGACGAGATTTTCAGGCTTTTTGTGAGCACGCTGTGCAGGCGGCGCAAGCGATTGTTGTATGGGAACTTTTTTGTTGAACTAACGGTGACTTTAAGGGTCGTTGTACGTCTAAAGCCCAAGAGTGTCCGGCTGAGTTTGCAGGTCATTTCGTACAGGGGTTCGAGCTCATTGCCGTGACTTTTAACCGATGCCACCTTGAGCAATCCGGGGTGTCGCGCCTACTATTTGATGGCCCGGTCCGGCAGAACCATTGCAATCGGCCTGCGGTCCAAGGGGCAAGAGGTGGCATAGGCGCTGCACGCATTGGTTCCTCTGCCGGATACATCACCATCGATTAAGGTAAAGGTCTGCCCAAAAGGCCTGCGAGGAGTAGTGATGAGTGAAGCGCTGACCATCCACCATGACCAGGCCGGTCATCAGTTCGAGACCAACGTGGACGGTCATCGTGCCTACCTGACGTACATGGATCTGGGCAAGCAGACGCTGGATATCTATCGCACTTTCGTCCCCAACGCCTTGCGCGGCCGCGGCATCGCTGCAGCACTGACCGAAAGGGCCTTGGAGTATGCGGACCAGATGGGCTACACGGTGATTCCTTCCTGCTCGTACGTCGAACGCTACATGGAGCGCAAGCAGCGTCATTCGAGTAAAGCCTGAACCTGCTGACTGCACATGCGAAAACGCCGGGCTAAGCCCGGCGTTTCATTTTGTGGCCACGTTCAGCCGCGCTTGCGCTTGGGCAGTACATCCTTGAGCTTGGCGTGCATGCTGCGCAGGGTGTTCTCTGTGGCAGACCAGTCGATGCAGGCGTCGGTGACCGATACGCCGTACTGCAGATCTTCCAGGTTCTTCGGGATCGACTGGGCGCCCCAGTTCAGGTGGCTTTCGACCATCAAGCCAATGATCGACTGGTTGCCTTCGAGGATCTGGTTGGCGACGTTCTCCATGACCAGCGGCTGCAAGGCCGGGTCCTTGTTGGAGTTGGCGTGGCTGCAGTCGACCATGATGTTGGCCTTGATCTTTGCCTTGGCCAGGTCCTGTTCGCACAGGGCGACACTTACCGAATCGTAGTTCGGCTTGCCGTTGCCGCCACGCAGCACTACGTGGCCGTAGGGGTTGCCCTTGGTAGTGACGATGGATACGCCGCCTTCCTGGTTGATGCCCAGGAAACGGTGCGGCTTGGATACCGACTGAAGGGCGTTGATGGCCACGGTCAGGCCGCCATCGGTGCCGTTCTTGAAGCCGACCGCCGAGGACAGGCCCGAGGCCATTTCACGGTGGGTCTGGGATTCGGTGGTGCGCGCGCCAATGGCCGACCAACTGATCAGGTCTTGCAGGTACTGCGGCGAGATCGGGTCGAGCGCTTCGGTGGCGGTTGGCAAGCCCATTTCGGCCAGGTCCAACAGCAGTTGGCGGCCGATGTGCAGGCCGTCCTGGATCTTGAACGAGTCATCCAGATAAGGGTCGTTGATCAGGCCTTTCCAGCCGACCGTGGTGCGCGGCTTCTCGAAGTAAACACGCATTACCAGATACAGCGTGTCGGAAACTTCCTCAGCCAGCACCTTGAGGCGCTCAGCGTATTCGTGAGCGGCCTTGATGTCGTGGATCGAGCACGGGCCGACCACTACGAACAGGCGATGGTCTTTCCCGTCGAGGATATTGCGCACCACTTCGCGGCCGGCAGTAACGGTCTGCAAGGCTTTGGCGCTGAGGGGGATTTCCTTCTTGAGCTGATCGGGAGTGATCAAGGTCTCGTTGGAGGCAACGTTAAGGTCGTCGATCGGTAAATCAGCCATCGTGTTACTCGTCAGGTCACGGTGCCGGCCGCCAGCAATCCCCGTGCGGCCCAGCAGCAAGAATGTTCGCAGCGGGGAGCCGAACCTTAGCGCGTTACTGGGGGCGCGACAATGGGCTGCAGTGCGCCTGTGCAGGGTTTTTCCCTGGTGCTACAGGCTTGTACTGCTATTTGGGTGCGCAAAATGCCTCAACAGGTGTAGAAAAGCACACCGACATTTATCAGGAGATCAGCATGGACCCTCGCAAACCACGCATTGGCATTATTGGCAGTGGTGCCATCGGCGGCTTTTATGGCCTGATGCTGGCGCGGGCCGGGTTTGACGTGCATTTTTTGCTGCGCAGTGAATTTGCGCAGGTTCGGGAGCATGGCCTGAGGCTGGAAAGCGCCGTGCACGGCGACTGGCGCATGCCGGTGCAGGCTTATGCCAGCGCTGCCGACATGCCGCCGTGCGATTGGTTGCTGGTGGGTGCAAAGGCCACCAGCAATGGCGAATTGGCGCCGCTGATTGCGCAGGCATCGGCACCCGATGCCAAGGTGGTGCTGCTGCAGAACGGGTTGGGTGTCGAGGAGCAGTTGCGGGCAGCGTTGCCCGGCAATCTGCACCTGCTCGGTGGCTTGTGCTTTATCTGTGTCAACCGCGTGAGCCCTGGTGTGATACGCCATCAGGCGCTGGGTGCGGTCAACCTGGGCTATCACAGCGGGCCCGCCAGCGACGGGGGGCTGAGCATCGTAGAGGAGGGCGCCAGGCTGTTCCGCGCCGCGGGTATCGACTCCCAGGCCATGGACGACCTCGGTCAGGCTCGCTGGCAGAAGCTGGTGTGGAATGTCCCCTACAACGGCCTTTCGGTGTTGCTTGGTGCCAGTACCTTACCGCTGATGGCCGATGCCGACAGCCGTGAACTGGTTCGGGCGTTGATGGCTGAGGTGGTCCAGGCGGCCGCCGCCTGTGGTCACGAGCTGCCTGCCGGTTATGCCGAGCACTTGTTCCGGGTCACCGAGCAGATGCCCGACTACTGGCCGAGCATGTACCACGATCACGTCCAGCAGCGACCGCTGGAGCTTCAGGCTATCTATGCCGAGCCTCTGGCCCGGGCGCACGCTGCGGGGTGCAGCCTGCCGCGCATGCAGATGCTCTACCAGGCACTGGCCTTCGTCGATCGCGCCAATCGCGCCGGCTGAAACCTCTACAGCCCGCATTGGCAGTGCGCCGGGCGGCCGAGCGAGCGCCCGGCGCGCTGCTAAGCTGAAGCTTGCTCTGCCGCCACGGCAGTCGAGGAGGTCGAATGATCCGCTCCATGCTGTACGCCACCGACCTCGGTGTCTACGCCCCTTTTGTCATGCAGCATGCCTTGGCCCTGGCCCGCACGTTCGGCGCGGAACTGTATGTGATTCATGCCGTAGAACCCATGGGGCAGTTCGCCGAATCCCTCCTGCAAAGCTACCTCGATGAGCAGACGCTCGATGCGTTGCATAGCGAGGGCGTCAATACGGTGATGGCCAACATCGAGCAGCGTGTGCTGGAGAACTTTCGCGAGGAGCTGGGCGAGGACGCGGACCTGGCGGTGATCAAGGCGGTCCGGGTGCGCCAGGGGGATCCGGCGCAGGTCATCCTCGAGCAGGCGCAACGTTTGAGCGTGGACTTGCTGATTTTCGGCAGCCACAGCGCCGGTGCTGGGGTAGATGTGCCGATTGGCCGAACGGCTGTGCGCTTGCTGCAGTTGTCTGCGGTGCCGGTGTACATGGTGCCGCTTTCGCAGCATCTCGGCCGTAGGAAAACGTGAAGCTGATGGTGGGCAGTTTCGGAGCGGCATGTAACAAAATAGTTCTAGTTTTATTTCGAGAACCACTAATATAGTTATATCCCGTCGCTGCCTGCTGCCGCTGACTTACCGCTGATTCGAGGGAAACCTATGAAGCTTCAACAACTGCGCTACATCTGGGAAGTGGCGCACCACGACCTCAACGTCTCCGCGACGGCGCAGAGTCTGTACACTTCTCAGCCGGGGATCAGCAAACAAATCCGCCTGCTCGAGGATGAACTGGGTGTTGAAGTCTTTGCCCGCAGCGGCAAGCATCTGACCCGTGTCACTCCGGCAGGTGAGCGCATCATCAACACCGCTGGTGAAATCCTGCGCAAGGTCGAAAGCATCAAGCAGATCGCCCAGGAATTCTCCAACGAGAAGAAGGGTACGCTGTCCATCGCTACCACCCATACCCAGGCTCGCTATGCGCTGCCGCCGATCATCAGCAGCTTCATCAAGCAGTACCCGGAAGTCGCCCTGCACATGCATCAGGGTTCACCCATGCAGATTGCCGAGATGGCTGCGGACGGTACCGTCGACTTTGCCATTGCCACCGAGGCGCTGGAGCTGTTCGGCGACCTGATCATGATGCCGTGCTACAAGTGGAACCGCTGCGTGGTGGTGCCGCAGGGTCACCCGCTGGCCAAATTGCCGAAGCTGACACTGGAAGCTGTAGCCGAATACCCGATCGTCACCTATGTGTTCGGGTTCACTGGCCGCTCCAAGCTGGATGAGGCCTTCAATCACCGCGGCCTGACGCCGAAGGTGGTGTTCACTGCTGCTGACGCCGACGTGATCAAGACTTACGTGCGCTTGGGGCTGGGCGTGGGCATCGTGGCCAAGATGGCAGTGGACAGCAAGCTGGACAGCGACCTGGTGGCGCTTGATGCCAGTGAGCTGTTCGAGGCCAGTATCACCAAGATCGGCTTCCGCCGCGGCACCTTCCTGCGCGGTTTCATGTGCGATTTCATTGAGAAATTTGCGCCGCACCTGACGCGTGAAGTGATGGCCAAGGCGATCCAGTGCCACAACAAGCAGGAACTCGAAGAGCTGTTTGCCGGTGTCGAGTTGCCGGTGCACTGAAAAAGCAGCTTCATGCTGCAAGCTTCGAGAAAGAGCAGCCCGTGGGGGCTGCTCTTTCTTCTTGGGGCTTGCAGCTTATAGCTTGAGGCTTGCAGCTGCCTTCAGGCCTTGCTGATCAGGTTGCCGGCGTGCAGCCCGCATTCCTTCTGGGTCGACTCTTCCCACCACCAGCGGCCTTCACGTTCGTGCTGGTTCGGCAGTACCGGGCGGGTGCAGGGCTCGCAACCAATGCTGATGAAGCCGCGCTCGTGGAGGCTGTTGTACGGTAGCTCGAGCATTCGGATGTAGCCCCAGACTTCCGCGCTGGTCATCTGCGCCAGCGGGTTGAATTTGTACAGGGTGCGTTCCGCTGTGGAGAACGCGCTGTCGATTTCCAGTGCTGCCACCTGGCTGCGGGTGCCTGGGCTCTGGTCGCGGCGCTGGCCGGTGGCCCAGGCGCTGACAGTGGCGAGCTTGCGCCGCAGTGGCTCGATCTTGCGGATGCCACAGCACTCGCCATGGCCGTCCTTGTAGAAACTGAACAGGCCCTTTTCCTGAACGAACGGGTCGAGTTTGGCACGGTCCGGGCTGAGGATCTCGATCGGCAGGCTGTACTGCTCACGCACCTGGTCGATGAACCGGTAAGTCTCAGGGTGCAGGCGGCCGGTGTCGAGGCTGAACACCTTGACCTGCTTGTTCAGCTTCCAGGCCATGTCGACCAGCACCACGTCCTCGGCACCGCTGAAAGAAATCCACAGGTCGTCGCCGAAGTGCTCGAAGGCGAGCTTGAGAATGTCCTGCGGGGATTTGCTGGCGTAGGTCGCGGCCAGGGCGGCGACGTCGAAGGGTTGGCTCATCAGGCGGTTTCCATCTTGGCTGTGGCGCTGTGCGCTCGTAATGAGGTGATGGTAACAAAAAATGGCAGGCTAGACGCTGTGCCTGCACCGGCCCTGGGCCGGCGCAGGCAAACGCTGGGTCACAGGCTCTGCAAGGTCTCCATCAATACCCGTACCTTGGCGATCGATTCTTCGTATTCCGATTGCCAGTCGGAGTCCGCCACCACCGCGCCGCCGCCCCAGCAGCTGACCTGCCCATCCTTGACCAGCAGGCTGCGAATGGCGATGGAACTGTCCATTTCACCGCGCACATCCACGTACAGCAAGGACCCGCAATACAGCGCGCGGCGGCTGGGCTCCAGCTCGTCGATGATCTGCATGGCGCGAATCTTGGGGGCGCCGGTGATCGAACCGCCTGGGAAGCTGTCGCCGATCAGGTCCAGGGCGTCCTTGTCGGTGGCCAGTTGCCCGGTGACGCTGCTGACCAGATGGTGCACGTTGGGGTAGCTTTCCAGGCTGAACAGCTCTGGCACCTTCACCGAACCGACCTGGCAAGTGCGGCCCAGGTCGTTACGCAGCAGGTCCACGATCATCAGGTTTTCCGAGCGGTCCTTGGGGCTGTGGCGCAGCGCCTCGGCATTGCGGGCGTCTTCTGCCGGGTCGGCAGAGCGCGGGCGGGTGCCCTTGATCGGGCGGGTCTCCACTTGCCCCTGGCTGACGCGGATGAAGCGTTCTGGAGAAAAGCTCAGCAGTGCGCTGCCGTCGGCCAGTTGCTGGTAGCCAGAGAACGGCGTCGGGCAGGCCTTGCGCAAGGCCTGGTAGGCGCGCCAGGGGTCGCCCTGGCAAGGTGCGCGGAAGCGTTGGGTCAGGTTGATCTGGTAGCAATCGCCGGCCTGAATGTAGCGCTGTACCTGATCGAATGCTGCCTCGTATTGCCCTGGCTGCAAATCACCCGTCATGGCGGCGAGCAGGCGGAAATCGCCGCTTGCAGCGTTGTCGGTGTCTTCAAACAAGGCGATGAGGCGCTCACGCTCGTCATCAGCCAGCTGGGGGTGGAACACCAATTGGCTGGTGCCATGCTGGTGGTCGGTCACCAGCGCCCAGCCATACAACCCAAGCTGGGCGTCGGGCAGGCCGAGGTCATCCGTGGCGAGGCAGGGCAGGTGCTCCAGGCGTCGGCCGAAGTCGTAGCTGAGGTAGCCGATCAGGCCGCCGGCAAATGGCAGCTCGACACCACCTGGCAACTGCGCAGGGCCCAGTTGTTTCAGGCTGGCGCGCAGCCGTTGCAGGAAGGCCCGGCCATCTTCGTCGGGCAGTACCTGCAAGTGTTGCAGCGGCCAGGCGCTGAGCAGGTCGAAGCGGCCGCGCTCGGCGCCTGGGCGGGCGCTGTCGAGCAGGATCGCCCCGGGCGCCTGGCGCAGGCGGGCGAAGTACGCGGCGGGGTCGGGCTGATAGGGCAGGGGGTAGAGCGTACAGGTCGGCATCAGTGTGGACGGCGATGTAAAAGCGAGGAGGGCGATTGTAGACCTGCGCAGGAAATGCGCCTAGCGCCAGTGTGACTTTCAGGCAGTGGGTTGAAGCCATCGCCGGCTTGCCGGCGATGGGGGCAGAGCTATCAGCCCGGATGCACGTGCCCGAACAGGCTTTGCGCGACCCGGACACGCTGTTCGGCATCCTCGGTCACGCCGTCCTTGGCCAGCGCCTCGATGTGCGCCTCGATGGCATGGGTGCGTTGGGTCAGCCCGGTGTCGTTGGCGATCTGGATGTTCAGGCCAGGGCGGGCATTGAGTTCGAGAATCAACGGCCCCTTGTCCTGGTCCAGCACCATGTCCACACCGATGTAGCCCAGGCCGCACAGCTCATAGCAGCCGGCTGCCAGCTTCATGAAGCCGTCCCAGTTCGGCAGCTGTACGCCATCCACCGCATTGGTGGTGTCCGGGTGCTTGCTGATGATGTTGTTCAGCCAGGTACCGCGCAGGGTCACTCCGGTGGCCAGGTCCACACCTACGCCGATGGCGCCCTGGTGCAGGTTGGCCTTGCCGCCGGACTGGCGGGTCGGCAGGCGCAGCATGGCCATTACCGGGTAGCCCATCAGCACGATGATGCGGATGTCCGGCACACCTTCGTAACTGATGCTCTTGAAGATCTGGTCGGGGGTTACCCGGTACTCGATCAGCGCGCGGTCGCGGTGCCCGCCGAGTGAGTACAGGCCGGTCAGGATGCTGGAGACCTGATGCTCGATCTCTTCATGGCTGATGATTTTGCCGGAAACGGTGCGGTAGCGGTCCTCGAAGCGGTCGGCAATCACCAGGATGCCGTCACCGCCGGCCCCCTGGGCCGGCTTGATGACGAAGTCGTTGCGCCCGCCGATGATCTCGTGAAGCTTGTCGATCTGCTTCTCGGTCTCGATGATGCCGTACATTTCAGGCACGTGAATGCCCGCTGCCAGCGCACGCTCCTTGGTGATGATCTTGTCGTCGACGATCGGGTACAGGTTGCGCTTGTTGTACTTGAGCACATAGTCGGCATTGCGCCGGTTGATACCCATGATGCCCCGGGCCTCCAGGGCTTTCCACGTCTTGATCAGGCCAAACATCAGGCGTCAGCCTTCTTCAGGAATGCCTTGAAGCGCACCAGCTCGGTCAGGCGGTAGCCGCGGTAGCGACCCATCGCCAGCATGAAGCCCACCAGGATCAGCAGTACCGCCGGGAAGGTGAAGACGAAGTACACCAGCTCCGGCACCATCATCAGCAGGTGGGCAAGCGACGCTGCGAACAGGGTGCCGATCGCCACTTTCATGGCATGACCGCCGCCACGTTCTTCCCAGGTGATCGACAGGCGCTCGATGGTCATGGTCAGGATCACCATCGGGAACAGCGCTACCGACAGGCCGCGTTCCAGCCCCAGCTTGTGGCTGAACAGGCTGATGGCGGCAATCAATACCACGACGAAGGTCAGTACCACCGAGAGGCGCGGCAGCATCTGCAGCTTGAGGTGCTCCAGGTAGGAGCGCAGCGACAGGCCCAATGCGGTGATCACGGTGAACAGCACGATGCCGAAGCCCAGCTGGGTCTCGCGGAACGCCAGGGCGATCAGTACCGGTGTGAACGTGCCCAGGGTCTGGATGCCGATCAGGTTGCGCAGGACCAGGATCACCAGCACGCCGATCGGGATCATCACCATGATCATGAAGGTCTGCTGGGTCTGCAGCGGCAGGCCGTACAGCGAGTACTCGAGGAAGTCGGCGTCGGTGTTCTCGTCGGTCAGCTTGGCCAGGCGGATGGCGTTCATCTCGCTGTTGTTCATGCTGAAAGTGACGTTGGCTTTCTTGCCGCCATCGACGGTGACCAGGTTGTCATCACCGGTCCACCACAGCAGGCGGTCGCTGGGCAGGCCCTGCTCACCGGTGTCCGGGTTGAAGTACAGCCAGTCGCTGCCGTTGAAGCTGCGCAGCCAGAGCTCGGGGGACTGCGGCGTATCGGCCACCAGGCGGATGGTATGGACCTTTTCCATCGGTACATGCGCGATCGACAGCAGCAGGTCGATGACCTGGGCCTTCTTCATGGGCGAGGTATCGCCGGCCAGCAGCAGCTTGACGTTGTCGTCGTTGAGGTTGTTCACCCGCTTGATGGTTTCGCTGACGAAGGTCTCGACGTCGGCCGAGTGCTGGCGGATCGGCGCCATCAGGGCTTCGGCGGCGATCTTCTCGGGGCCTTCTACGGCAAGGCTGTCACGGAAGGTCGGGCCTTTGATGGCGGCCTTTTCGCTGCTGTAGCGCTTGGTCAGCACCAGGCGGTAGTAGAGGGTCTGGTTGCCGCTGGCGCGGCGGGCCGACCAGGTTACCTTGCGGTTGCCATCGGCGCGGTTGACGCTGACCCCGTAGTTGTTGGAGATGAAGCTCTCGTTGAGGCTGACATAGTCGCGGTTCAGCGGCGGTACGAACATTTGTACCTTGACCGGGTCCTTGCTGCTGGCGACGAACTCGACCTTGGCGTCGATGTTCCAAAGGTCGTCGGTTTCGTCTTCGGTCACCGGGATGCCGAGGAAGAAGATCTGATAGGCCGTGACCGCCACGCCCAACAGCACCAGTACGGTGATCAGGACTTTCAGATGGAGGGTAAGAGAGCGCATCGGGATTACTCTGCTTTGGGAGCGTCGGTGGCACAGGCAGGTTTGCCGGCCGCGTATTTAAGGCTTGGGTCGACCAGCGCGTCGAAGTGCTTGAGCGCCTCGGAACCGATCAGCAGCGGGAACTGGAACGCGCTGCGGTCGGTGAGGTTGACTTCGATGGTGCGCAGGGCCTGGCCCATGCAGATTTCGAGTTCGATGACCGGGCGGGCGGTATAGGCCTTGCCCGATTCGGCATCATAGTCGCCTGCGCGGCGCTTGATCTTGCTGACCCGCGCCAACGGGCGTTCGATGGGGTGCGAATGGGCGGCATCTATCGCCAGGTAGAAACGCACCCAGCTCTCGCCGTCGCGCTTGAAGCGCTTGATGTCGCGGGCACTCAGGGATGCGGTCTTGGCGCCGGTGTCGAGTTTGGCGGCCACTTCCAGGTCGAGGTCCCCGAGGCGGGCGTATTCGTTAAGACCGTACACGGTCTTGCCCGCCGCCTGGCCAAGGGCCGGCAGCAGGGTGAGGCATGACAGCAATAAAACGGGTGTAAGTCTCATAGTCCTGGCGCGGTGCTGTGCAAGGTTCGGGGCAAGGCGACTGGCAGGTACTGCGCAAGCTTCCTCGGTTCGTCTGTCAACAACATGAATGGATGACAGAAACGCTATCCATACTCCGTTGGAGGCGCGGCATTCTATCACGCCGATGCCTTGGCGCCAGCGCGTCGCGATCTGACAACGCCATCACTCACTAAGTTCGCGCTCAGACAATTGTCGACAATGTTCATTTTCTCTTTGACTGAATGGGCTTGTTTCGCTAGTTTCTCCTCAATGGCTTATCAAGGTGTCAACAATATGCTGGACCTCATTACCCCCAGCCCTTCAGCGCCGGATGAAACGGAAACCTTGTCCGAGCATGTCTTCCGGCGCATCCAGGCCGCGATCGTCAAGGGGGAAATAGCCCCGGGCAGCAAAATCTCCGAGCCGGAGCTTGCGCGCACCTATGGCATCAGCCGTGGCCCGCTGCGTGAGGCCATCCATCGCCTGGAGGGCCAGCGCCTGCTGGTGCGGGTGCCACATGTAGGTGCACGCGTGGTGTCGCTCAGCCATGCCGAGCTGATCGAGCTGTACGAAATCCGTGAGTCGCTGGAGGGCATGGCTTGCCGCCTGGCGGCCGAGCGCATGAGCCAAGGCGATATCGACGAGCTGCGCCGGGTGCTGGACACCCACGAACGCGACGCGGCGTTCCAGGCGGGGGTGGGTTACTACCAGCAGGAAGGCGATTACGACTTCCATTACCGGATCATCCAGGGCAGCGGCAACCAGACCCTGGTCAAGATGCTCTGCGGCGAGCTGTACCAGCTGGTGCGCATGTACCGCATCCAGTTTTCCGCCACGCCCAACCGCCCGCGCCAGGCCTTCGCCGAACACCACCGCATCCTCGATGCCATCGCCGATCGTGACGGCGAGCTGGCCGAACTCCTGATGCGCCGCCACATCGGCGCGTCCAAGCGCAACATCGAGCGTCACTACCTGGACGCCAACAACAATAGCCTTTGAGGTGAGAAATGACTGTGAAGAGCACCCCTGGTCAGCGTTTTCGCGATGCCGTTGCCGCCGAACATCCACTGCAGGTGGTCGGCGCCATCAACGCCAACCATGCGCTGCTGGCCAAGCGCGCCGGCTTCAAGGCCATCTACCTGTCCGGTGGCGGTGTCGCCGCCGGTTCGCTGGGCTTGCCGGACCTGGGCATCACCGGTCTTGATGACGTGCTGACCGATGTGCGGCGCATCACCGACGTCTGCGACCTGCCATTGCTGGTGGATGTCGACACCGGCTTCGGTGCCTCGGCCTTCAACGTTGCGCGCACGGTGCGTTCGATGAGCAAGTTCGGTGCCGCCGCCATCCATATCGAAGACCAGGTAGGCGCCAAGCGCTGCGGCCACCGGCCGAACAAGGAAATCGTCTCCCAGCAGGAGATGGTCGACCGCATCAAGGCTGCGGTCGATGCCCGTACCGATGACAGCTTCGTGATCATGGCACGTACCGATGCCCTGGCTGTGGAAGGCCTGAACGCAGCCCTGGACCGCGCCGCCGCCTGCATCGAGGCCGGCGCCGACATGATTTTCCCTGAGGCCATTACCGAACTGCAGATGTACAAGACCTTCGCCGACCGGGTGAAGGCGCCGATCCTGGCCAACATCACCGAGTTCGGTGCCACGCCGCTGTTCACCACCCAAGAGCTGGCTGGCGTGGACGTGTCGTTGGTGCTCTACCCGCTGTCGGCGTTCCGCGCCATGAACAAGGCGGCCGAGAATGTCTACACCGCGCTGCGTCGCGACGGCACGCAGAAAAACGTGATCGACACCATGCAGACCCGCATGGAGCTCTACGATGCCATTGGCTACCACGCATTCGAGCAGAGCCTCGATGCCTTGTTTGCGCAGAAAAAAGGTTGAGCCAATGCCGGCGATAGGGCCGGTACAGGCACTCTGATTTAGCCAGAACGATATCCATAACAAATTCAAGAAAGGAGAAACACCATGGCCGAAGCAAAAGTACTCAGTGGCGCAGGCCTGCGTGGCCAGGTGGCCGGCCAGACCGCTCTGTCGACCGTCGGCCAGGCCGGCGCCGGCCTGACTTACCGGGGTTATGATGTGCGCGACCTGGCAGCAGGCGCCGAATTCGAAGAAGTGGCCTACCTGCTGCTATACGGCGAGTTGCCCAGCAAGGCAGAACTTGCCGATTACAAACACAAGCTCAAGGGCCTGCGCGACCTGCCGCAGGCGCTGAAGGAAGTGCTCGAGCGCATCCCGCGCGACGCGCACCCGATGGACGTCATGCGCACCGGCTGCTCGGTGCTGGGTACGCTGGAGCCGGAGTTGACCTTCGACGCCCAGCACGACAAGACCGACCGCCTGCTGGCGCTGTTCCCGGCGGTGATGTGCTATTGGTACCGCTTCACCCACCATGGCGTACGTATCGACTGCACCAGCGATGAAGACACCCTGGGCGGGCATTTCCTGCACCTGCTGCACGGCAAGAAGCCGAGCGAGTTGCATGTCAAGGTAATGAACGTTTCGCTGATCCTGTATGCAGAGCACGAGTTCAACGCATCGACCTTCACCGCCCGGGTCTGCGCCTCGACGCTATCGGACCTGTACTCCTGCATCACCGCGGCCATCGGCTCGTTGCGCGGCCCACTGCACGGCGGTGCCAACGAGGCGGCGATGGAGCTGATCGAGCGCTTCCAGAACCCGCAGGAAGCCACCGCAGAGTTGCTGCGCATGCTCGAGCGCAAGGACAAGATCATGGGCTTTGGCCATGCCATCTACAAAGAGTCCGATCCGCGCAACGAGGTGATCAAGGATTGGTCGAAGCAGCTGGCCGACGCAGTCGGTGACAAGGTGCTGTTCCCGGTCTCAGAAGCCATCGACAAGACCATGTGGGAGCAGAAGCGTCTGTTCCCCAACGCCGATTTCTACCATGCCTCGGCGTATCACTTCATGGGCATCCCGACCAAGCTGTTCACCCCGATCTTTGTCTGCTCGCGCCTGACCGGCTGGGCAGCGCACGTGTTCGAACAGCGCGCCAACAACCGCATCATCCGCCCGAGCGCCGAGTATGTCGGCGTCGAGCAGCGCCAGTTCGTGCCAATCGAGCAGCGCTGAAACAACAGGCCCTATAGCGACCCTGTGGGAGCTGGCTCCCACAGTGATTGCAGGGCCTGTGCGTTCATCCACGACCGTACCGTGACCGAGCCGATATTCTATGAACACTGCATACCGCAAAGCCCTGCCAGGCACTGACCTGGACTATTTCGATGCCCGTGCCGCGGTCGAGGCCATCAAGCCCGGTGCCTACGACAACCTGCCTTACACCTCGCGCGTGCTCGCCGAAAACCTGGTGCGCCGCTGCGACCCTGCAACCCTGAACGCCTCGCTCGGCCAGCTGATCGAACGCAAGCGCGACCTCGACTTCCCGTGGTTCCCGGCGCGCGTGGTGTGCCACGACATCCTCGGCCAGACCGCGCTGGTCGACCTCGCCGGCCTGCGTGACGCCATCGCCGAGAAAGGTGGCGACCCGGCGGCAGTCAACCCGGTCGTGCCGGTGCAACTGATCGTCGATCACTCGCTGGCCGTCGAGTGCGGTGGTTTCGACCCGCAGGCCTTTGACAAGAACCGCGCCATTGAAGACCGTCGCAACGAAGACCGCTTCCATTTCATCAACTGGACCAAAAAGGCGTTCAAGAACGTCGATGTGATCCAGCCCGGTAACGGCATCATGCACCAGATCAATCTGGAGAAAATGTCGCCGGTGATCCACAGCGATCGCGGTGTGGCCTACCCGGACACCTGCGTGGGCACCGACAGCCATACCCCGCATGTCGACGCGCTGGGCGTGATCGCCATCGGCGTCGGCGGCCTGGAAGCTGAAAATGTCATGCTGGGCCGTGCCTCGTGGATGCGCCTGCCGGAAATTGTCGGCGTGGAGCTGCGCGGCAAGCTGGCGCCCAACATCACCGCCACCGACCTGGTGCTGGCCTTGACCGAGTTCCTGCGCAAGCAGAAGGTGGTTGGCGCCTACCTTGAGTTCTACGGCGAAGGTGCACGCGCCCTGACCCTCGGCGACCGTGCGACCATCTCCAACATGGCACCGGAATATGGTGCAACCGCTGCAATGTTCGCCATCGACCAGCAAACCATCGACTACCTGAAACTGACCGGCCGTGAAGATCAGCAGGTGAAGCTGGTGGAAACCTACGCCAAGGCCACGGGCTTGTGGGCTGACGCGTTGGCCACGGCCGAATACGAACGCGTGCTGAACTTCGACCTGTCGAGCGTGGTGCGCAACATGGCCGGGCCGTCCAACCCGCATGCCCGTGTTGCCACCAGTGAGCTGGCAGCCAAGGGCATCGCTGGTGCCTGGGACGAGATACCGGGGCAGATGCCTGACGGCGCAGTGATCATCGCTGCGATTACCAGTTGCACCAACACCAGCAACCCGCGCAACGTGATCGCCGCTGGCCTGCTGGCGCGCAATGCCAACAAGCTCGGCCTGGCGCGCAAGCCGTGGGTCAAGTCGTCGCTCGCGCCCGGCTCCAAGGCCGTCCAGCTGTACCTGGAGGAAGCGGGGCTGGAGAAGGAGCTGGAGCAACTGGGCTTCGGTATCGTCGCCTTCGCCTGCACCACCTGCAACGGCATGTCCGGTGCTTTGGACCCGGTGATCCAGCAGGAAATCATCGACCGTGACCTCTACGCGACGGCGGTGCTCTCGGGCAACCGCAACTTCGATGGGCGCATCCACCCGTACGCCAAGCAGGCATTTCTCGCTTCGCCGCCGCTGGTGGTGGCCTATGCCATTGCCGGCACCATCCGCTTCGACATCGAGAAGGATGTACTGGGCGTAGTCGATGGTCAGCAAATCCGCCTCAAGGACATCTGGCCAAGCGACGAAGAGATCGACGCGGTGGTGCGCGCTGCGGTCAAGCCGGAGCAGTTCCGCAAGGTCTACATCCCGATGTTCGCTATCGAGCAAGACCGTGGGCCGAAAGTGGCGCCGCTTTACGAGTGGCGCCCGATGAGTACCTATATCCGCCGCCCGCCCTACTGGGAAGGCGCCCTGGCCGGTGAGCGCACGTTGCGCGGCATGCGTCCGTTGGCGGTGCTGCCCGACAACATCACCACCGACCACCTGTCACCTTCCAATGCCATCCTGCTCGACAGCGCGGCGGGTGAATACCTGGCCAAGATGGGCCTGCCGGAGGAGGACTTCAACTCCTACGCCACGCACCGCGGCGACCACCTGACGGCGCAGCGTGCCACCTTCGCCAACCCCAAGCTGTTCAACGAGATGGTGCGCAAACCCGATGGCAGCGTGCAGCAGGGTTCGCTGGCGCGCCTGGAGCCGGAGGGCAAGGTGACCCGGATGTGGGAAGCCATCGAAACCTACATGCAGCGCAAGCAGCCGCTGATCATCGTTGCCGGTGCCGACTATGGGCAAGGCTCGTCCCGCGACTGGGCGGCCAAGGGCGTGCGGCTGGCGGGCGTCGAGGCGATCGTGGCCGAAGGCTTCGAGCGCATTCACCGCACCAACCTGGTGGGCATGGGCGTGTTGCCGCTCGAATTCCTGCCGGGCACCGACCGCAAGACCCTGGGCCTGGATGGCAGCGAGACCTATGACGTGGCAGGTGAGCGCAAGCCGCGTGCAACCCTGACGCTGGTGGTCACGCGCAGTAATGGCGAACGGGTCGAGGTACCGGTGACCTGCCGGCTCGATACCGCCGAAGAGGTGTCGATCTACGAGGCGGGCGGGGTATTGCAGCGCTTTGCCCAGGATTTCCTCGAAGCTACCGCCTGAGCTTGAAAAGCGGGGCCGCGTTGCGGCCCTTTCGCGACGCAAGGCCGCTCCAACCGGGGTTGTAGGAGCGGCCTTGCGTCGCGAAGGGCTGCAAAGCAGCCCCAAGGGTATTTCGCCGGACTATCAGGACAGCACAACCATGGCACACGCACCACAAATCAAGATCCCCGCCACCTACATCCGCGGCGGCACCAGCAAAGGCGTGTTCTTCCGCCTGCAAGACCTCCCTGAACGAGCCCAAGTCCCAGGGCCGGCCCGTGACGCACTGCTCCTGCGGGTCATCGGTAGCCCCGACCCCTACGCCAAGCAGATCGACGGCATGGGCGGCGCCACCTCAAGCACCAGCAAGACCGTGATCCTTTCACCTAGCGCCAAGCCCGACCACGACGTCGACTACCTGTTCGGCCAGGTAGCCATCGACAAGGCCTTCGTCGACTGGAGCGGCAACTGCGGCAACCTGTCTGCTGCTGTCGGTTCGTTCGCCATCAGCAGTGGCTTGGTCGAGCCGTCGCGCATCCCGCGTAATGGCGTTGCCACCGTGCGTATCTGGCAGGTCAATATCGGCAAGACCATCATCGCTCATGTGCCGATCACCGAGGGCGAAGTGCAGGAAACCGGCGACTTCGAACTCGACGGTGTGACGTTCCCGGCGGCTGAGGTGCAACTGGAGTTCCTTGATCCGGCGGCCGATGAGGGCGAAGGCGGCGGGGCGATGTTCCCTACCGGCAACCTGGTGGATGACCTGGAGGTGCCCGGTGTCGGTACCTTCAAAGCCACTTTGATCAACGCGGGGATCCCGACCATTTTCGTCAATGCCACCGATATCGGTTATGCCGGTACCGAGCTGCAGGATGCGATCAACGGCGATGCCCAGGCGCTGACGCGTTTCGAGGCGATCCGTGCCCATGGCGCCGTGCGCATGGGGCTGATCGAGCATGTCGACCAGGCGGCCGGGCGTCAGCACACGCCGAAGGTGGCTTTCGTTGCGCCGCCAAGCACCTACACTGCGTCCAGTGGCAAGGCTGTCGAGGCGGCTGACATCGACCTGCTGGTGCGTGCACTTTCCATGGGCAAGTTGCACCACGCGATGATGGGTACTGCTGCGGTGGCCATCGGTACCGCTGCTGCCATTCCAGGTACGTTGGTCAACCTCGCTGCTGGCGGGGGCGAGCGCAGTGCCGTGCGCTTCGGCCATCCCTCCGGCACTTTGCGGGTCGGGGCTCAGGCCAGCCAGGTGGATGGTGAGTGGACGGTCACCAAGGCAATCATGAGTCGTAGTGCCCGGGTGTTGATG
Organism: Pseudomonas sp. Marseille-Q5299; assembly: GCF_943737035.1. Classification (NCBI taxonomy): domain Bacteria; kingdom Pseudomonadati; phylum Pseudomonadota; class Gammaproteobacteria; order Pseudomonadales; family Pseudomonadaceae; genus Pseudomonas; species Pseudomonas sp. Marseille-Q5299. Next base: position 146,585 of record NZ_CALSFR010000004.1, read on the forward strand.
GAAGGCTGGGTAAGGGTGCCTGGCGACAGCTTCTGACGCACCATTGGCGCTTGGCTTTGAATCAGCAGGGCCGCTGCGCGGCCCGTCGCTGGCAATCCGGTTCCTGCATTGACCGTGTGGGAGCCGGTTCACCGGCGATGGGCTGCGTAGCAGCCCCAATCAAAGGAGCTGCAAATGAGCGCCAACGTGGACCTGAACGAGCGTCCTGACTACGACGGGGTGCTGCAAACCCTTGCCGATTACGTTCTCACCTACCGCGTCGAATCCCTCGAGGCGCTGGACACCGCGCGCAATTGCCTGATGGACACCCTGGGCTGCGGCCTGTTGGCCCTGCGCTTTCCAGAGTGCACCAAGCACCTCGGCCCGCTGGTGGAGGGAACAGTGGTGCCCAATGGCGCCCGGGTGCCCGGCACCAGCTACCGGCTCGACCCGGTCAAGGCCGCCTGGGATATCGGCTGCACCGTGCGTTGGCTGGATTACAACGACACCTGGCTTGCCGCCGAGTGGGCCCACCCTTCCGATAACCTTGGGGGGATCCTCGCGGTGGCCGATCACCTGTCGCAAAAACGGGTGGCCAAGGGTGAAGGCCCGTTGCTCATGCGTGAAGTGCTCGAGGCGATGGTCATGGCCCATGAGATCCAGGGTGTGCTGGCGCTGGAAAACGCCTTCAATCGTGTCGGCCTCGACCACGTGCTGTTGGTCAAGGTGGCCTCCACGGCCGTGTGCGCCAAGCTGATGGGGGCCAATCGTGAACAACTGCTGTCGGCCCTGTCCCATGCCTTTGTCGATGGCCAGGCGCTACGCACCTACCGCCATGCACCCAACGCTGGCTCGCGCAAGTCGTGGGCCGCCGGCGATGCTTCGAGCCGTGGTGTGCGCCTGGCCGATATCGCGCTGCGTGGCGAGATGGGGGTACCCGGGGTGCTGACCGCGCCGCAGTGGGGCTTTTATGACGTGTCGTTCAGCCATACCAACAAGGACCTGGCGCTCAAGCCGTCTGCCCAGCAGACGCTGCGGGTACCGCAGGCGTTGGCCAGCTACGTGATGGAGAACGTGTTGTTCAAGGTCAGTTTCCCGGCCGAGTTCCACGCCCAGACCGCCTGCGAAGCCGCGGTCAGCCTGCACCCGCAAGTGCGCAACCGCCTGCACGAAGTCGACCGTATCGTCATCACCACCCAGGAATCGGCCATTCGCATCATCTCCAAGGTCGGCCCGCTGGCCAATGCTGCCGATCGCGACCACTGCCTGCAGTACATGGTGGCGGTGCCGCTTATATTCGGCCATCTGGTGGCCGAGCATTACGAAGATGCCTTCCACGCCGCCCACCCGAGCATCGACCGTCTGCGCGAAAAGATGGAGGTGGTCGAGGACCCTCGTTTCAGCCGTGAATACCTGGAGCCGGACAAGCGCTCGATCGCCAATGGCTTGCAGGTGTTCTTCAAGGATGGCAGCAGTACCGAACAGGTGGTGGTGGAGTACCCGGTCGGGCACCGGCGCCGGCGCGGCGAGGGCATCCCTTTGCTGGAGGCCAAGTTCAGGGACAACCTGGCGACGCGGTTTGCGCCTCAGCGTTGCCTGGAGATTTTCGAGCTGTGCGAGGATCAGCAGCGGCTGGAGGGTGCGGCGGTGCACCGGTTTGTGGATTTGTTCGTGATCTGAGGCGAGCAAAAGCAAAAAACCCCGGCATTGATGCCGGGGTTTTTTCTTGTAGCGTACCGCTGATTACGCTTGAACAACCGGGATCTTGGCGTTGGCCGCAGCTTCGCGGAACTCGGCGATCTGGTCGAAGCTCAGGTAGCGGTAGACGTCGGCAGCCATGCTGTCGATGTCTTTCGCGTACTGCATGTACTCCTCGACGGTCGGCAGCTTGCCGATGATCGATGCGACAGCAGCCAGCTCGGCCGATGCCAGGTAGACGTTGGTGGCGTCGCCCAGGCGGTTCGGGAAGTTACGGGTCGAGGTGGAGACCACGGTCGAACCGGTCTGCACGCGTGCCTGGTTACCCATGCACAGCGAGCAGCCTGGCATTTCCATGCGCGCACCGGCCTTGCCGTAGATGCCGTAGTAGCCTTCTTCGGTCAGCTGGTGGGCGTCCATCTTGGTTGGCGGAGCCAGCCACAGACGGGTCGGAATACCGCCCTTGACCTTCTCCAGCAGCTTGCCGGCAGCGCGGAAGTGGCCGATGTTGGTCATGCACGAACCGATGAACACTTCGTCGATCTTCTCGCCCTGTACCGACGACAGCAGGCGGGCGTCGTCCGGGTCGTTCGGCGCGCAGAGCACAGGCTCCTTGACGTCGGCCAGGTCGATTTCGATGATTTCGGCGTATTCGGCATCGGCGTCAGCCGACAGCAGCTCAGGCTTGGCCAGCCAGGCTTCCATGGCCTGGGCGCGACGCTCCAGGGTGCGGGCATCGCCGTAGCCTTCGCCGATCATCCAGCGCAGCAGGGTGATGTTCGACTTCAGGTACTCGGCGATGGCCTTTTCCGGCAGCTTGATGGTGCAGCCGGCAGCGGAACGCTCGGCCGAGGCGTCGGACAGTTCGAACGCTTGCTCGACGGTCAGTTCGTCCAGGCCTTCGATTTCCAGGATGCGGCCGGAGAAGGCGTTTTTCTTGCCTTTCTTCTCGACGGTCAGCAGGCCCTGCTGGATGGCGTAGTAAGGGATGGCATGCACCAGGTCACGCAGGGTGATGCCTGGCTGCAGTTTGCCCTTGAAGCGCACCAGGATCGACTCTGGCATGTCCAGCGGCATGACGCCGGTGGCGGCGGCGAAGGCCACCAGGCCGGAACCGGCCGGGAACGAGATGCCGATCGGGAAACGGGTGTGCGAGTCACCACCGGTACCGACGGTGTCAGGCATCAGCATACGGTTCAGCCAGCTGTGGATGATGCCGTCGCCTGGGCGCAGCGACACGCCGCCACGGGTGCGGATGAAGTCTGGCAGGGTGTGGTGGGTAGTGACGTCGATCGGCTTCGGATAGGCCGCGGTGTGGCAGAACGACTGCATCACCAGGTCAGCGGAGAAGCCCAGGCACGCCAGGTCTTTGAGCTCATCGCGGGTCATCGGGCCAGTGGTGTCCTGGGAGCCGACGGTGGTCATCTTCGGCTCGCAGTAAGCACCTGGGCGCACGCCCTGGCCTTCGGGCAGGCCGCAGGCACGGCCGACCATTTTCTGAGCCAGGGTGAAGCCCTTGCCGGAATCGGCAGGCTGCTCTGGCTTCTTGAACAGGTCGGATGCACCCAGGCCCAGCTCGGTACGGGCTTTTTCGGTCAGGCCACGGCCGACGATCAGCGGGATACGGCCGCCAGCGCGGACTTCATCCAGCAGTACTTCGGTTTTCAGCTCGAAGCTGGTGACCAGCTCGTCGCTGTCGTGACGGCGTACTTCACCTTTGTATGGGTAAACGTCGATGACGTCGCCCATGCCCAGGTTGGTGCAGTCGAATTCGATCGGCAGGGCACCGGCGTCTTCCATGGTGTTGTAGAAGATCGGGGCGATCTTGGTGCCGAAGCAGAAGCCACCGGCGCGCTTGTTCGGCACGTACGGGATGTCGTCGCCGAAGAACCACAGCACCGAGTTGGTGGCGGATTTGCGCGAAGAACCGGTACCGACCACGTCACCGACGTAGGCGACCGGGAAGCCTTTGGCCTTGACCGCTTCGATTTGCGCCAGCGGGCCGACCGAGCCCGGCTGCTGCGGCTCGATGCCGTCGCGGGCCATTTTCAGCATGGCCAGGGCGTGCAGCGGGATGTCAGGGCGCGACCAGGCGTCCGGGGCAGGGGACAGGTCGTCAGTGTTGGTTTCGCCCGGCACTTTGAACACGGTCAGGGTGTACTTGTCGGCGATGGCCGGACGCGAGGTGAACCACTCGCCGGCAGCCCAGGATTCCAGCACGGCCTTGGCGTGAGCGTTGCCCGCCTTGGCTTTTTCGGCCACGTCGTGGAAAGCATCGAACATCAGCAGGGTGTGCTTGAGCTTTTCGGCCGCGACGGCGCCCAGTTCGGCGTCATCCAGCAGCGCGACCAGCGTTTCGATGTTGTAGCCGCCCTGCATGGTGCCCAGCAGCTCGGTGGCGTGCTTGCGGTCGATCAGTGGCGAGTTGGCTTCACCCTTGGCCACGGCAGACAGGAAAGCGGCCTTGACGTAGGCAGCTTCGTCGACTCCTGGTGGAACGCGGTGGGTGATCAGGTCTACGAGGAAGGCTTCTTCGCCGGCCGGCGGGTTTTTCAGCAGCTCGACCAGGCCTGCGGTTTGTTCGGCGTTCAGCGGCTGGGGCACGATACCCAGGGCGGCACGCTCTTCGATGTGTTTGCGGTAGGCTTCAAGCACAGTTATTACCCTCATCAGTGGTCCCTAAAGGGAGTCCGGGACGCTCATCCAGCATTCTCTGCACCCATGCGCCATCACGGCTTCTTGGGCCGCCCAGCCAGGGTCGCAGAGAATCCTTACAGAAGCTGCTTTCAAAGTTTTACGCCTGCAGAACGGGGGCTGATGAGGGCTGGCGCGGGCATGCGAGGGGTGCATGGCCCGGGCCAACGCCGTTCTACCGGATCAACTGTGCTCGTGACGCTTTGAAAACAGCTTCCAACGGACATTGTTGCCTTGAAAAGGCGGGATGATTCTACGGCAAATTGTCGCAGAAGGTAAGGCGGCGAACATGACTTTAACGAGTGACCCTGGTTAGACAAAGGGCTAACATGGGCCTGTGTTCCACCGCCAAGCCGTTGTTTTTCCATGCCCAACCAGTCCATCAAGACCCCTTGCGTCGGCCTTTGCTCCACGGTGTATGGAGACACGGTGTGCCGTGGCTGCAAGCGTTTCCATCACGAAGTCATCCACTGGAACGCTTACGACGACGATCACAAGCGTGCCGTTTTGCTGCGCCTGGAACAGTTGCTGGTGCAGGTGATGATGGCCAAGCTGGAAGTGTTCGATACGAACCTGCTGCGTCAGCAGCTGCAGCAGCGCTCCATCCGCTTTGTCGAGCAGCAGTCTGAGTATTGTTGGGCGTATCAGCTGATTGCACGCGGTGCCCGCCTGATTCGCGACCTGGAAGCGTACGGGATGGCGTTGCTGCCCGAGTTTCGGGACTGGGAGCTGCCGCAGTTGCGCGATGCCATCGACCGCGAATTCTTTTTGTTGTCCGAGGCGCATTACCAGCGCTATATCGCGCCGGGGTTCCTGCGTACCGAACTGAGGTAAGCCTTCTTCCTGCCCCCTGCCTTGAAAAGGCGCCACTGTGCGTTTTTATCGAGCGAAAGGAGTACGGATGATGGCGCAGCTGTGTTTTGAACCGCTGCTGAGTTTTACCGCGACATGCCGCTGGCAATTGCTGGATGCACCGTTGCGGGCCGCCCAGATTGACGATGATGATATCACCCGGCCGTTCTGGGTCGAATTCGATGACTGGAACGGTGACGATGGTTGGCTGATGACCAGCCTGGACTATGGCGAGGAAATGTTGCAATCGTTCCTGATTGACTCGCTATGGGGTCGCGAGGCTCGTAAGCGTGCGTTTTGTGACGTTTTCTGGTTTGGTGTCTATCGACTTGCAACAGGCTTCGTTTACGAGATCCGCCCGGCATATGAGGGCAATAATGTCGACCGTTGGCCTTCACTGGAATACTGGCTCGACGTCAGTCGAAACGGTTATCTGGGCTTTTACCCGGCGCGTTCGGATGCCGGTGTGTGCAAGGACGACCCCGCCAGTCTGGCGTTGCGAGACCCCTTCGGGACATCCGTGGTGCTACCCGCCGACCCGCCTGTCGATCTGGAGACGGCACTGTACAAGCTGACCGCCGGGCGGCGAACGCCACTGTGGCATATCCCTGGCCTGGATCCACAGGAGTTGCAAGAAGGGCAAGTGCTGTTGAACCTGAAGCTCTATAGCGCAGACGGTCGGCAAGTGAGGCGACGGGTGGAGCGGGTTGCATACCTCAACAACCGTCGAGGCGAGCGTGGCCAGTTCAGCCTGCAGGTGTCTAACCCTTGTGTGCCGCCTCACCCTCGTCCGCTCGTTGCCAAGGCTTGACCCCGTGCTCGTGTAGCGCAGCGCCAGTCAATCGCCGCTGTATTCGCAGCCGCTGGTGCAGGTTTCATGAATACGCACCTTGGACAGCTCCGGCAGCAGCGGCTTGACCTGCTCCCAGATCCACTTGGCGATGACCTCGCTGGTGGGGTTTTCCAGGCCTGGAATATCGTTGAGGTAGTTGTGATCCAACTGCTCGTAGATCGGCTTGAAGATCGCCTTGATCTCGGAAAAGTCGCGGATCCAGCCGGTATGCGGGTCAAGCGGGCCGGTCAGATGCAGGCCGACCTTGAACGAGTGGCCATGCAGGCGGCCGCATTTGTGCCCGGCCGGGACGTTAGGCAGGCGGTGGGCCGATTCGAAGGTAAATTCCTTAAAGATTTCCACGGTCAGAACTCTGTGTGTATCGAAGATGCGCGCAGTCTACCAGCATGGTCGCTACAAGGCTTGCAGGCGTTCGTGCAGCCGCCCGGTGGCGATCAGCTCCAGCAGTTCGTCACCCAGCCGCTGGCTTTCGGCAATGGCCTGGTACCAGTAGCGTTTGCGGCTGGGGGCATCGCCCATGAAACGCTTGAAATCGTTGCGGTCGGGCAGCTTGCCGAAGGGCAGTGCGGCCAGGTACTGCGGTGACGGCGTCACCAGCAGCACATTGCGCAGGCGCGTGGCATCGCCCTTGCGCCATGGCAGCGCCTTGTCGAACCAGCCAGGCACGACCTTGTCGGTGAAATGCGGGTAAAGCACCAGGTCGTCGCCGCGGTATGGCAGGTCGAGGTGATAGTCGAGCAAGCCGCCGTCGCGGTAGGTGCCCGCACCCGCACCGGGGATGTCGCGCACGCCTTCCATGACCATCGGGATCGAGCCGGACGCGAGCAGGGCGTGGCGCAGGTTGCCCTGGCCCAGTGGCAGGTAGCGTGAGGGAAAGTCTGTGAGTTGATCCAGCGGCGGGGCGGCACGCTCATCGTGCAGGATGACCCGTTCGAAATGCCGGCCCAGGCGCGAGCGCCCCAGCAGATTGCTGGCGATTACCGAGCCCAGCCCCATCCCCAACCGGCCGCGGTGGTCGTGGGCAAGATGGCCGTGGCTCTTCACCACCAGGATGTTCAGGCGGTAGTACGGGTTTGCCAGGATCTGCCCATCGCGCCCTTGCAGCAGGTCGTCGAGCATCTGCTGGCAGCTGCGGCTGATCTGGGCTGCGGTCACACCTTTGGCGAAGTCCTGTTCGGTATACAGTTCACCGAGGCGGCGGATGCCAGCGATCGGGTCATCGAGGCAGGCGCTGGCGAAGCGCCAGGAGCCGATCGATGCGCCAATCAATGCCCGCTGGCGAGGGGCCGATGGCAGCCACTCGCCAAACAGCGCCAGGTCCAATCCCTGAATCCCCAGCGGCTTGGGCCCGCCAGCGGCGCCTGGCACCACACCGACGTCCGCTGCCTGCAGCCCGCGTTCGCGGATCTGCTGCAGGGCACGTTTGCCGGCCTTCAGGGTCAGAGCCGGGTACTTGATATGGATGGCGCTCATGGACGGCCTCGCAACTCACAGGAGGGCCATTATAGGGAGTCGCTGGTTGATGCGCTGCGCTATCATGGCGCCAGCTATTTTCAGGTTGAGTTAAGGACTGGTGGATAATCTTAACTCCGTAGACAAATTGCACACCTCGATGGAGAGAACCTGATGAAAACTCTGACTGCCATTTTCACTGCCGCTGCGCTTGCTTTCGGTGCCAACGTCGCCCTGGCCAAGGACGTACAGCCTGACGAAGTGGTAAAGCTGGTGAATGCCAAGACCATCAAGTCGCTGGATGAGCTCAAGGCCACTGCCGTTGCCAAGCACCCGGGCGCCACCGTCACCGATTCGGAGCTGGAAAACGAATACGGTCGCTACATCTACAAGGTCGAGATGCGTGACACCCAGAACGTCGAATGGGACGTTGACCTGGACGCCAAGACCGGTGAAGTGCTGAAGGACGAACAGGACCGCTGATGATCCACTTGACCCGGTGGGCGCGCTACCTGGCGCTCTCGCTGCTGGCCGTCTGCTCCTTGGCCGTTGCTCGCGACCTGGATCAGGATGAGGCCCTGCAGTTGCGCCAGAAAGGCGTGATTCTGCCGCTCGAGCAATTGCTCGAGACCGCCCTGGGGCGCCACCCCGGGGCGCGGTTGCTGGAGGCGGAGCTGGAAGAAGACGATGATCGCTACGAATACGAAGTCGAGCTGCTGACCACCGAAGGCGTGGTGCGCGAGATCAAACTCGATGCCAGCACCGGTGCCCTGCTCAAAGACGAGGAAGACGACTGAATGCGCCTGTTGCTTGTCGAGGACAACGTTCCCCTGGCTGACGAGTTGATTGCCGGCCTGCAGCGCCAGGGCTACGCCGTGGACTGGCTGGCCGACGGCCGGGACGCGGTATATCAGGGCCAGAGCGAACCCTACGACTTGATCATTCTGGACCTCGGCCTGCCGGGGTTGCCGGGGCTGGACGTGCTGGCGCAGTGGCGTGCAGCAGGTCTGGCCACGCCGGTGCTGATTCTGACCGCACGGGGGTCATGGGCCGAGCGCATCGAGGGGTTGAAGGCTGGCGCCGACGACTACATGAGCAAGCCCTTCCACCCTGAAGAGCTGCAGTTGCGCATTCAGGCGCTGCTGCGCCGGGCGAAGGGCCTTGCCAACCAGCCCCGTCTTGAAGCCGCCGGGTTGCACCTGGACGAAAGCCGCCAGTGCGTGAGCCGCGAGGGGGTGGACATCCAGCTGACCGCTGCGGAGTTCCGCCTGTTGCGTTACTTCATGCTGCACCCTCAACAGATCCTCTCCAAGAGCCACCTGGCCGAGCACTTGTACGACGGTGAAACCGAGCGTGACTCCAACGTGCTCGAAGTGCACGTCAACCATTTGCGCCGCAAGCTGGGCCGCAGTGTCATCGAGACCCGCCGCGGGCAAGGCTACATCTACGCCGGGAGCACCGGGTGAAATCGATTCAGGCACGCTTGAGCCTGGGCCTTGTAGCCGTATTGGTGGTGGTCGGGGTGGTGCTTGCGCAGCTTACCTTGTGGTTGTTCGAGGCCGGTTTGCAGCGCTATCTGGAAAACGGCCTGCGCAAGGAAAGCGAGAACCTGCTGGTGGCGCTGGTGCGCGGGCCTTCGGGGTTGCAGTTGGATGAGCGGCGCATTTCCGCCGCCTATCAACGGCCGTTTTCCGGTTACTACTTCCGCATCGATTTCGACAAGGGCACCTGGCGCTCGCGCTCTTTATGGGACCTGGACATGCCGAAACCGGCCGCGCCCGGTCTCTCCGATAGCCACGAGCTGGGCCCGGAAGGCCAGCAGTTGCTTGCGCTGCGTGCCGATTACCGGCGGCTGGGCCAGGACATTTCGATCAGCGTCGCCCAGGATTACTCGCCTGTGCGCGAGGGGTTCCGGCGCCTGCAGCAGATCGGCCTGGGGATGGGCCTGGTGGCGCTGATCCTGGTGCTGGTGTTGCAGCGCATCACCGTCACCCGCTCGTTGCGCCCGCTGGAGCGGGCGCGTCAGCAGATTGCTCAATTGCAGCAAGGCCAGCGCTCGCAGCTCGATGCCCAAGTGCCCAGCGAACTGGCACCACTGGTGGGCCAGATCAATCATCTGCTCAGCCATACCGAAGACAGCCTGCGCCGTTCGCGCAACGCGTTGGGCAACCTGGGTCATGCATTGAAGACGCCATTGGCGGTGCTGCTGAGCCTGGCGTCCAGCGAGCGCCTGAATGGCTTGCCCGAAGTGCGTGCGCAACTGCGCGAGCAACTGGAGCAGATCCAGCAGCGCCTGGCACGCGAACTGAACCGGGCGCGCCTGGCCGGGGATGCGCTGCCTGGCGCTCAATTCGACTGCGATACCGAGCTTCCAGGGTTGCTCGCCACCTTGGGAATGATCCATGGCGAAGGCTTGCTGCTCGAGCGCGATGTACCGCCAGGGTTACTGCTGCCTTGGGACCGGGAGGACTTCCTGGAGCTGCTTGGCAACCTGTTGGATAACGCCTGCAAATGGGCTGACAGCGAAGTGCGCCTGGGCATAGCCCCGACCACCGAAGGCTATCAGGTGTGGGTCGACGATGACGGTCCGGGCATACCTGAAAGCCAGCGCCTGCAGGTGCTGGAGCGCGGTTCGCGGCTGGATGAGCAAGTGCATGGGCATGGCCTGGGGCTGGGAATCGTGCGGGATATCGTCGATGCCTGGGGTGGGTCTTTGGCCTTGCTCCAGAGCCCTTTGGGCGGGTTGCGGGTGAGTATCGATTTACCGCGCAAGGTGCGCTGACCCTCTCTGGCCCTGTCGCCGGCAGCAGCACTGCAAAAAAACTGCAGTACAGCCGCATTTTTTTGAATTGGCCCAAGCCCGACACAGGGCGGCACAATCCCCTGACGAAACCCTGCGGTTTCCATCTCTCCACGGACGGAGCCCCTAGGGCCCAGGCCAGTTCGGCTGGGCTTTCTTTTGATCAGAACCACAAACACGATTACTTGAATGACTGCCTTGCGTTCCGAAAGTCGTCTGCAGCGGCTGTTGCCGTCGCCCCTGAATATTCCTCCAAAACAATGGCTGCGTGCCGGCATCGGCGCGCTGCTCGGTTTGTTCCTCGCCGGCTGGTTGACCGGTATGGCCTACGGGCCTGGTATCGCCTTGCACCTGCTGGGCCCTCTTGCGGCTTCGGCAGTGCTGGTGTTCGCCGTGCATTCCGGGCCGTTGGCCCAGCCCTGGCCAGTGCTGGGCAGCTATGCGCTGGCGGGCGCAGTGGGCCTTGCCATGCGCGAGGGGTTCGGCCCCCACCTGTGGGTTGCGGCGGCTGCCTTGGGCATCTCGCTTTTGCTGATGTGCCTGTTGCGCTGCCTGCACCCGCCGGGTGGCGGTGTTGCGGTGAGCGCGGTGCTGGCCGATTCAGGGCTGACGGCGCTGGGCGACCACCTGCTGGAGCCCGTGTTGCTCAACGCGCTGATTCTGGTGACGGTGGCAGTGGTCTACAACCGTTTGACCGGCGTGCATTACCCCAAGGGCGCTGCGCCACGCAAGGACCAGCACCACACCCACGACCCGTTGCCCAGCGAACGGGTCGGGGTCAGTGGTGCGGACCTGGATCAGGCGTTGGAAGAGTTGGGTGAGTTCGTCGACGTCACCCGCGATGAACTGGAGCGCATCATCCTGGCCACCGAGCAGCATGCCCTGCAGCGCAGCCTCGGCGGGATCAGCGCAGCTTCGGTGATGTCCCGCGATGTGCAGTTCGCCGCCCCCGACACCACCCTGGAACAGGCCTGGAAGATGCTCGCCAGTCATCACCTGAAAACCCTGCCGGTGCTGCAAGAGGGCAAGCTGGTGGGTATCGTCAGCCTTAGCGATCTGCTCGGTCCGGCCATGCAACGTGGCCGGTTCAGTTGGCGGGGGCTTTTCGCGGGCAAGGCCGTGCGTATGGAGCAGGTGATGAGCCGGCAGGTCATCAGTGTCAGCAGCCAGCACCCATTGCAACGCCTGCTGCCCCTGCTGTGCGAGCAAGGGCTGCACTGCCTGCCGGTGATCGATGGCGACCAGTTGGTCGGTGTGATCACCCAGACCGACCTGATCGCCGGCCTCAAGCGCCAGCTGCTCAGTGGCGCTGGCAGCGTTTCAGATCAGCGGGTCCCAGCGTTGTGACCAATCGCTGGCGCCGGAGGCCACCAGCCGGCGCAGCACCGCGAAGGCCTGTTGCAGGGCCTCGCTGTCGCGTTTGCGCGGGTAGACAAGGAAGGTCGGGTAGGTGAACTCCGGGGCTTGCGGTACCCGCTCGAATACCCCGCTGTCCAGATACGCCTGCACCACGCGGGTACGGAAATAGCCGCTGCCGCCTTTGTCGAGAATGAACTGCAGGGCCAGCGGCCCGAGGTTGAAGCTCAGCGCCGGTCGCGCGCAGTCGGGCAGGGCGGCGTCGTGCTGGCGGCGGAAGGCCTCGCCCCAGTCGATGTAGATGTACGGGTCGGGTTGCTCGACCCGGCGTATGCGGATCAGCTTCTCTTCCATCAACTGCTCTACCTGCAGGCCCGGACCGTAGGTGGGCTGATAGACCAGTGCGGCGTCCAGCAGGCCCATCTCTACCTTGCGCAGCAAGGACTCACCGTCGCTGACCTCGCTGCGGATGGCGTGGCTGGGTAATGCGCAGTGCAAGGCGCTGACCCAGTCGAGCAGCATCGGGTTGCCCAGGCTCACTTCCGCCCCTACGTGCAGCACCTGCTGGCAGCCCTCAGGCAGCGGCAGGTCGCGGCGCGCCGCTTCCCACGTCTGCACCAGCTGGTTGGCATAGCTGACGAAGGCTTCGCCATCACTGGTCAGGCTGGCGCCGTTGCGGCTACGCACGAACAGCTGGCAGCCCAGTTGCTGCTCAAGGCGCTGCACGCGGGCGGTAATGGCGGTCTGTGACACGAACAGGCGTTCGGCGGCGGCGACGAGGCTGCCGCACCGTACGACTTCCAGAAAGGTTCGGGCCTGCTCGATATCCATGGGCTGCTCTGTGGCGGGGAGGGTGGCCTATTCTAGAGGCTTTGCACCGTTATGGGGCGCTTTCGCCAACGCTGCAAATCTGCATATGCGTTGTGACTTTAGTCCCATGGCAGCCCGGGCGTGGCGGTCCATACTCAAGGCTCGCCCTTCAATAACAACAAGTACCGGGTTGCCATCAACATGACCTACCAGCACAACTACGCTCATTCCATTGCCGACCCTGCTGCCTTTTGGGCCGAACAGGCCAAACATCTGGCCTGGTACCGCAAACCCACCCTGACGCTGCAGGAAAACCCGGACGGCACCCATCGCTGGTTCGCTGATGGCCGCCTGAACAGCTGCTACCTGGCCCTCGATCGGCAAATCGAGCTGGGCCGTGGCGAGCAGATGGCGTTGATCTACGACTCCCCTGTCACCGGTGTGCAGCAGGCGTTCACCTACAACGAGCTGCGTGACGAGGTGGCGCGCCTGGCCGGGTTGCTGCGCCAGCTGGGGGTGGGCAAAGGCGATGGGGTGGTCATCTACATGCCGATGGTGCCGCAGGCGGCCATGGCCATGCTCGCCTGCGCGCGTATCGGTGCGGTGCACTCGGTGGTGTTCGGTGGCTTTGCAGCCAACGAGCTGGCCCTGCGTATCGATGATGCGCGGCCAACGCTGCTGCTGACGGCGTCCTGCGGCCTGGAATTCGATCGGGTGATCGAGTACAAGCCGCTGGTCGACCGCGCACTGCAACTGGCTCACCATCAGCCGCGCCACGTGCTGGTGCTGCAGCGGCCCCAGGCTCGCGCCCGGTTGCAGCCAAACCGCGACCTTGACTGGCAGCAAGCGCTGGTAAATGCCGAGCCGGTGCCTGCGGTCGAGCTGGAGTCGGCAGACCCGCTTTACATCATGTACACCTCTGGTACCACGGGCAAACCCAAGGGCATCGTCCGTGAGAACGGTGGCAACGCGGTCGCCCTCTGTTATGCCATGCGCCACATCTACGGTATGCACGCCGGTGACGTGTGGTGGGGCATTTCCGATGTGGGCTGGGTGGTCGGTCATTCGCTGATCGTCTATGGGCCACTGATGAGCGGCTGCACCACGGTGTTCTACGAAGGCAAGCCGATCCGCACCCCGGATGCGTCGGCCTATTGGCGTGTGGTTGAGCAGTATGGGGTCAATGCCTTGTTCTGTGCGCCGACCGCCATGCGGGCGATCCGTAAGGAGGACCCGGATGGCGAGTTGATCCGGCGACATGACTTGAGCTCGCTGCGCCAGTTGTTCCTGGCGGGGGAAAAGCTCGATTCCAGTACCCACCAATGGCTGGAACGGGTTACCGGCAAGCCGGTGCACGACCATTGGTGGCAGACCGAGACTGGCTGGCCAGTCACCGCGCCATGCGTGGGGCTGGAGGGCAGCGCGGCGCGGCCGGGTTCGAGCAACCGCGCGGTGCCGGGTTATCACGTGCGTGTGCTGGATGACGATGGGCACTTGCTGGGCCCGAACCATCAGGGCGCCATCGTCATCGCTCTGCCGCTGCCGCCCGGTTGCAGCCAGACCTTGTGGGGCGATCATGAGCGCTACCTGCAGGCTTATCTGCAGACTTACCCGGGTTACTACCACACCGGTGATGGTGGCTACCTGGATGACGATGGCTTCGTCTACATCATGGGTCGAACCGATGATGTGATCAACGTCTCCGGCCATCGCCTTTCCACCGGCGAGATGGAGGACCTGGTGGCGTGCCACCCTGCGGTGGCCGAATGCGCGGTAATCGGTGTGCATGACGAGATCAAGGGCCAGGTGCCCTTGGCGCTGGTAGTGCTCAAGGACGGGGAGGGCATTACCGAGGCGCAACTGTTGGTGGACTTGGTGGGCAGGGTGCGTGAAGCGATCGGCGCGTTGGCCTGCTTCAACCGGGTGCGCTTGGTGAAACGGCTGCCCAAGACCCGCTCGGGCAAGATCCTGCGGGCGGTGCTGCGCAAAATTGCCGATGGCCAGGCGTATGTGCCGCCCTCGACACTGGATGATCCGGCGGTGCTCAGAGAGATCGAAGCGGTGCTGGCGGATCTGCCCAGGGCAGGCTGACCGGTTGGCCTGGCTAGCGCGTGAATGCGAGGGTTCAGCCGATGAAGTCCTCCGGCCCCACCTGATGCAACTGCCCCAGCCGGCTGCGGGTGCGCATCAGGTCGGCAATGGTGCCGCCAAGGCTCTCTTCCAGCCGCCGCTGCCCGATCACCGTCACCTGGCAGTCCTGATCGTACAGCACATCCACCAGGTTGACGAAGCGCTGCTGCGCTGCCAATGAGCACTCCGAGAGGTCATCCAGCCCGTCGATGATCCAGGCATCATATTGCTGGGCAAGCTGCAGATAATCGATCACTGCTGTGGGCTGCTCGCACAGGTCGTCAAAGGCGAACATCACCAGCCTGCCGTGACTGGCGAGCGCGCGAAGGTTGCGTTTGTTCACCTCAAGCGTGAGCGGGTGCGCGGGCGGCACCTTCAGCGCAAGGCGCTGGGCCGCATCGCCCGGCCATACATAGTGGCCCTGGGTAAAGCGCTGGTGTTCGCGGTTGGCCGGCAGGCTGCGAAAGTCTGTGTCGCCGCCCACTTCAAGGACCTCCATGCGGCCATGGATCAGGCGGATCACCGGCAGGAATCGCTCGTGATACAGCGGGTTGGGCAGCAGGCCCTCGGGTGCGTAGTTCGAAGTCACCAGCAAGAAGATGCCACGCGCGAACAAGGCATTGAACAGGCGGGTGAGCAGCATGGCATCACCGATGTCATGCACATGGAATTCGTCGAAACACAGCACCTTGCAGTCGCCCAGCAATGCGTCCAGCGTGGCGCCCAGGGCATCGTCAAGCAGCCTGTGACGGTGCATGCCCTGGTGCAGGCGGGCAAAAAAATCATGGAAGTGCAGGCGTTTTTTCGCCTCGATCGGCACAGCCTGGAAGAAACCGTCCAGCAGCCAGCTCTTGCCGCGGCCAACCGACCCGTACAAGTAAAGGCTGCGTGGTTCGCCGGGCAAGCGGGCAAGCTGCTCGGCCATGGCCTGGATGACCCGGCGCTGGCCCGCGCTGAGCTGATAGCCACGGCTGCGCGCCTTGTCTTCGAACCATGCGAGCAGTTCGCTCTGGCTGGAGGTGGCGGGTCGCAGGCGTTGGCCCAGTTGGCGCAGGGGGGAGGGGATCCAGGCAGACAAAAGCTAAGCTCCTTGGGCACAGGAAGGTCAGCGCGCAGCTTGCCCCAGGTCGGCCCTTTTAACCAATAGAAAAAGTGCGGGGCTTCTATCAGTTGGCCGGATAACTCAAACCTTGCGTTCCAGCTGACGCTCGATCATGTACTTGATGGCCAGCCGGCGCTCCTTGAGGTGGCGCAGGTCGTCGTCCTGAAAGTTACCTGCTGAAATCGCCTCGGCAGCCAGTACCTGGTTGTCGATGTCGACGTACTCGTCGAGCATTCGGTCAAGGGTCTTGTCCTGTTGACGGCGCTGCTGGACGATCTCGCGGGGGTAGTGCAGGTCCTGGTACAGGTCGTGGGAAACGGGCATGGCATCCTCCTTGGTCAATGCAAATGGCTTATCTGATTGGAAGGGCGCGATGCGATTGTGTTGAAGCCAAGCGGATTAAATGCGACGGATGGTCGTTTTGCGGCGTGTGAACGGCCCGCAAAACACTAACCTGCTGTTTTAAAGCATTTTTTTTGCGCAAGGGGCTTCCCAGGTGCAAAGAATGTTGTTAAAGTGCCGCGCATTCCAAGACAACAACCCAGTTGTCACTCAGTTGGAATGGTCAGAGCAGCTAACGCTGCATCCGATACAGGGGCGTCGCCAAGCGGTAAGGCAGCAGGTTTTGATCCTGCCATGCGTTGGTTCGAATCCAGCCGCCCCTGCCATTTTCTCGTTAAACATCCATTCCTGATTCAGTGCAGATGATATCGGCGCTGGGTTTTTTCGTTTCTGGCGTTTGCGCAGGCCCATCGTCGACTGACGACAATGGGCCCTGTCAGCTACAGCGCGATTACCTGTTCACCCGCAGCAGTTCATCCAGCACGCGGGCCAGTTCCTCAGCCTGCACCGGCTTCTGCATCACCAGGCTGTCCGGCAAATCCAGCCCTTCCAGCTCGGCATACCCGGTCAGAAACACCACCGGCAAGCGCGGATGCCGTTCACGTGCGGCCAAAGCCAGTTGGGCACCGTTGAATTCGGGCATGGCAAAGTCGGTCAGCAACAAGTCGATCTCGTCGTCCAGCTGGGCCAATGCCTGTTCGCCGCTGTGTGCCTGGCGTACCTGATAGCCGTACTGGCGCAACACATCGCCGAGCATGTCGCGCACCAGGTGGTCGTCATCCACCAGCAGCACCGTGCGGTCGCGGCCACTGTCGCTGATGGACTGCGACGCAGCCGGGATCACCGGGTCCGCCGCCAGCTCATGCTTCACTGCGGGCAGGTAAACGGCAACCTGGGTGCCATGCCCAGGCGCGGTGTCGATGCGCACACCGCCACCAGACTGCTTGGCAAAGCCGAACACCTGGGCCAGCCCCAGGCCCGAGCCTTTGCCGATGTCCTTGGTGGTGAAGAAGGGTTCGAACACCTTGGCCACCACCTCTTCGCTCATGCCGCAGCCGGTGTCGCGGATGC
The DNA here is from genome assembly GCF_943737035.1 of Pseudomonas sp. Marseille-Q5299. Classification (NCBI taxonomy): domain Bacteria; kingdom Pseudomonadati; phylum Pseudomonadota; class Gammaproteobacteria; order Pseudomonadales; family Pseudomonadaceae; genus Pseudomonas; species Pseudomonas sp. Marseille-Q5299. Next base: position 163,724 of record NZ_CALSFR010000004.1, read on the forward strand.
TCAGCATCACGTACTCGCCCGGCTCCGGGTCTTCCGGCCGCTGCGGGCGGGCCTTGATCCGGGTATTGCGTGTGGCCAGCGTCAACTGGCCACCGTCGGGCATGGCGTCGCGGGCGTTGATCGCCAGGTTGAGAATGATCATTTCGGTCTGGGTCGGGTCGGTCAGCGCTTGCCACAGGCTGTGGTCCAGGTCCAGGCGCACAGAAATGCTCCCGCCCAAGGTGCGGCGCAGCAATTCCTCCAGGCCGCCCAAGGTGCGGTTGAGGTTCAGCGGTACCGGTTCCAGGCGCTGGCGGCGGGAGAAGGCGAGCAGCTGTGAGGTCAGCTTGGCGCCGCGTTCACCCGCCTCGCGGATATGCGTCAGGCGTTTGCGCGCTTTTTCCAGGTCACCTTTGTCCAGGTCGCGCTCAAGGAAGCTTGAGCCGGTAAGGATGACTGTCAGCAGATTATTGAAGTCGTGTGCAACACCCGCCGTGAGCTGGCCGACCGCCTCCAGCCGTTGCATCTGCTGCAACGCTGCCTCTATGCGCTCGCGCTCGGTGATCTGTTCGCGCAGGCGGTCGTTGGCGTCGGCCAGGCCCATGGCTGCTTCGCGCTCGCTGGTGATGTCGCGGGCTACCACATAGAGCAGCGTGTCTTCCGGTACCACCACCCATGACAGCCAGCGCAACTGGCCGCCTGCATGCTGGATACGGCCGACGAAGCGCGCGCTGGTGCGGCCATGGGCGAGGGCGGCGAGTTCGGTCAGCAGCGCTTCTTGGTCCGGTTCGGGCAGCAACTGCAATAACGAGGTCTGGCTCAGGCGTTCGCGCGAGAAACCCAGGCTGGCCTCCCAGGCAGGGTTCAGTGCGACCGGTGTGAGGTCTTTGTTGAGCACCGCGAGCAAGTCCTGGGAAAGCTCCCAGGCCCGGTCACGCTCGCGGGTACGGCGCTCGACCCGCTCGCCGAGCATTTCGTTGAGCTGTTTGAGCGCCTGGGTCGCCAGGCGCTGGGCGTGGATGTCCTGCAATACGCCCGAAAAGCGTGTGCAGCGGCCATCGACAAACTGGCTCTGACCGCTGCTGAGCAGCCAGCGCGGTTCCAGGCCGTTGGGTTGGGCAATGCGAAATTCGGCCCGGTAAAGCCCGTCGCTGTCCGGGCGCATGGCGTATTCCACCGTTTCGCGCACCCGTTGCACGTCTTCTGGATAGATGCCGGCATAGAAAACGTCAAGGCTCATCTCGGTGTCTACCGGCAGACCGAACAGCGTCTTGCAGCGGTCGTCCCAGATCAGCAGCCCTTCTTCCGGGCGAAAGTCCCAGGTACCCATGCCGGCTGCATCGATGGCAATCCGGGCGCGTGCCTCAAGGTCCGCAAGGGCTTCTTCGGCACGGCGCCGACGCTGACGTTCCTGCACTTCGGTAAGCGCCCTGCGCACTGCCTTGGGCAGCAACGACAGGTTTTTCTTCAGTACATAGTCGGTGGCACCCAGGCGGATCATTTCCACCGCGTGCTCCTCACCGTATATGCCCGACAGGAAGATGAACGGCGTATCCGGCGCCAGGCGCTGGGCGATGGCCAGCACGTCGGTACCGGACGAGCCGGGCAGCACGCAGTCGCAAAGGATCAGGTCATAGCTGGCTTCGTGCAGGGCATGCTCGGCGGCGACATGATCGAATACCAGCTGCGACTGCAGCTGCAGTCCGCTGCGCTCCAGGCTCAGCAAGGTCAGCTCGGCATCCAGCGAGCTGTCTTCGACCATCAGTAATTTGAGCGGCGTTGGCAGCATGTTCGCGGCGGGCCTCAGTTGCTGCCACGCCGGTTAAGGCGTAGCGAGCCAGGTGGTGGTTCGTTGAGCACGGCCCAGAACACGCCGAGGTCGGAAATCGCCGCGACGAACTCCTTGAACTCCACGGGCTTGACCACGTAGGCATTGACCCCCAGTTCATAAGCCCGCAGCAAGTCGGGCTCTTCCCGCGACGAGGTCAGCATCACCGTCGGGATGCTGCGCAGCTCGGGGGTGGCACGCACCTCCCTTAGCACTTCCAGGCCATCGACCTTGGGCAGTTTCAGGTCCAGTAGCAACACGGCGGGGTTGCCGTCGTCGCGCGCGGCATAGGCGTTACGCCGTAGCAGATAGTCGAGGGCATCAGCGCCGTCGCGCAGAACGATGACCTCGTTGGCCAACTGGCTACGCTCCAGGGCCAGGAGCGTCAGCTCCAGGTCCCGGGGGTTGTCTTCTACCAGCAGGATAGGTTTGAGCATGATTGAACCGGTGCCTCAGTTTGTTTCTGGATGACGTGGAAGAGTGAAATGGAAGCTGGCGCCCTGGTCGACCTGGCCTTGGGCCCAGACTCGGCCATCATGGCGCTCGATGATCCGCCGCACGCTGGCCAGACCTATTCCGGTGCCCTCGAAATCCTCCATGCGGTGCAGCCGCTGGAACACCCCGAAGAGTTTGTTGGCATAGGCCATGTCGAAGCCCACGCCATTATCGCGAATATAGACTTCGATTTCCTCCGCGTGCTGGTGTGCGCCGATTTCGATGCGCGCAGGTTCGCGGCCACGGGTGTACTTGATAGCGTTGGCGATCAGATTATGCAGCGCCAGGTTGATGAACGCCGGGTCACCGATCACCTTGGGCAGCGGTGCGACGTCCCAGACGATCTCGCGCCCTTCATAATCGGGCGCCAGTTCCTGGCGGATGGCTTCTACAAGCGCATTGAGGTCAACATCCGACAGGCGTAGGGCCGAGCGGCCCATCTGCGAGAAGTTGAGCAGGTTATCCACCAGGCTGCCGGCGAACTGCGCAGCTTCCTCGATGTGCTTGAGAAAGCGCCGGCCGCGTTCACTCAGGCCCTGGCCTTCGATCTCGCCTAGCAGTTCGGTGTAACCGGCGATATGCCGCAACGGTGCGCGCAGGTCGTGGGACACGCTGTAGCTGAAGGCTTCGAGCTCCTTGTTCGAACGGCGCAGCTCGTTGGCCAGTTGCGCCAGCTCTTCGGCCTTGCGCAGGACAATGCCGAGCACGGCGGTGCGCAGTTCGACCACGCCTTCGATCGTCAGCGGGTCCCACGGCTCGCAGTAACCGCCCAGCTGTTCCTGCCAGTGTTCGAAGCTGTGCCGCGGGTTCAGCGCGCCCTGCGGGCCTATCTGTTTGTCGGGCCGTCCGGCCCAGTTGACCGTGCGCACCTGCTCGGGGCGGAACCACAGCAGGTAGTGCGAGTGGATCTGAGAAATGGCCACTGCCAGCACGCCACCGGCATGCTCGGCCAGCTCGGGCAGTTCGTCGATGTCGCGGCGCACGTTGTCACTGTGGAACACCGTCTCATCATGACGCTGGGCCAGCCAGTGCACCAGCGCAGTGACCTGCGCTGCCGGCGGCGTCTGGCCAATCAGGTCGCAGCGCTCGGCGGAAATGACCGCTGCGCCGCTTGCCCCGGCGAAGGCCAGCAGCACCTCGGGCTGCGCGCGCAGGCCCTCGCTGACACTGTCATGGTCGGCCATCGAGGAGATCATGCGTACGATGTGCTGGCGCAGGTCGAGCAGCTTCCGGGTATTGGCGTGGGCCTCACGCGACTCGATCTGCAGCGACAGCACACTGGCCAGCAGCTCGCAGGCTGTGCGGGTGCGCAGGTCGACCGGTCGAGGTTGCTCGTGGTGGCACGACACCAGCCCCCACAGTTGCCCATCGACCACGATCGACAGTGACATCGACGCCAGGGTGCCCATGTTGCGCATGTACTGCAGGTGCACCGGCGATACGCTGCGCAACGCGGCGAAGCTCATGTCCAGCGGTTTGCCGGTGCGCGGGTTGGCCGCCGGCACCAGCGGTGAGGCCTGGTAGTCGGCATCTTCGATCACACGAATGCGGTTGACCCGATAGAGCTCGCGGGCCTGGCGGGGAATGTCCGACGCTGGGAAGCACAAACCCAAGTAGCGTGGATAGCCGGCATCAGCCACTTCAGCGAGCACCTGGCCATTGCCCTCTTTATCGAAGCTGTAGGCCTTGACCCGGCCAAAACCGGTGATTCGCTTTATCTGCAATACAGTCTGCTGCAGCAACGCTTCCAGGGTTGCGGCGTTGTTCAGGCTACTGACGAAACCCCGCACCAGGGGGTAATAATCGCCTTGGTCGACCGGGCCGACAGGCTGACGAACGGGCTCGAACTCAGCGATCAGTACCTGATCATGGCGATGGGTCAGCAGGCGCAGCCGGTCGTTGCAGGGTGCCCCATTGCGCAGGAGCACATCGCCGATGTGGAAGGGGAATACATCGTCGCCGGGCAGGCGCTCAAGATGGGAACGCAGATCGAAACTGTCGCTGACCACGTCGGCGAAGGTGCATCCCACCAGCTCAAGGGCGGGCACACCGAGCCAGCGTTCGACATTGTCGCTGGCCTGGAGGATACGCAGGTCCTGTTCATCCAGCACCAGCAGAAAACCATGTGGCTGGATGCTGCCGGGTACCTGGATCGGCTCCTGGGCGCAGCGTTCCACGGCTTCGGCGAGTGCGATGTCGGTGGTCGTCAATGGATACGCTCCTGTCATGTTCGTCCATGCATGGCGCGCATGCGTCTGATGCGGGCTCGGTGGCTGCTGCGCACCGTAACAGAATGCGCACTGCTTTGCCGGCCTATGGCCATTGGAGGTACTGGAGGCGCTTGGGTTCGATGCCAGCCGAAAATTTCTTTGCTGTGACCGGCTAACGGTCTAACCCTTTGTTGTTACTACCAAAGAATGGCGTGGAGTGGGCACAGGCAGGCCACCGGCTGCTACGCTCAGACTCAGGACGGAAAAACTAGGGACGTGTCAGTGAAGGGACGCTTTGTGGCCGTACTGTGGGGCCTGTTGTTGAGTGGCAGTGCCATGGCAGCGGACTTCCTCGTGGAGGTGCGGGTGCAGGTGCAACGGGGCTGCATGCTGGTCAACCAGCAGCGTGAGGCGGGGGCGCAGGCCCTTGGCCGGATCGACCTGGGCGTTGCCGCACGCCTGGACGGGCCTGATATGCCCTTGAGCGGGGTGCTGCTAAACCAGCGCCCACCGCGACTGGAATGCAACCCCGACACGCCCTACCAGGTACGTGTCGACGGTGGCCAGCACGGTGGTGCCGGTGAACTGCGCTTCTTGGCCAGTAGCGACGCCAGGGCCCGGCCGATTCCCTATCGCCTGTACCGCGACGCGGCCTGGCGCGAGCCTGTGGTCGTGGGCCAGCCCCACGCCGCACGTGTGCCGGACAGCGGTACGGTCGAACTGCCACTGTACGCCCGGATCGACAAACTGGCCTGGGTGCCGCACGCCGGTGTGTACGCCGACCTGCTCAAAGTCACGGTCACCTGGTAGCGGGCCACTATGCACAAGGACGTCACGCCATGAACCGTACATCCATCCTGTTGCTCAGCCTGGGCCCGCTGCTGTTGCCCAGTGGTGGGGCACATGGCACAACCACCGGCTTTATCCAGGCTCGTTTGGTGATCAGCGCAGCGTGCCAGATCAGCAGTGGCGACCAGCCCCCGGCCACGCTCGGCAACCCGGGGCTGATGGACTTCGGCGAGCGTGGTCCGAACTGGGACCAGCCGCTGCGCAGCCGGGTTGACGAGGCAGGCGGCGAGGGCAGCTTGCAGATCAGCTGCACGCCCCAGGTCAGGGCCTTCAATGTGCGCATCGACGGCGGCCTCAATGGCAGCGATGGCGTACGGCGGCTCAGCAATGGCCGTGAAATGATCCCCTATCAACTGGCGCTCGACCCAGGCGGTAACAGCCGTTATGGCATCGGCCAGGCGCGTGCCTTCACGATCAGCAGCACCGAACAGATTCCGATTCCCATCTTCGGCGTAGTGGTAGCGCAACCGCGTGCGCTGCCGGCCGGGCTGTACCGCGACACGCTTAGAGTGACTCTGGACTGGTAATTCACGCAAGGAGACCCCGATGCGAACGAACCTCACCCACTGGATGCTCGCTGGCCTTGGCCTGGCGATGGCATGCCACGCCCAGGCCGCTACGGTGACCGGGACCATCAGCTCCACCCTGACATTGACGTCGGCGTGCCAGGTCAATGGCACCACAGGCACCTCGGGGTTGAACTTCGGTACCCTCAGCTTCGGCACCCAAGAGGCGCTGTTCACCACCGCCAACGGTGAGGTGCTCGGTGGCGGCGGCGGTGCGATGAGCATCCTCTGCTCCGCAGGTACGGTGCCAGCCATTCGCGTGCGAGCGGGGGCCAACGACGGTGCATCGGATGGCGGCACCCGGGCGCTGGCAGACGGCAACGGCAACTTCGTGCCTTACGACTTCTATACCGACACCGGGCGCACCCAACTGTTGGACATCGACGGCACCATCACGCTGCCGACCAGCACCGGGGTTGCTCAGACCGTCAACCTCTACGGTCAGGCACGCGGCAAGGCGGGGCTGCCGGCAGGGGTATACACCGATACGGTGGCCGTCGAGCTGTCGTTCTGAGCCGCGGCCATGCGCTATTGGCTGGGTGGCTGCCTTGCAGGCCTGGGTGCGCTGCTGGCGACGCCACTGGATGCCGCAACCAGCAGCACCTTCCAGGTCACGGCGACGATCACCGCAGGCTGCCTGGTGGTGGGCGGCGTCACCCAGTATGGCGTGCTCGACTACGGGACGCAGTCGGCCTTGTCGACCGGGGTCCTCAGTACCTCATTGGGGGGCGCCACAGTGACCTTCCAGTGCACGCCCGGCGTGAGCCTGAGCATGAGCCTGGACGGTGGCCAGAACGTGGTGACCGGCACGCGCTTCCTCAAACGCAGCGGCGGCACGCAGCTGCTGGCCTACCAACTGTACCAGGACGCGGCCTACAGCCAGAGCATCGCAGTGGGCCAGAGCGTGACGCTGAACAACAGCGACCCGACGACGATCAAGCTGTCGGTGTATGGCCGCACGCAGCTCACCGGCCTTGTGCCGGCCGGGACTTACACCGACGTCGTGCAAGTGACGGTGACCTGGTGAAACACCGGGGCCCCTGACAATAAAATAAATCAAGGAGAGCGGTATGCGGGCAAGCGCGAAGTGGGCGCGGGGTTTGATCGGGTCATTGCTGCTGGCGAGCTTGCCGGCGGGGGCTGCCACCTCGGTGCTGATCTGGCCGATAGACCCGGTGCTGGAGGCTGACCAGAAGGCCGGCGCGCTGTGGCTGGAGAACCGTGGCAGCGCTCCGGCGAGCCTACAGGTGCGGGTTTTCGCCTGGCGTCAGGGCGACATGCAGGAGCAGTTCCAGGCCCAGCGGGAGATCATCGGCAGCCCGCCGGTAGCCACCATCGCCCCCGGCCAGAAACAACTGATCCGCCTGACCCGCACTGGCAGCTCACCGGCCGGCCAGGAGCAGGCTTACCGCATCATCATCGACGAAATTCCCTCGCCACTGCCCTCGGACAACGCCAGTCAGGGCGCTACCGCAGCCATCCGCCTGCAGATGCGCTACTCGGTACCGTTGTTCGTCTATGGCGAAGGCTTGTGGGGCAAGCCGGACCCGGAGGGCAAGCGCAGCGCCAGCGGCGTAGGCAAGCCGCAACTGAGCTGGCGGCCGGTGACGGTGCAGGGCAAACCCTATGTAGAACTGCGCAACACCGGCCCGGTGCATGCCCGGCTGACCGATGTGGTGGTGCAGCAGGGCGGCCAGGCAAGGCCACTGGCCGAGGGGCTGCTTGGGTATGTATTGCCCGGGGCCAGCATGCGCTGGCCGGCACCGGTTGCACCGAACAGCAGTGGCGTACTCAAGGGCAGGGTGAACGGTCAGGAGGTGGCCGAAGCGATCCGCCAAGGGCAATGAAACCACTATTGAATGAATGTCAGGGGCCAGGGAGGACCCGGCGATGGTCGGAATGCGTGTGTGAAATGGCTGTCGCAGGCGATGCGCCGCTGGTGCCTGGGGCTCGCGGTAATCGGCCCCGGCCTGGTGGTGGCCGACGAGCTGCCGCCGCCGCCCACCGAGGCCGCCGCCATTGCCGACGCCACACTGTATCTGGACCTGCTGGTGAACCAGGTGCCCAGGGCTGAGCTGGTGCCGGTGCAGCAGCGCGCCGGCGGGCTGTTCCTCGACAGCCAGGTGCTGCGCGCTGCCGGCATCGCCCTGCCGGGCAATCCGCAAGGCGAGGTGGCCCTGGATACCGTCGCGGGCCTGCACAGCGACTACGACAGCCAGAACCAGCGCCTGCTGCTGCAAGTGCCACCGGCCTGGCTCCCGGACCAGCAAGTCGGCGACCGTAACCTGTACCCGGCCAGCGATGCGCGCAGCAGTTTCGGCGCGTTGTTCAACTACGACCTGTACCTCAACGACACCGACGAGGGTGGCACTTACCTGGCTGCGTGGAATGAGCTGCGCCTGTTCGACAGCTGGGGCACCTTTGCCAGCACCGGCCAGTGGCGGCAGTCGTTCAACGGCGCCGCGGCCGACGACAGCCGCCAGGGTTTCCTGCGCTACGACACCACCTGGCGCTTCACCGACGAGCAGCGCCTGCTGACTTACGAAGCGGGCGACTTCGTCACCGGTGCGTTGCCCTGGACCAGTTCGGTGCGGGTAGGCGGCCTGCAGTTGTCGCGTGACTTTGCCGCCCGCCCTGACCTGGTCACTTATCCGTTGCCTGCTTTCGCGGGAGAGGCGGCGGTGCCGACCTCACTGGACCTGTTCATCAACGGCTACAAGTCCAGCACCGCCGAGTTGCAGCCAGGCCCCTACACCCTGACCAACGTGCCGTTCATCAACGGTGCCGGCGAGGCCGTGGTGGTTACCACCGACGCACTTGGGCGCCAGGTTTCCACCACGTTGCCGTTCTACGTCACCAGCAGCCTGCTGCAAAAAGGTCTGTCGGATTTCTCGATGGCCGCCGGCAGCCTGCGCCGAGACTATGCAGTGCGCGACTTCAGCTACGGGCCCGGCGTCGCCTCGGCCAGCCTGCGCCATGGCGTCAGCGATTTCTTTACCCTCGAAAGCCATGTCGAAACCGCAGAGTCGTTGCTGCTTGGCGGTGTGGGCGCGAATGTGCGCCTGGGCACGTTCGGTGTACTGAACGCTGCGACGGCGCAGAGCCAGTACGATGGCGAAAAGGGCCACCAGGTCGCCCTCGGCTATCAGTACAACAGCCAGCGCCTGGGTTTCAGCTATCAGCGCTTGCAGCGTCATGGTGATTACGCCGACCTGAGCCGGGTCGACAGCCTGGACATGCAATTGAGCCAGCGCAGCGAGCAGGTCACCCTGAGCCTGAACCTCGACCGCTTCGGCAGCCTCGGCGCGGGCTACTTCGATGTGCGCGCCGGTGACGGCTCGCGCACCCGGCTGATCAACCTGAGCTGGAGCAAACCGCTTTGGGGCAATAGCAGTGTCTACCTCTCGGCCAACCGTGAGGTCGGCGACAGCCAATGGGCGGTGCAGGCACAGTGGGTGATCCCGATCGACTTCAGCGGTACCCTTGCCGTGAGCATGGAACGCAGCAAGGAAGGCGAGGACCTGCAGCGGGTCAACTACAGCCGCGCGGTACCGGTGGGCGGCGGTGTTGGCTACAACCTTGGCTACGCCACCGCAGGTGATCGCGATGCCTACCGCCAGGCCGACGCCACCTGGCGCCTGCAGTCGGTGCAATTGCAGGCCGGCGTGTACGGCAGCAGCGGCGAAATGACCCGCTGGGCCGATGCCAGCGGCTCGCTGGTGTGGATGGACGCCGGGGTGTTTGCCGCCAACCGTATCGACGATGCCTTTGTGGTGGTCAGCACCGGCGGCTATGCCGATGTGCCCGTGCGTTACGAAAATCAGGAGATCGGCCGTACCGACCGCAACGGCCATTTGCTGGTGCCGTACAGCAGCGGCTACTACCGCGGCAAGTACGAGATCGACCCCATGGACCTGCCGCCCGATGTGCTCGCGGCGCAGGTGGAGCAGCGGGTAGCGGTGCGCCGTGGCAGCGGCTACTTGCTGGAGTTTCCGCTCAAGCGCGTGCTGGCGGCCAGCATCGAGCTGGTAGATGGCAACCAGCAGCCGCTCAAGCTGGGCAGTACGGTCAGCCACCGTGAAAGTGGCAGCCAGGCGGTGGTGGGTTGGGACGGGCTGGTGTATTTGGAGAACCTCTCAGCGCACAACCAGCTGCAGGTCGTGCTGGAGGGAGGAGAGCAGTGCCAGGTCGAGTTCGACTTGCCGCAGGCAGAAGGCTCGATCCCGTTGATCGGCCCGTTGGTGTGCCGATGAGGAGGGTATTGCGCGGCCTGTTGATCGCAATGCTATGGCTGCCGGTGGGTTCGGTCTGGGCGTTATGCTCGTCCGTCGCGCCCGCGCCAGCGGCGTTCGGTACCGTCAACTCAACGCTGGTGCGCACCGCCATCCAGAGTGCTTCCACCACCAATGCGGGTTTGCAGTGCACCGGTTCGTTGTTGTCCCTGCTGGTGAGCAGTGACCACTTCTATCTCACCATCACCTCAGCTACCAGCGGGCTGGTGGGACCGAGCGGGGATGTCATCCCTTATACGATCTATGCCAATAATACGACCAGCTACCCCATCACTCGCGGCGCGCAGTTCGATTTCGCCCGCAATGGCCTGATCGACGCCCTGGGCCTGCTCAATGGCAATTCCCCGAAGTCTGTGCCGCTGTATCTGAAAACGTCGGTTGGCGCCAACGTGGCCGCCGGCGTCTATACCGAGACGCTGAACCTTGCCTGGGTCTGGAACTATTGCTCGGGCATTGGCCTGGGCAATCTCTGCCTGGGGCGCGACACGGGCGCGGGGAACCAGACCCTCACGGTGACCCTGACGGTAAGTAATGATTGCCAGATCACAACGCCGACCATCAGCTTTGGCAGCGCACCGGTAGTGGCGGGGTTCGGCACGGTTAACCAGAGCGTGAACCTTTCCTGCACCAAGGGCAGTAGCTACACGGTCGGGCTGGATGACGGGCAGAACGCATCTGGCGGGCGTCGGAGGATGAAGTCTGCTGCCAACGACTACCTGGCCTACGACATCTTCAAGAGCGCGGGCGCGGTACGTTGGGGAGCAGTGGGTGGCGCGCGGCGTTCCAGCAGCGATGCCAACGTCAACCCTGGGGTGGGGACTGGCACCGGTAGCCAGGTGTTCAACTACAACGCCAAGGTCTATACCGACCAGGCGACACCGCCGGCGGCGACCTATACCGACAATGTGATACTCGATGTGCAGTTTTGACCGGGTATGTCTGCGCCGGCCTCTTCGCGGGCTTGCCCCGCGAGAAGGCCGGCACTGATCAGCGCAAATCGTCAGCCATCTTCAGCAAGGTCTCCAGCACCGCCCCTGCCAATGCCTTGGACCGCTCTCCCGACCAGCCGGTCACCGGGTTGGGCGCATCGTCATGGTCCTTGAACGGCATCTCAAGGGTCAGCGACAGGCAGTCGTACGCCATGCCCACCGCATTGCACGCCAGTGTCGTATTGGCCTGCCCCGGCTCATCGCGGGTATAGCCATACTTGGTCTGGAAGTCAGGCGTAACGCTGCACAAGGTGCTGCGGAACTGCTCCTCAAGCTTGGCCAGGCGTGGCGTGTACCCCGGGTTACCCTCACACGCTGCGGTGAACACGTGCGGGATTTCTTCATCCCCATGCACATCGATGAACGCATCCACCCCGTACTGCTTCATCTGCGCCTGGGCAAAGAACACCTCCGGGCTAGCCTCGACGCTGGCATCCTGCCAGGCCCGGTTGAGGTCCTGGCCTTTGAAGTTGGTGCGCAGGTGGCCGAGGAAGGCGCCATCCGGGTTCATGTTTGCGATCAGGTACAGGTCAGCCTTGGCCAGCAGTTGCTGGACGACGGCGTCATTGGCTTGAAGACGGTCGATCACCCCCTCCATGAACCACTCGGCCATGTGCTCGCCCGGGTGCTGCTGGGCGATCAGCCATAGCTTGCGTTTGCCTGCGGCTCCGTCGCCTGCGCGCAACAGCGGAATGTCGCGGCCCTGCACGCTGCGGCCATGGGCCAGCAGTTCGACACCGGGAATCTGCTGGGCACGCTCGATCAACTGGTTGTGGCGCGCACGCGGGTAAGGCTCGAAGTAGGCGAACCAGATCTGCTCCTGCTCGGCTTTCACTTCGAAGGCCAGTGCCTTGCCATCGAACTGGCTGGGCACACGGAACCAGGTTTGCTGGTCGTACGACGCCACGGCGTTGTAGCCGGCCCAGGCGTTCTTGTAGGAAGACTCGCTGGCGTTGTCCAGGCTGAAGCGATGGACCTGACCGGGCGTGAGGCCGCTGACCTTGAAGTGGAACCACTGGAAGTGGCCGCTGTGGGTGTCCGGGCGAATGGCCAGGTGGACCTGGGCAGGGTTACTGGCATCCAGGACCTGGATGTTGCCGGAATCGAAAGCGCAGTCGATCTGCAGAGGGGACAGCGTCACGGTCATTGGCGTGGCTCCTTGGGCTTTGTTGTGGGGGTACTGTACACCCCTCGTGGGGGAGGCTGTGTACAAAAAACAGCACCCTCAATGATTTCCTATTGTTGGGAAGTTAATTGCAGGCTGATTAAGCAGTTGATAGATCGAACTGGAATGGGCGGGTCAGGACGGACTAGTACGATGTTGGGTTCAAGAATCCTACACGTTTTTAGGGTATTTCATTCAGTAATCCCGCTTGTGTGTATTGCCTGTGTGGGTTCGTATATGCATTGAAAAAATAGTGGAACGGTTAGGCGTGTTGGTCAGCGCCCTGTCGTCAGTAACCGGAGTGGGTGGCGTGCCTGCAAAAACTTCTTCCCTGTCGATTTTGCTCATTCTTATCAGTCTGCTGGGTGTATTCCCACTCGACGTCATTTTGCCTTCTGTTCCGCAGATGGCTGAGTATTTTGCAGTCGATACAAAGCGCATTGCCTATTCAGTGAGTTTATTTGCGCTGGGTGTGGCTTTATCCCAAGCGGTGATCGGCCCGCTTTCCGATTGTGTGGGAAGAAAACGCTTGCTGATCGCTGGGCTCTTGGTAGGCATCGCAGGGGCAATCGGCTGCATGCGCACCACTCACTATGAGACCTTCATGGTGTTTCGCCTGTTGCAGGCCATGGGCTGTGGCTGTTTCGTACTAAGCCAAGCGCTGGTGCAGGATAGTTACAGTGGCCAGCAGCGCAATGCGATGCGAATTCTTCTGACCAGTGCAAGCGGCGTCTTTATCGCGTTGTCGCCGTTAGCAGGCAGCGTGCTTCAGCAATATTGGGGGTGGCAGGGGAGTTTTCAGGCATTTGTCATGCTGGCAGTATTGGTGCTGTTACTTTGTTTGATGTTATTGGGTGAAGATAGAGCCTCTCGCTATCGGGGAGGTTTTTTGCCTGGCTATTGCCAGATTCTGAAGGACAGAAAGTTTCTTGTGTATTCGTTCTTCTCCTGTTTGGCATTTGCCTGTCACTTTTCATTTGTTGTCGTATCCCCCTTGTTGCTGATGGGGCCGCTAGGGTTGACGGAGTTCGCCTTCTCCATGGTGTTCCTCTTGTATGGGTTGGCCTACATGGTCGGCGGTGTAGTTGCCAATTCGCTGAATCGAAGTATGAGTACACAGGCGCAGATTGGTTGTGGATTTGCACTGATAGGCACCGCTGGCATTGCCCTGCACCTTGCTATTTCAAGCGGTGCACTGGTGCTCATCGATCTTGTATTGCCATTAACCTTATGCACAATCGGCACGTCGATCGTCCGCCCGGCTGCAACCACGTACGCACTCAGTCGGCATCCCGATCGCGCAGGGGCTGCTGCATCGGTCAGCAACACATTGCTCTTTGCGTGCGGTGGGGGCGTTAGCCTGCTGGTGGCTTCATCAGGAGAGGTGAGTTTGGCAATGCATCTGGCAGTGAGTTTTATAGCCTCTTGCCTATCAGGCTGGTTGCTCCTTGCCTGCGTGTCCGGGCTATTCGGACATAAGCCTTGATTTGGCAGGGGTACTGGCTTTGCATCCTGCCGACCCTGACGGCTTACGCCCAGTAGCCAAACAGCATTAGCGCCGCCACGCCCAGCCCTACCGCAATCGAACACCCACCCAACGAAATCGCCGCTCGCCCTTGCCGATACCAGCCATCGTGCCCCAGCTCCCTCGCTGGGGCGAGCAGGCTGCGCCAGCGCAGTTCGGTGTCATGGAAGGCTTGCAGGTGCGCTGCATCGGCGTCCAGCCAGCGCCGAAAATCAATGCGCTCGCAGGTGGTGACCTCAGGGCTCTGCAACCGTACATACCATTGGCTGGCAGCGCTGGCCACAGCATCACCGTGCGGGCGGGCCGTTTGCAGGGCCTGGTTCATGTGCCGTTCGATGCTCAGCAAGGGCAAGTCGAGGCGCCTGGCGATGCCGGCGAAGTCCAGCTGGTCCAGGCGATTGAGCAGGAACACTTGCTGAACGCGGCGTGGCAAGCGCTTGAGCCCGTGCAGCAGGGCATCCTCGGCGTCGTGGCCGGTAGCGGGCGTTGGGTGCTCAAAAGGCAGCAGCAGGCGGCTCATGGTCAGCTCCTTGCTCAAGAGTAGGGGTGGGGGCATCTTCCGTGATGCGAAACCAGCTTAGTAGAAACGAGATTGATTCTCAAGTGCTGATTCCGCAAAGTTTTGTAATGAGCGTTCACGCCCTGACACACTTTTGCTATCATCGCGGCCATCAAAGATCTTCATTAGCCTGAAGAGCCAAAAAAAAAGACCCGGCAAAAAGCCGGGTCAAAAACCGTGATTAGCCTGATGAGGAGATAATCTGAGAGCGACCTAAGCTCCAGGTTATCCAGCAGATCTCGCGATCAGCTGAGTGCAATAATAATCGTTATCATTTGCCAGTCAAATGATTTTTCACCTATCCGGTAAAAACTTTTGCTGGAGCACTCCCTTGTCCCGGCAATCGGGGCCCCTTGCCGTTACCTGGCCACCACGTCTCTCCCTATTCCAGTTCCAGTCTAAAGACCGCTCTGCACGGTCCGCTTGTGCTCCAGCAGCGCCCTGGCCATGTCCATCATGTGCATCAGTGCAAAGGTCAGCTCGCGGTGGCTGCCTTCCTGATGGGTGGCGGTTTCATGGGCGGTGGCGGCCGCGCAGCGCAGCAGCGCGATGGCGTGCTCCTGGGCCTGGTCTGCGGTGACGCCTTCGTGGAGTGTCCAGATCTTGTTGTCGATGCTGGGGCGCGGCGGGTTGGGGTTGAGGTAGTAGTCGAGGGCGCGGCGGGCTGCTTCGCTGTCGAGTTCTGTTTCGTCGTTTTTCGGTGGTTTCATCGCGATACCTTCTGATTTCCCTTCAAACACAATGAAATCAGAGCATAGGTCAATCTGTACTATTAATCCTGTCACAAATAATTCAGAGTGTGTATTGAAGCGGCTAATACAGTCCGTATTGTTGCCGCTCATGGAAAACTGGAACGCATTTCTCAAGCGCTACAAGCGCGAACATAATCTCAGCCAGCTCAAGCTGGCCGAACGTCTGGGCATGACTCAGGGCGGCGTGGGCCATTGGCTGCGTGGGACGCGGCGGCCAACGCTGATCACCATCAACGAGAAACTGGAAAAGCTCGGGTTGGTGTACCTGGAGGCCCAGGTCATGGTGGTTGAACGTGAGGTCAATGACCTCACGCGTGAATCCAGGGGCACCTACGGCCCCGCACGGCCTTTGTCGGTTGAGGCGCTGCGTTATGCAAGCTTCCGTTTCCCTGTGCTGAGCTGGGCTGATCTGCAGGGGCCTTTACCTGAAAAGAGCGACCTGCACGAACAGACTGACTATATGCCGGCGGGTAATGCATTTTGGCTGGCAGTGGAAAACGACTCGATGAACGCCGCCAGTGGCAAGAGCGTGCCGGAAGGTATGCGTATCCTGATCGATACGGGGCTTGAGGCGCAGCCGGGCAAGTTGGTGATTGCCAGGCAGCCGGGGCGCTTGGCGGTCTTGCGGCAATTGATCGAAGAGGGTGGGGAGCGGATGCTCAAGCCCCTGAATACCCGTTATCCGACGGTTTTGTGTGAGCCAGGGTGTGAGTTTCTCGGGGTGGTTGTGCGGGTGCACGGCACCTTCTAGATTGCCGGGGCTGCTGTGCAGCCCAATCGCCGGCAAGCCGGCTCCCACCGGGATTGCGCTGGCCATGTGTTAACGCAATTCTTGTGAGAGCCGGCTTGCTTGCATCACTCCACCAATTCGACCAGCACTGTTCCTTCGCTGACCATATCCCCTTCCTGGCAAAACAACGCCTTCACCGTCCCACCCTGCGGAGCGCGGATGCTGTGTTCCATTTTCATCGCCTCCAGCACCACCAGCGCAGTCCCTGCTTCCACCGCCTGGCCCGGCTCCACCAGTACCCGCACGATGCTGCCATTCATGGGCGCGCCCAGCCCGCCCTGATGGCTGTGGCTGGCTTCGGCCTCAGCGATCGGGTCAAAGGCCTCGATGGCATGCACTTCACCATCCCAGCGCAGGTATAGCGTGCCACCGCAGCGCACTGCCAGGTAACGCCTGCGCACGCCGCCTTGATCATGCCCGAGCTGTTCGCCGTCCAGCTGCCAGGCCAAAGTAGCGCCGTGCTCAAGGGTAACTGCCTGGCTTTCGCCGCCGCTGCGTAAATGCAGGCTGCTGTGCGCTGGCAGGCCCAGGCGCAAACCCGTGCGCTCAGCCCAGGGGGAGCGTTCATCGTCGTCACGCTGATGCGGCGCCTGGCCCTGCAGCCAGGCTTCCCCTGCGGCTTGCCAGAAGCCTGCGGGCAATGGCTGCGGCGCCGGCAGAAGTACCTCCTGATGACGTGGGATAAAGCCTGTATCCAGCTCGGCCGCCGCGAATGCGGGATGGGCGAGGATGCGGCGCAGGAAGGCAATGTTGGTCTTCAGCCCGCCGATGGCGAACTCGTCCAGCATCGCCAGCAAGCGCAGGCGTGCCTGTTCACGGTTTTCGCCCCAGGCGATCAGCTTGCCCAGCATGGGGTCATAAAAGGATGAAACCTGGTCTCCCTCGCTTACCCCGCTGTCCACCCGGCGACCTTCGCCAGGTGCCGACTCGCGGTACAGCGTCAGGGTGCCTGTGGCCGGCAGAAACTCATTGGCCGGATCTTCGGCATACAGGCGCACCTCGATGGCATGGCCGATCAGCGGCACCTGCGCCTGGGTAATCGGCAGCGGCTCGCCGCTGGCGACGCGGATCTGCCAGGCCACCAGGTCCAGGCCGGTGATAGCTTCGGTCACCGGGTGCTCTACCTGCAGGCGGGTATTCATCTCCATGAAGAAGAACTCGCCACGGGCATCGAGCAGAAACTCCACGGTGCCGGCACCGACATAACCGATGGCCTGGGCGGCGCGCACCGCCGCTTCGCCCATGGCCCGCCGCAACTCAGGGGAGAGCCCCGGCGCAGGCGCTTCCTCGACCACTTTCTGATGGCGGCGCTGGATCGAGCAGTCGCGCTCATTAAGGTACAGGCAGTTGCCGTGCTGATCGGCGAACACCTGGATCTCGACGTGGCGGGGCTTGAGCACGTACTTTTCCACCAGCATGCGCGCATCGCCGAACGACGACTGCGCTTCACGCTGGGCCGAGGCGAGGGCATCGGCCAGCTGGCTTTCTTCCTCCACCACTTTCATGCCCTTGCCGCCGCCCCCGGCGCTGGCCTTGAGCAGCACCGGGTAGCCGATGCGCTCGGCGGCGGCGCGGAAGGTTTCCAGGTCCTGGGCGTCGCCGTGGTAACCCGGCACCAGCGGTACGCCGGCCGCTTCCATCAGCGCCTTGGCTGCCGATTTGCTGCCCATTGCATCAATGGCGCTGGCCGGCGGGCCAAGGAAAATCAGCCCGGCGTCCTCGATGGCTTGGGCAAACCCTGCGTTTTCCGAAAGAAAGCCGTAGCCTGGGTGAATGGCCTGGGCGCCGCTGGCTTTGGCCGCAGCGAGCAATTTGTCGATCACCAGGTAACTGTCAGCGGCTTTGCTGCCACCCAGGTCGACACGGATATCCGCTTCGCGGCTGTGGCGGGCATCGCGGTCGGTGGCGCTGTGCACGGCCACGGTGGTCAGGCCCATGGCCTTGGCGGTGCGCATCACCCGGCAGGCGATTTCGCCACGGTTGGCGACCAGCAGCGTGGTCAATGGCGGGCGGCTCATGGGCGCGGCTCCTTGTTGGGCTCGGTTTGCCAGGCGGGGCGACGTTTTTCCAGGAAGGCGCGCAGGCCCTCCTGGCCTTCGGCGCTGACACGGATACGGGCAATGGCGTTTTCACAGTAGCGGCGCAGGGCAGGGCTGAGCTCACCGTCATCGACTTCGCGCAGCAGGTCCTTGGTGGCGCGCAGTGCCTGCGGGCTGTTTTGCAAGAGGTTGTCCACCCAGGCCTGTACCTGCACTTCCAGCTCACTGGCCGGATACACCTCTGCCAACAGCCCCAGTTCCCGGGCCCGTACGCCGCTGAAGCGTTCGGCGGTCAGGGCATAACGGCGCGCGGTACGCTCACCGATGGCCTTGACCACGAACGGGCTGATCACCGCCGGGGCCAGGCCGATGCGCACTTCGGACAGGCACAGCTGTGCATCCTCGGCGCCGATGGCCATGTCGCAGCAACTGATCAACCCCAGGGCGCCGCCAAAGGCCGCGCCCTGCACCACGGCCAGGGTGGGTACCTTCAAGCGGTGCAGGGCGTACATCAGTTCGCCCAGTTCACGGGCGTCATCGAGGTTGGTGTTGAAGTCCAGCTGTGCCGACTGCTGCATCCACGCCAGGTCTGCGCCGGCGCTGAAATGCCGGCCACGGCCGCGCAGCAGCATGAAGCGCAGGCTGGCGTCGTCGGCCAGCTGGCCGAGGGCGACGATCAGCTCGCGGATCATCTGTGCATTGAAGGCGTTGTTCTTGTCCTCGCGGCTCAGCCACAGGGTGGCGAAGCCGCGCGGGTCGCGGATCACTTCGAGGGTGCTGAAATCGCTCATGGGTCACATCCGGAAAATGCCGAAGCGGCTCTGTTCGATCGGTGCGTTCAGCGCGGCGGACAACGCCAGGCCTAGCACGTCGCGGGTCTGCGCCGGGTCGATGACGCCGTCGTCCCATAGCCGGGCGCTGGAATAGTAGGGGTGACCCTGGTGTTCGTACTGGTCGAGAATGGGCTGCTTGAGCCTGGCCTCATCCTCGGCGCTGAAGGCCTGGCCGCTGCGTTCGCTCTGCTCGCGCTTGACCTGGGCCAGCACCCCGGCGGCCTGTTCGGCCCCCATCACGCCAATCCGCGCATTGGGCCACATCCACAGGAAGCGCGGATCATAGGCGCGGCCACACATGCCGTAGTTGCCAGCGCCAAAGCTGCCACCGATGATCACCGTAAATTTCGGCACCTGGGCGCAGGCCACGGCGGTGACCAGCTTGGCGCCGTGCTTGGCGATGCCGCCTTCTTCGTATTTCTTGCCGACCATGAAGCCGGTGATGTTCTGCAGGAACAGCAGCGGTATGCCGCGTTGGCAGGCCAGTTCGATAAAGTGCGCGCCTTTTTGCGCGGCTTCGGCGAACAGGATGCCGTTGTTGGCCAGTATCGCCACCGGGTAGCCGTGCAGGTGGGCAAAGCCGCACACCAGCGTGGTGCCGAACAGTGCCTTGAATTCATCGAAACCCGACCCGTCGACCAGACGCGCAATCACCTCACGCACATCGAACGGTTGCTTGGCGTCAGCCGGCACCACGCCGTACAGCTCTTGGGCGGGATACAGCGGCGCAACCGGCGCCTGGCGTTGCAGCTTGCCGAGCTTGTGCCAGTTGAGGTTGGCCACGCTGCGCCGGGCCAGGGCCAGGGCGTGTTCATCATTGTCGGCATAGTGGTCAGCCACGCCGCTGGTGCGGCAATGCACATCGGCACCGCCGAGGTCTTCGGCGCTCACCACCTCACCCGTGGCGGCTTTCACCAGTGGCGGGCCCGCCAGGAAGATGGTCGCCTGCTGGCGGACCATGATCGCTTCGTCGGCCATGGCCGGCACATAGGCGCCGCCTGCGGTGCACGAGCCCATTACCACGGCGATCTGCGGGATGCCCAGCGCGCTCATGTTGGCCTGGTTGAAGAAGATCCGCCCGAAATGTTCGCGGTCGGGGAACACTTCATCCTGGCGCGGCAGGTTGGCGCCGCCGGAGTCCACCAGGTAGATGCATGGCAGACGGTTCTGCTGGGCGATGGTTTGCGCACGCAGGTGCTTTTTGACCGTCAGCGGGTAGTACGAACCGCCTTTTACGGTGGCGTCGTTGGCCACGATCATGCATTCCACGCCTTCGACACGGCCGATGCCCGCGATGACGCCGGCAGCGGGCACGTCTTCGCCGTACACCTCATGGGCGGCCAGCTGGCCGATTTCGAGAAATGGCGAGCCCGGGTCCAGCAGGCGATCGATACGCTCACGCGGTAGCAGTTTGCCCCTGGAGGTGTGCCGTTCTTGGGCCTTGGGCCCGCCGCCTTGGGCAATGTGGGCGAGCAGGCCGCGCAGGGCCTGGACCTGTTCGAGCATGGCCGCGCTGTTGCCGGCGAATTCCGCCGAACGCGGGTTGATCTGGGTGTGCAAGGTAGCCATGTGCGCCCGTCCCTTGTGCTCAGCGGGTTTCGTTGAACAGTTCGCGGCCGATCAGCATCCGGCGGATTTCGCTGGTGCCGGCGCCGATCTCGTACAGCTTGGCGTCGCGCAGCAAGCGGCCCGCCGGGAATTCATTGATGTAGCCGTTGCCGCCGAGAATCTGGATCGCTTCCAGGGCCATCTGCGTGGCGCGCTCCGCCGTGTACAGGATCACCCCGGCGGCGTCTTTGCGTGTGGTCTCGCCACGGTCGCAGGCCTGGGCCACGGCGTACAGGTAGGCGCGGCTGGCGTTCAGTTGGGTGTACATGTCGGCGATCTTGCCCTGTATCAACTGGAACTCGCCGATGCTCTGGCCGAACTGCTTGCGGTCGTGGATGTACGGGACCACCAGGTCCATGCAGCTTTGCATGATGCCGGTGGGGCCACCGGAGAGCACCACGCGCTCGTAGTCCAGGCCGCTCATCAGTACGCGCACGCCGCCGTTGAGCTGGCCGAGGATGTTTTCTTCCGGCACTTCGACGTCATCGAAAAACAGCTCGCAGGTGTTGGAGCCGCGCATGCCCAGCTTGTCGAACTTGTTGCTGCGGCTGAAGCCTTGCCAGTCGCGCTCGACAATGAACGCTGTGATGCCGTGGGCGCCCTTGTCCAGGTCGGTCTTGGCGTAGATCACGTAGGTGTTGGCATCCGGGCCGTTGGTGATCCAGGTCTTGCTGCCGTTGAGCACGTAGCGGTCGCCGCGCTTTTCGGCGCGCAGTTTCATCGACACCACGTCGGAGCCGGCGTTTGGCTCGCTCATGGCCAGCGCGCCGATGTGTTCACCGCTGATCAGCTTGGGCAGGTACTTGAGCTTCTGCTCATGGGTGCCGTTGCGGTTGATCTGGTTGACGCACAGGTTGGAGTGGGCGCCGTAGGACAGCGCCACCGAGGCTGAGCCACGGCTGATTTCTTCCATCGACACCACGTGGGCCAGGTAGCCCAGGCCGGCGCCGCCGTATTCTTCCGGTACCGTGATGCCCAGCAGGCCCATGTCGCCAAACTTGCGCCACATGTCGGCAGGGAACAGGTTGTCGTGGTCGATCTGTGCGGCGCGTGGCGCCAGCTCGGCGGCGACGAAGGTGCGCACCTGGTCACGGAGCATGTCGATGGTTTCGCCCAGGGCGAAGTTCAGGGAGGGGTAATGCATGGGGCACCTTCTTGTTCTTGAAATTAGGAAACACCGTAGCTCAGCAAGCGGTAGCCATTGGCTATGAGCGCTATGTCGTTTTCACCTTTACGTTAACGTAAACCTGCGATCCGTCGGTGTCAATCCGGTCATCACCTTTACGTAAACGTAAATCTGCGCCACAGTATTTGTCGCTTGCTTGAGCCGTGCCCAGAACAACCACAAGAAGGGACACCCATGAGTCAACCCAGCTACACCCAAGGTCGTCAGGACCTACCCTTGCTGACCCTGACCATTGGCCAGGCCTTCGATGCGACCGTGGCCCGTTACGCCGATGGCGAAGCGTTGGTGGTGCGCCAGCAGGGCCTGCGTTTCACCTGGCAGCAGTTGGCCGAACAGGTCGATGTCCATGCCCGGGCGTTGATGGCCCTGGGTGTCGACAGGGGGGACCGGGTCGGCATCTGGTCACCCAACTGCGCCCAGTGGTGCATCCTGCAGCTGGCCAGCGCCAAGGTCGGTGCGATTCTGGTCAATATCAACCCGGCCTACCGGGTGGGCGAGCTGGAGTACGTGTTGCGCCAGTCCGGCTGCCGCTGGCTGGTGTGCGCCGATGCCTTCAAGACGTCCGATTACCATGCCATGGTCAAGGAGCTGATACCGGGGCTGGCTGCAGTGCTGCCCGGTGACTTGGCCAGCGAGCGCCTGCCCGAGCTGCGCGGGGTGATCAGCCTGGCCGGCAACCCGCCCCCAGGTTTTCTGGCGTGGCATGCGCTGGGCGAACGGGCAGGGGAGACGGCTGTTGAGGCTTATCAGGCTCGCCAGCGCAGCCTGCAGTCCGACCAGCCGGTGAACATCCAGTATACCTCAGGCACCACCGGCGCACCCAAAGGGGCCACGCTCAGTCATTACAACATTCTCAACAACGGCTTCATGGTCGGGGAAAGTCTGGGCCTGACCAACACCGACCGCATGGTGATCCCGGTGCCGCTGTACCACTGCTTCGGCATGGTCATGGCCAACCTTGGTTGCATCACCCATGGCAGCACCATGATCTACCCCAGCGACGCCTTCGATGCCGAGCTCGCTCTGCGTGCGGTCGCCGAGGAGCGCGCCAGCATCCTCTATGGCGTGCCGACCATGTTCATCGCCATGCTCGACCACCCGTCGCGCCAGCACCTGGACCTTTCGACCCTGCGCAGCGGCATCATGGCCGGTGCCACCTGCCCGATCGAGGTCATGCGCCGGGTCATCGACCAACTGCACATGGCCCAAGTGCAAATTGCCTATGGCATGACCGAAACCAGCCCGGTGTCCCTGCAGACCGGCCCCGACGATGATCTGGAGCTGCGCGTGACCACGGTTGGCCGTACCCAGCCCCAGCTGGAGACCAAACTGGTGGATGCCGACGGCTGCATCGTGCCCAGGGGCGAGATCGGCGAATTGTGCACCCGTGGCTACAGCGTGATGCTCGGTTACTGGGACAACCCGCAGGCCACGGCGGATGCCATCGATCCTGCAGGGTGGATGCACTCGGGTGACCTGGCGGTGATGGATGAAGATGGCCATGTGCGCATCGTCGGGCGCAACAAGGACATGATCATTCGCGGTGGCGAAAACATTTATCCGCGCGAGCTCGAGGAGTTCTTCTATACCCACCCTGCAGTGGCGGACGCCCAGGTGATCGGCATCCCGTGCGATAGGTATGGCGAGGAAGTGGTGGCCTGGATCAAGTTGCATCCCGGCCACAGCGCAACGGCTGAAGAATTGCAGGGCTGGTGCAAGGCGCGCATCGCGCACTACAAGGTGCCACGGCACTTTTGTTTCGTTGACGAGTTTCCCATGACGGTGACCGGCAAGGTGCAGAAGTTCAAGATGCGCGAAATTAGCGCGGCCACGCTTTCAGCAGTACCCGCTGGGTAATTCAGCCAGGGTGCTGGCCGCGCCGGGTATTACCCGTGCACGGCCGGCAGCACCGTTGCAGGTGCATCGCTTTCCCTCGTCTATCCTTAAGCCTTCACCGGTGGCTCCTGGCTCGGCGGGTCGCCGACCGTCGGCGGCTCGGTCGGCTTGATCGGCAGCTCGTCCGGGTCCTCTTCCGGCACGGGCGGCGGCAGGCTCGGGTCGTCGATGTTGGGGTCGGGTGTCTCTGGTGGAATGGGAATGTTCATGGCCTGACCTCGCAGGGTGAATGAGAGGGTGGTGCAGGCTTTGATACGTGGCTGCGCCGTTTGCTCAATTTTTTTGAACCCCCTGCGTGGACGATGGCTCTGAACCCTTACCGCCAATGCCAACAGGGAGCCAGGACCGATGTCGCGCAACGAGCCCTTCGAAAGCGTACCAATGGCGAACGATCACCCCGACCAGGCCATCAGCCTGTCCCAGGCGCTGCTGGCGCCGCGCATCGTGATCGAGGATACCCAGCCCGCACTTGACGGTGGCGGTTTCGCCGTCAAGGCCATCAGCGGCCTGCCGGTTGCAGTCAGCAGCAAGGTCTACAGCGATGGCCACGATCGCCTGGCTGTGATGCTCAAATGGCGGCAGGCCCATGGCCGGCGCTGGCACTGCGTGCCCATGCATTCGCCGGGCAACGACCTGTGGCTGGCCGAATTCACCCCCACCGAACTCGGCCCGCACCTGTTCAGTATCGAGGCCTGGATCGATCCGTTCGCCACGTATTGCCACGACCTGGAGAAGAAGTTCCACGCCGGCGTCGACGTGAAGCTGGAACTGGAAGAGGGCCGCCAGCTGCTCGGCAAAGGCGCAGAGCGCAGCGAGGGCGAACTGCGCAAGCAGATCGAGGCACTGCAGGCTCAGTTGCCCACGTTGGCCCAGGCTGACCAGGTGGCGCTGCTGCTGGATGCGCAGGCGTCGCGCCTGATGACCGAGGCCGAGCACCGCAGCTACCTCACCTGCAGCCGCGAATTCCCGGTCGATGTCGACCGCCCGGCCGCGCAGTTCGCCAGCTGGTACGAGCTGTTCCCGCGTTCGATCACCGACAGCCCTGAGCGCCACGGTACCTTCAACGACGTTCACGAGCGTTTGCCGATGATTCGTGACATGGGCTTTGACGTGCTGTATTTCCCGCCCATTCATCCGATCGGCAAGCAGCACCGCAAGGGCCGCAACAATGCCTTGCGTGCTGAGCCCAACGACCCGGGCAGCCCCTACGCCATCGGCAGCCCCGAGGGCGGGCACGATGCCATACACCCGCAGCTGGGCACCCGGGAGGACTTCCGCCGCCTGGTGGCCGCCGCCGCCGAGCACGGGCTGGAGATCGCCCTGGACTTCGCCATCCAGTGCTCCCAGGACCACCCGTGGCTCAAGGAACATCCCGGCTGGTTCAGCTGGCGCCCCGACGGCACCATCCGCTATGCCGAAAACCCGCCGAAGAAGTACCAGGACATCGTCAACGTCGATTTCTACGCCGCTGACGCCGTGCCGTCGCTGTGGCTGGCCCTGCGCGATGTGGTGGTGGGCTGGGTCGAGGAGGGGGTAAAGACCTTCCGCGTCGACAACCCGCACACCAAACCGCTGCCGTTCTGGCAATGGTTGATCGCCAATGTGCGCAGCCAGTACCCGGACGTGATCTTCCTGGCTGAAGCCTTCACCAAACCGGCGATGATGGCGCGCCTGGGCAAGGTGGGTTACGCCCAGAGCTACACCTATTTCACCTGGCGCAATACCAAACAGGAACTGCGCGAGTATTTCGAGCAGCTCAATCAGCCGCCCTGGAGCCTGTGCTACCGGCCCAACTTCTTCGTCAACACGCCGGACATCAACCCGTTCTTCCTGCACACCAGCGGCCGTGCGGGGTTTCTGATCCGCGCCGCGCTGGCGACCATGGGGTCGGGGCTGTGGGGCATGTACTCGGGCTTCGAGCTGTGCGAAGGCACACCCCTGCCGGGCAAGGAAGAGTACCTGGATTCGGAGAAGTACGAGATCCGCCCGCGCGATTTTACCCAGCCCGGCAACATCATTGCCGAAATCGCCCAACTCAATCGCATCCGCCGGCAGAACCGCGCCCTGCAGACGCACCTGGGCGTGGCGTTCTTCAACTGCTGGAACGACAACATCCTGTATTTCGCCAAGCGCACGCCCGAGCGCGACAACTACATCCTGATAGCGGTCAGCCTCGACCCGCACAACGCCCAGGAGGCCAGCTTCGAACTGCCGCTGTGGGAGCTGGGGCTGGACGATGACGCCGACACCCTGGGCGAAGACCTGATGAACGGCCACCGCTGGACCTGGCATGGCAAGACCCAATGGATGCGTATCGAACCGTGGCATCAGCCATTTGGTATCTGGCGCATAGAAAAGGCCCGATAAGCCCCTGGGCGGTGCTGAACCCGCAATTGAAAGGAGTCGCACATGGCCAAGCGTTCCCGCCCGGCAGCCTTCCTCGACGACCCGTTGTGGTACAAGGACGCCGTGATCTACCAGCTGCACATCAAGTCGTTCTTCGATGCCAACAACGACGGTATAGGTGACTTCGCCGGCCTGATCAGCAAGCTCGACTACATCGCCGATCTTGGCGTCAACACCCTCTGGCTGTTGCCGTTCTACCCCTCCCCACGGCGCGACGACGGTTATGACATCGCTGAATACAAAGCCGTACATCCCGACTACGGCAGCATGGCCGATGCCAAGCGTTTCATCGCCGAGGCGCACAAGCGCGGGTTGCGGGTGATTACCGAGCTGGTCATCAACCACACCAGCGACCAGCACCCCTGGTTCCAGCGCGCCCGCCATGCCAAGCGCGGCAGCAAGGCCCGCGACTTCTACGTGTGGTCGGATGACGACCAGCAATACGACGGTACGCGGATCATCTTCCTCGACACCGAGAAGTCCAACTGGACCTGGGACCCGGTGGCCGGCCAGTACTTCTGGCACCGCTTCTACTCGCACCAGCCGGACCTGAATTTCGACAACCCGCAAGTGCTCAAGGCCGTGATCGGGGTGATGCGCTTCTGGCTGGACCTGGGCGTCGACGGCTTGCGCCTGGACGCCATCCCCTACCTCATCGAGCGCGATGGTACCAACAACGAGAACCTCCCCGAGACCCACAAGGTGCTCAAGGCGATTCGTGCCGAGATCGATGCCAATTACCCCGACCGCATGCTGCTCGCCGAGGCCAATCAGTGGCCCGAGGACACGCGCCCGTACTTTGGCGAAGGCGATGGCGACGAGTGTCACATGGCCTTTCACTTCCCGTTGATGCCGCGCATGTACATGGCCTTGGCCATGGAAGACCGCTTCCCTATCACCGACATCCTGCGCCAGACCCCGGAAATTCCGGCCAATTGCCAGTGGGCCATCTTCCTGCGCAACCACGATGAGCTGACCCTTGAGATGGTCACCGATCGCGAGCGCGATTACCTGTGGAACTACTACGCCCAAGACCGTCGCGCGCGCATCAACCTGGGTATTCGCCGCCGCCTGGCGCCGTTGCTGCAACGCGACCGCCGGCGCATCGAGCTGCTCACCAGCCTGCTGCTGTCGATGCCCGGCACGCCGACCCTGTACTACGGTGACGAACTGGGCATGGGCGACAACATCTACCTGGGCGACCGTGACGGTGTGCGTACCCCCATGCAGTGGTCGCCGGACCGCAACGGCGGTTTCTCCAAGGCCGACCCGCAGCGCCTGGTACTGCCGCCGATCATGGACCCGCTGTACGGCTACCAGACTGTCAACGTCGAGGCGCAGGCCCACGACCCGCATTCGCTGCTCAACTGGAACCGCCGCCTGCTGGCGGTGCGCAACCAGCAGAAAGCCTTCGGCCGCGGCACCTTGCGTACGCTCACCCCGAGCAATCGCCGCATCCTGGCGTACATCCGCGAGTACACCGATGCCGAGGGCAACAGCGAAGTCATTCTGTGTGTTGCCAATGTGTCGCGTGCGGCGCAGGCCGCAGAACTTGAATTGTCCCAGTACGCCGACAAGGTGCCAGTGGAGATGCTCGGCGGCAGCGCCTTCCCGCCGATCGGCCAGCTGCCGTTCCTGCTGACGTTGCCGCCTTATGCCTTCTACTGGTTCTTGCTGGCAGCGCACGACCGCATGCCCAGCTGGCATGTTCAAGCTACCGAGGGGTTGCCGGAATTGACTACGCTAGTGCTGCGCAAACGCATGGAAGAGCTGCTCGAAACGCCTTCGAGCGATACATTGCAAGGCGCGATTCTGCCGCAATACCTGCCCAAACGGCGCTGGTTCGCCGGCAAGGAAGGGCCTGTCGACCAGGTGCGCCTGTGTTACGGCGTGCGCTTGGGCACCGCCACGACACCCGTGCTGCTCAGCGAAATCGAAGTGCTGGGCGATGGCGTGGCCAACCGTTACCAGTTGCCGTTCGGGCTGCTGCCTGAAGACCAGATCAGCAGCGCGTTGCCGCAACAACTGGCGCTGTCGCGGGTACGCCGTGGCCGTCAGGTGGGCCTGATCACCGATGCCTTTGTGCTCGAACCCTTTATTCGCGCTGTGCTGCGCGCCTGCCAGGACGGCCTGCGCCTGCCCTGTGGCAATGGCCAGGGCGAGCTGCGCTTCCACTGCACCGAACCGCTGGCCAGCCTGGGCCTCGATGAAGACAGCGCTGTGCGCTACCTGAGCGCCGAGCAGTCCAACAGTTCGGTAGTGGTGGGCGATCGCGTGGTGCTCAAGCTGATCCGCCGGGTCAACCCGGGGGTTCACCCGGAGCTGGAAATGAGCGCCTACCTCACCGCCGCCGGGTTCGCCAATATCTCGCCACTGCTGGCCTGGGTCAGCCGGGTGGATGAAGCGGACGCACCGCACCTGCTGATGATCGCCCAGGGTTATCTGAGTAACCAGGGCGACGCCTGGGCCTGGACCCAGAACACGCTGGAGCGGGCCATCCGCGACGAGATGGAGCCATCCAGCAACGATGGTGAAGCGCATACCGACGCACTGGCCGAGCTCAACGGTTTTGCTGCCTTGCTTGGCCAGCGTCTGGGCGAGATGCATCTGTTGCTGGCCGCCCCGACCGACGACCCCGCCTTCCGGCCGCGCAGCAGCGATGGCGAAGACAGCGAGCGCTGGGCACAACAGATCAGCAGCGAGCTCTGCCATGCCCTGGACTTGCTGGCGCAGCACCGCGACAACCTGGACAACGACAGCCAGGCGTTGGTCGACGACCTGCAACAGCAACGGGAAGGCCTTGCCCAGCACATCGCAAACCTGGCCAGGCAGGCCCAGGGTGGCCTGCTGATGCGGGTTCACGGCGACCTGCACCTGGGTCAGGTGCTGGTGGTGCAAGGGGATGCCTACCTCATCGATTTCGAAGGCGAGCCTTCGCGTGCGCTGCAAGAGCGGCGGGCCAAGCACAGCCCGTACAAGGATGTCAGCGGCGTGTTGCGATCCTTCGACTATGCTGCTGCGATGATCCTGCGCAGCGCCTCGGCGGTAGACGCTTCCGAGGCGGCACGGCAGGCTCGTCAGCGGGTCGCCCGGCAGTACCTGCACCAGTCGCGCCATGCCTTCGTCGAAGCCTACGGCCTGGCCACCGCCGCCATGCCTCACGCCTGGCAACAGGCCGAGGGCGAACGCGCCGCACTGGAACTGTTCTGCCTGGAAAAGGCCGCCTACGAGATTACTTATGAAGCCGAAAACCGGCCAAGTTGGCTGGCCGTGCCTTTGCATGGCTTGCATGGATTGATCAGTACCTGGGGAGAGTCATAGATGAATGCAACCACGCGTGATAACGGTGGCCTTCGGCAGCGGGAGCTCGATGCCCTTGCCCGCGCCGAGCACGCCGATCCTTTTGCAGTACTTGGCCCCCATGGCGATGGCGCGGGCGGGCTGTGGGTCCGCGCTTTTCTGCCAGCTGCCCTGAGCGCCCGGGTGCTGGCCCGCGATGACGGGCGTGTGCTTGCTGACATGCAGCAGGGCAGCCTGCCCGGGTTGTTTACCGCGCACCTGGATGATGCACAGCCGTACCTGTTGCAGATCGGCTGGGCCGGTGGCGAGCAGGTGACCGAAGACCCGTATAGCTTCGGCCCGCAATTGGGCGACATGGACCTCCACCTGTTTGCCGAGGGCAACCACCGCGACCTGTCCGGGCGCTTCGGCGCCCAGCCCATTGAGGTCGACGGCGTCCATGGCGTGTGCTTTTCGGTATGGGCGCCCAATGCGCGGCGCGTGTCGGTGGTGGGCGACTTCAACAATTGGGACGGCCGTCGTCACCCGATGCGCCTACGGCACAGTGCCGGGGTGTGGGAACTGTTCGTGCCGCGCCTGGGCGTAGGCGAAACCTACAAATTCGAGGTGCTGGGCAAGGAGGGCGTGCTGCCGCTGAAGGCCGACCCGCTTGCCCGCGCCACTGAGCTGCCGCCCAGCACCGCATCGAAGGTGGCCGGCGAACTCAGCCATTCATGGCAAGACCAGGAGTGGATGGAACACCGCGCCCAGCGCCATGCCTACAGTGCGCCGCTGTCGATTTATGAACTGCACCCAGGCTCCTGGCAGTGCGAGCTGGATGACTTGGGTGAAGTGTCGCGCTTCTACAATTGGCGCGAGCTGGCCGAGCGCCTTGTGCCCTACGTGCAGAAGCTCAACTTCACCCACATCGAGTTGCTGCCGATCATGGAGCATCCGTTCGGTGGCTCATGGGGCTACCAGCCCTTGTCGATGTTCGCGCCGACCTCGCGCTACGGCACGCCAGAAGACTTTGCCGCGTTCATCGACGCCTGCCACCAGGGCGGTATCGGTGTAATCCTCGACTGGGTGCCGGCGCATTTCCCTACGGACGAGCATGGCCTGGCGCGCTTCGACGGCACCGCTCTTTACGAGTACGACAACCCCCTGGAGGGCTTCCACCAGGACTGGAACACGTTGATCTACAACCTGGGCCGCAACGAAGTACGCGGTTTCATGCTGGCTTCGGCACTGCACTGGCTCAAGCACTTCCATATCGATGGCCTGCGGGTCGATGCGGTGGCCTCGATGCTGTACCGCGACTATTCGCGCAAGGCTGGCGAATGGGTGCCCAACCGCCATGGTGGGCGCGAGAACCTGGAGGCCATCGATTTCATCCGCCACCTCAACGGTGTGGCCGCCCATGAAGCGCCGGGCGCGCTGATCATCGCCGAAGAATCCACCGCCTGGCCGGGTGTCAGCCAGCCCACCCAGCAAGGTGGCCTGGGCTTCGCCTACAAGTGGAACATGGGCTGGATGCACGACACCCTGCACTACATCCAGAACGACCCGGTGCACCGCAGCTATCACCACAACGAGATGAGCTTCGGCCTGATCTATGCCTATTCCGAACATTTCATCCTGCCCATTTCCCACGATGAAGTGGTGCACGGCAAGCATTCGCTGATCGACAAGATGCCCGGTGATCGTTGGCAGAAGTTCGCCAACCTGCGGGCTTACCTGACCTTCATGTGGACTCACCCGGGCAAGAAGCTGTTGTTCATGGGCTGTGAGTTCGGCCAATGGCGGGAATGGAACCATGACCACCAGTTGGACTGGTACCTGCTGCAGTACCCCGAGCACCAGGGCGTGCAACGCCTGGTGGGTGACCTGAACCGGCTGTACCGTGAACTGCCGGCATTGCATGAGCAAGATTGCCAGCCGCAAGGTTTCCAGTGGCTGATCGGTGATGACGCGCAAAACTGTGTGTATGCCTGGCTGCGCTGGAGCAGTAACGGTGAGCCATTGCTGGTGGTGGCCAACTTCACCCCGGTACCGCGCGAGGGGTACCGGATCGGCGTGCCGTTCGGTGAGCGCTGGCAAGAGCTGCTCAACAGCGACGCCGAGTTGTATGCCGGGTCGAATGTGGGCAACCTTGGCGCGGTGGAGAGTGACGAGGTCGCCAGCCACGGGCAACCGCTTTCGCTGGCCCTGAACCTGCCGCCGCTGGGTGTACTGGTGATGAAACCCGCCTGATCCTTGGGCCTGAGTTGGCCTCTTGGCGGGCTTGTCCCGCGAAGAGGCCACACTGATCACCAGCGCATCCTGACCCCCAGGCTGCCGATCAACCCATTCAGATCGTTGTCATCCACATCACTGCTGTAATCGGCACTGACAAACAACGCCATGGAAGGTGTCACCCGCGCCACCAGGCCCAACCCCAGTTCCACCGTGGTCGAATAGCGCGAGCCGGATATCTTGTCGACCTGGTCCAGCTTGACCTCGTCGGCATCGCTGAAGTCATACCAGACGTTGGTCCGCACATACGGTTCGATGGGCATTCCCCGCACTTCGTAGCGCCCGGACAACTTGGCACCGACCCGGCCGCTCCAGGTTGGCTGGCTGTCGAACGCCTGCAGCGTCTCTTCCTGCACCTGGTTGCCAGGGAAGAACTGCTGGTTGATCAACTGTGCCTGGGGTTCGATCACCCAACTGCCACCCAGGCGGATCGGGTACCCCCCCTCCACGGAAAACGTCATCGCATGGCCGCTGTCGTTCACCCGCTGGCCCGTCTCGCCCCGGCCCAGCACATCGATGCGCGTGCCCATGGCTACAGCGTCCACGTGCCAGCCCTGATCATGGGTCATGCTCCAGTACACCCCCAGGCTCTCGCCGCTGAGGTTCACTGCATTGCGCTGCTTGTCGCCGAGCATCACACGGCTGCCCTTCAAGCTGCTTTGCAGATTGTTATGCCCCACGAAAATGCCCGCGCGGTGCACATTGCCGCCGCTGGTTTCACGCACGAACAGGTCCGGGCCAATCGTCAGTTGCTGGCTGGGTGCTTCCAGCTGCTCGGGGGCCTGCGCACCCGGGCGAGGTGTGCCTGGGAAAAACTGCGCCCATTGGCTGGCTATCAGGTCGGGCGCCAGCGGGCCATGGCGTTCGGCCATCTTGTTGCTGAAGGCTGTCAGTGTACCCAGGCTCAGGCCGCTGGCGCTGACGGGGTCAAGCGACAGCTGAGCCATTGCCGGCTGCTGCAGGAACAGGGGGGAGCTGGGGTCGTCCAGCAATGGGGAGGCGAAGGTTTCCACCGGGGTTGCCAGAAGCATCGACGTGGAAACCGCGTAGAAAATACGGTCGAAGCGCAACGGGTTCGAGGTGCTTTTCATGGCGGATCTCCTGTGTTTTTGTTGTACAGCCCAAGGACCTGGCCTGTTGTCACGAGCTGTACGGCTAAACACAGGGCGACCCAAACCAGTACGCCAGCTTTCTCAAGCACGCACGAAGGCGCGAGCTAAAGGCCCGGCGCAATTTTTTTACGACTAGATAATCTTTAGCTAAGGAGAGGTAAGGGCTTGCGTCAAGAAAGTGTTAAACAGGCGGGGAGCTTCAGGGCGCAGAGTTAACACCATGATTTCTGGCGAAAACACTACGCGCATAGCGGCGTTCGCTATTTCCTGCACCCTGGCTATGCCGAAACATTGCTAGCGCCGCTGTTACGCCGGGTGCGAGCCGTGCGTCCAAGGTGGCCAGGCGCAGCCCGGCCCTGAGATCCGTTCGGTCCAGGGCCGGTTGAGCCAACCCCGGTTCAGTCCTCCTCGCGCTGCAGCACCATCAGCAGCAACGAGCGCCCCTGGACCTGGAACGTGCTGTCGAATGGCAAGTGTTGCCCTTTGCGCAGTTCCGGCCGGTCGGTGTCCACCAGGCAGCTCCAGTAGTCACCGTCCGGTACCGTCGGCAGCAGGAACGGCACCACATCGTGGTGCGCATTGACGATCAGCAGCACCGTCGCCTCCGAACCCGGCCGGGCGATGCCGCTGACCTGGGCGCGGCCGTCGATCAGCATGCCCAGGCAACGCCCATGCGGGTCTTCCCACTGCTCCACACTCATCTCGCTGCCGTCGGGCGCCAGCCAGGTCACGTCCTTGACCCCGATCGCCTCGTTGTAGTCGCCGACCAGAAAGCGTGAGCGGCGCAGCACCGGGTAGGCCAGGCGCAGGCGGGTCAGGCGCTTGACGAAGGCCAGCAGGCCTTTGCCTTCTTCGTCCAGGTCCCAGTTGACCCAGCCGATCTCGCTGTCCTGGCAGTAGGCATTGTTGTTGCCGTGCTGGGTGCGGCTGAACTCGTCGCCAGCGACGATCATAGGGGTGCCTTGGGCCAGCAGCAGGGTGGCGAAGAAGTTGCGCATCTGGCGCATGCGCAGGGCATTGATTTCAGGGTCGTCGGTGGGGCCTTCCGCGCCGCAGTTCCACGACAGGTTGTTGTCGGTACCGTCCTGGTTGTTCTCGTCATTGTCTTCGTTGTGTTTGCCGTTGTACGACACCAGGTCGCGCAGGGTGAAACCGTCGTGGGCAGTGACGAAGTTGACCGAGGCATAAGGGCGCCGGCCGCGGTTGTTGAACATGTCGCCCGAGGCGGTCATGCGCGAGGCGAAGTCGGCCAGCTGGCCTTCGTCGCCTTTCCAGAACGCGCGCACGGTGTCGCGGAAGCGGTCGTTCCATTCCGCCCAGCCCGGTGCGAAGTTGCCCACCTGATAGCCACCTGGGCCGCAGTCCCATGGTTCGGCGATCAGCTTGACCTGGCTGAGCATCGGGTCCTGGCGACAGGCGACGAGGAAACCGTGGCGTTCGCTGTAGCCGTCGTGGTAACGGCCCAGGATGGTCGCCAGGTCGAAGCGGAAGCCGTCCACATGCATCTCGCCAGCCCAGTAGCGCAGCGAGTCGGTCACCAGTTGCAGCACGCACGGGTGGCTGAGGTCCAGGGTGTTGCCGGTGCCGGAATCGTTGATGTAATAGCGTTTGTCATCGGGCATCAGCCGGTAGTACGAGGCATTGTCGATACCGCGCATGGACAGCGTCGGGCCACGCTCGTTGCCCTCGGCGGTGTGGTTGTAGACCACATCGAGGATCACTTCGAGGCCGGCGTCGTGCAGGTGCGCGACCATTTCCTTGAACTCGGCGATCTTGCCGCTGGCCAGGTAGCGCGGGTGCGGGGCGAAGAAGGCGATGCTGTTGTAGCCCCAGTAATTGTTCAGGCCTTTGTCCAGCAGGTGCTGGTCATTGACGAAAGCGTGGATCGGCAACAGTTCGATGCTTGAAACGCCAAGGTCCTTGATGTGCTTGAGCAACTCGTCGTTGGCAAGGCCGGCGAACGTGCCGCGCAGTTTTTCCGGCACGGCAGGGTGGCGCATGCTGATGCCGCGGGCATGCGCTTCATAGAGGATGGTGCGCTCCCAAGGGATCTGTACGCGCTGGTCGCGCCCCCAGGTGAAGGCCGGGTCGATGACTTTGCATTTGGGTACGAAGGGCGCGCTGTCGCGCTCGTCGAACGACAGGTCGCCGTCGGGATGGCCGATGGTGTAGCCGAACAGTGCCTCGGACCATTTCAGGCTGCCGACCAGTTGCTTGGCGTAGGGGTCGATCAGCAGTTTGTTGGGGTTGAAGCGGTGACCGTTCTCGGGCTCGTAGGGGCCGTAGACACGGTAGCCGTATACCAGGCCCGGGTGGGCGTCAGGCAGGTAGCCGTGGTAGATCTCGTCGGTGTACTCCGGCAGCTCGATGCGCTCGAGTTCCTGCTCGCCTGTGGAGTCGAACAGGCACAGCTCGACCTTGGTGGCGTTGGCTGAGAACAGGGCGAAGTTGACCCCCAGCCCATCCCAGGTGGCGCCGAGCGGGAAGGGCATGCCCTCGCGCAGGCGGGATGGTGCGATGGAGCGGGTTTTCTTGGGAATGCGGGGGCTCATGGCGGTCCTCGGATGGCCGTAGGGAAGGGGGCGGATGG
The DNA here is from genome assembly GCF_943737035.1 of Pseudomonas sp. Marseille-Q5299. NCBI lineage: Bacteria > Pseudomonadati > Pseudomonadota > Gammaproteobacteria > Pseudomonadales > Pseudomonadaceae > Pseudomonas > Pseudomonas sp. Marseille-Q5299. The sequence goes on from NZ_CALSFR010000004.1 coordinate 198,967, forward strand.
TCCTTCAGTCCCGGCCCCATCGCCGGCAAGCCGGCTGCCACCGCAATCCCAGGGTCTTTGAGATCTTTGTGGGAGCCGGCTTGCCGGCGATAGGGCCGGGACCGGCTTAACCAGCAGCCGGCTTCTTCACCGTCTTGGGCTTTTTCGCAGCGGCCGGTTTCACCCCTGGCAGCGCCGCCGCCTTGGGCTCGGCAGGTGCTTTTGGCGCCGCCGCGACCTTGGGCTTGGCGGCGGCCTTCTTGCGCGGCGCAGCCTTGGGCGCCAGCGCCTCGGCCTCGGCCAGCTTGCGGGCCATGTCCCAGTGGCGCTCTTCCTCGCCTACAGGCTTACCTTCAGACTCCCAGATCTGGTAGGCAAATTCGCGAATACGTTTTTCATCGACACTCATCATGACGCTCCTGATGCTCAAGATTGTTGTATCAACACATTGACCGGAAATTCCGACAGCACGGCGCTCAACATCAGCTCCTTTGAAGGGCTGACCACCGCGCTTGGGAAAAGTCCCATCGAGTTGGCAGGCGACAAGGCAAACGGCAGAATCACCCGGGTGTCGTCCCAGTTCTGTGCCGGGATCAACGGTGTAGCAGCGCCGCCCAACAGGCCGCTGGCCAGGCGCGGGGCGACGACGATGGCGCGGTGTTCCTCACCCAGCCGGGCAAAGGCCACGACCTTGTCGGCATGGCGGCCCTGCACGTTCAGCGGCAGGTAGGCACCGCGGCGGAACAGCTCGGCGTGGGCCTGCCGGCAATCCAGCAGCCGCGCCAGCAGCGCCTGCTTGATGCGGCCGTCGCGCCAGTGCGCCAGCAGCTCTGCCACGGGCAGGGCGTCGTCCAGCGTGCGACGCCTGCAAGCGTAGTCCACGGGGCGGCGGTTGTCGGGGTCGACCAGGCTGAAATCCCAGTACTCATTGCCCTGGTAAAGGTCTGGCACGCCGGGCACGGTGCTGCGCAGCAAGGCCTGGACCAGGCCATTGAGGGCGCCGGGGGTGGCGATCGACTGCGCCGCGTCGGCCAGGGACTGGCGTAACTGCTGGTTCTCGCGGCCGAGTAACAGGCCATCGACATAGGCGGCGCAGGCGGCCTCGTAGGCTTCGTTCGGCGCGTTCCAGCTGCTGCGCAGCTTGGCTTCGCGCAGCGCCTTCTGCTGCCATTGGCGGATGCGCCCGGCATAGTGCTGCAGGGCGTTATCGTCGTGCAGGTCAAGGTCCAGGGGCCAACTGCCCAACAGCGTCTGCAACAGCAGCAACTCGTCGCCCGGGCTCGGCGCAACGCCGTCGTCCAGCTGTTCACGCAGCGGAGCAGCCAGCTCGCGCCAGTGCTCCACGCGGCTGGCGAACCAGGGGCCGCGTTCGCTCAGCACGGCCAGCCGCGCGCGGGTGTCTTCGCCGCGTTTGTGGTCATGGGTGGCGGTGGCCAGCAGGTTGTCGGGGAAGTCGCGCAGGCGGCGCTGGGCCTCGTTGTGGAAGTGTTCGGGGCCGGCACTGAAGCGCTCGGCCTCGAAGCCTACGTCATTGCGCGACAGCAGGCGGGCCGAGCGATAGAAGGTGGTGTCCTCCACGGCTTTGGCGGCGCTGGGCGCGGTGAGCTGTTGAAAGCGCACGCAGGCATGGCGCAGGTGCTTGCGCGGCCGGCCGGGGGGCAGTGCGCGCCATGCCTGGCCGCCGAGCCATTGTTCAAGCTGCTCGAGCAGCGGCCAATCGGCTTCGCTGAGGTCGTGGCGGGCATTGGCCAAGGCCTGCTGGAAGAATTTCTCGTCTTCGGCCGGGCGGCCGCAGGCATTGAAATACGTGCGGTACACCGGGTAGTGGGCAACCAGCGCCTGCAACGCGCGGCGGATCGCCCCAAGGGTCAGGTCGCGGGTCATCAAGTCGTCGCGCGCGACGTGCAGCAGCGCCTGGGCCACCGACTCGCAGTCGCCGGCCAGGCTGGCATTGAGCACCAGGTAGCGGGCCTGGCGGACTTCCTCCGGAAAGTCCGGGCGCTCGCTGACAGTGGCCCACAGCTCGGTCAACGGCGCTTCGCCGGCGGGGTCGTGCTGCAGCAGCGAGACCTGGTTCATGAACTCGTAGCCGGTGGTACCGTCGGTGAGCCAGTCGCGATGCAGGTGTTCATCGGTGCCGAGAATCTTCTCGACGTAGATCGGGAAATGCTCAAGCGCCGCATTGAGGGGGCGCCTGGCAAGCAGACCGTCGACCCGCCGGCGCAGCTTGCGGCAATAGCCGCGTGGGTCGGCCAGGCCGTCGATATGATCGATACGCAGGCCATCGACCAACCCTCGCTCAATCAGCTCGAACAGCTTGGCATGGGTCGCCTCGAATACCACCGAGCGCTCTACGCGCAGACCGCCCAGCTCGTTGATGTCGAAGAAACGCCGCCAGTTGATGTCGTCGGCGGCAGTGCGCCAGCTGGCCAGGCGGTAGGTTTGGCGTTCCAGCAGCAGGTGCAGGCGTTTGAAGCCGCTTTCGGTGCGGCTGTCGAAGGCGAGCAGTGCAGACTGCAGGTCGGCGCCCTCGCGCACCAGGCGGGCCAGTTCGGCTTGCACCGGCAAAGCCGCTGCCAGCGGGTCGGCTGCATCGTTCAGTGCGGTGAAGTGCTCGGCCAGGCGCTGCAGGGCAGGCTCGGGGCTCAGGGAAAGAATCCAGCCATAGTCAACCGGGCAGATCGGGAAGCGGTGCTCGTAATGGGCCACCTGCAGCACGCCGTGTTGCTCGTCGAACTCCAGCGGAATTTCGCCATTTTTCAGCGCCGCGCCATAGTCACAGCCCAAAAACGGCAGCAATAGCTGGCCGGCCAGCAGGGGGTCGCTGGAGTGCCACTGGATATCGAAGAACTCGGCGTAGGGGCTGCGCCGGCCCCACGCCAGCAAGCTCTGCCACCAGGGGTTGTCGGCGCCGCCGACGGCCATGTGGTTGGAGACGGTGTCCAGGATCAGGCCCATGCCGTGCTGGCGCAAGGCGGCCACCAGTCGCTCCAGGGCGGCCTCGCCACCGAGCTCCGGGTTGACCTGGGTCGGGTCGACCACATCGTAACCGTGGCGCGAGCCGGCGCGGGCCTTGAGGATCGGCGAGGCATACAGGTGGCTGATGCCCAGCTGGGCAAAGTAGGGCACCAGCGGCAGTGCATGGTCGAGGGTGAAATCGCTGTGCAACTGCAGACGCAGGGTGGCGGACAACGGCTTCATCGGTCACGCTCCCAGGCTTGTTCGCGGGCCTGGGCCAACAGCTCCAGGCGGCGCGCGGCATCTTCATCGTCGAGCAGTTCGCGCACCGGGGGCGCGAACCGCCGGCGCCAGTTGGGGTGGCCTTCGGTCGTGCCAGGGAGGTTGGGTTGCTCTTCACTGCCGAGCAGGTCTTCGAGCGGGATCAGCACCAGCGGTGCGCGGGTGTGACCAACGTAACGGATGGCAGCATCGATCAAGTGGTCGTTGTCCTTTAGTGGGCCGTAATTGGCTTGCAGGGTGCGGCGCAGGCCGTCACGCTCTTTCTGTCGCGCCTGGCGCCAGTGCAGCTCGGTGGCGTCATCGATCAGTTGCAGGCGCTGGCTCCAGTCGATGTCGCGGCTTTGCAGCCAGCCGGCCAAGGGCGCCAGGTCGTGGGTGCCGGTGGTGGCCAAGGCTTTGTCCGGCCAGTCGAGAATCGGCGTGAAGTGGCCGGGCTGGGCCTGCTCGAAAGGCAGCACGCGCATGCCCAGCACGGCCTTGTCCGCCAGTTGTTCGCGCAGGCCTTCAGGCACGGTGCCCAGGTCTTCACCAAGGATGATTGCCTGGTGCCGCACCGACTCCAGGGCCAGCAGGCGCAGCAGGTCCTCCAGCGGATACTGCAGGTAGGCCCCTTCGTCGGGCTTGCAGCCACGGGGGATCAGCCACAGGCGGCGCAGGCCCATCACATGGTCGATGCGCAGGCCGCCGGCATGGGCCAGGTTGGCCCGCAGCATTTCGATGAAGGCGCGGTAGCCATTGCGTTTGAGGCCTTCGGGCGAGAACGCGCAGATGCCCCAGTCCTGTCCGCTGCGGTTGAGGATGTCCGGCGGGGCGCCAACCTTCAGGTTGGCCAGCAACTCGTCCTGGCGGCTCCAGGCCTGGCTGCCGGCACCGTCGGCGCCCACCGCCAGGTCGGCGATCAGGCCGACCGCCATGCCGTTGCCACGGGCGGCTTCCTGCGCGCGCTGCAGGCTGCGCTCGGTCAGCCACTGGCAGAACGCATGGAACTCGACCTTGGCGGGATACGCGCTGGCGAAGGCCTCCACTTCTGGGTGATAGGGGTCGTGCCAGGCGCTCGGCCAGTTGCGCCAGTCGGCGCCCAGGCCGTCGTCCACGGCTTGTGCCTGCAGCACTTCAAAGCGGCAGTGGTGCTCCAGCGCCTGGCCACCGGCCTCGCGGAAGCTCTCGAAGTCTTTGCGCAGGGGGTGATCAGCCTGGATGAAATTCTGGTACAGGGCGTCGAGCAGGCGCAGGCGGGCGTCGGCGGCGCGTGGCCAGTCGACCAGCGGGCGTTGCTCGAGGTCTTCCAGGGTTTGCTCCAGGCCACAGGCCACGACGGCCATGCGCACGGCACGTTCACCGAGCACGGCAGCGGGGCTGGCATACAAGGGGTTGAGCAGCAGGCGGCTGGAGGGTGAGTAGGGGCTGTAGTGTTGCTGGTCGAACGCCGACAGGGCGTGGATCGGGCTGATGGCGAGGGCGTCGGCACCACGCTCTGCGGCGCTGCGCGCCAGTTGCTCCAGGGCCAGGCAGTCGCCGTAGCCGCCATCACCTGGGCGGCGCAGGCTGTAAAGCTGCACCGCAATGCCCCAGCAGCGCGGTGGCGGCTGTTCGACAGCGTCCTCCAGGCTGTGGCAACGCAGCGGCGCCACGGCCACTGTGAAAGTACGGCCATCGATATCGACGCGGTGATAGCCCAAGGGCAATGCGCCAGGCAGTTGTGCCTGGTTGTCGAGGGTCAGGTCGAGCTGGCTGTGGTCTTCCAGGGTGCAGCGGGCGGCGCTGCCTGCGCTGAAGTAGCGCGCCAGTGCCAGTGGCCGGCCCAGGTCGGCAGTCAATAGCGGCGGTAAGTGTTCGCTGTCTTCGGCGGCGTCCACGGCGCGCAGGCTGTCCTGGAGGGCGCGGTCGTCACTGGCCGGGTGGCCAAGCGCTTCAAGGACCTTGCGCAGCACGTCGTCGCTGACCTGTTGTGGCCTGTTGTTGGCGTCGATCCAGTCGCGGGCCAGCCCTACGCGGGCGGCCAGGCGGTGTAATGCAGTTTCACTCATGGGCGCTCCTGGCCAGGTGCAAGCAGGCTGACCACGCAGCTGTACGCAGACAGTGCGGTGTCGGGGTGCGTGGTATCGCTACTGTCGAACAGGCGGTGTTCGGCTGCGGGCAGTTCGACCGGCTGTGGCGTGGCGGCCAGGTTCAGGTCGATGCGCAGGGTGTTGCCATTGCCCAGGCGCCAGCGTGCGGTCAGTGCCTTGTCGCCCAGCACGTCGGTGCCCAGCGCACGGCTGCCAGGCAGGTACGGTATGACATGGCGCCGGCGCAGTTCGAGCAGTTGCTGATAAAGGCCGTGCCAGCCGGCGATCACTTCCTGACGCTGTGGCCGTGAGGCCTGGAATGTCTGCTCGGCATTGGGGTCGGGGATGCGCTCGCGCTGCTCGGGATCGGCAAACGCGGTGAAGTGGGCGAATTCGCCACGCCGACCTTCGCGCACGGCATCGGCCAGCTCGTCATGGAAGTCGGTGAAGAACAGAAACGGCCGGCAACTGCCATCCTCGTCACCCATGAACAACAGCGGGATCATCGGCGACAGCAGCAACAGGCCGGTAGCGGCGCGCAGGGCAGGGACCGGGCACAGGCGTGTCAGGCGTTCGCCCAGGGCGCGGTTGCCGATCTGGTCGTGGTTTTGCAGAAACAATACGAACGAGCTGGGCTCAAGGTGGCCACTTGGTTCGCCGCGCGGGTGACCATGGCGGTTGGCCTGGCCCTGGAACACGAACCCTTCGGACAGGCAGCGGGCCAGCTTGTTGATCGGCAGGTCCTGGTAGTCGGCGTAGTACCCTTCGGTTTCACCCGTGAGTAGCACGTGCAGTGCATTGTGGCCATCGTCGTTCCACTGGGCGTCGAAGCCCTGTTCCAGCAGGAACGCCTGATTGTGCTCATTCTCCAGCATCAGCCACACCTGGCGGCCAGGCTCCACCGCAGCGCGTACCCGTTGCGCCAGCTCGACCAGGAAGTCGGGCTGGTCGATGGCATGCACTGCATCCAGGCGCAGGCCGTCGCAGCGGTAGTCGCACAGCCACATCAGAGCGTTCTGGATGAAGAACTCACGCACCTCTGGCCGGCGGAAGTCAATGGCTGCGCCCCAGGGCGTCTGCCGGTCCTCACGGAAGAACGGGCTGGCGTACTGGTGCAGGTAGTTGCCGTGCGGCCCAAAGTGGTTGTAGACCACGTCCACCACTACCATCAGGCCCTGGCCGTGGGCGTTGTCGACCAGCGCGCACAATTGCTCTGGGCTGCCATAGCTGTGCTGCGGCGCGAATGGCAGCACGCCGTCGTAGCCCCAGTTACGCTCGCCAGGGAACTGCCCCAGCGGCATCAGCTCGATGGCGCTGATGCCAAGCTCTGCCAGGCGCGGCAGATGTCGGGCGACACCAGGGTAGCCCTCGAGCACGCCGACGTGCAGTTCCTGAATCACCGCTTCGTGCCAAGGGCGGCCTCGCCAGGGGTGTTGCCAGGCGTAAGCCTGGGTGTCGACCACCTGGCTCGGGCCCTGCACGCCTTCGGGCTGGTAACGCGAGGCCGGGTCGGCCACCCGCAGCTCGCCGTCGATGCGATAGTGGTAACGGTCACCGGCCTGGCACGGGGCAACGCCGGTATACCAGCCATCTGCGTCGGGCAGCAGCTCGATCGGCGGCTGCTGCTCCAGTTCCAAGCTCACGCTGCGCGCATCCGGCGCCCATAGGGCGAAGCGCGCCGACGTGGCGTCCAGTAGGTGTGCGCCATGCCTGTGCATCTTCGACTCCCCGCTCAGTAGTGGCTCAACTGTGCCTGTTTGACCAGGTCCTCGTAGAGGCGGGCGTAGGGTTCGACCGCCTGGCACCAGTTGAACGGCTGGGTCATCGACAGGCAGCGCATGGCGTTGAGCAGGTTTTTCTTGCCGTAGACATAGAAGGCACGGCTCAGCGCTTCGCGGTAACTCTCCACGGTCGACTCATCGAACAGGAAACCGGTGACGCCATTCTCGATCGTGTCGGCCAGGCCTCCGGTGTTGCGCGCTACGGGCAGTGAGCCAAAACGCTGCGCATACATCTGGCTCAGGCCGCAGGGCTCGTAGCGTGATGGCATCAGCAGGAAGTCGCTGCCGGCGAACATCCGCCGCGCATCGGTTTCGTTGAAGCCGATACGCACGCCGATGCGGCCGGGATGGCGCAGGGCCAGTTCGCGCATGGCCTGCTCTTCTTCAGGCTCGCCACGGCCGATGATCGCGATCTGCCCGCCCTGTTCGACGATGTAGTCGGCCACGCCCAAGGTCAGGTCCAGGCCTTTCTGGAACACCAGCCGCGAGACTACGGCGAACAGTGGCCCTTCGCTTGGCTCGAGTTCGAACAGGCGGCGGACTGCTTCGGCATTGCGCGCCTTGCCATCCCAGTCGTTGATGCTGAAGTTGTGCTGCAGATGCTGGTCGGTGGCCGAATCCCAGCTTTCGTCGATGCCATTGGGGATGCCGCCGAGCAGGCCTTGCTGGGCCTTGCTGGCGAGGAAGCCATCCAGGCCGCAGCCGAATTCCGGCGTGGTGATTTCGCGGGCGTAAGTGGCACTGACGGTGGTGATGTGGCTGGAGTAGGCCAGGCCGGCCTTGAGGAAGGACAGCTTGCCGTAGAACTCCATGCCTTCCTGCTGCATGGCATGGTCAGGGATCGCCAGCTCCGGGCTGCAGGCGCGGCTGTACACACCTTGGTAGGCCAGGTTGTGAATGGTGAACAAGGTCGGGGTGCTCAGGCCGCGCCAGTGCATGTAGGCCGGGGCCAGGCCTGCGGGCCAGTCATGGGCGTGCACCACTTCGGGCTTCCAGTGGATCTTGCCTTCACCGGCGGCAATCTCGGCCGCGGCAAGGCCAAGGCGGGCGAAGCGGATGTGGTTGTCGGGCCAGTCGCGACCGTTGTTGGCACCATAGGGTGTGCCGTCGCGCTGGTACAGTTCAGGGCAGATCAGCACGTAGATGACCAGGCCGTCAGCCATGTCCATGCGGCCGATCTTGCACGGCGGCAGGGCCGCATGGCCGCCGAGTTCGCCGACGATATGAATGGGGTTGTCGCTTTCCATCACCTGGCTGTAGCCGGGGATCAGCACACGGACATCGTGCAGGTGCGCCAATGCCCGCGGCAGTGCTGCCGAAACGTCACCCAGGCCGCCGGTCTTGATCAGGTCGGCAATTTCGGAGGTGACGAACAGGATCTTGCGTTTGTTGGGGTTGTGCTGGCGCTGGGCGCCGGGTGCCTTGACTGTCGTGGCGAAATCCGGGGTGAGCGGTTCGCGGTTTTCCGGTTTGAATGAATCTACGTGAGGTTCGACAGCGGCACTGATCATACTTCTCTCCGTCCCTATGGTGTGGCCGAGTGCTGGCACCCGTTTGCTTTATTTCGTGCTGGTTATCTCTGTTTCGTGTCTTCGTAGTGCGGTCCTTGCCCCAAGGTCGTGCGCGCAGGCACGGCGCGATCGGCATTCCCGCCGAAAGCGTTTGGTCTGGAAGGAGTGAGCGGGCTGCAGCGAGGGGTATCCCATTGCTTTGGCCTACTTAAAGTTCCTGACCCGTCGCCTTTTGCAAAAGTTCGACTTTTTTCATGTCGCCTCTTCCCTGAGCAAATCGCGGGCCGAAAGCTGAGTGTAGGAGACCGGAAGTAAAAAAGGTGACCCACTGGTCACTTTCGTTATGACGCGAGATAGACGCAAACGTTGGCGTGTGTCATCGCTTTGAGAAGGGGTGTTCCAAGAGAGGGCGCAGGCAAAATTCGGGGGGCCATTTTGTGGCGAAAAAGGGTGTATGCACCGTTAGGGTGCACGGTGGGGCTTACCCATTTTGGCCTTCTCGCAGGTCGATCTGCGAAAAGGCCGACACCTGCAGCTAGAACCTGCGGGTACTGATCAATTCATCCAGGACCCGTGTCGGCACCCTGAACGGCACCGACATGTGATCTTCCCCAGCCTCGAGCTGGAAATCACTGCGCAGCCCGTACTGCGACAGTGCCTCCAGGCGTAATTGCAGGGCCCGGGCATCCTGAATCTCCTGGGGCATCTCGCGGTCACCGATCAACAGCGTAAGGCTGCTATGGGTCAGGTCCAGTTGCCCGGCGTGGGCACGCTGCGTGAATGTCCGCTCATGGGCCATCAGGTAGCGGTCACGCCACCACAGGCTCGGGCTGATGGCGATCACGTGCTGGAACAGTTGCGGTCGGGTAAACAGCGCATACACGCCGAACATGCCACCGAACGAATGCCCGACCAGGCTGCGCTGGTCCTGATCGACCTTGAAACGGGCATTGACCTTTGGCATCAGGCGTTTTTCGATGAAGTCCAGGAACAGGTCCTGGCCACCTTGGGGTGGTTTGTTGCGCTCGGCAGGTTGCGGTGGCGACAGGTCGAAGGCGCGGCGTTCGAAGTCCAGTGGGGTGTCGCTGGGGTAGCCGATGGCGACCAGTATCGCGCCGCGCAGCCGGTCTTGAGCGCGCTTGGCGGCATGAAACGCCGGGAAGTAGGCGTTGCCGTCAAGCAGGTAGATCACCGGGTAGCCGCCGGTCCAGGGCACATCGCCCTCCGGCAGGCTGATCATGATCCGGTATTCGCGGCCCTCGGCACTTTTCATCGACCATTGCTCGGTACCGTCCAGCGTCACCGGCGCGGCGTGGGCCAGGCTGGCAAGCAGCGCAGTGCCCAGCCAGATCATCAATGTGCGCATTTTCATCCCCCCTTTACCAGCGATAACTAAGGCTGGTGACCACGCTGCGCGCTTCACCCCGGTAGCAGTAGCCCTGCTGGCAGTTGATATAGCGTTTGTCGAACAGGTTGCGCGCATTGAGCGCCAGGCGAACGCCGTCCAGGCCGCCGCCGAAGTCGTAGTGCACGCCGGCATCGACCAGTGTGTAGCCTTCGTTCTTCACGGTGTTCTGTGCATCGCCGTAGTTGCTGCCGGTGTAGCGGGCACCGCCAGAGACGCCTACGCCCATCGGCAGGCGGTAGTCGAGCCAGACAGAAGCAAGATGGCGGGGAACGTCCAGTGGCTGCTTGCCTTCATTGCCATCGTTGCTTTCAGTCACTTCGGGGTCGTTGAAGCTGTAGCTGGCGGTCATCTTCAGCCGGTCGCTGAGGTCGGAAACGGCTTCCAGTTCCAAGCCCTTGGAGACCTGCTCGCCAGTGGCGATACTGTTGATCGGGTTGGCCAGGTCGCGGGTCAGCACGTTCTTCTGGGTCAGGTGGTACAGCGAGGCGGTGAGCATCGTTGCGCTGCCTGGTGGCTGGTACTTCAAGCCCACTTCGTATTGTTCGCCTTCGGTGGGTTTGTAGGCACCGCTGCCACTCTGTGGCTGGAACGAGGTGGCGTAGCTGGCGTAGGGTGCCAGGCCGTTGTCGAACAGGTAGAGCGCGCCGACCGAGCCAGTGGTGGCTGAGTCACTGGTCTTGCGGTTGATGCCGCTGAGGTTGTCGCTGCGCCGCACGTGCACGAAGTCGCGGCGCAAGCCGGCCGAAAGCCGCCAGCGGTCGAGGTCGATCTGGTCCTGCAGGTACAGGCCGGTGCGTTGCTCCAGGCCATCTTCGTCCGCCAGCGGCGTACCCGGTTTGGCCACCGGTTGGTGGTAGTCGGGCGCGAAGCGGTCGATCGACGGCGCCGGGCCGCTGGCATACGACAATGAGGTGTCGATCCAGCCGTAGTCCACGCCGGTCAGCAAGGTGTGGTGCAGGGTACCTGTTGCAAAGCGGCTGACCAGGCGCGTGTCGGCCGAGACACTCGACATGTCTTCGTACACACCGATGGCATCGCGATCGAGGATGTGCCCCTCGCGCTCCTGATAGGGTTGCAGGTACTGGTTGGTGGTATCGACCTGGCCGTAACGCAGGTTCTGCTGGAAGCTGAAGGTGTCGTTGAAGGTGTGCTCGAATTCGTAGCCGAAGGTCCATTGGCGCTGTTGCAGCTTGTCGAAGTACTCGTCACCCTGCCAGAAATCGGTCAGGTGATCGCCCTGCTGGTAGAGCATCGGTGAGGCGGCTGTCTCGCGTTCCTGGTATTGCGCCAGCAGTGTCAGGCTGGTGTCTGGGTCGATCTGCCAGGTCAGCGAGGGTGCGATCAGGCGCACGTCGTTGTTCAACTGCTCGATATAGTTTTCGGCATCGCGGTACACACCCACAACGCGGTATAGCAGGTCGCCGGACTCGTTCAGCTTGCCACCCAGGTCGAATTGCCCTTGTTGGTGGTTGTAGTTGCCCGACTGGATCTGCACTTCGTTTTTTGCCTGCAGGCCAGGGCGTTTGCTGACCCGGTTGACCATGCCGCCGGGGCTGATCTGCCCGTACATCACCGACGACGGGCCTTTGAGCACTTCGATGCGCTCCAGGTTGTAGGCTTCGGTCTGGTACAGCGACAACCAGCCGCTGCCGGGTTGGCGCAGGCCATCGAGAAAGTCCGCGCCCATGGTGGTTTCGAAGCCACGGATGCTGATCATGTCGAAACGTGGGTCCAGGCCTGATGCGCCTACCCGTACACCGGCAGTGTAGGCCACGGCATCCTCGACGCGGTCGACCTTGCGGTCGGCGATCTGCTCGGCGGTGACCACGCTGATGCTCTGCGCGGTTTCCAGGATGGGCCGGTCGGTCTTGGTGGCGCTGCTGGCGTTGCTGGCGAAGTAGCCTTCGACGGGCGCGAAGGCGCTTTGCGAGGCGGTTGCGTCGATGCTGATCGGCTCCAGCTGCAGGCTGGCGTCGCCCTGGCCTGGCAGCACGACATAGCCGGCGCTGGACTTGTGCAGTTGCAGGCCACTGCCACTGAGCAGTTGGTTCAGCCCGTCTTCCAGCGGGCCGCCACCGGCCAGCCCTGGGCTGTTCAGGCCGCGCACGGCCTCCGGCGAGAAGGACAGGGTGATCCCGGCACGTTCAGCGAAGGTGCTCAGCGCCTGCCCCAAGGGGCCTGCCGGGATGCTCGGCGCGGTCGCTGTGGCGGCCAGCGCACCGCCGGCGTGCAGGGCCAACGCAAGGTACACGGCACGTGACAAGGTTCGGGAGCAGCGGGGCGGTCGGGCAGGCAGCATGAAGCGATCCATTCGAGGAGGTGATCATCCCTAACCGGATGAGCGCGTGAAGTCCGACAGTTTTTTCATGCCTGGGATGAAATACGCACCCACCAGCGTGTGCGTTGGTCGATACGCACAGGCAGCAGGTGGGCGATGTTGTCCAGCAGTGCCCCCGGCTGGTCGAGGTGGAACACGCCCGACAGGCGCAGGTCGGCCACTGCCGGGTCGCAGCGCAGCCAGCCACGGCGGTAGCGAGCGGCCTCGGCGAGGAAGTCGGCCAGGGGTATATCGTTGACGATCAGCAGGCCGCGGCTCCAGGCGAACGGATCCAGGGCGCCGCCGCCCAGAGGCGCCAGTCGCGAGGGGTAGAGCGCAAGGCCGCTGCCAGCCTGCACCCGCTGCGAGCCCGCAGCGGCAGTCACCAGCACTTCACCGCGTTCGACGTGCAACTCGCTGTAACCATCGCGCTCGCGCAGCACGGCGCGCGCCTGGTGGCCTTGGCAAACGCCCTGCTGGCAGCGCACGCGCCAGTCGGCGCCATCGACCAGCATTTCGCCACTGCGCAGGCGGATTTCCCTGCCATGCAGGTCAACGGCGCTGTCAGTGTTCAATTGCAACTCAAGGTCGCCGTTCAGGCGCAACTGCCGCTGTTCGCCGACACCGGTGGTCAAGTCACTGCGCCACGCGGTGGGCGCAGTGCCGATCAGCAGCGTGGCGCCGCCCGCTGTCAGGCCCAGGCCCAGCAGCTTGAGGGTGCGGCGGCGGCTCAGGTCGACGTCGGCCTGGCGCAGCACGGCAGCCGTGCAAGTGGCATCGGGCAGGTGCCCGTTGTGGAAGTGCCCGCTGACCTGCTGCATGCGCTGCCAGGCCAGGTCATGCCGTGTATCACGCAGCCGCCAGGCATTGAACTGGCTGAACACCTCGACATTGCCCGGGCTGGCCCGCAAGCGCATCTGCCACTCGATGGCCGTACGCACGATGGCTTCAGGCAGCCGCTCTGGCGCGGCGGTCACTCGAAGCACAGCCGGTAGCAGTGCAGCAACGCGTTGGCTACGTGGCGCTCTACCGTGCGGCTGGAAACCCCCAGCCGTTCGGCTATTTGCGCATGGGTCAGGCCGCCCAGCTGGTACAGCAGGAAGGCGTCGCGCACGGTGGGTTTGAGGCCATCGAGCAATTGCGCGATGCGCTCAAGGCACTGCATGGCCTCGTGGCGCACGTGCGGGGACGGGTAGCTGGCCTCGGGCAACTGCGCCAAGGTTTGCAGGTAGGCGCGCTGCAGTGCATCGCGCCGCCAATGGTCGACCACAAGGCCGCGGGCGATGCGTACCAGCAGAGCGCGGGGCGCCTGGGTACTGATCGGCTGGTTGCGCACCAACAGGCGTACGAACGTGTCCTGGGCCAGGTCTGCGGCCTGTTGCGAGCAGCCCAGCGAACGCTTCAGCCAGTTGTGCAGCCAGCCGCGCTGGGTGTCGTACAGGACCTCAAGCGGAATGATCGCATCCGTTTCATGCACTGCCATGCAACGCCCCGGGCCAGGTGAATGGAGAAAGCGCGCACGATAAACGCGAATCGTTCCCAATTCAAACTTTTTTCTGTGGGGGCCAGCAGTGTGGGAGCATTAACGCTCCCACCAGGGGGAGAATGAATCAGAGGCTTACAGGTTCATCGCCGGAGCGCGCCCGCTCCAGCTGCATGTGCAACTGAGCGACTTGCTGGCGCAGTTGGTCGCGTTCGTCCTTCAATTTACGCAGCTCATCACGGCGCACGGAGACATAGAGGGTCTGGGTTGGAGTGGCAGGCATCAAGGTACCCATGTAAACACCTCGCGGTTTTGGCTGGTGACAATCAAAGCGTAGTCGCTTCACGCGGCGGGCATTCTGAATTCTTTCACTGCTCATTGGAACTTTTTTGTTTAACGTTGTCTCGCCGTTCGTCGCTGAACCCTCGGGCGGTGTGCTGGACTAATCTGAAACGCTGGACTGTGTTGTCATTCATTTTTCAAGGGGAGCATCGGCTCATGCAACTGGGAATCGTCGGGCTGGGCCGCATGGGCGGCAATATTGCAAGGCGGCTGATGCGCGCCGGGCACCGCACGGTCGTGCACGACCGTAACCGTGATGCAGTCGTCGGGCTGGAAGGCGAGGGCGCCCAAGGGGCTCACGACCTTGGCGCGCTGGTGCAGAAGCTCAAGGCGCCGCGGGCGGTATGGGTAATGCTGCCGGCGGGCGAACCTACCGAGCAGACCATCGCGCAGCTGGCCGAACTGCTGGAACCGGGCGATGCGATCATCGACGGTGGCAACACCTTCTACAAGGACGACATGCGCCGCGCCGCCGAGCTGGCCAAGCGCGGGCTGCATTACCTGGACGTCGGTACCTCTGGCGGTGTGTGGGGCCTGGACCGTGGCTACTGCATGATGATCGGCGGTGAGAAGGACGTGTTCGAGCGCCTGGAGCCTTTGTTCAAGGCGCTGGCCCCGGGCGTTGGCGACATTCCGCGCACCCAGGGGCGCGAAGGTGAGCACGACCGCGCCGAACATGGCTACATCCATGCAGGCCCGCCCGGCGCCGGGCACTACGTGAAGATGGTGCACAACGGCATCGAATACGGGTTGATGCAGGCCTACGCGGAAGGCTTTGACCTGCTGCGCAGCAAAGGCGGCGATGAGCTACCGCAAGAACAGCGCTTCGACCTGAACGTCGCCGAAATCGCCGAGGTATGGCGCCGTGGCAGCGTGGTCACCTCCTGGCTGCTCGACCTCACCGCCGATGCCCTGGTGGCCGACCCGCACCTGGCGCAGTTCAGCGGCTCGGTATCGGACAGTGGCGAAGGCCGCTGGACGATCGACGCAGCAGTCGAGCAGGCCGTGCCGGTACCTGTCCTGTCCAGTGCGTTGTTCGCCCGGTTCCGCTCACGCCAGCAGCAGGGCACCTACGGCGACAAGGTCCTCTCGGCCATGCGCCTGGGCTTCGGTGGCCACGTCGAGAAGAAAGGCCAATGACCCGACAGACCATTCCTGCAGCCGGCCCTTGTACCTTGTTCCTGTTCGGTGCCAACGGTGACCTGGTCAAGCGCCTGCTGATGCCGGCGCTGTACAACCTGGGCCGGGACGGCCTGCTCGACCGCAACCTGCGCATCGTTGGTGTGGACCATAATGCCGCCACTGCCGATGAATTCGCCGAACGCCTGCACGCGTTCATGCGTGAACGCGACAAGGGCGGCGAGGGCGCAGCCAAGTGCCTGGACGAAAAACTTTGGGCGCGCCTGGCCAAGCGCCTGGACTACCAGACCGGCGACTTCCTGGACCCGGCCACCTATACCGCGCTGGCCAAGCGCATCGACAAGACCAGCCATGGCAACGCCATTTTCTACCTGGCTACCTCGCCACGCTTTTTCCCCGAGGTTGCCCAGCGCCTGGGGGATGCCGGTTTGCTCGACGAGTCTGGCGGGGGCTATCGCCGGGTCGTGGTGGAAAAGCCCTTCGGCACCGACCTGGCCAGTGCCGAGGCGCTCAATGCCTGCCTGCTCAAAGTGATGAGCGAGCGGCAGATTTACCGCATCGACCATTATCTGGGCAAGGAGACGGTGCAGAACATCCTGGTCAGCCGTTTTTCCAATGGCTTGTTCGAGTCGTTCTGGAACAACCACTACATCGACCATGTGCAGATCACGGCCGCCGAAACGGTGGGCGTCGAGACTCGCGGTGGGTTCTATGACCACACCGGTGCCTTGCGCGACATGGTGCCCAACCACCTGTTCCAGTTGCTGGCGATGGTTGCCATGGAACCGCCTGCAGCCTTTGGCGCAGATGCCGTGCGCGGCGAAAAAGCCAAGGTGATCGGCGCTATCCGTCCCTGGTCGACGAAGATGGCCCTGAAGAACTCCGTGCGCGGCCAGTACACCGCGGGCAAGCAGGGCCGCAAGCGCCTGGCCGGGTATCGCCAGGAGGACAGGGTGGCGGCCGACAGCCAGACCGAAACCTACGTGGCCCTGAAGGTGATGATCGACAACTGGCGCTGGGCCGGCGTGCCGTTCTACCTGCGTACCGGCAAACGCATGAGCGTGCGCGACACCGAAATTGCCATCTGCTTCAAGCCTGCGCCCTACGCGCAGTTTCGCGAATCGGAGCTGGAGCGGCCCAAGCCCAACTACCTGAAGATCCAGATCCAGCCCAACGAAGGCATGTGGTTCGACCTGCAAGCCAAGCGCCCGGGCCCGGAACTGGTGATGGAAAACGTCGAGCTGGGGTTCGCCTACAAGGACTTTTTCAAGATGACCCCGGCCACAGGGTACGAGACCTTGATCTACGACTGCCTGACCGGCGACCAGACCTTGTTCCAGCGTGCCGACAACATCGAGAACGGCTGGCGTGCGGTGCAGCCGTTTCTGGATGCCTGGGCGCAGGACGGCGAGGTGCATGAGTACCCGGCGGGCGAGGATGGGCCAGCGGCCGGCAATGAGTTGCTGGCCCGTGACAAGCGCGAGTGGCACCGGCTGGGATGATCGCACGGCCCACTGTGTGGGCCAGACAGTTGCATTAAGGAGATCCAATGCCTGCCCACATCGAAGACTATGCGCTGCTCGGCAACTGCCGCAGCGCCGCCCTGGTCAGCCGTGACGGTTCCATCGACTGGCTGTGCCTGCCACGCTTCGATGCCCCCGCCGTGTTCGCGGCGCTGCTGGGCAATGAAGAAAACGGTCGCTGGCGCCTGGCCCCCAGCGACTCCATCGAGCATGTCAGCCGGCGCTACCAGCAAGATACCCTGGTGCTGGAAACCACCTGGGTGACTGCCAGCGGCCGCGCCCGTGTGCTGGACTTCATGCCGCTGGACGACGTCAATTCGGTCGTGCGCATCGTCGATGGCATTGCCGGCGAAACCAACTTTGAAATGGACCTGGTGATGCGCTTCGACTACGGGCGCAGCGTACCCTGGGTGGAAAAGCTCGACCCGCTGACCCTGAGCGCCGTCGCCGGCCCCGACCGGCTGATCCTGTGCAGCACGGTGGCCTCGCACGCCCGCGACCACCACACTGTCGCGCGCTTTCGGGTGTGCGCCGGTGAGCGCCAGGTGTTCAGCCTGCGCCATCAACCTTCGCACCTGCCGGTACAGCCCGACTGCGATATCGAACATGCCCTGGCGCATACCGTCAGCCAGTGGCAGGCCTTTGCCGCCCGCTGCCCGGATGTCGGCCCCTACAGCGCGAGCGTGCGCCGTTCATTGCTCACCCTCAAGGCCATGACGTATGCCCCTACCGGCGGCATCGTTGCGGCCGTCACCACCTCGCTGCCCGAAAGCATCGGCCACGAGCGCAACTGGGACTATCGCTTCTGCTGGCTGCGCGATGCCACCATGACCCTGCTGGCGTTCATGAACCTGGGTTACTTCGACGAAGCGCAGGCCTGGCGTGAGTGGCTGCTGCGTTCGGTGGCCGGCAACCCGGAGCAGATGCAGATCATGTACGGCCTGGCAGGGGAGCGAGACCTGCAGGAATACACCCTGCCGTGGCTGGCCGGGTATGAGCACTCGCAGCCGGTGCGGGTGGGCAACGCTGCCGCTCAACAGCGGCAGCTGGACATCTACGGCGAGGTCGCCGACGCCATGGCCCAGGCGATAAAGGGCGGGTTGCCCAGGCACCCACGCAGTGCGGCGATTTCCCGCCTGATCATGCCCTACCTGGAGCGCATCTGGCGTGAGCCGGACGAAGGCATCTGGGAGGTGCGTGGTGGCAGGCAGCACTTCGTGCATTCCAAGGTCATGGCCTGGGTCGCATTCGACCGCGCGGCGGGGTTGGCTGAGACCACCGAGGAGGGCAGCGAGCGCGGGCAGTATTACCGGCAGGTGGCAGATGAAATCCGCCGCGAGGTGTGTGAGCAGGGGCTGGATGCCAAAGGCCTGCATTTCGTCCAGGCCTATGGCTCGAGCGAAATGGACGCCAGCCTGCTGCAGATCGCCCTCACCGGGTTCCTGCCGGCCCAGGATGAGCGGTTTCTGCGCACGCTCGAACAGATCGAGCAGCGCCTGCTGAAAAACGGTTTGCTGATGCGCTATGACAGTGACCGCTGCAGTGACGGCCTGACGCCGGGTGAAGGGACGTTCCTGGTCTGTTCGTTCTGGTTGGCCGATGTGTATGTGCTGTTGGGGCGCCAGGGCGAGGCGCAGGCGCTGTACGAGAAGCTGACCGGGCTGTGCAATGACGTGGGTTTGCTGGCCGAGCAGTATGACCCGGCGGGCAAGCGCATGCTGGGCAACTTCCCCCAGGCGTTCAGCCACATCGGCATCATCAACACGGCGCTGAACCTGCACCGGGCGCAGTGCCCGGCAAGGGATCGGGCCCAGTGTGGTTGAAGGGCATGGCTACTCGTATTCAGCGAAATGACCGGAGTAGACTAGTGCCAAGAGCAATCGACAAGGAATACGCATGAGCGTTCGTCGCCATGAGCTGGCAGCCAGGGCATCGCAATTCTGATGGCCAACCACAAGATCGAAATTCGCCGTCGCAATATCGAGAAGATCCTCGTGGCCGCAGAAAAGGTGTTCGCCGAGAAGGGCTACGGCGCAACGTCCATGGGTGATATCGCCGAACAGGCCGAGCTGCCGCGCTCCAACCTGCATTACTACTTCAGCACCAAGGATGAGCTGTTCCGCGCAGTGCTGCAGGACCTGCTTGATGTGTGGAAGCAGGACGCGCTGTGCTTCGAGAACTTCGACGACCCCCGGGTGGTGCTGACCAGCTACATTCGCGCCAAGATGGGCCATTCGCGCTCACGCCCGCTGGGCTCGAAGATCTGGGCCGAAGAGATGCTGCATGGCGCGCCGCTGCTTGGGGTGAGCCTGGATGACAGCCTGGTGCCCTGGGCGAAGCTGAAGGTAGACAAGATTCGCCGCTGGGTGGAGGAGGGGCGCATCCTGCCGGTGGAGCCTTCGGCGCTGCTGTACATGATCTGGGCTTCGACCCAGCACTATGCCGACTTCGGCTACCAGGTGGCTGTGCTCAATGGCGGAGAACCGCTGTCGGACCTGGCGTTCGAGAGTGCGGTACAGACGGTGACGAGTGTGATCCTGCGCGGTATCGGCCTGGAGCCTTGATAAGTGCATCGCGGGTCGTGTAGGAGCGGCCTTGTGTCGCGAAAGGGCCGCAAAGCGGCCCCAGCGATTCCCAGGCGTCAGCTCGCCTCGCGGTAGGGGTTGCGCGGGTCCTGCGTCCAGTTCAGGTATGGCTTGCCGGTATCCTGCGCCACCATCTCGATGCAATCTTCCACCGGGCAGGTGATCTGGCACAGGTTGCAGCCCACACATTCGTCTTCGATCACGCTGTAGGCATGGGTCCCGTCAGCCTTCAGCGTACTGGCAATGGCCTGGTGCGAGGTGTCCTCACAGGCGATATGGCAGCGCCCGCAACCGATGCAGGCATCCTGGTCGATGTGCGCCACCGATTTGTAGTTGATGTCCAGGTACTTCCAGTCGGTGGTGTGCGCCACGGCCTGGCCGCGGAATGCTTCAAGGTTCTGGTGCCCGTGCTGGTCCATCCAGCGCGCCAAACCGTCCTGCATGTCTTCGACAATACGAAAACCGTGCAGCATCGCCGCAGTGCACACCTGCACCGCGCCACTGCCCAAGGCAATGAACTCGGCCGCATCACGCCAGTTGCCGATACCCCCGATGCCACAGATCGGTAGCCCGCGCGTTTGCGGGTCGCGGGCAATCTCGGCGACCATGTTCAGGGCGATGGGTTTGACCGCCGAGCCGCAGTAGCCACCGTGGGTGCTCTGATCGCCGACGATCGGGTGGGCGACCATGCGGTCCAGGTCGACGCTGGTGATGGAGTTGATGGTGTTGATCAGCGACACGGCATCGGCGCCACCGCGATGTGCCGCACGCGCCGACTGGCGGATGTCGGTGATGTTGGGCGTGAGCTTGACGATCACCGGCAACGCGCAGTGCGTCTTGCACCAGCGGGTGACCATTTCCACATACTCCGGCACCTGGCCGACCGCCGCGCCCATGCCGCGCTCGGGCATGCCATGCGGGCAGCCGAAGTTCAGTTCGATACCGTCGGCACCGGTGGCTTCCACCAGCGGCAGGATGAATTTCCATGATTCTTCAATGCACGGCACCATCAGCGAGACGATCAGCGCACGGTCTGGCCAGTCCTTCTTCACCTGGGTGATTTCGCGCAGGTTGATTTCCAGCGAGCGGTCGGTGATCAGCTCGATGTTGTTGATGCCCTGCACCAGCCGGTTGGCGCCGTAATGCGCCGAGTAGCGCGACGACACGTTGACCGCTGCCGGGTCCTCGCCCAGGGTCTTCCAGACCACGCCGCCCCAGCCGGCTTCGAAGGCGCGGACCACGTTGTAGGCTTTGTCGGTTGGCGGTGCGGAGGCCAGCCAGAAGGGGTTGGGCGCCTTGATGCCGGCGAACACGATAGACAAGTCGGCCATTTATGCAGCCTCCACATTGAGCATGAGTTGGGCATGGATAGCTTCGGCGGCCAGCTTGCCATGTTGCACGGCCTGGACGGTGAGGTCCTGGCCCAGGGCGGTACAGTCGCCACCGGCGTAGACGCCCGGCAGGCTGGTGCGCATGCCCTCGTCGACGCGAATGCGCTCGCCGTCGCGGGCCAGTTGCGCAGCCAGCGGGTCGTTAAGGCTTTGTTCGTCGAAGCGTTGGCCGATGGCTTTGAAGATGGCATCGGCGGCCAGCTCGAAGGTCTCACCGGTGTCGCGCAGGCGGCCATCGGCCAGTTCGGTGCGGGCGAAGCGCATGCCCCGCACGCGGTTGTCGTCGTCCAGCAGCACGGCGTCGGGGCGCGCCCAGGTGTGCAGACGCACCTGGTTGGCCTTGGCGATGTCCTGCTCGTGGCCGGTGGCGCCCATGTCGGCGTAGCCGCGGCGGTATACCAGGTTGACATCGCGGGCACCCAGGCGGCTCATCTGTACGGCCATGTCGATGGCGGTGTTGCCTGCGCCGATCACCAGGCAACGCTCTGCCAACGGCAGTTGCGAAAGATCATCCGCCTGGCGTAGCTCACGGATGTAGTCGGTGGCGGCGAGCATGCCGGGCGCCTCTTCGCCAGGCAGGCCGAGCTGGCGTATGGCGTTCAGGCCAAGGCCGAGGAATACCGCGTCGTACTGATCACGCAGCTCTGCCAGGCTCAGGTTGTCGCCCAGGCGGTGGCCGTGGCGCATTTCGATACCGCCGATCCCGAGCAGGAATTCCACTTCGCGCTGGGCATAGTCGTCCACCAGCTTGTAGCGGGCGATGCCGTACTCGTTCAGGCCGCCGGCCTTGTCGCAGGCCTCGAACACCACCACCTCGTGGCCATGCATGGCCAGGCGATGTGCGCAGGACAACCCGGCGGGGCCTGCGCCGACCACGGCGATGCGTTTGCCGGTGGCTGGCGAGCGTTTGAACGGGTGCTCGGTGAAACCGGCATTGTCCAGGGCATAGCGCTGTAGCTGGCCAATCAGTACCGGTGCGCATTCCTGGGCGTTGTTGCGCACGCAGGCCTGCTGGCAAAGGATCTCGGTGGGGCACACGCGGGCGCAGCTGCCGCCCAGGATGTTGGCCGAAAGGATGCGCTCGGCGGCACCTTGCAGGTTCTCGTCGCTGATACGGTGAATGAACGAGGGGATGTCAATTTCGCTCGGGCATGCGTTCACGCAGGGCGCGTCGTAGCAATACAGGCAGCGGGCGCTTTCCACTGCGGCCTGGCGGGCGGTGAGGGGTGGCGCGAGGTCACTGAATTGCTCGGCCAGCTGGTCGGCGCCGGCCCGGGGGCGCGGCAAGTGGTTCAGGGCATCGATCACGGTTGTAGCCTCTCTTTTTTTTAGGGCTTGGGCGGGGGGGGCCATGCGCCCCAATCGCCGGCAAGCCGGCTCCCACAGGTACAGTGATGTCCCTGGGAGTGATGCCGCCCCTGTAGGAGCTGGCTTGCCGGCGATGGGCTGCGCAGCAGCCCCAACAGCTTCAGCGCTGGACGGGTATCGGGCGCTGCTGCTCGGCGCGGCGGCCCAGGACCTCGTACACCGAGGGATACGCCGGGCGCTCCACGTAACGCCCCGCGCCAGGCTCGGCACGCAGGTCGCCATCGGCCCAGACCACGCGGCCCTGGCTGATGGTGTGGCTGGGAATACCGCGCACGGTGCGGCCTTCGAAGATGTTGAAGTCAACACGCTGGTGGTGGGTTTGCGCGCTGATGGTGCGCGTGCCCTGTGGGTCCCACAGCACCAGGTCGGCATCGGCGCCGACGCGGATGGCGCCCTTGCGCGGGAACAGGTTGAAGATCTTCGCGGTGTTGGTGGAGGTCAGCGCGACGAATTCATGCATCGACAGCCGCCCGCTGTTGACGCCAGCGTCCCACAACACCGCCATGCGGTCTTCGATGCCGGCAGTGCCGTTAGGGATGCGGCTGAAGTCGTTGCGGCCCATGGCTTTCTGCTCGGCGCAGAAGCAGCAGTGGTCGGTGGCGGTGGTGTGCAGGTTGCCCGACTGCAGGCCGCGCCACAGGGCTTCTTGATGCTCGCGCGGGCGGAACGGTGGGCTCATGACATAGCCTGCGGCGGTGGCCCAGTCCGGGTCGCGGTAGACGCTGTCGTCGATCAGCAGGTGCCCGGGCAGCACTTCACCGTAGACCGGCTGGCCCTTGGCCCGGGCATAGGTGATTTCGTCCAGCGCTTCACGGCTGGAGATGTGTACCACGTACAACGGCGTACCAATGGTTTCGGCTATGCGGATGGCACGGCTGGCAGCCTCGCCTTCGACTTGCGAAGGGCGCGACAGCGGGTGCGCCTCGGGGCCGGTCAGGCCTTGGGCGAGCAGTTTTTGCTGCAGGTGGTAGACCAGTTCGCCGTTCTCGGCGTGCACGGTGGGGACCGCGCCCAGTTGCAGGCAACGCTCGAAGCTGGCGACCAGGGTGTCGTCGGCCGCCATGATCGCATTCTTGTAGGCCATGAAGTGCTTGAAGCTGTTCACGCCATGTTGGGTGACCAGCTCGCCCATTTCTTCGGCGACCTGCTCGCTCCACCAGGTGATGGCAACGTGAAAGCCGTAATCGGACGCGCTCTTTTGCGCCCAGCCGCGCCAGGTGTGAAAGGCCTCCAGCAGCGATTGCTGCGGGTTGGGGATGACGAAGTCGATGATCGAAGTGGTGCCGCCGGCCAGCCCGGCGGCTGTGCCGCTGAAGAAGTCCTCGCTGGCCACTGTACCCATGAAGGGCAACTGCATGTGGGTGTGCGGGTCGATGCCGCCGGGCATCAGGTACTGGCCGCTACCGTCAAGGATCTCGCAGTCGGTAGGGGCTTGCAGGTCTTTGCCAATGGCGCGGATCTGGCCATCGACACACAGGACATCAGCGGGGTAGCTCTCTTCGTGGGTGACCACGGTGGCGCCACGGATCAACAGGGACATGCCGTCTTCCTCGCAGGCTGACCGGTCTGTGCCGGTTCTTCAATTGTTATGCGCCAGTGGCTGGAGGATGAATTTCAATCCTGTCAGGCCTGACAAGAATGGAATTTAGATGCTCATTGTGGATTGTTCAAGAAAATAATTTATGAGCTTATAACTTCTATAACTAATTGTTTTTTAACGATTAATTTTAATAATCACCAAAATGGTGAGGCCTTTCACCATTTTGACGCACTTGACAAGAAGCCAAATTGGTCAAGATTTTCCATGCAAAATCAGCTGCTTGAAACCTGGCCGGGAGGCGCAAGGCGCGCCACTGAAAAACCAGGCTGCACCAGTTTGAAACCTGATGCAGGGGCCAGGGCCGGCCCATGGCGCTGACAGCGGCAGGCGATGGAATGACTGTGCCATCGCCTCAAACGGATCAATGCCTTGCAGATCAGTTGATTACCTGCGGTCGGCGGCGGCCGGCCGGGCAGCCGAAGGCCATCCCGGCACGTATTTTGAGTACGGCCACAACCGCCAGGCCGGACCGCAGGAGCAGTACTGGTGGTGTATGTACTCCGGCCATCGCGTTAGCCCGATGAGCAGACAATTAGAAAAATCTGGAGAAGGCCCCATGCAACAGAGCAGATCGCAAGTGATCGAGCAGGATGGCCTGTTCGAGCTGTCCGCAGGCAGTGACGTACTCGACAGCCCGCGCTACAACCACGACATCGCCCCCACAAAAGTGCACCAGCGCACCTGGAACAAATGGCACATCACCGCACTGTGGGTGGGCATGTCCATCTGCGTGCCCACCTACACCCTTGGCGGCGTGCTCACGGCCTACTTTGGCCTGAGCGTGGGCGAGGCGTTGCTGGCGATCCTGCTGGCCAACCTCATCGTGCTGATCCCGCTCACCCTCAACGCCTTCCCCGGCACCAAGTACGGCATTCCCTTCCCTGTGTTGCTGCGTTCATCGTTCGGTATCTTCGGCTCCAACGTACCGTGCCTGATACGCGCGGTGGTTGCCTGTGGCTGGTTCGGCATCCAGACGATGTTCGGCGGCTTGGCCATTCACCTGTTCCTGGGCTCGATCTTCGATGACTGGAAAGCGCTCGGTGGCACCGGTGAAGTGATCGGCTTCATGGTGTTCTGGGCCCTCAACCTGTGGGTGGTGTTGCGCGGCGCCGAATCGATCAAATGGCTCGAAACCCTCTCGGCGCCGCTGTTGGTGGCGGTCGGCTTCGGCCTGCTGTTCTGGGCGTTGCCGCACATGTCGATGACCGAGCTGCTGGCCCAGCCGCCCAAGCGCCCGGAAGGGGCGAGCGTAGTGAGCTATTTCTGCGCCGGGCTTACCGCGATGGTCGGTTTCTGGGCCACTTTATCGCTGAACATTCCGGATTTCAGCCGCTACGCCAAGAGCCAGAAGGACCAGATCCTCGGGCAGATCTTCGGCCTGCCACTGACCATGTTCCTGTTCGCCTCCCTGGGCGTGGTGATGACCGCCGCCTCGGCGTCGCTGGTGGGTGAAACGGTGTCCGACCCGGTGAGCCTGATCGGCAAGATCCAGAGCCCGGGCTGGGTGGCACTGGCCATGGCGCTGATCGTCATCGCTACGCTGTCGACCAACACCGCGGCCAACATCGTCTCGCCGACCAACGACTTTCAGAACATTGCCCCGCGCCTGATCGGGCGTACACGTGCCGTGTGGCTGACAGGCTTCATCGGCCTGGCGCTGATGAGCCACGAGCTGCTGAAAAAACTCGGCTGGATCGTTTCCGACATCAGCCTGGAGAGTGTCTATTCCAACTGGCTGCTGGGGTACTCCAGCCTGCTTGGGCCGATTGCCGGGATCATGGTGGTGGACTACTTCCTGATCCGTCGGCAGAAGCTGGATCTGGCCGGCCTGTACCGTGATGACGTTTACCCGGCCTGGAACTGGGCAGGGTTTGCTGCCTTTGCGCTACCTGTGGCACTGACCGTGATGGCCATTGGTAACAGCAGTTTCAGCTGGTTCTACGACTATGGCTGGTTCACCGGGTCGCTGCTTGGCGGGGCGTTGTACTACGCCCTGGGCGGCTTGGCGGTGCGTGGGCCAGTGCAGCCTGTGATCAATGCAGACAACAAAAACGCCTGAGGAGGCCTGACCCATGACCGCAGCCCAACAAGCCCTGCTATCGACTGAACGCCACGTTAACAGTGACCGCCTGTGGCAATCGCTGATGGACCTCGCCCGCCTCGGTGCCACACCCAAGGGTGGTGTCTGCCGCCTGGCGCTGACCGACCTCGACCGCCAGGCCCGCGACCTGTTCGTCGAGTGGTGCGAGGCTGCCGGTTGCAGCGTCAGTGTCGATGCCGTCGGCAACATCTTTGCCCGCCGCCCCGGGCGCAATCCCAAGCTGCCACCGGTGATGACCGGCAGCCACATCGACACCCAGCCCACTGGTGGCAAGTTCGATGGCTGCTTCGGGGTGATGGCGGGCCTTGAGGTGATCCGCACGCTCAATGACCTGGGCATCGAGACCGAAGCACCGCTGGAAGTGGTGGTATGGACCAACGAGGAAGGCTCGCGCTTTGCGCCCTGCATGATGGGCTCGGGGGTGTTTGCCGGCAAATTCACCCTGGAGGAAACCCTGGCCAAGCGTGACGCCCAGGGCGTGAGCATGGGCGAGGCGTTGACTGCCATCGGCTACGCCGGCCAGCGGGCAGTGCTTGGCCACCCGGTAGGCGCGTATTTCGAAGCCCATATCGAGCAGGGACCGATCCTTGAAGACCAGGCCAAGACCATCGGTGTGGTGCTTGGGGCGCTGGGGCAGAAGTGGTTCGACCTGACCTTGCGCGGCGTTGAAGCCCATGCCGGCCCTACGCCGATGCACCTGCGCAAGGATGCACTGGTCGGCGCTGCGGCGGTGGTGGAGGCGGTCAACCGGGCGGCGCTGGGCCATCAACCGCATGCCTGTGGCACGGTCGGTTGCCTGCAGGCCTACCCGGGTTCACGCAACGTGATCCCGGGCGAAGTGCGCATGACCCTGGACTTTCGTCACCTCGAAGGTGAGCGGCTGGACGCGATGATCGCCGACGTGCGGGCAGTGATTGAAGCCACCTGTGACAAGCACGGGCTGAGCCATGAACTGGTCCCCACGGCCGACTTCCCAGCGCTGTACTTTGACCGCAGTTGCGTGGATGCCGTGCGCGATGCTGCGCAGACCTTGGGCCTGCCGCACATGGATATCGTCAGCGGGGCAGGGCATGACGCGATCTTCCTGGCCGAGTTGGGGCCGGCGGGGATGATCTTCGTGCCTTGTGAAAACGGCATCAGCCACAACGAAATCGAGAACGCCACCCCGCAAGACCTGGCAGCGGGCTGTGCGGTGTTGCTGCGGGCCATGCTGGCGGCGTCGGAGGCGATCGCCAGCGGGCGGCTGGCGGCTTGATGCCTGAGCGTCCCATCGCCGGCCCGCAGATCACAAAACCGATGGAGAACAGCGCGATCATGTCGCTTGGGATTTGCTAGGTACCCGTGACGCGGCCCAGGCACCCATCGCGCCCGATATGGTAACGCTGCAGGTCCTGGGCCAGGGTCAGGTTGCCGCTGTAATGGGCCTGCGCCTCTTCCCTTACCTCGTCGATGCATGGGCTGCGCCGAGGGTCCGGCTGATAGCGGGCACTGAAGTGCGTCAGCACCAGGTTGCGCACACCGGCCGTTTCGGCGAAGCGCGCCACCGCTGCCGCACTGCTGTGGCCGAAGCTGACACCTGTGCGGGCGATGATCGGTTGTGTGAATGTCGCTTCGTGCACCAGTACATCAACGTCTTTTGCCGCCTCGGCCAAGAGGTCGGGGTTGTCATTGTCGCCGCAGACGATCACCCGCCGTGCCGGCCGCGAGGCGCGCAGGTAGTCGCGGCCATGCAGCACGTGCCCGGCATGCTCCACCGTGAGGCCCTTGGCAAGGTCGCCCCACAGCGGGCCGCGCGGGATACCTTCGGCAGCCAGGCGCTGCACGTCAAGGCGCGGCTCGGGGTTGAGCTCGGTGAACACGAAAGCGACGCTGGGCACCCGGTGCGATAGCTGTACGGTGCTGACGGCAAGGGTATCGCTGCGCCATTCGCCCAGTTGCTCGACCGCCAGCAACCGCAGTTCGAACGCCAGGAAGGTATCACTGGCAGCCAGGCTCAGGCGCACCCAGTCGTGCAAGGCGGCCGGCAGCACCAGGTCCAGCGGCGCCGTGCGCCCGCTCATGCCGGCGCTGGCCAGCAGGCCTGGCAGGCCGAAGCAATGGTCGCCGTGCACATGGGTAATGAAGATGGCGCGCAGGTCGCGGACCGACAATGAGGTATGCAGCAGTTGATGCTGGGTACCTTCGCCGCAATCGACCAGGTACCAGTGGCTGCCGCTGGCTTCGATCACGGCGGTGGCGCTGACGTTGCGCGCCTTGGTGGGCACCCCGGCCGAGGTGCCCAGAAACAGCAGGTCCAATGACTGACTCCAAGTTTGATTAGGCGCTCACCCTGGCCCGAGCGAACCAGGGCGTCGATGAATCAGGGTTTTACTGCATCATCGCCCTGCCGCCAGATCAGCTCGCTGGTGTCATAACCCTGTTTCTGGGCAATGGCCAGCATCTGTTCGCGGGTCTGGTCGTTGATGACCGGGGTGCGTGACAGCAGCCACAGGTATTCGCGGTTGGGGTGCCCGACCAGCGCTACGCGATAGTCCTTGTCGTGATACAGCACCCAGTATTCACCCTTGGTCAAGCCTGGCGCCAGGCGGCTGAACCAGTTGTCGAAGGTGACCCACAGCTTGTCGGTCTTGCCCGGCTGCTGCGCCTCGGCGATGCCCTTGGCCTCGTTCCATTGGCCGTCCTTTTCCTTGCAGCGGTTGGTCACATCGATGCGACCGTCTTCGCGCAAGCCATAGTTGGCTTCGGACTGCACGCAGTTGCGCTGGAAGAACATCGGCAAGCGCGCCTGCTCGTACCAGGTGCCCTGGTAGCGCTGCAGGTCGACCTGCTGTGTGGCCGGTGGCGCACGATGCTCATCGCTCGAACCGGCGCAGCCCGCCAGGGCCAGTGTCATGCAGGAAACAATCAGGGCTGTACGCATCGCCATGGCAAACCTCTTGGGAAGGGATGAAGAGCTTACCTGTGTTTCGATGCGTGTGCGGGGCAAAAGTTGTATGGGTTTTTTTGTGCAGGGCAAACCTCTGTCGCAGGCGCCTGAGCAACCCGGGCAAGTCCCGCTTTTGGCACAAGTACGGCAACCAGGCTGGGTTAACATCCGCGCAGTGAACCTTTATCCCCGCAGGAGTGCAGCCCGTGACCGAGTACAGCGCATTCAAGGTCGAACTGACCGACAACATCGCCCATGTGCAGATCAACCGCCCTGAGAAGATCAACGCCATGAATGCTGCCTTCTGGGAAGAGATCGTCGATATCTTCCAGTGGGTCGACGACACCGATGCGGTGCGCGCCGTGGTCATCAGCGGCGCGGGCAAGCATTTTTCCTCGGGTATCGACTTGATGATGCTGGCCTCGCTGGCCGGCCAGATGGGCAAGGACGTTGGCCGCAACGCGCGCCTGCTGCGCCGTACCATCCTGCGCCTGCAGGCCTCCTTCAATGCCGTGGACAACTGCCGCAAGCCCGTGCTGGCGGCCATCCAGGGCTACTGCATTGGCGGTGCCATCGACCTGGTGTCGGCCTGCGACATGCGCTATTGCAGCACGGACGCGCAGTTCTCGATCAAGGAAATCGACATGGGCATGGCCGCAGACGTCGGCACCCTGCAACGTTTGCCACGTATCATCGGCGACGGCATCATGCGCGAGCTGGCCTTCACCGGGCGTAACGTTGCGGCCGACGAGGCGCTGCGCATCGGCCTGGTCAACCGGGTCTATGATGATCATGCTGCATTGCTCGACGGGGTCTTTGCCATTGCCCGCGAGATTGCCGCAAAATCACCGATCGCTGTAGCGGGCACCAAGGAGATGCTCAGCTACATGCGTGACCATCGCATCGATGATGGCCTGGAGTACATCGCCACCTGGAACGCCGCCATGCTGCAGTCCGAAGATTTGCGCGTGGCTGTGGCGGCGCACATGAGCAAACAGAAACCGACGTTCGCCGACTGACCGGGCCGGGGGACGCAGTAAAGGAACCCCGACATGTCAGCACGCTGGACTAGCGCAGTACTCGACCCGCAGATCACCGGGGGCTGGGCTGTCGCCCGCAGCCCGGAAGGGTTTTTGGTGGACGCCAATGGCGCGCTGTTCCCCCGCGACTGGCTCAAGCGCCAGGACCTGGATGTGCTGGCCGAGCACGGCATCGGCCATTTCGACGGCGAGCCGGTGTTCCTGCTGGAGCTGCGCAGCGCCGCCGAGGTGCCCGGTTGCGGCTGGCGCGGCTTGCGGGCATTCATGCTCGAAGGTGATTTCGATCTTTATAAAGTGCTTGGCTACGCCGCGCAGATCGGCACCTGGGCGCGTGAGCACCGTTTCTGTGGCAGCTGCGGCCAACCGATGATGCAGATCCGCTGGGAGCGGGCGATGTACTGCCAGCCCTGCGACCTGCGCAGCTACCCACGCATTTCGCCGAGCATGATCGTGCTGGTGACCCGTGGCGACGAAATCCTGCTGGCCCGGTCGCCGCGCTTCGTCACTGGCGTTTACAGCACCCTTGCAGGCTTTGCCGAACCAGGCGAATCGGCCGAGGACTGCCTGGTGCGCGAAGTGCGCGAAGAAGTGGCGGTGGAGGTGCGCAACATCCAGTACGTCGGCAGCCAGTGCTGGCCGTTCCCGCATTCGATGATGCTGGGCTTCCACGCCGAGTATGCCGGCGGCGAGATCGTCATGCAGCCGGACGAGATCGAAGACGCCAGGTGGTTCAACGTGCACGACCTTCCACCGCTGCCAGCCGGGCGCTCCATCGCCCGGTACCTGATCGATCTGTATGTCGCCAGGCGTTCAGGCCTGCCCGAACCAGTGTTGCCACGCTAGGCGCACGGTCAGCGCCAGCACCACGGTGATGAACACCGGGCGGATGAACTTGCTGCCGCCGCTGATCGCCGTGCGTGCGCCGAAGAACGCACCCACCATCACCGAAAGGCCCATGCACAGGCCGACGACGTAATCCACCTGCCCGGAAATGATGAACACCGTCAGCGCCGCGATGTTGCTGACGAAGTTCATGCTGCGCGCCACGCCGCTGGCGCGGACCAGGTCGATGGGGTAGAGCAGCAGCGTGCTCACGGTCCAGAAAGCACCGGTGCCGGGCCCGGCCACGCCATCGTAGAAGCCCAGGGTGAAGCCCTGCGGGAACTGCCACTTCTTCTTGATCGGGGCATCGGCATCCAGCGGCGCTTTGGGCGTACCCCCGAACAGCAGGTAGATGCCGCAGGCGAAGACGATCACCGGCAGCATCTTGTTCAGCCATTCGGCCGGCATGTAGTGGGCGACGACCGCGCCGATCAGCGCGCCGACCAGGGTGGCGAACAAGGCCGGGCGCCATTGCGCCGGGTGGAACAGCTTGCGTTTGTAGTAGGTGAAACCGGCGGTGGCCGAGCCGAAGGTCGAGCTGAGCTTGTTGGTGCCTAGCACCAGGTGTGGCGGCATCCCGGCGGTGAGCAGTGCCGGGGTGGTGAGCAGGCCACCGCCGCCAGCGATGGCGTCGATGAACCCGGCGACGAAGGCGACCAGGGCGAGGATCAGCAGGGTGAGTGGTTCTACGGTGAGTTCGAAGGGCATGGGTGTCTGGCAGGCAGGAGGCAGGCAGGGTGCGGCAAACTGCCGCGCTAGAAGGGCACCATGGTAATCCCGGGCGGGATGCGTTGCCAGTGCCGGCCTCTTCGCTTGGCAAGCCCGCCCTCACAGGTTTTGCACAGTACTCAAGACCGGTGATAGTCCTGAGGGAGCAACTGTCTTGCCGGCGATGAGGCCAGCGCGGAAGATCACGTCAGCTTCGGATAAAGGCCAGCAAGTCCGCATTGATCACATCGGCATGGGTTGTCGGCATACCGTGCGGGAAGCCCTTGTAGGTCTTCAATGTGCCGTTGGGCAGCAGCTTGGCCGACAGCGGGCCGGAATTTTCATAGGGAACGATCTGGTCATCATCACCATGCATCACCAGCACGGGCTGCTGGATCTTCTTCAGGTCTTCGGTGAAGTCAGTCTGGGAAAACGCCACGATCCCGTCGTAGTGCGCTTTGGCGCTGCCGATCATGCCTTGGCGCCACCAATTGGCAATGACCCCCTCGGCCGGCTCGGCACCGGGCCGGTTATAGCCATAGAACGGGCCGGCCGGCACATCGCGGTAGAACTGTGCCCGGTTACTCGCCACCTGTGCCTGGAACCCGTCGAAAACCGACTTGGGCAAGCCGCCGGGGTTGTCTGGCGTTTGCACCATCAAGGGCGGCACGGCGGCGATCAGCACCGCTTTGGCCACCTTGTCGCCTGGGTAGCGGGCCATGTAGCGCACCACTTCGCCGCCTCCGGTGGAGTGACCGACATGCACCGCACCCTGAATACCCAGGTGCTCGACCACGGCGGCCACGTCATCAGCGTAGTGGTCCATGTCATGGCCGTCCCATACCTGGCTGGAGCGGCCGTGGCCACGGCGGTCGTGGGCGACCACTCGAAAACCTTGGCCAAGGAAGAACAACAGCTGCGCGTCCCAGTCGTCTGCGCTGAGCGGCCAGCCGTGATGGAAGTGGATGACCGGCGCATCGCGCGGGCCCCAGTCCTTGTAGAAGATCTGAACGCCATCCTTCGTGGTGACGTAGCTCATGGTCGTGTCTCCTCTGTGCAGGGGGATTGCCGAGTGAGCTATTCAGAATAGGAGAGTTTTCTGTCTTGTCAGTACCGGCCTCTTCGCCGGCAAGCCGGCGATGAGGCCAGTATCTGTCTCAAAGGAACCACCGGTACTCGCGGGCACTCACCTCCTGCATGAACGCCAGGTGGTCCTGGCGCTTGTTCTCGCAATACACCATCACGAACTCTTCCCCCAGCCCTTCATTTACGGCCGGGTGCCCACGCATGGCTGCGACTGCGCTGGGCATGTCCTTGGGAAAGTCGACCCCGCTGGCGCGATCGTCATTGAGCGGCGCAATTGGCTCCAGCGCGGCATCCAGCCCGTGCTCCATACCGCACAAGATGGCCGCTAGCACCAGATACGGGTTGGCATCTGCCCCCGCCAGGCGGTGCTCGATACGCACATTGCAAGCATCCGACTCGGGGATGCGCAGGCACGCATCACGGTCCTCGAAGCCCCAGCTGGCGCGGCTGGCGGCATTGACCATGGCGCCGTACCGGCGAAACGCATTGTGGTTGGCGGCGAATATCGGCATGCAGTGCGGCAGCAAGGCCAGGCAACCGGCCACTGCATGGCGTAGCGGGCGCTGCTGGTCGGCCGCCAGCAGGTTGTTGCCGGCCTTGTCGTACAGGCTGACATGCACGTGCATACCGCTGCCTGGCGCCTGCAGGTAGGGTTTGCTCATGAACGAGGCGCGCAGCCCGTGCTTGAGCGCCACGCCACGCGTGCTGCGGCAGAACAGGGCGGCCCAGTCGGCGGCACGCAGGCCGTCGTCGCAGTGGCCGAAGTTGATCTCGAACTGGCCAGGGCCGAGCTCGGCGGTGATGACGTTGGCGTCGACCCCTTGCGCGTTGGCGGTTTCGACCATGTCGCGCAGCACGTCGCTGAACCGCGACAGCCGTTCGATGTGCATGTTGGGCTGGTCGTCCGCGTCATCGCTGAACGGGTCGCGGGGGAACTGCGGCAGCCCCTGCTTGAGTGCCCGGTCGAACAGGTAGAACTCCAGCTCGAACGCCACCACCGGGCGAATGCCGCGCCGTTCCAGGCGCTGCAGCACACGGGCGAGCACCTCCCTGGGCTCGAACTCGATGGGTGAGGCGGTGCCGTCGGAGCTGATCAGCATCTGGCCCAGCGGTTCGCGCTCCCAACTGACCGGCTTGAGTGTGCCGGGCACCAGGCGCCGCAGGGCGTCCGGGTCGCCGTCGTTGAAGCAGTAGTCGCCAATCGGGAACAGCCCGCCTTGCACGCCCAACAGCACGCAGTTCTGCGGCAGTTTCAGCGGGCTGCCGGCGGCAACCTTTTCGAGCATGTCGATGGGGTAGCGCTTGCCGTAGAAATGCCCAGGGATGTCCAGGCTCAGCAGGTCGACGTGGCGTACTTCGGGGTAACGGGCGCGGAAGGCGCGCACTTCACTGAGCAGATCGGCAAAGCCTGTCGTTGTTGTTGTCATGCTGTGCTCTCATCGGAATACCCAGAGGACGCGGGTCGTCTGGTCGGTCAGGTTGGCGTAGCGGAAATGACTGTGCGCTGGGAGCTGGAAGCTGTCATTGGGGCCGAGTGTGACGGCGTCCGGGTGGCCATCCAGCCATAGGGTCAGTGCGCCTTCAAGGACGAAACCGCCTTGCTCGGCGCTGTCGTCCAGGTGCCCCTCGCCACTGCTGGCGCCGGGCGCCAGGTGGCTTTCGAGCATCGCAAAGCTGCCGTTGAGGGTCGGCGAGACCAGCACATCGCTGATGCCTTCGGCGTAGTAGATCGTGCGCCGTTCACCGGGGCGGGTGACCCAGTCGAGTTCGCGCGGCTGGCTGGCCTGGTAGAAATAGGTGGTGGGTACGTGCAGCGCTTCGCTGATCGCAGTGAGGTCGGCCACGGTCGGCTGCGACAGGCCGCGCTCGACCTGGGACAGAAAGCCTAGCGAGCGCTTGACCTTGATCGCCAACTCGCCGAGGGTCAGCCCGCGGTGCTTGCGCAGGCCACGAATCAGCAGGGCCAGGCCCTGGGCGTCTTCAGACATGATCGCGCATCCGGTACCAGGCCTTGGCTGCGGCCTCCAGCGGGGCAGCCAACAGGTCACCGCCCGGGAAACGGCCATTGTCTATGCCCTGGTACAACGCCAGCAGGTCGTCGTCGCCCAGGATCGCGTCGCTGACCGCGCGCGCCGCTGCCAGGGTTGGCAGCACGCCATGGCCGGAAAAGCCCTGCAGCCAGTAGCGCTGGCCGTCGCGGCCGATGTCCGGGGTGCGCTGGATGCTGCAGTCGATATGCCCGCCCCAGGCATAGTCGATGGCAACGCCCGCCAGTTGTGGGAACACACGCTCAAGGTAGGGGCGGGTGGCGCTGGCCACGTCCTTGGGAATGCCGCCCAGGTAGGTGCAGCCGCCGCCGAACAGCAGGCGGTGGTCCGGGGTGAGGCGGAAATAATCCGGTACGAACTGGTTGTCGATCACGCAACTGTTGCGTGGCAGCAGCGACCGGGCGAAATCCGCGTCCAGTGGCGTGGTGGCCACTTGATAGGAGCCCACCGGCAGCAGCCGGCGCGACAGGTTGCGGTCAAGGCGGTCGATGTAGGCGTTGCAGGCCAGCACCAGCACCTCGCCGTGCACTTCGCCATGGTCGGTGCGGGCGATATAGCCATTGGCGCTCTGCTGGTAGTCGAGTACCTGGCTTTGCTCGAAGATCTGCCCGCCGGCAGCCTCGATCGCGCTGGCCAGGCCTTGGGCCAGTTTCAGCGGGTTGAGGTGCGCGCCCTTGGCGTCGTACAGGGCAGCCTGGTAGCGCGGGCTGTCGATCCACTGGGGCAACTCGTCACGGCCGATAAGGCGCAGGGCCTGGTAGCCCCATTTCTGTTCGGCATCAAGCAGGGCTTGTTCCAGCATTTTCACCCGGCGTGGCAGCACCGAGGTCCAGAGGCTACCGGCCCGGTAATCGATATCGAAGCCGTGCCGCTGCGGCAGTTCACGCATTTCGTCGGCAGCCCAGCACATGCTGTCCCACAGGCGTCGGCTGCGTTCCACGCCCAAGGCTTTCTCGATGGGCGGCATGTCGCACGACCAGCCCAGCAGCGCCTGGCCACCGTTGCGACCGGATGCGGCCCAGGCCACCCGGCTGGCTTCCAGCAGGGTCACACGCTTACCCGCCAGGGCCAGGCGCAGGGCAGTGTGCAGGCCGCTGAAGCCGGCGCCGATGATGATCACGTCGGTGTCGTGCCGGCCTTGCAGGGTAGGGCGCAGGGGAATGCTGGCAGGGTAGGTGCGGGCGTAATAACTGGCGACGTGCTGGGCGGATTGCCTGAACATGCCTTGGCCTCATGAAATTTTTTATGATTATTTTCATGAAAATTTAGCAGGGAATTTTCATTGCGCCAGTCGATGAATCGCACCCACCAGGCAAGGCATGGTAACCATCGCCTATCATCAGTGGCGCGCTGCAACAAATGCGCGGGGGTGCCCGCGATGCGCCGCGACGGCTGCGTTCAATCCAAAGGGCGCAGCAAATGCCCGTGGCATGCCCCCGGCAGCCCCCGACACCCAATGCGCCCCATCATATCCTCAGCGCCCAAGCCACTCGATCAGGGTGTTGTTGAAGCGCCGTGGCTCCTCGATCTGCGGCGCGTGCCCCATGCCCTCGAAGGTCACCAGTTCGCCTTGTGGAATCAGCTTGGCCACGTGCGGCCCCAGCTCCTTGTACTTGCCCAGCCGCGCCTTGACCTCGGGCGGTGCGATGTCACTGCCAATGGCCGTGCTGTCCTGGTCGCCGATCAGCAGCAGGGTTGGCATCTTCAAGTCTTTGAACTCGTGGTACACCGGCTGGGTGAAGATCATGTCGTAGATCAGTGCCGAGTTCCACGCCACGGCTTCATGCCCAGGGCCCTTGTTCAGCCCCGCCAGCATCTGTACCCAACGCTCGTACTCAGGTTTCCAGCGCCCGGCGTAATAGGTCTTGCGCTCGTATTCACGCACGCCGTCGGCATCGAGCTTGAGTTCGCGGGCATACCACTGGTCCACCGTGCGGTAGGGCACGCCGAGGGCCTTCCAGTCTTCCAGGCCGATCGGGTTGACCATGGCCAGGCGCTCGACCTGTTGTGGGTACATCAACGCGTAACGGGTGGCGAGCATGCCGCCGGTGGAATGGCCGAGGATGATCGCTTGCTTGACGCCCAACTGCTCCAGCAGGGCATGGGTGTTGCTGGCCAATTGCTGGAAGCTGTATTGGTAATACCCTGGCTTGCTTGAAGTGCAGAAGCCGACCTGGTCGGGCGCGATGACCCGGTAGCCGGCCTGGCTCAACGCATCGATGGTGGTTTCCCAGGTGGCGGCGCAGAAGTTCTTGCCATGCATCAGCACCACGCTATGGCCGTTGGCCTGGCCTTTGGCAGGCACGTCCATGTATCCCATCTGCAGGCTCTGCCCCTGGGACTGGAAGTCGAAATGCTTGAGGGGGTGCGGGTAGCTGAAGCCTTCGAGCTGCTTGCCGTAGGTGGGTGATTCGGCGGCGATGGCGGGGGCGCCGATGAGGCAGGCAAAGGCCAGGGCGGTTGCGCGTAGCATGGGGGCACTCCGTGTAGGACCATGTAGGAATTGGCGACTTTAGCAGCCGCACAGGCACCTTAAACGTTAAAGGTGTTACCAGGCATGAAACCAACCCAGGGTAATCACGGCTACGACCATGTAACGCCCGCCCTTTGCCAGCGTGACCAGCAGCACGAAACGCCAGAACGGCTCACGCATGATCCCGGCAATCAGGGTCAACGGGTCGCCGATCACTGGCATCCAGCTCAGCAGCAACGACCATTGCCCCCAGCGCTGATAGCGTTGCTGGGCGCGTTCGAGTTGACGGGCGCTGAACGGGAACCAGCGCTTGTCGCGCAGGTGTTCGATGGCCCGGCCCAGCAACCAGTTGACCACCGAACCGAGCACGTTGCCCAGGGTGGCGACCAGCAACAGGGTCAGCCAGGCGTCGGGTTGACGCAGCAGCAGGCCCACCAGTACCGCCTCCGATTGCAGCGGCAGCAATGTGGCGGCGCCAAAGGCGCTGAGAAACAGCGCCCAGAGGCTCAGCATCAGTAGTTGGCGACTACGGTGTCCTGGCCATCCCGGGTTACCCCGATGACTTGATAGGCGTCCTTGCGATCACCCATTTCCATGCCTGGCGAACCCACCGGCATGCCAGGCACGGCCAGGCCCTTGAGGTCGTTGCGCTTGGCCAGCAGGCGCACCTGCTCGGCCGGGACGTGGCCTTCGACGAACTTGCCGTCGATCACCCCGGTGTGGCATGAAGCCAGCCGCGGCGCCACGCCGAGCCGCTGCTTGACGGCGCTCATGTTCGGCTCGACGTGGTCGTTGACGGTAAAGCCATTGTCACGAAGGTGGCTGATCCAGGCCTTGCAGCAGCCACAGTTGGGGTCGCGGTAGACGTCGATGGTCTCGCCAGCCTGTGCCAGGCCGGTGATGGCCAGCAGGCCGAGTGCGATCAGGTGTTTATGCAGCATGGTCGAACGACTCCTATGGGTAGGCAGGCGCCCCGCCCGCCATGCAAATGAGCTGCAGGATAGCGCAGGCGGCTTGCAGGCGCGATGTGCGCTGGCATGCTATCGGCCAGCAACTGTCAGCTGGCTGAACTGGACATTACACCTTTGTCAGCCAGTTCGTCCTGGCACAGGTCGCGCATCAGCAAGCCGTATTCCAGCGCTACCTGCTCCGGGATCGGCAGGTAGACCACATGGCCGTCCCCGGGCGCCACGTCGATGGCCTGCTGCTGACGACCGTACAGGTTGTGCAGGTCGAAATGATAGTTGCCGCGCGGGGTCATCAGCTCCAGATGATCGCCTACTGCGAAGCGGTTCTTCACCTTGACCTCGGCCAGGCCGTCCACCCGTGCACCGGTCAGTTCGCCGACGAACTGCTGGCGCTCGGACAGCGAATTGCCCCGCTGGTAGTTCTGGTACTCGTCATGCACATGGCGGCGCAGGAAACCCTCGGTGTAGCCACGTTGGGCCAGCGATTCGAGGTTGTCCATCAGGGCCCTGTCGAAGGGGCGCCCGGCAGCGGCATCGTCAATGGCCTGGCGGTACGACTGCACCGCACGGGCGCAGTAGAAGTGCGACTTGGTGCGGCCCTCGATCTTGAGGGAGTGCACACCCATGGCAGCCAGCCGCTCGACGTGCTGGATGGCGCGAAGGTCCTTGGCATTCATGATGTAAGTGCCGTGTTCATCTTCGAAGGCGGGCATTTCTGTACCGGGGCGATTGCTTTCGTGCAGCAGGAACACCTGATCGGTCGGTGCGCCCAGGCCCAGCGTCGGCTCGACCTCGCGCACGATGTCGCCGGCAGCGTTTTCGGTAGCGGGAGTCGCGTTGTACTTCCAGCGGCAGGCGTTGGTACAGGTGCCCTGGTTGGCATCACGCTTGTTGAGGTAACCCGACAGCAGGCAGCGCCCAGAGTACGCCATGCACAGGGCGCCATGGACGAACACTTCCAGTTCCATGTCAGGCACGTGCTGGCGGATTTCGCCGATCTCTTCGAGCGACAGTTCCCGCGACAGGATCACCCGGCTCAGGCCAAGTTGCTGCCAGAACTGCACGCTGGCCCAGTTGACCGTATTGGCCTGTACTGAGAGGTGCACAGGCATCTGCGGGAAGTGCTGGCGCACCAGCATGATCAGGCCGGGATCGGACATGATCAGCGCATCGGGCGCCATGTCGATCACCGGCGCCAGGTCCTTGAGAAAGGTCTTGAGCTTGGCGTTGTGCGGCGCGATGTTCACCACCACGTAAAAGCGCTTGCCCTGTGCATGGGCCTCCTGGATGCCCAGCGCCAGGTTGGCATGGTCGAATTCGTTGTTGCGCACCCGCAGGCTGTAGCGGGGCTGGCCGGCGTAGACCGCGTCGGCGCCGTAGGCGAATGCATAGCGCATGGTCTTGAGGGTGCCGGCAGGGGCCAGCAGTTCAGGCTTGGCGGGGATGTTCATGTGCGCACCGGGCAAAGGCGCGGATGCTAAGGCCGGCCTGCGTTGCGCGTATTGATTTGAATCAAGGTGGGCATGGCACTTTTACCAAAGTGGTGTGCACTAATGTCCAGCACTCACGAGGAACCGCCATGAACCAAACCGCTTTGCAGAACAAGGCCCTGGCAGTATTGCTGGCGCTGGTGACCATTGCCTTCGGCTGGATCCTGCTGCCGTACTATGGCGCCATCTTCTGGGCGGTGATCCTCGGCATCCTGTTCGCGCCGCTGCAGCGAAACCTGCTGATGCGCTTTGGCAGGCGGCGTAACCTGGCGGCGGCCACCACCTTGCTGATTTGCCTGTTGGTGGCCATTTTGCCAGTGATCATCACCAGCGCCTTGCTGGTGCAGGAGGGCGCCACCCTTTACCAGCGGATCGAGAGCGGGCAACTGGATATCGCCGGCTATGTCGAGCGCGGCATGAACATGCTGCCGCCTTTCATGCAGCACAGCCTGGACAGCATGGGCATGGGCAACCTGGAGGGGCTGCGCGACAAGATCACCAAATGGGCCACCCAGGGCAGCGAGATGCTGGCCACCCAGGCCTTCAGTTTCGGCCAGGGCACCTTCGAGTTTCTGATCAGTTTCGGCATCATGCTTTACCTGCTGTTCTTCTTTCTGCGTGAGGGCGCGGACGTGGCGCGGCGGGTACGCCTGGCCGTGCCGCTGCCAGAGCACCAGAAGCGCCGCCTGCAGTTGAAGTTCAACCGTGTGGTGCGCGCCACGGTGAAGGGCAATGTGCTGGTGGCGATCACCCAAGGCGCCTTGGGTGGTTTCATCTTCTGGGTGCTGGATATTCCCAGCGCGCTGGTCTGGGCGGTGATGATGGCGTTTCTGTCACTGCTGCCGGCAGTGGGCGCGGGGATCGTCTGGGCGCCGGTGGCGGCGTATTTCCTGTTGACCGGGGCGATCTTGCAAGGGGTGATCCTGACCGCGTTTGGCGTGCTGGTGATTGGCCTGGTGGACAACCTGCTGCGGCCGATCCTGGTGGGCAAGGATACGCGTATGCCCGACTACCTGATCCTGGTGTCCACCTTGGGTGGGTTGGCCGTATTCGGGCTCAACGGGTTTGTGATCGGGCCGCTGATCGCGGCGCTGTTCATGTCGAGCTGGGGGATTTTCGCCGCGACCAAGCCGCAGGTGCAGTTGCCTCAATAGGGGCTGCCACGCAGCCCTTGCAGCGTTTCAACGCAAGCTGTACGAAACCCCGGCGTATACGCCAAAACCTTCCCCTGGCGTCGACCGGGCAATGTCTTGCCCTGCATCGTCGTACCCCGGCGTTACCGTCGCCGCATAGCGCTTGTTGGTCAGGTTGCGCAGGTCCAGCCAGGTCTGCCAGTCCTGTTTCGGCGAGTCCCAGCCCAGGCGCGCACCGAGCAGGGCGTAGGCGTCGGCGTGGTAACTGTTGGCGTAATCGACTTGCACCTTGGACGCCATCTGCGTGTTGACCCCGGCATGGAAGCCGCTTGGCCAGTCGTAGCGCAGTTCGGCCTGGTAGTAATGCATGGGAATGCCAGGCAGGCGGTTGTCGCCGAAGGTGTCATCGTCCCGGTAGTGGAAATCACTGAACGTGTAGGCCTGGCGCAAGCTGAGCTTGCCAGTACCAGGGTGCTCCCAGAGAGTGCTGTCCAGGCCGGCTTCGACGCCCTGGTGCACGGTGGCGCTGGCATTGACCTCCTTGGCCGGGAGGCCTGCCTCGATTTCAACGGCCAACAGTTCATGGCGCACTTGCGAGTAGTACCAGGCCAGGTCCCAGCGGCCCAGGGCCGAATCACCGCGCGCGCCCAGTTCCAGCGTAGTGGCTGTCTGGTTTTGCAGTTCGATCGGCTGCGTGGCGACCGTGGAGCTCCAGATCAGTGACCATGGGTGGGGTGGCTCGACGGACCGGCTCAGGTTGCCATACACCTGCAGTTGCGGGTTGATGTCGTAGCGCAGGCCCAGGCGCGGTGCGTAGTCCCAGTCATGCTGGCTGACCTTACCACCGTTCTGCGGATAGGTGACTGCGCTTTCACGGCGGGTATAGATCATCGCCAGGCCAGTGGTCAGCCACAGGTCCGGGATCAGTTCCAGATCGTTGCCGACATGCAGGACAGTATCCGACCCCTGATAGCTGAAGTCGCGGCTGCGTGCGCCGAAGTTGTCGCCAGTGGTACGGGCAAACTGCGAGGCGCCGCTGTTGGGCAGGTGCTTGGTGGTTCGCCAGCCCACGGTGGTGTTGCTCTGATGGCCCAGCAAGGTGTCGCGGCGCATGTAGTTCAGGGTGCCGCTGACATCGGTGTAGGCGACCTTCAGGCGCATCGGGCCTTCGCGCAGGTCCATGGGGAAGTCGTGGTACACCAGCCCGGCTTCCACCCGGGCATCGTCCTCAAGGTAGAAGGTGGTCTTGTTGGCCACCCAGGTACTGCCCGGTTGCGGCCGGCTGTCGTCGCGCGCCAGGTAGGCGGCGTTTGCGGCACGTGGGTCGTGCTTGATCTGGTCCTTGGTCAGGCGCCCGGCCAACTCATTCTCGGTTTCCCGGTAGCGCAGGTAGAAGCGCGTTTCCAGGTTGGGGTTGAAGCGATAACCCACGTTGGTGGCGATGCCTTTGGCGCTGCCGCTGCTGTGCGCCTGGTAGCCGTCGTATTCCGAATCGGTGAGGGCCACGTAGTAGTCGAGGTTGCCCAACACCTGACCCGAGCTGACGTGCCTGTGCTGATAGCCGCGGCTGCCGGCCTCGTACCGCACCTGCAATGGCGCGGCGTCGTAGCCGGTAGGCGTCACATAGTTGATTGCGCCACCCAGTGCCAGCGCGCCCTGATCGAAACCGTTGGCCCCTCGCAGCACTTCGGCGCGGCTCAGCCACAGCGGCTCGAACAGCTCGTAAGGTGTACCGCCCGGGCCGGTCAGCGGCAGGCCGTCGAACATCGTGTACACCCCTGAGCCGTGGGCTCCGGGCGCACGGTTGATGCCTGACCCGCGGATGGACAGCTTGATGCCATCGTTACCTGCAGACTGTGCGAACACCCCCGGCTGGTAGGCCAGCACGTCCTGGTTGCTGGCCACCCGTCCTTGCCCCACACGCTGCATGTCCACCAGGTTGCTGGCGCCGGGTACTGCCT
Source organism: Pseudomonas sp. Marseille-Q5299 (assembly GCF_943737035.1). Taxonomy (NCBI): domain Bacteria; kingdom Pseudomonadati; phylum Pseudomonadota; class Gammaproteobacteria; order Pseudomonadales; family Pseudomonadaceae; genus Pseudomonas; species Pseudomonas sp. Marseille-Q5299. The sequence continues at coordinate 241,499 of NZ_CALSFR010000004.1, forward strand.
GCAGGCGCGCGCGGGCGTCTTCCAGTTCGCTATGTGCTTCGTCACTGATCAGCACTTCGCCCAGTTCGACCGCAGGTGCAGCTGACGCGTGCTGGGCGACTGTGAAAAGGGCCACAAGGCCAAGGCAAGGTGAGGGGGGCAACACGGGGCGCATCGTACAACTCCAGGTGAAAAGGGCAGGCAACGGCGATGTGACGAGCGAAACGCCGTGCAAAGCACGGAGAGTTTCACTTAATTGAAAGCAGCCATTTGAGGACGGGTGTGTAGGACGGCGATTTACAAACCGTATGAATGGAACACGTGTTTTGGGATTCGTAAGGTGGAGTCCTACCGCGTCAGATAGCTGACGTGAACTGGCGATGATTTTTTGGAGTTCGGTGATGAGTGCCAACACGCAACAGATCGAAGATAGCCATGCGGATACGCCTATTCGCCTGACCCCCAGAGAGCAGCAGGTATTGCTGTGGTGTGCCTATGGCAAGAGTTCGTGGGAAATCGGTCGGATCCTGCAGTGCCAGGAGTCGACGGTAAATTTCCATGTGGGCAACATCCTGCGCAAATTCGATGTATCCACGCGGGTCGCCGCCGTGATCAAGGCCATTCGCTACGGCATGCTTGCAGAGCAGTGAGGCACTCATGAGTGAAGTCGCATTGATTGATGGTGCCCTGTCCTGCGTTGTGGAGTGGCTCGAGCGCGACGGGCGGGTGCTTTTCGGTGCAGTGTTGGGCGCTTTACTGGTCAGCGCGGCACGTGATCGGCTGGTCATCGTTTCGCGCAAGCGGCTTACGTTGGGCAAGCAAGCCTTGCTGGCCCTTCTCACCGTTGGCGTGGGCTACCTGTTCGAGCCGCTGTTGCAAGCTTTGGCCCCCATGCTTTCGCGGGGCATGGCTGCTTTCGTGGCGGCGGTCGTGGTGGTCCCGATCAGCCTCAAGGTCATGGTGTGGCTGGACTCGGTGGACCTTCGGGAAATCGTGCAGCGTTGGCGCCGGCGCAGTTAGCCTTCGGAGGTATCCGGCACACGGTAGGCAAGTGCATCCAGTTTCTTCTCCAGCTCCTGGATGCGCTGTTTGTCCTTGATGTACAGCAGCGTGGCCTCGCGGTCGGCGAATGAAAGGCTGCGCAAACGTTCGAGGATGTCATCTTCCCAGCTTTCACCTGTGTGCAAGGTACGCTCGCGCTCACCCATCAGCAGCCAGTCCAGCGAGCAGGCATGCTGCCGGGCCATATCTACGCATAATGAGTATGGAATGCTTTCGCGTACCTTCCAGCTGCTCAGTGTCTGCGGGCTTATACCAAGCGCTCTGGCCAGCTGAGCGTCGCTTTCGGACTGGGTAAGTTGCTTGAGGCGGGCCAGCACCGAGGCGAAAAAACGGCTACTCATAACAGATATCCATTGCTGGTTTAATGACATTCCCTGGGCTTAAACTACTCGTTATGAATAATAACCCTGCAATATGAGGAACTTTATCGGCATGAACAGCAGTTTGATGAAAAGCCTTTCTTATACAGTAGGCAATACTGACACAAATGGACGATCAACCTTACAGCTTCTGCCATTGCTCGGCCTTAACAGGTATCTACCGTGAGTACTTACAAACTGGTCTGCCCTCACTGCCATAGCCGGATGCGCATACGCACCAGCGAAGGTCGCCATATTTTCCTTAGAGTGGCCTATTTGCAATGCACCACGGAGGCGTGTGGCTGGTCGGTGAGGGCCGAGTTCGAAATGACCCATGAACTGTCACCCAGTGGAATGCCTAATCCGGATGTGTACTTGCCATCGGCCAGCAGTGATTTACGCAGGACGGCACTGCGCCGCAGTGACGATGTTGCGTCAGGCAGGCAAGCGGAACGGTAGCGTAGCCGGCACGGTTTGCAGCACAGATAAAAAAACACCCCGCATGAGCGGGGTGTTTGCTATTGCCTGTTCGATCAGCCGATCAGTTGCAGGCCAGCCTGCTGGACCATTTCCAGCAACGGCTGCGGGTAGACACCCAGTACGAAGGCGAGAATGGCGATCGCCAGCAGCATGACGCCGCCAGTGCGCTGTTCCCACTTCAGCGGCGCATCGTGGCGGCGCAGGTTCGGCTCGACCAGGTACAGGGTGACCATCACGCGCAGGTAGTAGTAAACGCCGATGGCGCTACCGATCACCAGGGCACCGACCAGCCACCACAGGTGCGACTCGACGCCAGTGGCGATGATGTAGAACTTGCCGATGAAGCCAGCGGTCAGCGGGATACCGGCCAGCGACAACATCATCACGGTCAGCACTGCCGTCAGGTACGGGCGGCGCCAGAACAGGCCGCGGTACTCGTACAGGGCATCGGCGTCACGGCCGCCGTAAGGCGAGGACATCAGGGTGATGACACCGAACGCACCCAGGCTGGTGATCACGTAGGTGACCAGGTACACGCCCATCGCTTCCATGGCCAGGCCCTTGCTGGCGATCAGGGCGATGAGCAGGTAGCCGAAGTGGGCGATGGACGAGTAACCGAGCAGACGCTTGAGGTTGCTCTGGGTCAGCGCCAGCAGGTTACCGACCAGGATCGAGGCGACCGCGATCACCGCCAGAACGGTGCTCAGCACGCCGCTGCTGGCAGCAGGGGAGAGCATGAACAGGCGTACGACCACGGCGAACACCGCGACCTTGCTCGCGGTGGCCAGGAACGCGGCGACTGGCGCCGGGGCGCCTTCGTACACGTCCGGGGTCCACAGGTGGAAAGGTACCAGCGACAGCTTGAAGGCCAGGCCGACCAGCATCATGCCCAGGCCCAGCTGAGCCACCAGGCTTGGCATGCTGGTGGCGGCCAGGGCTTTGCCGATCTGGTCGAAGCTCAGGCTACCGGCATCGGCATACAGCAGGGCCATGCCGAACAGCAGGAAGGCCGAGCCTGCGGCCGACAGCACCATGTACTTGATGCCGGCTTCCAGCGAACGCTTGTTGAAGAAGGCGTACGCCACCAGGCCATAGACCGGCACCGACAGCAGCTCTAGCCCGATGAACAGGCCGGCCAGGTGGTTGGCGCTGACCAGCACCAGGCCACCGAGGGCCGACATCAACAGCAGCAGGTAGAGTTCTTCACGGTTGCCGGGGAAGCCCTTGGAGCCTTCACCGAGATAGGCGTGAGCCAGTGTGACGCAGGCCAGCGTGGCCACCAGTACGATGGCCATGTACAGGCAGGCGAACTTGTCGATGGTGATTAGCGAAGTGACCGCCAGCGGCGCGACCTTCAGCGCCGGCAGGATCGACAGCAGGGCCAGGTTCAGGCCCACGGTGGACAACAGGAAGGTCTGCGAGTGGTTGCGCTTCCAGGCGATCGCCAGCATCACCACCACCGTGGTGATGGTGGTGATCAGCATCGGCGCCAATGCGATGAAGTGTTGAGTGGTGAATTCCATAGCGCTCTTACCGGGCCGAAGCGAGTTGAGTGAAAGCGGAGCCAAGCCACTGCTGCACACCGCTCATGGTGGCGGCAGAAGTGTCGAGGAACGGCTGCGGGTACACACCAAGCACGATCAGCAGCACCGCAAGGCCCAGCACCATGATCAGCTCGCGGCCGTCCATGCCGGCCAGCACGGTGTCGCTCTTGCTTGGGCCGAAGTAGGCACGGTGGATCATGATCAGCGAGTAGACCGAGCCGAAGACCAGGCCGGTGGTTGCGATCACGGTGATCCACGGCACGCTGGCGAAGCTGCCGATCAGGATCAGGAACTCGCCGACGAAGTTGCCGGTGCCTGGCAGGCCCAGCGATGCAGCGGCGAAGAACAGGCTGATGGCGGGCAGGTAGGCAATGCGGTGCCACAGGCCACCCATCTGACGCATGTCACGGGTGTGCAGGCGCTCGTACAGCTGGCCGGACAGGATGAACAGCGCGGCAGCCGACAGGCCGTGGGCCAGCATCTGGATCACCGCGCCTTGCAGGGCCTGCTGGCTGCCGGAGTAGATGCCGATCAGCACGAAGCCCATGTGCGAGACGCTGGAGAAGGCGATCAGGCGCTTGATGTCGGTTTGCGCGAAGGCCAGGAAGGCACCGTAGAAGATACCGATCAGGCCCAGGGTCATGGCGATCGGGGCAAACTCGGCCGAAGCGTTCGGGAACAGCGGCAGGGCGAAACGCAGCAGGCCGTAGGCCGCGGTTTTCAGCAAGATGCCCGCCAGGTCCACGGAACCTGCGGTCGGTGCCTGGGCGTGCGCATCAGGCAGCCAGGAGTGGAACGGCACCACCGGCAGCTTGACCGCGAAGGCGATGAAGAAGCCCAGCATCAGCAGGTATTCGACGCCAGCCGGCAGTTCGGCCTTGAGCAGGTCGCTGTAGTTGAAGGTGAGCACGCCGGTGGTGTTGTAGTTGACCAGCACCAGGCCAAGGATCGCCACCAGCATGATCAGGCCGCTGGCCTGGGTGAAGATGAAGAACTTGGTGGCGGCGTAGATCCGGGTCTTCTTGCCGTCTGCCGAGCTGTGACCCCAGAGCGCGATGAGGAAATACATCGGCACCAGCATCATTTCCCAGAAGAAGAAGAACAGGAACAGGTCCAGGGCCAGGAATACACCGACCACGCCGCCCAGGATCCACATCAGGTTGAGGTGGAAGAAGCCGACGTGGCGCTGGATTTCTTTCCAGGAGCACAGCACCGAGAGCACACCGAGCAGGCCGGTGAGCAGGATCATCAGCAGCGACAGGCCATCGAGGGCCAGGTGGATGCTGATGCCGAAGCGCTTGATCCACTCGACTTTGTATTCGAGTGCCCAGGCAGGTTCGGCGCCCGGTGCAGGGGCCAGGGTGTAATCGCCGGTGCCCCACAGCCACAGGCCGATGCCGAGCAGCAGGGACATGGTCAGCAGCGCGATCCAGCGCGGCAGGGTGGAGCCGAAGCGCTCACCCAGCCAGCACAGGAAGCCGCCGATGAAAGGGATCAGGATCAGCCAAGGCAAAATCATGACGGGTTGGTTTCCTTTGGCAAAGTCGCAAGATTCATAGTCATACCGCAGCCACTACCACAGCGCCGAGTACCAGCACGGCGCCGACGGCGATCGAGGCGGTGTACCAGCGCAGCTGGCCGGTCTCGGTCTTGCTCATGGCGACGTGGCCGCCACGGGCCATCCGAGGGATCAGGCCGATGCTGCGGTCAACCGGATCCTTGCGCAGGATGTGGCTGATCAGCAGGTAAGGTTTGACGAAGAGCTTGTCGTAGATCCAGTCGAAGCCCCAGGCGGCGAACCACCAGGCCGAAAGGACGCGGCCGATGCTGCTGTTGGCGACGGCGCTGGCGAAGCGGCGCTTGCCCAGGAACAGCAGGGCCGACAGCAGGATACCAGCGATGGCGATGGCGCCCGAGGCGATCTCCAGCGAGTGCTTGGCTTCACCGCCGGCATGGCCGGCGCTTTCAGGCAGCACGCCTGCCAGCGGTGGGTGGATCCAGGCGCCGACGAAGGTCGACAGCACGATCAGCACGCCCAGCGGCAGCCAGTGGCTGATGCCGTGGCCGGCGTGGGCTTGGGTCTTGGCTTCGCCGTGGAAGGCGATGAAGATCAGGCGGAAGGTGTACAGCGAGGTCATGAACGCACCGACCAGGCCGGCGTACAGCAGGCCGGTATTGCCGCTGGCGAAGGCTTCCCAGAGGATCTCGTCCTTGGAGTAGAAGCCTACGGTCAGGATCGGCAGGGCGGCCAGGGCGGCACCACCGACCACGAAGCTGGCGTAGGCCAGCGGCAGTTTCTTCCACAGGCCGCCCATCTTGAAGATGTTCTGCTCGTGGTGGCAGGCAACGATCACCGCACCCGAAGCAAGGAACAGCAGGGCCTTGAAGAAGGCGTGGGTCATCAGGTGGAAGATTGCCGCGTCCCAGGCACCCACGCCCAGCGCCAGGAACATGTAGCCGATCTGGCTCATGGTCGAGTAGGCGAGGATACGTTTGATGTCGGTCTGCACCAGCGCGGCGAAACCGGCCAGCACCAGGGTCACGCCACCGACCACACCGACCAGGTGCAGGATGTCCGGGGCCAGCAGGAACAGGCCGTTGGTACGGGCGATCAAGTACACGCCTGCGGTCACCATGGTGGCGGCGTGGATCAGTGCCGAAACCGGGGTAGGGCCTGCCATCGCATCGGCCAGCCAGGTCTGCAGCGGCAGCTGGGCCGATTTACCGACCGCGCCACCCAGCAGCATCAGGGTTGCCAGGACCATCCAAGTGTCGCCCGCCTGGAATTTCTGCGGTGCCAGCACCAGCAGCTCCTGCACGTTCAGGGTGCCGAGCTGGACGAACAGGATGAACAGGCCGATGGCCAGGAACACGTCGCCGATACGGGTGACGATGAAAGCCTTGAGTGCTGCATTACCGTTGTTGCGGTTGCTGTAGTAGAAACCGATCAACAGGTAAGAGCACAGGCCCACCCCTTCCCAGCCGAAGTAGATGAACAGCAGGTTATCGCCCAGGATCAGGAACAGCATGCTGGCGATGAACAGGTTGGTGTACGAGAAGAAGCGCGAGTAACCGGCTTCGCCACGCATGTACCAGGAGGCGAACAGATGGATCAGGAAGCCTACGCCGGTGACCACGCCAAGCATGGTGACCGACAGGCCGTCCAGGTACAGGGTGAAGTTCGGCGCGAAGCCGTCCACCGACATCCACTGCCACAACAGCTGGCTGTACGCGCCGCCTTCAGGCGGGGCGACATTGAATTGCCAGATGACGTAGGCCGCCACGGCGGCCGAGAGGCCGACCGAGCCGACGCCGATCAGGGCGGACAGGTTCTCCGAGAACCGCCCGCGCGAGAACGACAGCAGCAAAAAGCCGATCAGGGGGAAGACGAAAGTCAGGAAGAGAAGGTTCATCCGCGCATCTCACTGGCAGCATCGATGTCGAGAGTGTGGAAGCGGCGATACAGCTGCAGCAGGATCGCCAGGCCGATACTGGCCTCGGCGGCTGCCAGGCTGATCACCAGAATGAACATCACCTGGCCGTCGGGCTGGACCCAACGGGCACCGGCGACGACGAACGCCAGGGCAGAGGCGTTCATCATGACTTCCAGGCTCATGAGCACGAAGAGGATGTTGCGGCGGACCATCAGGCCAACCAGACCTAAGCAGAACAGGATGCCGGCGACCGCCAGACCATGCTCGAGAGGGATAGCACCCATGATTTACTCCTTCGCCTCGTTGCGGCCCAGGTGGAAGGCGGTGACGGCTGCGGCGAGCAGCAGCATCGAGGCCAGTTCGACCACCAGCAGGTACGGGCCGAACAGGCTGATGCCCACTTCTTTCGGGCCCACGGTGGTGCCGCTGATGCCGGCACCGCTCGGGGTGACGAACAGCACGTACAGCAGCTCAAGCAGCAGCAGGGTGCCGAGTATCACCGGCCCTGCCCATATGCCGGGCTTGAGCCAGCCGCGTTCCTGGGCGACCGAGGCCGGCCCCAGGTTGAGCATCATCACCACGAAGACGAACAGCACCATGATGGCGCCGGCGTAGGCGATCACTTCCAGGGCGCCGGCGAACGGCGCACCCAGGGCGAAGAAGATCATTGCCACGGAAATCAGCGAAATGATCAGGTAGAGCAGGGCGTGCACGGGGTTGGTGCCAGTGACCACCCGAAGGGTGGAGACCACGGCGATCCCGGATGCGAAGTAGAAAGCGAATTCCATCTTTCTGTCCTTATGGGAGCAAGCTCTTCACGTTGATCGGCTCGGCTTCGTTCTGTGCAGAGCCTTTCGGCTTGCCAGCGATCGCCATACCCGCAACACGGTAGAAGTTGTAGTCAGGGTTCTTGCCGGGGCCGGAGATCAGCAGATCTTCTTTCTCGTACACCAGGTCCTGACGCTTGAACTCGGCCATTTCGAAATCCGGAGTCAGCTGGATTGCGGTGGTCGGGCACGCCTCCTCGCACAGGCCGCAGAAAATGCAGCGCGAGAAGTTGATGCGGAAGAACTCCGGGTACCAGCGGCCGTCCTCGGTCTCGGCCTTCTGCAGCGAGATGCAGCCGACCGGGCAGGCCACCGCGCAGAGGTTGCACGCTACGCAGCGCTCCTCGCCGTCGGGGTCGCGAGTGAGGACGATACGGCCGCGGTAGCGCGGCGGCAGGTACACGGGTTCTTCGGGGTACTGCAGGGTGTCGCGCTTGCGGAACCCGTGGGAGAACACCATTGCCAGGCTGCGCAGCTGAGTGCCGGTGCCCTTAACGATGTCGCCGATATATTTGAACATGGGTCAAATCCTCACTGGGCCGCGACGGCTGGCGTGTTGTAAAGCACGATCGCAGCGGTCACCAGCAAATTGATCAGGGTCAGCGGCAGGCAGAACTTCCAGCTGAAGTCCATCACCTGGTCATAGCGTGGGCGCGGGATCGAAGCGCGCAGCAAGATGAACAGCATGATGAAGAACGCGGTTTTCAGCGCGAACCACAGGAACGGCACTTGCGGCAGGATGCCGAACGGGCCGTGCCAGCCACCGAAGAACAGGGTCACCAGCAGCGCCGAGATGAGGATGATGCCGATGTACTCACCGACGAAGAACATGCCCCATTTCATGCCGGCATACTCGATGTGGTAGCCGTCGGCCAGTTCCTGTTCCGCTTCTGGCTGGTCGAAGGGGTGACGGTGAGTCACGGCAACGCCGGCGATGAAGAAGGTGCAGAAGCCGAAGAACTGCGGAATGATGAACCACAGGTTCTGGGCCTGGTATTCAACGATGTCACGCATGTTGAACGAGCCCACCTGTACCACCACGCCCATCAGCGCCAGGCCCAGGAACACTTCGTACGACACGGTCTGTGCCGAGGCGCGCAAGCTGCCCAGCAGGGCATACTTGTTGTTCGACGACCAGCCGGCAAACAGCACGGCGTAGACCGACAGGCCGGCCATGGCGAAGAAGAACAGCAGGCCGATGTTCAGGTCGGCAACGCCCCAGCCCGGCGTGATCGGGATGATCGAGAAGCCGATCAGCAGCGCGCTCATGGCCACGACCGGCGCCAGGGTGAAAATCATCTTGTCGACGAAGGGCGGGTTCCAGTCTTCCTTGAAGAACATCTTCAGCATGTCGGCGGCGATCTGGAACATGCCGAACGGGCCGACACGGTTAGGACCGTAGCGGTCCTGCCACCAGCCCAGCAGGCGACGCTCGACGAAGCTGAGCAGGGCGCCGCAGACCACTACGGCCAGCAGCACCACGATAGCCTTGACGACCTGGATGATCACATCGATCACTTCGGGGGTGAACCAGCTCATTGTGCTGCCTCCTGCAGACCTTCGACGGATGCACCGAAGATGGCCGGCGGGATGCCGGCCAGGCCTTTGGGCAGCGCGACCAGGCCAGCGCCCAGTTCTTCATTGATGCGCAGCGGCAGGCGCAGGGCCACACCGGCCACGTTCAGGCTCAGCAGCGCGCCTTCGTTGACGCCCAGGCGGTCGGCCTCGGACTTGGCCAGTGCCACGTAGGCGGCAGGGATGCGCTCTTGAACCGGTGCAGCGCGCGAAGAGCTTTCTTCGCTGCCGAACAGATGGAAGAACGGTACTGCGGTCCAGGTGCCACGGGCCGGGTTGAAGGCGCCCGGAATGGTGTTGAACCAGGTCAGGCGATCGCCTTGCGATTCGATCAGGCGCACGCCCGGGTCACCGGCACGCAGGTGGCCACCGACCTCGTCCTGGAACTTGTTCCAGGCTTGCGGCGAGTTCCAGCCCGGCGACCAGGCGAACGGCACCTGCTGGCGCGGTTCGGCGGAGCCCGAGTAGCCTTCCATGGAGAAGGCGAACGCGGTGTCCTTGTCCTGCGGGGTGCGTGGCTCGTGCACGCTGATGTTGGCGCGCATCGCGGTACGGCCGGAGTAGCGCAGCGGCTCACGGGCCAGCTTCATGCCCTTGATGCGGAACGCCGCAGAAGGCGCCGCGTTGACGATGCCGGCCAGTTGCGGGGCGGCTTCGGCGCAGGCGCTGGTGACGTGGTCCAGCTGGGTCCAGTCGACCGGCTTGTTCAGCAGGGTGGCACGCAGGGCGTGCATCCAGCGCCAGCCTTCGTGAACCAGGATGCTGCTGTCCAGGTACTGCGGGTCGAACACCTGGAAGAAGCGCTGGGCACGGCCTTCCTGACTGACCAGGGTACCGTCGCCTTCGGCGAACGAGGCCGCTGGCAGCACCAGGTGGGCACGTTCCAGGGTGGCAGTGTTGGAATGGTCGGCGACGATTACGACCTTCGCAGCTGCCAGGGCGGCATCGACCTTGGCGGCCGGTATGCGGGTGTACAGGTCGTTTTCCAGCACCACGATGGCGTCGGCCTTGCCGCTGATGACCGCATCCAGCGCGGCATCGGCGGACTCGCCACCGAGCATGGCCAGGCCAAGGCTGTTGGCCTCAGGTACGACCAGGCTCAGCGAGCCGTTTTTCTCGCGCAGCTTCAGGGCCTTGGCGATGTTTGCGGCAGCTTCGATCAGTGCAGGGTCGGCCAGCGAGGTACCGGCCACCACCAGCGGGCGCTTGGCGGCGACCAGGGCGTCGGCGATGCGCTTGGCCAGGGCCAGGGCTTCGTCGTCCAGACCTGCAACGGCCGGGGCGCTCGGGTCGATGGCGTGGGCCACGGCGAAGCCGATGCGCGCAAGGTCGGCGGGGGCGGCGTGCACGCATTCTTCGGCGACGTCGTCCAGCTTGGTTTCAGCCAGGCTGGCGATGAACAGCGGGTACAGCGCGTGCTGGCCGATGTTCTTCACTGCAGCGTCGAGCCAGGGCTGGACTTTCATGGCCTCGGCCATGGCTTCTGCCTTGCCTTTGGTGGCCTGGCGCACGGCCAGGGCAACGCGGGCGGCGGTCTGGGTCAGGTCTTCGCCGAGCACGAACACTGCGTCGTGGTCTTCGATGTCGCGCAGGGTCGGCACTGGCAGCGGGCTGTTGTTCAGCACGTCCAGGGCCAGACGTACGCGGGCCAGCTCACCGGCTTCCATACCCGAGTAGAAGTAGTCGGCACCGACCAGCTCGCGCAGGCCGTAGTTGCTTTCCAGGCTGGCGCGGGGCGAGCCGATACCTACGATGGTACGGCCGCGCAGCAGGTCGGCGGCCTTGTCCAGGGCGGCGTCCAGGCCCAGTTTGGTGCCATCGGCCAGGCGTGGCTGGCGTGGGCGGTCGGTGCGGTTGACGTAGCCGTAACCGAAGCGGCCACGGTCGCACAGGAAGTACTGGTTGACCGAACCGTTGAAACGGTTTTCGATCCGGCGCAGCTCGCCGTAGCGCTCGCCCGGGCTGATGTTGCAGCCGCTGGAGCAGCCGTGGCAGATGCTCGGGGCAAACTGCATGTCCCACTTACGGTTGTAGCGCTCGGAGTGGGTCTTGTCGGTGAACACGCCGGTCGGGCAGACCTCGGTCAGGTTGCCGGAGAATTCGCTTTCCAGCACGCCGTCTTCAACGCGGCCGAAGTACACGTTGTCGTGGGCGCCATAGACACCCAGGTCGGTGCCGCCTGCGTAGTCCTTGTAGTAGCGCACGCAGCGGTAGCAGGCGATGCAGCGGTTCATCTCGTGAGCGATGAACGGGCCGAGGTCCTGGTTCTGGTGGGTACGCTTGGTGAAACGGTAGCGGCGCTCGTTGTGGCCGGTCATTACCGTCATGTCCTGCAGGTGGCAGTGGCCGCCTTCCTCGCACACCGGGCAGTCGTGCGGGTGGTTGGTCATCAGCCATTCGACGACGCTGGCGCGAAACGCCTTGGATTCGTCATCGTCGATGGAAATCCAGGTGCCGTCGGAGGCAGGGGTCATGCAGGACATGACGATACGACCACGGGTGTCGTTCTCGTCGGTGTACTGCTTGACCGCACACTGCCGACAGGCGCCAACGCTTCCAAGCGCCGGGTGCCAGCAGAAATAGGGGATGTCGAGGCCGAGCGACAGACACGCCTGTAACAGGTTGTCTGCACCGTTGACTTCGAGCGCTTTGCCGTCTACGTGGATAGTGGCCATTGTTCAAAGTTCTTCGTTGGCCCGCGTGAGCGGGCGTGGCTAATGGAAATCTGTAAGCCTGCGGCCTGCCGCGAATCGTTCGGGCCGGCCTGCAGGCTGGCGGGTGGCACGGACCACCCGCGTTCTATCTTTTTATGCGCCGACTACAATCGGCTTTGCCAGGTTCGGGCGCAGGGTGCCAGCGCTTTCAGGCGCCACACCGGCCTCGAACTCCGAGCGGAAGTATTTGATGGCACTGCCCAGCGGCTCGACGGCACCGGGTGCGTGAGCGCAGAAGGTACGGCCTGGGCCGAGGAAGTTGACCAGACCCAGCAGGGTCTCGATGTCTTCGGCACGGCCCTGGCCGTTTTCCAGGGAGCGCAGCATCTTCACGCTCCACGGCAGGCCGTCCCGGCAGGGGGTGCACCAGCCGCACGATTCGCGGGCGAAGAACTCTTCCATGTTGCGCAGCAGCGAAACCATGTTGACGCTGTCGTCGACCGCCATGGCAAGGCCCGTACCCATGCGGGTGCCGACCTTGGCGATGCCGCCGGCGTACATCTGCGCGTCGAGGTGCTCGGGCAGCAGGAAACCGGTACCGGCGCCGCCTGGCTGCCAGCACTTGAGCTTGAAGCCGTCGCGCATGCCGCCGGCGTAGTCTTCGAACAGCTCACGGGCGGTCACGCCGAATGGCAGCTCCCACAGCCCCGGGTTCTTCACCTTGCCTGAGAAGCCCATCAGCTTGGTGCCGTGGTCCTCGCTGCCTTCGCGGGCCAGCGACTTGTACCAGTCGTTGCCGTTGGCGACGATGGCCGGCACGTTGCACAGGGTCTCGACGTTGTTCACGCACGTCGGCTTGCCCCACACACCCACGGCGGCAGGGAAGGGCGGCTTGGAGCGCGGGTTGGCGCGGCGGCCTTCCAGCGAGTTGATCAGTGCGGTTTCTTCACCGCAGATGTAGCGCCCGGCACCGGTGTGCACGAACAGCTCGAAGTCGAAGCCCGAGCCGAGGATGTTCTTGCCCAGCAGGCCGGCAGCCTTGGCTTCATCGATGGCGCGGTTGAGGTTCTTCGCCGCAGTGGTGTACTCGCCACGCAGGAAGATGTAGCCGCGGTAGGCCTTCAGGGCGCGGGCGCTGATCAGCATGCCCTCGACCAGCAGATGGGGCTGTTGCTCCATCAGCATGCGGTCTTTCCAGGTGTTGGGCTCCATTTCGTCCGCGTTGCACAGCAGGTAGCGGATGTTCATGGATTCGTCTTTGGGCATCAGGCCCCACTTCACGCCAGTGGGGAAGCCCGCGCCGCCACGGCCCTTGAGGCCGGAGTCCTTGACGCTCTGCACGATGTCGTCGGCGGACATTTCTGCCAGTGCCTTGCGGGCGGCAGCGTAGCCGTTCTTGGCCTGGTACTCGTCGAGCCATACCGGCTCGCCGTCGTCACGCAGGCGCCAGGTCAGCGGGTGAGTTTCGGCCGAACGCGCGATGCGGTTGGCCGGGCCGAAGGAAGTGATGGTCATACGTAACCCTCCAGCAGCTTGGAAACGCCAGCAGGCTGCACGTCGCCAAAGGTATCGTCATCGATCATCAGCGCCGGGGCCTTGTCGCAGTTGCCCAGGCAGCACACCGGCAGCAGGGTGAAGCGACCGTCCGCGGTGGTCTGGCCCAGGCCGATGCCCAGTTCGCTCTGGATCTGGCTGACCACCGACTCGTGGCCGCCGATGTAGCAGACCATGCTGTCGCACACACGAATGATGTGGCGGCCGACAGGCTGGCGGAAAATCTGGCTGTAGAAGGTGGCCACGCCCTCGACGTCGCTGGCAGGGATGCCGAGCACTTCGCCGATGGCGTAGATGGCGCCGTCCGGCACCCAGCCGCGTTCCTTCTGGACGATCTTCAGGGCTTCGATGGACGCCGCGCGCGGGTCCTCGTAGTGGTGCATCTCGTGCTCGATGGCCGAGCGCTCGGTTTCGCTCAGGGCGAAACGGTCTGTCTGGATAAGCGTGCTGTTCATGCTTAGCGGTCCACGTCAGCCATAACGAAGTCGATACTGCCCAGGTACGCGATGAGGTCCGCGACCATGCTGCCTTTGATCACCGAAGGGATCTGCTGCAGGTGCGGGTAGCTCGGGGTGCGGATCCGGGTGCGGTAGCTCATGGTGCCGCCATCGCTCGTCAGGTAGTAACTGTTGATGCCCTTGGTCGCTTCGATCATCTGGAACGACTCGTTGGCCGGCATGACCGGGCCCCACGAGACTTGCAGGAAGTGCGTGATCAAGGTTTCGATGTGCTGCAGGGTGCGCTCTTTCGGCGGCGGCGTGGTCAGCGGGTGATCCGCCTTGTACGGGCCTTCCGGCATGTTGCGCAGGCACTGGTCGATGATGCGGATACTCTGGCGCATCTCCTCGACACGGACCATGCAGCGATCGTAGGCATCGCCGTTGTGGGCCAGCGGCACTTCGAACTCGAAGTTCTCGTAGCCGGAGTACGGGCGCGCTTTGCGCAGGTCGAAGTCGCAGCCGGTGGCGCGCAGGCCGGCACCGGTGGTGCCCCATTCCAGCGCTTCTTTGGTGTTGTACGCGGCAACGCCAATGGTACGGCCCTTGAGGATGCTGTTCTGCAGGGCAGCCTTGGTGTATTCGTCCAGGCGCTTGGGCAGCCAGTCGACGAAGTCCTTGACCAGCTTGTCCCAGCCACGCGGCAGGTCGTGAGCGACGCCGCCGATGCGGTACCAGGCCGGGTGCAGGCGGAAACCGGTGATCGCTTCGATCACGGTGTAGGCGCGCTGGCGGTCGGTGAAGGTGAAGAACACCGGAGTCATGGCGCCGACGTCCTGGATGTAGGTACCCAGGAACAGCAGGTGGCTGGTAATGCGGAAGAACTCGGCGAGCATGATGCGAATCACGTCGACCTTCTGCGGCACCTGAATACCTGCCAGCTTTTCTACCGCCATTACGTACGGCAGGTTGTTCATCACCCCGCCCAGGTAGTCGATACGGTCGGTGTAGGGGATGAAGCTGTGCCAGGACTGGCGCTCGGCCATCTTCTCGGCACCACGGTGGTGGTAGCCGATGTCCGGTACGCAGTCGACGATCTCTTCGCCGTCCAGCTGCAGGACGATACGGAACGCACCGTGGGCAGACGGGTGGTTGGGGCCCAGGTTGAGGAACATGTAGTCCTCGTTGGCGCCCTGACGCTTCATGCCCCAGGCTTCCGGGTTGAAGCGTGCCGATTCCTCTTCAAGCTGCTGCTTGGCCAGGGTCAGGCTGTAGGGGTCGAACTCGGTGGCGCGGGCCGGGTAGTCCTTGCGCAGCGGGTGGCCTTCCCAGGTCGGCGGCATCATGATGCGGCTCAGGTGTGGGTGGCCGGCAAAGTCGATGCCGAACATGTCCCAGACTTCGCGCTCGTACCAGTTGGCGTTTGGCCAGATGCCGGTCACGGTCGGCAGGTTCAGGTCGCCTTCGCTGAGCGACACCTTGATCATCACGTCGCTGTTACGCTCGACCGACATCAGGTGGTAGAACACACTGAAATCGGCGGCAGGCAGGCCGCGACGCTGTGTGCGCAGGCGTTCGTCGACACCGTGCAGGTCGTACAGCATGCTGTATGGCTTGGTGACGCCGCGCAGGAAGCTGAGCACCTCTTTGAGCTGGGCGCGCTTGACCCACAGCACGGGCATGCCGGTGCGGGTTTCCTGGGCGACGAATGCTTCGGCGCCAAAACGGTTGTGCAGTTCGACGACCACATCCTGGTCGTCAGCCTTGTAAGGCGGAATGAAAATAGCGTTGTCCGCTGTCATGGTCTCGGTCGCTTTGGGTCAACGTTAAGAATGAAGCCAGGCCGCCGGCTCCTTCGGGAGCGGGCGGCAGGTCGCTGGATCAGACTTCGTCGGGGCTGCGCAGGTTGGTTACGGCAATGCGCTGCTCACGACGCAGGTCTTTCTGGGCTGGCATCTCGGCACGGTAAATACCTTGATCACCAACGACCCAGGAAAGCGGGCGTCGTTCTTGGCCGATCGACTCCTGCAGCAGCATCAAGCCTTGCAGGAAAGCTTCAGGGCGTGGCGGGCAGCCAGGCACATAGACGTCCACAGGGAGGAACTTGTCGACCCCCTGAACGACCGAGTAGATGTCGTACATGCCGCCGGAGTTGGCGCACGAGCCCATGGAGATGACCCATTTGGGTTCGAGCATCTGCTCATACAGGCGCTGGATGATCGGCGCCATCTTGATGAAGCAGGTACCGGCGATGACCATGAAGTCGGCCTGACGCGGCGAGGCCCGGATGACTTCGGCGCCGAAGCGGGCGATGTCGTGGGGCGCCGTGAAGGCCGTGGTCATTTCCACGTAACAGCAGGACAGGCCGAAGTTGTACGGCCAGAGGGAGTTCTTGCGCCCCCAGTTGACCGCGCCACGCAGCACATCTTCGAGTTTCCCCATGTAGATGTTCTTGTGGACCTGGTCCTCTAGCAGCTGGTCGGTAACGGTTTCCCGTTCGCCGACCGGGTACTGCTCGTTGGGCGCATCCGGATCGATTCTGGTGAGATTGTATTGCATTGCCAAAGCCTCATTGTTTCAGCTTCGCTTGCCGCTTGCGGCGACCTTCGGGAGCCCAATCAAGTGCCCCGACGCGCCAAAGGTAGACAAGACCTGCCAACAGAATTGCTATGAAAACGAGCGCTTCGACGAATCCGGTCCAGCCGCTTTCGCGGACGGACACAGACCATGCAAAGAGAAAGAGGGCTTCGATATCGAAGATCACGAACAGCATCGCGACCAGATAGAATTTGGCGGAAAGGCGCAGGCGGGCGCTGCCGACGGGCAGCATGCCGGATTCGAAGGGTTCGTTCTTGGCGCGGCCCCAGGCCTTGCTACCGAGCAGGCTGGACAGGCCGAGCATGAAGGCGCACAGGCCGACGACACCCAGGAGGAAGATGGCAAAGCCCCAGTTGTGGGCGATGAGTCCTGCCGAATCGGACATGCTAGAGATCCTTATACAGAGACCCAGCTCTGCAGTCTGAAATAAGTAGAGCGGCGACGTGGTGTCGCAGGTGCAGTGACCAAATGTCGCAGCTGAATCAATCGCGCTGATTTTATGGGTAAACCCGGTGCAAGTAAAATTTCTGTCGCAAATTTATTCGTAGGATTAAGAACAAAATCCGCTCGTAACTGGCTGAAAGCCTTGAAATTCGGGCATTGCGTGCGTTTTTGCCAATTATGTTTCTTGCAAAGAGTAACGAAGTGCAGCTTTAGTAATGATAATTAATAGCATTTGTTCTGGTGCTTTTGATTGACTGTTCCGTGGCTTGTAAAGCTCGTCTGGCAATTTCCCTCTGCTTGCAAATGCGAAAGACTCGTGTTCTAGCAGCTTGCGGTGCGGCTTGTGCCGCTCTGGGTCAATACTTTATCGATTTAGCGATGACCGGCTGATGAGCGGGTGGGGCAGGCGGCTCGACAGTACCAGGAGGCAGGCGCCGGGTGCAGGCAGCCTGCCACACGCCAGGGCGCGTCAGCGCATGGCACTGATGGCCAGGCGTACTGCTGCGCTGTCGCAAGCGTAGACCTTATTTTGCGGTTTGTGCTGATGCCTTTGGCGCTTGAGGGCGCCGTTGGAGGCATAGCGAATGGAATGCGGCGCCCGCCCACATCGTCAAGGGCGTGAAAACCTCAAAAAAGGCCTCCCGGCGTCAGGGTAGGCCAAGGGTGGGTTTACGGGAAAATGATCTTGCTGTAGGCAAACTCATTATCACCCCGTTTGATGCCTGCCTCGGAGGTTGTCACCTCAACGCGGTCATCGTCGTGAACAACGATGATCTGGTGCGCATCCAGGACCTCTACACCTTCGGGCTTGTTGCTGAACACCAGCGCACTGCCGTCTTCGCGTGTCAGAAGTTTGGGCGTGCCCGGCTTCCCCGCTGTGAACGGTACGGCCCATAGAAAACCACCTATTTCAGTGGATTTTTTGCCCGCAGCATCAACGGATTGCTGCTCGAAGCTGGTCACCGCGTAGAGTCTGTCTTTGTTGAACCGGTCATACTCGATACCTGATAGCCCGAGTGTCTTGCCTTGCGCCTGGAGGTTGAAGTTCTGGATGGTTTTGAACGCCTCCACAAGCTCCATGGTTCCATTATTGAACTTCACATGCGCTGAAATAAGTAGAAAGCCGAAATACGAGTCAGCACTGCTGTTTCCCTGTTTGCGAATGCCGATGATCAGTTGGCCATCTGCCGCTTTTTCGTGCGCCGGTTCGCTCGGCGCCATGGTAATGCCTTCGATTTGAAAGTAAGGCGCACCAATGGCTTCGCTGATCTGTTTGCGCAGTCTAATTGAGCTTGTTACCCCGCCTCGTGATGAGGGCGACAAGGGTTTTGCAGCTTCAGGATCGTCCACGGGCCAGTACAAGAGGGTGCTGAGTGTGTCAGCACGTGGATCTTGTTGGGTACCGGCTTTGTTGAAGGCGGTGCTGGCGATGATGTATCGGCCATCCAGCGTCTTCGTCAGCGCCTCGTATTTATCGGCTTCTTTTAACGCATCCCCAGGCAGCACCGCAGGCTCACCACTGATTTTGCCCTGCTCAAGGTCAAGCGTGAACAGGGCCGGCCCCCCCGTGGCAGGCAAGCGTTTGTCGTTGGCCAAGAGCAGTTTTCCATTGCTCTCAACCACTGCCGATACTTCACAGTTGACGGAGGTTTCAGGGGTAAAACACGCTGCAGTGTGATGTTCGACGGTTGCAATGCGTCCTGGCAGTTCAGCTGCCGGTGCGTGGGGCGCTGCGCCGGCGAGGCCGGCAACCAGCATGATAATTGCTCGCTTTTCCATGGGCACTGTCCTTGTGGGAGTGGGAACGTTGCGCAGAAAAGCGTAATGGGAGGGAGAGAAGCCGGAAACTGGCATTTTTGGCAGTAGCCGTTCGACATGATCCACACGCGGACGACCTGATGTCATTGCCAGCAGGCGCATCGACCCTCTGCCCCCAAGGCGGTCAGAGCCCCAGTTCGCTGAGCCCCGGATGGTCGTCCGGGCGACGTCCCAAGGGCCAGCGGAACTTGCGGTCCGCTTCGGCGATAGGCTGCTCGTTGATGCTCGAGTGGCGATTGTGCATCAGGCCATCGGCGGCGAATTCCCAGTTTTCGTTGCCATAGGCACGGAACCACTGACCGCTGTCGTCGTGGTATTCGTAGGCATAGCGCACCGCAATGCGGTTGTCGGTGAATGCCCACAACTCCTTGATCAGTCGGTACTCCAGTTCATGGTTCCACTTGCGGGCCAGAAAGGCTTGGACCTCGGCACGGCCCCGCGGGAACTCGACACGGTTACGCCATACGGTATCGGGGGTGTATGCCAGCGATACCTTGGCCGCGTCACGGCTGTTCCAGCCATCCTCGGCCAGGCGGACTTTTTCGATGGCGCTTTCGCGGGTAAAGGGAGGCAATGGAGGGCGGGACATGGGGGGGCTCCTTGGCGGTGGTTGGCGTAGAGGAGAGTACTGCTGTAGCGGCATTGGGGGGAATGGCTGCAACGGGCACTTCATAATTGCGCCCGTTGCAAGAGTGCAGCGCTTGCGCCAGCGGCTAAACCGCGGCGCCCAAGGCCTTGTCGACAGCCTTGCCGCGCCCGCCCAGCCATACCAGCACCAGGGCCGCCGCCGCCAGCACGCCGCCGGCCATGGGCACTGCGGCATAGCCCAGGTCCAGGCTGATCACCGTGCCACCCAGTGCCGCGCCAACGGCATTGCCAAGGTTGAATGCGCCGACGTTGATTGACGATGCAAGCCCTGGTGCCTCGATGGCGGCAGTCATGACGCGCATCTGCAAGGGCGGCACCACGGCGAAGGTGAACACGCCCCAGACCAGCAGCGCGACGGCCGCACCAATGTGGCTGCCCAGTAGCAGCGGCATCAGCAACATGATCAGCGCCAGAGCACCGAGGAAGATGCGCGCAGCGCCGTCCAGCGACCAGTCGGCCAGGCGCCCACCCAGGCTGTTGCCCAAGGTGAAACCGACACCGATCAGCACCAAGCCGAGGGTGATGAAGCTGTTTGAAGCGCCGGTCAGTTCCGCCAGCACCGGCGCTACGTAGGTGTACAGGGTGAACATGGCACCGGCGCCAAGCACGGTGGTAGCCATCGCCAGCAGCACGCTGGGGCGGGCGATGACCGCCAGCTCTTTGCGCACGTGGGGCACGCTGCCACGCTCACCTTTGGGCAGCGCGTACCACAGGGCGGCCATGGCCAACAGGCCGAGTACTGCAGTACCGGCAAAGGCCATGCGCCAGCCGACCTGCTGGCCGACCCAGGTCGCCGCAGGTACGCCGCCGATATTGGCGATGGTCAGGCCCATGAACATCGTTGCCACGGCACTGGCCTGTTTGTCCTTGGGGACCACGCTGGCGGCGACCACTGCGCCCAGGCCGAAGAAGGCACCGTGGTTGAGGCTGGTGACCAGCCGCGAGGCGAGCAAGGTGTAGTAGTCCGGGGAGAGTGCCGAGAGCAGGTTGCCGAGGGTGAAGATGGCCATCAGCGCCATCAGTGCGGCGCGTTTGCCAAAGCGGCTGAACAGCAGGGTCATGATCGGCGCACCGACCATCACGCCGATGGCATAGGCGGTAATCAGCATGCCCGCGCTGGGGATGCTCACATCGACGCCTTGCGCGATTACCGGCAGCAGGCCCATGGGCGTGAATTCGGTGGTACCGATGCCGAAGGCGCCGATAGCCAGGGCAAACAAAACCCGTTTTGGGGAAAGCGTGCTCATCAGGAGCTCCGGTTCAAAGGTCAATGAGCAGTGGTACCGGCCAGGAACAGGCCGGTACCGACATGCAGCGGGTAATCAGTCCCAGGCGGGCGCCAGGCCATCCGGGCTGACTTCACGGCCATTGCGCTCGAGCGAGGCGATGCGCGCCATGTCGTCGGCATCCAGTCTCAGGCTGCAGGCGAGCAGGTTGCTGGCCAGGTTCTCGCGCTTGGTGGAGGAGGGGATCACTGCGTATCCCTGCTGCATGGCCCAGGCCAGGGCCACCTGGGCGACCGTGGCCTTGTGCTTGGCGGCGATCTCGGCCAGCACCGGGTCCTTCAGCACTTTGCCGTAGGCCAGGGTCATGTACGAGGTGAGGGTGATGCCCTGATCCTTGAGGTAGGCAGCCAGTTTGGCGTTTTGCAGGTAGGGGCTGAGCTCGACCTGGTTGGTGGCGATTTCGTCTTTGCCGACCACCTCGATGGCTTGGCGGGTGAGTTCGATATTGAAGTTTGACACGCCGATCTGACGGGTCAGGCCGAGTTTTTTGGCTTCGGCCAAAGCTGTCATGTACTCGGCCAGTTCGATGCCCTTGCCTGGGGCTGGCCAGTGGATCAGCAGCAGGTCGACGTAGTCGGTACGCAGCTTGGCAAGGCTCTCGCGCAAGCTTTGGGCAAGCTTGTATGCGCCATGGTTGTCGACCCAGATCTTGGTGGTGATGAACAGCTCGCTGCGCGGTACGCCGCTTTCGGCAATGGCCTGGCCTACGTCGGCTTCGTTCTTGTAGATCTGCGCGGTGTCGATGGCGCGGTAGCCCAGCGCCAGGGCGGACTTTACCGAGTCGATGACGGCCTGGCCGGTGAGGCGGTAGGTGCCAAGGCCGAAGGATGGAATGCTCATGGGGCTGCTCCTGCTGAGTGATTGAGGTTGAACCAGAGCTTGGGCGCCCTGCTGCCGACCTCGTTCGAATGGGGAGCAGTGTGCAAGTTTTGCAGGGCTTGATTAAGACGGCACAACGCCAAGGTCTTTTGACCAGAAATCACGAGTCATCCCTGGGCTCGTGATTCGAACGCCGTGAATAAGCCCTGTCAGTCTCGACTCACGTGGTGATCTGCCCAGGAGCCGACTGCAGTCGCCACAGATGGCCCATGCCAGCCACCTGCTCTTGCAGCGTAGAGGCCAGCCCTGCACGCCGCGCAGCCCGATCCTGGCTGAGCATCTCGTCAAGCATGTCCAGCAGTTCACGAGACTGGGCTGCCGCTGCGCTATGGGTCGTATCGTCCTGCAGCACGCCCTCCTGATAGGTGCGCACGCGCTCTTTCTGGCTGGCCTCTTGAGTCGCGGTCGCCTCGACCAGGGCGTTGTCGGCGAACGCCAGGCGAGTGCTGCTGCGGGATTGGTCGTCAATCGTGTGATAGCTGTAGTTCTGCGTTTTGTTGTCGCGGGTCAGGGTCAGGCCGACGAGCGGGTTCAAGCCTTCATGCCAGGCGGCTTTCATGCTTGCCTGTTGCGCCTGCTCCACGGCCAGGTTCGCTGCCGGGCCTTGCAGAGTGGTCGATTGCGAAACCTTGTAGTCGAAGTGGTCCACTTCTTCAGGCCGCATCGGATTGATCTTCTGTTCGGTCTGCGTGATCGCGGCATCGAAGTCGGCCAGGCCGCTCAACAGCAGGCGGCTGGCCGTGTTCTGCGCCAGGTCATGGCCTGCAGGGCGCTTGCTGGTATCGTCCACGCTGTTGAGCTGGCTGAAGGCATCCTTGAACAGTGCCATCAGTTGCGCGTCACCATGGCCGCGCTTTTGTGCTGCGTCGAACTGGGTCAGGTAATTGGCCACAGCTGCCTGACGCTGAGCCTGGCTGCCCAGCAGCGCGCCGCCCTGGGTGTCGAGGTTCATCCTGACCGTGCCGTTGGCGCCTTGCAGTGTGAGGTTGCGGGAATCTTCGTTCAGTTGCAGGTCGAAGGTTTGCTGGTCGCCGCCGGCATTCTGCAATTTGGCATTCAACTGCAAGCCGGTGAACAGCGCCGGGTCGAGCTTGACCAGTGCGCCCAGCTGCAGGCTGGGTGGTTCCTGGGTCAGCCCGTTGAGGGCAGCCTGGAAGCTGTTCGCAAGCGCTGCCAAGCCTTTGAGCTCGTCAGTGGTCAACGTACCGCCTTGCACGTCGGCATCCACGGCCAGGCCGTTGGTGCTGCTGTAGAGCCCCACCGTCACGGTGGCGCCTGAGCCGGTAGTGAGGTTGAAGCTGACGCTGCTGGTGGCGTGTTCGCGCAACCTGGCCTGCTGCATGGCCAGCAGCAACGGGTCGGTTGTCGCGCCATCATCGATCGCCAGCCCGGATTGCGAGATACGCTGGCCACCGCTGGCCGCCAGTTGCTCCAACAGGGCAGCGCCAAGCCCTTGGAAGCGCGCTGCTGGGGAGGAAGCCTGAATGGCGCTCAGCATGTACATGCTGAGTTTGTCGATGCCGTCCTGCTCCCACACATACTGTGTCTGCGCTTTACCGAGGGTACCTTTGGCCGTGTAGGTCTGGGTGTCGACGCGGCTTTCTTGCTGGCCAAGGCTTACCGCCGTGCTCGGGGATGTCATCGGCGCTTCTGTCGGCAGGGTGGCTGGTACCTGAGGTGCACGGTGGGTGATGTGGGCGACAGGGGTCAGGCGCACCACTGAGGTGATCGGGTTCATCGCCAGCTTCCTTTCTGGTCAGCAGTTGTAACTGTTATCGGCAGGGCTTGTGCAAACGTGAACGTCTGTCACGTAGGCAGGTTGCAATAGTTAACGCAAAAGCCTCGTCACGCGGTGGTGCAATCGCTGTTTTGCGCCCTAGGAGCCCGCGATGCCCAGTCAGCCGTTCACTGATGACTCCACCAATGCCTTGATTGCCAGTCGCTTGCCCGCCTGGCTGACCGAACTTGCGTCCGACACCCTCAACAGCTTGCTCCAGAGCCAGCAGCGACAACAGCAGCTACAGCATCAGTTGCACGAATGGCTGGCGCGGATCACCCCACTCGATGCATTTGCCGAGCCGCTGCTGCGAGAAGCTCTGCAGGCGGAACATCAACTTGGTGTCGATGTGCGTCGGGCCACGCTGCGGCGCAGAACCCTGCAGCGATATCCCTCGCATGTTGCGCAAGTGCCGGATGGGGTCAAAGAGCAGATCTACCAGCACAGCCTGCTGCAATCGGCGTTGCATAACTTTACCGAAGGTGAAACGTTCGCCACCAGCATCATGCAGGGCACTGCGGTGCTGGATGCATCAGGGAATGCTTGCGCGCTCTCGCCCAAAGCATTCTTTGCCCTGTGCCGCTCGCTCGACCTGGGGGGGCGTTACCAGGCGTACCTGCGCGCGCAGTTGACGCCCGGTGGTGAAGCGGGGAAACAACTGAGCACGCTGATCGAGGCAGGTTATCGCACGAGTCTCGAGGCGGCGCTGAGGCTGGCACTGGTCAATGGTGAAATAGCAAGGCATGCCTATGAACACTGTGCCCCGCTGATTGACTTGATCTCAGCTACACCCCCCTCCATCTCTGGGCTGCGGCCCATGCAACTGCGTGTGTTCGGCCGGCTGGTGCGGGGCGCGGTGGCGTTCGAGATAACCCATCAGCGCGCGACCGGTGACGAGTTCGAGGGCATATTGTGCTGGATCCCTGATGATCCTCAAGGCCCGCTGACCTGGTATACCTCTTGGGCATCGCTGTTCATGACGTTGGGTAAACAGTTCCGTTTGCCCGGTTACGTCGAATTCTTCGAACGCTTTATCGGTGAGCGTGACCGGAGTGCCTACACCCGTGCCTTGACCCAGGCGCTGAGTGATACTGCCGAGAATGTGCCGGTCCAGCTCGATGGTCGTTACGAGCCTATCGAGCAGCCGTTGTTCGAATACCTGCGCCGCCAACTGATCGACACCCTTTTGGACAATGCCAAAGTGCACGCCATACCCACTGCCGAAGTGGACGCGCAGCAGCGCGACAGGCGCCTGCATTTCTACCTGAGCTTTGCCATCGATGCGTTGGGCCTGGCGAGCTTCGCGCTACCTGCACTGGCTTTGCCATTGCTGGGGATCACCGCGTTGCAGGTGGCTGACGACGTGTACGAGGGCTATGCCGATTGGCGCTTGGGGGACCGCCAGAGCGCGCTGGAGCACTTGTATTGCGTAGCGCAAACCGTGGCTATGACAGCAGTCAATGCCGGCGCAGGCGCGGCTTCGCACCGCCTGGTGGAGGATGCTCGCGTCGCAGATCTAGTGCCGGTCTACACGGATGAACATACATTGAAGTTGAGTGACCCCAGGCTGCCAGGCTATGCCGTCCGAGACCGAGGAGCAGTCGGTGAGTTGATCAGTCTGCAAGGTGCAGAGTATGTGCGTACACCCTTGGCCAGCCATTTGACCTACCTGGAAGCTCAAACGCAGCAGCGTCGCATCCGCCATCCCGTGCGTCCCAATGCTTATGCGCCGCTGCTCGAGGGCAACGAGGGCGCTTGCTGGCAGCATGAACTGGAGACGCCCCAGGAATGGCACGCCAGCGCTGAGCTGTTTCAGGACCTCGACGCGGGCTGGGGGCACCTCGATGAGCAGGCCATACACGCGGTGATGCGGGCAACGGGGTTCAACCAGGACCAACTGCGCCGTTTGCATGTGGAACAGGCACAGGCGCCGGCGCGCTTGCACGATGCGGTGCAGAGGCAGCAGTTGCACGCTCAGCGGCCAGAGCTGAACGGGGAGGCCTTCGAGCGGCAGCTGCAGGCTCAGCAGCCCATGCCCGGCGAAGCCGAAACCCTGCTTCGCCGGGACTTTCCCGGCCTGTCGGTAATGGGTGCGCGTGAGATCATCGAACATGCGCCCGAGGACCAGGTGGAGCATATGCTCGCGCACCAGCGTGTGCCGTTGGCCTTGGCCGAGCAGGCGCGCTGGTACGTGCGCGATACGCGCCTGGACCGCGCTTGTGCGGGCCTGCTTCAAACCGCAGCAATCAATCGTGATACCGAGCAACTGGCATTGGGCATGATCGCCGAGCGCGCACCGTGGCGAGGAGTGCGCATCGAGCTGCGCGGTGACACGCTGTCGGGTGAAATGACTGCGTCGGCCGGAGCGCAAGCGGCCAGCGAGGTACGCACCGTGCTTCGAACGGCCCAGGGGTATCAGGCGCTGGATGCGCGCGCAAACCCGTTGCCATTGGCCAGAGCTGACGACAGCCTGTTCCAGGCCCTGTTGCTGCAGCTCGATCCCTGGCAGAAACGAATGTTGGGCGATGCCAGCGACGCCCCCGAAACACTGGCCCAGGCCATGTCGCAATGGGCCAGCGAAGAACGCGAGCTCGCCGCTTCACTGTTGCGCATGGCGCCAGTCGGCCTTGGTTTCAGGCCGCCGGTACGGCTGGGCGACGGGCGCCTGGGTTACCCCTTGAGTGGCCGTGGCGAAAGCAGCAATCGCGCATTGCGTCGGGGTATTCAACGGCTGTTCCCCGATTTCGACGAAAGCGCGATGGAGCAGTTTGAGCAGAACGCCCGCACGCTTGGGCTGACACCTTGGAATCACTACCTGCGCCTGTGTGAAGAGCTGCGAACGCTTGATCAGGCGTTGGGGCTGTGGCGTCGGCAATCGTCGGGGCCGATTCAGTTGATCCGGCGGGCGCGCATGGCACGGCGGATTCGTCACGCCTGGCAACGTCGCACTCACGACACTGACGGCCATCCTGCGTTGATTCTGGAGGGTTCACGCCTGGGTAGTCTGCCCGAACTGCCGGAGCGCGTTCACTTCGACCATGTGACTTCCCTGGTACTGCGCAATCTTGATCTGACGGCGCTCAGCGAGGGCTTGCTCGCCCGCTTTCCCAATGTACGGCGCCTGGACTTGTCTTCCAACCGGCTGACCTCGATACCGGATACCAGTGCACTGGCACAGCTGGAACAGCTCGATTTGCGTAACAATCGCATCGTCGACATCAGTGAAGCGCAGGCCGGCTGGTTACGCGCCAACCCCGGCTGCGCAAGCTTGCAGGGCAATCCGCTATCACCGGTTGCACTCGAGCGGCTGGCGATCGAGCCTGAAGCGATCGGCCAGCAGGGCGCAGAGGGCATTGCCCCGTGGCTCGAAGGGCTGACCGAGCGCGAGGCTGCGCCGCGTCGCAGGTACTGGCAGGCGCTGGCGCAAGAGCCAGGCTGCGAAGAGTTCTTTGCTTTTCTCACAGCGTTGCTGCAGACCGAAAAATTTGCTCTTGAAACCGAAGACATGCGGCGTCGTGTGGGTGAGCTGCTTTATGCCATGTACAACCATGCTCATATTCGACGGGCGGTATTCCATCAGGCAGCGGTACCAGGCGCAGGCGCCGACCTCGATGCCTTGATCGTCCACCTGCAGGTGGCGTTGCGCACCGATGGCGTGCGCGGTAGGCAAGTCGAGCAAGCGCTGCGCAGCCTGGGCCGTGAGTTGTTCAGGCTTGATCAGGTGAACCGCTTCGCTGAGCGGTACATCGAAAGCCTGAGCCAGCGCTCGGTGCCCTTCAAGCCAAGTGAGATTTACCTGGCCTTCCGGGTACAGCTTGCAGAGTCGCTGGGTATCTACGGCCAACCGACCTATCTGAGTTTCAAGCATGTCGCCAACGTGACGCCGGACCAACTGGTCGCAGCCGAGGCCGCGGTGTACGAGGCCGAAACAGCTGAGGCGCTGAGCCAGTTCCTGGCTCAGCAGGCATTCTGGCAGGATCATGTACGGCTCGCGTACGCCGATCAGTTCGCGGCCATACGGCAAGCCTACACAGAACGGCAAGCCGCACTAGCGGCCAATGGCGAGCAAGAGCAGGCACCGAGCAATGCAGGCGCTGGAATTGCAGAGCAGCGCACGCAGGAGGAGGTCGCGTTGACGCTGGCGCTGGCCCGCGGCAACTACCGGACGTGGTATCGACTCGAGCTACCTCATGGTCCTGGCTCGCGCGCGTTTGCCCATCTGTCGAGGCGTCTGGACAGTAGCCTGGCGATGTGGTGCGGGGAGCCTGGCGACCCGGAATATCTGGCGCGGTCCTATCTGGCGGGTGTCCTGCGCCATTTCTGGCAGTCGGATTACAGCAATGATGTCCCGCCCCGGCGTTCGAGCAGCGAAGGGTGGACCGTCAGTTCTTTACCCGTGCTGCCCCCAGGCATCATGTTTGAACAAATACGTGACCTGTCAGTGTGCAACCATCAGATTACGGTTATCGAGGCTGATTTCCTGCGTCGTTTTCCCAATCTGGAAACAGTCGACTTCTCTGGCAATTGCTTGCGAACGCTTGATGGGCTTGAGCACTTGCCGCGGGTGCGCACATTGAACCTTGGCGGCAACATGCTCGAAACGGTGCCGGGGTTGCAGTACTTGAGCGAATTGAACGCTCTGGACCTCAGTGGCAATCAACTTGCCGATCTACCGGCTGGCATCGAGCAGTTGACCGAACTGACCCATCTGGACCTCTCCTTCAACCAGATCGCTGCGCTTGATGGGCGGATTGGGCAACTGGCAAGCCTTGAAAGCTTGCAATTGAGCGGTAATCTCCTGAGTGCGTTGCCGGACAGTATTGGCAACCTTGTGCAACTGAGCACTCTCGATGTCGCAGCGAACCGCTTGCTCACTGTCCCGGCACAGTTGAATCTTCTGGGCAGGTTGACCCAGCTCTTCATGCAGAACAATCTCATAACACTCGACGCGCAAAGCCAGTTGCGGCTGGAATGGTTCTCCAGGCTGGAGGTGCTAAACCTTGACGCTAACCCATTAGGGGTAGCGCCACAGTTGCGCTACAACGTTCACCTGCAGTACGTGTCGTTGCGTGCCACGGGCCTTCGCAGTTTTCCGCTGGCGTTGCTGCAGCGCCAGCCAAACCTGGTCGTAGACTTGCGTGGCAACCGGATCGTGACATTGAGCGAGGAGGCGTTGAGCTGGGTCGAAGCGCACCCGCACACGGTCAACCTCGAACAGAACCAGCTGAGTGAGACGGTCATGGAGCGCGTGCGTGAAGCACTGGCTCGGCTGCGGGCAGAACGGGACGGGGCTGCAGAACTGGATCCCTGGGGGGTAAGCAGAAGGCCCATTGACCGCAGGGGTTGAAAAGCCGTGCAGCGAGGTGGCTGCATGAACTGCAGCATGGCCCACCGTGCGGTGGACCATGCCGGGAGACGATCAGCGGCGGCGGAACAGCGGCAGCGGCTCGTCGGTGGCGGCCTGGTAGGTCACCGAGAAGTCCTTCAGCCCTTGCAGGGCATCTTCCGGGTCCTTGTCGGCACGGATGGCGAAGGCATCGAAACCGCAGCGGGCCAGGTAGAACAACTGGTCACGCAGTACGTCGCCAATGGCGCGCAGCTCGCCCTTGAACTGGTAGCGGTCGCGCAGCAGGCGCGCATTGGAGTAGTTGCGCCCATCGGTGAAGGCCGGGAAGTTCAGGGCGATGACCTGAAAGTGCTGCACGTCATCACCGATCTCTTCCGCTTGTTCATCGCTGTCCAGCCACACGCCCAGGCCACCGTCGCGAGCCTTGAGCATATGGGCATGGTCACGCCACAGTTGCAGCGGGACGATGTAGTCGTCGCAGTTGGTCAGTTCGTCGATCGTGGTTTCCTTGGGCAGCAGGTGCCAGGTTTCGTCGACGATCTGGTTGTTCTTAATGATTCGCTGCATAGACGCGTTCCTTGAAAGGGTCGATGCCGATACGCTGGTAGGTGTCGATGAAGCGCTCTTCCTCGGTACGTTGCTCCACGTACACGGCGATCAGCTTCTCGATCACGTCGGCCATGTCGTCCTGGGCGAAGGACGGGCCAAGGATCTTGCCCAGGCTCGCGTCGCGCGCGGCGTTGCCGCCCAGGGACACCTGGTAGAACTCCTCGCCCTTCTTGTCCACGCCGAGGATGCCGATGTGGCCGACGTGGTGGTGGCCGCAGGCATTCATGCAGCCGGAGATGTTCAGGTCGATCTCGCCGATGTCGAACAGGTAGTCCAGGTCGTCGAAGCGGCGCTGGATGGATTCGGCGATCGGGATCGACTTGGCGTTGGCCAGCGAGCAGTAGTCACCGCCAGGGCAGCAGATGATATCGGTCAGCAGGCCGATGTTCGGCGTGGCGAAACCTCCTTCGCGCAGCTCCAGCCACAGGGCGTGCAGCTGACGCTGCTCGACGTCGGCGAGGATGATGTTCTGCTCGTGCGAGGTGCGCAGGAAGCCGAAGCTGTAGCGCTCTGCCAGGTCCGCCACGGCGTCCAGCTGCTTGTCGGTCAGGTCGCCCGGGGCAACGCCGGTGGGCTTGAGCGACAGGGTCACGGCCACGTAGCCAGGGCGCTTGTGGGCGCGGGTGTTGCGCGAGCGCCAGCGGGCGAAGCCTGGGTATTCGGCGTCCTGGGCGCTGTAGTCGACGTTGTCCAGGGCCAGGTAGTCCGGGTCGATGAAGTGGCGCGAAACACGCTGTACTTCTTCTTCGGTCAGGGTGGTGCTGCCGCCACGCAGGTGGGCCATTTCGGCCTCGACCTTCTCGGCGAACACTTCCGGGGTCAGGGCCTTGACCAGGATCTTGATCCGCGCCTTGTACTTGTTGTCACGACGGCCGTAACGGTTGTACACGCGCAGGATGGCGTCCAGATAGCTGATCAGGTCCTGCCACGGCAGGAATTCGTTGATGAACGAACCGACCACCGGGGTACGGCCCAGGCCGCCCCCGACCAGCACGCGGAAGCCCAGCTCACCGGCAGCGTTGCGCACCGGCTCCAGGCCGATGTCGTGCACTTCGATGGCCGCGCGGTCTTCTTTCGAGCCGTTGATCGCGATCTTGAACTTGCGCGGCAGGTAGGCGAATTCCGGGTGGAAGGTGGTCCACTGGCGGACGATCTCGCACCAGGGGCGCGGGTCGATGATTTCGTCTGCGGCAACACCGGCGAACTGGTCGGTGGTGGTGTTGCGCAGGCAGTTGCCGCTGGTCTGGATCGCGTGCATCTGCACGGTGGCCAGTTCGGCAAGGATGTCCGGGATGTCTTCAAGTGCCGGCCAGTTGTACTGCACGTTCTGGCGGGTGGAGATGTGGGCATAGCCCTTGTCGTAATCGCGGGCGATCTTGGCCAGTGTGCGAACCTGGCGGGCGTTCAGCTGGCCGTAGGGCACGGCGACGCGCAGCATCGGGGCGAAACGCTGGATATAGAGGCCGTTCTGCAGGCGCAGAGGGCGGAATTCTTCTTCGCTCAGCTCACCGGCCAGGTAGCGGCGGGTCTGATCACGGAACTGCTTGACGCGGTCCTCGATGATCCGCTGATCGTACTCGTCGTATACGTACATAAAAGTCCTGTCTCAGGCTGCATGCAGCTATTCGCGCGCACGGCCGCGCACTCCGGTTCGGAGCGGGGAAACGATATCAGGTTGCGTTTATGCGCTAAAGTGATGTTTTTGCATATGAAAAGAACCAAACGAACTAAGTGAGATTGACTGGCGTTTATCCGTCACTCAGCGCCGCAGGTTTATACTCGCGGGTTTGTTGGTAAGGATGTAACCGCATGCTCAAGGCATTGTGCTACAGCTTGTGCCTGAGCCTGCCGCTGGCAGCCAGCGTTCAGGCCGCTTCGGTGGTTTTCCTCAATCCGGGCCTACCCGCAGAGACGTTCTGGGTCAGCTACTCGCGCTTCATGCAAGCGGCGGCTGATGACCTGGGCATGGCGCTGCAGGTGCAATACAGCGCCCGTAATCCCGAGCGCGCCCTGAGCCAGGCCCGGGCGGTGCTCAAGGGCCCGCAGCGCCCGGAATACCTCGTGCTGGTCAACGAGCGGTACGTTGCGCCGCAGATCATTCGCCTGGCGCAAGGTAGCGGGGTCAAGCTGTTACTGGTCAACAACGGGCTGACCGCCAGCCAGGCGAGCAGCATTCAAGCCCAGCCCGCAAAGTACGGCGCTTTGTTAGGGGCCTTGACGGCCAATGACGAGCAGGCCGGTTACCAGATGCTGCACCAGATGGTCGCTTTGCTGCCGCCCAGTAACGAGCCGGTGGACCTGGTGGCTTTCGCCGGGCTCAAGACCACGCCCGCCTCGCAGTTGCGTGAAGAAGGCATGCGTCGCGCCTTGGCCGACTTCCCTCAGGTGCGCCTGCGGCAGATGGTTTACGGTGGCTGGAACCGCCAGCGCGCCTTTGAACAGGCGCAGCAGTTGCAGCAGCGCTACCCGGATATCAAGCTGGTGTGGTCGGCCAACGACGAAATGGCCTTTGGCGCCATGCGCGCGTTCGAGGCTGCGGGGCGCAAGCCTGGGCAAGATGTAGTGTTCAGCGCCGTCAACAGCTCCCCCGAGGCCTTGAGAGCGCGTATCGAAGGGCGCCTGGGGGTGCTGATGGGTGGGCATTTCAGTCTCGGCGGCTGGGCCATGGTCATGCTGCATGACGATGCCTATGGTGTGGATATCGCACGGGATGGTCAGCGCGACCATGTGATGCCGGTTTTGCAGTCGATCGATCCAGACAAGGCAAAGCGTTGGCTCAAGCTGGCGGAACAGGACGACTATGGTGTCGACTTCCAGCGTTTCAGCGCCCAAGGACGCCCGCCGACTTACCGGTATCCCTTCCTGACGTCACCTGTCGACTACTGAAAAACCCTGCTTGAGAGAAGGGCATTGCTCGTCTTAACTGCTGGTTGTGAAGTGCATTCCCATAACCACTACAAGAGGCAATGCAATGGGAAATACAACCAAGGTCCGCAAAGCTGACAGCAGCGTCGATGCCTGGGCGATCCTCTGCCTGATCGTCCTGGTGGTGGTCACTGCCGTGTACTGGGTCAGCCACCAATAGCCTCAGCTCCAGGCCGTGATGCAACTTGAGCCGCCCGCGCAAGGGAATTACGCGGGCGGGTTGCGTTTCAGTGGGCGGTCAGGTGCAGCGCCAGTCGTACCAGGCCGATCAGGATCAGGATGAACACCAAGGTGAACAGTGCGCCCAGCGCGATGAAGTGGCTGGCCTTGCCATGGGTAAAGTCGCGCGCGCGGTTCTTGCCGCTCTGCACACCCAGCGCGGCGGCCAGGATGCTGTGCAGCATCTGCCAGAAGGTAGGGGGTTTGCCTTGACTGGAATCGTCCATGCTGGCTCCTTGGATATTCAGAGGCAATCAGGGACAGTGTAGATGGCAAATGGGGCCGCAAAGCGGCCCCACGAACGTCAGCTGTCGTACCCCAGGTTCGGTGCCAGCCAGCGCTCGCTGACGCTGACATCCTGGCCCTTGCGTGCGCTGTAGCTGTCGATCTGGTCCTTGTCGACCTTGCCCACGGCAAAGTACTGCGCTTTCGGGTGAGCAAAGTACCAGCCGCTGACCGCCGCAGCCGGGAACATGGCGAAGTGCTCGGTGAGGAACACGCCGCTGGGGCCGGTTTCACCAATGGCTGTGCCGTCGAGCAGGCGGAACAGCGTTTCTTTTTCGGTATGGTCCGGGCAGGCCGGGTAGCCTGGGGCAGGGCGGATGCCGCTGTACTGTTCCTTTATCAGTGCCTCGTTGTCCAGGTGCTCGTCGCGCGCATAACCCCAGTGCTCTTTACGCACCTGCTCGTGCAGCCACTCGGCGCAGGCCTCGGCCAGGCGGTCGGCGAGGGCCTTGACCATGATCGAGCTGTAGTCGTCGCCCTTGTCCTGGTAAGCCTTGGCCACTTCCTCGGCACCAATGCCGGCGGTGGTGATGAAGCCACCCATGTAGTCGGTGACGCCGCTGTCTTTGGGCGCGACAAAGTCGGCCAGGGAGAAGTTCGGCTTGCCATCGGGCTTGATGGTCTGCTGGCGCAGGTGGTGCAAGGTGGCCAGGGGCTGACCGTTGTCGTCGTAGACCTGAATGTCGTCATCGGCAACCTGGTTGGCTGGCCAGAAGCCGAACACGGCGCGCGCACTGATCAGCTTCTCGTCGATCAGTTTGTCGAGCATCTCGCGGGCATCCTTGTACAGCGAGGTTGCCGCTTCACCCACCACTTCATCGGTGAGGATGCGTGGGAACTTGCCGGCCAGGTCCCAGGAAATGAAGAACGGCGTCCAGTCGATGTACTCGGCCAGGGTGCGCAGGTCGATGTTGTCCAGCACCTTGACGCCTGTGAAGGCAGGGACCGCCGGCTGATAAGCGGCCCAGTCGTATTTCGGCTTGGCCGCCACGGCCTGCGCGTAGCTCAGGCGCTCGGTGCGGGCACTGCGGTTGGCAGTGCGTTCACGCACTTCGATGTAGTCCAGGCGGGTTTTTTCAACAAAGTCGGGCTTGAGTTCCTTGGACAGCAACTGGGTGGCCACACCTACCGCGCGGGAGGCGTCGGTCACATAGATCACCGCATCGTTGCTGTACTTGGGCTCGATCTTGACTGCGGTATGGGCCTTGGACGTGGTGGCGCCGCCGATCATCAACGGCAGCTCGAAGCCCTGGCGCTGCATTTCCCGGGCAACATGAACCATCTCGTCCAGCGACGGGGTGATCAGGCCGGACAAACCGATGATGTCGCACTTCTCGTCGCGGGCGGTCTGCAGGATCTTCTCTGCCGGTACCATCACGCCGAGGTCGACGATGTCATAGCCGTTGCAGCCCAGGACCACGCCGACAATGTTCTTGCCGATGTCGTGCACGTCGCCCTTGACCGTCGCCATGAGAATCTTGCCCTTGGCTTCGGGCTTGTCGCCTTTTTCGGCCTCGATGAACGGGATCAGGTGGGCCACGGCCTGCTTCATCACCCGCGCCGACTTGACCACCTGCGGCAGGAACATCTTGCCGGCGCCGAACAGGTCGCCAACCACGTTCATGCCGCTCATCAGCGGCCCTTCGATGACTTCGATCGGGCGCGCACATTGCTGGCGGCACTCCTCGGTGTCTTCGACGATGTGTGCGGTGATGCCTTTGACCAGCGCATGTTCCAGGCGCTTGCCGACCGGCAGTGAGCGCCAGGCTTCGTTCTCTACTTCCTTGGTGGCGCCGCCGCCTTTGTAGTCGTCGGCGATGGCCAGCAATGCATCGGTACCTTCGGGGGTGCGGTTGAGCACCACGTCCTCGACCCGCTCGCGCAGCTCGGCCGGGATCTCGTCGTAGATTTCCAGCTGGCCGGCGTTGACGATACCCATCGTCAGCCCGTTGCGGATGGCGTGGAACAGGAACACCGAGTGGATCGCCTCGCGCACCGGGTTGTTGCCGCGGAACGAGAACGACACGTTGGACACGCCGCCCGAGCTCAGCGCATGTGGCAGGTGGTCACGGATGTAGGCGCAGGCCTCGATGAAGTCCACGGCATAGTTGTTGTGCTCTTCGATGCCGGTAGCGACGGCGAAGATGTTCGGGTCGAAAATGATGTCTTCCGGCGGGAAGCCGACTTCATTGACCAGGATGTCGTAGCTGCGCTGGCAGATTTCCTTCTTGCGCGCGGCGGTGTCGGCCTGGCCGACCTCGTCGAAGGCCATCACCACCACGGCCGCGCCGTAGCGTTTGCACAGGCGGGCGTGGTGCTTGAATTGCTCGACGCCTTCTTTCATGGAGATCGAGTTGACGATGCCCTTGCCCTGGATGCATTTGAGGCCAGCCTCGATCACTTCCCATTTCGACGAGTCGATCATGATCGGCACGCGAGAGATGTCCGGCTCGCCTGCAATCATGTTGAGGAAACGGACCATGGCGGCCTGGGAGTCGAGCATCCCTTCGTCCATGTTGATGTCGATTACCTGAGCACCGGCCTCTACCTGCTGCAGGGCGACCTCCAGCGCTTCGGTGTAATTCTCTTCGCGGATCAGCCGGGCGAACTTGGCGGAGCCGGTGATGTTGGTGCGCTCACCGACGTTGACGAACAGCGACTGGCGGTCGATGGTGAACGGTTCCAGGCCCGACAGCCGGCAGGCCTTGGCGATTTCCGGGATCTGGCGCGGCTTGTATTTGGCCACTGCCTCGGCGATGGCCTGGATGTGCCCGGGCGTGGTACCGCAGCAACCGCCGATGATGTTGAGGAAACCACTGGCCGCGAACTCTTCGACCACGGCAGCCATCTCGGCCGGGGTTTCGTCGTACTCGCCGAAGGCGTTCGGCAGGCCGGCATTGGGGTGGGCGGAAACGTGGGTGTCGGCCTTGGTCGACAGCTCTTCAAGGTAAGGGCGCAGGTCCTTCGCGCCCAGCGCGCAGTTCAGGCCGACGGAAATCGGCTTGGCATGGCGTACCGAGTTCCAGAACGCTTCGGTAGTCTGGCCGGACAAGGTACGGCCCGAGGCATCGGTGATGGTGCCGGAGATCATGATCGGCAGTTCGATGCCGTCATCTTCGAACACCTGCTGCACGGCGAAGATCGCTGCCTTGGCGTTGAGCGTGTCGAAGATGGTCTCGATGAGGATCAGGTCGGCGCCACCCTCGATCAGCCCGCGGGTCGCCTCGATGTAGTTTTCCACCAGTTCGTCGAAGGTGACGTTGCGGTAGCCGGGGTCGTTTACGTCCGGGGAAATCGAGCAGGTGCGGCTGGTCGGGCCGAGCACGCCGGCAACGAAGCGTGGCTTGTCCGGCGTTTCCAGGGTCTTGGCGTCCGCCACCTGGCGGGCGATGCGTGCGCCCTGGACGTTCAGCTCGTAGACCAGCGACTCCATGCCGTAGTCGGCCTGGGAAATCTGCGTGGCGTTGAAGGTGTTGGTTTCGAGAATGTCGGCGCCAGCGTCCAGGTACGCCTTCTCGATGGCAGCGATGACATCGGGGCGGCTGAGCAGCAGCAGGTCGTTGTTACCTTTTACATCGCTTGGCCAATCGGCGAAGCGCGTGCCACGATAGTCGTGTTCCTCGAGGCGGTAACTCTGGATCATAGTACCCATGCCGCCGTCGAGGATCAGAATGCGCTCATTGAGTGCGTGCTGGAGTGCTTGGAGACGAGCGCTGCGGTCGGACATAGGAACTACCTGGTCGGGCGAATATCAGAAGGTGCGGAATCATAACAAAGCTGCGCGGTTTTTAGGCGCATTGGCCATTCGCATGAATTTCGTTCATGTTGCGCCGTGAAGCACCCATGGTCGACCAGGCAAACGTGATGGCTTTTCTAGAACCCAGGACTTTCGGCACATGGTGCATCGTTTTCTTGTCGGCGCTTTCGCGCTGCTGCTCAGCAGCGTCGCGCTCGCACAAGCCCCCCAATCGAGCGCGGTAATTTCCTACACCCGGGACATTCAACCGATTTTCACCGAGAAGTGCGTGGCCTGCCATGCCTGCAACGACGCCGCCTGCCAGCTGAAGCTGGAGAGCCCCGAAGGCGCAGTGCGTGGTGCAACCAAGGTACCGGTGTACCAAGGTGAAAGGAGCAAGGCAGTCCCGACCACGCGGCTGTTCTACGATGCGCACAGCGAAGAGCAGTGGCGCAAGAAGGGCTTCTATTCCGTGCTAGACGGCCAGGGCAGCCAGGCCGCATTGATGGCACGCATGCTGGAGCTGGGGCACAAGGCGCCGCTTACCCCCAACGCCAAGCTGCCCGACGATATCGTCCTGGGGCTCGCGCGCAACAACATGTGCCCGTTGCCCCATGAGTTCGATGCCTATGCCGGCGCCCACCCCAAAGAGGGTATGCCGCTGGCGGTCACTGGCCTGACCGATAAGGAATACCAGACCCTGCAGGGTTGGCTGGCTGCAGGTGCGCCGGTCGAGTATGAGCCCATTCAACCCAGCGCGGCCGAGGCCAAACAGATTGCCGACTGGGAAGAACTGCTCAATCGACCGGGCTCTACCGAGGCCTTGGTCGGGCGCTGGCTGTACGAGCACCTGTTCCTGGCGCACATCCATTTCGTCGGCGGCGAGCAGGGCCACTTCTTCCAGTGGGTGCGCTCGCGCACGCCCAGCGGCCAGCCGGTCGACCTGATTGCCACGCGCCGCCCCAACGACCCGCCGGGTACCGACTTTTATTACCGGTTGATTCCGGTGCAGGGTGTGATCGTGCATAAAACCCACATCACCTACCCGATGGGGCCGCAAAAGCTCAAGCGCGTGAAGCAGCTGTTCTATGCCGGTGACTGGCACGCCAGCGCGCTGCCGGGGTATGGGCCGCGCCACCGGGCCAACCCGTTCGAGACCTTCGAGGCGATCCCGGCGGTGGCGCGCTACCAGTTCATGCTGGACAACGCCGAGTACTTCGTCCGCACCTTCATCCGTGGACCGGTGTGCCGTGGGCAGATCGCTACCGATGTGATCCGCGATAACTTCTGGGCGCTGTTCCAGGAACCGGCGCACGACCGCTACGTCACCGATGCGGCGTACCGTGGCCAGGCCACACCGTTGCTCGCCATGCCGGGCCAGATCGATGACGTGGGCAGTGTGCTCAACCTCTGGCATGCCTACCGTGACAAGCGCAACGAGTATGAAAAACTGCGTCGCGACGCCTACGCCGAAATGCCGGCGCCGGGCTGGTCGACCCTGTGGGCCGGCAACGACAATGCGCTGCTCAGCATCTTCCGCCACTTCGACAGCGCTTCGGTGACCAAGGGCCTGGTCGGCGATGTACCGCTGACGGTGTGGCTGTTCGACTACCCGCTATTCGAACGCACCTATTACCAGCTGGCGGTCAACTTCGATGTATTCGGCAATGTCTCGCACCAGTTGCAGACGCGGCTGTACTTCGACCTGATCCGCAATGGTGCCGAGGTCAACTTCCTGCGCCTGATGCCAGCGGACCAGCGTGGTGCAATTCTCAGCGACTGGTACCAGAACAGCGGCAAAGTGAAGATGTGGCTCGACTATGAAGACATCGACACTGACACGCCGAGCGGCATCAGGCTCGACCCACGCGACCCCAAGCGCGACTTCGGCCTCAAGCTGCTGCAGCGCACCGGCAGCCTGAACGCTGCGCCCGACCCGATCAACCGCTGCCAGGGTGCTTACTGCTCGCGGCCGCAGATGAATGAAGAATTCCGTAACGTCGAGCAGTCGCTCAGCCGTCTCGTATCACGCCCGGCCGCAGGCCTTAAGGTGATCAACCAGTTGCCTGAAGCCACCCTGCTGCGCATCGAAGGGCAAGGCGGCCAGCGTCAGGTCTACAGCCTGCTGCGCAACCGTGCGCACAGCAATGTCGCGTTCCTGCTGGGCGAGGCCGCGCGCTACCAGCCGGGGCTCGATACCCTGACCTTGTACCCCGGGGTGCTCAGCAGTTACCCGAACTTCATCTTCAACATCCCGGCGGCGGATGTGCCGGAGTTCGTCGAAGACATGGAATACGCGCGCGACGATGCCGCCAGGTTTGAACGTATCGTCATGCGCTGGGGCGTGCGCCGCAGCCACCCGCAGTTCTGGCGTTACTTCCACGACCTGAGCACCTATATCAAGGAAACCCAGCCGTTGGAGTCCGGGGTGCTGGACATGAACCGCTACGAGAACCTCTGATCGGTTGCGCTGACCTTTCCGGCACACCTGCGGTCGGAAAGGTTGGGTGGTCCGGGGCTGCCAGGCAGCCCCACTGTGGCCTCAATGCACCAAGGCAATCGCAGGGTGATCCATGCTGTATTCGCTTCAGGCACTGCGGGCGTTCGCCGCCTGGGTGGTGGTCTGCCACCATTTCATGCAGATCTTTTTCGACTTCCATGCCACTGGCCCCATCGGCCAACTGCTCACTGACCGCGGCGCCGTGGGCGTCGACATCTTCTTCGTCATCAGCGGGCTGGTAATCTACCTTTCGACCCGAGACAAGCCCGTTGAGCCGCGTCGGTTCCTGCTCAACCGCGCGTTGCGCATCGTCCCTGCCTACTGGTTCTACACCCTGTTGATGGCGCTACTGCTGCTGGCCTTCAGCCAATGGATGCCACACCAGGCATTCACCTGGCATCACCTGCTGCTCTCGATGCTGTTCATTCCGGCAGAGAACCCCGGTGGCTACGGCCTGTACCCGACCTTGAACGTTGGCTGGACGCTGAACTTCGAGATGTTCTTCTACCTTTTGTTTGGCCTGGCATTCCTTGTCCGGCAGCGCCACCAGTTGCTGCTGGTGACCGCTGCACTGCTGCTGGTCAGCGAAGTGCTGGGCCGCCTTGGCGTGCTCAGCCGCTTCTACAACAACGGCATCATCTACGAGTTTCTGCTCGGTATCGGCATCGGTGTGCTTTATCGCCGCGGCCTGGTGCGCGAGGGGTTGTGGTTGCCGCTGGCGGTGCTGGGCGTGGCGGGCTACGCGATCTACCACCTGGACCCGTCCCAACGGCTCTTGCATTGGGGCCTTCCCGGTGCACTGATAGTGCTGGCATTTGTAGCGCTTGAGCCGTACTTCCAGGGCAACCGGCTGCTCAAGGCATTGGGGGACTGCTCGTACTCGGTGTACCTGATCCACGTACTGGTGCTGTACGCGGGCTGGTTCGCCAGCCAGCGCCTGCACTTGAACCCCTACCTGGTCTTTGCGCTGTGCGTGCCGTCCATTGGACTAATGTCGTGGTTCAGCTACCAGTGGCTGGAGCGGGGCCTGTACCAGCGGATGCAGGTGTGGCTGGCGGCACCGCGGGAGCAAACGCCGGCGTTTGCTCTTTCCCGAGTCAAATGCTAGGACTTTGTTCGAAGGCCAGCTTGGCGTACACTTGGCCGCAAGTCTGTGAGGAACTTCCATGAGCGCTATAACCATTACCGACGCCGCCCATGATTACCTGGCCGATCTGCTTTCCAAGCAGAACACGCCTGGCATCGGCATCCGCGTTTTCATCACCCAGCCGGGCACCCAGTACGCCGAAACCTGCATTGCCTACTGCAAGCCGGGCGAAGAAAAGCCTGACGACACCGCCGTGGGTCTGAAGAGCTTCACTGCTTACCTGGATGCCGTCAGCGTGCCGTTTCTGGAAGACGCGCTGGTCGACTACGCCACCGACCGCATGGGCGGCCAGCTGACCATCAAGGCGCCGAACGCCAAAGTACCGATGGTCAACGAAGACAGCCCGATCAACGAGCGTATCAACTACTACCTGCAGACCGAGATCAACCCGGGTCTGGCCAGCCACGGTGGCCAGGTCAGCCTGGTGGATGTGGTCGACGACGGCATTGCCGTGTTGCAGTTTGGTGGTGGTTGCCAAGGCTGCGGTCAGGCCGACGTAACCCTGAAGGACGGCATCGAGCGGACCCTGCTCGAACGTATTCCGGAGCTCAAGGGCGTGCGGGATGTGACTGACCACACCCAGAAAGAAAACGCGTACTACTGATCGGTAGTTTGGCGAACGGCTGGCCACCAGCTCTTAGCAACAAACTGTTACGGATTCAACCCCTGCGACAACAGGCCGCAGCCCATGTTTAAAGGGCTGCAGGCCATCACCGCCTTGGTCGGGTAGAAGCGCTTGGGGCGTCATGCCAGAATGCCCCGGTTTTTCGGCCGGCCCGTCCCGAGGGTCGGCACCTTCCCTTTAAAGGATGGTTCCATGAATGATCTGTTGACCCGGCGCGCAGTCGTCGCCGGGATGGGCGTTCTCGGGCTCGGCCTGCTGGCAGGCTGCAACCCGGCCCGTGGGCTCGAGTTCAAGTACGGCAAGAACATGAGCAACGAAATCCTGGGGCGCAAGTTCCGTCTCAAGGATACCAAGGGCAACGACGTCACCTTGTCGAGCTTCTACGGCAGCATGCCGATGATCTTCTTCGGGTTCACCCAGTGCCCGGCAGTCTGCCCGACCACCCTGGCGCGAGCGGCGCAAATCCGCAAGCAG
Source organism: Pseudomonas sp. Marseille-Q5299 (assembly GCF_943737035.1). Taxonomy (NCBI): domain Bacteria; kingdom Pseudomonadati; phylum Pseudomonadota; class Gammaproteobacteria; order Pseudomonadales; family Pseudomonadaceae; genus Pseudomonas; species Pseudomonas sp. Marseille-Q5299. The sequence continues at coordinate 282,721 of NZ_CALSFR010000004.1, forward strand.
CTCCGGGGCCGCGACCGCGATCTGTTCCAGGTGGTGTTCATCACCCTGGACCCTGAGCGCGACACCCCCGAAGTGCTCGACGCCTACGTCAAGGCCTTCGACCCCTCGTTCATGGCCCTGACTGGCACCCCGGAGGAAATCGCCGAGGTGGCCAAGGAGTTCAAGGTGTTCTACGAGAAGGTCCCGGCCGGTGATACCTACACCATCTCACATTCGTCCACCAGCTACGTCTACGACACGCGTGGCACCCTGCGCCTGAGCCTGGGCCATTCCCTGAACGCCAAGGAATGCGCCGAGGACCTGGTCACCCTGATGGAGATCTGCTAATGGCTGTTTCACTGCACCCGTTCAAGCGCGGCCTGGCCGCTATTGCCCTGCTGGGCCTGGCGCTGCCGGCTTTGGCCCAGACCACCGTCAGTGATGCCTGGGTACGTGCCAGCGTACCGCACCAGCAGTCCACCGGTGCGTTCATGACCCTGACTGCCAGCAGCGACAGCAAGCTGATAGGGGTGGCATCGCCTGTGGCCAAGACTGTGCAAGTGCATGAGATGACCATGAACGGTGATGTGATGGGCATGAAACAGGTCGAGGCCGTGCAGCTGCCAGCCGGCAAGCCGGTAAGCCTGGACCCCAATGGCTATCACGTGATGTTGATGGGCCTGACGCAGCAGGTGAAGGAGGGTGACAAAGTCCCGCTGACCCTGACCGTGGAAGATGCCAAGGGTGGCAAGGAAACCTTGGAAGTGCAGGCAGAGGTACGGGCGCTCAACGCCGAGATGGGCGGTGGGCACGACCACATGCACATGAAGCACTGATTGACCCGGGGCCGCTAAGCGGCCCCACTTCATTCAGCTGCGAAAACGCGGCAGCGGTCTTTCCAGGGTCAGCGAGGTCAAGGTCTTGCGGACCTGGGCTTCGTCGGCCTCCAGGGCCTTGAGGCTTGCGCGGATCTTGCCAGCGGCGGGCACGTCACCCTGCCGGTCGATCCAGTCGGCGATCTCTTTGCAGGCACTGCTCAGGCAGGCCTGGCGCTGGTTCATCAACGATATGAGGGTGGTGAGCTCTCTTTCGGACATGGCAGGATCCTCCAATTCAGCCATGTCAGTGTAGCAGCAGTTACCTTTGCAGGCAGGCGGTGCGATAGGCCCCTGGCGTCACGCCATAGGCCTGTTTGAATTGCCGGCTTAAGTGGCTCTGGTCAGCGAAGCCCAGGTTGAAAGCCACGTGGGTCGCAGCCACGCCGCTCTTGAGCATTTCCCGGGCACGGGCCAGGCGCCGTTGCTTCAGCCAGGCATGCGGTGGCAGGCCGGTGGCCTGGCGGAACACCCGGGCGAAATGGAACGGCGATAGATTAACCGCGCCCGCCAGTGCTTCGAGCGATGGCGGTTCTGCCAGTTGGCTCTCCAGCAGCTCGCGGGCGCGGGCTACGGCCAGTGGTTCGTGGCCAGGGGGAGCGGGTTCAGCGCATTGCCCGTGTCGTTGTACCAGGGCCAGAACCGCCTGGCGCCAGGCGGTCTGTTGCTGCAGGGCACTGGCGCTGGCTTCGGACAGCTGATGCAGCTTGCTGAAGGCCATGGCCAGGGCCGGGTCCTGGATCACGCTGTCCTTGAAGCAGGGCATGCCGTGGCGGCCCAGTTCCAGCTCGTCGAGCACGCCGGTCACCCGTTCATGCTCCGGATAAAACCCGCGGTAGCGCCAGCCAGCCTCATGGGCTGTGGCGCCGGTATGCAGTTCGTCAGGGTTGATCAGCACCATGCTGCCCACGGGCGCCAGGTGCTCGCTGCCGCGGTGCCAGAAGCGCTGGGCACCCGACTCGATCACGGTGAACACGTAACCCTCGTGAACATGTGGGGCGAAGCGTTGCTGAATGTAGCGCGCATGCAGCATCTCGACATCGCCCAGCGCGGGCGCCTGCCAAAGGTGGGTTTGTTCGCGCAGGGGCGTGCTCATGTCAGCCAGCTGCGCAGCAGGAAGAAGATAAACATGCTCACCAGCATGCTCAGCAATACACTGCGGGTCAACAACACCAGAACGATGGCCACTACAGCCCCCAGCAGGTAGGGGTTGAGCGGGCTCAGGTCCAACTGGTGGCCGGGCAGGAAGACGATAGGCCCGCAAATGGCGGTGAGCATGCCCGGCACGGCAAAACCCAGAAACTGCCGGGCATTGGAGCTCAGGCGCAGCGGTAGGCGCGGTTCCAGGAAAGCGTAGCGATTGAGGAACACTACGGCGCCCATGGCAAAGATCAGTAGCCAGGTCATGCGCGGCCTCCGGAAAATTTCTGGCAGACAAATCCGGCAGCCATGCCCAGCAGGCCAGCGGCCACCAACGCAGTTTCCCAGTGCCAGTAGCTGAAAAGCACTGAACAGAACAGCGACACCGCCACGCACACTACCGTGGCGAGGTTGCGCACCAGTGGGGCGATCAGGGCGACAAAGGTGGCGACAATGGAAAAATCCAGGCCCAACTGGTCCAGATGCGGGATGTTCTGGCCCAGCACGATCCCGGCCAGGGTGAACAGGTTCCAGGCCACGTAGAAGGTCAGGCCGACACCTAGCGCGTACCAGCGGTTGAATTGCTGTTGGTCATAGTGGCTGGTCAACGCGAAGAACTCATCGGTCAACAGGAAACCCAGGCCCAGGCGCCAGCGCAGCGGCTGGTTCGACAGCACCGGGCGCATCGACAAGCCGTAAAGCAGATGCTGCGAGGTGAGCAGCAGGGTAGTCAGCAGAATCGACAGCAGGTTGGCGCCGCCCTTGAGCATGCCGATGGCTACCAGTTGCGCGGCGCCAGCGAACACGATCGCCGACAAGCCCTGACCCTCCCAGGCACTGAGGTTGGCCTCGATGGCCATCGAGCCAGCAAGCAGGCCCCAAGGGGCAACGGCCAGCGATAACGGAACAATGGCGATGGCGCCGTGCAGAAAAGCTTGGCGGGCAATAGGCGGACTGCTTTGCATGATGGCTGCAACACTGTTGTTCGGCAGCGCAGCATGCCAGAGGGCGGGGCAGGTGGCTTGAACGATCTTGCTGGTTTGCCACTGCCAGAACAACGTTCAACGCTGGCTGGTCAACCGCCGTTGTGCTGCTGCGCAACCATTGATTTCCACCGCCTTTTGCAGCAAGTCCCGGCGGTGCTGCGGATCGAGGTCGCCCAGCAACCGATACACCTCGGCCTGATAGTCGCGTTGACGCCCCCACTGCATTTCCAGCCCTTGTGGCTGGCTGCGGCTGCAAGCCAGCCGAGTGGCCGGTTGCGGGTAGTAGGGCGCATACAGCGTGGCCATGCCCGGGATCGCTTCGAGCGCTTGGCGGTAACGGGGGCTGGCGTTATACGGTGGGCACCAGGTGGCGATCGCCGTCGCGGGTGGGGCAAAGCCCTGTTGTAGGCTGGCCTCGAGCAAGGGGCACGCAGCATCAGGGATTTGCGCCGCTGGCAGGTAGGTCGTGTAGTACAGCGCCAGGCGGTATTGGGCCACGGGATGGCCGAGTTCCACTGACTTTTCAAGCAGGGCTACCGCAGTTGGAAGCGTACGGGCCATGGCCTGGCCCTGGCGTTTGAGTTCCGGATCGCCGCCAATGGCAGTGCGCAGCGTGTTGGCGTTATCGTCCTGGTTATCGGCCTGCTCCAGCAATGGCAGGGCTTGGCGATAAAGCAGGTCGGCATGCGGGTCGATACGCACGTCGAGCGCTTGTGCGGCAAGCGGCATCAGCGAGATGAGTAGTGCGGGCACGCGGGCGAAACCACTCACAGGCAGGCCTCACTGGCACCACAGCCCGGATAAGTGGAAAGGTACTGGTAGACGGCTCGGGTGTTCATGACAAGTACACGTTCGCCTCTGGCGTATCGGAACGACGGCCTATTCTAGCCAACCGGAAGCCCCGACCGAAAGGGCAACGCACATTTGTCAGACGAGCTTGATCGGTGTGACCTTGCGTTGAGCATGTTTTTCCTGGGCCAGGCCCAGTTTGGCGGTGATCACCTTGGCCAGCGCATTGTTGCCCAAATCGTTCAGGTGCAAGCGATCAATGAACAGCTCGGCCCCGAATACAGGGGAGCTGCTGAGCATGCTGTTCATGTCGTAACACGGCACCGGATCTGCCTGGCTCTTGATGCGCCTGAAGAAGGCCATGTGCAGTTGACTGTCGAAGGCGCCTTCAAGCAGTCGGTCGAAGTTGGTCGGTTGCTGTTCCAATGCCGACAGCATGGCTCGCTCTCCGGCAGGCAGCGTTTCACGGCACCATGGCAGCAGCGGTTGAAGAATGAAGGTAAGGGTGGCGTGGCTGTCGGCAAGCATGCGTTCCCACTGGCGCAAGGTGCGGCCAATGCTGTCGGCAGCATGCGCCAGGCGCTTCTGCGGGGCGGACAAGGGCCAGGCGGGCACCGGCGTGGGCCGGCGCGGGGCAAGGGCCTGGCCGAGGCGTTGCCACAGCGAGTCCCGGCGTGCCGGGCCGGTAGGCAGCATGCCTTCGTTGAAACTGTTGAGGTATTGCTGATAGGCCTTGGCGTGCAGTGCAGCGTGTGGGCCGCCCAGCACCTCACCCAGGCCCTCGTGGGCCAAGGTATTGATCCCGCTGAGCACCACCACGTGGCCGACTTCGCCAAAACGATGCTGATGGGTGAGAAACAGCAGCAGTTCCTGGCTGGCATTGAGCCCACAGCCAGCCAGGCTCAACCACACTTCCCCGGTGAGCATCGACAGGTGTGACGCCACCGTATTCTCATCGGAACTGGCACCGATGCCCAATGCGGTCGAACCGCCGACGAGCAAGTTGACACGGCCGGTGCCGCCATACTCGGCGGCCGAGAATCGCTTGCCGGCGCAATGGCTGTAGCGCAAACCGAGCGCATCGGTGTTGATGGTGCCGGAACGGTAGCCGCTTTCGTGCACATGCAGGGTGTGCGGGGCACGGCGGCTGCCCAGTTGCAGGAAGCGCTGGTAGTCGAGCGGCAGTGGCGCAGGGAGGCCCGGGCCGAATGTTGCGGTATTGGACGGGCTCATGGGCGCTCCTTGTTGGCCGGCGTGGCGTCTCGCACCGAGGCGTCAGCCCGCCAGCTCTTTGATGTTGTAGGCCAGGCCGCCGACGGCGATCAGCAACAGGGCAACCCCCGAGGCCAGCGAAATCATCCGATTGCTACGCTGCGAGGCGATCTTGCCGATGGCAAAGATGTAAAGGCTGAGCACGGCGAAGTCGATGGCTACCCACAACAGGGACAGCACCATCATGCTTTTGCCGAACGATTCGGTGATCTGGATGAACTGTGGGAAGAAGGCGATGAAGAAGATGATGTCCTTGGGGTTGGAAATACCGACCATGAAGCCTTGCCACAAACCGCCACGCCCGGCTTTGGGCGTTTGCGCCAGCGTCTCGCAGGCAGGCGCCTGCAGGCATTCGCGCAAGGTGCCTACGGCGATGTAGCCGATGAACAGGCAGCCGAGCAGGCTCATGCCGCTGAGCCAGGCCTTGTCGATGGCTGCACTGGTGAGGATGACCCAGGCCGCGGCGCCGATCAGTACCAGGGAAGCCCAGTTGGTGCCCACGGCGGTGAACATGGCCTTGCGCGAGCCAGAGGCTGCGGCGGTGTTGACGATCAATGCCACCACCGGGCCTGGTGTGGCGATCAGCAGCAGTACGGTCAGGGCGTAGGTAGCGGTCAGTGCGGTATTCACGGTCAGTTCTCGATCTGGGTGTCGGTTGTTGCGTGGACGTGGGCATGAAAGGGGCAGCGCGACGGGTTGAGCGAGCCTGCTTCCTGCAGTTGGTATTGCTTCCATTCGAAGTTGTCGGCCTGGCCGAAGAAGCCCAGGCTGTCGGGCATCACGCCGTCGTTGTAGTGCTGCACGCGTTCGCGGATGCGTGCACGGATGCGCTTGCCGCTCTCGGTGCCGGCATTGGCCACTTCGTCGAAGTTTTCCCGCGGGTTGATGACGAAGGTGATGTGATTGCCCAGGTTGCGACTTTTCATTTGATGGTGGCCGGGAAAGTTCATGTTGATGAACAGTGCCATGCCGGCGTAGCAGAACGACCAGCCACTGTCGTGTGGGTCGGCCGGGATCGCTTGCGGCCATGGGTGCGGGTCACGGGCATGGACGCCGCGCAGCACCTTCCAGGCCAGCGCCTGCTGTTCGGCCAGGCTGCTGTCGGCGGCCGTTTCGAGGAACACCACCAGTGGGCTGCCAATGCGTTGCTTGACCGGCACCGTTGCTATGGTGCGCACGTATTCGGCCAAGCCTTGTGCGATGTCATCGGCGAGCTGTTCGGCGCGGGCGAAAAGGATGTGGCAGGATTCACCGGCCACCGCCTTGCGCCCGAACAGGCACGGAAAGTCAGGGTTTGCGAGGATGTTGCGAAAATGCTGTATGGTTTTGTGCGTCCAGTGATGCGTGTTCCGGACATGTTCAGCGGCCAGCTCTAGCGCATCCAGGCGATAGCAGTTTCCATAACCCGTAAACATGATTTCCCCAGGCGTGAATTAGCAGAAAGTTCAAGACACATGCAGGCAGGTTATTGGCTTATCTTGGTTGTTTACCTGCATTTTCTGAGGCGTACCTTACGTTGTAAAACGCGTGGTACTATGACCTACTATTAGTCTCACTCATGCTTCGGGGGAATCATGTCGGAACGGATCCAGGCGTTGCACGCTCTGCGTGCCTTCGAGGTCGCCTCACGTTACGGGTCGTTCACCCGCGCGGCCGAAGAGCTGGCACTGACCCAAGGCGCCGTCAGCCACCACATCAAGACCCTCGAGGGCCTGTTCGGCTGCGACCTTTTCGAGCGACGGGGGCCCAAGTTGAGCCTCACCGAACATGGGCGCCTGCTGGCCCAGGAGCTCAAGGTCGGCTTCAAGATCATCGAAAACGCCTGTGCACTGCTGCGCCAGGACCGCTACGGCCTGCGCTTGAAGGCGCCCTCGACGCTGACAGTTCGCTGGTTGTTGCGGGCGCTGGATGCCTTCAAGAAAGTCGATGACAGCTGCAGCGTGCAATTGTCGAGCGTCTGGATGGACATCGACACGGTGGACTTTTACTCCGAGCCCTACGATTGCGCCTTCCTCTTGTCCAACGGCCGGTTTGCCGCCGACATCGAGAGTTTCAAGCTGTTCGACGAATGGCTGATTCCGGTGTGCCACCCGGACTACATGGCGCATGAGCAGCCGGCACTGGGTGACCTGCGCCAGTGTGAACTGCTGCATCCTTCGTCGGATCGGCGCGACTGGCGGCGCTGGCTGGCGCGCATGGATGCCCTGGACATCAGCATCGATCAGGGCCAGGTGTTCGACACCCTCGATCAGGGCATTTCTGCGGCCCAGCAGGGCTTGGGGATTTCCGTGGTCGACCTGGTGCTGGCCAGTGCCGACCTGAGCGCAGGGCGCCTGGTCACCCCGTTCAAGCATGCAGTGGCGACCGGAGACGGGTATTACATGACCTGGCTCAAGTCCAGCCCCAAGGCGCGGCAGATGCACAAGCTGCGCGATTTTCTGCTGGGGCAGGTGCCGCCATTGGCCTACAAGGACATCAACTACCTGTATGGCTGATTGCCCGCACAGGCCCCCCGCGCAAGGGTAGAATCGTCGCATCCGACCTATCCGTCGCACCGAGGACAACGCAGTGGAGTTGCAGCAGGGCTTTGTCCTGACCCGGCATTGGCATGACACGCCCCAAGGCACCTGCGTGGAGTTCTGGCTGGCCACCGACCAGGGGCCGCGGCTGTTGCGCCTGGCCCCGCAGGAGTCGGTGGCGTTCATCCTGCAGGCGCAGGTCGAGCATGCGCGGCTGTTGCTGGCGGGCGAGGCCGGTGTCGAAATCAGGCCCCTGCGCCTGCAGGATTTCCAACATCGTCCGGTGCTGGGCGTGTATTGCCGTCAGCACCGGCAACTCATGCAACTGGAACAGCGCTTGCGCGGTGCCGGCGTCGAGGTGTTCGAAGCTGATATCCGCCCCCCCGAACGCTACCTGATGGAGCGCTTCATCACCGCCGCCGTGCAGTTTACCGGCCAGCCTGATGCCCAGGGTGTCATCTGCGAGGCTCAGCTCAAACCCTTGGCGCACTACCGCCCGCCGCTGCGCCTGGTATCGCTGGACATCGAGACCAGCGAGCGCGGCGAGTTGTACAGCATTGCGCTGGAAGGCTGCGGCCAGCGGCAGGTGTTCATGCTAGGGCCCGCCAATGGCCAGCCCGACGCCGTGGATTTCGACCTGCACTACTGCAACGACCGGGCGGCACTGCTCGACTGCCTGAACCAGTGGATGGCCAGACATGATCCGGATGCGATCATCGGCTGGAACCTGGTGCAATTTGACCTGCGCCTGTTGCATGAGCACGCCAAGCTGCTTCAGGTGCCGTTGAACCTGGGGCGTAACGGTGCGCCCATGACTGTGCGCGCCCACGCCAACCGTAGCCATGTGTTCGCCGATGCGCCCGGCCGCTTGTTGATCGACGGCATCGAAGCGCTGCGCTCGGCCACTTGGAGCTTCCCTTCGTTCAGCCTGGAAAACGTCGCTCAGGCATTGCTGGGGGAAGGCAAGGCGATCGACACGCCTTACCAGCGCATGGACGAGATCAACCGCATGTTCGCCGAGGACAAGCCGTCGTTGGCGCGTTACAACCTCAAGGACTGCGAGCTGGTGACGCGTATTTTTGCGCATACCCGGCTGCTGGAGTTTCTGCTGGAGCGCTCATCGGTGACCGGGCTGGCGGTAGACCGCAGCGGTGGCTCGGTGGCAGCGTTCTGTCACCTGTATATCCCGCAGATGCATCGGCTGGGCTTCGTCGCGCCCAATCTGGGCAGTCGCCCGGATGAAGCCAGCCCGGGTGGTTTTGTCATGGACTCGCGCCCGGGGCTCTATGACTCGGTGCTGGTGCTCGACTACAAAAGCCTGTACCCCTCGATCATCCGTACTTTCCTGATCGACCCGGTAGGCCTGGTTGAAGGCCTGCGCCAGCCGGATGACACGCACTCCGTCGAAGGCTTTCGCGGCGGGCGTTTCTCGCGCAGCCGGCATTGCCTGCCCGCGATCGTCGAACGGGTCTGGCAGGGCAGGGAGGAGGCCAAGCGTGAAGGCAACGCGCCGCTATCGCAGGCACTCAAGATCATCATGAATGCGTTTTACGGGGTGCTCGGCTCAAGCGGTTGCCGCTTCTTCGACCCGCGCCTGGCCTCTTCGATCACGATGCGCGGGCACCAGATCATGCGCCAGACCCGCGCGCTGATCGAGGCACGAGGTTACGACGTTATCTACGGCGACACCGATTCCACCTTCGTCTGGCTCAAGGGTGCACAGGGTGAAGAGGCGGCGGCGCGCACCGGCCACGCGCTGGTGGCCGAGGTCAACCTGTGGTGGCAGCAGCACCTGCGTGAAACCTGGGGCCTGGAAAGCGCGCTGGAGTTGCAGTTCGAGACCCATTATCGGCGGTTTCTGATGCCGACCATCCGCGGCGCCGACGAGGGCAGCAAGAAGCGGTACGCCGGCCTGGTTCAGCGCGCCGACGGCAGCGAGGACATTGTGTACAAAGGCCTGGAGTCGGTGCGCACCGATTGGTCGCCCTTGGCCAGGCAGTTCCAGCAGGCGTTATATGGGCGAATCTTCCGTGGCGAGCCGTACCGTGACTATGTACGCGGGTTCGTCCAGCAGACCCTGGCCGGTGAGCTGGATGAGCTGCTGATCTACCGCAAACGCCTGCGCCGCCCGTTGGCCGACTACCTGCGCAATGTCCCGCCACATGTACGCGCAGCACGCCTGGCCGATGAGTACAACAGCCGCCTGGGGCGTGCCCGGCAATATCAGAATGGCGGCTGGATCAGTTACGTGATCACCACAGCCGGCCCTGAACCCATGGAAAACCTGCAGTCGCCGATCGACTACGACCACTACCTCAGCCGCCAGTTACAGCCTGTGGCCGATGCCATCCTGCCCTTTGTCGGTGATGACTTTGCGGCGTTGACCGACCGTCAGCTGTTGCTGTTCTGAGTGCCGGCTCAAGCGCCCCCTTCAGGCGAGCGAGAAGGAGCGCAGGTTGCCGTTAGTGGCTTTGGGCTATGCTGAGTTTGGGTATCGGCCGTTTCCGAAAAGGCTGCCATCCTGGTATCGGTCACCATTGGAAACCGCCAGTTACTTTTCCCTGGCCCTCTGATGTTCGAAGTGGTTTAGGCTCCGGGTCGGATTTTTCTCCGTGATCTGTAGTCACTGTTTTATCGAGACAATAAGGAGATGCGTATGCTCGTCCGGTCACTGACCCTCGCCACCCTGCTCGCCGTCACTGGCCCTCTGTTCGCCGCCGACAGCGACGCTCCGCTGGCCAAGGAACTGGGCAAGGCACGACCATTGGTGATCATTGCCCCCAGTTCCGCCGACCCGACCTTGCGGGGGTTGAACGATGCCTTGAAAGACCCTGCCACCCAGGCTGCGTTCAAGGAGCGTGGCCTGGTGATCTACAGCGTCGCCAACATGATGGGCAAGCGGGAGGACAAGAACCTCGAGCAGCAGACCACCATGGCGCTGATACGTGAGCTCAAGCTTGGCGCCAGCAAGGGCACCAAGGTCATCCTGGTCGGCAAAGACGGTGAGCGGCACATGCTCAAGGATGACGATACAGGTGAAAAGATCGACCCGCAGGCCATCATCAAAGCCGTCGATGAGCTGCCGGCCAGCGAAAAGGCCGTGACTGCACCGGAGCCTGTCGCTGCGGCAGCAGAGCCCAAGGCCAAGGACAGCAAGCCCGCCAAACCGGCCAAGCCGGCAGCGCCGCCCAAGCCACTGGAAGACTGACGTCAGCTACGCGTATCACCCCTGGTAGGACAGCAAAGGGCTCGTGGGCTGTACGCTCCGGGCCCTTTGCATTTCATGCTGTTCGGGCCTGGACCGTGATGTGCCGTTTGATCCAGTGATCAATGCTTAGCTTCCCGGCACCTTTGAGCAGCAATGGCAGCAGTGCAACCAGGTAGATCAGGGGCAGCTTGTAGTTGCCGAACCCTAGATCGGTGATGGCGTAACCCTTCGCCAATTCTGCCAGGTCCGACCAGTGCGCAGGCCAGTGCACCGCTGCGATCGCTACGACGGTTACCACCGCCAGCCCCGCCGCCGCCAGCCGTGTGCCAAGGCCCAGTAGCAGTAGCAGCGGCAGGACCAGTTCAGCCCACATCGACAGTTGCCAGTTCAACTCCGCCGGCAGCAGGCTGAAGGGCAGTGGGAAGCTCCCCTGTATATCGCCGAACCAGTTGCTGCCGTTGAATTTCTCCAGGCCGGATTCGAAGAACTCCCAGGCCAGAAACATCCGCAATGGCAAATCAGCGCCCCAATCTGCGAGACGGTCGAGGGGAGTCAGGGTGCGAGTCAGCGTGGTCATGGTCTGTTCTCTTCTTCAGGAAAGGGCCGTGGCGTTACGACGCTTGTACAGCGCCAGCTTGGCGGTGAGCTTGAGGGCGATGGCGGTGAACATCAGGGCAAAGGCCAGCGGATACCAGCCACCCATGGGAATGCGGTTGTAGAACGACAGGCAGAACACGCCGGCCAACACCCACATGCCGGTGCTGTGCAAGGCTTTCCAGGCACGGCCGCCGAGCAGGCGCATGCTCGGCTTGAAGGAGGTAAGGGCCAGCAACAGCAGGAACAGGTAGCCGATGCTGCCTGGCAGGCTGGAGGTAGCGGTGCGGCCGGCCCAGAACAACTCGGGAAAGTGCTGGGCGTAGCGGTAGATCAGCAGGCCGTGCACGGTGTGCGAAAAGGCAAAAGCCAGCCCCAGGAAGCGCCGCTCGCGCAAAACGCGACGGCTGCTTGGGCCGGGCAGCAAGGCCACCAGCGTCGAGGCCAGGAACGTCATCAGGAACAGGGCGAAGGAACTGCGTGCGGTAGCGCGGATAGCGCTGCGCAGGCCATCGGAACCGAGCGGGTGGCTGGCCAGGACCACGGCGGTCATGAGCAGAGTAAGGCCGGCCAGGACGGTGAACAGCTTCCAGCCGGAGGGAAGGGCGATGGCTCTCATCGAAGAGGCTCCCGGTGTGTCAAAGTGTGACCGGGAGTGTGGCGGTACGGCGTATCTGCAGTGTGTCGGCGCAGGCTGTATTGTGTATCGGAATGTAGTGACAGGTGGTGTAGGCCAATTTCACCCGTGCAGGCGCGGCGCGCAGCACCGCGTCAAGGACGGCAGCGTTTCACTTCAGCTCGATTTGTGCGCACAGGCCTCCGCCCTGGCGATTGCTGAGGACCAATTGCCCGCCCATGGCCTGCATCAGTTGGTGGGCGATTGCCAGGCCCAGGCCGGTGCCCCCGGTACTGCGGTTGCGCGAGCTTTCCACCCGATAGAAGGGTTTGAGCACTTCGCCGAGCTCTTGCTGGGGGATGCCAGGGCCTTCGTCCAGCACGCGGATCACGATACGTCCCTGCTCACGGCTGACCTCCAGTTGCGCCTTGCCGGCGAACTTCAGGGCATTGTCCAGCAGGTTGACCAACACCCTGCGCAGCGCATGCGGGCGCGTTTCCAGCAAACTGCCGGTACTGCCGTGGCGCTCGACCTGCGCGCCGCTGTCCTGGTAATCGAACACCACGCTGTCGAGGAACGCGTCGAGGTTGATGCGGCAGGGCGGCTCGGTGTTGATATCCATGCTGCGGGCATAGGCTACGCCTTCGCGGACCAAGTGCTCCATGGCATCCAGGTCATGCCACAACTTGTCCTTCTCGACTCCCTCGTCCATTACCTCGACCCGGAGTTTCATACGCGTGATCGGGGTTTGCAGGTCATGGGAAATCGCTGCCAGCAACTGCATGCGTTCCTTGAGGTAGGCAGCGATGCGCGCCTGCAAGGCGTTGAAGGCGACGGCGGCGAATTTCACTTCGCGCGGGCCGCTTTCGTCCAGCAACATGCCGGGCTTGTCCGGGTCGAGGTCGTCAAGCGCCTTGACCAGGCGTGTCAGCGGGCCGATGGCCAGGCGCACGGCCAGCCAGGTACAGAACAGCAGCACGGCAAGCTGAATGAGCAGCACCAGCGGCAGCCAAGTGGCGATCGGCACGGGGGCCGGGGTGACATCGATGGTCAGCGGGGCGCCGTCAGCCAGACGCAGGTGGGCCTGGAAGTGTGCGTTCGGGCCAGGTATCTCCTGGAAGGTCAGGCGATACTGGCTACCGATGGCCTTGACGATCGAGTCGGCGGCCATGGGCGGGTCGTCGCTTGGCATCGCCGCACCCGTTACGCCAGCGTCAAGCCGATAGCGGTAGGTGCGCCGCTCCAGGCGGGGCAGCCAGGCCGGGCGTTCAGCGGCGGGCAGGCGGTCGAGGATGGCCACCGAAGTGGCGACGTCCTGTTCCAGATTGCTGAGCATCATCGAGCGGCTGCTGATATAGCGCTCATAGGCCTGCAGGCTGAACGACAGCCCGTAGGCCAGCACCAGCCCGGTGATGAAGATCAGTGCCAGGCGCGAGGCGAGGGTGCGCGGCCACTTCATGATGGCGACTCGAGCAGTTGCACTGGCAGCGAGAACACATAACCTTCGCTGCGCACCGTCTTGATGCAGCTGGGCTCGCGCGCGTCGTCGCCCAAGCGCTGGCGCAGGCGGCTGACCAGCAGGTCAATGGAACGATCGAAGATATCGGCCTCGCGGCCCTGGGTCAGGTTGAGCAACTGTTCGCGGCTGAGCACCCGTTGTGGGTGGTCGAGGAACACGCGCAACAGGCGGTATTCGGCGCCACTGAGGGCCACCAGCGTGCCTTCGCTGTCGAGCAGGTGGCGCGCGGTGGTATCCAGACGCCACTGGCCGAAACGGATCAGGCGGCCGCTTTCGCTGATGGTCAGGTTGGGCGGCAGCATGCGTGTGCGGCGCAGCACGGCATTGATGCGAGCCAGCAGTTCACGGGCTGAGAATGGCTTGGTCAGGTAGTCATCGGCGCCCATCTCCAGGCCGATGATGCGGTCGGTCTCGTCGTTGCGCGCGGTCAGCATCAGCACAGGCGTATTGCGGTGCTTGCCGGCGCGCAGTTCGCGGCACAGCAGCAGGCCGTCATCGCCCGGCATCATGATGTCGAGGACGATCAGGTCGACGCTGTTGGCTTCGAGGAAGGCGCGCATCTGCCGGCCGTCGGCGACGATGCTGGTGCGCAGGCCGTTCTTCTTCAGGTAATTGCCGACCAGTTCGCGGATTTCGCGGTCGTCGTCGACGATCAGGATGTGATCGACATGTTCCATCGGTGGGGTCCTGTGCAAGGGGAATGGGCGCAGTGTACCGAGCAGGTATGAGCTTGCCTGCAGAGGTTTGTATTGCAGTGTATCTGGTGGCGCATCAGATACAGCAGGAGGCAGGGCGCAGGGTCAGGCGACACATGCCCGATACCTGGCGAGCGTGAAATGGCTCTCACCGGGGAACACAACTCCCCACCCTCAGAAGATCCACAGGAGAGATGCCATGAACATGAAAACCCTCGCCAGCGCCAGCCTGTTCGCCGTGCTCAGCCTCGGCACCCTGGCTGCCCAGGCATCCACGCAGCCGATGGAGGATGCCAGCGTCATGCAATACCGCTACGGCGACCGGCTGGATATACAGAAAGTGCTGTCGGTGAAGGATGATCAAAGCGATGCCTGTGGCCTGGTCAACACCCGTATGGATTACATCAACTCCCAAGGCCAGCGCCAGAGTGTGCAGTACCGCACCTATGCCACGAGCGGTTGCCATGACAACTGAGCGCCGCTCGTTGTTGAAAGTGGGCGGCGTCGCCTTGGCGCTCTTGGGCCTGGGCCTTGCCGGCCACCTGGCAGCCCGCGACAGTTACGGCGCGATGCCATCGCTGTCCGGGGCCAGTGAGTGGATCAACTCGCCAGCGCTGGATACCAAGGGGCTAAAGGGCAAGGTAGTGCTGGTGGACTTCTGGACGTGGGACTGCATCAACTGCCAGCGCAGCCTGCCGCACGTCAACGACTGGGCCCGGCGGTACGCCGATCAGGGGCTGGTGGTGGTGGGCGTGCACACGCCGGAGTACGACTACGAGCATGATGTCAGCCAGTTGAAACGCAAGGTGGCCAGCCTGGGGATCGCTTACCCGGTGGCGGCGGACAACGATTATCGGGTGTGGAATGCCTGGGGTAATCAGTTCTGGCCTGCGCATTACTTTGTCGATCGCCAGGGCCAAGTGCGGCATGTGCACTTTGGTGAAGGTGACTACGACGGGCAGGAGAAGGTGATAAAGGCGTTGCTGGATGAAAAAGGCTGAGGTGTTTACCGTTCCTTTCGCGAGTAAACCCGCGAAAGGAACGGCACGGGCTCAACCGAAGCTGGCGAAATGTGCCTGCATGCGCTCGGCATTGGCCTGGCGGCCACTGAACAGTTCGAACGCTTTCACCGCCTGGAACACAGCCATGTTGCTGCCATCCAGGGTCCGGCAGCCCAGTGCCCGTGCGGCGCGCAGCAGCTCGGTTTCCAGCGGGAAATAGATGATCTCCGCCACCCACAGCCGGGCATGCAGCAGCTCGACCGGCAGCGGTGTGCCCGGCAGTTTGGCCATGCCGACCGGCGTGGTGTTGACCAGCCCGTCCGCTTCGGCAATCTCAGCCGCGAGGTCCGTGCCCACAATGGCTCTGCCTGCGCCGAAATGGCCGTTGAGGTTGTCGACCAGCGCCTGGGCACGCGCTGCATCGACTTCGAACAGCACCAGCCGCTCGACCCCTTCGCCCAGTAATGCATGGGCCACTGCCGAGCCAGCACCGCCGGCACCCATCTGCACCACCTGCCGGCGCGCGACGTCGGGCAGGCCGCGGCGCAAGCCCTCGGCGAAGCCCAGGCAGTCGGTGTTATGGCCTACACGCTTGCCGTCCTTGAGGACCACGGTGTTGACCGCACCGATACCCCTGGCCTCATCGGACAGCTCGTCGAGCAGCGGCAGGATCGCCTGCTTGAACGGGTAGGTGATATTGAGCCCGGTGAAGCCTGTGTGCTGGGCCGCTTCGAGCAATTGCGCCAAGGCGCTGTCTTCCAGTTGCAACTGGTCGGCGTCTATCAGGCGGTAGAGGTAGCGTAAGTCCTGCGCATCGCCTTCATGTTCATGCAGGGCAGGGGTGCGCGACAGTTGAATACCACGGCCGATCAGGCCGGCAAGGATGGCCGGCTGAGTCATGCTGCCTGCTCCTGGAGCATTTCGGCGAAGTGCGCCAGAGCCATGCGGTAGCCGTGGCTGCCCAGGCCGCAGATCACACCCACCGCGATCGACGAGACGAACGACAGGTGGCGGAACGGCTCGCGCTTGTGCACGTTGGAGAGGTGCACCTCGATCACTGGCACCTCGCTGGCGACCAGCGCGTCTCGGATGGCCACCGAGGTGTGGGTCCAGGCACCGGGGTTGATCACGATACCGGCGCAGCGACCACGGGCAGCGTGGATCCAGTCGATCAGGTCGCCTTCGTGGTTGGTCTGGCGGAATTCGATTTCCAGGCCGTGGGCCTGCGCGGTGTCTGCGCAGCTCTGAGCCAGGTCAGCAAGGGTTTCACGGCCGTACTGGGCAGGCTCGCGGGTACCCAGCATGTTCAAGTTGGGGCCGTTGAGCACGAGGATAAGGGGCTTCATGGCGGGCATCACTTTGTTGTTGTTGAATGCCCGTATGTTTGTACCACCTGGTTAGTTTCGTCAATTGGGTTGGCTGCCGCATCGTGGAAAGTGGGCGATTATCGGACGCAGACCCCAGCGTTCTTAGCGCGGGTGTGCCCTTTGAAGGCGCCTCTTGTTACGAAAGGGCTGCAAAGGCAGCCCCACCTCTCAAACGGTGCGGGCGGCCTCACGACCCACTTCATCCCCGGCTGTTTCTTCATGCAACGATATTCGCGAGGTTTCTGGCAGCGCCAGCCCACCCACCAGCGCCACCAGTGCGATGACCACCAGGTAGAACGCTGGCGCCAGGCTGCTGCCGGTCTGCCCGATCAGCCAGGTCGCCACCAGCGGTGCGGTGCCGCCAAACAGCGTATAGGCCACGTTGTAGGTAATCGCCGATGCGGTGTAGCGCGTGCGGGTCGGGAAACTCTCCGAGAGCAACGCGGCGGTCACCACACCACTGCACAGTGCGCCCACCGCCAACAGGATGACCCCCACCAGCGCAGCCGTCACCGACCCGGAACTTGCCAGCCAATAAGCCGGGAATACACAGACCATTACCCACAGGCAGGTGAAACCAATGGTCTTGCGCCGCCCGACCCGGTCCGAGAACGCGCCGGCCAGCGGACAACCGATGGCGGCGAACACCAGCGCTACCGTTGTCACCAACAGCGACTGGGCGCGTGTCAGGTTGCCGACCATTTGCAGGTAGGTGGCGAAGTAGGTAGTGAACATGTAGAACGACAACGCTGTAAGCGAGATGAAGGCACCCAGATTGCGGATGGCCCGGCCGTGGTTACGCAACGTGTCCTTGAGCGGCGAATGCTCATGGGTCTTGCCTTGAGCGATGGCCTCGCGAAATGCCGGGGTTTCCTCCATGCGCCAGCGCAGGTAAAGGCCCACCAGGCCCAGCGGCGCCGCCACCAGGAACGGTATGCGCCAGCCCCAGGCCGCCATCGCTTCGGCCGACAGGCTTGCCTCAAGGCCGTAGGCGATCACCGCCGCACAGGCGAAGGCAGAGAAGGTCGACACGGGCACGAAGCTGCCATAGAAGGCCCGCTTGTTTTGCGGTGCGTGCTCCATCAGGTACGCACAGGCACCTGCATACTCACCGCCTGCGGAGAACCCCTGCAGGCAGCGCGCAAGGGTCAGTAGCGCGGGGGCGGCAAGGCCGATGCTGGCGTAGGTCGGCAGCAGGCCGATCAGTGTGGTGGAGCCGGCCATCAGCAGGATGGTCAGTGACAGGATGCGTTTGCGTCCCAGCCGGTCACCCAGCGCCCCGAACACGATCCCGCCCAGTGGCCGCAAGGCGAAGGCCACGGCGAAAACGGCAAAGGTCTTCAGCAAGGCCACGCTGGCATCGCCGCTGGCGAAGAACTGGCTGGCGATGATCGTTGCGAGAAAGCCGTAGACGGCAAAGTCGAACCATTCGACGAAGTTGCCGATGGCCGAGGCGGCGATGACCCGGCGCAGAGTGGCGGGGGATACCTCGTGAGATGCGGACATAGAGAAACGCTCCGGTTTCAAAGGCAGCCTGGCGGATTAGCGAAGCGGTCTGGCCGCTTCGTCGTTGTTGTTGCAGGCAGTAAACCGGCGCGGTAGCGAGGGCGCTTCTTCGAGGGCGACGCCCAGATATCTGTTTTGACCGCGTGCGCCCATTCGTGGCCAAGCCGCGGTCAGCCCGGCAATGAGTGGGTGTTATACCGAAAACACCACCCCGGTACGCGAAGCCGCGTTGCGAATATGCTCCTGCATCGCCTTCTGCGCCGCCGCCTGTGAACGGCGAGCCAGGGCGCGCAGGATCTTGCGGTGCTCCTGCCAGGTTTCCATCGCCCGTTCCGGGCGGATAAAGGGCAGCTTCTGGCTTTCCAGGAATATCTCCTGGCTGGCGGTGATCACCTGCAGCATGGCGTGGTTGCCGCAGGCTTGCAGCAACTGCTGGTGAAAGGCGAAATCCAGCCGTGCGGCGGCTTCGAAGCGGCCCGCGCGCAACTCCTGATGCATCGCCTCTACATTGACTTCCAGGCGATCGATGTCGTCCGCAGTCAGTGCCAGTGCCGCCTGCCCGGCAGCGAAACCTTCCAAGGCGTAACGCAGCTGGAAGGTGTCGCTTGCAGAGACCTGTTCGGCATACGGCCAGGCAAATGCCGAAGGCGCTGGCGCCTGCACGAACACACCCTTGCCCGGCTGCACGCTCACCAACCCCAGAGCGCTGAGGGAGGACAGTGCTTCTCGCAGAGAGGCCCTGCTGACCCCCAACTGCTCGGCAAGGTCGCGCTGCGAGGGCAGGGCATCGCCGGGCTGATAGCCGCCGTCTTCGATCAATTTGCGGATGCCTTGCAGGGCCTGTTCGGGGACGGCGCGGGGTAGGGTGTCGAGCATGCTGTTCAGACCGGTCGGAGGGCGATGACCTTGGCTTTTTACGGCCATTGTCAGGCGCTTGCAAGCATTGCTCCGCGCTGATGCAGGCAAATGCGGCCTTGCACAAAAGCGGGGCGTGACGGCGGCGGGGTAAGCGGGCAGGCAAGCAACTGTTCAGACCAGTAAGACCGTTCAGCTCAGGGCTTGCGCACGTCAAGCCGGTGCCAGCACGGACGTTGGCATGGCCCGTGCACTGGCCAGCCAGCACTCTTTTCCCTGGTTACCTGCGAGGCCACACCATGAAGACATTCCGCACCTTGTTCCTGGCCAGCCTGTTCTGCAGCAGCGCCCTTGTGCTGCCAACCGCCCAGGCTGATGCCCTGGCCGACATCAGCGCCCGTGGCGTGCTCAAGGTGGCAGTGCCCCAGGACTTCCCGCCTTTCGGCTCGGTCGGGCCAGACCTCAAACCCCGTGGCCTGGACATCGACACTGCACAACTGCTGGCAGACAAGCTGGGTGTGAAGCTGGCCCTGACCCCGGTAAACAGCACCAACCGCATACCGTTCCTCACCACAGGCAAGGTCGATCTGGTGATTTCCAGCCTCGGCAAGAACCCGGAGCGTGCGGCAGTGATCGATTTCTCCCGGCCCTATGCGCCGTTCTACCTGGCCGTATTCGGCCCGGCCGAGGTGGACATCGCGGGCATCGACGCCGTCGCTGGCAAGACCATCAGCGTCACCCGTGGCTCGATCGAGGACATGGAACTGAGCGCCGTAGCGCCAAAGGGGGCGGTGATCAAGCGCTTTGAAGACAACAACTCGACCATCGCCGCCTACCTCTCTGGCCAGGTCGAACTGATCGCCAGCGGTAGCGTGGTAATGGCCGCCATTGCCCAGAAGAACCCGGCCAAGGTGCCGGTGGTCAAGGTCAAGCTCAAGGACTCGCCCGTTTATGTGGGCCTGGCCAAGAACGAGCCGGCGCTGCTGGACAAAGTGAACGCCACGCTCGAAGCCGCCAAGGCCGACGGCAGCCTCAACCGCAATGCCGAAAAATGGCTGAAGCAGCCGCTGCCGGCCGACCTCTGAGCTGTACCCGGAGTTTGCCACCATGGCCTATGAATTCGACTTCGCCCCCGTGCTGGCCCAGGCCCCCCTGTTGCTCAAGGGCGCCTGGTTCACCCTGCAGCTGACGGTGGTCGGCACCTTGCTGGGCGTGGCCATCGGCGTGCTCGGCGCGGGGGTTCGCGCCTGGCGTGTGCGCCCCTTCGACATGCTGTTTGGCCTGTACGTGGAACTGATCCGCAACACGCCCTTCATCGTCCAGCTGTTCTTCATCTTCTTCGGCCTGCCGGCGCTGGGCATTCGCCTGAGCGAATGGCAGGCGGCGGTGCTGGCCATGGTGATCAACCTGGGTGCCTACTCCACCGAGATCATCAGGGCGGGCATCCAGGCCATTCCCAAAGGCCAGCTGGAAGCTGCCGCAGCCTTGGCCATGAGCCGCTTCGAGGCGTTTCGCCATGTGGTATTGCAGCCTGCCCTGGCCAAGGTATGGCCGGCACTGACGAGCCAGATCGTGATCGTCATGCTCGGCTCGGCGGTGTGTTCGCAAATCGCCACCGAGGAGCTGTCGTTCGCCGCCAACTTCATCCAGTCGCGCAATTTCCGTGCATTTGAAACCTACCTGCTGACCACCGTGCTGTACCTGATCATGGCCATCGCCTTGCGCCAGTTGCTGGCATGGGTTGGGCAACGTCTGCTGATGGGGAGACGCTGAATGGACTTCACCTTCTGGGACATCCTGCGCAACCTGCTGATCGGCCTGCAGTGGACCTTGCTGTTGTCGCTGGTGGCCTTCTTCTTCGGTGGCCTGGCAGGGCTGCTGGTGCTGGTCGCACGCATTTCTCAATGGCCGTGGCTGCGTGGCCTGGCGCGGGGCTACATCGAGCTGTTTCAGGGCACGCCATTGCTGATGCAACTGTTCATGGTGTTTTTCGGCATTGCCTTGTTCGGCCTGGATGTGTCTGCCTGGATGGCGGCTGCCATCGCCCTGACCCTGTTCACCAGTGCGTTTCTCGCAGAGATCTGGCGCGGCTGCGTTGAGTCCATTCCAAACGGCCAGTGGGAAGCGTCCGGCAGCCTGGCGCTGAGCCGCATGGAGCAGCTGCGCCACGTGATCCTGCCACAGGCGTTGCGCATTGCCGTGGCACCGACCGTGGGCTTTTCGGTGCAGGTGGTCAAAGGCACGGCGGTCACCTCGATCATCGGTTTCACCGAGTTGACCAAGACCGGCGGCATGCTGGCCAACGCCACCTTCGAGCCGTTCATGGTCTACGGCCTGGTTGCGCTGGGCTATTTCATCCTCTGTTACCCGCTCTCGCTGAGCGCCCGTTATCTGGAAAGGAGGCTGCATGCCCCTGCTTAGAGTGTCCGCGCTGCACAAATACTACGGCGACAACCATGTACTCAAAGGCGTTGACCTGAGCATCGAAGAGGGCGAGGTGGTAGCGATCATCGGCCGCAGCGGTTCGGGCAAAAGTACCTTGTTGCGCACGCTCAACGGCCTTGAGTCGATCAGCGATGGCGTGATCGAAGTGGACGGTGAATACCTCGATGCCGGCCGCGCCGACTTGCGCGCGCTGCGCCAGAAAGTGGGCATGGTGTTCCAGCAGTTCAACCTGTTCCCACACCTGAGCGTGGGCGAGAACGTGATGCTCGCGCCGCAGGTGGTGAAGAAGGCCAGCAAGGCCCAGGCGCGCCAGCTGGCTGAGCAGATGCTGGCGCGGGTGGGCCTGGCGGAAAAGTTCGATGCCTACCCCGACCGGCTTTCCGGAGGCCAGCAACAGCGGGTGGCGATCGCGAGGGCGCTGGCCATGTCGCCCAAGGTGCTGCTGTGCGACGAGATCACCTCGGCGCTCGACCCCGAACTGGTCAACGAGGTGTTGGGCGTGGTGCGCCAGCTGGCCAGCGAAGGCATGACCCTGATCATGGTCACCCATGAGATGCGCTTTGCCCGCGAAGTGGGCGATAAACTGGTGTTCATGCACCATGGCAAGGTGCATGAAGTGGGTAACCCGCGTGAAGTGTTCGCTGCACCGAAAACGGCCGAGCTGGCCAATTTCATAGGCTCAGTGGTATCGGCCTGAGCCTGCATCATTGAGTGCAGCTCAGGCGGCCCGCTCCAGCACATCGAGCAGGTCGACGAACTCCATCGCCAGTTTGTGCCGCGGCGCCAGGTGTACCAGCGGTACCGACGCCAGGTGCGACTCTCGCATCTTGATCGAGCTGCTCAAGTACACCGGCAGCACGGGCATGCCCTCGCTGCGCAGTTGGTCAACCAACGTCTTGTGCAACGCGGTGCGGCCGGCGAACTGGTTGACCACGACGCCTTCCACTTGCAGCGCCGGGTTGTGGTCCAGGCGCAGCTCCTCGACCTCGGCCATGACACTGTGCAGCGCCTGGCGCGAGAAGCTGTCGCAGTCGAACGGGATCAACAGGCGCTCAGCCGCCACCAAGGCGCTGAAGGTATAGAAGTTGAGCGCAGGTGGGGTGTCGATGTAGATCCGTTCGTAGTCCTCGTCCAGCTCCAGCAACAGCTTGCGCAGCTTGTTGATCTTGAACTTGCTCTCAAGCTTGCTCTGCAAGTCGCTGAGGTCGGGGCTGGCGGTCACCAGGTGCAGGTTGCGGTAGCGGGTTTCGGTGATGGCCACCCGGTGCTTCTTGCCAGCAGCGGTGACGGGCGACAGCGTCTGGCGAAAAAAGTCGGCGATGCCGGCGGGGATGGCGTCGTTGGTGAGGCCAGTGAGGTAGTAGGTGGCGTTGGCCTGTGGGTCGAGGTCGACCAGCAACGTGCGATAACCCTCCGCGGCACTGGCGGCGGCAAGGTTGCAGGCGATGCTTGACTTGCCCACGCCACCTTTCTGATTGAAAACCACACGACGCATGAGACGCTCATCCATGAAGAAGGGAAATGTCAGGTTGGGGTCAATCCTATGACCAATACACGACAGTTTTATGACAATACTTGTTACATCTGGTCCCGATAACCCGCCCGTGGGGGATCTGCTCAGCCGCCACTACCTGACCCGCCACTACCACCACCACTACCGCCGCTATCACTTCCCGAGCCCGAAGCCCCACCGGAGCCCCCTGATCCGTTGCTGCCCGAGCCCTTGGTAGTTCCGTCTCCCCCGGTATTGTCAGTGTCATTGCTACCCGTTCCGCTGCCGGTGGCATCGGCAGGCACGCCCGACCCCGTTGCGCCACTCTTGTCGCCTGCCGTCGTGCCGGAGCCGGCGGGCGAGTTAGCGTTGTCGTTCATGTCGGTCGCCGCCAGGGCGACGGGTGTGCCGGCGCCCAGGCAAAGGGCGAGCAACAGCGCATGATGAGTCATCCGCTTCATGGTGATCTCCTTGTGGATTGATTACCCAATCTTCGGCTGGTTGGCGGGCTGCAAGGTGCCGTGCAACCGACGGATGGCCGCCATCAACGCCCGCCAGCTTCGCTGCACACCTGATTTCGCCCTCCGCGCTTGGCCCGGTACAACGCGCTATCCGCCTGGCTGAGCGCTGCACCCGGCTCGCGATCCTGCTCGGCGTGCCAGTGCGCCACCCCCAGTGAGATGGTCACAGCGCCTACCGGTTCTATCGCGGTGTCCTGCACCATCACGCGCAGTCGCTGCGCCACCGTTGTCGCGACTACCAGGCCGGCCCCCGGCAGCAGCATCAGGAACTCCTCCCCACCGGTCCGGCACAGCAGGTCACCTTCACGGCAACAGCCGCGCATGATTGCGGCCAGGCGCTGTAGTACCTGGTCCCCGACATCATGCCCATGCCCATCGTTGATCCGTTTGAAGTGGTCGATATCCAGCACGATGACCGAAAACGCGCGGCCTTCGGCCTCCAGCAGCGACAGCTTGAACTCCAGGCTGCGGCGGTTGCCCAGGCCGGTCAGCGGATCGGTCTGGGCATCGCGGTTGAGCCGGCCGATGCGCTCTTGCAAGAGGTTCAGGCCGAACAGCATGGCCCGCTTTAGTTCCGCAGCCTCGAAGTACCAGGCATGTACCCTGTGCAGCCGTTCGGCGTTGCCGGTGCGGTCCATGGTGCGGGCGCCGGCGGCCAGTTGCCAAAGTGGCCTGGCGATGGTCAACGCCAGCCACCACAGCAGCAGGCTGCCCACCAGTGCCAGGGGGGCCGAGATGCCCATGACAGTGAGAATCAGATGACTCAACGGCGCCACCGTTTGCGCCAGCGGTTGTTGCGCCACCACGCCCCAACCGGTACTGGGCACTGTGGCGAAGCCCGCCAGCATGGCTACCCCTTGGCTATTGATGACCTGCCGCGTGCCGTACTGCAGTTCGGTCAGCTGGTCGATCAGGGTATTGCCTTCGACCACGCTGCCTACCCGTTCGGCATTGGGGTGATAGAGCAGGCGGCGGTTGCGATCGACCACATAGAGGTAGGAGCCGTCCTTGTAGAAATGCTCGCCCAGCAGGCTGTTGAGTATGTTGCGTTCGCGCAGGTACAGGCTGCCGCCGACATAGCCCAGGTAGCGGCCGTTGGCATCGAAGATCGGCTGCGACAGCGCCACCACCAGGTTGTTGGCCGCCGACAGGTAGGGCGTCGACACCAGGGGCCGGCGCTCGCGCAATGCCTCTTCAGTACCGGGCGTCTGTACCTTGCGGCCAAGGTAATGGCGCAGCGCAGCGGGTGAAATCGCCCTCACGATACCTTCGGCATCGACCACGAAGGTGGAGTTGAAGGCCATGCTCTGGCGCAGCAACCGTGTGGTTTCTGCTTCCAGCGCAGCGCCGTCGGCCAGTTGCCGCCCCTGCACACTGGCGCTGAATGACAGCTGTTGCAAGGCAGTGGCGATGAAGGTTTCGGTGATTGCCGCCAGCTTCGCCGCATATACCCGGTTGGCCTCCAGGGCGTTATCGATCAGCAACTGGCGCTGCACCCGGTAGCTGGCGAAGTAGCTGGCACAGAGCATCACCAGGGCTGTGAGTGTGCAAAGGCTGAGGATCAGCGTGCGCAAGTCCAGGCGCAGTCCATGCTTGGCGTGTGGCAATCCAGACCTCACTGACGCAAAAGAAATAACCTTACTCGTTATGGGCTTGCACCGCTACGGGAGGGATGTGGGGCTGTCGCAATCGTTCAGGAACCGGCGTTTTCCAATGCGTCCAGCTCGTCCTGCACCCGTTGCAGGCGCTGCGCTGCGAGTGCCTGGGCCTTTTCATCGCGTGCTGTCTCGCGCATCAGCCGGGTAAGTTTCGCGCTCAGTTGCTGGCCGTCCTCGGTCTGCTCCAAGGCCTTGGCCTTTGCCGGGTCCCGAGTCACCTCGACGATAGTGGCGAACTCGGCGTCGCTGAAGTTCTTTTCGCTGTAGAGCTTGAACAGGTCCTGGCGCTGATCCTCGACCGTGAGGTGCTTGCGCAGCACGCTGCGGATTGTTTCTTCGTCGAGTTGCGGGTGGCTGCGGGTCAGCAGCAACGCCATGCGGTCGATGTTGTGCTCATAGGCCTCCTGCAAGGGCAGGCTGGCCACGATCTGCTCTTCTCGAGTCGGTTTCTGGTCGCAGGCGGTGAGGGCAGCGGCGAACAGCAGGGGCAGCAACAACTTGCAGAGGCGGGGCATGGGCTGGCCTTGGGCGCGTTTCAGGCCGGGGATTATAGCGAGGTCGGGCCGACCATGCATTGCGCCGTCCGATGCTGTAGGGTAGAAACACGTTCCCCAGGCCATCGCTTCAACCCCATGCCCGACTGGACCTTGCAATCACCCGGCCGTGACGCCATCGATGAAGTCGTTGCCTTCGTCGACAGTGCCCGACGCGAGCTGTTCCCCATGCTCGCCCATTCGCCTTTGCCCAAAGACCTGGCCCATTTCGAGGCGACTTACCTGGATGGCGACGGGCACTTTCTGGAAGCCCGTGATCGTGGCACGTTGATCGCAGTCATTGGCTACCTGCCCTATGACCATCGCTTCCACCAGCTCGACTACCACGGCAAACGCGTCGTCGAAATCGTGCGCCTGTTCGTGCTCCCCGAATACCGGCGCAACGGCCTGGCCGCGGCATTGTTCCAGGCCTTGCGTGAGCACGCCGTCGAGGCAGGCGTTGAGTGTCTGTACCTGCACACCCATCCGTTTCTGGCAGGGGCGATCCGGTTCTGGGAGCGGCAGGGCTTCACGGTGATCAACGTAGAGGATGACCCGGTGTGGCGGACTACGCACATGGAGCAGTACCAGGTCATTTAGGAACTTTCCTGCTTTGCAGTGACGAGGGTGGATACCCGCAACGCCAAGGGCCTCATCAAACCGGCGCACAAGGAGGATGAAACCACTCAGAGCCCGCCCGACAACGGCCACTCCACGGCCAGGCGGATCTGGTTGCCGTCCAGTTCCGCCTGCGCCGTATCCCCGCGGTGCACATTGTGCCTCAGTGAAAACGCCGTGCCCTTGGCCTTGCCACTCTGTACCACATACCGCGCCTCAAGGTCCCTCTCCCAGTGTTTGCCACCCTTGCCATAGCCCAGGTACGCATACCCGCCGTGGGGGTCCACGTGCGTGCCATCGATATCGAACCCGCGCACATACAGCGCCGTCAGGTTCAACCCCGGCACCCCATAAGCGCCCATGTTCAGGTCATAGCGCGCTTGCCAGGACTTTTCGTTGGGTGCGTTGAAGTCAGACATCTGCACGGCGTTGGCAATATAGATTGCACCGCGGGTCACGTAGTCGAACGGCGTGTTGCCATCCACCTGCTGCCAGCCCAGGCTGAAAGCATGGGGGCCTTGGCTATAGCGCGAGACCAGGCTCCAGGTGGTGTTGTCGATGCGCCCGGACAGCGCTTTGCCGGTGTCGGTGGTGCGGTACAGGTTGAGGTCCAGGCTCAGGCTGCGCCGGTCATCCAGTGCATGGGTGAGGGTGCTGCCCAGGTAGTGCTGGTTCCAGGTGTCTTCATAGCGGGAGGTGTACAGGCTGGCGCTCAAGGCAGCGCTGGGGTTCCACACCGCACCGGCGAGGTCGAAGCTGTTGCCCTGGCGGGCGTTGGAGTAGTTCACCACGAAGCCCTGGTCATGGCTTGAAGCATTGCGGTCGGTGCTTTCGTTGAAGTGCCCGGCAACCAGCTTGACCTTGTCGATTTCATTGCTGGTGAGGAAAAAACCGGTGGCGGTTTCGGGTAGCAAACGGCTGTCGGAAGAGCTGAATACCGGCGTTTTCACTCGCTGCTCACCATAGGAAAGCACTGTGTCGGACAGGCGAAGCTTCAGAGCGGCACCGCCGCGGCTGTATTCGTTTTTAGGGTGGCCATCGTTGTCCACACCGAGTAGGCGAGCCTTGCCGGTTCGACCTCCACCGCTGTCGAGTTGTACGCCAAGGTAGGCATGGGCATCGACGCCAACACCGATCAGGCCCTGGGTAAAACCGGACTGGAATGTACCCATCAAACCGTAGGCCCATTCCTCGGCCAGGCCATTGCGTTCACTGCGGGGTTTGTAGGCATTGCGGGCGGCACTGTTGCGCCCGCCATGCTTGTAGTCACGCTGGTCGTAGACCGTGCGGTTGAGGATGCTCCAGCTGCTGTCTTCGACCAAGCCGTTGCTCTGCGACTGTGCGGATTCAGCCAGCGCCAAGGGCGCCAGGCCCAGCAGTGGCAGGGCCAGAAGCAAACGGTTCATTGGCCGGCCTCCAACTGCTGCAGTTGGGCTGCCAGGCGCGTACGTGCCCGCGCAGGCAAATCCGCTGGCAATTCGGTCAAGCCGGTATCGCCCACCTGGATCAGCATCACCATACCCATGGCCAGGTGTGGGATGCACTGGACGCCGTACACCCCTGGCACCGTAAAGGTCTGCTCGAAGGGCTGGTTCAGCTTGCTCTTGAAAGCCTCGGCGCCTACCGGCAGCAACCTGGGCAGGCTGGCCGCGTTGTGGCCGCTCTGGGTCGGCACGAAACGTACCGTATCACCCGGTGCGATACGCAGGTGGTCGGGCTCGTAGACCATGGCACCGGCCGCGCCGCGGGTGAGCATCTTCACTTCGTGCACGTCGGCCAGCGCAGCGTGAGGTAGCAGAGCGTTGGCGAGCAGCAGGACGGTAGTGCGCAACAGCATGCGGGAGCTTCCTGGTTCAGGGGGCGCGAAAGCGCAGGATGCGCGCGCCGTCGAAGGGGTCGGTGAGGTAGTGGGCATGTACGCCGAAGGTGCTCAGCAAACGCTCGGGGGTCAGTACCTCCAGCGGCTTGCCGAGGGCCACCAGACGGCCGTGTTCGAGCACCGCCACGCGGTCGCAGGTCAGCGCCTGGTTCAGGTCGTGCAGGGCCACCAGGGTGGTTACCGGCAGCGCCTGTACCTGTTGCAATAGGCTCAGCTGGTGCTGGATGTCGAGGTGGTTGGTCGGCTCATCGAGCAGCAATACCTGCGGGCGCTGGGCAAGAGCGCGGGCAATGTGTACGCGCTGGCGTTCGCCACCGGACAGCGAGCTCCAGATGCGCGTGCGCAGGTGCGAGGCATCGAGGTCGGCCAGGGCCTGCTCGACGACCGCGCGATCCTCCTGGGAAAACGGCGCCAGGGCGGACAACCAAGGGGTACGCCCTAGCGCCACGGCGTCGAACACGCTGATGGCGTCGAGGGTGTCGGCCTGTTGCTCGACCAGCGCCAGGGCCTGGGCGATGCGCCTGCGCGGCAGGCGCGCAAGCGGCTCGCCGAGCAATTGCACGCTGCCGCTATGCGGCGTGCGCAGCCCGGCCAGCAGTTTGAGCAGGGAGGATTTGCCGGAGCCATTCGGGCCAACGATACCAAGGGTTTCACCTGCGGCGATCGTCAGGTTGATATCGCGCAGCACGGGGGTGCCCGACAGTTGCAAACCCAAGCCCTGGCAGGCGAGCGGGGCGACCTTTGGGGGTGTCATGGCCGTCATGCGCGCCCCCTGCGGCTGACCAGGATCAACGCAAACACAGGTGCGCCGATCAGCGCTGTGACCACGCCCACTGGAATCACCTGGCCGGGGATCAGCGTGCGTGAAAGCATGTCCGCAGCGATCAGGAACAGCGCACCGCCCAGGGCGCTGGCCGGCAGCAGGCGGCTGTGGCCTGGGCCGAGCATCAGGCGCAGGGCATGCGGGATGACCAGCCCGACAAAACCGATGGCGCCGACGATGGACACCATCACCGCCGTCACCAGCGCCGCGCAACTGATCAGCAGCAACTGGCTGCGCCGCACTGCAATGCCCAGCGACGCCGCCGAATCGGTACCGAAGGTGAAAGCGTCCAGTGTGCGCCGGTGCCACAGGCACACCACCAGCCCGAACAGCGCCACCGGCAGCGCCAGCCATACTGACGGCCAGCGCACGCCACTGAGGTTGCCCAGCAGCCAGAACAGGATGCCGCGAGCCTGTTCGGCCGTGGCCGATTTGGTGATCAGAAACGCCGTCAGGGCGTTGAACAGTTGCGAGCCGGCAATCCCTGCTAGGATCACTTGGGCATTGTTGTTGCTCGGGCCGGCTGCGCGGGCCAGCACCAGGACCAGGGCGAAGGCCGCGATGGCGCCGACGAAGGCGCCGCCCGACATGCTCAGGGCAACGCTGCCCAGGCCCAGCAGGCCCACCAGCACGGCGCCGGTCGAAGCCCCGGCCGACAGGCCCAGCAAATAGGGTTCGGCCAGCGGGTTGCGCAGCAGCGCCTGCAGGATCACCCCACAGGTCGCCAGCCCTGCGCCACAGGCTGCGGCGACCAGCGTGCGGGTCAGGCGGTAGTTCCAGACGATACCGGCGTCGATCGGGTCGACCGGGTAACCGGCCTGCCACAGGTGGTTGGCCAGTACCTGGTACACCACGCTGGGTGACACGGTGGTCTCGCCAATGGCGGTGCCGGCAAGCAGCGCGCCGAGCAGGGCAACCAGGGCCAGGGCGCAGCAGGGCAGCTTACGGTTCATCACGGCGCCGCTTTACCGCTGGCGAAGGCTGCCGACAGGGTCTGCAGGCCCCGGAACAGGCGGATACCGGCCTGCATGGCATCGGCGTCGAGGATGATGATGCGGTTGTTCTTCACGGCATCCATGTGCTGGGTTACCGGGTCGCTGCGCAGGAATTCGAGCTTCTTCTGGTAGTCGTCGGCCGGAAAGCGGCGGCGATCCATGCGGGCGATGATCAGCCACGTAGGGTTGGCCTTGGCGATGGTTTCCCAGCCCACCGTGGGCCACTCTTCGGTGGACTCGACCACGTTGCGTACACCCAGGGTGCGCAGCATGAAGTCCGCCACGCCCTGGCGGCCCGCAACGTAGGGGTCGATGTCGAGGTCGGCGCTGGAGAACCAGAACAGTGCCGAAGTCTGGCTCAGGTCTTTGCCGGCCAGTTGTTGCCTGGCGCTGTCCAGGCGCGCCTTGAGGTCGCTGTTCAGTGCCGCGCCGCGGTCCTGGACGTCGAAGATTTCCGCCAGCTGGCTGACGCTCTTGTAGATGCTCTGGACCTGAAACGCCTGTAGTCGCGTGCCATCGGCCCCCACCAGGTTGTCCTTGCCTTCGCAGTCCGAGGGCAGCAGATAGGTGGGGACCTTCAGTTCGTTGAACTGCTCACGGGTCGCGACCACGCCCTGGGCGCCGACCATCCACTCGAACTGCACCGCCACCAACTCTGGTCGCTTGCCCACCACTGCTTCGAAGCTCGGGTCGTTGTCGGCCAGGCGCGGCACCTTGTCGTTCTGCGCCTTGTATTCGGGCAAGACGTTGTTGAACCACAGCGATGTGCCGGCCAGTTTGTCGCCCAACCCCAGCGCGTAGAGGATTTCGGTGCCGGCCTGGCCGATGGTGACTGCGCGCTCGGGGGCGTGGGTGAAGGTCTGCGGCATGCCGCAGTTGTCCACGGTCAGCGGGTAGTGCGTGGCGGCGGCCTGGGCAGCGCCGGTGAGGCTCAAGCCGGCGAGCAGGGTGGCGAAACGGGACAGCATGCGGGGCGATCTCCTATCGGACAGTTCACGGAAGGAACGCACGGACAGGCATCGCCGCGCCCCTGCAGGCGACAGGGGCAACTCTGATGGCCAATCCCGGACACCCCGCCGGTTGGTGAATGTAAGCCGGCAGGTCTCCTGACTGGTGCGTCATCACCCGGCTCCGGCCTTCCCGGATCGGCTGATCCAGTGGCATCGATGGAGCGGGCTCGGCACCTACAGTTGCGGGGGCAGTTCCGTTTGGCGCGCCTGGGCGGCCTGGGATTCCCTATTATTTCCGTGGTGGAAACCGGCGGCCCGCATGGTAGACCATCAGGCAGCCGGTGAAAACGCTAAATCAGAAGTACTTGAGCCAGGTGATGTCGCGTCGGCGCGCCTTTAGCCTGGCGAACCAGCGCACCGGCAGGTACAGCGCCATGGCCAGCAGCACAGCACCCAGCCACACCGCGCCAATGCCGTCAAAACCGAAGTAGTCGCCGTGATTGCGGCCGAACAGGGCGACGCTGGCCAGGTACATCAGTTTCAACACGTACAGGTGCAGCAGATAGAAGAACATCGGTGCCGCGCCAAACACCGCCAGGGCACCGATCCAGCGGGCTTGCCCTGCGCGCTCAAAGGCGCGCAGCAACAGCAGGCCGCAGCCCAGGGTCAGGGCCAGGAACAACAACGAAGGCGGGTATTTGGTGATGTTGAAGAAACTCATCACGGTCTGGGTAAGCGTCGGGTAGCCGCTCCACGGCGCTTCGCCGTAGCCATTGAGCATGCGCAGCGCCATGAAGCCGAGCAGGGCGATGACCCCTGCCAGCAGCAGGCGGTACTGACGCTGGCCGGTATCGCTGCCACGGGCGAACCAAGGGCCCAGGCCATAGCCCAAGGCAATGACGCCGATCCACGGCAGTACCGGGTAGGAGGTGCGCAGGCGCAGGCTTTCAGAGAGCTCCAGCCAGCCACGGTCATGCAGGATCGCCCACGGCACATGCATCGCCGACTCAGCGCCAAAGTGCAGGCTGTCGAGCAGGTTGTGCCCGGCGATGATCACTGCGCCCAGCACAACCAGCGCCGGGCGCGGCAGCCATACCAGCAGCGACAGGGCGATCATGCTGACGCCGATTGCCCAGATCACCTGCAGGTAGATGACACTGGGCGGCAGCTGGAAGGTCCAGGCGAAATTCACCAGGGTGAACTCCAGCACCACCAGGAACAGGCCGCGCTTGAACAGGAACGCCGAGACATCGCTGCGGCCCTGATACTTCTCGCCGTACAGCCACGCTGACAGGCCAGTGAGCAGTACGAACACTGGTGCACATAGGTGGGCCAGGGTGCGGCTGAAGAACAGGGACGGGTCGGTGGCGTCGATGCTCATCGGGTCGCTGACCTGGCGGTGCAGGAAAAATGTCTCGCGGACGTGGTCGAGCAGCATGAACAGGATCACCAGGCCGCGCAGGGCATCGATGCTCTGCAGGCGCTGGGTGAGCTGGGTGGGGGTGGCGGCGGCACTTGTCATGGAGGGGTCGCAGGCAGGAATGGATGTCAAATGAAACGTTATCTTATAACTATTTCATTTGTGCCGGGTAGTGGTTTTTGCAGTGGCGGTTCAGCCGTCATCGCCGGCAAGCCAGCTCCTACTGGGTTTGCGCTGAGCTCGAGAGCAGCGGGGTCCCTGTGTGGCCGGCTTGCCGGCGATGAGGCCAATACAGTCAGCTCAAATCAGAAGCTGTAAGCCACCGTCGCCAAGTGCGACTGCGGCACGCAGTCGCCTCCAGGTACAAACACCACGGGCTTGAGAGGGCAGCGCCGGACTTGTCGTGGCCCCCGACGCACCGGCTCCCGTTTCACCCCGCGCGCGGCGGCGCAGGATGCCTGAAACTGGCGCGCGTATGACTATTGGGCGGGATGCGCGTCAACCATTTACCTGCTGCTGCTGCTCAGTGCGCGCCGGCCGACTTGCTCAGGTCGCTTTGCGCCCATTCGGTGTAGATGCAGGCATCTGCAACCGCCCAGCGGACCTTCACGGTGTCTCCGGGCTGCATGGACATACCCGCAGCCGACAGTGCTTTCACGGTCAGTTCAGTACCGCCCGGGGTCATTACATGGCAGGTCTGGCTTTCGCCGAGGAACAGCACTTCGCCAACCTTGGCAAGCACTTCGTTCCAGCCCGCTGGCAACGGCTCGCGTGCAGCCTGGTCGGCGGTGAGTGCCAGGGCCTTTTCCGGGCGTACCATGATCAGCGCATCTTGGCCTGCCGCCAGGCCAGGCGTCAGGCGGATCGCCACTGGCTGGCCTTCGAAACTGCCGGCACCGTTGCTGCTGGCCGTGATGCGCAGGAAGTTGGAGTTGCCCAGGAACGAGGCGACAAAGGCGTTGGGCGGGTTCTGGTAGAGGTCATAGCCGGTGCCCAGGCCGACGATCTTGCCGTGGCTGAAGATGGCGATGCGCTGGGACAGGCGCATGGCTTCTTCCTGGTCGTGGGTGACGTAGACGATGGTGATGCCCAGCCGGCGGTGCAGCTGGCGCAGTTCATCCTGCAGGTCTTCGCGCAGTTTCTTGTCCAGCGCGCCGAGTGGCTCGTCCATCAGCAGGATGCGTGGTTCGTACACCAGGGCGCGGGCAATCGCCACACGCTGTTGCTGGCCGCCCGACATCTGCGAGGGTTTGCGGTGGGCGAACGCCTCCAGTTGTACCAGCTTGAGCATGGCGTCGACCCGCTTCTTGGTTTCTGCCGCGCCGAGCTTGCGGATGGCCAAGGGGAAGGCGATGTTGTCACGCACATTCAGGTGCGGGAACAGCGAGTAACGCTGGAACACCATGCCGATGTCGCGCTTGTGCGGTGGCACATTCACCAGCGACTGGCCCTCGACCAGAATCTCGCCGCTGCTGGGCGTCTCGAACCCGGCCAGCATCGACAGGGTGGTGGACTTGCCCGAGCCGCTGGAGCCGAGGAAGGTGAGAAACTCGCCGTCCTGGATTTCCAGGTCGAGGTTATCCACGGCGGTGAAGTCACCGTAATGCTTGTTCAGGCCGCGCAGGCTGACCAGGGTCTTGTTGTGCGCGTTGTCTTTGATCACTGCACTCATTGTTGTTTTCTCCGGGCGCTCAGGCGTTCGTTTCGGTGCGCCGGCGCAAGGCGGCGGCAATGACCATGACCATCAGCGACAGGCCGATCAGCAGCGTCGAGGCGACGGCGATCACCGGGCTCAGGTCCTGGCGCAGGGTGGTCCACATCTTCACGGGCAAGGTTTGCAGGTCGGGGCTGGCCATCATCAC
Organism: Pseudomonas sp. Marseille-Q5299; assembly: GCF_943737035.1. Taxonomy (NCBI): domain Bacteria; kingdom Pseudomonadati; phylum Pseudomonadota; class Gammaproteobacteria; order Pseudomonadales; family Pseudomonadaceae; genus Pseudomonas; species Pseudomonas sp. Marseille-Q5299. The sequence continues at coordinate 316,838 of NZ_CALSFR010000004.1, forward strand.
GCTCAGTACCACCTCGTCCCACGAAACCAGGAAGGCAAACAGGCCGCCGGCGATCATCCCCGGGCGAATGGCCGGGAAGGTCACCTTGAAGATCGCCTGCAGGCGCGAGGCACCGCAGATCACCGCGGCATCCTCGATCGACTGGTCGAACAGCTTGAGCGAGTTGATGATCGAAATGATGGTGAAGGGCAGGGCGACGATCACGTGGCTGACCACGAAGGCGAACAGCGTGCCGGTATAGCCGAGCTTCAGAAACAGTGCATACACCGCCACTGCAATGATCACCAACGGCACGATCATCGGCATGGTGAACAGCCCATAGAGCATTTCGCGGCCGGGGAAGCGGCCACGCACCAGGGCGAATGCAGTAGGCAGGCCCAGCAGCACGGCGGCGATGGTGGTCAGCACGGCGACCTTGAAGCTGGCCAGGGCGGCGTCCATCCACTCCGGGTTGGCGAAGAACTGCGCATACCACTTGAAGGTCCAGCCTGGTGGCGGGAAGACCAGCCACTGCGATGAGCCGAACGACAGCAGGATGATGAACACTACCGGCAGCAGCAGGAAGGCCGCAATCACGCCGGTGGTCAGGTACAGGCCCGTGCGCAGCGGGCGCCCCATGGCATTGGGAGACAGAAGCATGGCGGTTTACCTCGCGTTGCCGACCGGTGATTCCGGTTGCAGCTTCAGGTACAGGTAGAAGAGCACCAGGGTGATGACCACCAGCAGTGCGGCGGCAGCGCTGGCCAGGCCCCAGTTAAGGAACGATTGCACCTGCTGGATGATGAATTCGGGCAGCATCATGTTTTGCGCGCCACCAAGCAGGGCCGGGGTGACGTAGTAGCCCAGCGACATGACGAACACCATCAGCGCACCGGAGAACAGCCCCGAGCGGCACAGTGGCAGGAACACCTTCCAGAAGTTGGTCCAGGGGCTTGCGCCGCAGATGGAGCCGGCCTGCAGGACCATCGGGTCGATGGCGTGCATGGTCGCCTGCAGCGGCAGCACGATGAACGGGATCATGATGTAGCTCATGCCGATCACCACGCCGGTCAGGTTGTGCACCATTTCCAGCGGGGCATCGATGATGCCCAGCGCCATCAACGCCTTGTTGATCACCCCCGAGCCCTGCAGCAGCACCAGCCACGAATAGGTACGCGCCAGCAGGCTGGTCCACATCGACAACAGCACGATGTTCAGCAACCAGCGGCCCCAGCCGTTGGGCACCAGGGTGATTGCCCAGGCCAGCGGGAAGCCCAGCAACACGCTGATCAGGGTGACGACGCCGGCCACCGAAAAGGTGTTGAACAGTACCCGCGCATACGCCGAGTTGGCGAACAGCTGCTCGTAGTTGCCCAGCCCCGGCACCGGCTCCAACACGCCGCGCAGCAACAGGCCGATCAGCGGGGCGAAGAAGAACAGGCCAAGGAACAGCAGGGCGGGCAACAGGTTGCGGCTGCCCTTCCAGCGCTGGCCGAGGCTCATGCGGCGTGGGGCCGTCCCCGGAGCGCCGGTGCCCGTGGGGGCACCTTGCGCGTTTTGCAGGGCATTGATGGCGACTTTCATTTCACCAACCACTCATTCCAGCGCGCGGCGATGGCCTGGCCGTTCTTGGCCCAGTAGGCGAAGTCCAGGGTGACCTGGTCCTGGGCGTAGGCGGTCGGCAGGTTCTGCGCGAGGTCTTTGTCGAGTTTGGCCACGCTGTCCAGGTTCACCGGCGCGTAGGCGGTCTTGTTGGCGAACTCGGCCTGGCCTTCGGCGCTGCTGGCCTGGGCCAGGAACTTCATGGCCGCGTCCTTGTTCTTGGCGCCCTTGGGGATGACCAGGAAATCGGCCATGACCAGGTTCTGCTTCCAGCTCACGCCCACCGGCGCTCCATCTTGCTGCAGGGCGTAGACGCGGCCGTTCCAGAACTGGCCGAGCGAGGCTTCACCGGAGGCCAGCAGCTGCTGCGACTGGGCACCACCGCCCCACCAGACGATGTCTTTCTTGATGGTGTCGAGTTTCTTGAAGGCGCGGTCCAGGTCCAGCGGGTAGAGCTTGTCGGCTGGCACGCCGTCGGCCAGCAGGGCCAGTTCCAGTACGCCGGGGCTCGGCCACTTGTACAGGGCGCGTTTGCCGGGGTAGGTCTTGGTGTCGAACAGCGCGGTCCAGTCCACCGGCTTGTTGGCGCCGAGCTTGCCTTCGTTGTAGCCGAGCACGAACGAGAAGAAGAACGAACCGACGCCATGGTCGGAGACGAAGCGTGGGTCGATCTTGTCGCGCGCGATGGTGTTGAAATCGAGGGGTTCGAGCAGGCCTTCGCTGGCGGCCCGCAGGGCAAAGTCGGCTTCCACGTCGACCACGTCCCACTGCACGTTGCCGCTCTCGACCATGGCCTTGAGCTTGCCGTAGTCGGTCGGGCCGTCCTGCACCACTTTGATGTTGGTCGATTTGCTGAAAGGTACGGCCCATGCTTCTTTCTGGGCGTCCTGGGTGGTACCGCCCCAGCTGACGAAGTTGAGGCTGTCGGCGGCCTGGGTGGCCTGACATGCCAGGGTCAGCAGGCTGGCGGACAGCACTGCGGTTACACGTTTGCTCAACAGCATGGTTACGCCCTCGTTGCTTTTTGTTATTCGAGGCGGGCTGGTAGTGCGCCCGCCAACAGTATTCGGGGAGCAGCTAAAACAATGTGTCGGTGGCCGTTTGGTGAGTGTAGGTGGCGGCCTGTGATTTCAAGGTCTACGGGATATCATATTATGGTATTCCAAGATTTTGGCAAGAGCGGGAGGCTACCGGCCATCACTCTTTCTCGCCTCGAAGCTGCAAGCCTCAAGCTGCGAGCTTCAAGTCAAAGCAGATCGCGTTGCGCCGCAGATCCGCTTTAACCTGCAGCTTTCAGCCCTGGGGCTCGAAAGGTATGCTCTGCACCACTTCCAGCTCATACCCGGCCAGGCCCGCATACTTGAGCGGTGGGCCCAGGTGGCACAGCTTGCCAACGCCCAGGTCCTGGAGAATCTGCGCGCCGGTGCCGACTTCCGAGTACACCTTCGATTGCCCACGCTGGTAGGGGCGCAACGGCTGGGTCAGTTGCGGTATGCGCTCAAGCAGCGCCTGCGACGATTCATGGTTGGCCAGGATCACCACCACCCCGGCACCTTCCTCAGCGACCTTCTGCAGCGCAGCCCACAAGGTCCAGTTGGCCGGCCCGGCATATTCGGCACCGACCAGGTCGCGCAGCGGGTCGATTACGTGCACGCGCACCAAGGTCGGCTGTTCGCGGCGGATATCGCCCATCACCATGGCCATGTGCACACCGCCTTCGATACGGTCTTCATAGGTGACCAGGCGGAAGGTGCCGTGCACGGTCGGCAGTTCGCGTTCACCGATGCGCTTGATGGTCTGCTCGGTGCTCAGGCGGTAGTGGATCAGGTCGGCGATGGTGCCGATCTTGATGCCATGCCGGGCGGCGAACACTTCCAGGTCCGGTCGACGGGCCATGGTGCCGTCGTCGTTGAGTACCTCCACGATCACCGACGCCGGGGCAAAACCGGCCAGGCGTGCCAGGTCGCAACCCGCTTCGGTATGGCCGGCGCGGTTCAGCACACCGCCTTCGCGGGCGCGTAGCGGGAAGATGTGGCCGGGCTGCACCAGATCCTCCGGGCGGGCATCGGCGGCCATGGCTGCAGCCACCGTGCGTGCCCGGTCGGCCGCAGAAATACCCGTGGTAACCCCCGTAGCGGCCTCGATCGATACGGTGAAGGCGGTGCTGAACGCACTGCCGTTGGCCGGTACCATCTGCTCAAGCCCCAAGCGCTGACAATGCTCGTCGGTCAGTGTCAGGCAGATCAGGCCCCGCGCTTCGCGGGCCATGAAGTTGATGGCCTGAGCGTCGCAGCGCTCGGCGGCGATCAGCAGGTCGCCTTCGTTCTCCCGATCCTCGTCGTCAACCAGCAGCACCATCTTGCCTTGGCGGTAGTCCTCGAGGAGTTCTTCGATCGTGTTGAAAGCCATGCTGCACGCTCACTGTGAATGGGTGATTATTATGGTATACCATCATACACAAATAGTTTTGCAACAGGAGAGTAGCGGATGAAAGCGTATTGGATTGCCCACGTGGACGTGACCGACCCGGAGCAGTATCAGCAGTACACCCAACGTGCGCCCGCCGCCTTTGCCGCATTCGGCGGGCGGTTCCTCGCCCGGGGCGGGCGCAGCGAGGCGCTGGAAGGGCGGCCAACCCCCCAGCGCAGTGTGGTGATCGAGTTCCAGACCTACGAGCAGGCGCTGGCCTGCTATCGATCCGAGTTGTATCAGCAAGCGTGCACCCATCGCCAAGGGGTGGCCAAGGCAGAGGTGATCATCGTGGAAGGGTTCGAGCCCTGAGCGCGGGCTGATATCGCCTGACCTGTTGTGCTGGGTCATTCCCAGCGGCTGGCTTTTCCCCTATTGTCGGACCTATCTTTCCAAGCGATTTGGCAGGGCCATGGAGAAAGTCATTGTCATCACCGGCGCCAGCCGTGGCATCGGCGCCGCCACCGCCATGCAGGCCGCCCGCGAGGGTTACCGCATCTGCATCAACTACCACGCCGATGACCAGGCCGCGCAAGGCATTCTTGCCCAGGTGCGCGCACTCGGCGCCCAGGCCATCTGTGTGCGTGCAGACGCCAGTGTCGAGGACGAGGTGATCCAGCTGTTTCATCGCGTCGATGAAGAGCTAGGCCCCGTCACCGCACTGGTGAACAACGCCGGCACCATCGGCCAGCAAAGCCGTGTCGAAGGCATGTCGGAGTTCCGCCTGCTCAAGGTGATGAAAACCAATGTGGTCGGGCCGATGCTTTGCGCCAAGCACGCATTGCTGCGCATGGCACGCCGCCACGGCGGCCAAGGCGGGGCCATCGTCAATGTGTCATCGGTCGCTGCGCGCCTGGGCTCACCCAACGAATACGTCGACTACGCCGCCTCCAAAGGTGCCCTCGATACCTTCACCATCGGCTTGGCCAAGGAGGTGGCAGGTGAGGGGGTGCGGGTCAATGGCGTGCGCCCAGGCTACATTCATACCGCCTTCCACGCCCTGTCCGGCGACCCCGACCGTGTCGCCAAGCTCGAGCCTGGCTTGCCCATGGGGCGCGGCGGCCGCCCGGAAGAAGTGGCCGAGGCGATTCTCTGGCTGCTGTCGGACAAGGCGTCTTATTCCACTGGCAGTTTTCTCGACCTGGGCGGCGGGCGCTGAGCGCCACCGCTCACGGCTGCCTGGCCGCCAGCAGTTGATGGACGCACTCGGCCAGCGCATCCAGCTCGAACGGTTTGCCCAGTACATGGCTGCCTTGCAGCAACTGATCGTCTCCCAGCGCCACACTGTTGTCATAGCCGGTGATGAACAGCAGTTCAAGGCCGGGATACTGTTGCCGGTAGCGCTCAGCCACCTGGCGACCGTTGGGGCCGTCGGGCAGGCCGATGTCGCTTAACAGCAGGTCCGGCCGCTCGCTGCGTTGCAAGTGTGCCAGGGCGGCAGCGCCAGTCTCGAAGGCTTCGACCTGATAACCCTGTTCTTCCAGCACCTCGCGGATCACCAAGCGCAGAGCTAGCTGGTCTTCCACCAGCACGATGCGCTGCCCGCCCGCACGGTGCCTATCCAGTGAGCCGGTCTTGGAGGGCAGGGCCTGCTGCACGGGCTGTGCGTGATGGCGCGGAAGGTACAGTTCAACGCGTGTGCCCTTGCCGGGTTGAGAAAGCAAGCGTAACTGCCCGCCAGACTGGCGCACGAAACCGTAGGTCATCGACAACCCAAGGCCGGTGCCCCGGCCGATGGGTTTAGTGGAGAAGAACGGGTCGAAGGCGCGTGCAACCACTTCCTCGCTCATACCGCAGCCGTTGTCGACAACGCTGAGGCGCACGTAGTCGCCGCAGGGCAACCCTAAAGGGCGTGCCTGATCGCTGTCGAGCGCCACATTGTCGCCATGAATGCTGATGACACCACCGTCAGGCAGCGCGTCGCGGGCATTGATGCACAGGTTGAGCAATGCGCTTTCCAATTGTGGCGGGTCGATAAAGGTTGGCCAGAGTTCAGGCGCGAACCGGCTGTGCAGGGAAATGGAAGGGCCGATCGTTCGGCGCACCAGCTCTTGCATGTCGCCCAGCAGCGCCGCCACCTCGGTGGAACGTGGTTGCAGGGTTTGCTGGCGCGAAAATGCCAGCAGTCGGTGCACCAGCGACGAGGCGCGTTTGGCCGTACTGTTGGACAGTTCGAGTAAGTTTTCAAGCCCGGTATAGCGCTGTTGTCGCAGGCGCAGCTGGATCAGTTCCTGGGTATTGAGGATGCTGCCCAGCAAGTTGTTGAAGTCATGTGCGATGCCGCCGCTAAGCTGCCCGACGGCCTCCATTTTTTGCGCCTGACGCAGGGCCTGCTCTGCGTTGGCAAGGCGTTGCTGCTGCTGTACCCGCTCGCTGATGTCGTAGGCGAACAGGTAAGCACCCATCGGGGTACCTGCAGCATCGCGCAGGGCATTGAAGCGCAGTTCATAATGGCGCTGGTCCGGCGGCTGGCCGAATGCACCGGTTGCGGTGAACTGCTCGCCCTGCAGTGCCCGTCGCCACAAGGGCAGGATCGCATCCCGGTCTGCGGCATTGTCACCCATCAGGGGGGGCATGCAGGCGCCGACTACCGGTGTCTGACCATACAGGAACCGGAAGTCCTCCCTGGCCTTGCGATTGACGGCCAGCCAGTGCATGCCGCTATCGAGCACATGCACGTTGGCTGCGCTCTGGTCGATAAGCTCTGCGAACAGGCTGCGCTGTGCCAGGGCTTCGCTGACCCTTTGCTCCAGGTGCGCATTGAGCTGCTCGAGGGCCTGCTCGGTCTTGCGTCGCTCGGTGACATCCTTGAACAGAACCGCAACCTGCCGGCGCTGCGCCGGCTCGACGCGAAAGCTGCTCACTGACAAAACGCGGCCGCTGGCTCGCAATTCCTGCTCGAATTGCAGGGGGGTGCCGGTATGCAGCACTGGACCGTAGCGGGCAACCCAGGCGTCGGCTTCATCAGGCAATATGTCGCGCATTTTCTGGCCGGTCACGTCAGCGATGCCGGCATGCCTGGCATAGGCCGGGTTGACGAGCACATGCACGTAATCACTCAGGGGGCCATGCGGGCCGTCAATGAATTCGATGATGCAGAAGCCTTCATCCATGCTCTCGAACAGAAAGCGGTAGACATCGAGGCCCAGATGCGGGTGTTGCTGCAGTTCGGCTTCAAGCTGCGCGTTACGGCGGCGCAGGGTTGCGATTTCCTCGCGCAGGGCGAGCATCTCGTTCAGAGGCATTGGCGACGTCCGGCAGCGGTGCGTGGCCAGACTTTAACGCGACGGCTCTGGTACGCCTAGCCGCCATCTCGCCAGATTGCGCACGAGTGGGCAGTTTGCCGTCAGAATGAGCGGATGATGCGGCCCAGGGTTTCCATTGCCCGTTCGGCGGTGTCGCCCCAAGGGGTGCCGTAGTTCAGGCGGATGCAGTTGCCAAAGCGGCGGGTGGGCGAAAATATAGGCCCCGGAGCGATGCTGATGCCTTGGGCCAAGGCCATGTGGAACAGCTTCAGTGCATCTATCCGTTCGGGCAGTTCCAGCCACAGAAAGTAGCCGCCAGAAGGCTGGCTGACTCGCGTCTGCGGCGGAAAATACCGCGAGATGGCGGCGAGCATGTTGGCTTGCTGGCCCTCCAGGGCATAGCGCAGTTTGCGCAAGTGGCGGTCATAGCCGCCGTGTTCCAGGTAGTCGGCAATGGCGGCCTGGGCCGGCATCGAGGCGCACAGCGAGGTCATCAGCTTGAGCCGTTCGATCTTCTGGGCAAAGCGCCCGGCGGCTACCCAGCCAATGCGGTAACCGGGCGCCAGGCTCTTGGCGAACGAGCCGCAGTGCATCACCAGGCCTTGCGTGTCGAAGGCCTTGGCGGGCTTGGGCGCCTGCTGCGAGTAATACAGCTCGGCGTAGACGTCGTCCTCGATCAGCGGCACCTGATGGCGCTGCAGCAACGCCACCAATGCCTGTTTCTTCGCCTCGGGCATGCTCGCGCCCACCGGGTTCTGGAAGTTGGTCATGCACCACACGGCTTTGACCGGGTGCTTTTCCAAGGTCTGGGCGAGCGCGGCCAGGTCCATGCCTTCGCGCGGCTGCACGGGTATCTCCACTGCCTTGAGCTTGAGCCGTTCCAGCACCTGGAGGCAGGCGTAGAAGGCCGGTGCTTCGACCGCCACCAGGTCACCCGGCTCGGTGACCGCCTGCAGGCACAGGTTCAGTGCTTCCAGCGCGCCGTTGGTGATCAGCAATTCCTCCATGGGCAGCATCAGCCCGCCGACCATGTAGCGCAGGGCGATCTGCCGGCGCAGTTGCGGGTTGCCCGGTGACAGGTCGGTGACCACCATGCGCGGGTCCATGGCCCGGCTGGCGCTGGCCAGCGAGCGCGACAGGCGCTGCAGCGGGAACAGTTCCGGGCTGGGGAATGCCGACCCGAACGGCACGGTGTTCGGGTCCTTGATCGACTCGAGTATCGAGAACACCAAGGCGCTGACATCCACGTCAGTCGATTCGCTCAACGGCTCCATTGGCTGTGGCTCGCTGAACTGACGCGGTGCATGGGCAGTGACGAAATAGCCTGAACGCGGCCGTGCGCGGATCAGCCCGCGGCGTTCGAGCAGGTAGTAAGCCTGGAACACGGTCGACGGGCTGACCCCGTGCGTCTGACTGGCGTAGCGCACCGAAGGCACGCGCTGGCCGGGGCCGAGCACGCCGGAGCGGATCAGTTCGGCAATGTCATCGGCAAATCGTTCGTAGCGTTTCATGAGGGCTGGGCAAGCAGGGTGAACAGGCAATTCACCCACACTATGGCCCCGAAGCGGTTTTCAGTACAGGCTCAGGCCATGCACCAAAAACCGGATCAGTTGCCGGGCAGTGCTTCTGCCGCGCTAGATTACCGAGCCAGGAACGCTCGCCTTCAAATGCTTTCGGCTGTCCACGGCACCGGCGACGGTCAGCGCGTCGGCTTCGGCTTCGGTGATCGGGACACGCTGGCCTGCGAGCAGTGCCACAGACATGTGCAACTGCTCATCTGTGACGATCTCGATGTCCGGGCCATCGCCTTCGATGCGCAGGTCTTCGCCTATGAGGGTGCAGCGGCGGGTGCTTTCTTCGATTTCGACGGGCATGGGGTGGTCCTCCGGGTTGCGGTTACAGGTGTGACCGCGACCGGTAGCAGGTTGCTGCATCAAGCTGCTGCACGGCACTTTATCGGGTGTACACGGGTCAACCCACAAAGGCGCCCCTGCCGGCCTTTTCGCCTGCATTGCTCGTGAATGGAAGGTAGGGGCAGCACACAGCTTGCGTCTGAGTAACGACCCATGGACCTCATCTGGCAAACCATTCAAGCAGAATTCGCCGACATCACCGAAGTGCGCGAAGTCACCCGGATCATCCTGCGCCTGCTGATGGCAGCCATTCTGGGTGCCATTCTGGGCTTCGAGCGTGAGCACAAAGGCAAGTCCGCTGGTGTGCGTACACATATGCTGGTGTCGATGGGCGCTGCATTATTCGTGCTGGCGCCAAGCATGGCCGGTGCCGACGAGCAGGCCTTGAGCCGGGTGATCCAGGGTATCGTCGCCGGTATCGGTTTCCTCGGTGCCGGCACCATCCTCAAAGGTAATGGCCGCGATACCAGCCACGTCAAAGGCCTGACCACGGCCGCCGGCCTGTGGATGACGGCGGCAATCGGTACCGCTGCAGGCATGGGGCGTGAGGCGACGGCGCTGATCAGCACAGTGCTTGCGCTGCTGGTGCTGGCCACGATGCCGATAGTGGTGGAGAAGGTCGAGGGGCAGGACGAGGAGAAACAGCAGGAGGAGGGCAGGAAGCACTGAGGGGAGCCGAAGCTCCCCTCAAAGCGTTGTTGCCTGCTCTTTTCTTATTATTGAGGCCGGCCTTTTGTTGTTTTTGTAGGCCTGCCTTGGTGTTGCGGGTGACCCCCAACCGGGGTCAAGAGCAAACGTATTTTTTTGAGCGCTGACCTGCTTTCATCCTGGGGATCCGATGCTGACTGCCGCTACCTTGAGGTAGTTTTATTGTTCTGTGCCAGACCGCGGGGCGAACCCCTGAAAAGCGTGTCTACTCCAAAAAAATCTGCTTGCTGCGCCTCTGCCGTGTTGTTCTTGTTATGTCAGAGCCGTTACATGTTGTTTTTATTGGGTATCGCATTTTTTGTTGTTGTTGTACCAAAGATATAGCAGGTGCCGTGCCAACTTTTTAAAACCCTTGAAAATCAATGGTTTGGCCTGGTTCGCATGATTTGGGTGCCGTGAAATTCTGTCGAATTGTTTCCCTGTTACCCGATTTTTTGCTGACGGCTGTGGGGGCGGTAACACTCACCCACACATACGTGACAACCGTGTGAATCACTGTGCGCTGCGTGCCCGCGCCACACGAGAGCCGTTGGCCCGGCCCAGCACCTTGCTGATCCGCTGCCCGGCGGCGATCAAGCGGCCCAGGTCGATGCCGGTTTCAATCCCAAGCCCTTGCAGCAGGTACACCACATCCTCGCTGGCGATATTGCCCGTTGCGCCCTTGGCATAGGGGCAACCCCCAAGGCCGGCCACCGAGCTGTCGAACACGCTGATGCCTTCGAGCAGGCTGGCATACACGTTGGCCAGCGCCTGGCCGTAGGTATCGTGGAAGTGGCCGGCCAGTTGCTCGCGCGGCACGTGCGCCGAAACTACCTCGAACAGCCTGCGTGTATCGCCTGCGGTGCCAGTACCGATGGTGTCGCCCAGAGAGACTTCGTAGCAGCCCATGTCATGCAGGGCCTTGGCCACAGGGGCGACCTGTTCGGCACTGACCCTGCCTTCATACGGGCAGCCGAGCACGCAGGAAACGTAACCGCGCACCCGCACACCGTGGCTGCGCGCCGCCTGCATGATCGGCTCGAAACGCTGGAGGCTCTCACTGATCGAACAATTGATGTTGCGCTGGGAGAACGCTTCGGAGGCGGCGGCGAACACTGCCACTTCCTTCACCCCGGCCGCCAGGGCGTCTTCGAAACCCCGCAGGTTGGGCGCCAGGGCCGCATAGGTAACACCCGCGCGTTGCTCGATAGCGGCAAACACGTCGGCAGAGCCGGCCATCTGCGGCACCCATTTGGGCGAAACGAAACTGCCGACTTCAATGTAGGCCAGCCCGGCGTCGGTAAGGTCGTCGACCAGGCGCACCTTGTCCGCGACACTGATGGGCTGGGCTTCGTTCTGCAGGCCGTCGCGAGGGCCGACTTCGACCAGGCGGACTTTTTCGGGCAAAGGCATGGTGGGGTTCCTGTGGCGGGTCAGCGGTTGTCGTTATTGTTCAATGTTGCAGCCAGGGCCTGTTCGCAACGTTCCTGGGCGGTATCCAGCTCCAGTTGCATCTGGTGAATATCGAGCATCTGTTGCTCAAGCTGGGCGCGGCGCTCGGCGATCTTTGCCAGCATGCTGTTGAGTTGCTTGAGGTTACCGCTGCTGGGGTCGTAGAGCTCGATCAGTTCACGGCATTCGGCCAGCGAGAAACCGATGCGCTTGCCACGCAGTATCAGCTTCAGGCTGACCTTGTCGCGTGCCGAATAGATGCGTTCCAGGCCACGGCGCTCGGGGCTGAGCAGGCCCTGTTCCTCATAGAAACGTATGGCGCGGGTGGTGATGTCCAGCTCGCGGGACAGGTCGGAAATGCTGTAGGTCTGGCTGCTCATGCGTGGGCTCGGCGTGGAGTATGGCGGTATCCTGAATGCAGGTTGACGTATACGTCAAGCAGGGTGTTGCGGGTGTGTCGCTCTTTGCTGTCCAGTACAGGCATTGCCAATCAATCAGGCTGCACCGAGCGACGATAACCATTGGGTGTCCGCCCACTCAAGCGCTTGAAGAACCGTGCAAAGTAGGTCGGATCACTGAACCCCAGGCTGTCCGACAACTGCCCGATGCTCATGCGTGTGTAGATCAGGTTTCGCTGTGCCTCCAGCAGCAGCCGCTGGTGCACCAGTTGCAGTGCGCTCTGCCCGCTCAATGCCCGGCACAGCTGGTTGAGCTGCAGGCTCGGGATCTTCAACCGCGCGGCAAAGTCCTCCACCGACAGGTGCTCACGGTAGTGCGCTTCGACCAGGCGCAGGTATTGCCCCAGCAACTGACGGTCACGTTCGTCGCGGTTGCGCGGCGCCTGGCCCAGTTGCTGGCGACGGCTGATCCACACCATCAGTGCGGTCACCAGGGCTTCGAGCAGGGGCGCGCGTGCCGGAGCATGGCCCTGGTATTCCTGCTGCAGCGTGTCGATCAGGCTGCGCAGATGCACACGGTCCTTGCCCAACGGGTAACAGGCAGGCTTGGCCAGCACCCCCAGCGGTGCACCCAGGCGTTGCTCGAGGTTGGCTACCAGCGCGGTGCCGAAGGTCAGCACATGCCCCTGGATATCGGCACTGAAGCGAAAACCGTGCACGGTCAGCGGTGGCACCACCTGGATTGCCGCTTCGCCAATGGCACTGCGCACGCCCTCGATCTCTACCTGAGCCTGGCCACGTTGCACATACAGCAACTGAAACAGTTCGGCGTGCTGGTGCGGTTTGATTTCCCAGTGGTGCAGGCGGCTGCGGGCCGGGATCGACTCGCAATGCAGCAGGTCCGTACCGGGCCATGCCTGGTTTTCGCCATACAGCTGAAACAGCGGGACGCCGGGGAGTGACGATTTCATGAGCGGCTGGCCTGTCCGTTAATCGAACGCTTTTTATAAAAGTGCAGGTTTTGCATCGGATAGCACAGCTATTGCGCCTGTGCTGCCCGTAAAAATGCAGCTAGAAATCTAATAACACGAGAGAACAACAATGAAAACTCAGGTTGCAATCATCGGTGCAGGTCCGTCTGGGCTTCTGCTTGGTCAACTGTTGTACAAGGCCGGGATCGACACCGTCATTCTTGAACGTCAGACGCCTGACTATGTACTTGGCCGCATCCGTGCCGGTGTGCTCGAACAGGGTACCGTCGACCTGCTGCGTGAGGCAGGTGTTGCCGAGCGCATGGACCGCGAAGGGTTGGTGCACGAAGGTGTCGAGCTGCTTGTAAGTGGCCGCCGCCAACGCCTGGACCTCAAGGGCCTGACCGGAGGCAAGACGGTCATGGTCTATGGCCAGACCGAAGTGACTCGAGACCTGATGCAGGCGCGCGAAGCCAGCGGTGCGCCGATCATCTATTCGGCCAGCAATGTCCGGCCCCACGAGCTCAAGGGCGAACGGCCGTACGTAACCTACGAGAAGGACGGCCAGACCCATCGCCTGGACTGCGACTACATCGCCGGCTGCGACGGCTTCCATGGTGTTTCCCGCCAGAGCATCCCCGAAGGTGTACTCAAGCACTACGAATGTGTTTACCCGTTCGGCTGGCTAGGAATGCTGTCCGATACGCCGCCAGTGAACCACGAACTGATCTACGCCCATCACGAGCGTGGCTTTTCGCTGTGCAGTCAGCGTTCGCAGACACGCAGCCGCTACTACCTGCAAGTACCGCTGGATGAACGCGTGGAGGACTGGTCCGACGAGCGTTTCTGGACCGAACTCAAGGCCCGCTTGCCAGAAGACGTGGCAGCGCGCCTGGTCACCGGCCCGGCGCTGGAAAAGAGCATTGCTCCCTTGCGCAGCCTGGTGGTCGAACCCATGCAATATGGGCACCTGTTCCTGGTCGGTGACGCCGCACACATCGTCCCGCCCACCGGGGCCAAAGGCCTCAACCTAGCGGCTTCGGACGTGAATTATCTGTACCGCATCCTGGTCAAGGTCTACCGCGAAGGGCGCACCGACCTGCTGCAGCAGTACTCGCCCTTGGCGCTGCGCCGCGTGTGGAAAGGCGAGCGCTTCAGCTGGTTCATGACCCAGTTGCTGCATGACTTTGGTGAGCACAAGGATGCCTGGGAGCAGAAGATGCAGGAGGCGGACCGTGAGTATTTCCTGTCCTCACCTGCGGGGCTGGTGAACATTGCCGAGAACTATGTGGGGTTGCCGTTCGAGGATGTGGTTTAGGGGCAGTGCATTTAGAGCGCTTGCGATCAAAAAAGAGGCCTGCAGGTTAATACCGGTCAGTTAGCGTTAGCAGGGCTGCTATGCAGCCCAATCGCCGGCAAGCCGGCGATTGGGCCTCGGAAATTGCGAAGATCAATGCGCCTGCGCGTGACGGCGCACCCGATTGACCGGCTGCTGCTTGGCCGGAACCTGCGGTGGCAGGTGGTGATGGTGCTGTGCATGACGCCGCACGATGCGTAGTACACCCCAGAGCATGGCGGCAGCGACGCTAAGCCACATACCTACCAGCATGAGGATTGCCATGGTCAGGCTCATGTCTACCTCCTTCTCTTGGGCCAGCTTTCGGCTCACCCTCCAGATATTGCTTAGTCTAGCTCCCCCCGCGTGACGTTCCATCTATCGCAGGTCTATTGCTTGGTTCGTTTGGTTCCAAGCCCGCACCGGGCTATACCCACGTCGCCTGGCGCCCTATGATCGTGGGTCAAGGCCGGGCGTTGCCAGCCTGGCGCCAGAACAAGCGAGTGTCCATGGTGCAAATTTCCTTCAAGTCCCGGGTTTTCGAGCCACGCCGCCTGATGGTGGCCTGCCTGCTGGCCGCGAGCCTCTCAGGCTGTGCCAGCGCGCCACCGGCCGCCGTCAAGGGCGTTGCGCAGCGGGTCGAGATCAGCAGCGTGCCGTTCTACCGAGGCAACGCCAACCACAGTGGGGCCATGGCGCTGGCGGCGTTGCTCTCGCAGCAGGGCGCGCCGATCACCCCAGGGCTGCTGGACAAGCCACTGAACCTGCCGCAGGGCGCCGAGTCGCTGGGCACCGGCATCCCGCGCGTGGCGCGCGATTACGGCAGGGTCGTATACCCGCTGGACAAACAGCTGGACGCCCTGTTGACCCAAGTCGCTGCAGGCAACCCGGTGCTGGTGCGTTTTCAGGAAGGTTCGGCGTGGTGGAGCGAGCCGCGCTATGCGGTGCTGATCGGTTTTGACCGTTACAAGCAGCGGGTGCTGCTGCGTTCAGGGATGCACCGGCGGCAGATGATGCCCTTCGATGATTTCACCTCGGCGTGGGCGCAAGAGGGGAGCTGGGCGATACTGGTACAGCCGCCACGGCAACTGCCGGCCCAGGTGGACCGGCAGCGCTGGCTGCAGGCTGCCGACGAGTTGGCCCGTGCGGGCCAGGAATTGGCGGCTAAGCAGGCCGTGGACAGCCTGGAAAGGTAAGCCACCCGTACTGGCCTGATCCGCGGCAAGCAGGCGATCAGGCCAGTGCTGGCAACATCATCAGAAGCCCAGACGGTCGCGCAAGCTGTAGTACCACGCACCCAGGGCGCTGAACGGTACGCGCAGCATCTGGCCACCCGGGAACGGGTAGTGCGGCAGGCCGGCGAACGCGTCGAAGCGCTCGGCCTGGCCGCGCAATGCCTCGGCCAGCACCTTGCCCGCCAGGTGGGTGTAGGTGACGCCGTGGCCCGAGCAACCCTGCGAGTAATAGATGTTGTCGCCGATACGGCCAACCTGTGGCAGACGCGACAGGGTCAGCAGGAAGTTGCCGGTCCAGGCGTAGTCGATCTTGACGTTCTTGAGCTGCGGGAAGGCCTTGAGCATCTTCGGACGGATGATCGCTTCGATGTTGGCCGGGTCGCGTGCACCGTAAACCACACCACCGCCGAAGATCAGGCGCTTGTCGCTGGTCAGGCGGTAGTAGTCGAGCAGGTAGTTGCAGTCCTCGACGCAGTAGTCTTGCGGCAGCAGGGTGCGGGCCAGTTCCTCGCCCAATGGCTCGGTGGTGATCACTTGAGTCCCGCATGGCATCGATTTGGCCGCCAGTTCCGGCACCAGGTTGCCCAGGTAGGCGTTGCCGGCGACGATGATGAACTTGGCGCGCACCTTGCCCTGCGGGGTGTGCACAACCGGGTTGGCGCCGCGCTCGATGCGGATGGCCGGGGTCTGCTCATAAATGATGCCGCCCAGCGACTCGACCGCGGCAGCTTCGCCCAGGGCCAGGTTCAGCGGGTGGATGTGGCCGCCGCTCATGTCCAGCATGCCGCCGATATAGCTGTCGCAGGCGACTACTTCACGGATGCGCTTCTGGTCCATCAGCTCCAGCTGATTGTGGCCGAAACGTTCCCACAGGCGCTTTTGCGATTCCAGGTGGCCCATCTGCTTGGAGGTCAGCGCAGCGAATACGCCGCCGTCCTTCAGGTCGCACTGGATGTTGTACTTGGCTACGCGCTCACGGATGATGCGGCCGCCTTCGAAGGCCATGTGGCCCAGCAGCTGCGCCTGCTTGGGGCCGACTGTGCGTTCGATGACGTCGATGTCACGGCTGTAGCTGTTGACGATCTGGCCGCCGTTGCGGCCCGATGCGCCGAAGCCGACCTTGGCCGCTTCGACGATGCTCACCTTGAAGCCGTTTTCCAGCAGGAACAGGGCGCTGGACAGGCCGGTGTAGCCTGCACCGATGATGCACACATCGGTTTCCACCTCACCCTGCAGCGCCGGACGTGGCGGCACCGGGTTGGCCGAGGCGGCGTAGTAGGACTGGGGGTAGGGGGTATTGGCCATGCTCGAGAAACCTCGTGTTTTATATTTTTAACGAATGTACCGATGCTATCAATAATAATAAACACCCGCTAGTCGTCCGTTGAAAATCCTTTACTGCTCCTTGGCCGGCGCTTCTCTATAAAGAGGTTAAGATTCAGTAGGTTAGCTCGAAAAAAAGTGTTGACAGCGGTTTTGGATTGCGTAGAATGCGCACCACACGACAGGCACATAGCTCAGTTGGTTAGAGCACCACCTTGACATGGTGGGGGTCGTTGGTTCGAGTCCAATTGTGCCTACCAAATCTCAGAAAGGGCGATCCGAAAGGGTCGCCTTTTTTGTTTGTGGCTTCTAAAGAAGGCCGCGCGCCACAGGTGGGGCAGGCTTCTGAAAGTTTTTGATTTTTTTGAAAAAAACGCTTTACAGGTACGCATGCGGTGACTAATATGCGCACCACACGACAGGCACATAGCTCAGTTGGTTAGAGCACCACCTTGACATGGTGGGGGTCGTTGGTTCGAGTCCAATTGTGCCTACCAAACATCAGAGAGGGCGATCCGAAAGGGTCGCCCTTTTTGCATTGTGCGCGTCCGGTGGGTGGCCGGTATGTAGCAAGGTGTAACGTATGGTCGCGGTCTGTGCCATGGGTCGCCATGCTAGAATCCGCCGCTTCGAAACGGGAGGTACACGCGTGCGCAAACTGGCAGTGGTAATGGCAGTGCTGGCCCTGGTGGGCTGTGAGAACGAGGTCGAAGGTGTGCACAAGCAGGTGGCTGAGCACCTGCACAACCCCAAGACCGCCAAGTTCGGCAACGTGCGGATCGACACCAAAGGCACCATTTGCGGTCAGGTGCGTGGCAAGGACGATGCCGGGCAGTACGAAGCCTACCGCAGCTACGTCGCCGTCAAGGGTGAGGGTGGCCAGTACGACATTATTGTCGACGACAATGGCAACAACCTGCGCATCCGCGAAATCTGCGGGGGCGCCGAGTTGCAGCGCCGCGCCGAGGCCTTGGCCGATCAGCCTGCCCCCCAAGGCTGGGATGTCGAGGTGATCCAGGGCGCCAACATGGGTGCATTGAGCGACATGACCGCCCGCCTGATCGAGAAGGGCATCCCGTCCTCGGTCGAATACCGCAATGGCAAGCCGGTGGTGCTGCTGGGGCCGTTCCCTACCAAGGAGGAGGCCGAGGCACGCAAGGCAGAGGTCATGGCCAAGCTGGGTACGGATTCGGTTGTCATTCAGCACGGTGCGCAGCGCTGACTTTGTAGCATGGCCTCTAGTGTGGGAGTCGGCTTGCCGGCGATCACCGGCGCAGCCGATGCCATGCACTGAGGTGCCTGCATAGAGGCGAGCCGCCTTTTCCCGCTGGCTGTGAAAGCGCCGGAACAGACGCCTGTCATCTGTAACCCGACCCGTCTATGCTTGCTCTGTGAGACGGCTGAAACGGGGAGGGCCTCATGTCTACACTGGAGCGGGCCATCGTGGTAGCCACCAGAGCGCATGAAGGGCAATACGACAAAGGCGGTGCGGCGTATATCCTGCACCCCCTGCGGGTGATGATGCAGGTGTCCACGCCCGAACAGCGCATCGTCGCCGTGCTTCACGACGTGATCGAAGACACGCCGCTGACACTTTCCGATCTTGCCCGCGAGGGCTTCACGCTAAAGATCCTGGCCGCCTTGCTGGCCTTGAGCCGGCGTGATGGCGAAAGCTACGAGGATTTCGTCGTGCGCCTTGGCTGCGACCCGCTGGCGCGTACCGTCAAAATGGCCGACCTGGCCGACAATAGCGACCTTTCACGCATCGCCTGCCCAGGCCCGGCCGACCTGGCACGGCTGGCCCGTTATCGGCGGGCCAGCGCCTACCTGCAGGCACTGGCCTAGGCCCCTTGCGCGGTCAATCGTCCTTCGGCACCGTCCAGAAAATCTGCACGCCGCCATCGTCGCGGTGGGCGAGGGTGACGTTGTCGTTCTCGGCGATCTCCTCGAGCAGGGTTTCCCAGTCGTCGGGCGACTCCTGTTCCAGGCGGAAGATCAGGGCGGCGCGGCTACGTTGAGCGATGGGGCTGTTGATGATTTTCTGGATACGCGTACCCAGTTGTTCATAACTGCTCGGCGTTGCAGGGGCGGTACTGGCCACGGGGCTTTTCCTTGTTTTGCTGTATGCGCGTACAGTATTTCACTGTCAGGTATTTCGCAACTGCGTGTAAGGTAAAAAAGCGGAGGGCTGTGGGTGGCCGATCCGTGGCGAGTTAAACCGCGAAAAAGGGCCGGTGTAGCCAGCACACCAGCCCCTTGTCATGCAGCAATCAGTATTCCCAGAAAATCCGCTGCAGCTCTTTGCTGTCCTGGGTCTTGGTCATTGCCACCATGGCCAGGATCCGCGCCTTCTGTGGGTTCAGGTCGTGCGCCACAACCCAATCGTTCTTGTCATCCGGCTGCTCGGCGTTGCGCAGCACGAAACCGCCCTGGTTGACGTGCGACGAGCGGATGATCTGCACGCCATCCTTGCGCAGCTCCTGCAGTGCCGGCACCACGCGCGACGACACCGAACCGTTGCCGGTACCGGCATGAATCAGCGCTTTCGCGCCGTTCTGTGCCAGTGCCTTGTAGGCCGTGTCGGTCACGTTGCCATAGCCGTAGGCGATGTCGACCTGCGGCAGGCTGCTGATCTGCTTGATGTCGAATTCCGAGTTGACGGTGTGACGCTTGGCCGGCAGGCGGAACCAGTACGATTTGCCTTCCACCACCATGCCCATCGGGCCCCAGGCGCTCTTGAACGCTTCGGTCTTGATGTTGACCGCCTTGCTCACGTCGCGGCCTGACTGGATCTCGTCGTTCATGGTCACCAGTACGCCCTTGCCGCGGGACTGCTTGTCGCTGGCCACGGCCACGGCGTTGTACAGGTTGAGCATGCCATCGGCCGACATGGCGGTGCCCGGGCGCATGGAGCCCACCACCACGATCGGCTTGTCGGTCTTCTCTACCAGGTTGAGGAAGTAGGCGGTTTCTTCCAGGGTGTCGGTGCCGTGGGTGATGACGATGCCGTCGACGTCCTTGCTTTCGGCAAGTTCGGCGACGCGCTTGCCCAGCTTGAGCAGGTCGTCATTGCTGATGCTTTCGGAGGCGATCTGCATCACTTGCTCGCCGCGCACGTTGGCAATGCCGGCAAGCTCCGGCACGCCGGCGATCAACTTGTCGATGCCCAGCTTGGCCGCTTGGTACGTGGCACTGTTGGCAGCACTTGCACCGGCGCCGGCAATGGTGCCGCCGGTTGCGAGGATGACCACGTTGGCCAGCTTCTGTTGGGTTTGGGCTTCTTTCGCCGAAGCAGCGGTTGGCAGGATAAGCAGCAACGCCAGGGCGCTGGGTGCGAAGGTCTTCAGTGCAGCATTCATATTATTGTTCTCTCTTCCTAAAGGAGATTTTGCTGTGTCGCACAGGGGGCAAGGCAGTTTTCGTACCATCCTTGGTAGGGCGCTGTAATTTCCTGTATGCCGCTGTGGCTGTGGGCCGGGCTTGACATGAAGAGCGCGCAGGCGGCCCCTCGAATTCGGCAATCCGAACAAACATAGGAAAACCTGTTCGGTTTTTCGGAAGAATCCAAGATAATCTGCGCCAGAAGCAACGCAGCCCCCGGCAGCGAAACGGATTTGACAAAACCTCATCCTGTTTCCATAGTTAGCCAACGCAAACGTTTGCGATCCGATAAAAACCACAAGATTCGGAGTCATCTCCCATGAAACTGCCGTTCCCCGGTCGTCTGCTGGCGCTCGCCGTCATTTCATCGCTGTCGCTTGCCCTGCCTCTGTCCGCCGCCCATGCCGAAGACAAACCCAAGGTCGCCCTGGTGATGAAGTCGCTGGCCAACGAATTCTTCCGCACCATGGAGGACGGCGCCAAGGCCTACCAGAAAGACCACGCCAACGAATTCGACCTGGTGGCCAATGGCATCAAGGACGAGACCGACACCGGCAACCAGATCCGCATCGTCGAGCAGATGATCGCCACCGGCGCCAAGGCGCTGGTCATCGCACCGGCCGACTCCAAAGCCCTGGTGCCAGTGATCAAGAAGGCCATGGACGCCGGCATCACGGTGGTCAACATCGACAACCGCCTGGACCCCGACGTACTCAAGAGCAAGAACCTCAGCGTCCCCTTTGTCGGCCCCGACAACCGCAAGGGCGCCCGTCTGGTGGGTGACTACCTGGCCAAGGAAAAGCTCAAGGCCGGTGACCAGGTCGGCATCATCGAAGGCGTGCCGACCACCACCAATGCCCAGCAGCGCACCGCCGGCTTCAAGGACGCCATGGAGGCGGCGCAGATGAAGATCGTCTCGGTGCAATCGGGCAACTGGGAAATCGACAAAGGCAACGCTGTCGCCGCCGCGATGCTCAACGAATACCCCGACCTCAAGGCGCTGCTGGCCGGTAACGACAGCATGGCCCTGGGCGCTGTCTCGGCCGTGCGCGCCGCCGGCAAGACCGGCCAGGTGCAAGTGGTGGGCTACGACAACATCAACGCCATCAAGCCCATGCTCAAGGATGGCCGCGTGCTTGCCACCCTCGACCAGGCGGCCAGCCAGCAGGCGGTGTACGGCATTCAGGCGGCATTGCAGATGCTCAAGGGCCAGAAGCCGAACGTGGACGCCGACAACGTCATCCAGACCCCGGTCGAACTCATCACCAAGCCTTGACGGCCAGGAGACATGGCCATGCCTGTAACGGCCAATGAAGTGCTGCTCGCTGCCAGCGGCCTGGGCAAGAGCTACGCGCAACCGGTGCTGGGCGACGTCAGCCTGGCCCTGCGCGCCGGCGAAGTGCTGGCCCTGACCGGCGAGAACGGCGCTGGCAAGAGCACCCTGTCCAAGCTCATCAGCGGCCTGGAAACGCCCACCACCGGGCATATGACTTTCCGCGGCCAGGCCTATGCGCCTGGCAGCCGCAGCGCCGCCGAGCGCCTTGGCGTGCGCATGGTCATGCAGGAGCTCAACCTGCTGCCGACCCTGACCGTGGCCGAAAACCTGTTCCTCGACAACCTGCCCAGCCGCTTCGGCTGGATCAGCCAGAAGCGCCTGCGCCAACTGGCCACGGCCGCCATGGCACAGGTTGGCCTGGACGCCATCGACCCGGACACCCCGGTGGGCGAACTGGGCATCGGCCACCAGCAGATGGTGGAGATCGCCCGCAACCTGATCGGTGACTGCCATGTGCTGATCTTCGACGAACCCACCGCCATGCTCACCGCCCGCGAGGTGGAGCTGCTGTTCACCCAGATCGAGCGCCTGCGCCAGCGCGGCGTGGCCATCGTCTACATCTCCCACCGCCTTGAAGAACTCCAGCGTGTGGCGCAGCGCATTGCGGTGCTGCGCGACGGCAAGCTGGTGTGCGACGAGCCGATCCAGCGCTACAGCAGCGCCGAGCTGGTCAACCTGATGGTCGGCCGCGAGCTGGGCGAACACATCGACCTGGGCCGCCGGCAGATCGGCGCGCCGTTGCTCAAGGTCGACCGGCTGTGCCGCGGCGACAAGGTGCGTGACGTGTCGCTGCAGGTCAGGGCAGGGGAGATCTTCGGTATCTCCGGGCTGATTGGTGCCGGGCGCACCGAGCTGCTGCGCCTGATCTTCGGCGCCGACCGCGCCGACAGCGGCAGCATCGAAATCGGCCAGCCACTCACGGCGGTGAACATCGACTCGCCCAAGGCGGCGGTCAAGGCCGGTATCGCCCTGATCACCGAAGACCGCAAGGGCGAAGGCCTGCTGCTGACGCAATCGATCAGCGCCAACATCGCCTTGGGCAACCTCGCCGCGCTGTCCCGCGCCGGGGTGGTCGACGGCGACGCCGAAAAGGCCCTGGCCGAGCGCCAGATCAATGCCATGCGCATTCGCAGCGCCAATGCCGCCCAGGCGGTCGGCGAACTGTCCGGTGGCAACCAGCAAAAGGTGGTGATCGGCCGCTGGCTGGAGCGTGACTGCCAAGTGTTGCTGTTCGACGAACCCACCCGCGGCATCGACGTGGGCGCCAAGTTCGACATCTATGGCTTGCTGGCCGAGCTGGCACGCCAGGGCAAGGCCCTGGTGGTGGTGTCCAGCGACCTGCGCGAGCTGATGCTGATCTGCGACCGTATTGCCGTGCTGTCGGCCGGCCGCCTGATCGACACCTTCGAGCGCGACCACTGGAGCCAGGACCAGCTCCTTGCCGCCGCTTTCGCCGGCTACCAGAAACGTGACGCCCTGCTGCACGACGCAGCGCCCAGGATGGATGCATGAAAACCACACCTCTCGACACACAGGCCGGCGCCCCCGCGCGCCGCAGCGGCACCTACTTCGGCCTCGGCACCTACCTGGGTCTTGCGGGCGCCTTGCTGGCCATGATCGTGCTGTTCTCGTTGCTCAGCAGCCACTTCTGGTCGTACGCCACCTTCAGCACCCTCGCCAACCAGATCCCCGACCTGATGGTGCTGGCCGTGGGCATGACCTTCGTGCTGATCATCGGCGGCATCGACCTGTCAGTGGGTTCGGTGCTGGCGCTGGCGGCATCGGCAGTCAGCGTGGCCATCCTCGGCTGGGGCTGGGGCGTGCTGCCGGCCGCCTTGCTCGGCATGGCCGTCGCCGCGCTGGCCGGTAGCATCACCGGCGCCGTCACGGTGGCCTGGCGCATCCCGTCGTTCATCGTCTCGCTGGGCGTGCTGGAAATGGCCCGCGGCCTGGCCTACCAGTTCACCGACTCGCGCACCGCCTACATCGGCGATGCCTACGCCTGGTTCTCCAACCCGATCGCCTACGGTATCTCGCCGGCCTTCATCATTGCCTTGCTGGTGATCATCCTCGCCCAGCTGGTGCTGACCCGCACCGTGTTCGGCCGCCACCTGATCGGCATCGGCACCAACGAAGAGGCCGTGCGCCTGGCCGGCATCGACCCGCGCCCCTACAAGGTGCTGGTGTTTGCCCTGATGGGCCTGCTGGCAGGCTTGGCCGCGCTGTTCCAGATTTCCCGCCTGGAAGCCGCCGACCCCAATGCCGGCGCCGGCCTGGAGCTGCAGGTGATCGCCGCCGTGGTGATCGGCGGCACCAGCCTGATGGGTGGGCGCGGCTCGGTCATCAGTACTTTCTTCGGTGTGTTGATCATCTCGGTGCTGGCCGCAGGCCTTGCACAGATCGGCGCCTCAGAACCCACCAAACGCATCATCACCGGGGCGGTCATCGTCATCGCCGTGGTGCTCGACACCTACCGTAGCCGGCGAGCAGGCCGGCGGAACTGAAAACATGGCAACCATCAAAGACGTCGCGGCACTCGCGGGCATTTCCTACACCACAGTGTCCCATGTACTGAACAAGACCCGCCCGGTCAGCGAACAGGTGCGGCTGAAGGTCGAAGCGGCCATCGTCGAGCTCGACTACGTGCCCAGCGCCGTGGCGCGTTCGCTCAAGGCGCGCACGACGGCTACCATCGGGTTGCTGGTGCCCAACAGCGTCAACCCTTACTTCGCCGAGCTGGCGCGCGGCATTGAAGATGCCTGCGAGCGCAACGGCTATTGCGTGATCCTGTGCAACTCCGATGACAACCCGCAGAAGCAACGCAGCTACCTGCGCGTGCTGCTGGAAAAACGCATCGACGGCCTGGTGGTGGCGTCGGTGGGCGAGGACAGCGACCTGCTGCAGAGCTTGGCCTGCGTGCGCACGCCGATGGTCATCGTCGACCGCGCGCTGGAAGGCGTGGACGCCGACCTGGTGCGCATCGACCACGAGCAGGGCGCGTACCTGGCCACCCAGCACCTGCTGGAGCTTGGCCATCGCGACATCGCCTATATCGGCGGCCCGGCTGCGACCGGGGTCAGCCAGCTGCGCCTGGCCGGCTTCCACCGCGCCATGGCCGAGGCGCAGGTAGCCGTGCAGGGGGCGCACATCCTGCAATGCGACTTCACCAGCCCAGGCGGCCATGCGGCGGCCGGGCAGCTGCTCGACGGCCAGCGGCCCACGGCGATTTTCGCCGGCAACGACATGATCGGCTTCGGCGTGCTGCGTGCGGCTGCCGAGCGCAACATCAATGTGCCGGGCGAGCTGTCGGTGATCGGCTTCGACGACATCGAGCTGAGCCGCTACGTGTACCCACCGCTGACCACCGTCGGCCAGTCGATCCGCGAGCTCGGCGAAAGTGCAGCGGCGCTGTTGCTGTCACGTATCGCTACGCCCCGCCGCGATGGCGCAGAGCAACGCATCGTCGCCCCGCGCATCGTGCTGCGCGAGTCCACCGGGCCGCGCCCGGACCTGTTCAATGATTACCGCTAAGGAATGCCCATGAGTGCCAAGGTAGTGGTGGTCGGTAGCCTCAACATGGACCTGGTGGCCCGCGCCGAGCGGCTGCCACGTGCAGGCGAAACATTGGCCGGCGAAAGCTTTTGCACCGTGCCGGGGGGCAAGGGCGCCAACCAGGCGGTGGCCGCAGCACGCCTGGGCGCAAGCGTGGCCATGATCGGCAACGTCGGCGCTGACGCCTACGGCCAGCAGTTGCGCCAGGCCCTGGAAGTGGAGGGTATCGATTGCCAGGCGGTGAGCGAGTGCCCAGGCGTCTCCAGTGGGGTGGCGCTGATTACCGTGGATGCCGCCAGCCAGAACTGCATCGTCATCATCCCCGGCGGCAACGGCCAGCTTACCCCGGCAAGCGTGCAGCGTTTCGACGCGCTGCTGCAGGCTGCCGAGGTGATCATCTGCCAGCTCGAAGTGCCTGCCGACACCGTGGCCTGGGCCTTGGCGAGGGGGCGTGAGCTGGGCAAGACGGTGATCCTCAACCCGGCCCCGGCCACCGGCCCGTTGCCCGCGCAGTGGTTCGCCCATATCGATTACCTCATCCCCAATGAAAGCGAGGCCGAGGCGCTGGCCGGTGAGCCGGTCAACGACCTGGCCAGCGCCCGCCGTGCCGGCGAGCGCCTACTGCAACTGGGCGCCGGCAAGGTCATCGTCACCCTTGGTGCGCAGGGCGCGGTGTTGGTCAGTCGAGATGGCAGCCGGCACTTCCCGGCGCCGCAGGTCAAAGCGCTCGACACCACGGCAGCGGGCGACACCTTTGTCGGCGGTTTTGCAGCCGCGCTGGTGCGCGGCCTGGAGGAGGGCGAAGCGATCACCTTCGGCCAGCGCGCTGCGGCGCTGTCCGTCACCCGCGCCGGTGCACAGCCTTCGATCCCGACCCTGGCGGAGGTGGCCCCATGAAAAAGACCGCGCTGCTCAATATTGCCCTGTCGCGCACCATTGCCGGGCTGGGCCATGGCGATATCCTAGTGATCGGCGATGCCGGGTTGCCCGTGCCGCCGGGTGTCGAACTGATCGACCTGGCCTTGACGCCGGGCATTCCCGACTTCGCCAGCGTGCTGCGCGCTGTGCTCAGCGAGATGCAGGTGGAGCGCCATGTGCTGGCCGAAGAGATGCAGAAGGTCGTGCCGCCCGGCCTGGTCGAGATCGAGCGTCTGCGCGGCAAGCTCGGCAAGCGTGAATGGCTGAGCCATGAGCAATTCAAGGTGTTGTCGCGCAGTGCGCGCGCCGTGGTGCGTACCGGCGAGTGCCAGCCCTACAGCAACATCGCCCTCATAGCTGGCGTAACCTTCTAGTTCCCAGTCCAGTCTGTGGGGGGCGGCTTGCCGGCGATGGGCCGCCAAGCGGCCCCGACCGCTTCACCACCAAGGCAACAGGAGTGCCCCATGCTCAAACCTCTGCTACAAGGACTCGCCCTCATGGCCGCAGCCGCCACCACCACGCTCCAGGCCGCACCCCGCGACCTGATCATCGACACCGACCCCGGCGCCGACGATGTGGTCGCACTGTTCCTGGCCATGGCCTCGCCGGACGAACTCAATATCCGCGCCATCACCACCGTCGCCGGCAACGTGCGCCTCGACAAAACCTCGCGCAACGCCCGCCTGGCCCGCGAGTGGGCCGGCCGCGAAGACATC
This sequence comes from Pseudomonas sp. Marseille-Q5299, assembly GCF_943737035.1. NCBI lineage: Bacteria > Pseudomonadati > Pseudomonadota > Gammaproteobacteria > Pseudomonadales > Pseudomonadaceae > Pseudomonas > Pseudomonas sp. Marseille-Q5299. The sequence continues at coordinate 343,351 of NZ_CALSFR010000004.1, forward strand.
CCGGTGTACGCCGGGGCAGGGCGCCCGCTGGTGCGCACGCCCATCTACGCTGCCGAAGTGCATGGCGAAGAAGGCCTGACCGGTGTCCCGGTGCATGAACCGAAAAAGCCCCTGGCCCCGGGCAATGCCGTGCAGTACCTGGTCGATACGCTCGGCGCTGCCGAACCCCGCAGCATCACCGTGGCCATGCTCGGCCCACAGACCAACCTGGCCCTGGCTCTGATCCAGCGCCCGGACATCGCCAAAGGCATCAAAGAGGTGGTGGTGATGGGCGGCGCCCACTTCAACGGCGGCAACATCACCCCGGCGGCAGAATTCAACCTCTACGCCGACCCGCACGCTGCCGAGGTGGTGCTGGCCAGTGGCGTGCCACTGACCTACCTGCCACTGGACGTCACCCACAAACTGCTCACCAGTGACGCCGGCCTCAAGCAGCTGGCAGCCGTGAACAACCAGGCCAGCAAGCGCGTGGTGGACATCCTCAATGCGTACATCAAGCACGACATGGACTTGTACGGCATGCCCGGCGGCCCGGTACATGACGCCAGTGTCATTGCTTATCTGCTCAAGCCCGAGCTGTTCGGCGGGCGGCGCATCCACATGAGCGTCGACAGCCGCGAGGGCCCGACCTTCGGCCAGACCGTCGCCGACTGGTACGGCGTGCTCAAGCAGCCGGCCAACGTGATGTGGGTGGGCGAGGGCGATGCCCAGGGCTTTTTCGACCTGCTCAGCGCGCGCCTGGCTCGATTGCAATAGCGGCGTGCGGTGCGTAGCGCTCGAACACCTGGTCGATGAAGTTGCGCGCCGCCTCGCTGCCCAGGTCGCGCACAAGCAGGTCCAGGGCGATCAATACCAGCTCTTCTGGCGTGCTGGGGCTGTAGGCGCTCTGGCCCTCCGCCCATTTGACCTTGATGTCGGCGTCGATGCTGTGGTGGCTCATGAAAGGCTCTCGTTTGGGCCTGTGGCGGAGGGGCGAACACCTGACCCTGGTGTTCGCAGCAGGCACTGTGCCTGCACTTCTTAAAGTAAATCATCACTTTGCGTCAATGGCTCTTCGACTTAAGAATAAAAAGCCTGCCCAAGCAAACCAACTGCGTGGTGCAAAATCCGGTCACGATTGCCTTTCGCCATGCGCGGTGAGTTCGGGCAGACTTGTGCGGTTTTGCAACGAATTCAGGGTGGAACTGTCGGAACAGGCAGTTCCCAGATCTATTTAGGAGGATTCATGTTCCGTACCCGTGCTTCCCTGGCAACCTTGCTGGTCGCTGCTGTGCTGGCTGGTTGCAGCACTGGTGGCAACTCTGACGGCGGCAGCGCCCCGGCTGCAGCTGCAGGCAACGACGGGCGCTGCGAGGCCAGCGGTGCCGATTTCGCCATTGGCAAGCAAGGCAGTGCCGACCTGCTCGAGCAGGCGCGCAAGGCCAGTGGCTCACAGATTGCCCGTATTCTCAAGCCACATGACATGGTGACCCTGGAGTACCGCTCCGAGCGCCTCAACCTGAATGTGGACGAGCAGGGCAAGGTGACCCGCGTCAACTGCGGTTGATGCAGCCCCTACGAGGTGCAGGCGTGTGCTGCCCTGGTTAATGCCCATGCATCTATTGATGAAGCCTCAGCCTTCTCATCTGTCGGCGATAATGCAGCTCCAAATACGGCACGCCCCCCGTAGGAGCGGCCTTGTGTCGCGAAAGGGCTGCGAAGCGGCCCCAGGTTTCTAGCTCCGCCGCTTGAAATGCCGGGGCCGCTTTGCGGCCCTTTCGCGACACAAGGCCGCTCCTACGAAGGGCAGGCGTATGCTGCCCTGGCAAACGCCCATAAAAAAACCCGCCACAAGGGCGGGTTTTTTTACAGCTATCCGAATTACTCCGGACGAACCTGCGCAGCCTGCATACCCTTCTGGCCTTTTTCGGCAACGAAGGAAACAGTCTGGCCTTCTTTCAGGCTCTTGAAGCCGTCGGATTCGATGGCTTTGAAGTGAACGAACAGGTCGTCGCCGCCGCCTGCTGGGGTGATGAAGCCGTAGCCTTTCTCATCATTGAACCATTTGACGGTGCCTTGTTGGCGATTGGACATGGGTGAATCTCCAGAACATTTAATTTTCAGTGGTGCAATGTGGCCGAGGCTACGGAGCACGGACACCATAATAGTCTAATTCTGCGCCTGTAGCGTCTTTTACCTTCGCAGGATGCTGATCCAGGGCAAATAAAGCCCGGAAAGCCCTCTGCGCATGGCTCATTTCGGCTTGCAGGCCGCTTGCACGACGGTCTGTGCCTTCTGCATCAGCTTGGCGTCAACGCCGTCATTGCTGTCCAGGTCTTCGATCTCCTTATCAGTGAAATTATCTTTGATGGCTTGCGCGCCGCACGAACAATGCTTGTCTGCAGTTGCAGCGTCGACACCTTGACCTTGCGCCACCTGTTTGCATTGCGTCATGTAGGCACCCTCCTTGCCGGCAGGGAAGTTGCCAGCGGTGGCTGCCATGGGCAGCAGCAGGGCGCCAGCGGCCGCCAGGGCCAGAAGAGACGGAACTCGCATAACCAGACACTCCTTGGGTTAAGGTCTCATCAAGAGTAGGTTGCTTCCCAAAGTCTGATAGGAAATTTTCCGTGTAAGTTCACCGCTACCGCGTAATTTCCAAATATTTCTGCGCTGCCATGCAACCCCCGTGCTAGCATGCCCGGCTTGCACCTGCACACGTGCAGCGTGCAACTATCTTTTTACTTTCCAGTCACTCAGGTCCCCCTGGCAAGCCGAAAGGCTCCTGCCACTGTGAGGCAGGCTTCCTTCAAGGAAGGCAGGTCGGATCTTGTACTGGCTCATCCCAACCCATGTGACCTTTGGTAGGGGTCACCACTAGGAGAGGAGGCGCCATGCCCACTATTACTCTTCCCGATGGCAGTCAACGCGCGTTCGATCACGCGGTATCCGTAGCCGATGTCGCCGCTTCGATCGGTGCCGGCCTGGCCAAGGCCACCGTTGCGGGCAAAGTCGACGGCAAGCTGGTCGACGCCTGCGAGCTGATCACCCACGACGCCACCCTGCAGATCATCACCCCTAAAGATGAAGAGGGACTGGAGATCATCCGTCACTCGTGCGCCCACCTGGTAGGCCACGCAGTGAAACAGCTGTACCCGACCGCCAAGATGGTCATCGGCCCGGTCATCGACGAAGGCTTCTATTACGACATCGCCTACGAGCGCCCCTTCACCCCTGAAGACTTGGTCGCCATCGAAAAGCGCATGCAGCAGCTGATCGAAAAAGACTACGACGTCATCAAGAAGATGACCCCGCGCGCCGAAGTCATCGACGTGTTCAAGGCCCGTGGCGAAGACTACAAGCTGCGCCTGGTCGAGGACATGCCCGACGAGCAGGCCATGGGCCTGTACTACCACGAAGAATACGTCGACATGTGCCGTGGCCCGCACGTGCCGAACACCCGTTTCCTCAAGGCATTCAAGCTGACCAAGCTGTCCGGCGCCTACTGGCGTGGCGATGCCAAGAACGAGCAGCTGCAGCGCGTGTACGGTACCGCCTGGGCTGACAAGAAGCAGCTGGCTGCCTACATCCAGCGCATCGAAGAAGCCGAAAAACGCGACCACCGCAAGATCGGCAAGCAGCTCGACCTGTTCCACCTGCAGGAAGAAGCGCCAGGCATGGTGTTCTGGCACGCCAACGGCTGGACCGTCTACCAGGTGCTCGAGCAGTACATGCGCCAGGTCCAGCGCGAAAACGGCTACTCGGAAATCAAGACCCCGCAAGTCGTCGACCGCATCCTCTGGGAGCGTTCCGGCCACTGGTCCAACTACGCCGAAAACATGTTCACCACCTCGTCGGAAAGCCGTGATTACGCGGTCAAGCCGATGAACTGCCCGTGCCACGTGCAGGTGTTCAACCAGGGCCTGAAGTCGTACCGCGACCTGCCGCTGCGCCTGGCCGAATTCGGTGCCTGCCACCGTAACGAGCCTTCCGGCGCCCTGCACGGCATCATGCGCGTACGTGGCTTCGTGCAGGACGACGCGCACATCTTCTGTACCGAAGACCAGGTGAAGAAAGAAGCCGCCGACTTCATCAAGCTGACCCTGGACGTGTACAAGGACTTCGGTTTCACCGACGTCGCCATGAAGCTCTCCACCCGCCCCGCCAAGCGCGTGGGTTCCGAAGAGCTGTGGGACCGCGCCGAAGGTGCACTGGCCGACGCCCTGAACGAATCCGGCCTGGAATGGGAATACCAGCCAGGTGAAGGTGCCTTCTACGGCCCTAAAATCGAATTCACCCTGCGCGACTGCCTGGGCCGTAACTGGCAGTGTGGTACCCTGCAGTACGATCCGAACCTGCCAGAGCGCCTGGACGCCAGCTACATCGCCGAAGACAACGCGCGCAAGCGCCCGGTGATGCTGCACCGCGCCATCCTCGGCTCGTTCGAGCGCTTCATCGGCATGCTCATCGAGCACTATGCCGGCGTGTTCCCGGCGTGGCTGGCACCGACCCAGGCCGTGATCATGAACATCACCGACAAACAGGCCGATTTCGCCCTTCAGGTTGAGAAATCTCTGAACGGTAGCGGTTTCCGTGCCAAGTCGGACTTGAGAAATGAGAAGATCGGCTTTAAAATCCGCGAGCATACTTTGCTCAAGGTCCCGTACCTTTTGGTTATAGGGGACCGCGAAGTCGAAACGCAAACCGTCGCTGTGCGTACTCGCGAAGGTGCAGACCTGGGCTCCATGCCCGTCGCCCAGTTCGTTGAGCTTCTGACACATGCGGTTTCCCGGCGTGGTCGCCAAGAATCGGAGTAATGACTATTAAGCGTGAAATGAGAAACGATAAACGTGCTGCACCGAAGGCCCCGATCAACGAGAATATCTCGGCCCGCGAGGTTCGGTTAATTGGCGCAGACGGCGAGCAGGTTGGCATCGTCTCGATTGATGAAGCGCTGCGTATCGCTGATGAAGCGAAGCTGGACCTGGTTGAAATCTCTGCAGACGCGTTACCGCCTGTCTGCAAGGTCATGGACTACGGCAAGCACCTCTTCGAAAAGAAGAAGCAGGCTAACGAAGCCAAGAAAAACCAGAAGCAGATCCAGATCAAAGAAATCAAGTTTCGTCCAGGGACGGAGGATGGGGATTACCAGGTAAAACTACGCAACCTGGTACGTTTCCTTACCGATGGGGACAAGGCCAAGATCTCTCTGAGATTCCGTGGTCGTGAGATGGCCCACCAGGAGCTGGGCATGGAGCTGTTGAAGCGGGTTGAAGCTGACCTCGCCGAATACGGCACCGTTGAGCAGCATCCGAAGATGGAAGGACGCCAGCTTATGATGGTCATCGCCCCCAAGAAAAAGAAGTAATCTCCCGGGCACGGCAGGCCTGATGATTATGTGTAATTTTATCGAATGCGGAGTTCCAACATGCCAAAAATGAAAACCAAGAGCGGTGCTGCAAAGCGCTTCCTGAAGACCGCTACCGGCTTCAAGCACAAGCACGCTTTCAAGAGCCACATCCTGACCAAAATGTCGACCAAGCGTAAGCGTCAACTGCGTGGTAGCAGCTTGCTGCACCCGTCTGACGTCGCGAAAGTCGCGCGCATGCTGCGCGTTCGTTAATTCTGGTCAAAGATAGAGGAAGTTACTCATGGCTCGTGTAAAGCGCGGCGTTATCGCTCGTAAGCGTCACAAAAAAATTCTGAAGCTGGCTAAAGGTTACTACGGTGCACGCTCGCGCGTATTCCGCGTAGCCAAGCAGGCAGTCATCAAGGCAGGCCAATACGCCTACCGCGACCGTCGCCAGAAGAAGCGTCAGTTCCGCGCACTGTGGATCGCTCGTATCAACGCCGGTGCCCGCACCAACGGTCTGTCTTACAGCCGTCTGATTGCTGGCCTGAAAAAGGCGTCGATCGAAATCGACCGTAAGGTTCTGGCTGACCTGGCAGTGAACGAAAAAGCGGCGTTTGCTGCAATTGTCGAGAAAGCTAAAGCCGTTCTGGCTTAAGTACCCACGACAATCATCCGGCAGCGTTCTGCGCTGTCGGGTGTAAAACGTCATCGATAGGGGAAGAGCCTTCAAAGCTCTTCCCCTATTTTCGTATCTGGAGTCTGTACATGGAAAACCTGGACGCGCTGGTCTCCCAAGCCCTTGAGGCCGTGGAGCGCGCTGAAGACATCAATGCCCTGGAACAGATCCGGGTTCAGTATCTTGGCAAAAAAGGCGAACTGACCCAGGTGATGAAGACCCTGGGCAACCTGCCAGCCGAAGAGCGCCCGAAAGTCGGCGCGCTGATCAATGACGCCAAAGAGCGCGTCACCGAAGTGCTCAACGCACGCAAGGCAGCCTTTGAAGAAGCCGAACTCAGCGCTCGCCTGGCCGCCGAATGCATTGATGTGACCCTGCCAGGCCGTGGCCAGGCCACCGGTGGCCTGCACCCGATCACCCGTACCCTCGAACGCATCGAGCAGTTCTTCACCCATATCGGCTACGGCATCGCCGAAGGCCCCGAGGTCGAAGACGACTACCACAACTTCGAAGCGCTCAACATCCCCGGCCACCACCCAGCCCGGGCGATGCACGACACCTTCTACTTCAATGCCAACATGCTGCTGCGCACCCACACCTCGCCGGTGCAGGTGCGGACCATGGAGTCCACCCAGCCGCCAATCCGCATTGTGTGCCCGGGCCGCGTTTACCGCTGCGACTCGGATATCACCCACTCGCCGATGTTCCACCAGGTCGAAGGCCTGCTGATCGATCGCGACATCAACTTTGCCGACCTCAAGGGCACCATCGAAGAGTTCCTGCGCGTGTTCTTCGAAAAAGAACTGGCCGTGCGCTTCCGCCCGTCGTTCTTCCCCTTCACCGAGCCGTCCGCCGAAGTCGATATCCAGTGCGTGATGTGTTCCGGCCAAGGCTGCCGCGTGTGCAAGCAAACCGGCTGGCTGGAAGTGCTGGGCTGCGGCATGGTGCACCCGGACGTGCTGCGCATGTCCGGCATCGACCCTGAAGAATTCCAGGGCTTCGCCTTCGGCATGGGCGCCGAGCGCCTGGCCATGCTGCGCTACGGCGTCAACGATTTGCGTCTGTTCTTCGACAACGACCTGCGGTTCTTAGCCCAATTCCGCTAGGCCCAATCGACGCAACTTTCAGGAGAACAGCATGAAATTCAGTGAACAGTGGCTGCGCGGTTGGGTAAACCCGCAAGTCTCCCGTGACGAACTGGTCGCCCGCCTTTCCATGGCCGGCCTTGAAGTCGACAGCGTAACCCCCGCTGCCGGCCAGTTCAGCGGCATCGTCGTGGGCGAAATCCTCGCCACCGAACAACACCCCGACGCCGATAAACTGCGCGTCTGCCAGGTCAGCAACGGCCAGGAAACCTTCCAGGTCGTCTGCGGCGCCCCCAATGCGCGCCCGGGCATCAAAATCCCGTTCGCCATGATCGGCGCCGAACTGCCGGGCGACTTCAAGATCAAGAAGGCCAAGCTGCGCGGCGTCGAGTCGTTCGGCATGCTGTGCTCGGCAGCAGAGCTGCAGATCAGCGAAGAAAACGACGGCCTGCTCGAACTGGCTGCCGACGCCCCGGTAGGCGAAGACATTCGCCAGTACCTGAACCTGGACGACGCCAGCATCGAAATCGGCCTGACCCCCAACCGCGGTGACTGCCTGTCGCTGGCTGGCCTGGCCCGCGACGTCAGCGCCCTGTACAACGTCCCGGTCACCCGCCCGGTGGTGCCGGCCGTACCGGCTGCCCACGACGAAGTGCGCCCGGTCGAAGTCAGCGCCCCGGCCGTGTGCCCACGCTACCTGGGCCGCGTCATCCGCAACGTCGACCTCAGCAAGCCCACCCCGCTGTGGATGGTTGAACGCCTGCGCCGCAGCGACGTGCGCAGCATCGACGCCGCCGTTGACATCACCAACTACGTGATGCTCGAGCTCGGCCAACCGATGCACGCCTTCGATCTCGCCGAAATCAACGGCGGCATCCGCGTACGCATGGCCGAAGAGGGCGAGAAGCTGGTGCTGCTCGACGGCCAGGAAGTCGCCCTGCGCGCCGACACCCTGGTCATCGCCGACCACACCCGCGCCCTGGCCATTGCCGGCGTGATGGGTGGCGAGCACAGCGGCGTCAACACCGAAAAAACCCGCGACCTGTTCCTTGAAAGCGCCTTCTTCGAGCCGGTCGCCGTTGCCGGCAAGGCCCGTTCCTACGGCCTGCACACCGACGCCTCGCACCGCTACGAGCGCGGCGTCGACTCGCAACTGGCCCGCGAAGCCATGGAGCGCGCTACCGCACTGGTGCTGGAGATTGTCGGCGGCGAAGCCGGCCCCATCATCGAAGCCGTCAGCGAACAGCACCTGCCGCAAGTCGCCCCGGTGACCCTGCGCGCCGAACGCATCACCCAGATGCTCGGCATGGAGCTGCAGGCCGCCCAGGTCGAGCAGATGCTCAACGCCCTGGAGCTGACCACCACGGCCAACGGGGCAGGGGAGTGGACCGTCAAGGTGCCAAGCCACCGCTTCGACATCAGCCTGGAAGTCGACCTGATCGAAGAGCTGGCCCGCCTGTACGGCTACAACAGCCTGCCTGTGCGTTACCCGCAAGCGCGCCTGGCGCCCAAGGCCAACCCGGAAACCCGCGGTGAGCTGCCCAACCTGCGCCGCCTGCTGGTCGCCCGCGGCTACCAGGAAGCCATCACCTACAGCTTCATCGACCCGAAGCTGTTCGAGCTGTTCACCCCAGGCGTAGAGCCGCTGCTGCTGGCCAACCCCATCTCCAGCGACATGGCCGCCATGCGCGCCTCGCTGTGGCCGGGCCTGGTCAAAGCCATGCAGCACAACCTCAACCGCCAGCAAGACCGCGTGCGCCTGTTCGAAAGCGGCCTGCGCTTCGTCGGCCAGCTGGGTGACCTGAAGCAGCAGCCCATGATCGCCGGCGTTGTCACCGGCAGCCGCCTGCCAGAAGGCTGGGCCAACGGCCGTGACAGCATCGACTTCTTCGATGTGAAAGCAGACGTCGAAGCCCTGCTGGGTTACTCGGGCGCCCTGAGCGACTTCACCTTCGCCGCCGGCAAACACCCCGCCCTGCACCCAGGCCAGACCGCTGTCATCCAGCGCGACGGCAAGGAAGTCGGCTACCTCGGCGCCCTGCACCCGGAAGTTGCCAAGGCCCTGGGCCTGGACCGCCCGGTGTTCGTCTTCGAGCTGGTATTGGGTGATGTGGTCGAAGGCCGCCTGCCGAAATTCAGCGAACTCTCCAAGTTCCCGGAAACCCGTCGTGACCTGGCCCTGATCGCTGGCCGTGACGTGGCCGCCAGCGCCGTGCTTGAAGTAATTCGTGACAATGCAGGCGAATGGCTTACAGACCTCAGGCTGTTTGACGTCTACCAGGGTAAAGGTATTGATCCTGATAGAAAAAGCCTGGCCGTCGGCTTGACCTGGCAGCATCCATCGCGCACTCTTAACGACGATGAGGTGAACACTACCCTGCAAAACATCCTCACCTCGCTTGAACAAAGGTTGAACACCACGTTAAGGAAATAACGGCATGGGTGCTCTGACGAAAGCTGAGATGGCCGAAAGGCTGTACGAGGAGCTGGGGCTTAACAAGCGTGAGGCCAAGGAGTTGGTCGAGCTGTTTTTTGAAGAAATTCGGCACGCACTTGAAGAGAACGAGCAGGTCAAGTTGTCCGGTTTCGGCAACTTCGACCTTCGCGACAAACGCCAGCGGCCGGGCCGCAACCCCAAAACAGGGGAAGAGATCCCGATCACTGCACGGCGCGTCGTCACCTTTCGTCCAGGGCAGAAGTTGAAGGCCCGGGTTGAGGCCTATGCTGGAACCAAGCCATAACGACGAACTGCCCCCCATACCGGGCAAACGCTACTTCACCATTGGTGAAGTGAGCGAGTTGTGTGCCGTAAAGCCACACGTGCTGCGGTATTGGGAGCAGGAGTTCCCTCAGCTCAACCCCGTGAAGCGGCGGGGCAATCGGCGGTATTATCAGCGCCAAGACGTGCTGATGATCCGCCAGATTCGCGCGCTGCTTTATGACCAGGGGTTCACCATTGGCGGGGCGCGGTTGCGGCTCTCCAGTGATGAGGTGAAGGATGAGTCAAGCCAGTACAAGCAGCTGATTCGGCAGATGATTGTTGAGTTGGAGGATGTGCTGGTGGTGTTGAAGAAGTGAGCTAGAGCCGATGAATGGAATTTTTTGAAAAAAAGCTTCCATTTATCAAAAGGTTAGGGTAGATTTCTCATCGTTCTCAGATGTTATGAGAATGTAGTCGGGGCGTAGCGCAGCCCGGTAGCGCACTTGCATGGGGTGCAAGGGGTCGAGTGTTCGAATCACTCCGTCCCGACCAATAATCCCAATGACTTAGGCCATTTCCGCAAGGAGTGGCCTTTTTCATGTGCGTGACTTTTGCGTGACTTCTCAGGTTTTTACGCCTGTCTCCTCTTCAGAATTGTCAGCACCGGCCCACGCGAGTCCGTCGCTGAAACTTTGTTTGCCGCCTCTATCAACTGCCCCAGCTCCGCGCCAGAATAGTGGCTGGTCACACTTCCGTTTTTGTGGCCAAGAAGCGACTTCCGATCTTCCTCGGTTACACCCGCTGCTTTCAGGCGCCTGCCGAAAGTGTGTTTGAGATCATGCACGCGAATGGAAGCGAACCCGGGGTGTGCCGGCCGCAAGTGTTGCTCCTGCCAGAGCTTTGCCGCGCGCACCCTCGCTTTCTTCCAAGCCGAGTCGTTCATCCTGTGCATTCCGGTACCGTTGTACGGGAACACCCACTCCCGGCTGATCCCTCGCTGCCCGTCGATGATCGACTTGGCCACGCTGTTCAGCACCACCAGACGCTCGTCCCGGTTTTTCACGCCTGAGTTCTCGTGCCGGCCACCGAAGTCGGCAGGTATCAGGAACACGCTGGTGCCCAACTCGGGCACCGAGATCTCCCAATCCCACCTCAGTTTGCAGACCTCCTGCTCCCGGCAGCCCGTGTTCACCTTGAACAGGGCCATTCGCTGCAGGTGGTCCGGCAACTCCCCGAAGAGAATCGACTGCTCATCCCACGACATCGGTTAGGGCTTTCGACTGGATCTCTTCTCCTCCAGCTTGGCCAGCAGCGGAATGCTGTCGAGCCAGGGCCTGCGCTCTTCATCCCGCCATTTCCGGCAAGCCAGCGACAGCACGCGAATCACCCGCTCGATTGCGATGTTCACCGTCCGGTTGCTGACTGCCTTCCTCACTTTCCCATTCGGCAAGTCTTCGTCCGTCTGCCGGTCCCGAATGAACGGGGCCAGTGCCTGGTCGTCGATATGTGTCAGAGGCAAATCACCCAGGTATGGGTCGAGTTGTTGCAGGCACAGGGCGGTCAGCTTGATAGACGGCTGATCTTTGTGCTCGAGCAGATACCTGGTGGCTGCCTCCCGAAACGTCCGAACCTGTCGAACGCCATAGACCTTGCGCTGGCGAATCTGCTCCAGGCGGTGAATCAGGTACTTTTCTGCTTCCGCCCGGTCACTAACTCCAGTGCTTTCGTAAAGTCTCTCGCCGTTGATCCTCTTGTCGATGTGCCAGATGCCGTTCCTTTGGGAAAGGCCTGTGATTGTCTTTCGCGCCATCCCTTATCTCCTGATGGGCGCTCGCTGCCGGGTGATTGTCGTCCCTGAGCGCCTTCTTTCGCAATTGCCATGGCCTGGATGTAGTCGTTCACCCAGGCGTCCAGTTCTTCTCGGTCAAAGCCGATGCCGCGCTCCCCGATGGGAAACTCGCTCACATGCGGCCTGACGGTCTTGTTGAATTCAGATCGGCACATGCCGAGGTATTGGGGTGCATCGCCTGCGCGGATGATGCGCGGCTGAATGCGTGCGGCCGGTGCCGCGCTGGCGTTTGCCATGTGGGTCTCCACGCCGCCGGTGGCGGCAGGTTGGTTGTCAGGTCGTGGCCTGTGCGATGGTCTGTTCGAACCGTGACGCCAACTCAGCGTTGACCTCGGCTTTGGCCAGGCTGTCAGCAGTGCCCTTTGCCCTGTGCAGGGTTTCGTACTTGCGCAACTGGGCGGCGGCTGCGGTCAGGTCGGCCAGAAGCAGGGGCGCCGCGGCGATCAGCTTTGCGTTGGCCCGGCGCAGGTCCCGGCTGAGTTCCGCAGGGCCGATCTCGGTGAAGGTCACGCAGTCGCCGCAGTCAGCGATCATCCAGCCGTCAGAGGGGAGTGCTTTCACGCCATCGCCGCTGTCAGCGCCGAGACCGGTGAAAACCTCGGTTTCGTTCAGGACTTCCCATGGGCCGGGCGTGTGTTTGTGTTTCGTCATGGCAATAGCTCTCCATGCCCGCGCATGTCGGCGGGCTTGAGTAGTAGGGGGAGGAATTAAGGCTGGGAGTTACGCGAAAGCGCGTGCGCTAGGTGACGGGCATACGTGGAAACGGCGCGCCAGTAGGCGGCCATCGGACCCTTGCGGCGGTGCCAGGAATTTTCAGCCTCGGCGTCGGCCTGGGCGCGCAGTTCGCGGAGCACTGCTTCTATACGCGCACGATCTTGGGCGGGAAGTTCCAGCAGGGCGCGGCCTGCTGGCAGCTTCAGCAGCGGGTTGATGTAGCCCATATGGCCTCCTGGCTGGTTGTGGCCTGGTGAGCGCTCATCGCGGCCCCCTGTAGATCAGGTAGGCCATGTACATCAGGGGCAGGATCATGGCTGGGTCTCCTTCAGCGCCGTCTTGCGCTTGCGCATCAGCTCTTGCGTGCCTTCGGGGTAGGTGATCGCGACAGCCCCCATGCTCACGGCCTTGGCGCGCTTGCTCAGGCAGATGTCAAAATGCTCCTTGATGGTCCCGGCGTGCTGGATCCACTTGCGTTGTACGCCGATCTTGTCAGCCATCGACAGCAGTTCTGCGGTGCTGTCCGCGAACATGTGGCACATCTTCATACGGCCGAAGCCGGCGTTCATGTCGTCGACGTATACGGTCATGTGCATAGCTCCTTCGGCACCTGGACGGTATCGCCGAGCTTGGCTGCGACGACGGCGCGGCAGGCGGCAGTGAGGGTGCTCGGGCCGCCACCGCTTGGAAAGACCTCCTGGCCGCTGGCCTTGCACACGTACGCGCACCAGTGTTCTCCGGTTGGGCTTCGGCTGAAGCCGCTACCGTTGAAGCTCGTTTGAACGCGGTGCTTATCGATCAATGGCCCGCCTAGCGCCCAGTCTTCCCACGGGTTGTAGCGCTTGGTGTGCTCGGTCACCGTGGCGCGGTACCGGGCAAACACGCGCCAGGGGTTGCCGTACTCCGGTGGTTCCAGGAACACGTCCAGCCCTTCGGCCTTGCCAACGGCCCACCCCAGCGCTTCGCCGGCCAGGTCCGCCGTCTTCACTTCGATCAGGTCGGCCATGGCGCCACCTTGAAGCCTTCGGCCTCGATCATGTCGACCATGCTGCGTAGACCCTGGCGATAGCCCTTCTCGTAATCGCCGCCAGGCTCTGCGAACTCGCACTTATCTGGCCGCTCGACTACAACAGCCTCACGACTGGCCTGCCACGCAATCCAGGATGTCTGCACCCAAACCAGCCTGTAACGATCAAAACGGTCCTGATCGGTGCAGATTGTGAAGCTTTCTCCGCGTTGCCGGCACTCATCAGCAAGCCACTCAAGAAATTCGTCACGGACATAGTCACGCTTCTTTTCGCTCACAGCTGATACCTCTCATCAATCCAGCGCCCAGGCGCCAGTGCGGGTGTAGGTTCGGGTTGGGTTTCGTGCGGGGAGAGCTGGCGCTGGCTTTCCGCTACTTGCGGGAGCCATACCTTCACGCAGCTGATCGAGTCGTTGCCAAGCGACCCCATCACGTAGCAGACGACGCCCCGCGGCTTGTCTTCGAAAGTCCAGACGCCTGACGGCAGTTCGGCTGCGCTGGCGCCGGTGGCCAGCAGCAGGAGGCAGAGGGCGAGGCGGGTCATCAGCAGTCCACCCAGTTGAGCTGTTTGATGTAATCGCCGCCGGCACACACGTGCTCGTCGTTGATCGCTTCCATGTCCTTGATGTCGGCCAATGCGGCCTTTGCTCGCTCCATGGCCAGCTCGGCATGGCTCAGCTGGTGGCGCTTGCGGGCCTTGTAGCTTCGGAGCGCTTCTTCTTTGTCGGGGTAGGCGAACCGGCGCCAAGAGTCTTTCGAAACGCGCTTGGCATTTGCCCAGACCTTGCCAGTGGCTTCCTGCCGCGCCATGGCATACCCCTCATGCCCTTCGGGCACAAGCCAGTAGCAATGCTCGGTTTCTCGGATCACCACGTAGCGCCGGCAAACGATCGTGACGCCTTCGGGGCCGATTGAATCGATGTACCGGAAATGGTCAGGCCAGGCTTGTTGCTTTCCTTCAGACATGACTTCGTCCTTCTGCCATATCGCGGCAGTGAATAGAGGGGAGAGGGGTTACAGCGGAAAGAGTACGGATGTACTCCTGTCAGGATTCGGCGGCGATCAACGCGGTTTGGCCGCCACACGCATCGCACGCGCGGTCAGTTGGTTGCTCAGCCTGGCATGCTTGGCACGACCATGTCGGCGAGCTTGGTCCTGCGCTGGCGGATAGGGCATCAGCGATCCGGCGTAGCTCGTAGGCGGCATCCTTCAATCGTGCATCAGCAACGTCAACGGCATGGTCAACCCGTGCTCTGGTCATTTTCTTGTCTTCGTCCTGAAGGTCTTGCAGAGCGAATAACGGTGCGCTGATTAGGTGAGCCGCCATGCGGATAAGGTCGCCAGACTTGTCGCGCAGCAGCGCATCTCGCTCGGCCAGCTTGTCGCTCAGCTCCTCGATGGCGGCCAGGTTCTTGATGCCATGGCTCCGCGAGTAGAAACGATCGAGCTTGGCGCTAAGGTCGTCGCGCTCCTCCCGCATGTAGCCAAGCTCTACCCGCAGCCGATCAACCTCAGCGGCACCGGTCATCGGCCCCAGCCCAACAATCGGCAGCCCAGTCGCCGCCGCATCCCTCTCTGCCTCTTCTTTGGTCCACCAGATGGCAGTACCAACCATCCAGGCTATTGGCTCAGGGTGGGGCTGCGGGGCTGGCATCGGAAAACTCTTCACGACAGCCTCGTACGCAGTGACCATCCATGCATCAGGGCATGCTTGGCGATCAAGGGCTTCTCTGACCTTCCCGGCCAAGTCGTGCGCAGCTGGCACGCTGACCATCTCGGTGTTGCTGGATCGGTTTTCTGTGGGCATGGGGATACCTTGCGAGTGTAGAATCTGCTCATTGATTCATAATGAAGAGGTGGTTAAGTGGTATTCAATATTGCGCCTGGGCAGCATGAAACATCGGTTAGATATTCTTTGCTAGAGGCTGTTAAGTTCATGTCGGCGTTCATCGATCAACAGAATGAGCAGGCTAGATTGTTCTGTGAGAATTTTGATCAGGAATATCTTCGTGGCCATGGTTTTGCCTACGATGATGAGCGGGATGAGCTTCTTGTGTCGGGTATATCTGGCTTCGAATACGATTTGGAAGGAGTGTTCAAGGGTGAATTTCCAAGTTACGTAATTGAGTCGCAAGTCATAATGCTTTGGGCCATGCTTGAGCGAAATCTAGATGCCATAGCCATGGAGCTTTATAAAATCAAAGGGCTTGATTGGTCGTCGCTGAAGCGCGGTGCATCATCATTTTCTCAGTATATTGAACGAATCGAGGTTGCAGATGGCCGTCCATTTCCAAAGCCGACAGTAGATTTTCTTGATAAGAATGTACGAGAGGTGAGGAATGCTCTGGTTCATGGCGGTGCGAGAGAAGTAGATATTGAGCATGCGCACTTGGATATTAAAGGCAAGGTTCTGCGCGGCGTGTCTCCCGCATATGTTTCTGAGGTGATTGGAGCAATGCGATATCTGGCGATGGATC
Source organism: Pseudomonas sp. Marseille-Q5299 (assembly GCF_943737035.1). Lineage (NCBI taxonomy): Bacteria > Pseudomonadati > Pseudomonadota > Gammaproteobacteria > Pseudomonadales > Pseudomonadaceae > Pseudomonas > Pseudomonas sp. Marseille-Q5299. Next base: position 359,209 of record NZ_CALSFR010000004.1, read on the forward strand.
TGGTTGCGGCGCATCGTTAACTATTTAGGATCTGTGAGCATTACCTATTTCAGCCTCGGCCAGCTCGCAAAAAAACGAGCAGGCCGGTAATTTCTCGTTGCGACGCACCGGGCCATCGCCCAAATCACGTAGCGAAAACCGTACGTTGGTGGTGCGGTTGCGGAATAGGAAGGAGCCTTCACCCAGGTCGTCCTGAATGGCGCACAACGCCTCGAACTGCTCAGGGAAGTCTTGTCGGATCGCCCGGAAGTAGCCTTCGCCGCCCTTCACGCAGCCGATGCAGTTGGCGTTGTCGTAGCCCATCCGGTACATGAGTGGCAGCTCGATGCCTGCGCGCAGCAAGATGGCCTTACAGTCGTCCTTGCCCAGGCCGCGATCGATCAGTGGGGCAATCACCGGGCGGTCCGGATTGCGCTCCCGGAAGTCATCCAGGCGGTCGGCCTCTTCGGCTGTATAGCCGAACACCATAACGTCACCAGGCTGTTTCCACGTGTCGAGCAAGCGCCGCTTGAGGATCTTTGTGCACGGCGCACCAGTTCGGCCTTTCATGTAGCGCTCGCGGCGGAACACCTCATGAGCGTCGGCTCCGTACTTCTCGTCCCGCAGGACGGTGATCGGCTGGCCGAACCAGGCTTCGCAGTCCTGGGCGAACCGGCGGTTATCGGCTTCCTCGTTGGCAAGGAACGCGTTGATTATCTGAACGTCGTGCGTGCTGCCGTACTCTGCCAAGGCCAGCTTGGTGGCCACCGCCGACGCGGCGCCGCAGCTGAACTGGCAGACGATTCGATTGGGCATAATGGCTCCTGGCTAGTACTATATTGGCCTGAGAGATTAGGGGTGTTATAGGATGAGTTTAAGGACAAAGATTGCTGTAGCATTTTCGGTTTTATATATCTGCGGATTCGCTTTGATCTGCGTGTTTAGAATTGATGATTTGAGGGCTTTGGATCTTAATGAGCTAGGAGACTATCTCGCTGGGGTTTTCGGCCCGCTGGCCTTAGCATGGCTAGTGTTTGGATATTTTCAGCAAGGTGACGAGTTGAGGCAGGGTACAGAAGCTCTTAGGCTTCAAGCGACCGAGTTAAACAATGCTGTTACCGAGCAGGCGAAGATGGCTTCGGCGAATGAAGTTGCTCTGCGTAATCATGAGAATTCTCTAGAGCCTCTTTTTAAGGTGGTGGCATCCGATAGCGGCTGGGATGATGAAGGTGACTTCTATTTCTCATTTAATTTGCATAATCTTGGAGAGTATTGTGAGGACATTAAGGTTGTCGCTGAACTTGGAGGTAGAGAGTATCCAAGCAAGGGCATAGGTACGATGTTTTCGGGTGACTGCGTAGCCCTTCAGAGAGGCGGGATGAAAGAATGGGAAGAATTTGTATTTTCAGTTGAATACAGAAGGAGGAGCGGGCGCCGCGGAAGGCAATCCTTTTCTTTTGTAAGTTATAAAGATGAGGACGAGCCTTACCCTACATACTCTGCTGAAAAACATCCTTTTCTCAGTACTTGAATTACTAATCTTACCCCTTTGTTCTCCAGTGATCGGTGAATGCAAGCGCCGCCCTCGCCGGGGAGGCGTTATCGTTGAATAGGGGAGGCGCTGGCGAGCAGCTCGGGTCAAGCGGCTTTCGCTTCGGATTGCTGAGCGACGATCGCCTTGGCGGCATGGTTGATCAGGTACAGCCGGTTGATCAGGCTGTCACGCGGCTTGTCGATGGTGATCTCCCAGTAGTCGCAGCCCAGGCCAAGCTCTTCGTGGTGCTCGCCCATGAACATGCTTGCTTGCTCGACGTAGCTGATGTCATCGGCCTCGCTCAGGAGATCGTTCAGCGAGTCCCAGAAGTCGCGGCCATCCTCGCCATAGGGCATGGCTGCAAGATGCTCTTTAACCAGCTTCCGGAGCTCGTCCCATCGGCCGGCCTCGTGGAGTCCGCCGTCGTTGCGCATCCACTCGGGCAGGGCGTCGAACTGGTCCTCGTCGGTTTTCTCGCAGACCTGGCTGCATACGCCAGTAACCAGTGCCGCGCGGAAGGCTTGCTCGTCAAACTCACGCTCGCGGCAGTGCTCTTCAAGCTTTGAGTGGATGTAGTAGCCGATGTCGTCGCCGGCCAGGAACTCGATGCCGTAGGACAGGCCGACGCTGAAGGTCAGGCCGTTGATGTCGCCCACGACGGCGATGCCGAAGCGAGTGATCAGGATGTCGAAGGCGTAGCAGGCCGTGCGCGGCGCCTTGCAGCGCCATACCTTCAGCTGATCGGTGTCAGCCAGGACGGTGTATTCGTGGTCCTTCAAGCACTCGGCGGCCCGCTCGCGGCGCTTGGCCTTTTCGGCTTTGCGCTGAGCGATCCATTCTTGGTGGCGTTGTTCGTCGTTCATGGCTTTCTCCATGCATGCGCCGCCCTCCGTGGCCGGATGCGGCATGGTGGCAATTTGGTTTGGGATGGGGTATTACGGGTGACCGGCAATGACGCCAATTGAAGGAGTTGGGGAAATGAGGGAGATAACAGACCATCTTTGGGTGAAGATTCAGGATCGAGATTACATTGGGCTCATAGCAGTCAATCAAAAGCTTGAGGAGGTTGCGCTTTTGACCGCTGCGATATCTAAAGCTGAAGGCTTAGAAGCGGCCAATCGGATTATGGACAATGGTCGTATTGGTGTAGCGCTTTCACGGTGTAAGCAATGGCACCTAAAAGACGATCGTGTTACGAACGATGATTTGCATATTTACTACCGCTACGCTACCGACGCGATGCGGAATGCTGAGGCCATCCTCAAAGAAGAGCTTCCTCACATTGATCTATCATCAGGTGTGATCACTTCGTCGCCCGGATCCTGCTGAATCATCAACATGCTCTTCCGGTCGAAGGCCAGGGCCAGGCGCGGCGAGATGCTGATCTCGTGCCGTGGCGGGGTGAGAAACTTCGCCGCGTGCAGCCTGCCCAGGGCTTGAATGCCGTGGATCAGCGCCTCGATCATCTGGCTGGCCGAGGCATCCGCCCAACCGCAGATCGCTCGCAGGTGCTGGCCGGTTCGCTTCCTGGCCGATAGCCGCAGCGGTTCAGTCCGCGCCACAGCTCGGTGAGCTTCGATTTCGTGGCGCGCGATCCTGAACAGTGCGTGATGCCCGAGCGCTTCGATGTGATGAATCATCAGCGTCATCGCCTCGCCCTGTTCCTCGATCCCGGCCCACTCCATCAGTTCCAGCAGGGCCTGCTTAGTCCCTGGTCGAACCTTCAAGCGCAGGTCTTCTTCCTGCAGGCGCTCGGCCTTGGCGCGTCGCTTCTCGTCACGCTGCTGCTGCGTCAGAGCCATCATCGCCTCAATTGCGCACGAACGCCGTGCCCGGGGCGTACTCCAGTAGGTCGCACACCCGGTTGATGATCTTGAGCGCCGCGTCGAACACCTTGGCGTCGTCCGGCTCGCGGGCCAGGCGCTTCATGTTCGGCTGGTGCTCCAGGCAGACTTTGTCGACCAGGCGGCGGGCCAGCCTGCGCAGGTGGTCGGCGCTGTCGTGCACGCGCAGGCTCAGTGCAAAGGCCAGGGCTACGTCATCAGGCCGGTACTGGCCGCCGCTGCGGGTGTTGTACAGCTTCTTCACCGGCCGATTCATCCAGGCCGGCAGGGTTACCACTCCAGAGGGTGCTTTCTGCATGTCTGTGCTCCGTGAGGTCGCTGGGCGGCAGGTGGAACTGTTCCTGCCGCCGGCGCTGGCGGACTATGGTGCTGATGCGCCTCATGCGGCGCGGGCCGTGTCGAGCTGTTCGGTCACCTCGACCAGCTGCTGGGTAAGGTTCTCGATGGTGGCTGCGCCGCGCACTCGTTCGGCGCGGCTCCACTGGCAGCTACGGTTGAACAGAAGCTGCAGGTTTTGCTCCAGCTCCTTCCGGCGCTGGAGCAGTTCGAGGATGGTTGCGAGTGGCATGGCTTATTTTTCCAGTGCTTTACGCAGGTACGGATCGATGTCGGCCTGGCCGAGCAGCCATCGCTTGTAGTCGCGCGGGATATCCTCGATCTTCGAGCCGGCGTGCTTGCCGAAGCGGATGACCTTCGGGATTCGGGCGTCTTCGGAGATTTCCCAGAGCTCTTCCCAGCTGGCCACCGGCCGGCCCAGCTGCGCCTTCAGGGAGGTGAAGATTGCCACCAGAAGGCGACGGCAGTTCTTCACGTCGTCCAGCGCGGCGTGGGCGTTTCGCAGCAGTTCGGGCGCCTCCGACCGGTAGTGCAGGTAGATCATCGCTGACTGTGTGTGCGAGTCGGCGTCAGGCCAAAGCATGGAGCTCAGGGCCTTGGTGCAGATGCGTTTGATATCCGGCTTGCCAATCACCCCCCAGTCGTAATCGACGTTGTGCCCGATCAGGTAAGTGACGTCTTCCGGCAGCTTGAAGGAATCATGCGGCGGGCAGTCGATGAGCTCTTCGTCCAGGATGTGACTGGTTGCCAGGGCGCCCAGCTCGATTGGCTTGGATGGCTTGTAGCGCTGCAAGAACTCGCCGGTGACGGCCAAGCCCGCGCCGAGCTGCAGCCAGGCTGCCTCAACCAGTTCGGGGTTGTTTAGGCCGGTGGTTTCAGAGTCGAAAATGTAGGCGGTCATATGAGGTCCGTTTCGCAAGAAGAAGGGGTGTCAGCAGCGTGGTTGCTGCTGACCAGCGGTCAATCGAACGGGATATCGTCCGAGAAATCGGGCGGCGCGCCGTAGTCATAGTTGTCTGGCTGGGTGTAGCCGCCGGCGACCTGGGCAGACTTCGGTCGGCGGTCATGCACCGGCTTCTTCATGAGCTGCTGAACCATTTTTTCCAGCTTGGCTGGATTGGTGCAGCGCGGGTCTAGGATCTCGGATGCTGTCTTCTCGGATTCAGCACTGAACGGCGCGTAGATTATTGGGCGCGGCATTCCGGTCTGGCTGTTCTTCTCGATCTCCATCTGGATGAGCAGGCCGATGGGCTTTTTCAGCAGCTCAGGGAAGCCCGGGGCGGTGACCTGCTCGCGCTGCTTGGTGTCGTTGTTCCATTTCTCGAACTGGGTTGGCTGCGGGGCGCCGACGGTGCGCAGCTGCAGGCAGGCCATGATGGCGTTCATCATCGCGTAGCCACCCTCGTTGCGGGTGCCATGCTGGTACGTCAGGTTGAGGTAGAAAGTTGCCTCGGCCCCGTCGCGACTCTTGAAGGTGAAGCCGATACCGGTCGACCCGGTTTCTTGCTTCTCCATGTACTCGGCGCGCAGGAACTCGCCAATGAACTTGCCTGCCTCGTCGATGAAGGCTGACTTGTTGTCCGCTGCGCGCGCGGCATTTGCGTCCAGATTGAACATTCAGAAGGCTCCTATGCGGCCTGAGTAGTGTTGGTGAGGTCGTAGTACTCGCAGATCGCGGCATCGACCAACGCGAGGTCGTTGTCGATCAGCGCCTCGTTGAACATGCCCATCGGGGCCTTTGTGGTGTCCGACCCGTTGTTGCGGGTGCTGAATAGGTGCTGTCCGTCACTGACTACAGAGCGAAGGACGATGGTGACCATGCCTTCCAAGGTGATCTTCTCGTCGAGCATCTTGCCGATGGTCTTCATCTTGATCTGGCCGGCGTCCGTCTCCTCGGTGTGGCTGAGGATGTAGACCCGAACGTCATCTGGCAGGCCGAGTAGTGCCTCGAAGATGTTCCAGGTGTGCCGGCCGATCTCGGTGAACTTGTCGAATCCTTTCTCCTCACTCCGGCGCATGAACTCGTTGGCCAGGATGTACTGGAAGTCGTCGATCACGATGACTTTGCGCTTGGTCTGGCGGCAGGCGCCGATCACCTTGACCCAGTTGTCGGTAACGTAGGACTTCCAGGCCTTAGAGCCAGGAAAAGGAAGCGGCTTCTTGATGACCTGGACCAAGGCCACGTCATCAGGCTTGAAATTGCGCAGCGATGCGCTCTTGCCAGCCCCGGACTTGCCGAGGATCAGGGTTACGGTTGCCATGTGGCACCTCAGCTCGGTTGGTTGTCCCACTGCCGCTCAATGCGAGCAGCCTCGTCTTCGTACTCTTTTCGCTCATCGCCCTGGTACCGCTCAGGCGAGAACTCTCCGACCGTCTTCCAGTCGAGCTGGGCGGCCAGGCGGGGTGTTGTGTTCATGGGAGCCTCAGGAGGTGGCTTTGGCGATGGCCTTCCGCGCGATACACCAAGCGCATTCGGGCTCACCGTCGTCGATGCAGTCGTGATATCCGGGATCCTTATCTTCCATGACAAGTTCAAGAGCCCGGAGAAGATCAGGGGCAGCGCCGATCAGCTGCGCGTCAGCCTCTTCGTAAACGAAGTCGACCACCTGCTCCTGCGCATCGTTGAAGTCGATTGCGTAACCTGTGTGGCCTGGTAGGTTGCAGTTAGGCACTTCACGTACGAACCAAGGCCCAGGAGTGTGCTTGCCCATCACAATCCCTCCCGTGCGCCTTCAGGCTTGCGCGGCCAGAAGTCGAAGGCGAACGCCGACAGCGCCATGTGCATCTTGTTGGCGCGATACATGCCTGGCTTGCGCAGCTCATCCTTCAGGTAGCACCACTGCAGCTCGCCATAGGAGTAGGACTTGCTGTTGCTGAGGTTGTCCTCCTCAACCACTTTGCCGAGGGCGTCGAAGAATGCCGCTTGACCGTCACTTCCCATCGCCCAGAAAGCCTTGGCGAGGATTTCAGGCGTCAGGCTCACGACCTGAGGTTGTTCGAGGTGGACGCAAATATCGGACATGGCGAATCTCCCGCGCCATCCATGCGGTTGGCGCTGACAAGTTGGTTATTGGGTGATGCTGCCGCCCAGCGCGCTTAGTAGGAGCCAGCCAGTGCAAAAGGTGAGAGCGATGAAGGAGCCGCGCCAGGTAGCGATCCGGCGTGCACGCTGGTAGCTGGTCATGGCCGCACGCGGACGGCGATGCGCCGCCCCTTCATTGTCACGCCGAGACTGCGCTTGAGACTGGCCACTGGCGTCTCCCGTGGCAGGCCGACGGCCTCGTTGAATGGGATGCCGAAGCTGATCACCGCCAGCGTGCGCTCGATCTGCTCAAGCTGCTCGTCGATGAGAGATTTCACAGGAGGAGTACTCATCCCAACCTCCGGAACTGCTGCTCCCACTGCTGATGGTCTCGGTCCAGAATGCGGTCGCGCCGCTCGATAAAATGGTTGCGAAGGGGAAGGTCGATCACTCCGGTCAGATGCGCCAAGTCGATGGCCATTTCGATCTCGCCCTCAAGGCGCGATTTCCCGCTTAATGAAGATGAGTCGCTGGCCATTGCATCAAGTCGGGATTCGATGATGCGGATTACATCCTTTTGCGTTGATCTGTTCATGCAGTCCTCCGGGCGGCACCTGAGCCGCACATGGCTTCCATCTTGTCGAGTGCCGAGGCAATCGCCTTTCGGCTGCTTGCCCTCTGGTGCTCGTCTTGTTTGCGGATCATGGCAAGCCAAGCCCGGTTGTTTGCCGCTGCCTGCTATGGCGTAACGCCTTCCGCCCAGTGAACTTCGTGCTCGCCAGAGAGGCGACGATCCAAGGCGCGGGCCTGGGCGCTGTCGGCATAGAGATCGAGCTGATCATTCATGGTCGGCTCCAGGTTGGTTGTGCGGCCGCATTGGCCAGGAGCCAGGCGCGGGTGACCAAACCCACCGTGAAAGGTGGCCTGGCGCCTGCCAATGCGGTCGATGTGAAGGGAAGGGTGCAGGCGCCCGGAGCCGCCCGGGAAGCATCTGGTCTGGCCGGATAGGCCCCGGATTCGCCTGCGTGCTGGCTTGCCAGCAGATTTACGTATGGGTGAGTGATAGGTCGCTCACGATGCAGATTGAGCCGTCGTCAGCTGGCGTGGCATCGGTGTAATCGACCTGGTTGTAGACGCCGCCATGGAAGTTCAGCAGCGATGAGCGCCAGGAACTGTCCATGTGGAGACTGCCGGACGACCCGGCCTTGCCATTGCAACTGGCGGTCACGGTCAAAGCGCCCGAGGCGAGCACGCGGATAGTGACGGTGAACTTCGAACCCAGAGGCACGCCTTTGAGCAGGGTGGTGTTGATCGGCGTGGCCTGGTTGAACGTTTCGCGGAAGCCCAAGGTGATGTTGCCTTTGCTCCAGAAGACCTTCACTGGCGGGCTGTCATCGTCCTTCACGTGTAGTTGCGAGATCACCACTTTCTGCGCGGAGTTGACCTTCGTGAGCGTCATCTCCTGCATGTTGATGTGCTCGGCTGCGCTGGCCAAAGACCAGTAGTTGGCCTCTTTCCACTCGCAGCGCGTGCGGTGGGTGCTTTTACTCGAAGCACCTTTGGTGGGCGCCGAAAACTGAACTGAGCCATCGGCCAGCACAGTCACCACGCTTGGGTACTGAGCGATCGCCTCAGCGCCGCTGAGCTCAAGGGCTACGGGGTTGGTGGATGAAGTGGCCACTGGGGTCGTGATCGTTAGATTGCTGATGTTTACGGTCATGGGTATGTCTCCTGACGATAAAAATCATGGTCTGGCACGATTGCCTTTGCTGCCTGGATGCGTGTTCGCATCCCTCAGCCAGCTCTTCGAGTGGGCTCAGGTGATGCTGCGCAATGCCGCCTCATTGAGACGGCATCACTAAATCGTTCTTTCTTTCTCCGCACTCGCTTACCAGGTCATTCACTCAGTTCGGTCAACACCTCGTCCGCCGTCACAGTGGGCTGCGCGTGGGCAGGCTTTCGGGCCTGTCGGATCGCCGGTCGCCGGTAGAGGCAAGTGCGGTTTTGTTCATCGGTTTACTGACCTCCCACCGATGGAGCCGGGAGTGACCTAACCGGCTGGGCCGGGTAGTCGGGCATGGCGCTGGCTGTTAAAGAGCGGCGGCCGGTGAGGGCCTCTGCAGTCCCTCGTGAGTGACCGCTTGAAGTGAAATTTAGCCATGCGCTAAAGCTTAGTCAATAGCTCAGAGCTAAATAAATTTCGCTGGGCGACAAATCGCATCCAAGCGAAGAATTCGAGCTGGGGGTATTTACCTAGGATTTAGCACTGAGCTATGCTTCTGAAATTACTGTACGAATATACAGCTTAAGAGGAGGGAGCTATGTCCAAGCACAAGAAATCCGCACCGCAGCAGCGCCAGGAAATGTCCGGAGTAGAGCGTCTGGGGCTTCGAGTCTCGTCCATGATCAACCACCCGCTCGCACAGACGCAGCGCTGGGTGACGATCCACCGCCTGGACACAGACGGCGAAGCCGAGTGGGAGGAGGTGATGGGCTTACTCGCTGAGACGCCGGAGCTGGATCTGACGTTCAACGACGACGAGAGCGTGACTGTCCGGTGGGAGCTCCAGGAAAACGAAGAGCGGGACGACTTTTTCGCTGAGCGGGATAGAGAGGAGGTGGCCGAGAAGGGGGAGGCGCCGTTCTAACAGGCACAAAAAAGCCCGCTCTGGGCGGGCTTGTCTTCTACCAAGGTAATTCTGCAAGCGTATAGCGTGGTCGACCTTTACCCACCCTTTTGGTACTAAAGGTAACCTTAGTTGATTCATTAAGATGATGGTTGATGACGGCTGGCTGCTCAATTGAGCGATCAATTCTGCCGTGAATTACCACTCCATCATCTGAGATGAATTCAAACTTTCTATCTGAAGGGAAAGTGCCAAGAAAACGACCGGAAATGACTGAAAGTTCTTCATGAATGTTTTCAGGATTTAAGCGGGATTTGCTTATTAACACCTGTTCCACATTTTGAAATGAGAACTTGTGGTATCGTGTGGAAAAAGAGCAATAGGCATCGGAAGCTGCCAGTTTGTCTAGAAATTCGGCAACGCTAGCGATGGCACGGCTACCTAGTTTTGAAATTGGCTCGGACAGTTCATCATCACCTTGTGTAGACGCTTCGAGGAGCTCTGCAAAAAGCTCGAATGCCTGAGCCACCGGAGTGGTTCCGTCTAGCGGTAACTGCCCATCGGCTGGAGAGGCCTCTTCAAATTCAAACCCGAATGAGCCTATTGCAACATCCGTGATAAGAATTTGATTCTGAGCTCTGTTTGGAATCTTACCTCGCTCACCGAGGGGCCCGATGAGAGAGGCTGCTACAGCAGCAATAGCTTCTGAAAATTTCGCTGTTGCGCTTGAACCGAAATCCGCATGAACCCCGTGGGTACCCCAAACAGGTGCACCTTTAAATGTCAAAGCTGCCTTTGCTAGTTTAGCCTCACCCTTCCAATACTTTTCGATCCGAGTCGATATATTTTTTGATCGTGCTTCCAGGCTGAGTTTGGAAAGTTTGGATATGCCTGCCTGCGAGGACATTCTTTTCAGAAAACTGATCTCGGCTTGCGCATGAGTAAGCTCAGATTTGTTCATGAAGAATCTCCTCCTTTTTGGTATCCAGCAAGTCAATGGCAGCTTGGTCAGAGGTAGGATCCAAGTCAACCTTCAGAAAACCTTTCCACTGCTTTGTCCGACGATGTGACCACATGCTGTACCAATACGCCGACTGCTGGACCAGATTTTCAGGGTGGTCCAGCAACGACACTGCGTATGCATCAACTCTAAAATTCTGTTTCACCCAGTCATTATCAATCAGAAAACGGAGATCATCTTCGCGCATCTGATCCACAGCGGCATCGTCAAGGTACACAAATGAGACCACATCCATGTCATTTGGTGCCCGGCTTTCTAAGAGCTCAATGTTCTCCATAAAGCTTCCATCTAGCCACTGAAACCCGTGGGTGAGGCCGATCCTATGCAGTTCGGAGCGGTGGCGCAGGAATCCGTCTAGCACTGCACATCGCTCTAGCGAGGTGGCGAACCGCGCAACGACCTGCTCTACAGTCACATGATAGGGCGACCGCTCAGGATCTGCTGGACGATTATCGTCAATCGGCGGCAGCCCGCCTTGCTGGTTCCACTGCGGAATCAATTCAACCTCCCTGTTCATAAAGAAATTTCAACCGCTGTACGAGGCAATCGGCGCGCTATCCTACTCTCTCCACAGCAGGGCGGCACTCCGGTCGGCAGGCCACCCGTCGCAGGGATAAGCATGTCATCCATTTTGCGCTCTCAGACCAGATGCGCGTTCCAGACCAGCAGCACCCGAGCCTGAATGTAGGTTTCTTCCCGTCGAATCATCCGATCTTTGTGCTGCGGGTTGTCCGAGATCATCTCGAAGTAATCCTCGTCAGCGATCTGCAGGCGCTTGATGTACTCGTGGCCGCCCCAAGAGAAGTAGTAGATCCCGTCACCTATAAATTCGCGAATGCTCACGTCGACGATGAGCGGGTCGCGGCTCTTGATCGTGGGTGCCATCGACTGGCCCCAGCCGGTGACTAGCTTCAGGTGGTAGTGCTCTTTGAACTCGACACCGAGCTCGCGCAAGTGCTTAGGGCTGACGCGGACGTCTTGGAGCATCTCCGGGAAATCATGGGTCACCTCACCGCCGCCCATGGCGCCGCGGACGTCATAGTGAGCGATCCACACCTCATCGCCCACCAGTCCTGGCCGATTCAGATCAGCTTTCACAAGGCTGGCGTCGCCAGGCTCACCATCGACTGGCGCCTCGGCGGCAGCCAGCAACCGCTGCCGCGTCTCCTCTGGAATACGTTTCCCACTTTTCGCGAGCATCTGTTTCACCAGGTCGGCAGCAGACAGCTTGCTGTCCAGGGCCTCGCCGTGCGGCAGAGCGTCATCGCTTGCAGGAATTGAGTCGAACCAGCCACGCGGCAATTTCTCCACTTCCTCAATCCGGCGCGCTACGTCGTCGCCCAGGTTCTTGGCCGTCTTGTCCGAAAGGATCTGGCTCAGGTGCGCAGGCGCCATCCCCCAGCGCTCCGCGCAGGATCCTTTCCTCTGGCTGCCAATTAGCTTGACCAGGTTGTGCTTTCGAATTTCGTAGATATCCATGGTGCGAAGAATGCCAGCGTTTAGCTTAGTGCTAAATGTGCGCAAAGCTAAATTCTCCTTGCCCAAGCATTAGCCATGAGCTAAATTTCGCCATATGTGTAAGGAGAACCCACATGAATGATCACCTCCGTGAATGGTTGGCCACCGCCACCAACGATCGCCGGCGGGACGTAGCTGCTGAGGCGAAGACCACTGTTGGCCATCTCTGGCAGCTCGCAGGTGGTCATCGGAAGGCCTCTGTTGATCTTGCTGAGCGCCTGCAGGACGCATCCGACGGCGAAATCACCATCGCCGGTCTGCGCCCAGACCTCATCCCGTTTGCACGCAAAGCGCTGAAGGGCGCGGCTTAATCAATTTCCATAGCAAGGAGCAATCCCCGCATGTACGCCAACCCCAAACACCTGCATGACCGCGAGATCAAGGTCCGGGTCGACGAGGACACGTTTGAACTGATCCAGGCGCTGGCGAAGTTTCACCGCACCCAGCGAGCTGTGCTCTGCCGTGAGCTTCTGGAAGCTCAGCTGGCCGCCCTGTCTTCGGAGAATACCGGCGATCAGCACGTGGCCTGAAGGCCCGTAGGAGGCCCCATGCCGATTGAAGAAATCGGATTGGACCAGGGACTGATGGAGCAGCTTGAGCGGGAAGCGGAAAGAAGGGGCGTCAGCCCCGAAGCCCTCGCAGCCGAGTTGATCCGTCGAGAACTGGCCAGCCGAACTAAGCCCCGTAATCCGCGGGGACCTGTAACGCCGTTCCATCGCAGGGCCTGAACCGGCCCTGACACGTAACTGATAAGCCCGAACGATTTACCCAGCGCGCAGGGGACACCCGATGGCCTACGACGACAAAGCTCACCGCCACGACCACCAGGTCAAGGTCCGCTTGGATGACGAGGACTTCAACGAGCTGAAAGGGTATGCCCTGGAGCTCAAGGCTCAGCACAGCGTGCTGGCCCGGGAAATCATCCTGGCCGCGCTGGCGTTCAAGAAAGAGCACGGCCATCTGCCGCTGATCAACGAGAAGAAGGCCAGGGCCTGAATGGGTCCAGGGGAGGACGAATGTCGCCTGCAAACGAAGCAGTACAGCAGCACGACGTGGAGATCGCCCGGTTCCGCCGGAATGACTTCGCGGACCTGGAAGCCTGGGCGGAGGAGGTCGGTGTGAGCACCGATGAGCTGGCCGCGCAGATCCTGAAAAGGACCGCGCACTTCCTCGGTCAGCGGGGAAAGCCCAAGAGCAGCAACGTGGTGCCGTTCGCGGCGCCAAGGTAACCGTCCGATCCCTAATTAGGGACCAGGACGCCAGTCCCTCAAAAGGGACGCCAAATCGCAGAGACAAAAAAGCCGGGTTCGCGGCCCGGCTCTCTGCATAACAAAAACTCTGTTCAGGAATTTTACCTATGCAGACCCAAAGTGTACAGGCCCTCAACCGGCCCGCGCCACAAAATGCGAACCACGGCTTCGTGGCGCGAAAGATGAGCAGCCTTGAGCTGCGCGACCTGATCAACGCTTCTAGGAAGTCTGCTGGCGAACCCCAGGTGCGAAATGACCAGTTCCTTTCTCGGGTTGAGGACGAACTGGGGGACGAGTTGGAGGGGGTGCAAAAATACTACACCCCTGTCTACGGAAATCAGGTAGCCACTTATGACCTCACGCTCGACCAGTGCATGCTGGTCGGTATGCGTGAATCGAAATCGGTTCGCCGCAGCGTTCTCGAAAAGCTCAAGTCGCTCGAAGCTCCTCGTGTAATCGCCACGCTGCCCGATTTCTCTAACCCAGCAGCTGCAGCTCGCGCTTGGGCAGAGCAATACGAGCAACGCCAGATCGCCCAGCAAGCCCTGGAGATCGCGGCGCCAAAGGTGGAGTTCGTCGACAAGTACGTCGAGTCGACGGGGCTCAAGGGCTTCCGTCAAACCGCCAAGTTGCTGAGGGCTAATGAGGCCCGCTTCCGCGAGTTCCTACTCGACAAGAAGATTATGTACCGCATGGGTGGCGAGTGGCAGGCGTACCAGCAGCACATCGATGCCGGCCGGTTCAGCGTAAAGACCGGGACCAGCGACAGCGGCCATGCCTTCAACCAAGCCAAATTCACCCCAAAGGGCGTCACCTGGGTGGCCGGCCTGTGGGCACAGCACAACCTGGAGGTCCAATGATGGCCCGCATCCGCACCATAAAGCCCGAATTCTGGTCGAGCGAGCAGGTCATGTCCTGCCGCCCGCTGGCCCGTCTGCTGTTCATTGGCCTCTGGAACTTCTGCGATGACGGCGGTAACCACCCGCTGGCCGCCCGCACGATCAAGGCGCTGGTCTTTCCGGGGGACGACATCACCACGGAAGAGGTGAGCTCGCTCCTTGGCGAACTGGAAGGCGCCGAACTGACCCGCAGCTACTGGGCAGCAGGCAAAAACTACCTGCATATCTGCGGCTGGAAGCACCAGAAGATCGAGAAAAAGAACTTCAAGTACCCAGCACCGCCAGCAGAAATCGACGATGAGTCGGAGAGCGGTCGTCGACAATTCGCCGAGGAGTCGACGACTGGTCGTCGACCGGTTGACCCCGGAAGGGAAGGGAATGGAAGGGAAGAACACAACACACAACGCGCGGGCGAGGAATCCGGCGTTGACCCAAAGCTGCCGACCGAGATGGACCTTGAGTGGAAGCCTGACCAGAAGCTGCTGAAAGCCTACGCGACCCGAATGGGAATCCCTGTTGACCTGTTCACCGATGAAGCGACCGCCGCATTCGTCTGCCACTACTCGGCATCTGGCCGCTGCGAGACCCAGGCCTCGTGGGTGAGCCTGCTGGTCAAGTGGGTGAAGCGTGACATGGCGACTGCAAGCAACGTTCGCCCGTTCCCGGTGAAGCGCCAGGCCAATGGCCCGGACTTCAATGACACCTCCTGGGCAAACGACTTGGGTGACCTATGAGCGCAAAGTCGAAACTGCGCAGCGTGACGCAGATCATGGCCACGGCCAGCAACCTGCCAGCCGAGGTGCACACCCCGGCCAAGCAGCTGGACCCAAGCACCACCGAAGTGGTCAACGCCCTGTTCAAGGAGCTGCAGGCCATCTTCCCGGCGTGGAAGCAGGCCTGGCCAGACGATGACGCGCTGAAGGCTGCCAAGCGCAGCTGGATCAAGTCCTTCGTAGCCGCGGGCATCAACACACTCGAGCAGATCCGCTTCGGCATCCAGAAATGCCGGGTGCTGGGTACCGACTTCGCCCCGAGCAGCGGCAAGTTCATCAAGCTGTGCCAGCCGACCCCGGAAGAAATGGGCATTCCGCCGCTTGCGCGGGCCCTGGCAGAGGCGCTGGAGAATTTCCACCCCAGCAGGGCAGGGTCACGCGTTTGGACGCACGCAGCGGTGCGCCACGCGGCCCTGCAGTGTGAAGCCCAGAACCTTGGGTCAATGGAGGTGGAGCGGGCCGAGAAGGTGTTCGCCCGGGCTTACGACATCACCATTCGCATGCTGGTCGCCGGCGAGCCCCTGGGCGACATCGCCGCCGGCATCGGACACGACAGCCAGAAGAGCCTGATCGAGCTGGCCGACGAGTATGCAAGTCAACGGCAGGCCCGCCTGCTGGACCTCCAGCAGATCCCATCGAGCGCTGCCGCGTGCCGTGCACACCTGCTGGCCAAGTTGAACATCAAGCGCGCCGGGCAGCCGGCCGGGGAGGGGGTGTGATGCGGAACTACCTCAAGGCAGTGGTGATGATCGTCCTGGCTCCGACCGTGATCATCGCGGCATCCGTCATGGCCACTCTGTGGTTCAAGTTCGCAGTATCACTGGACCTCTCGGTGCCCGCGAAGCTGGCGCTCATGTTCGGCCCGTCGATCCTCCTGGCCGCCATTCCTACCGCCTGGCTGATGAACAAGATCGAGGAGAAGCCATGAGCAAGAGACAACCCATGCAGCCTGTCGTGGTTGCGGCCGACGGCGTTATCCGCTTCAAGGCAAATCAGATCATCAGCGACATGCTCGACCTTTGCCAGAAGCATGGATTCGGCCTGAATGAGATCGCCATGCGCGATTACGAAAAGGATGACCGTTCCCAGCTCATGCAGCTGATCGGGTACAGCGTCAGCGGCTACGGCAATCTGGACTGTTCACGCGCTAAGCACGTGATGCGCGCTGACGAGAAAGCAGAATCGCTGGTGAACGAGGTGGCGCCATGACCGAGAAGATCAGCGTCAACAGCCAGGCCAAGCTATCCGAGGCCATCACCATGCTGACCCGCCTGTTCCGCGACAAGAAGTTCGTCGTGGTGAGCATGCGCCCGGGCAAGGACCGCACCCTGGATCAAAACGCATTGTGGTTTGCGATGTACGAGCGCATCGCCAAGAGCACCGAGATGGGCGACGTGGAAGAGGTGCGCCGCTACTGCAAGCTCCACCACGGCGTGCCGATCATG
The DNA here is from genome assembly GCF_943737035.1 of Pseudomonas sp. Marseille-Q5299. Lineage (NCBI taxonomy): Bacteria > Pseudomonadati > Pseudomonadota > Gammaproteobacteria > Pseudomonadales > Pseudomonadaceae > Pseudomonas > Pseudomonas sp. Marseille-Q5299. Next base: position 375,457 of record NZ_CALSFR010000004.1, read on the forward strand.
CGCGCCTCCTGCGAAGAGTTCCGCGACGGCTACAACATGGCGCTGCTCAGCCTGCCGTACGAGATCAAGCTGCGCTGGATGGGCCCTTGCGCCATGTTCGGGCCGGATGGCTTCCCGGTGACCCGTCTTTTCGACCGCGCTCAGGGCTGCCAGTACACGGACCGGATCGTCGAGGAATTCGCCGCGCGCGGCGTGCACTTCGCGGACCTACTGGGGGAGGCCGCTGCGTGAGGACAGTTCTCAAGGAAGTGAAGCAGAAGACCTGCAAGGCCTGCGGTACGAAGTTCCGGCCATCGATGTCGACCCAGAAGGCCTGCGGCGTGCAGTGCGCACTGGAGCTGGCGAAGAAGCCAGAGAACCAGGCGGTGGCGCGGAAGGCGATCGCCCAGCGTGAGCGCCAAGAGATCCAGGTGCGCAAGCAGAAGCTCAAGAGCCGTGCCGACTACGTACGTGAAGCCCAGGCGGTGTTCAACCAGTGGGTGCGCCTACGCGACGAAGCGTTGCCGTGCATCAGCTGCGGCCGGTACCACCAAGGCAAGTACGACGCCGGGCACTACCGCACCGTTGGCGGAAACCCTGAGCTGCGCTTCGAGCCGCTCAACTGCCACAAGCAATGCGTGCCCTGCAACCAGCACAAGTCGGGCGACATCGTGAACTACCGGATCAACCTCGTGCAGCGCATAGGCGCCGAGCAGGTTGCCTGGCTGGAAGGCCCTCATAAGGCCCAGCGCTACACCATCGACGAACTCAAGGCCATCAAGGCCGAGTACCGCGACAAGATCAAGCGGCTGAAGGAGAAGGCGGCATGAACTGGACACCAATTGACAGCGCCCAGCTTCTTGCCTTGGGCATCTTCATCATCGCCGGCTACTGCATCGTGCGTGGCATGGTCATCTCGTATCGCCGCAAGAAGGAGCAAGTACAATGAAATATCAAAGCGTGTTGGCCGCGGTAGTGCGCGCCCTGGCGGCGGAGACCATGAGCGGCGTTGGTGGTGGCGACTTCGAGCCGAAAGTTCAGGCCTCGAAGCTGAAGGGTGAGATCACTGGGAAGGATGCAGCGATGCTGGTGGATTGCTGGGTGCACGCTCGCCTGCACAGCAAGCTGATCCCGCGGCACTGGAATGCGCTGACGGCCAGGTTCTCGACCCACAAGGCCAAGAAGGTCGATGCGATCGGCAAGTTGGTGCCGCTGATCGCCACTCAGGCTCCGAACCTGTTCCGGTACAAGGCGGTTACCGCCTGGGCAATCCCTCCCGTGAAAGGCGTGCAAGCGCATTCGGGGCATGAGGTGGCCAGTCGGGCGGCCCGTGAGCGTGCAGAGTTCGATTCGCTGCATGCAGGCGTGGTCAAGCACCTGGCGGGCGGAGAGATGCCAGAGGACGCCGGTCAGGCGCGCCGCGAGCAGTACGTGAAGCGCTCCACGGACATGATTGTGCTGCCGGCCGAGTTCTACGACATCAACACATGGGACGGCCAAGGCCTGAACAGGACCACGTACTGGCGCTGGAAGAAGGGCATCGAGAAGGTGCTGGACGAGATGGTAACGGAGGCGTTAGACGATTCCAGCAAGATCTTGGTGGCAGAGGGCATTTTGATGGCAGATGCCGCTTGACACCCGTGCAACGATGCAACATTATTTCCTCATCCTGTCATTCCTGCGCGTATTGAGGAGTGACGAAGAAAGCCCGGCCTAAAGCGTCGGGCTTTTTCATGTGAGGCAATGGAATATGCGAACCCTTCTGATGCTTGGGGCTCTCCTTGCAGCCCCGGCATTTGCTGACATCTTGGAGCCGTCACACGACTGCACGCAGCCTGACATCCCCTACGAGTTTGAGAATAGCTACGAGCGCGACCAGTTCCTTGCTGACGCAGAGGAGTACAAGTCGTGCATTGCTGACTTCGTAGAAGAGCAGGAAGAAGCGATGCGAAAACACAAATCGGCGGCTGACAGCGCCGTCGAGGAATGGAATTCGTTCGCTGGTTCAATCTAGCTGCTGAGCTTATCTTCAGGCCCCGCCATGAGCGGGGTTTTTGCTTTGAAGAGGGCCTCAAAAGCCCCTGATAAAGCGCCAATTTTGTAGTACCCACAGAAAAGCAAAAGCCCCGAACTAGTCGGGGCTTTGTCATTTGTGCGGCGAGAAAAAGAGAGGGCGACTCCAGAGGGTGCTGTAACACCCAAGGGAGACGCCAGATCGCAGATCATGCCTGCAAGCCAGCCAAGGCCCTCACTGCTCGCGCGAGCGGGGCGGAGCCTAGCAGAAAAACTTAAGGCTTTGCAGATGCTTAGAGACATCCGTTGCGGAAAATGCAACCGACTCCTCGCCCGTGCAGGCGGGGTTACCCAGCTCCAGATCAAGTGCTCCCGGTGCGGGACACTGAACCATGTGAAGACCTCGAGTCTCGAGCCATCGCCTATGAGCGATTCATGCGGAGGAATCTCCGTATCACACTCAAGCTCAAGGAACGCATCACATGTCTGATAAATATAAACGGGTCGACCTGCGCCTCAAGCCTTTCACAGGCAGTGGCGGCTTCATTCTGCCACCTCACGCGCAGATGTCGAAAAACCAGTTCCTGAGATCGCCGAACGGGCGATATCAATTCATCTACCAAGATGACGGCAACATCGCTCTGTACGACGGCACTACCACGATCTGGGTGGCAGACAAAACCGCCCAGTACTCGTCATCCCTGACCCGGCAGGTCTGGCACGACGTCAAGACTGCCTTTTACCTTTATTACAACCTGACCCTGATCGACGTGGAGAAACGTCGTGAATGGCAAACAGTTGCGAGTGATCCGCTGGGAGGAATTCAGCTTGCGGCGGACCGCACTTACATGCAGCTCCAAGACGATGGCAATCTGGTCATCGTCGATCAGTATCCGCGCTGGAGCGCAAGCGGTGTGCCGACTCTGGATGCAGAGCAGCCTGCCACCATTATCCCTGCCGGCACCATGATGAATCCAGGGGACTCCTTCCACATCGGCAAGTCCCGATTGGTGTTCCAAGGCGACGGTAACCTGGTGTTCTACGGCGAAAACGACCTTGTTTTCTGGGCCTCTTACACTCAGAACAAGGGTGGCGCGTTCGCTGCGATGCAGGACGATGGCAACTTCGTCATCTACAACTCTACACATCAGCCGATCTGGTCTACCAAAACAGCTGGATTCCCGGATGCTTATGCTCGCATCCAGGAGAACGGCTGCTTCGCCATCGTTACTGATCGAGTTTGCTGGGCGCGCTTTGGATTCACCCCGAGCATCAAGCCGGTTCGTACAATCTCCTTCGGCGGCAACCCGTACAAAGATGGTCTGCCGACCTATGATCGAGTGGTCTGGACTTTCTAAGCGCATATCGCTCACTGGCCTGGCAGGGCAACGGTCCTGCCAGGCCACTTCCCAGATTTCGTTTCGCTCAGTTTTTCCCGCGGGCTGACTGCCCGCTAATAAAATCGAGAAGCCTGGGTTTCCCTAGGCATGCCTCAGACATGCACGCCAAATGGAGCAGAGCGCATGGAGCTTTTTCACCGCCTGCTCGAGAAGCTCGACTGGGCTATAGCGGGCCTATTAGGGGCCTTGGTTGCCACCCGCTGGCATAAAGACGACCTGACGGACCGCAAGGCTTGGATCCTCTTCCTGCTGACTGGCATGGCCTGCGCGCACTACCTCACCGGAATGGTCAGCAACTACTTCGGTATTACCGAACCTCGCAGCGTTGCTGGCGTCGGTTTTCTTCTTGGCACGTTTGGCGGCTCTCTCATCGCCGCCGTAACCCGAGCGATCAAAGCCGCCGATCTCTGGTCTGTGATCAGGTCCAAGTTCGGAGGGCCTAGCTCATGACATATGAATACATCAACGCCATCGCGGCCGGACTCATCGGCATCTGGGCAACCTGGTGCGTGCTGAGCGGAAAGGTGCGCGACGGGGTTATCGGCAAGGTGCTTTACGCGGTCATCGCCATAAGTGGCTACGCCATCCTGGCCCGCTCCGAACGTATGTTCTTCACCGCCAACACGGCCTGGGTCACGCTGATGGTCTCACTGGCTCTCGCCGGAATGCGGCACATGTTCATGCTGACCTACTGGCCGCGCGTGAAGCGCTGGATCTGCCGGCACCTGCAGTGCGACCACTGCAAGCCGGTTGAGTAATCCGCGCCACAAAACAGAGGTGCGCCATTTCGTGGTGCATCAGTGCTTGGAGGGTTTCTCTACTCGAAGGGTGTTTTCGGCATCGATGACGAGTAGGCGGGCCAGCTCATGCTTATCATTAAGCGCCAGATACTCTTCGCTCTCTGAGCGTTCCAGGCTCTTGTGAGGATCGCTCAGGAAGTGAAAGCGCTCAGACTCGCTGCTGGTGAGGCCTACGTAAACATCGTTGCCCTGTGCATCCGTTGATAGTGCTCGCATCTCCAGAAGGTAGTTCTTTTCACCTTCAGTAAGTTTCAGCATCGTTCCGCCTCCGAATAGTTGATCGCTACCAATACCGGCAACCCGCCACTATTTCAAGACGCAGGTGACCTATGAGCAGGCCAATGCCGCCCGCAGACCTGCTCGAATCGCCTTGGCTGATCCTGCAGCCAGCCGCTGGAGTGTGGGAGTGGATACAGAGGGAGATCCTCGCCACAACCGGACGCATCCACAACGAAGAGCACGCTCACCTCATCGACGCCAATGTCGGAGTGTTATGGGCGTCCTCTGCATTCCCCAAGAAGGGTCGGGCGGTGCTTGGCCAGGCCGAGCAACTGGTGATCCGCGCAGGTGGATGGCAGAAGGCTCGCCAAGAGCAGCAGATGCGGGACTGGTTCGGTGAAGAGCCCGAATTCCTCATCACGCAGGCCGGCGACTACTGCGCCCAGTGTTCCGAAGCCGAGTTCTGCGCCCTGGTAGAGCACGAGCTATACCACATCGGTCACAAGCTCGATAAGTACGGCGCCCCGGCATTCACCCAGGACGGCATGCCCAAGCTTGAGATGCGCGGCCATGATGTCGAAGAGTTCGTCGGGGTGGTTCGCCGGTATGGCCCGAGCCACGACGTACAGCAGCTGATCGACGCTGCAAGCCGGCCGCCTGAGGTGGCCAAGATCAACATTTCGAGGGCCTGCGGAACCTGTCTGCTCAAGTCGGCGTGATTCTGGACAGGCTCTGGACGGATGACAGCCTATGGCAGCCCTCAGCAACGACGTGAAGGCCTTTATCGTTCAGGCCTTGGCGTGCTTCGACACGCCTTCACAGGTGGTAGAGGCCGTCCAGAAAGAATTCAGCATCACCGTGACCCGCCAGCAGGTGGAGACACACGACCCCACGAAGTACTCCGGCAAGGGCCTGGCCAAACGCTGGGTGGCCTTGTTCGAGGACACTCGCAAGCGCTTCCGCGAAGAGACAGCGGAGATCCCCATTGCCAACCGGGCGTTCCGCCTGAGAGGCCTTGGGCGAATGGCTGAGAAAGCCGAGAACATGCGCAACCTCGCGCTGACTGCCCAGCTGTACGAGCAGGCAGCCAAGGAGTGCGGCGACATGTACGTCAATCGCAAGCTCGAACCCGACAAGCCCCTGGGCTCCCAGGCGGACCAGCAGCACGCCGTTGCTGAGTACAAGCTGGAGCCAGACGAAGGTGTCCCGACTACCCCGTACCTATGACCCGCCGGTGAAGCTGACGCCGAAGCAGGCGAACATCTACGTCTGGGGCTTTCAGCCTGAGGCGCGCTTCCGTGATGCGGTGTGCGGGCGTCGATTCGGCAAGACCTTCCTCGGCAAGGCTGAGATGCGCCGCGCGGCCCGGCTGGCTGCGGAGTGGGGCGTGAGCGTCGAGGATGAAATCTGGTATGGCGCGCCGACGTTCAAGCAGGCCAAGCGGGTCTTCTGGCGCCGGCTGAAGCAGGCTATCCCAGAAGCCTGGCGAGCAGCACGGCCGAACGAAACCGAATGCTCGATCACCCTCAAGTCCGGCCACATCATGCGCGTAGTCGGCCTGGACAATTACGACAATCTGCGGGGCTCTGGTCTGTTTTTCGTCCTAGTGGATGAATGGGCGGACTGCCCGTGGGCAGCCTGGGAAGAGGTCCTCAGGCCGATGCTCTCTACCTGCCAGTACACGATCCCTCAGACCGGGGAGTCGAGGAAAGGCGGGCATGCACTGCGTATCGGCACCCCGAAGGGCTTCAACCACTGCTACGACACCTACCGCGACGGGCAGCCGGGCGGTGAGCCTGATCACAAGAGCTGGCAGTACACCTCGCTGCAGGGCGGCAATGTCCCGGCTGATGAACTGGATGCTGCCCGCCGCAAGATGGACCCGCGCACGTTCCGCCAGGAATATGAGGCCGGGTTCGAGAACTACGCCGGGGTCGTCTACTACACCTTCGACCGGGCCGAGTGCCGCACCAGCGAGCGCATCAAGCCGGGAGAGGCCCTGCACATCGGTATGGACTTCAACGTCATGAAGATGGCCGCGGTTGTGTACGTGGTCCGTGAGGGCTTGCCGCTGGCGCTTGACGAGTTCCACTCGGTGCGTGACACGCCGGAGATGATCGAGAAGATCAAGGTTCGCTTCTCTGGTCACAGCGTTTCCGTGTACCCAGACGCCAGCGGCCAGAACACCAGCAGCAAGAACGCTAGTGAATCTGACCTGTCCCTGCTCAAGAAGGCCGGGTTCACCGTGGTGGTCGACTCACAGAACCCCGGCGTGAAGGATCGCATCAACGCGGTCAACGCTATGTTCCTCAACACGTACGGCGAGCGGCGCCTGAAGGTCAACATCGACCAATGCCCGCAGCTTACCCAGTGCCTGGAGAGGCAGACCTACACCGACAAGGGTGAGCCGGACAAGGACCCCAAGAAGGGGCACGACCACATGAACGACGCCGCCGGCTACTTCATCGCCAAGCGGTTCCCGATCAAGACTCAGTCCGCCGGCACACGCCGCATCGGAGGTTTGGCGTAATGCCTGTTCAATCAACCAACCCAGACTACGACGCTCACATCGAAGAGTGGCGGATGATGGACGACGCCCTAGAGGGCGAGGGCGCCATTAAGCGCAGCCCGCGCAACCTGCCCAAGCCCAGCGGCATGGTCGAGGCTGAGAAGCTTGATGGCGCCGGCAATGCCTACCTGTACCAGAACTACACCGCCCGGGCCCAGTACGAACACTGGGTGCGGGATTCGCTGCGCTCGATGATGGGCCTTGTGTCGCGACTGATCCCCGAGGTGAAGCTGCCTGCGGGCCTGAAGGGCCTGGTGGACAACGCCACGGCTGATGGCTTTGGCCTGACCCAGCTTTTCCTGCGGATCGTGCGCCAGGCCATCTCCCATGGCCGGGTGCCATTGGTGGTCAACATTGACGACGCAGGCCAGCCGTACTTCGCCACCTATGCAGTGCGCAACGCCATCAACTGGGATACTGCCGACCAAGGCGGCCGGCAGGACCTGGTGCTATCTGTCTTCCGCGAGTTCAGACGCAAGGAGCAGGACCGCTACAGCCACGAATGCGAGACGGTCTACCGCGAGTTCTACATGGACGGCGCGGTCTGCCGCACGGGCGTGCGCAACGAGGCCGGCGAGCTGATTGAGGACGACCGCCCTCTGGGCACCTTCGACGGTAGCAACAACCTGGTGCGCGGCCTGGACTACATTCCGGTCATCTACTGCGGCTCCACCGACAACTCTCCGGACGTGGATGAGATCCCGCTGCTGACCATGGCCCGGGCCGCACTGAAGTCGTACCAGCTCAGCGCCGACTACTTCACCGCGCTGCACCAGACCAGCCACCCTCAGCCGTGGGTGTCTGGCCTGGACGAGAGCGTCGAGCTCAGCGTCACCGGGCCATCGGCAGCCTGGGACCTTGGCCCTAAAGGATCGTGCGGCTACCTCGAGTTCCAGGGCGCGGGAATCGAGGCAGTGCGCGGGGCCATGGAAGACCAGAAGAATGCGGCCCTGGAGGCTGGCGCCAAGGTCATGGACGTTTCGGGCACCGAGTCGGGCGAGGCCCGCAAGACCCGTCAGAACGACCAGCACGCCACGCTGCACAGCATCGTCATCACGGCGGCAGCGGCCATCGAGCAGGCCCTGCGCTACGCGGCTGAGTGGACTGGCTACAACCCGAATGAGGTCGTCTTCACGGTCAAGCCGGAGTTCGTGATTCCAGAGGTCAACGCCCAGGTGCTGGCCGAGCTGCAAAAGAGCGTCATGGCCGGCACCATCAGCGCCGAGACTTACTGGCAGTACCTCACCACCGGGAAGCTTCCCGAGCGCCCCTACGACGAAGAGGCCGAATTGATCGGCGACGAGCACGGCGCGGGCGGCGTCAACCTGGACAAAGACGATGGCGACGAAACCGGAGCAAACGGCGGACGAGAAGCTACTGCAGCAGGTAAGCCGCCACTCGGTACTGCTTGAGCGGCTCAAGGCCGGCGAGGTCAGGAAGTTTGAGACCTACCTGCGCCGGGCTGATACCCATGTGCGCGACCAGCTCACCCGCAAGGAACTGACCACCTACAGCCGCAGCCGGCTTGAGGAGTTTCTTGGCCGGGTGGGCGGCAAGCTGCTGGAAATCTACAAGGCCTTCAGCGACCGGATGCAGTCGGACCTGGTGGATATTGCGCAGTACGAAGCTGCATTCGAAGGCCGCAGCCTGGCGAAGGCGCTGCTGATCGATGCGGTCATGCCAGCGGACTCCCTGATCCGGGCGGCGATCAACACGCAGCCCCTGCAGGTGGCCGGTGTGGATGGCGGCAAGCTGCTCAAGCCCTTCCTGAGCGGGTGGACGCGTACCGAGGCGGACAAGGTCACCAACGCCATCCGGATGGGCGTCGTGCAGGGCCAGACCAACGCGCAGATCACCCAGGCCGTGCGCGGGACCGCAGCACAGAACTTCACCGATGGCGTGCTGGCGGTCACCAACCGAAGCGCCCGGGCAGTCGTTCAGACCGCAGTCCAGCATGTGGCCACCACGGCCCGCATGGAAACGCTGAAGGCGAATGCCGAGGCGGTGCCTGGCTATCGGATCGTCGCCACCCTGGACCGGAAGACCAGCGTGCAGTGCAGGAGCCTGGATGGCCGCGAGTACGAGATGGGAAAAGGGCCGGTGCCGCCGTTCCACATTCACTGCCGGACCACCATCACGCCGATCACCAGGTTGTCGACGCTGTTCGGGCAAGGTGCCACGAGGGCGGCCGTGGGCGCGGATGGCGGCGAGCAGGTGTCGGCAGGCCTCAGCTACTACCAGTGGCTCAAAACGCAGCCAGCTGGATTTCAAGACGCCGCGCTGGGGCCGGTGCGGGGCAAGCTGTTCCGTGATGGCGGCCTCACGGCCGAGCGCTTCGCCGCGCTGCAGTTAGATAAGAACCTCAAGCCGCTGACGCTGGATCAGCTCATGAAGCTAGAGCCGCTAGCATTTGATCGTGCGGGGCTATGAGATCAGCAATCTTTTCGCTCGAAATCGAATTCCGTTAGCTCCTGAAAATAGACGTGGTGCCAATCCTCGATCTGTCTGGCCAGGTCTGCGCTCCGCTGGGCACGAGTGCCTTCATCATCAGTAAGCTGCATGGCTTGCATGTAATCGCCGATGAGATTCATCGTTTTCGTCGCGAGCTTTGGCGATGAGTGAGCCACAAGTGCCTCAGCGGAAGCGATAGCGTTCTCGTAACGCAATGCTAGCTCTTCGTGCGAAGGGTCAGGATGGTACGGGTAGGAGAAAGACTTCGAGAGGGCGACCAGCATGGCCTCTGCTCTGGAGCGTAATTTGTCCTCTCTTTCATCGAGCCTTTTTACGCAACTGGTGCGCAGCTCCTTCTTGATGGAGGTATAGGACGAATAGGCTTGGATGCCAATCCCTCCAGCGGTGAAAAAACCGGCAACTATGGCCGCTTGAACCGTTACATCCAGCTTGGTCCAAGCCTTTTTGGGTTTGTCGGAAAGTGGTTTAGGACATTTCATCGGCGCGGTATCGAGGTTAACCCAGCTTCTGGTCGCCGCATCCTACATCAGCGCGTGTTTCCTTCGGCCCGCTTCGGCGGGTTTTTTCATGCCCGCAAGGCGGGCCTATTCAATCCCCAGGGGATACTCACATGCCATTTGACTTCGATCCGGCCGCGCATGGCCTGACTCTCGACGAAAGCCAAACCGCCGCGCTGAAGGCAGCGCTGGGCGGCGAGGTACAGAAATTCCTGGATGGGGAGGTCGCGGGCCTCAAGTCCAAAAACACTGAGCTAATCGGTTCGAACAAGACCATCAAGGCCGAGCTGGACAAACTGAAAGGTCAGTTCGACGGCCTGGACATCGAGGCGGTCAAGGGCCTGCTGGCAAAGGCCGGTCAGGACGAAGAGACCAAGCTTATCGCCGAGGGCAAGCTGGACGAAGTGATCAGCCGCCGCACCGAGCGCCTGCGCACCGACCTGGACAAGCAGGTCAAGGCCGCCAACGAGCGTGCGGACAAGGCCGAAGCCTTCGCCGCCAAATACAGCGACAAGGTGCTGGCTGACTCCATCCGCGCTGCCGCCATCAAGGCCGGCGCGCTGCCTGAGGCTGCCGAGGACATCATCCTTCGCGCCCGCGGCACCTTCAAGCTGAGCGAAGACGGCGAGCCTGTCGCCACTGACCGTGCCGGCGAAGTCGTGTACGGGAAGGACGGCAAGACTCCGCTGTCTCCCCTCGAATGGGCGGAATCGCTGCGCGAAACCGCTACCCACCTGTGGCCAAGGGCTCAGGGTGCCGGGCAGACCGGCGACAACGGTGGCAAGGCCACGAAGAAATGGGGTGAGTACACGGAGACCGAACGCGCTGCGATGGCTCGTGACAACCCCGAAGCATTCAAAAAACTCCAAGCCACCCGAGGGACCTAACCCATGGCATCTACCCAACTGTCGGACATCTTCGTTTCCGACTACTACGGCACCTTGGAGCCGGTGAACTCCCCCGAGAAGACCGCCGTCTTCGAATCGGGCATCATCACCCGCTCTGCCACCCTGGACGACATCGCCAAGAACGGCCAAGGCACTTCCGAGATCAGCTACTGGCAGGATCTCGACGCCGACGAAGCGCCGAACATTTCCAACGATGACCCTGACGACCAGGGCGAGGTTGGCAAAGCCGAGCAGGGCAGCATGCGTGCCCGAACCCTGTACCTCAACAAAGGCTACGGCGTTTCCGACCTGGCTGCTGAGCTGGCCAACTCCGAGCCGATGCAGCACATCCGCAACCGCTTCGGCACCTACTGGACCCGCCAGTGGCAGCGCTACCTGATGGGCGCCGGCCGCGGCATCATCGCGGCCAACATCGCCCAGAACGGCGGCGACATGGTCAAGGACTCGGGCGCCTCGATCAGCGCAAACGCCTTTCAGGACGCCGCTTTCACCGCCGGCGACGCCGCCGACATGTTCGCCGCAATCGGCGTGCACTCTGTCGTCATGAACCAGATGGTGAAGCAGGACATGATCGAGTATCTGCGCGACTCGCAGGGCAAGATCATTTTGGCGACCTACCTGGGCAAACCGGTATTCATGGACGACGCCCTGACCTACGCGCCTGGCCAGTACCTGTCGCTGTTCTTCGGTCAGGGGGCTTTTGGCTACGGTGAAGGCGATCCGACCAAGCCCGTCGAGCTGGAGCGCAAACCAGGCGGCGGCAACGGTGGCGGCGCCGAGGTTCTGTGGGAGCGCAAGACCTTCATCCTCCAGCCGGCCGGCTTCAGCTGGCAGGGCAGCGAGAACCGCAACCTCAGCCCGACCGCGGTCCAGTACGCCGCTGCAGCGAACTGGAAGCGCGTCTTCGACCGCAAGCAGGTTCCGTTCGCCGCGGTCATCAGCGGTACCGCCACCCCTTGACCCATGATGCGGGGCGCCGGCCTGGCGCCCTGCGCAGGAGATCAGCATGAAAGTCATCTATACCAACACCCCGGGCACCGAGCGTGGCACCTGTTACCGCCGCCTGGACCAGTTCTTTGGCGTGATCGATGGCGCTACCTCGGTGTCCGTTCAGGGCGATGCTCCGCACATCGGCGAGGCGTACCAGCGCCAGGGCATCAGCGTCAGCGAGATCGAAGAAGGGCTGCGCTTGGACGGCCCCACCGTCGCCCAATGGATGGCGGAGGGCTACAAGGCGTCGGCTTACCCGCCGAACGGCTATGCCTCGGTCAGTAGTCAGGCGGAGATCGACAAAGCGCTCGAGGACGAGGGCGGCGACGACGAGACCGACCCTCACAAGATGAAGGTCCCTCAGCTGAAGGCCTGGCTGACTGCCCAGGGGATCACCTTCGACCCCACCCTCAACAAGCCAGAACTGCAAGCCCTCATCCCGTCGAAGGAATAAGCCATGACCGACTTCATCACCGTCGCTGATGTTGACCAGGCGCTCGGGCAGGGCTGGGCAGGCGATGGTGATGCGGTCCTCGCCGTTGCCATGGCCAATGCCTGGCTCACGGCCAAGATCAAGCGACCGGTGCCAGACCCGGTGCCGGATGCCATCGTGACTGCCGGCGCGCAGGTGGCCAAGCTGGCTGCGGCCGGCAAGCTCTACAAGGACACCCAGCGCGAGGTGCAGAGCAAGACAGTGTCGGCCCAGGCTGGCACCTCGACCAGCAAGACCTATGTCGCGGGATCTGTCGATCGCTCTGCTGGCGAGAACTTCGCCCTCGATCTCATTGCTCCGTGGATCCGGCGCTCTGGCACCGTAATGCTCAAGAGGATCTGACCCATGGGCATGCGCGAAGAACTTCAGGCCGAGCTGGCGGAAGCGTTCAACGATCCAGACGGCCTCGCCGATGCGGTGAAGCCTGTTGCAGGGAGCCGCACTGTAAAGGGCGGATATGACCCCGAGATCGGCGGCACCGTGCCAGCCTCGACCATCCATTACACCGGGCGCGGCGTGTTCGGCAGCTACCTGGCCAAGGAAATCGACGGTTCGCGTATCCAGACCGAGGACGTGAAGCTGCTGGTGCTTCAGAACGAACTGTTCGAGGGGCAGGCCGGCGCTGTCACCGATTTCCCGGCGGAGCCCAAAATCGGCGACCAGGTGAGCGGCTATCGCGTACTCAACGTGTCCGAGGATCCAGCCCAGGCGACTTGGACCATCCAGCTGAGGAAGTGATATGGCTCGCGGCTCACACATGGCCCAGCGGTACGGCGGGCAGCAGGGCGGCTTCGCTGAGGCGATCCGGGCATTCGCCGAGCAGGCGGAGCAAGCCCTAGACGCCACCTTCCGCGACATCGTGATCGAGATCGGCAGCAGCGTGATCCACATGTCGCCAGTAGGCAATCCCGAGCTGTGGGCGCAAAACGCAATCGCGGCCCAGTACAACCAGGCCGTCGAGGATCACAACACCGCGTTACGAAGTGATCCTGCCAACCTTTCCAAAAATGGCCGCTTGAAGCCCGGCAAGAAACTCAAGGACGGGATGGATATTGCTGCGCCTGCTGGCTATGTGGGCGGACGGTTCCGCGGGAACTGGCAATTCTCCATTGATCCGCCAGCAGGCGGAGAGCTGGATCGCATCGACAGATCAGGCGACGAGACCATCGCCCAGCTAGAGGCTCAGGTCGCCGCACTTACAATCGGCCAGACGGCCTACATCGTGAACAACTTGATCTACGCCATCCCGCTCGAGTACGGCCACTCATCGCAGGCGCCGGCCGGCATGGTCCGTGTAACGCTCGCGAACTTCCAACGTATCGTCGACGAAGCCATCAGGAACAACCGCGTATGAGCCAAGCACGTGCCAGACAGGCTATCGAGATCAAGCTGATGGCCTGGGCCACGGCGCGCCAGATACGGGTCGCGAACTTCGAGCAAGCCTTCGAAGCTCAACCAGGTGAAACCTACCTGCAAGCGTTTCAGCTACCCGGAGCGACCACCTGCCGCTATCTGGGCGGCGACGCCTACGAGTACACCGGCATCTACCAGGTGAGTATCGTTTGCCCGGCGGGCCAGCCTCTGGCAGCCGCCGAGACCCTGGTAGGAGAGCTTTCGAGTCTCTTTCGGGTGGATTCGGAACTCAGCCGCAACGGCTTCGAGGGCCTGGTCACCGAACCAATTGACCAGGGCCCGACCATCACCGAGTCGGCGACTTACACGGTCCCGGCCAGCTTCACCTACCGCGGTGTCGCGGACCAACCGCCCGCTGGGGCCTAACCAACCGCCGCCCGGCGGGCTTTTCAGAGGAACCACACCATGGCCGCACGCTTCCCGCTGCCGAACGGCGCTATTGTCGAGATCGCCGCGACTCTGGGGACCGCAGTCCCCTTCACTGCAATCACCAACGCAGCGCCACCGGTGCTGAGTGCTGTTGGGCACGGCCTCGATGCGCAAGATATCGTGCTGATCGACTCCGGCTGGGCCAAACTCACCGATCGCGCCGCGCGCGTAGTGAACCCCCTTACCGACAGCTTCGGTCTGGGCAGCATCAGCACTGCCAACGCTGATATCTACACCCCGGGCGCAGGCTTGGGATCTGTCATCCCAGTCACCGACTGGGTGCAGATTTCCAAGGTCACTGGCTTTACCCCGTCGGGCGGTGAGCAGCAGTTCGCTACCGTGGGCTACCTCGAAGACGATGACGATCGCCAGTTCCCGACCAACCGCAACCCTCTGAGCCTGGCTATTGTGGTCGAGGACCAACCGGCCGCTGCCTACGTGGGCGCCGTCGAAGGCTTCGACGAGTCCAAGGAACTTACCGTAGTGCGCCTCAAGCTGCGCAACGGCGATCAGATTCTCTACCCGGGGTACGTGAGTATCACCACCACCCCGACCATGGAGCGTAACAACGTCATGACCCGCACCATCAGCGTAGGTTTGTCGGGGCGCCCGCTGCGCTACCTGGCCGCGTAAGGAGCCAAGATGCCAAAGATCAAAATCGCGCAGAACCCCACGTTCACTACTGAAGTGAAAATCCCGCGCGTGGGCGGCGACCCGGTGGCGGTAGAGTTCACTTTCCGCTATTTCGACCGCACCGCCCTGGCCAAGCTCTACGACAGTTGGAACCAGGCTGCCGAAGCCAATGCTGAAAAGGCCAAGGCCGAGGGTGCGAGCCTCGAGCAGTTCACTGCCGGGCAAGTGCAACTCCAAGCTGAGCAGATCAAGACTGTCACCGTAGGCTGGGGCTTTGACGACAAGTTCAACGATGAGGCAATCCTCGAGTTAGTCACCACCTGCGTCGGTGCGCCTCAAGCCGTACTGGATGCCTACCAGCAAGCGTATAACCCGGCCCGCCTGGGAAACTGAAGGCGGCGGCGCGGGCCTTGTATGAGCATGGTCCCTCCGCCGAGCAGCTAGCGTTTCTAGGGCTCACCCTGGAGGACATTGAAACCGAGGATGTAGAGGTCTGGCCAGATGTATGGCCGGCCTTCTGCCTATTTGAAGCGCTGGGCACCCAATGGCGCTTGGGGCCGGGTGGGCCGTCAGGGCTCGATTACGCCGCTATCCCCGGAACCGCCAAGATGCTCGGCCTGAAGCGGCGTGATTTGTCTGAGGCGTTTCACGATCTTCGCTTCATGGAGAACGAGGCGCTGGCAGTGATGGCCGAGGCAGCGGAGTAGGGCAGGCCAGCAAATCACCCTGTGCGGCGCACCCTGGTTCAATCGGACGCGTCTTGCGTTGCGTCATCGGGACGCAAAATGAAGCGGCTTGGCCGCAGGAGAGAGTGAGATGCAGCAGGCCACAAAGGAAAGCCATGATCCGTTCGTGCTGGTTTCGGTTCATGGCTTGCGTATCGATTTACGAAAAGGAACGATGACCTTCCCTGGAATCACTTCCCGCGGAAGAACGAGCGCGCCTCTTGCTGATCATTCAGCAGGAATCGAAGCGGAGCGGAAAACGCTGTCTCCGTTACTTCGTTGTTCGGGATGTTCGTAAGCGGCCACCCATGCTTAAGGGTATGGGTAAGCATCTGCTCCATGACCTTTGGTGAATAGCCTGGGATTTCACGAAGGGCCGCTGAAATTGAGGCGAGAGCTGCTGCGTTGCCGGCCTTCAATGCGTCGAATTCATCTTTCAGGCTGCTCAACTCAGCTTTCAGCTGAGCGATTTTTCCGTTTTCGTCTTGCACGTTGACCTCCTAGGTCATCATTCCCCAGTCCATGGGCTTTCCGGCAACAGACCGGGGCGGTTTTTTATCGGCCGGAGCCCGTGGTTTGGGTCTTCACTATCAGTTCCCACCAAATTTTATCGAGGCTGCAGGGGTGCTGGGACGTGTTTTGCGGAGGGAACGGGTCACCCTTATTTGACGTGATTTCATCCCCGCAGCCTTGGCACCGATAGATACCGGATGCGGGCACTGTTGCGCCTGGTTTGTAGATTTTTTTCCAGTGGTCAGCTCCGGGCTCATCAGTCTGACTAAGATATTTGACGGTATCTGCAGCGTATTGCGCCATTGCGTTGCTCCTTGTTGTTGGTGGCATAACGCTACTACCCTTCGGCCAAGGGTACATACTGGCTTTCCATCCAGCCCAGACGGTGGATGGTAGTTCGGATATCCTAGATCTTTCTCTCTAGGATCAGGCGCATGGAAATAGGGATGGTGTCACTGGTCGACGTGATCACGTTGCTGATCGCCTTATTGAGCCTCGTCGTAGCTTGGTGGGCGCTCAGAAGAGCAAAAATGACCGAGCTCCATGCCCTACGGCAAAGCATCGTAACAAAGGCGGAGCAAGCCCGATCGGAATGGCACAAGCTCAATAGGGAAAACGAGACCCTGATCAGGGATGTGAGGCATCGTTTCTCTGCCGAGTTGCCTGAGGTGGCTGCTCTGTTGGATTTCCTGATAGGTCAACGTGAGCACTTTGCGCTTTGTCTTCGCGATTCGGCTGCCCTAGCAGAGGATGTCCATGCCACCGTGGATACATTCAATGAGAAGAAATGCCGGCTCTATCTTCGGTATATTGAGCCGAGTCTCGAAAAGCTGGCGCGCAACCAGGGTGTTTCGACAAAAAGATACGAGGAGATTCTGCGCCGAATGCAGGAAGCCTCGAGTCCCGAGCTTAGGGCCTAGGCAGTGCTTCACTGGCCTTCCGTCCAGGGTGGATGCCTGGACAGGGCGTGTCCGACTGGGCGAGGTTGCCAGCGCAGGGTGGGGTGTCTTAAATTCCAAAGCAGCGCAACCTCGCGCTGTGCTGTCGGGCAAGGAAGAGAAGGCATGACGGAAAAAGTAAAAACAGAAACAGAACTGCAAGCTTGGGATGCATACTTCGCAGCAGCGCTTGAACTGGGCAAGACCGGTGTTGCCGGTGCGAGCACCAGTGACTTCCTGGATAAGGTCGTCAAGCAAGCCGCAGAGATTGCTGACCGGATGATCGTAGCGCGTCGCAAGCGCGCGTGATGGCGGGAGCCCAGCCCCGCGCTGGGCTTTTTGCGTCTGGGGTGGCTTTGCCGTTACAGCTGAGGGTTTCGAGGCTGGTATGACCCCCTGCCGTACTTCTCAAACATGAGATGGAGGAAATCCCATCCGGCAGCGAGCTGTTCTTTGCGGGATTTGGTGGGCAGATCATGAAATGCCGAGCTCGCCCTCAGCGTAAAGTCATGATCCACACCGAGCTTGCCTGGGTTGAGCGCTAGGTACCAGACCTGAAAGGCCTGCATAGTCGTAGTCAACGGGCCACCCAGTTCCCCGCAGTCCAGGGTGGCGATGAAGATAAGCTCTTCGTTCTCGCTTTCGTCGAAAGAGAGTTGCGCGTGCGGGTCTCGGTCTGCGTGCTTCAAGAAGTTTTGGGCGTTATGAATGACGGCGAACGCCTCCTTTCGGTCGAGTCCAGAGCTCTCGATAAGCTCCGAACGCCAAGACTCGTTCGGTCTGGAGTGTTCCACGAGGTCAGCGAACAAGCCAAAGGCAGCCGCAGCGAGAGTACGAACTGCCAATGGGTCACGGTCGGCCAAGAGCAGGCCGATCGCTTCATCCAGCTGGCGAGAGGCTGCTTCGAATTTTGAGCATGTGACCTGCATATGGATTGCCTTCTGTTTCGGTTGAGCTCGTGATGCACCTCGTGCTTGGCCGAGTTCTAGATAGGCACTGAAGCAGGAGGGCGCAGCCCAAGAAGCATTTCATCGTGCGTTTCCCTCGTGGCTGAGTAATACATGCATCGCTCAAGAAGGATTTTCTTCATGCTCCTAAAAGAGGCAAGGTGCCTGGGTTCGACCGATATTGTCACGGTCCTACCGCTCTCAGTGTCAGTCACTTCTAGGTGGTAACGCCGAATCAACCCATCGTCTCGTTTGGTGACTTCGAGGCATTTGAAGGTGAGGGTGGGGTTGGTCACGCTAGATTCCCATCTTCGCTAAGCTTGAGGACATAATATTTTTTCTAAGGTCCATGGTTGATCAGCGAGTCTGCTATAGCCTTTTCGTAAATACCATTCGGCTAGCTCTTCGTGACTTTGCTTTTCTGGGTCAAGGGACCTAGCGTCCAGCCTTACCTTTACGCGACCAAGTTCAGACGCAAGATTTTCGGCTTGAGATAGAACCCAAGATCCGATGCCGCGCTTTCTGTAATCGTTTAGCAAGAAGATTTCGAAAATGAAGCCCTCAGGCTTTCCCCAGTCTTCATAGATTAGGAGTCCAGCCTCACAGTCGCTTGAGAGGACAATGAAATCGTGAGTCTTACAGTTTGAGCCTTTGCAATAGCGCTCTCGAAGAACAGGGCTGTCGATTTCCTGTTCACCACTGATTCTCTTGAGCTTGGGCATGATCAATCCCTAGTAGTCGTGCTGTATCGCCAGTCTCTTGACGGGGCATGAGAAGCCCGGTGATTGGCCGGGCTTGGGATTACTTATTTTTCGTTGAGCGGCCGTCGAAAATTTTTCGCTCCTCAAGCTCGGCGAGGATCATGCTCTCATCGTCCGAGCCATCTTTGATTTGCTTGAGACGCTTCTCTCTCTGAATGTCAGCCTCATCTGGATCCATCCGGCTTTGCATCTGCTCAATCTCTTCCTTGGAAAAAAGGGTAGGAGGGCGGATGCCAAGAATCTCGTCGTGTGACCAGGCGATCAGTCGCGCGAGAAAGAAATGCTTGTATTCATCAATGGACAGCTGCGCTTCAGCAGCAGCTTGCTCCAGCCGCTCATATAGTCCGGCAGGCACCTCAACAGCGATTTTGGTTCCCTCGGCGAAGGCGGCCAACTCGCCAGGGCAGCCTAGAGCCTCCTCGAGTGCCCACAGCGCCTTTTTTCTCGGCTTGGACTTTCCAGATTCGTATTTCGATATCTGCGACCAGGAAAGACCTGCCATCGCGGCAAGATCCCTCTGAGTGAGGCCTTTCTGCGTGCGAAGTCGGATGAGTTTGTCAGCGAAGAGATCGGTCATTTGGAGCTCAAAGGGTGCGTTGCATCCGTACAGCGTACGTTCCTAGGAACGTACAAAGCAACAAATGACACATTGGTGTTTGACAAATGAAGCAAAGGAAGCAAGAATCAAATTGCAAATGAAGCAAAGGAAGCATGGCAATGGGAAGCGAGAAAATCACTACGGCGGTACGGATGCTCTGCACACTGCGCCAGAAGCTGGAGCAGCGCGCGGAGGAAAACGGTCGCAGCCTGAGCGGCGAAATCGTTTTTCGTCTGAGGAAATCCTTGGAGCAGGAGACGCAGGATGAGCAAAAACAGCGGGCATGAAAAAGCCCCAGTGCTGGCAGGCGCTGAGGCTTTGGATAACGTCAATCGGTCTAGGAAAAACGTCGAGATGGATAATAGCACAGCAGTCACGCCGGACAACCTTCCTGTAGTCAGCCATGCAGGTGGTCGGGTTGTCACCACCGCGCTTTTGGCAAAGCTTTACGGCACAGACGACAACAACCTCATTCAAAACTATCAGCGGAATTCTGGCCGCTTCGTCGCAGGCAAGCACTTCCACAAGCTGGAGGGCGCAGAACTAAAGGCCTTCAAGGACTACATGACCGAGGGTCAGGTAGTCCAAGTCGCAAAAAATACTCGCCAGATTATCCTCTGGACTGAGCGCGGCGCGGCTCGTCACGCAAAGATGCTGGATACCGACGAAGCCTGGGAGGTGTTCGAAAAGCTGGAGGACAGCTACTTCCAGATCAAAGGGCAGAGTGGTCAGACCTTCCCAATGCCGATGCAGACCCTTGTTGGAACGGTAATCGGCAGCGATGGTGAGCATGTCCTGGACCAGGTCATCGATCAGAAGGCCAGCGCTCTCCCATCTGCGCTTCGCCGTGGCTTCAAGCACACGATGAAGAGCCGATTGCGCACGCGGTTCAGCGTCCAGAAGACTGCACTGATCCCGGCGGAAGAGTTGGCCAACGCCTGCAACTTCGTGGCTGCCTACGTTTTCGAGGGCGAGTTCCTACCTAAGCGTGATCAGATTCAGCTCGTTGGTGGACCACAGAAGCGCTATCTGGTCTCGTTCGACCACAAAGGCGAGCAGCGCGTGGAAGAGGTGGCTGACGATGCCTGCGTACTTTCCACGCGCGACCTCATCAAGGGGATGGTCATGTCACCAGGCGATATCCCCGTTTCGACTCCAGACATGTTCGAGTTCCTGATGGCAGCAGTGGTGAACCTTCGCGGTCGGTTCGAGTACATGGCGCGGAGGGCTGTGAAATGAGCATGGAATTGCTAACCCTGAGCATCAAGGGCACATCGCCCTTGATGATGCACAGCGACAAGCTGGCCAATCCGCTGCACCCGGCGACGAAGGCGCACCGTGAGCTCACCAGCAAGCGAAAAAAAGTCGATGATGATCATGTCGCCATCGCCAAGTCCGAGTTCATTGCAGGCGTTTATTTCGACGAGCGAGCAGGAATCCACATTCCGGGGGCAAACTTTGACGCAACCTTCCTTGCTGGCGCCAAGTTGCAAAAACTGGGTACCCACTGGAAGCGCGGTGCACTGGTGATGACCGACAGGGCCTCGCTGGAATTCGATGGGCCTAGCACTCCAGAGGCACTCTGGGAGGATCAACGCTTCGTCGACTGCCGAGGCGTGAAGGTCGGCCAGGCCAAGATCATGCGGTACCGACCGATCTTCCTCGACTGGGCCTGCCAGCTTGAGGTGGCAATCAACACTGACGTACTGGACCTTCAAGAGGTCAAGAAGGCCATTGAGGACGCTGGGAAGCTGATTGGAGTCTGCGAGTACCGCCCACGCTTCGGTCGCTTCGAGGTGGCCTATGTCTGAGGTCACCAAATACCCGGTCCATAAGCAGGCGGTCGAGGATTTCCTCAATGAGTTCAAATACGGCGATCTCGTCGGCCATGATTGGCTTGAGGCCCGCTTCGGGATGCCATCCTTGGGAGAGTCGAAGTCGATCACGCTGGAGCAGTTCCGAGACCGGCAGTTCGAATGGCTGGCCAACGTCGAAGCATTCAAGGCTGAGCTTCTGCGTGACCACCAGGTTTGCTTGCAGTCGGTGCGTGGCCGCGGCTACCGCTGGGTTCCACCGCATGAGCAGACCGGCGTGGCCATGGATGAGCTGGGCCGTAACGTCCGCAAGGCATTCCGTGGTACCGGGCAAAAGCTTCGAAACCTGCGGATCACCGAGCTGACCGACGAGCAGCGGCGGGACAACCTGGATCAGGTGGCCAAGTTCTCCGCACTGAGGGGGATGACCACCAAGGCACTGAGCTGATTTCACAGCGTACAGCGCATCCAGAGGGTGCGCTGTACGGTGGCGAAAGTCACTGGCGGCACGGTAAGGCGTGTTGGGGCAAGGCAAGGCTAGGTATGGCATGGGCTGAAAACAGCGTAATGCCCCTTCGCTGAAGGGGTATTGCGGTGGCAACAGTCACCACTGGCTCCGACCCGGCTGGGTAAGGTCTGCTACGGTAAGGCATGGTTCGCTGTGCTAAGGCTGGCTGCGGCGGGGTAAGGCATGGGCCGTAAACGGCATTGAGAGGGCACCTTCGGGTGCCTTTTCTTTTGGTGCCGCCACTCAGTTTTGCGCTGGCACGGCGCGATGGTAGATTGCCCTCATCAACAAGGAGGGTACGCATGAAGCGTTTTGCTTTGGTGGGGCTGGCCGGGATCGTCCTGACGGGCTGTGGAAAAGGCGATATTGACCTAGCGCGAGAGGCCGTCGCCGCGCAGATGAAAGATCCAGCGTCCGCTCAGTTTCGCAACGAAAGAGTCGTTGGAGGCGATGGGACTGTATGCGGCGAGGTAAATGGCAAGAACTCTGCCGGTGGCTACGCAGGCTTCATCTCGTATGCAGCCTTGCGGAAGGATGATGGGAGCTACATGGCTCTGCTAGAGAGTGAAGGGCGAAATATCACCGTACAATCCAGCTGCAATTAGACAGAACAAAATTAATCAACCCGCTTCGGCGGGTTTTTTTATGCCCGGAGGAAGCATGAGCCAGGGTGATATAGCCGTTCTCGGTATCAAGGTCGAATCAGGCGAAGCCGTATCGGCCGCAGATGATCTCGACAAGCTGACGAAAGCTGGCGAGCGCGCCGAAGCAGCGACAGGTAGCGTTGGCGCCCAGGCAAAAAGTTCAGGTGTTTCCATCAAGGATCTTGCAGTGAGCACTCAGTCTGCTGGACAGGCAGTGGATCGGTATGCCCGACAGGCTCAAGCCGCCGGAATGTCTACAAAAGCTTACGCTGCGGCCCTACGCACCGTGCCGGCGCAGGTGAGCGACATCGTTGTCAGCCTGCAAGGCGGCCAATCCGTCATGACTGTTGCGCTGCAGCAAGGTAGCCAGTTACGCGATCAGTTCGGTGGAACGGGTGCGGCTGCCAGAGCTCTAGGCGGGCATTTGCTGAGCCTGATAAGTCCCTACTCGTTGCTTGCCGTTGCGGCAGCGGGGGTGGGAGCTGCGTACTACAAAGGCTCCCGGGAAACGGACGAATTTCGAAAGGCTTTGGTGCTCAGCGGGAATGCTGCTGGCAGTAACGTTGGAGCGATGGCTGACCTGGCGCGGCAGATCAGCACAACTGTGGGCACAACTGGCGCAGCTGCCGATGCTCTTGTACAGGTGGCGAACAGCGGGAAAATTGCCGGTGATAGCTTTGGCGTCGTCGCAACTGCCGCATTGCAGATGAAAGATGCCACCGGCCGCGCGGTTGAAGAGACCATCGCTGACTTTGTGAAAATCGGCAAAGATCCTGTGGCAGCTGCGAGGGAGCTAAACGAGCAATATGGCTTTTTAACTGGCGCGACCTACGCCCAGATACAAGCTATGAAGGATCAGGGTGATACGGTTGGCGCTGCAAGATTGCTGACCGACTAATACGCTCGAACCATCGATACTAGATCCAAGGAGATCACCGAGAATCTGGGCTGGATCGAAAAGGCTTGGCGCGGAGTATGGGGCGCAACGAAGGCAGCTGGCGACGCCGCAGCTAACTTCGGGCGCACTCAAGGGTTGTCAGGGCAGCTTGCAGGCGCAAGGAAGGAACTGGCAACTATCGACAAGATGTTTTCCGAAAACCCTATAGCGGCTTCAGGCAAGGAAAATCAAGATAGAAGGGATCTGGTAGTCAGCACCATTCAGGCGCTTGAAAACCAGCTGAAGACGCAGTCAGCAATTGACCAGGCCCAAGAGAACTACCGCCAGCGGCAACGCGACTCCATTCTTGCGCAGGAAGCCCTCAACGGCCAGTTGCGAACCACAGACGATAGCCAGAAAAAGCTGGCTGCGCGCATGCGGGAAATCGACGCATTGGCGAAGAAGTCGGCCGCTGGCGACGGCGGCCGGGTCTACACCGAGGTAGAGCTTAACCAGCTTCGCAATGCCGCACGAGAGCAGTTCAAGGACAAGCCAGGACCGAAAACCCCGACCTACCGCGAGGACGCCGGTACCAAGGCCCTCGACCAGGCCCGCCAGCAATACTCGGTGCTCCAGCAGCAGAACGGCCTTATCGGCGCCCAGGTGGGCGCGATGCAGAAGCTGGGCGAGGCTGGCAAAGCCCAGGTGCGCTGGGAGCAGCAACTGGCCGACATCAAGGACAAGAAGGTCCGGACCGCCGACCAGAAGTCGCTCCTCGCAAATCAGGATCTGATCACTGCGCAGCTGAAGCGCAACGCAGCCCTTGAGCGGGAGATGCAGCTGCGCAAGGTGGCCACCGAAGAGGCGCAGAAACTTGCAGCCTTCGAAGCCAACCTGAACAGCCAGCTTCAACGATCTTCGATAGGCCTCAGCAATAGCCTGGCCGGCGCAGGTTTAGGCGATCAGGCCCAGCAGCGCCTGCAAGAGCGGTTCAGCATCGAGCAGCAGTATCAGCAGCAGATGGACAACCTGCTGCAGCAACGCAACGAGGGGAGGATAAGCGAATCCCTGTACCAGAAGGAAAATGCCGCACTGCAAAGCGCGCTGGATCAGCGCCTGGCAATGCAGGAACAGTACTACCTGCGCGTCGACGAGCAGCAATCCGATTGGTCGCTGGGCGCGCGCGCCGCGTTCAGCACCTACCTGGAGCAGGCGCAGAACGTCGCCGGGCAAACACGAAACCTGTTCACCAACGCCTTCAGCAACATGGAAGACGCCGTGGTCACCTTCGTGAAGACCGGCAAGCTGTCGTTCAAGGACTTCGCTGACGGGGTGATCGAGGACCTAATCCGCATCCAGGTGCGTCAGGCGGCGGCAGGCTTCCTTGGCTCGGCATTCGGTTTCCTGACCGGTGGAAGTCAGGCGTTGGGGCAGGGCACCATGACTGGCTACAGCGAAACGATCGCCTCTTCAGGCTTCTCGGGCGGCGGCTACACGGGTGACGGCGGTAAGTTTGAGCCGAAGGGCGTGGTGCACGGCGGCGAATTCGTCCTCCGCAAGGAGGTGGTTGCTCAGCCTGGCATGCGTAACTACCTCGAAGGCCTCAACGTCAGGGGCTATGCTTCGGGCGGATTCGTGACACCGCGCATTGCTTCAAATGCGTCGTCCTACGCCGGCAGCCAGCCTGATGCGTCTACGGGGCAGATGCCGGCGATCCACCAGGACATCACGGTCCAAGGCACCGCCGACGAAGCGACCCTGGCCCGGATACAGCAGGCCGCACAGAAAGGCGCTCAGGACGGCTACAACCTAGTCCTTCGCGACTTCAAGATGAATGGCCCGGCGCGGCAGCTCATCGCCCGCAACCGATAGCAAAAAGGAGTACTGCATGGCTATCCAATGGCCGGCATCGCTGCGCCCGTCTGAAATGACGTGGGGCTTGGTCAACAACAGCCGCGCCTTCACCTCGACGCTCTCGAACGCCCAGCAGATTGTTGGGCAGCCGGGGGCGTATTGGCAGTGCACCATTACGTTCGGGCTCCTCACGCGAAAGCAGGAGCGGCAGCTGACTTCGTTTCTCGGGGAGCTGGATGGGATGTTCGGCACGGTCAACGTGCCGGCATTCACTCGGCGGCGCGGTAACAGTGTGGGAGCGCTCAAGGTCGTCAGCGGCCCGTCGCAGTCCCGCTCAATCCAGGTTGGCGGCGCCACCCCGAACGCGCCGGTGTTCTCCGTCGGAGATTACATGACGGTCGGAGGCGAGATGTTCGAAGTGATCAAACCAGCCATGACAAACGCCCAAGGGCAGGCAGTGGTGCAGGTGAACAAGCGCATTCGCCAGACCTTGGAGGTTGGTGCCGCCATCGAATACCTCAATCCGTACTCAGAAATGCGCATGACCCAGGACACCTGGAGCATGACCGTGCGCCAAGCCGTGTCGAACGGCAGCTACCAGTTCAGGGAGGCCTTCTGATGCCCTCGACGTTCCCATTCAGCCAGAGCGTGGTCGATATCATCGCCACCGACAAATTCCTCAGCGTGTACGCCTGCCAGCTCGACTTCGAGGATGGCCCGGTGTACGCGCACACAGGTACCGGTGACCTGGTGATCGGCGGCATCACGTATCTGGGGGTAGGGCAGTTCGGCGAGGTCGGGCAGTCGCAGGAGAGCGACAACTCGAGCTCGCCCATGTCGATCGACCTGGCCCTCACCGGCCTGGACAGCTACATCATCACCGAGACCAACATCCGGGGATGCCGCGGGCGCTCGGGCAAGCTGATGTTTGTCGTGTTCGATGAGCAGGGCAACTACGCCGCCGACATTCTGTTTTCTGGCCGCATGGATGCAGCCACCTTTTCCTACGCGGGCAACGGTGAGGACGGCAACAAGATCACCGTCCCGATCGTTGACCGGATGGCCGAGTGGAGCCGCACGGGTACCGAGCGCTTCACCGACGAGAACCACCGCGCCCGCCACCAGGGCGATCGATTCTTCTACGCCATCGCCCAGATGTCCGAATGGCCCATCTACTGGGGCTCCAAGAAGGACGCCCCGACGTTCACCTACGAGAAATAGCCATGCGCTACCGAGACTGGACCACACGCCTCAGCGAAGTGATCAAGGCCGCCTTAGAGCGGCCTTTTTCATGGGGCGATTTCGACTGCTGCCTGTTCGCTGCGGACTGCGCGGTAGCGGTGTGCGGTACCGACCCGGCTGAGGCATACCGCGGCACATATAGGACCGAGGCAGGAGCGAAGCGGGCTCTGAAGAAGCGGCACGGCAGCCTCGAGGCAGCCTGGGATGCCTGCTTCGCCCGGGTGGCACCGGCGTTCATTCAGCGCGGCGACATCGCCATGTACGACGCACCTGGCGGTCGGTCCATGGCCGTGTACTGGGCAAACGAATTCTGGGCGACCACTGACGACGGCGTGGCCCGCGTGGTGTGCGAACCACTTGCAGTCTGGAGAGTTGAATAATGTCCGGTGGCGTCAAGAAGATAGCTCAGGTAGCTGTTGGTGCGGTGATTGGCTTCATCCAGGGCGGCCCGGTTGGGGCGGCTATCGGCGCCGGCATGGCCTTCTACATGGCCGAGCAGCAGGAGAAACTGAACACCAAGTCGCCGCTGCGCGACAATGAGCCGTCGGCCCAGACCGTCCGCTCCTCAAAGGCGCCGGCGCGCTTCATCTTGGGCCGCGTCAGCACCGGCGGCGTGCTGGTGTGGGCGCAGGAGCAGGTTGGCGGCCAGACCGATGGCGAGTGGCTGCACCTGGTGTACGTACTCTGCGAGGGCCCCGTCGACGCTCTGGAGAACATCTACTTGGGCGAGGAGGAGATCGCCACCTACGGAGAGCACGCCTCTTATGAACTGGTCGTCAACCCGACCCAGGTGAACGCCTTCCTCAAGGCCAACTGCCCGGACTGGAAAAACGAGCAAATCGGGCGCGGCCTATCGTTCGTTCGCCTGTCGCTCAAGTACAGCGCCGAGAAGTTCCCGTCTGGCATCCCTGACGCACGCTTCATCGTGCGCGGCCGGAACGACATCTACGACCCGCGTACAGGGATGTCCATCTACACCGAAAATACTGCACTGCATATCCTGTGGTTTCTGCGTAACCGCTGCGGCGTACCGGACGACGAGATCGTCTTTGAGACCTTCGCCAGCGGGGCCAACGTCTGCGACGAGTCTGTCGCCAACCCCGACAACACCGCCAGCCCGCGCTACCGGAGCAGTTGCGTGATCGGCGCTGACGAGCAGCGCACCAGCGTGCTCCAGAAGCTAGAGGCCGCGTGCGGCGGCCGGACCATCCGTGTCGGTGGGCGCTGGATGTTCCAGGCCGGGGCCTACTACGGCCCCTTTGACTTCGAGATCACCGAAGACATGGTGGTCGGCACTATCACTGGCAGCACCGAGCCGACTAATGACGCCGCGATCAACACCGTCCGCGGCACCTTCATCGATACCTCGCAATCGTGGACGGAGACCGACTATCCGGAGGTCAGCGTTGCCGAATGGGTGATTGAGGATGGTGGCGAGGCGGCAGAAACGCTGTCCTTCTCCTACGTCACCGACGCCTACCAGGCCCAGCGCTTGGCGAACATCGAACTGCGGCGCCGTCGTGCGGGCGGTACCATCAGCATTCCAATGAATTTCCTGGGCTACAACTGCCGGCCAGGCCGGGCCGTGCGTGTGAACCTGCCATCGCTGAACATCCTGGGAGAGTTCATCGTCACTAACTGGAGTATGGGCGCGGACCAAGGTTGTACCGCCCAGCTGCAGCAGTATGATGCAGCGCAGTTCGACGATGCCGTGGGGCAGCCTTACAACCCCATCGGCTTCATCAGCCTGCCAACCGGTGGGCTGGGCAGCCCGACAAATTTGGTGTGGACTGCTGATGGCACTGCCGAGGTTGTGCAGGGCGTGCTGTCTTGGGTTGCGCCGGCGGGCGTCGTCACTGGCTACGCGGTCACCGTGCGTCAAGGCAATACGGCCGTCCAGGCGCAGCAAGTGCCGGCAACGACGCTGCAGCTGCCGCTCTCGGGCCTTCCGTCTGGCAACTACACGATGAGTGTCGCCGCCCTGGGCCCGCTGGCGCGCTCTGGCGAGGCGAGTATCACGGTCAACGTTGATGGGCCGCCCATACCCGAGGCGTGCACGGTACAGTCCACCATCGACACCATCACGCTTTTCCCGAGCAACCCGTTGCACAGCCTGAATGGCGGCACCTACGAGTACTTCTTCAGTGAAGACCCGCAGACGCCGGCCGGGCAGGCGCTGTACTTGGGGCAGGGGTTAAGCCTGACGCACACGGGACTGGCCTTCTTTACCAACTACTACTACTTCATCCGTTCGCGTAACGCGTACGGTGTCAGCGGCTTCCTCAAGATCGCGGCGTCCACGTCTAACGACGTTACAGCCATGCTTTCGGCCTTAGCAGGCCAGATTGGAAAGACCGAGCTGGGGCAGGACATCTTGTCGGATCTAGAGAAGATTCCAGGACTCGAGGACAAGATCGACGCCTTGGGCGCGCTGGCGGCTTATGACAAGGACACGGCCTATGCCAAGGACCAGATGGTCGTCGTGGACGGAAAGATCTACCAGGCCAAGCAGGCCGTGCCGGCGAACTCGTCTGGCGCGAACACTCCGCCGAACACCACCTATTGGATCGATGTGGGGCAGTCGCTTGTCACGGCTAACGGGATGGCCCAGCAGGTGGCCACCAACACTACGAACATCAGCACCATCGATGGCAAGGTGACTGCCCAGGCCACAGCCTTCGAGGCGCTGCGCGCGGCTTACCGCGACGATGATGGCGAGGGTGACCTGGCCGATGCATTGAAGGGGTGGGACAGCACAGCGGCGATGGCAACCGAAGAGCGTGTGCGGGCCAGCGAAAACTTGGCCATGGCCGAGCGTGTCACCACGCTCGACGCCAAAGTAAGCGACAGCGAGGCGAACATCACTGAGCTGCAGAGGGTAGTGGCCACGAACGAAACCGCCACGGCAACCAAGATCGACCAGCTGAACACCTCGCTTGGGCAGACGAATGCTGCAGTGCAGACCACCAGCCAGGCCGTATCGGCGCTGGACGGGAAGGCCAGCACAATGTGGTCGGTCAAGATGCAGGTCAACGCCCAGGGGCAGTACGTGGCAGCTGGCATTGGCCTGGGCATCGAGAACGGTCCGGCCGGGCTGCAGAGTCAGTTCCTGGTAAGCGCTGACAGGTTCGCTGTGGTCAACGGGGTGAACGGAACTCTCTCGTTGCCATTTGTGGTGCAGAGCGGCCAAGTCTTCATCAACCAAGCCTTTATCAATCAGGCATTCATTCAGCAGATCATCCTCGGGATGACTCTGCGCTCGCAGGCCGTAGATTCACAGGGGCGTCCATTGATTGAGCTGGACATGGTCAATGGCACCTTCACCCTACGCGGCCAGGATTCCAGTGGAAGTCTGTTGATCAACAACGGCGGGGTCTACGCCTACGACGCCAACAGCATCGAACGTGCCGCTCTGGGGAGGATGACCTGATGGCTGACGTCTACGGGCTAAGGACTAAAGATGCAGCCGGGTCCATTACCCTCGATACAACCATCACACCCATTCGCTCGATCAAGATGATGCAGGTCACTGGGAATAATGCATTTGAGCAGACAGTCGCCATTCCTGAAGTCAAGGCTGAGTCGTTTGTTGTGGTCGACACGCTGGAGAATGCCGGCGAGCTAACTTGGTCGCCTCCGGCATTCTGGGGAACTGGCTCTCTTACACTTCGGCAGCCTCAGACCAAGACGTGGCAAGTAATGGTCCTCTCCAAGGGCGGCGAACCTTTCGAGGCGTCCGGAAGCTATGGGATTCGTGCTAGAAATGGTAGCAATTCCACCCAGATTGATGCCGTCAACAAGGTGCTTTCCGTTACATCAAGCGGAAGCTTTTCTTTCGGCGGCACACAAGCAGGCCTGATCCAGTCAATGACTGTTTCATTCCCGTCCGCAATAACCACCTATGAGCGGCCCTTGGTGTTTTTCAATGCGGCCAATTACATGATGGTTGGTAAGTTCAGGATAACTGGAGCTCCGGGTAACTGGACCGGATTTACAGTCAGGTCTTACAGCTACGCCGGTCATGGAGATATCGCCAAGAGCCCGCAGACGATCAAGTGGTTCTGTGCGTCATATCGTTCATTTACCAGCAGTCCTGGACAGTATGGGGCCTCTGTCAAAGATGCAGCCGGAAACTTGCTATTTATCACTACCGCGAACCTTTCACTTCTGAATAGTCAGCCCGCAAACAACTCTTTTGTAGTCGCGGGAACTCCTATCACTGGCAGCAACTATTACGACGCAAGCTATCAAATGGCTTGGACCGGCAGCTACGACGATTACGTTCTGGCGAATTCTCTATTTTCGATGACCAACATCATCCAGACGACCCAGCCGTACCGTACGAACTACGGTGGTTTTTTACCTGGAAATAGAAACGTGCTTCAGATGTTTTGCGAGAACGTCGACGGAGTCAATCCCGTTGGTGCAAATGGTCGCACGCTATTTGCGTCTCGACCAATGAAACCACTTTGAAGGAAATATTCATGCCTTGGTACAGGACAGGTACGGTCGCGATCACGGCTGGCCAAACGACGGTGACCGGTACTGGCACCGCCTTTGCGCTCAACGCCCGGGTGGGCGATGCGTTTCAAGGGCCGGATGGCCGCTGGTACGAGGTGACTAACATTGCCAGCGCTACGGTGCTGAGCATCCTGCCAGCCTATCAAGGCGCGACGGTTTCAACAGGTACTTATGGCCTTGCCCCAATGCAGGGGTACGTCAAGGACTCTGCCGATGCTTTGCGCGCCCTAGTGAATCAGTACGGTAATAAGCTGGCAGCTCTGGGTACAACGGGAAATTACGATATTTTGCCGGTGGCAAAGGGCGGCACTGGCGGCGCAAACCAGACTGATGCGAGAGCAGGGCTTGGCCTGGGTACCTCCGCTACTTTGCCGGCAACCATTGCACAAGCTGCTGGATCGATCAGCTTGCCCGCTAGTTCGGTAGTCCGAGTTCAAGAAGCTGTATTCGCTGCGCGCGCCCTGCATGGGCATTATGTGAACGATTCTTCAGTGAACATCGACAACTTGCCTGGTGGTTCAGCTGGCCTTTACAGCGCCGCTACGTTAGGAGCAAAACCTCCAGCGGGAACCTTTTGGTGGATTGAAACCCAGCAAACGTACACTGGAAGCTCTCGTGTTCAAACCGCTGTCAGCTACGGCTCAAGCGGAACGTCAGGAGCAGCGCTGAAGGCACGCGAATGGATACGAATTAGCAACGTGGGAGGAACTGCATGGGGCACTTGGGCTGAAATATTCACAACGGAAAACATTGTCGGCACGGTCGGCCAGTCTGGGGGCACTCCAACTGGCGCAATCATTGAGCGCGGCAGCAATGCAAATGGCGAGTACACCCGCTTTGCTGATGGTACTCAGATCTGCACCACAAAAGTACGCACCATCAGAACACTAAATTCCCCATCTGGGTCTGTTTTCCATGGCGGTAGCGAGCCCCTGAGGCAATTCCCTATAGCGTTCTCGTCTGCGCCGACGATCCAAATCACTGCGGGCCTGGAAGTTGGCGAGGCTTGGTTCGCTACAGCGGCAGGCACTACGCCCAACGGCTTGCTGCTTTCGGCAACAAGTTGGCCCGCTGGCTATGTGTTCACACAAGTTTCGCGGGCCGCTACTTATGTTTGCGTTGAATATACAGCAATAGGAAGGTGGTTCTGATGGTCATCAATTTCTCGCCGGTCCGTATGAGCGAACAGGTAATGGTTGATCGCGAAGGCGATGTATTAAGGATCAATGGTGAGGTTTTCGACTTCGGGCCTCTGTTGGAAGGGGCCACCTTGCCGGTCGATGCTATTGCTTCGGAGTGGTTTGCCGGTCCTGTGGATAGGATTGGTGGAGAACTCCACATCACCCTGGCCCTCCCTCACGGTGCCGACGCCCCAGAAGAAACCCGATTCCCTCAGCCCATCATCATGGACTTCGATGGTGCGGTACCGCTGCCACCCTACAACGCCCAGCCCTTAGAGGATTCGTCAGATGAGTAACATTGAGTGGTCCATGATGATCACGGCTGAAATGAAAGCAACCGCAGCCGCTGCTGCTTTGTTGGAGCAGGTCCAGGCAGAGATTGCCGGGCTGCGCAAAGTCGCAGACGACGCCATTGCTCCGCTGCAGGATGCCGTCGACATCGAGGACGCGACCACTGAAGAGGTGGCCGCTCTCACGCTGTGGAAGAAATACCGCGTAGCCCTTAATCGTCTCCCTGAACAGGAAGGCTACCCCAACGAAATCAGCTGGCCCGCGCCGCCGGCTTGACCCGTACTGAATTCACCGACCGCCGCCTGGCGGTATTTTTTTGCCTGGAGAATACCCATGACCCAAGCCCAGCCCAGGGGCGTGCGCAATCGCAACCCCGGCAATATCGACTTCAACCCACGCAACGACTGGCAGGGCCAGATCGGCAAGGAGCCGGGTGGCCGCTTCGCTATCTTCGATACACCCGAGAACGGCATCCGCGCCCTGGGCAAGCTGCTGATCAACTACCGGGGGAAAGACGGTATGCCAGGCGTGGGTGGGAAGGGCATCGATACCGTTCTTGAGACCATCAACCGCTGGGCGCCGAGCAATGAGAACGACACCCAGGCCTACGCCGGCGCCGTGGCCAAGCGCCTGGGCGTGCGCACCACCGACCCGATCAACATCAAAGATCCGGTCACGCTGCGCGGGATGGTGGTCAGCATCATCATCCACGAGAACGGCGGCAATCCTTATCCGGACGCCATCATCAATGAAGGCGTGCGGCGGGCGCTGGCGTGAAGGCCTGGGCATTACGCCTCGCTATCGCCGGCCTGCTGATCCTGCTTGGCATTGCTGTGGGCGCCTGGGCGACTACCGGCCACTTCCGGCCACTGCTGGATGAACAGCATGGCTTGGTCACCCAGTGCGCCGCTGCCCGCGACAACCTTGCTGGCTTGGCGCAGGAGCAGGGAAAGGCCCTGGGCGACCTGACCCTGGCCGCGAGCGCACGCCAGGCCAGGGCTGAGCAGGCAGTAGACGAGGCGAAGGCCAGCGCCCAGGCGGACTACGCTGCGGCGAACCGCCTTCAGCAGGAGCGCACCGGTGGCGACCAATGCGCGGCTGCCTCCTCGATAATCGACAAGGAGCTTGGCCTATGAGGCTGGGACTAAATCCGCATACCTGCGGGAGCGGAGTAGGTATTTTCGATGGTGCATCCCGCGTAATCCGTGGCTTCGCCTGTAGGAGCGGGCTGGTGCTGACCCTGGGCCTTACGGGGTGCGCCGGAGCGATCGAGCCGCAGGTGCAGTACGTGCGCGTCGAGGTGCCGGTACAGGTGCCGTGTCGCGCTCCGGAGGTCGCGATGCCGGCCTGGGCATCTGCCAGCCTGCAGAAGGCCGACAGTCTGGAGTTGAAGGTGCGCGCGCTGCTTGCAGAAAGGCGTCAGCGGATTGGATACGAGCGACAGCTGGAAGCGGCAGTGCAATCGTGCCGCTGATCCAGGCCTGCAGCGCTTGAGCGAAGTCGAATAGCTGGAGACGCATGCGCATCGACGTACGAGTCCATTCGATCTTCACATAATCAATGAAATAAAATCCTCAGGAACAGATAGGATGACCGAGTCGTTTATGTACGGAATTACGCCTCCGCTTCCTACGCACAGAAAGTTGAATCGGTACTCCCTCTCATGTGAGTAACTTCTAGGCTTCAGAAATGATGTGAACTCAAGGTGGTCAAGTATTTTGTTGAAATCCCCCGTATTGTTGTGGTTTATTAATATTTCTCTGTCTGTATAAAGCACCGACATGTGGCTATAGATTATCTTCAATGACTTATCGCTTGGTATTTGAATGATCGGCTGCAAACTATCGTCA
Source organism: Pseudomonas sp. Marseille-Q5299 (assembly GCF_943737035.1). Classification (NCBI taxonomy): domain Bacteria; kingdom Pseudomonadati; phylum Pseudomonadota; class Gammaproteobacteria; order Pseudomonadales; family Pseudomonadaceae; genus Pseudomonas; species Pseudomonas sp. Marseille-Q5299. The sequence continues at coordinate 409,536 of NZ_CALSFR010000004.1, forward strand.
AGTATTCTTGACATAAGAGCCTGACTTAAAATTCGAGACATGTCTTCGGCGTTCTCTTTGGGAATTGACCATTCTGAGTCGTAGCCCTTAAATATTTCTCGACAGTCACCTTCTTTCAGCGACTCAGACATGCAAAATATTAAGCTATTCAAAGACTCTCTTTGCACGGAAACCTTTGCCTTCTCTAAAAGGCAGTGTCTTTCGCTATGGCGTCGGATTACGATGTTTTCCCCCTCCATATTGGTTACGCCTGGAAATCTGATGGTTGCATCTGGGCTGCCATAGTGAATAGCGCCCTGCATTATTGTGTTAAGCCATTTGTGCTCGACAATTGTTGGGGCTGTTACATTTAATTCGAGCTGAAGCATTCCTTCTGACGCATCGGAAATCTCATGGTTTTCTGTACGTCGATAATGCTCAAGAGTTGCGAGCTTTACAGTCTTTCGTTTTTTTATATGATCTTTTTCGTGACAGCTTTTTGTTAAATGCATTATTTGCCTCCAATGTGCGCTGGGATGATGGCATTATCCTATCAGATAGCAGAATGCTAGCACCGGTCATCGATAACCGCATCGCTAGCCTTCAGGGTAAGCCGATGGTCGGCAATTGCCATTCAGGAGGTCCCGCCTATACGATGCTGTATATTCATACAGCATGAGCGTCATATGTACTTCCTCCTCGTTCGACGCCGCGAGAATGGCGTGGCAATCCCCTCTGAGCGAAGTGCTGGGCCGAGTCGCTACCCAAGCGTTGGTGTTCAACCCGACACCTGGGCCGGACATCATCCCGCGCTTGCTCGACGCCAAGGTCAGCGGCATGGCCCAGCTCGGCATGAACATCAATGGGGTGGAGGAGATCGACGGCGTGATCTATGCGCAGTCGTGGTGGTGCAGGGCTGAATGATGGCCGGACTACCACGAGCCTGGCTGGCTGAGCTTGATGACCGTTTTGCCCTCGTCACGGACCCCGACGGCCGCGCGGCTGTGCTCAGCGAGATGGCATTCGCTGCGCGCCGGCGCCGGGAGGTTGATGATGGATGCCTGTGCGACATGCTCGAGCTTGCCGAGGCGGCCAGGATGTGGGCGATGATTGAGCACGAGGAAGCTTGGGCCATTGGTCTCTTTGGAGAGTCCGAAGCTGACCAAAAGGCGGGTACCGGGTGATCAAGGGGGCCGGCAAGCCGCCCATTTTGTGGGTAGCTATATAAAGGACGGGAATCGGTCGGCGGAACGCCGGGATGGGCAGCCGAGGCTGCGTGAGAAATGCGTGACTCTTGTGGATGCTCACGGACACCTATGGACGTTCGGTTGCAGCGAGCGCGCCGAAAAGTGCTGTGATATCATGCCTTTAGCTGGCTTGGCATGCATGGGGTGCAAGGGGTCGAGTGTTCGAATCACTCCGTCCCGACCAAAAATCCCCAAAAATCCAGTTACTATCTAGTAACTGGATTTTTTTATGCGTGAATTTTGGCTCAACTTTCGAGATAGTTTAGTTTCAGCTTCAAGCGATCGTTCCCATTCACCTCTTCAGGTTCAGCTCAATCTTTTCCAACAGCGCCCTGACCATCGCACTCAGGTGATACGAAGCCCAGATCATCTGTCGGTTGCCAATCATCACGCCGGTGATATTCAAATGCCGTGCACAGTCCATCAACTTGGTTGCTTGCTCGATGGCGTAGCTGGGCGGTATTCCCGGTGCGATGGTGAACATGTTGCGACGCGGCGTGCCGATCTGGTCGCCTTTGTGTTTAGCTGCCGTCATGAGTGATTTTCCGCAATCGTTTCGACTTGAACTGGCCCCTTCCAAGAGGCCAGTAGCGGCACTCGAATATCTACTGCTGCATCCCCAGCTCGGCATCATCGAGCAGCGCCTTTGCCAGAGCACTTAGGTAGTAGGATGCCCAGATCAATTGCGGGCTGTCTTCCATCAAGCCGGTTATGGTCAGGTCACGCACACAGCCCATCAACTCTGAGGCTTGCTCCCTGGCATTCTGGCAGGGGATACCAGGTGCGATGCAGAACAGCGGCTGAGTTTGGCCTTCTGCCTGATAGAACATGGTTTTGCCGGGTGTGGTTTTTTCGGTTGTGCTGTCTTTCGGCATGAGTTGGTTCCCTGAAAATACGGGTGCCTGGGCTGGCCCTATCGCCGGCAAGCCGGGCTCCCACAAGTTCACCGGGCCCCTGAGGGTCGTCTACAACCTCAGGGGCGGTGCCGTGTGGGGGCGCTAGCCTTCGAAAGAACCAGGCCAGACTTAACGTGATGCGGCTTAGTGCAGCGTTCCTTGCTCTGTCGGCATTTGCACTTGCGCCAACGCGACCTCAAGCAATTTGCGCAAGGTTTCGAGCTCGTGCATGGAGGTCATGATCAACAAGGAGGAGGGCGACTTGGGTTGCATCATCATCGCCTGTTGCGCAACGGCTTCGGCGCAGAGTGCGTAATCTGCAGCCAGCATCAACGTATCTTCGAGGGAGTGAAGGTGGTGGGGTGGATCAGGAACAATTTTTAGCATCGGACTGTGTTCTCGTTGGGGCCACCGCCAATCCGCTGTCAAACGCAAAGGTGGCAGCTGTGCATGGGTTGACAGACCGGCGAACACAGAAACCGGCGCACGCAAGCGTGCCCCATACACAACCGCCATGAACGGTTATGCGCTGTATATCGTCGCGGCCTGTCAAAGCCGGTCGTTGATGTGCAACGACCCACCGAGCCTAAAACTCAGAAATAACGACCGCAACGAAAAACAGGCGGCGGCAGTATCTTTGGGAAATACCCTACAGGAAAGGGGTTAAATCTGATCTTTTCAGGTGCTCGCTGTAACAGCTTGTAAGTGCAGGCAGCCGAAATTCAGGGTTGTGCCTAGTGAGAAATGCGCACGATGGGAGTTCCTTGCCTGCAACTGACTCCACCGCCCCTTGTACTGGGTAACCAGCGCCAGCAATCAGCAGCTTTGCTTCAGCTAGTCGGGTCTTGCCCCAACACCTTGCTCAACGCCACACGCGCATCTTCAAGCTGCACCAGCGAAGCATGCCGTGCACCCAGCGCGTCGCCGTTCTGGATAGCCGTGAGAATCGCCTTGTGCCGGGGCAGGGCGAGTTGGTTGAAGTTCGGCCGCTGGTTGGAATAGCGCACCGATTCGCGCAGGGCCATCGACAGCATGTTGCACAGGTAGGCCAACAGGTCGTTGTGGGTGGCGTCGGCGATACGGGCGTGGAAGTCCAGGTCGGGTTGCAGGCGCTCTTCATGGGTGCGCGCGGCTTCCATGCGCTGGTAGGCCTCGGCGATCGACTCGACATCCTCGGGGGTGGCGTTGGTGGCGGCCAGCGCGGCGGCGGCGGGTTCGATAACCCAGCGCACGCTGGACAGGGTGTTGAAGAAGTCTTTTTGCGGGGTGGCCTGCATCAGCCAGTGCAGCACGTCGGGGTCGAGCATGTGCCAGTCATGGCGCGGCCTCACCAGCGTGCCGACCCGTGGGCGGGCTTCGACCAGGCCCTTGGCGGTCAGGGCGCGCATCGCTTCGCGGAACACCGGCCGGCTGATCGCGTAGCTTTCGCACAGGCTGGCCTCGGAGGGCAGCTTTTGCCCGGGTGCGAGTTGGCCGGATACGATTTGCAGGCCGAGGTCCTGGACCAGGGTGGCGTGCATGCTTTTGCGCGTGGTGGGCTGGCGGTAGTTCATGGGGGGCGCGGGAGGTCCTTCGAGCGAGGTGGGCATCATAGCATTAGTGGGTGGCGGAGGGCCTGTGGGGCAGGTGTCATGCAGGCAGTTGCAGCCATCGGTTTGCACTGCCTCAAGGTATGCGTGGGATGTGTAGGAGCGGCCTTGTGTCGCGAAAGGGGCGCGCAGCGCCCCCGGCAATATCAGCCTGATGCATGAATTGTGGGGGCGCTGCGCACCCCTTTCGCGACACAAGGCCGCTCCTACCGGGGGGAGGTGTTGAGAGTTGGTTAGTGCGAATGCTTGGGCACCGCCGCGCCACGGCAGCCAACCAGGAAGTCGAAATCGCAACCTTCGTCAGCCTGCATCACATGGTCCAGATACAGCTTCGCATAACCGCCACTGATCAACTGTGGCGGTGCTTGCAGGTCGGCCAGGCGGCCAGCCAGTTCCTCGGCAGAAATGTCCAGGTGCAGCCGGCCTTCCTTGCAGTCCAGCTCGATCCAGTCACCTTCGCGCACGGCTGCCAATGGGCCGCCCGCAGCAGCCTCGGGTGCCACGTGCAGCACTACGGTGCCGTAGGCAGTACCGCTCATGCGGGCGTCGGAGATGCGCACCATGTCGGTCACGCCCTGGGCCAGCAGCTTGGCGGGCAGGCCCATGTTGCCGACCTCGGCCATGCCCGGGTAGCCCTTGGGCCCGCAGTATTTCATCACCAGCACCGAATTGGCGTCCACGTCCAGCTCAGGGTCGTTGATGCGCGCTTTGTAGTCCTCGAAGTTTTCGAACACTACGGCGCGGCCGCGGTGCTGCATCAGCGCTGGGGTAGCCGCCGACGGCTTGAGCACCGCGCCTTTGGGTGCCAGGTTGCCGCGCAGGATGCAGATGCCGCCATCGGCCACCAGCGGTTTGTCGAGCGGGCGGATGACTTCTTCGTCATACAGCGGCGCGGCCTGGCAGTTGTCCCACAGGCTCTTGCCGTTGGCGGTCAGTGCGGTGGGGTTGGGCAGCAGGCCATGCTCGCCCAGGCGGCGGATGACTGCGGGCAGGCCGCCGGCGTAGTAGAACTCTTCCATCAGGAAGCGGCCCGATGGCTGCAAGTCGACCAAGGTCGGTGTGCCGCGGCCGACGCGGGTCCAGTCTTCCAGTTGCAGATCTACACCAATGCGCCCGGCAATCGCCTTGAGGTGGATCACTGCGTTGGTCGAACCACCGATGGCGGCGTTGACGCGGATGGCGTTCTCGAAGGCTTCGCGGGTGAGGATCTTCGACAGGCGCAGGTCTTCGCGCACCATGTCGACAATGCGCATGCCCGACAGGTGGGCGAGTACGTAGCGGCGGGCATCCACCGCCGGGATGGCGGCGTTGTGCGGCAGCGAGGTACCCAGCGCTTCGGCCATGCAGGCCATGGTCGAGGCGGTGCCCATGGTGTTGCAGGTGCCTGCCGAGCGCGACATGCCGGCCTCGGCCGAGAGGAATTCGTTGAGGTCGATCTGGCCGGCCTTATAGGCCTCGTGCATCTGCCAGACGATGGTGCCGGCGCCAATGTCCTTGCCTTTGTGCTTGCCGTTGAGCATCGGCCCACCAGTGACCACGATCGCCGGCACGTCGCAGCTGGCGGCACCCATCAGCAGCGCAGGGGTGGTCTTGTCGCAGCCGGTCAGCAGCACCACGGCGTCCACCGGGTTGCCACGGATCGCTTCTTCCACATCCATGCTCGCCAGGTTGCGGGTGAGCATGGCGGTAGGGCGCAGGTTGGACTCGCCGCTGGAAAACACCGGGAACTCCACCGGGAAGCCACCAGCCTCCAGCACGCCTTTTTTGACGTGCTCGGCAATCTTGCGGAAGTGGGCGTTGCACGGGGTCAGCTCCGACCAGGTGTTGCAAATGCCGATGATCGGCTTGCCTTGGAATTCGTGGTCGGGGATGCCTTGGTTCTTCATCCAGCTGCGGTACATGAAGCCGTTCTTGTCGGCGGTACCAAACCATTGGGCGGAGCGCAGGGGGCGTTTGTTATCAGACATAAGCGGGACACCTAATTAGTATTACTATTTGTCGTTATGAGGCTGACTCTAGCGGCTAAAAAGGCATCTGTGAAGGGTTGTTGTTTTAAATAGTAATACTATATGATCGATTCGCCAGGTTAGCGGTCTGCCAAAAAGCCCCGGCCAGGTGCTGTGCCCATTACAAGAACAATTGGAGACATCGCCATGATTCAGGAGCAGCGGCTCGTCCGCCTGATCACACTGAAACTCATCCCTTTTCTGGTTCTGCTTTACCTGGTGGCCTATGTCGATCGTTCGGCGGTGGGCTTTGCCAAGCTGCACATGGGCGCCGACATAGGCCTGGGTGACGCGGCATATGGCCTTGGCGCCGGGCTGTTCTTCATCGGTTATTTTCTTTTCGAAGTGCCGAGCAACCTGTTGCTCGACCGCTTCGGTGCACGACGCTGGTTCGCCCGCATTTTGCTGACCTGGGGCGCGATCACTGTCGGCATGGCGTTTGTCACCGGGCCCAACGGCTTCTATGTGATGCGCTTCTTGCTGGGGGCCGCCGAGGCGGGCTTCTTCCCGGGGGTGCTGTACTACATCACCCAGTGGTACCCGGTGCGCCATCGCGGCAAAATTCTAGGCTTCTTCATTCTCTCGCAGCCGCTGGCCATGCTGATCACCGGGCCACTTTCGGGTGCGCTGCTGGGGCTTGAGGGCATCTACGGCCTGCATGGCTGGCAGTGGTTGTTCATCTGTATCGGTACCCCGGCAGTGCTGTTGGCCTGGCCCACCTTGCGCCTGCTGCCGGACGGCCCTGCCAAGGTGCGCTGGCTCAGTGACGAGCAACGCAACTGGCTGCAGGAGCAGTTGGCCAACGACCTGCGCGAGTTCGGCCAGACCCGCCATGGCAACCCGCTGCATGCCCTTAAAGATGGCCGGGTGCTGTTGCTGGCGCTGTTCTACTTGCCGATGACCCTGAGCATCTATGGCCTGGGCCTATGGCTGCCAACGCTGATCCACCAGTTTGGCGGCAGTGACCTGGTCACCGGTTTTGTCTCGGCGGTGCCCTACCTGTTCGGCATCATCGGCCTGCTGATCGTGCCGCGAAGCTCCGACCGCCTGAACGACCGCTATGGCCATCTGGGCCTGCTGTACGCACTGGGTGCCGTCGGCCTGTTCTTCAGCGCCTGGCTGACGGTACCGGTGCTGCAGTTGGCCGCGCTGTGCCTGGTGGCGTTCGCGCTGTTCTCCTGCACGGCCATCTTCTGGACGCTGCCGGGGCGGTTCTTCTCCGGTGCCAGCGCTGCTGCGGGCATCGCCTTGATCAACTCGATCGGCAACCTCGGCGGTTACCTGGGCCCGTTCGGCATCGGCGCGCTGAAGGAGTACACCGGGCAGCTGTCGTCGGGCCTGTATTTCCTGGCGCTGGTGATGCTGTGCGGGGTGCTGCTCACGGGCGTGGTCTACAACCGCCTGGAGCGCCGCCAGCGCCTGGCTTCCACGCGGGCGGCCGAAGCCTCCCGCTAACCTTTGCAACCGACAAGCGAGCACAAGCATGCGACTGATCCAATTCGAAACCGCCGCCGGCGCGCGCCGCGTGGGCGTGGTGGAAGGCGAGTACGCCCTTGAAGTACTGGGCGCCGCCAGCACCCGTGAGCTGGCCCTGCAGGCCATAGCCGCTGGCCGTGACCTGGCCTGCGAAGTGCAGGCCGCCGGGCTGGGCGAGCGCCATGACTACCTGGCCCTGCTGGCCGAAGGCCGCGTACTGCCACCGCTGGACCACCCGGACTCTGCCCACTGCCTGGTGACCGGTACCGGCCTGACTCACCTGGGCAGCGCCGCCACCCGCGACAAGATGCACCAGCAGCAAGCCGAAGGCGCCGTCACTGACAGCATGCGCATGTTCCAGTGGGGCCTGGAGGGCGGTCGGCCGCCAGCGGGCGAGGAGGGCGCGCAGCCGGAGTGGTTCTACAAGGGCGACGGCGGCATCGTCGTGCGCCCCGGCGCCGACCTGCCGCTGCCGGCCTTTGCCGAAGATGCCGGCGAAGAGCCGGAGCTGGTCGGGCTGTACCTGATCGGTAGCGACGGCACGCCATACCGCCTCGGCTACGCCTTGGGCAACGAGTTTTCCGACCATGTGATGGAGCGGCGCAACTACCTGTACCTGGCGCATTCCAAGCTGCGCGCCTGCAGCTTCGGCCCGGAGCTGCGCCTTGGGGCATTGCCGGCTCACCTGGAAGGTACCAGCCGCATCCTGCGCGATGGCCAGGTGCTGTGGAGCAAGCCGTTCCTGTCGGGTGAGCAGAACATGTGCCACAGCTTCGAGAACCTCGAGTTCCACCACTTCAAGTACGACCAGTTCCTGCGTGCTGGCGATATCCATGTGCACTATTTCGGCACCGCCACGCTGTCGTTTGCCGACGGCGTTCAGGCGCGCCCGGGCGATACCTTCGAGGTCAGCCTCGATGCCTTTGGCCAGCCGCTGCGCAATGGTATTGGCGCAGCGTCCGGGCAGCGTCGCCCAGGTGTAGTGAAAAGCCTTTGAGCGTGTTGCCGGTCAGTCGATGAAGTCGGGACGGCTGTGCGGTCCATCGCCGGCAAGCCAGCTCCCACAGGTACCGCGCAAACCTCAAGATTTTGCGCGGCCCCCTCTGCCCTGACTGACCGCCATGCGCCACTGAGCCCTCTTTCTTTGTTACAGGAGTCAACCATGTCTGGAAGCAACTTCATTGGCGGCCAGCGCAGCGCTGCCGGCAGCGTACGCCTGCAAAGCCTGGATGCACGCACCGGCGAAGCATTGCCGGTGGTCTTCACCCAGGCCACCCCTGAGGAGGTGGCCGCCGCCGCCCAGGCCGCCGAAGCAGCATTTGCCGAATACAACGCCCTGGCGCCAGAGCGCCGCGCGCAGTTTCTGGAGGCCATTGCCGACCAGCTGGACGCGCTGGACGATAGCTTCGTCGCCACGGTGTGCCGCGAAACTGCGCTGCCGGCTGCACGCATCCAGGGCGAGCGTGGCCGCACCAGCAACCAGATGCGCCTGTTCGCCAAGGTACTGCGCCGTGGCGACTACCTGGGGGCGCGCATCGACCGCGCGCAGCCACAGCGCCAGCCACTGCCACGCCCTGACCTGCGCCAGTACCGCACCGGCCTTGGCCCGGTGGCCGTGTTCGGCGCCAGCAACTTCCCGTTGGCGTTCTCCACGGCCGGCGGCGACACCGCCGCAGCACTGGCTGCCGGCTGCCCGGTAGTGGTCAAGGCCCACAGCGGCCATATGGCCACTGCCGAGCTGGTGGCTGAAGCCATCGAGCGTGCGGCGGTGGCTACCGGCATGCCCGCTGGCGTGTTCAACATGATCTATGGCGCCGGTGTCGGTGAAGCGTTGGTGCGCCACCCGGCGATCCAGGCGGTCGGTTTCACCGGTTCGCTCAAGGGCGGCCGTGCCCTGTGCGACCTGGCCGCAGCGCGCCCGCAGCCGATCCCGGTGTTCGCCGAAATGAGCAGCATCAACCCGGTGCTGGTGTTGCCTGCGGCGCTGCAGGCCCGCGGCGAGCAGGTGGCCAAGGAACTCGCCGCATCGGTGGTACTGGGTTGCGGGCAATTCTGCACCAACCCCGGGTTGGTCATTGGCATTGCCGGTGAAGCGTTCGGCACCTTCGTCGCGGCACTGGCTGCGCAAATGGCCGACCAGCCAGCGCAGACCATGCTCAATGCCGGTACCTTGCGCAGCTATGCCAGCGGCGTACAGCGCCTGCAGCAACACCCGGGCGTGCGCCATCTGGCCGGTGCCGAGCAGGTTGGCGACCAGGCCCGGGCACAGCTGTTCCAGGCTGATGTGAGCTTGCTGCTCAACGGCGACGAGCTGCTGCAGGAGGAGGTTTTCGGGCCAGCCACGGTGGTGGTCGAAGTGGCCGACGAAGCCGAACTGCGCCGCGCCCTGCAAGCCCTGCATGGGCAACTGACCGCCACCCTGATCGCCGAACCGGAGGACTTCCAGCGCTTTGCCGCGCTGGTGCCGCTGCTGCAGCGCAAGGCCGGCCGCCTGCTGGTCAACGGCTACCCGACTGGCGTCGAGGTGTGCGATGCAATGGTGCATGGCGGGCCTTACCCGGCCACCTCCGATGCCCGTGGTACCTCGGTCGGCACCCTGGCCATCGACCGCTTCCTGCGCCCGGTGTGCTACCAGGACTACCCGGATGCGCTGCTGCCTGACGCCCTGAAAAACGCCAATCCACTGGGCCTGCAACGCCTGGTCGACGGCCAGCACAGCCGTGATGCGCTGAGCTGAGGCAGGGTGCTAGCGCTGTATACCCGCCGGGCTATGCCCCGGCGGGCTTTCGACCGACACCGTAAAACAACAAAAAGAGGTTGCAGCCATGCCGAGTCGTTCCCTGCCCGCCGACCAGGTCGCGTGGGAGTCACTGGATAGTCGTCTGTTTCGCAAGATCAGCTGGCGCATTGTGCCGTTGTTCATCGTGTGTTTCCTGTTCGCCTACCTAGACCGGGTCAATATCAGCTTCGCCAAGCTGCAGATGCAAAGCGCGCTGGGTTTCAGTGACGCTGTGTACGGGTTGGGTGCGAGCCTGTTCTTCGTCGGCTACTTCCTGTTCGAGGTACCGAGCAACGTGCTGCTGCACCGCATCGGCGCACGTATCTGGATTGCCCGCATCATGATCAGTTGGGGTTTGACCTCGGCGGCAATGATGTTCGTCACCAGCGAAACCTGGTTCTACGTACTGCGTTTTCTGATCGGTGTCATGGAAGCCGGCTTCGTGCCCGGCGTGCTGTACTTCTTCACCCAGTGGTACCCCAGCGACCGCCGTGCGCGCATCAACGCCTATTTCAAGAGCTCGATCTGCCTATGCGGCATCGTTGGCGGTCCGTTGGCCGGGTTTATCCTCGGCCACTTCGACGGGGTAAACGGCCTGGCCGGGTGGCAGTGGCTGTTCCTACTCGAAGGCCTGCCATCGGTGCTGCTCGGCCTACTGGTACTGTGGCTGGTCACTGATCGCATCGAAGATGCCCGGTGGCTTGACGGCGAAGAGAAACGCTACCTGCGAGAGCGTCTGGACGCCGAGCCCAAGCCCAGCGGTGGCAGCTCGATCAGGGCGATTCTGCGTGAGCCCGCTTCGCTGGCGCTGTCGGCGATCTATCTGTGCCTGGTCATGGCGCTGACCGGGTTACTGTTCTGGATGCCCCAGTTGATTCGCAACGCTGGGGTGGACGATGCACTGGATATCGGCCTGCTGACCATGATCCCGTACCTGTTGGCAGTGGTGGGCAACCTGCTGATCGGCCGCAGCTCCGACCTGCGCGGCGAGCGCCGCTGGCACATGGCGGGTTGCGCAGCCATGACTACCGTTGGCTATGCCTTGTGTGCCGGTTTCAACGCCCAGCTGTTGGTACTGATGCTGGGCATGAGCCTTGTCATGACCGGGATCATCGCCTGGATGCCGATCTTCTGGACCTTACCGCCGAAATACCTGGCCGGGTTGGCCGCAGCGGCGGGTATCGCGTTGATCAACTCGATCGGCCAGCTCGGCGGCATCATTGCGCCTTACATGGTGGGCAAGGTCCGCGATGTCAGCGGCTCGGCGACGCCCGCATTGTGGCTGCTGACGGCGGTCAGCCTGCTGGCGGTGGTGCTGATTGTCTGGGCCGTGCCACGCCGCTTGTATGCGGTTCAACCTGAATCGCGCACCCACTGAGGAGGTTGCATGCAACGTGTCGTTTCTTTCGGGCCTATTTCCAGCGCCGAGGTGCTGGCCGACCTCGAACAGCGTTACCACTTCCGGCGTTTCGACCAGCCGTTGGCTGACCGCGACGGCTTCCTTGCGGCCTTGGCCACTGCCGACGGACTGATCGGCAGTACATTACCGCTGGATGCTGAGCTGCTCGACCACGCGCCTTCGCTCAAGGTGATTGCCAGCGTGTCTGCTGGCTTCGACAACTACCCCTTGGGCTATCTGCGCGACCGCGGCATCTGTTTGACCAATACCCCCGATGCGGTGACCGAAACCACCGCCGATACCGGGTTCATGCTGCTGATGATGGCCGCGCGACGCGCATGCGAGCTGGCGCAACTGGTGCGTGACGGCGGCTGGACTCAGGGCATCGATGCCTCGCGCTTCGGCATGGATGTACACGGCAAGACCTTGGGCATCGTCGGCCTTGGCCGGATTGGTGCGGCCGTGGCCAGGCGCGCGCACTTTGGTTTTGGCATGCCGGTGCTGTACAGCGGCAACAGCGCCAAGCCCGAGTATGAAGCGGAGTTTGCGGCAAGGCGTGTGCCGCTGATGCAGTTGCTGGGCGAGGCGGACTTCGTCTGCGTCTGCGTGCCGCTGAGTGCGGCCACCCATCACCTGTTCGGCCGCGCGCAGTTCGCCGCTATGCGCGCCGATGCCGTGTTCGTCAACATTGCCCGTGGCGCGGTGGTCGACGAGCGCGCGCTGCTAAAGGCGCTGGCCGAAGGGCAGATCCGCGCGGCTGGGCTGGATGTGTTCGAGCTAGAGCCGTTGCCCGCGAGTTCGCCATTGCTGGCCTTGCCCCAGGTGGTTGCCTTGCCGCACATTGGTTCCGCCACCGTCGAGGCACGTGCGTTGATGGCGCGTACCGCAGCGGCCGAACTGGCGGCGGTGCTCGAAGGTAGGGCACCAAGGCATCCAGTGCGATAGGGAGCGCGCAGGAGCGGCCAGCTCCTGCGTTGCACGCCTTGGCATTCGGGGCTTGAGGCTGGGTGCCGTCGTGGTCAGTCAACCCACCGCCACAGCGGTTCATCCAGCAACCCAACCCCGCGTAGCTGTGTCTGCCCCTGAACCTTCTCCAGCTCCAGCACATTGCACCCGTCACACGCCGACAGCGCCTCAATCAGCGGCGCACTGTGCGACACCACCCAAACCTGGCTCCGCCTCGAAGCGCGAATGATCAACCGCGCCAGCGCAGGCAGCAGGTCGGCATGCAAGCTGGTTTCCGGCTCGTTAAGCACCATCAGTGACGGCGGACGTGGCGTCAGCAGCGCAGCCATCAACAACAGATAACGCAACGTACCATCCGACAATTCACCCCCACCCAGCGGGCGCAACAGCCCATGCTGATGCAGCCGCACGCTGAACAGCCCACCCGGCGGCGCATCAATCTCCAAGCGGCTACCGGGAAACGCGTCATCCAGTGCCGCTATCAGGTCTTCAACCTCGCCAATCTCGATGATGGTCTGCAACGCCGAGGCAAGGTTACGCCCGTCATGATGCAGCACCGGCGAGCGCGTCCCCAGCTGCGGTTGGCGGCAGGGTGCGTCGCGGTCGATGCGGAAGTGATCGTAGAAGCGCCAGCTGTTGATGAACGCCCGCAGCTCACCAATCTCCGGCGCCTGTCGTGGCCGGCCCACGATGTTGAAAAAGCTCTCGCAGCTGTCGGCATGTTGATCGAGCACCGTCCAACCATTGCCTTCCCGCGCACGAACCATGGCGTTCTTGCGCTCAACCAATAAGGACGATGGGCGATAAGCCCCAGCGCCCCAGATGGCTTCGCACTTGATCTCGGGGTCGAGCATGAATGCGGTGGGATAGGGCAGGGGTATCGGCAAGCCCAGCGAGATGGCAAAGCCGAAATCCTCGGTGGCGAAGCCCAGCCGCAGGCGTTTGGCCTCGCTCGGATGCTGGCCTTGTATGGGCACTTCACCGCGCTTCATGCGCGCACTCATCTCTGGCCCGGCCCACCAGGTCGAATCCAGCCCGCCTTCGCGGGCAAGCGCTTCGATCACACCGCCCTGGGCGGTCTCGGCGAGCAGGCGCAGGGCTTTGTACAGATTGGATTTGCCGCTGCCGTTGGCGCCGGTCACCAGGTTGAGTTGGCTTAAAGGCAACACAAGGTGGTTGATGGAGCGGTAGTTGCCGATGGCGAGGGTGGTGAGCATGCGGTGCGTCCCAGGTTTAACTCAGTGCCTGATTGTGGGCGAACTGCACGTGCCTTACTACCGTTCAGCACGGTTTCGGGAGGGCGGAGTGGGCCTGCAGGTAGGGGTGTGTTCACGGGGTTTTCATCATGCCCAGCTCGGCATCATCGAGCAGGGCCTTGGCCAGGGCGCGGAGGTAGTGCGAGGCCCACAGCAGCTGGGGTTTGTCTTCCATCAGGCCGTCGATGGTCAGGTCGCGGGCATAGCCCATCAGTTCCGAGGCCTGTTCGCGGGCGCTTTGGCAAGGGATGCCGGGCTCGATGCGGAACAGGGGGTGGGTCTGGTTTTCACCTTGGTAGAAGGTGGTTTTGCCGACGGTGAATGCGGTTTCTTCGGTGGCCATTTTTTGATCTCCCTGAAGGTGTAGCTGCCTGGGCGGGCCCCATCGCCGGCAAGCCGGACTCCCACAGGTTTCACCGGGCGTCTGAGGGGCGTCTACAACCTCAGGGGCGGTGCTGTGCGAGAGAGCTAGCCCGTGAAAGAGCCAGGCCAGGCAGATCATGATGAGGATTAATGCAGCGTCTGCGGGTCGGCTGGCTTTTGTATTTGGGCCAGTGCTGACTCGAGCAATTTGCGCAGGGCATCGAGCTCGTGCATCGAGGTCATGATCATCACGGACACGGGTGATTTCGGCTGCATCAACATCGCGTGTTGGGCAACGACTTCGGGGCAGAGCGCGTAGTCGGCAGCCATCATCAGCGTGTCTTCGAGGGAGTGGGGATTGTGAGGCGGATCGGGAACGATCTTGAGCATGATGAAACTCCAACGTCGAACGGTGGAGCTACCACGGCCTTGCTGTCAAACAATGAGGTGGCAGCTGTACGCGGGTTGACAGACCGAGACGTTGGCACTCGGCGCACCAGAGGGTGCCCGCACGTACAGCCACCATAACAGTGTGCACATGTGGACAACGAAGACGGTCTGTCAAAACCGGTCGCTGAATTGGCAGCGACCGGCCGAGACTAGAATCCACATTGGCCATGTGCAACGAAAAATGGGCGGCGGCAGTATCTTTGGGAAATGCCCTACAGGAAAGGGGTTAAATCTGATTTTTCCGGCTGTTCGATGTAACAGCTTGTAACGCGGTGGCAGTCAAAATTCAGGGCTGGGCAGAGTGGGCGGCATGCCAGTCAGCGCTCATTTCTCTTTTTCCACCCGTGCCCCGAGAAAACTGAAGAGGCCTCATTCAGCTGCTGCCACAATACCCTCTTCTGAAGCCTGGCGCGCTCTTCGGTGAGTCACAAGGAGCATGACCACCGCAGTCAAACCAGGCATTGGGTAGAACAACACAAAAACTGAATACCACTCCAGTTCATTCAATTCGCTGACCCAGCCCAAGCCCCCTGCCAAGATCAGCCCCCAGACCAGCGCAATGATGACTGCAGCCATAACTCGCCTGTCCTTGGGTAGTTTCGGCTCGCGAACCATGGCTGCCGCATAGGCCTTCCAGCACCCCCACAGACCGAACGTGGAAATCAAGAAGACGGGTACCACAAACTCCGGCACCTTGAAGAGCATTACTGCCAAAAACAGCGTGGCCCCGATGAAGGAGTAGGTGACCGGCGCGATGCCAATGAGCGCGCCCAGTGTCAGAAAAATTCGAAGTTTGGTGAGCTTGGTCATGCCAGTCCTTGAGTGATTACGGCAGCTGCGTCCGGGTAGCCACATTGAGCGGGGAGCATAGGGGCACGCGCTACAAAATCAAAGTGTGGGGTTTGACAGGCCGCACGCACGATCACCAAGCGCTACGGCTCTGCGTATGTGATATCCATCGAGTATGGGGTAGGCGACTTAAACTCCACTGATCATCGAGCCAGGTTCGCGCCGGGCTGCTGGCAGCCTATCGAGAAACGCCCTGATTCCTCGCTTCCCTCGCAAGTGAATTGTAGGCACCTGTGCCCCGAGCTTAAGGCGAACTGCTTCGATACCAGGTCGGTAATTCCGGTCGAACGTCCACACGAACTTGAGAAATTCCAGGTCGAACCTTTCCTCACAACCTTCCGCACGATCAGGCCGTGGCTGGATGCGAAGCAGGCGTAACAGCACCCGAATGAAACAGGTGAGCTTGGGCGTGTCGAGCCAGATGATCAGGTCCGCTCGCGGCAAACGCAGGTCGAAGGTACGGCGCGCATAGTTGCCTTCACACACCCAGGCGTCACCAGCAACGGCATCGCGTACACGGTCACGGAACTGTTCGGCGTCAGGTTCCGCCCAGCCGGGCTCCCAGAAGAGTTTGTCCAAGTGAACGACGGAAAGCTCCAGGTGTTCTCCCAAGGCGCGGGCAAGGGTGGACTTGCCGCTGCCGCCGTTGCCCAGAATGACGATTCGTTGCATGGTGACTTCCTGTCGTAGGCAAAAGAACGATTGTATGGCGGTGGTTGAGCAACCCCAAGGCTAATGGATGGCAATCAGCCATTGACAGCCTTCCATTCGCTAAAGACCATCCGGATCCAGGCGCGCTTCACCAATGTGCAGCGTTACCCCATCCGCTTTCGACCGCAACATTGAGTGCCGGTCCGTAACAGATCAGGACGATGAACGACTACGCCCTAAAACTCGCCAATTACTGGCGCACCTCCCTCGCCGACGCTGAAAACGGCAATGGCGCGCTCAACTCCAGGCAAGCCGAAGCGCTCACCCCGGTCGGGATGGAGCATGTGCAGAAGGGTGGTTTGCCAGAAGAACTTGCAGCCAAGCTGTTTGCCGATGAGGCGCCAGACGCTTCGACCATAAAAGTCACGCTGCGCCCTTGGGTTTATCTGTCACAGCGCGAGCACGGCAAGGTTCGGACGGGCTTGCCTGCAGCGGTCACCCCGCTGATCTGTACCGTATTGGTGTGCCGTGATGGGCGCCTTTACCCGACCACACAAGCTTTAGTGCCGCGTGACATTCTTGAGCCGCTGGACAAGGACACTTTCTTCATCGGGGCACAGTCTGCGCTGGATGACTTTTTGTCGGTCGAAGAGGTGCCCGCTTTCACACCGCCGGGTGAGGGGGAAATAATCGACATTGAGCAGCATCTTGAACAGTGGCGTAAGTTTTACGCGTTCTGCCTGCGGATGGCCCGTGAGGTCGGTAAGGGGTGGGATGCGGCCGAAGACGGCATGAAGCCGGCCAAGTACAGCTTGCTGTTCAAAGAAGACAAACCTGACGGCTTCAGCAAGAACATCGTCAACCTCTACGACTACCTGCGTCAGCATAAGCCCGATGCCCCGTTGTTCGAGCGCTTCGCCCAACGTCACCCAAGCCCGGACGAGCCTTGCTTGCCCGCTGGTAGCCTTTTTGCCGCGCGCTTGGGCCACGCTGGTGACGAATACGCACTGGCCCCTGCCCAGCGTGATGCCTTGGCGCATCTGGTGGCCGGGCAGGCGGGCGATGTGCTGGCAGTCAATGGTCCACCGGGCACCGGCAAAACCACACTCGTGCTGTCGGTGGTCGCCTCGCTTTGGGCGAAGGCCGCTGTGGCAGGTGGCGAGCCTCCGGTGATTGTCGCCAGTTCCACCAACAACCAGGCGGTGACCAATATCATCGCGGCTTTCGGCAAAGACTTTGCCGAGGGCACCGGACCGTTGGCGGGCCGTTGGTTGCCTGGCATCAATAGCTTTGGCGCCTACTTCCCGAAGGCATCGGCCGAAGCGGAGCTTTCCGGTGTCTACCAGACCAAGAGCTTCTTTCATGAGTTGGAGTCTTGCGCCTATCTGGACAAGGCCAAGCACGCCTACTTGGTACAGGCGGCAGCGGCTTTCCCGGGTGTTCAAGACCTCGATGTCGAGCGTACGGTCGGGTTACTGCAACAGCAAATCAAGGCGCGCCAGCAGCAACTTGCCGATATCGAGCAGGCGTGGGCGGCGCTCGTCCGCGCTCGGGAGGCGCTTCGCGTTGCGTTGGGGGATGACCCACAGGCCACTCTGCAGGCCCGACAAACCGCTCAGCTCGACCAGCTGCAGCAACTGGGCACTGCACAGAAGCGGCTCAAAGATTTCAAGCATTACCTGGCACATGAGTCACTGTTCTACAGCCTGTTCAGCTGGATTCGCCCCATTGCCGCCAAGCGCCTTCGCCTGGCCAAATTGCAGCTCGATGGCGCCGATGCCGAGCTGCAGAACGCTGCGACTTTGGGCGAAATCGAAACGCGGCTTGAAGCTGCGCAGGCCCAAGCGGGCCAGGAGCATCAGCGGCTCACCCAACTGCTGCAAACCGCTCAGCAACTGTTCGAGGCTGAACAACAGCGGCTGCACGGTTGGCATGGCGCGATCAGCTCGCTGGCTGATGCGGCCGGCCAGCCTGCTGCCCAGGCCACTCTGGAGGACTGCGACCGCTGGGCCGATACGTCACTGCGTTTCGAAATATTCCTGCTGACTACCCACTATTGGGAAGGGCGTTGGCTATTGGAAGTCAGCGAGGAGCTGCAGGAGATACTCGACAGCCGCAAGAAAACCGGTGCCAAGACGCTGATCAAGAACTGGCGCCGTTGGATGAAGCTCACGCCTTGTGTGGTCTCGACCTTTTTCAGGCTACCCAAGGAGCTGTCGTGCAAGCGCTACGACGACGGTGATTACATCGACGACTATCTGGTCAACTTCATCGACTTGCTGATCGTCGACGAAGCTGGGCAGGTGTTGCCGGAGGTCGCCGCGCCGTCGTTTGCCCTTGCTCGCCAGGCGCTGGTCATCGGCGACACCCAACAGATCGAGCCAATCTGGTCGATCCCGGCCAAGGTGGATATCGGCAACCTCACCAGTGCTGGGCTGGTTTCGCACACCCATGCCGAGGAGGACTACGAGGCCTTCTGCAAAGCCGGGCGCAGTGCCGCAAGTGGCAGCGTGATGGCCATCGCTCAGTCTACCAGCCGTTATCACTACGATCCCGACCTTGCCCGGGGTATGTACCTGTACGAGCATCGCCGCTGCTATGACTCGATCATCGCCTTCTGCAATACCCTTTGCTACAAGGGCAAACTGCTGCCTCGCCGGGGGCGGGCAGCGCAGGAAGGCTTACCGGGCCTTGGCTACCTCCATATCGACGGCTTGTGTGAGCAAAACAGCCATGGCAGCCGCCAAAACCTGTTCGAGGCGCAGACCATTGCTGCGTGGCTTCACGCCCATGCAGATGAGCTGAAGCAGTGCTACCCGCAAAAATCGCTTCACGAGATCGTTGGGGTGATAACGCCATTCGGGGCCCAAAGCCGCGCCATCGCCGAGGCATGCCAGGCATTGGGCCTGAACGCTGGAAAAGGGGCAGACCAGATCACTGTCGGTACAGTGCATTCGTTCCAGGGCGCAGAGCGGCCGGTAGTGATTTTCTCGGCGGTATATTCCAAGCATGCCGATGGCGGTTTCATTGATCGTCGCGACAGTATGCTCAATGTGGCAGTGTCCCGGGCCAAGGACAGCTTCCTGGTGTTTGGTGACATGGATCTGATGGGTCAGGTGCCTGTCAGCAAACCGCGCGGGCTACTGGCGAAGTACCTGCTGGCCGACCCTGCCAGTGAGTTGCAGTTCGAGCATCAGCCCAGGCAAGACTTGCACACCGCGAGCACGGGATTAAGTCATTTGCACGACTGGTGGCAGCATGACCAGTTCTTGAAAGACACACTGCAAACGGCCAGCCACCAGGTTCAGATCATCACGCCGTGGGTCAAGTTGGATTGCCTGTTCACTACAGGGGCGCTTGAGCAAATGCGTGCAACGGTGGATCGCGGCGTCAAGGTCGAGGTGTTCACCGACCTGCAGCTCAATACTGAAATTTCAACCCGAAAACCTCAGGGTGAGCCGCAAAAGGTCGCGGCGTTCAACGCTACCTTGGCGGAGTTGAAAACCCAGGGTATTCCTGTTCGTATCGTCAATAAGGTACACAGCAAGATCGTCATGGCCGATCAGAGTCTTTTGTGTGTCGGTTCATTCAACTGGCTGAGTGCTCAGCGTGAAGGGGATTACGTCCGTCACGAGACTTCAATGGTTTATCGAGGTGTCGACGTGAATGACGAGATCGAACTCAATCGCACCAGCCTGGCCAGAAGAACGGCATCTTATTCGGGTTGAAAAAGGTTTTTCACGGATTGTCGGGGGGATTGAGAGCTGGGGCTTTGACGCCCCGGCTTAGTGATCCAGGACGGTTGGAAGGACGCTTAAATTCTTACCTGAAGCGCGTGTTGACGCGCTTACCGACACAGAGGGCAAGTGGGATCGGGGAGTTGCTACCGCATCTGTGGATGCCGACCTAGCTTCGATAAGGTGATTTCAAGGTGGACTATATTTCAACAATCCAAGCAGTTATTTCGGATGACCCTGTTCGGCGAAGGTTGCTCGAAATTGTACGCTCCTTAAACTTGCCCGACTGCTGGATAGGAGCAGGTTTCGTTCGAAACGCGGTTTGGGATCATTTGCACGGTAACGCAGCATCTCCGGTTTCAACAGACGTTGACGTTATCTGGTTTGACGGCATGAACTGCACCCCCGAACAAGATGATGCTTTGGAAGCAATCCTCAGAGGCCAATACTTGAACGTACAGTGGTCTGTGAAAAACCAGGCGAGAATGCATGTTCAGAACGACGACGAGCCCTATCAATCGGCGACCGATGCAATGCGTTACTGGCCAGAAACCGCCACGGCGGTAGCGGTAAGACTACGAGAGGACGGAACATTCGAAATCGCTGCGCCGCTGGGGCTCGACGATCTTTTTGACTTGACCATCCGGCCAGTAGGGAGGTTCGCCACGGATAAAGCAGCTATCTATCAAGACCGCGTCAAGTCCAAAAGCTGGTTGGATGTTTGGCCAACGCTGACGCTCTGGGAGCCGCCTCCAGGTTCTACCTAGAAGGTGGTTTTGCCCACGGTGAATACGGTTTCTTCGGTGGCCATCATCAGCGTGTCTTCGAGGGAGTGCGGATTGTGAGGCGGATCGGGAACGATCTTGAGCATGATCGAACTCCAACGTCGAACGCTGGAGCTATCACGGCAATGCCGTCAAGCAATTGGGGTGGCAGCTGTACGCGGGTTGACGGACCGAGACGTTGGCACTCGGCGCACCAGAGGGTGCCCGCACGTACAGCCACCATGACTAGTGTGCACATGTGGACAACGAAGACGATTTGTCAAAACCGGTCGCTGAATTGGCAGCGACCGGCCGAGACTAGAATCCACGTTGGCCATGTGCAACGAAAAATGGGCGGCGACAGTATTTTTGGGAAATGCCCTACAGGAAAGGGGTTAAATCTGATTTTTTCGGCCGTTCGATGTAACAGCTTGTAACGCGGTGGCAGTCAAAATTCACGGCTGTGCAGCGTGAAAAATGACCACCGCGGCGGGCTTTCTGTTGTGGTGTCTTTTGACGTGGATTGGCTTCCTGGAAGTACGGGCGCCAATGCTGGCCCTATCGCCGGAAAGCCGAATCCCGCAGGGTTCACCAAGCTGAGTACTGCCTACAAACCCAGCCATCGAATGATCCGCTGAAACATTGGTCCGCTTCCTGCTGCCAGATCGTCGAGGATATTGAAATGGTCCAGATCCAGGGCCAGCAGCTCCACCGGCACGCCTCCCTCGATGCAGGCCTGGGCATAGTCGATGGTCTGGCGACGGAACTCGGCGGTCTCACGAAGCCCGTAGGGCAGCATCAGAGGTGCCAGTTTCCGGGGAATGTGCAGGATCGGGCTCAGAGCCTCGGCCGACTGCCAGGTAAAATCCAGCGTCTTGGCCAGAAAGGTGTGCGGCAGTGGGCGCAGGTCATACACCCCGCTGACCGCGATGGCGCCCAAGTAGGGCTGTGCGGGCAAGCCATAGTCGCCGACCCAGTCGGTGGCCAGCAGCTCGACGACACCATGGGCGCCTGCCGAATGGCCGACCACGACGATGCGCTCACGGTCGATGCCGAACCGTTCGGCGTTGCGCCACATGAAGCTGAACGCCGCGCGGTGCTGGCGCACGATCTCGGCGATGGCGACCTTCGGCGCCAAGGTGTAATTCTCCACAACCGTGACCACGCCTTGCGCGGCCAGGCCCTTGGCGACGTAGCTCCACTCCTTGCTGGTGGTCGCTCGCCAGTAGCCGCCATGGACAAAGAAGACCGCCGGGCGCAGGGCCTCGTTGACGTCCTGTGGCGGGAAGAACACATCGAAAGTCTCGTCCAGGGTCGGGCCGTAGGGCACGTCCAACTGGTTGGGCAGTTCGGCGCGCACGGCCTGGCTTTGCGCGATGAACTCCCGCACATAGCCGTCGAAATCCGTCACCGAGGCCTCGATGTCGTATTGCTCGTCGAGTTGGGCGGTGGTGGTGAAGTCGTTGTAAAGAAAGGTTGTCATGCAGGCATGCTCCAGGCACGAACTCTCGGAGGCCAGCCCCTTGGTAAGGGGCCCGCCAGGGTCACGGAAATACCCGCTTGAGCCTGTACGCGCCGCTTTAGGCGCGTACAGGCCCTGCGCAAGATAACGCCAGCGAGCAATAGGGCAGCGTTATCACTTAGAAAATAGAAAAGGGCATTCTGAGAATAACCCTCAGCTCATCAAAGTTACCCTCGGCCTGGTGGCTGCTTGCGCGGTGCCAAGCGTAACCTGCAAGAATACTTCCACCCTTTAATTCGCCAGATTGAAATGTGTAACTCCCTAAAAGGCCGGTTTCGTTATGGCGTTCGTTGTCCTGAAGCAGCGAAGCCGTGTAAACCCCCTTTGGGCCCCCGTCATAGCCCGTTCCATCAATACCCCAGCCCCGGGTGTGCCAGAGTATGCTTTTAAATCCAGGAACGCCGTAAGCAGCCCAGTCATTTATATATTTGACCTGAAAGGAGGTTTCGTTCGGGCCGTTAAAGTAAGAAACCATGGTGTTCGGTAGCTCAATGGCATTTGACTCTTTCACGAAGTCAAAGAATTCATCACCCACAATTTTCTGAAGGCCGAATTCCACTGAGTGGTTCTTGAAGCGCGGGGTGATGGCCAGACCAAATGCCTGCTGATCGATAGGGCCAGCTTCTTCCTTTCCGCTTGATTTCGTATTGTACATCGATAGCTTCACCGATGTGGTGAGCCCTTTCGATTGGAATGTCTGTGCCAGGCCAAAATATTGCCTGTCCCAAATATCCTGAATGCGCGAAATATAAACACTGGTTTTCAAGCCGTTCGCGCTAGTGTGGTCCCCGCCAAAATAAGCGGTCCAATCACTGGTGACCGGGCGCATGGCGTATTGCAGTCCGATGTCTTCGGTGCCTGCAGCATAACGTGGCGCCATTTTTGAGAAGTAACCAGACTTTAACACCAGGCCATCAAAGGATGAGCTTTCAACCGACAGCCCGTCGAAAGAGGCAGGAACAGTACGAGTATCCGAAAAATTCATGACAGGCGTGGCCACCTGATGACGGCCGATTTTTACGTCGGTCTCGGCGGCTCGCAACTTGACTGCGGCAACGCCCAAGCGACTCCATGTAGGTTGTACATCGCCATCGCTGTTCACCAGCATTCTGTTACTACCCCCCGCAGCGTCACCCGTGTCGCGTTCTAACGCGACGACAGAATAGGCAGCAAGGTCCAGTCCTACCCCCACGGGCCACGAGGTGTAGCCGGACTCGAATCCCAATTTGAAACCTTGCTGCCAGGCCACTCGGTCATGCGAAACCTGCGGGCCTTCGTCCGTTTTATACCGATATACGGTGTTGCGTCTCCCGATTTCCTTGGAATACCACTGGCGGGTATCAAGTGTAAGAGAGCTTCCCTCGAAGAAACCGCTTTTCGCCTCGGCCAGTGCTTCAAAGCAACAAACCACTCCAGGTAAAAAGCATGACATGGCGACCACGTTTTTTATGCGGACAGACATAGAGGTAGCCCTCGATTGTTATTGTTTGGAAAGGCAGGGGAGGTGGTTATCCCGGCGTGCGATTGCGCCGGGCTAATGCTTTTTTTATTGGGCGAGTTCGGTCGTGTATTCGATGATCTTTTTTGTCACTTCGCCATTGGATGTGTCTACGGGCACAAAATGATTGGAAGAACACAGGGCATCATACTTCGAGTTGGCTCCAGCGGCGGTGGCACGCTTCACGTAATCAAGAACGGACGGGAAGCGGTCGCTTTGGTTTGTAATGAAAACCTGCGGTACCTTTATGATTGGCATCTGGGTGGGCGATACTTCCTGAAGTCGCGCCTGCAACTCCTTTCCCTGAACGTGGCCTAGCACTTTCGGCTGTATGTCTTTGCCGCGAGGGAGTTGAGCATGCCATGCCAGGTCAACAACCCCGTCCAGCACCAGCACGCCGCTGATCGACAAAGGGTTTTTCACATAGAGCTCAGACTGCGCCTTTAACAGATTTCGCCCAGCCAACCATAAAGCGTAATGCCCCCCCGAAGAATGGCCGAGTGTCACGGTTCTTCTGAGATTCAAGGGGTATTTTTTGGCCAGTTCGCGTAAATGATCAGCAGCCCCCGCAACGGATTTGAAGGAGTTGGGCCATTCGCCATAGCTGCCTACCCGGCTGTATTCGATGTTCCACGTTGCAAAACCCGCCTTGGTCAGCATATCAGCGACTGGCGCCATGTAATCCAGGCCTACATCAGCGCTCCAACGCCCGCCATGGATAACAATCACCACGGGGAAGGGCCCTTCGCCCTGCGGCAAACGAAGGTCCCCAAAGTTGTCCAAGCCTTTTCCATAAAACTCACGGTGGACGTCACCCATCACCGCAGGTGCACGCTTTACCGTATCTTGGAACAGCGACCATTCCTCCTGCGGGGCAGGTACAGGCAGTGGGCTTTTACAAACAATATTATGTTCTGCCGCGCTGATATTCATGGCGACAGAAGCCAGCAACAAAGAAATAGCGGTCTTGTTAATCATTATAAGCCTTTCCTGTCATGCGCATTGATGTTCACAAGTTCATTGAATTTTTGCCAAGTGGCAGTGTTCATCCTTGATTGAGCAAATCCAGGGCGACATCGACGATCATGTCTTCCTGGCCACCGATCATGCGGCGCTTGCCCAGTTCAACCAGAATGTCGAAAGTCGACAGGCCGTATTTGGCCGCGGCCGCCTCGGCATGGCGCAGGAAACTTGAATAGACCCCTGCATAACCCAAGGCCAGCGTTTCCCGGTCTACCCGCACCACCCGTTCCTGCAGGGGACGGACAATGTCTTCAGCGGCATCGATCAGCTTTTTCACGTCGCAGCCGTGGTTCAGGCCCATGCGCTCGGCGGCGGCGGCGAATACCTCGAGCGGTGCGTTGCCGGCCCCGGCGCCCATGCCGGTCAGGCTGGCATCGACGCGATCGCAGCCGTGCTCCAGGGCGACCAGGCTGTTAGCCACGCCCAGGCTGAGGTTGTGGTGGGCGTGCATGCCGGTCTGCGTCGCTGGGTCAAGCACGTCCTTCAAGGCCTTGAAGCGCTCGGCGATGTCCCACATGTTCATCGCGCCACCGGAATCCACAACGTAGATGCATTGTGCACCGTAGCTTTCCATCAGTTTGCCCTGCCTGGCGAGGCCAGCCGGGGTCTGCATGTGGCTCATCATCAAGAAGCCCACGGTGTCCATGCCCAGGGACCGGGCGTATTCGATGTGTTGGCGCGAGACATCGGCCTCGGTGCAGTGGGTGGCCACGCGCACGATCCGCGCGCCAGCATCGTAGGCGGCCTTGAGGTCGTGCACAGTGCCAATGCCCGGTAGCAGCAACGTGGCGATGCGGGCGCGCTGCACCACTGCGGCTACCGCGGCGATCCACTCAAGGTCGGTATGGGCACCGAAGCCGTAATTGAAGCTCGAACCCTGCAGGCCATCGCCATGGGCGACCTCAATGCTGTCGACGCCGGCTTGGTCCAGGGCCTGAGCGATGCACGCGACCTGTTCCAGGCTGTAGCGGTGACGCACGGCATGCATACCGTCGCGCAGGGTCACGTCTGAGATATGGATCTTTTTGTTCGTGTCGATCATCTTCACAACCCCTGATCAGTGAACTGCGCCTGGGCGATACGTTCAGCGACGGTCAGCGCCGCGCTGGTCATGATGTCCAGATTGCCGGCGTAGGCCGGCAGGTAGTGCCCGGCACCTTCCACTTCGAGATACACCGCGACTTTGATGCCGGTGCTCCAGCCAAGGCCAGGGATGTTCTGCCGGTTGTTCTCGGTGAAGTGCTCGAACTGAACGTGTTGTTTGAGGCGGTAACCCGGCACGTAGCGGTTAACCTCGGCCACGCGCTGCTCGACCGCGTCTACGATGGCTTGGGTGTCGGCGTCCAACGGCACGAAGCAATACACCGTGTCGCGCATGATCAATGGCGGCTCGGCCGGGTTGAGCACGATGATCGCCTTGCCGCGCGCCGCGCCGCCGACCTCGACGATGGCGCGTGAGGTGGTCTCGGTGAATTCGTCGATGTTGGCACGGGTGCCGGGGCCGGCCGACTTACTGGAGATTGCCGCGACGATCTCGGCATAATGCACCGGCGCCACGCCCGCCACCGCATGCACGATCGGGATGGTCGCCTGGCCGCCGCAGGTGACCATGTTCAGGTTCGGCTCGTGGGCATGCTCGGCGAAGTTCACCACCGGGACGACATACGGGCCGACGGCTGCAGGGGTGAGGTCGATGATGCGTACCCCATGGGCACGCAGCTTGCTGTCATGCACCTTGTGCGCCCCAGCGGAGGTGGCATCGAAGGCGATGCGGATTTCCTTGAAATTGGGCAGCGCGAGCAGCCCGTCGATCCCGCCTGCGGTGGTGGGTACACCGAGGCGCTCAGCGCGGGCCAAACCGTCTGATGCCGGGTCGATACCCACCATGGCTCCCACCTCAAGCGTATCGGAGCAGCGAAGGATCTTGATCATCAGGTCGGTGCCAATGTTGCCAGAGCCGATGATCGCTACCGGTATGCGAGCAGATGACATCTGTTCTTCTCCTTTGCAGTGCAGACAACCGTATCGGGTGATATCTGCACATCTACGAGTTGGTTCAGCGCAGCGGCTTGTAGGCCACAGCCTTGATTTCGATGACCAGATGCGGATGCGGCAGCTGGTGCACGGCGACGGTGGTGCGGGTCGGTCCGTCGGCATCGAAAAACTGCCCGTACACTTGGTTGTATTGGGAGAAGTCGTTCATGTTGACCAGATAGCTGCACACTTCCACTACGTCCTCCAGGTCGGCACCGACACTGCGCAGGATGTCGCGGATGTTGTTCAGCACCTCGCGGGTCTGTGCTTCGATGCATGGGCGTATGCGCCCAGAGGCGTCCGGCTCTGCACCGGCGATGCTGTTGTCCGGGCGCCGCGAGCTGGTGCCAGAGACGAACAGGAAGTCACCGGCACGCTTGACGTGGGGGAAGGCCCCAAGCGGTGTGGCTTTGCCGTCTACTACCCGGGCGTGGGTCTGCGATTTGTCGCTCATGGCTTATTCCTCGCGCAGCGTTTCAAACGCTACGCTTCCCAAGTCCTGAAATTCGCAGCGCACCGCTACGCCTGGGCGAAGCGCCACGGCCGCCGTCGCCGCACCGGCCAGTACCAGGCTGCCGGGCTCGAGCGCCTCGCCTTGTTGCGCCGCCAGGCGCGCTGCTGCTACCAGTGCGCGTACCGGCGCGCCGAGGATCGCCGCCGTGCTGCCCATCTCCACCGCGCGGCCATCGAAACTCATCACAAGCCCCAGGTTGCCCAGGTCAGTGTCCGGGCGCTGCCAGCCGCCGACCACGAAGCCGGACGATGAGGCGTTGTCGGCCACCACGGCGGGCAGCGAGAACTTGAAGTTGCAATAGCGCGAGTCGATCACCTCCAGTGCCGGCGCCACCGCTTCCACAGCGGCCAGGGCCTGCAGCGGCGTAACGTGCCCTTCAAGGCGCTTGCCCAGCAAGAAACACACCTCTGGTTCGACGCGCGGGTGCACGTAGCGAGACAGGTCGATGCTGCCCCCTTCCTCGATCCACATATCTGAGGTCAGCCGCCCCCAGATCAGGTCGGACACGCCCATCTGCGCCATCTTGGCGCGGCTGGTAAAGCCCATTTTGACACCCACCTGGCGCGCCCCACGGGCCAGGCGCTTCTCGATCAGCAGGCGTTGAACCGCATAAGCCTCTTCCAGGGTCACGGTATCTTCGCCGCCTAATTGCAACGTGGCCTGGGCGTACAGGGCGGCATCGTCGAGGCGTTTGGCAATACGTTCAATTTTCATGCAGATCACCTCAGCTAGCGGAATCGAAACAGGCCCGGACACTGCCCAAACCTTGGATACGTGCCTCGAAAACATCACCGGGCGCAACGCTTACCATTGGCCCCAATGCACCGCTGAGCACCACGTCGCCGGCCCGCAGCGGGGTGCCCGCCTCGACCAGGGTACGGGCCAGCCAGAGTGCAGCATTGAGCGGGTGGCCAAGGCACGCGGCCCCTACGCCGAATGAAACCGGCTCGCCTCGGCGCTCCATGACCATGCCGGCCAGGCGCAGGTCCAGATCACCGAGCTTCACTGGCCGCTGGCCGAGCACGTACAGCCCTGCCGAGGCGTTATCGGCGATGGTGTCGAGGATGCTGATGTTCCAGTCGGCGATGCGGCTGCCGACCACTTCTATGGCCGGCAACACATAGGCGGTAGCCGCCAGCAGGTCGCTGAGCACGATCTGCTCGCGGTCCAGGTCGTGTTCCAGTACCAGCGCCACCTCAGCCTCACATTTGGCCTGCATGAGGCGGGGCCAGGCGATCGTCTCGCCGTCGCTGACTTCCATGCTATCGAGCAGTGTGCCGAAGTCAGGCTGATTCACACCCAGCTGCTGCTGCACCGAGTGCGAGGTCAGACCGATCTTGCGCCCGGTGATACGTCGCCCGGCACTCACCTGGCGCTGGGTATTGAGCTGCTGCACCTTGTAGGCGTCGGCGATGGCATCAAGCTGATCGCGCACCGGCGACACCGGTTCACCACTTTTTGCCGCTTGGTCGAGCAGGTCGGCCACCTGTTGATGTCGTTCGGTCATTGTTCGCTCTCCTGGTCAATGCGCACGCAGACGTTGGTCAGTTCCGAATAGAAATTCAGCGAATGCATGCCGCCCTCGCGGCCGATACCGGACAAGCCGGCGCCACCGAACGGCGTGCGCAGGTCGCGCAGGAACCAGGTGTTCACCCAGCTGATGCCCACCCGCATGGCTTCGCTGACGCGGTGCGCGCGGCTCAGGTTGCTGGTCCATACCGTCGCGGCCAGGCCGTAGCGGGTGTCGTTGGCGCGGGCGATGACTTCGCGCTCGCTGTCGAACGGGGAAATGTGGCAGATGGGTCCGAAGATCTCCTCGCGCACGCAGCGCGCATCATCCGGCAGGCCCGTAATTACCGTCGGCTCGACCCATGCGCCGTTGTCGCGCGCGTCACCAAAGCGTGGCACGCCGCCACCGGCAATGAAGGTTGCGCCTTCCTGGCGGGCCAGTTCGAAGTAGCTCAGCACCTTGTCGCGGTGTTTGGACGAGATCAGCGGCCCCATCTGGGTCGCGGCTTCGTGAGGCCAGTCAACCTTCATTGTCTTGATGCGCTCTGCAAGGGCAGTGCAGAAGCGCTCGAACAGCGGGCGTTCGACATACACCCGCTCCGAGCACAGGCAGACCTGCCCGCTGTTGAGGAACAGCGCGCGCATCATGCCGTCGATCATCTTGTCGAAGTCGCAGTCGGCGAAGATGATCGCCGCGTTCTTGCCACCGAGCTCGAACGACACCGGCTTAACCCCTTCGGCGGCGGCGCGCATGATGGTGGTGCCGGTACGCGATTCGCCGGTGAAGGTGATGGCGCTGATGTCCGGATGGCGCGAAATGAATTCGCCCGCCGAATTCGGGCCGAAGCCATGTACCAGGTTGAACACACCATCCGGTACGCCGGCGGCTTGCATCACCTCGGCCAGTAGTGTTGCGGTGCCAGGGGTGTCTTCCGAAGGTTTGACCACCACGGCGTTGCCACAGGCCAGTGCGGGCGCAACCTTCCACGTCAGCAACAGCAGCGGCAGGTTCCAGGGCGAGATCACCCCGACCACACCCAAGGGCTTGCGGGCTGCGTAGTTGAGCGCGTAGGCGCCATCTGGCAGGTCCAGGCGATGGCTGTCCAGCGGTGCGGTAGCGAGTATGTCTGCGAAGGTGCGGAAGTTGGCGATGCCACGCGGCACGTCGATCACGGAGGCCATGGACAACGGCTTACCAGTGTCGGCCATCTCGGCGGCAAGGAAGTCCGCCTGGCGGCGCTCCATTTCGTCCGCAATTTTGCGCAGCACGGCCACACGGTCGGCCGCAGTGGTACGGCCCCAGACGCCGGCAACGGCACGATGCCCGGCTTTGACCGCTTCGTCCACAAGGTCCCCGTCAGCCTCATGGACCAGGGCTACCAGGGAGCCGTCTACCGGGCTGATATCTTCGAAGGTATTTGGGCTCTCGACCCAACGACCATTTACGTAATTGCGATAGTGTTTCATGACTGACCTCGATGACTCGGCTGACAGCGAGCTGTGGCGGGCTCGCGTGATTGCTGCAGGCCTGGCCCGGCGAATCGCGGGCGCAGGCGAGCGCTGCTTGCGTTGCTCGGGCAACGCAAACGGTCCTGGGTGAATGGTTCGATCAGTACGCTTGACGGCCGTGGCTACCGCCGGGTCGGCGCACTTGGCAGGGCAGCGCTAGCGGCTGCGCTGCTGCATACAAGTCAACAGGGGTAAAACTGCACCACGGCGGCACCACTGCCATACAACGCGCCGTAGTGATGAACCTTGGCTCCCTGGAAGCGCCCGCCTAGCGCACCGAGCAGCCAATGGAAATGCTTGAAGCCCATATCGACTCGGGCCTGTGCAGCGTAGGTGGGCAGCGCCTCCCGCAGCCCATCGACGTCACCGGTCTCAATCAGCGCCAGCACCTGACGATTCCAGGCATCTTCCTCGGTGTGTACGATGCGGTCGTCGCAGGGGTCGATTGGCTTGGTGAACAGGCTGCCGGACAAGCCGCCAACCCCCACCACTGCCACACGCTTGCCCTGCCCGGCAGCGCAGGCCACGGCGATCGCCGCCAGTTTTTCGGTGGCTTGGGCGTTGTCATAGAGATTGTTGGACGCCACCACCAGTGGCAGCCCTTCAGTGCCCACACCCAGTGCGGTGCTAGCGACGATCGTGCCAGTGTCAATCGGGAAGCCTTGGTAGTCAGCGCCACGGGCATTCACGCCTTGGGCACGGCATGCTTCGATGCAGGCGTTGGCCAGCGTCACATCGCTGTAAAGGTCATAGGGCAGCTCACCGAATTCGTGCCAGTTTTCGTCGACGTGAATGTCTTGG
This sequence comes from Pseudomonas sp. Marseille-Q5299, assembly GCF_943737035.1. Taxonomy (NCBI): domain Bacteria; kingdom Pseudomonadati; phylum Pseudomonadota; class Gammaproteobacteria; order Pseudomonadales; family Pseudomonadaceae; genus Pseudomonas; species Pseudomonas sp. Marseille-Q5299. Next base: position 440,353 of record NZ_CALSFR010000004.1, read on the forward strand.
CTGCGTCGACGGGTCAGCCAGATTTCATCCAGCACTGCGAACCACTGGGTGGAGTAGACAAGCACCACGTCCGGCTCAGAGGCCTTCAACGCGACACCTGCCTGTTGCATTGCACGCTGAAAACGCTGCCAGTTGGGCACGTCGGGGCACAGCTGGGGCAGTGGGCTGCCAGGAACCAGGAAGGCCGATACAACAGTCATGGTCGTTTCACCTGAGAAATAAGACGGGATTGAAGCGTTCAGATGGCTTGGGTCGCGGCACGAGCGAGGCCGGCCTTGACGAGGTTCCACTCCATCACCGCGTTGCCGGTGCCGATCACCGTCCCGTAGCCGTGCAGTTGCGCCGCCAATTCCGGGTACTGCATGGCTGCGTGCATCCAGGTGAACGCGCCGGACTTCAGTTCGGCGAAGGCCTCGTCAATGAACTGCGGCAGCAGGCGGAACACTTCTTTCATCTCCCCGCGGCGCATGAGGTCAATCATGCGCATGTCCCACTGGTAACCCAGCTGGCTCTGCGGATGCTCCTTGGTCATGTCTTCCGGTGGCTCTGGCTCTTGGTGGAAGTGCCAATGCGACAGGGTATTGGAGGCCAGCAGCACCGCGCGTTTGCCAGACTTGATGATTGCTTCGCGGGTGGCCTTGCCCAGTAGATCCATCTCCACCTGGCCTTCTTCCATGCTCAGGTAATACGGCGTGTTGTTGGCCGAAACCGATACCACCGGGATGTCCCACTGCGGGCGGATCATGTGCAGCGTGGTGATAGTGCCGTAGTCGACGCGAAATCGCGGGTTGCGCATCATCTTGGTCTGCAGGCCCACCTTGCGTCCTTCTTCGCAGCAAACCTCGGCCAGTTCCACATCGAACTTTATCGAGTAGTCGAAGCGGAACAGGTTGGGGAATATGGGGTCGACCGAGCGGCCGGCCAGGTGCTCGACCCCAATGAAGTGGTGTCCCACAGAGGTAATCCAGTGTGGCGAATGCACCAACAGCACATCCGGCTTGAGCGCCTCGACACTCGCGCGCGCCCGTTCGTAGGCCCAGCGCAATTGTTCCCAGCCCCCCTTGGCACGCGGCTCGTTCTGCACAGGGTTTTCTGCATAGAGGATATGGGGTGGGTGGGGGGCCAGAAACCCGCTGATAATTTCACCGTTTGCCATGTGGCTTCTCCTGGTTTTATTGTTTGTATCAGGGCAGTGAAGGATCGACCGCGAATTGGAATTCCATCTCGACCAGCGCACCCAGCGGAAGCGCCGTTACCCCTACACTGGTACGTGCAGGAGGGGTCGCACCCTGGAAAAACGCCTCCCAGTGCTGATTGATCAGGCCGAATTGGCCAAAGTCGGCGCAGTAGATCCGCGCCAGCATCAATTGCTCCAGGGCTATTCCCAATTCATTGCACAGGCCTTTGAGGTTGGCCAGGATCTGCCTAACTTCTGCGGCCATGCCGCCAACCACCAGGCCGCCATGGGCTGGGTCGAGCCCAACCATGCCAGAAACGTGGATGAAGCCACCTGCCGATACCACGGGGCTGTAAGCAAAATGCGGTGCGGGTAGCGTCCGGCTGATCAGGGGGGTCCACGCGCTATGTGTTGCCGCAGAGGTCGAGGAAGACATTTTTTGTTCTCTTTAAGTACGTATACGTCCTAAACGAGATAAATCCTATGGCTGGAAAGAGATGCTGTCAATCGATTTGTAGGACAATTCCTCGGCTAAAATCGTACGTGCACTGGCATTTTGCTCAGGCTTGAATCCTCCTGGCGAAGCGCCAATACTTAACTGGCTGATTTGCCAGATAAATAGTACGTGCACGTACACAGTCATCGATCCCAAGGATCGCAACCCGCAAGGAATGACCGGACAACCAATGCCGCCCATACGCACGCCTTCTCCCGCAAAACTCTCCCCGCAAAGCCAGGCGCTTGTCGATCAATTTCACCTTGAAGACATCGTTTCCCACCTGCTGCGGCGGGCTCACTTCATGGCGGAGGAACGGTTCAACACAGCGTTCGCCGGAGAGTCGATCACCCCCAGACAGAAAGCCGCATTGATTGTGGTGTCGCAGCACCCCGGCCTGACCCAGAACGCACTGGCCGGCCATTTGTTCATGGATCGCAACACTGTTGCCGAAATGGTCAAGAGGCTGTGCGCCAGCGGCATGCTGGTGCGCACCAGCGCCAAGAGCGACCAGCGTGCGTACCAGTTGTATTTGGGCAATGAAGGCGCTGAACTGCTGGAGCGCGTACTGCCGCGTGATGCTGAAGTGGAAAGGAAATTGCTGGAACGGTTGCCTGATGAATACCGGCCGCTGTTCCTGAAGTGCCTGAAGCTGATTGTCTCGCCTGAGGAGGCGTGAGCCGCCCCAGGTTCACCTAGTACCTGAGGTGCCTTGCAACCTCAGGGGCGGCCTTGGAGACCGCTACGGCAATCGCTCGACGCCCGTCGCCAGCCAGAGGGTGGTGAACAATCGGATCGAAATGGCATGGAGTCCGCAACAGCCTCAGGACCCCAGCTTGCCCAGAATCTTCTCACGACAAACGCTGAGCACCTCATCAGCCAGTGGAGAGTCGTCCGGGCAGGCGCGAGACAGAACCAAGGCGCCGAGGGCATGTGCGAAGGTATCGATGATTTCAGCACGGCTTGCGCCAGGCTCTTCATTTTTGCCTTGTAAAACCTCCAGCAATTCTTCGATCCCAGCGCCGTAAGCAGCTTTGATCTCATTGGGCTGGCGTGCAGCGTCTGCGCCCAGCGCCGCTAGCGTGCAACCTTTGCCTTTCTCATCGCGGTGCTCGCGGGACAGGTAGAACTTGACGAAGTCGGCCAGCTGGATGCCCTGCATCTGCTCGACCGTCTTGTTGATCCCGCAAGTGGCTGCTTCGCCCATCAAATCTGCCTTGGACTTGAAGTGCTTGTAAAACCCGCCATGGGTGAAGCCGGCGGCAGCCATGAGGTCTGCAACACCGACGCCGTCATAGCCGCGCTCGCGAAACAGCCTGGAAGACGTTTCCACGATATGCGCTCGGTTAGCTTGTGCCTGGGCCTTTGTGACCTTCATTTCGTTGCTCTCTCTGCTATCAAGCCAACCAATAGCATACATTGATGATGTTCATCATCAAAGGCGTTGACGGTTTAGATTACGATCATCATCATTATGTCGTATCTTCCACTGAAAGAGCAAACCGTCATGAGCCATACCCATCTCACCGTTCCGACCCGCACAGTTGAAGTAGGCGGCGACACGTTCACCTACCGCCGCTGGGGCAACCCTTCTGGTGTGCCGCTGGTCTTCATCGCCCATTTCCGTGGCGGGCTCGACCACTGGGATCCGATCATCACTGATGGTCTGGCGGCGGGGCGCGAAGTGATCCTGCTCAACGGTAGAGGTGTGGCTTCATCGTCGGGCACTCCGGCCACCACCATTGAGCAAATGGCGGATGACATTGCAGCAGCCATCAAGGCCTTGGGGCTGACGCAGGTCGACCTGCTCGGTTTCTCCATCGGTGGCTTGCAGGTTCAGGAAGTGGCACTGCGTCACCCTGGGTTGGTGCGCAAGCTTGTGCTGCTCGGCACCGGCCTGCGCGGTGGTGATCCGAGCATGGCAGAGGGTGTGAGAGAGGCCGCTTCGAACCCCGTCCCCACCATCGAGAACTTCCTGTTCCTCTTCTTCGGTCGCTCGGAAGCTGCCAGGAAAGCGGGCCTGGCGTTCTGGGAACGGCGCAACCAGCGTGCCGATCAGGACACCCCAAGCTCGGTTGAGGTCGCAATGGCTCAGGGCGCTGCATTTGCAGCCTATGTCCAGTCGGCACAGGGTGAGAACCGCTTTTCTTACCTCAGCGAAATCAAGCAGCCTACCTTGGTGGTCAATGGCGTCGACGACGTCATGATCCCTTCGATCAATTCGTGGCACCTGGTACAGAACATTCCAGATGCCCAGTTGCTGATCTACCCCGACTCCGGTCACGCCGCGCACTTCCAGTTCCCTGAGCGCTTCCTGAAACACGCCCTTCAGTTCCTGGAAGAGTAAGGCAGCACCTTGCCCGATGACCCAGCCCATCGGGCACGTCTATATTTTTGGAATTTTAAGAACATGAAAGCGTTTCTGATCGATCGCTACGGCAAAGACGTCGTTGGTGATATCACTGAAGTTCCAGAGCCCCGGGTGGATGATTTCGACGTTCTGGTTGAGGTTCATGCCGCAAGCGTGAACGTCCTCGATATCAAAATCAGGAAGGGCGAGTTCAAGCTGGTCCTGCCGTTCAAGATGCCTCTGATCCTGGGTAACGATGTTGCTGGCACTGTGAAACGTGTCGGAGGGAAAGTCAGTCGTTTCCGGATAGGGGACGAAGTCTACGCACGGGTAGACCAGGCGCGTATGGGTGGCTTCGCCGAGTTCGTGGCGGTCAGCGAATCTGCTGTTTCACTCAAGCCTGCCAACCTGAACATGGAAGAAGCGGCCTCGCTGCCATTGGTGGCTCTCACGGCCTGGCAGGCGTTGGCGGAAATGGCCAAGGTTCAACCGGGCCAGAAGGTTCTGATCCAGGCCGGCTCCGGTGGCGTCGGTAGCATCGCCATTCAGGTCGCCAAGCACCTGGGAGCATTCGTCGCCACAACCACGAGTACCGGCAACGTGTCGTGGGTCAAGGCGCTGGGTGCGGACGTGGTGATCGATTACAAGACGCAGCGCTTCGAGTCGCAGCTGAGTGATTACGATGTCGTGCTCAGCGGACTGGGCGGTGACGTTCTCGAAAAATCTCTCCATGTATTGAAGCCGGGTGGTCAGTTGATTTCCATCTCAGGCCCACCCACCCCAGAGTTCGCAGAACAGCTTCGCCTTTCCTGGCTGTTCAGGCAGGTCGTTCGCTTGATCAGCCGAGGGATCAGGAAAAAGTCGGAGCACAAGGGCGTCAACTACAAGTTTCTGTTCATGAGGGCGAGTGGTGCGCAACTGGCTGAGCTGGCCAGGCTGGTTGAAGCCGGGGTCATAAAGCCCGTGATGGATCGCGCCTTCGCGTTGGGCTCGACAGCTGATGCACTGGCATACGTGGCCGAAGGTAGAGCCAAAGGTAAGGTCGTGGTGAAGGTGAAGTGATCACCTGAGCACAAAGGTCAGTGACAGCGGCGTGCGACAGCCAGGTGTACGGCTGTATTGCGATTTTCCTGGTTTCGGCTAACTTATACAAAAACCTGTACAAAGATGAGAGGTTGTACATGTATTGTAAGTGGCCCCTGACGCTGTACTTCGATGGCGCCTGCCCTTTGTGCGCCAGAGAGATCGCGTTCCTGCGCAGGAAATCGACCGAGGCAAAGCTCATTCTGGTTGACATCAGTGCTGATGATTTCGATGCAGAGGCATTGAGTTTGACGGTTGAGCAACTGAGGTCATGCCTGCATGCAAGGTTCGCGAACGGGCACTGGGTCACAGGCTTGGACGCAACCTTGTGGAGTTGGCGGGCTGCCGATGTGGGAGGGTGGGTCGCGCCACTGTCCTGGCGCCCGTTACGCCCCCTGTTTTCAGTTTTCTACAGGCTGTTCTGCCGTTTGAGGCCACACCTGGCCTGGCTACCACATCCCGATGGCGGGCACCGCTGTAGCGGTGAGGAGTCCAAATGTCACATTCGTTAGCCGAGCACTATCATGAAATCCTCGTCGGCGTTGGTGAAAACCCGCAGCGCGAAGGGCTCCTGGAAACGCCCAAGCGTGCGGCCAAAGCGATGCAGTACTTGTGCAACGGGTATGGCCAGAATCTTCAAGAGGTAGTGAACGGCGCTTTGTTCGAGAGTCAAAACGATGAAATGATCGTCGTTCGTGACATAGAACTCTACTCGTTGTGCGAACACCACATGTTGCCATTCATTGGTAAAGCTCATGTCGCGTACCTGCCAACAGGGCGCGTATTGGGGCTTTCCAAGGTCGCGCGCGTTGTTGACATGTTTGCCCGTCGTTTACAGATACAGGAAAACCTGACGCGGCAAATTGCGTATGCCATTCAGGAAGTCACGGATGCTGCAGGGGTTGCGGTTGTGATTGAAGCCAAGCACATGTGCATGATGATGCGCGGTGTAGAGAAGCAGAACTCGGTGATGATTTCATCGGTGATGTTAGGCGAGTTTCGCGACTCCGCTTCGACTCGCCACGAATTCCTCAACCTCATTGGCCGACACAATTGAAATCCGATGTTGAGCCGTCGCGAAGGGGTGTCCAAATGAGCTCAGTTACTGCTGCTTTACCTTCAAGCCGCTTTGCGGTGCTGGGTTACGGTGGCTTGCTGCCCTTTGTTGGCTTGACGCTGCTCATTGTTTTTTTTGCTGAATACCGGGGTTTTGCCTCGATCATGCTGGTCAGCTATGGCGCTGTGATATTGAGCTTCGTCGGCGCTCTGCACTGGGGTTTCGCCATGACGTTAGAGGGTTTGCTCGCCAAGCAGCGTCGCGAGCGACTCGTGTGGAGCGTAATACCGGCCCTTATCGGTTGGGTTGGCACGCTGCTACCTGTGCCATTGGGTTGTTTGGTGTTGACCTTTGGTTTTATCGGTCATCTTTGGCAGGATCGCCAACTGGCGCAAGCTGTTCCTGGGTGGTTTATGCCGATGCGAGTCCATTTGACGGCTGTCGCAAGCCTCTGTTTGCTGATCAGTGCACTTGCGATAGCAATGGATTTTTGAAACCAGAAGCACTCCTTGATGAGTGATTTCCAGCGCTCATATCCAGACGTCGTTCACAGCGGTGCGCTCCCCACCTTCATGGCCGGTATTCAGAACGCCTCGCGGCTCGATCATCATCAGTTTTGCTTCTCCCTGCGCCGCTGTCCTGTGCTCCACCCCACGGGGCACCACATACAACTCGCCTGGGTTCACATAAACGCAGCCCTCCGGTAAATCGATGCGCAAGGTGCCTTCGAGCACAAGAAACGCTTCGTCGGTTTCCGGGTGTGAATGCCAGATGAATTCACCTTCTATTCGCACAACCTTGAACTGGTAGTCGTTCATTTCGGCGACCACTCTCGGGCTCCACTGCTGGTCGATCAGCGAAGCTTTCTGGGCAAGGTTTACAGGGCATGTTGCAAGTTGCGGGTTGGAGTTGGACATGGCGGATCCTCATGGGTTGAAGTGGCCAGCCTATCGAACCTACACAAGGCGTTCTTGTACGATCCTGCACGTCAGCGGGCAGGTCGCAAGCGCTCCAGCCAGCGCAACGGTGGCACGCCATAGCTACGTGTGAAGTGGCGTGTCATGTGGCTCTGGTCGTGAAAGCCTGCCGCCAGGGCTGCATCAACCAAGGTGAAGCCATCGAGCATCAGCCTGCGCACAGTGTCCAGGCGTCGCAGGGTCACAAAGCGATAGGGGCTGGTGCCGTAGAGGGCGCGAAAGTCGCGGGACAGGCTCCATTGTTCGCGGCCGCTGGCCTGCTCCAGCATCTGCAGGGTGATGCCCAGGTGGAGGTGCTCCATGATGAATGCCCTGGCGCGCTCGGCCGCGCGGTAATCCAGGCGTTTGCGGCCGCGTGGCTTACCGCCCACCGCACGCAACGCCATCGCCAGGTCGTACACGGCGTCCTGTTCCTCCAGCGTTTCCAGCGGGTGGTCCAGTGCCTGCACGAAGGCTTCACTGGCGCGGTACAGGCGCGGGTCGCTGGACAGCCCGCCAGCAATGAAGGGCAACGGCTCACCGCCGAGCACGTTCTGGATCAGTGCCGGGTCGATGTAGGCCATGCGGTAGCGAAAGCCCGCTTCAGTCCCGGCCATGCCGTCGTGCACTTCGTCAGGGTGCAGGACCAGCGTATTACCCGGTAGGCCGTGGCACAGCGCCCCTTTGTAGTGAAAGCTCTGCACCCCGGCGAGGGTGCGGCCGATCGAGTATGTGTCGTGACGGTGAGGGTCATAGCCATGGCTACCGAACCACGCTTCGATCCGCTCCACACTGCCAGGGTGAGCGCTACGGATGACCCAGTCGGGGGTGGCTGCGCGGCTTGCTTTTCGTTCCATGAATAGACGCTCTGCGACCCAACACTATGCATCCGTCTGTGGCTCTGCGCCCTGTTGCGGCTGAGCGGCTGAGCGCTGGGCGGCAAGCACCTGTTGCGCCGTCTGTTCGATATAGTCGAACACTGCCTCGGGGACCCTGTACAGGTACTGCTTACGCCGATTGTTCGACACGCTCCCGCCATTGCTCAGGCACATCATCACCAGGTTTGCGAGGTCGCTGCCGCGAACATCGAATCGCTCATCTACGGCCCTGTAGACGGCGTCATAGTTTTCCAGAAAGGCCGTCTCATCGCGCAGCTCGACCTCTAGCGCCCGCTTTGCCATCAGGCAGGTGAATACAACGCACTGCGTTGCATCCCAGAATCGATAGATCGCGTCAGCGCCGATGAACTCAAATGTAAACTGCTCGTGATCGATCCAGTGCACTTGCCAGTATTCACGCACGGGCCCGGAGTATCCTTGAAGTGTCTCCAGATACAGGCGCTCTTCGCGTTTCATCGCAACCGAAACTGGAAGCAACAGGCCGTTTTCAAGCGCCCCGGAATGGCAAAGAGCCTGGTGGATCAAAAAGCGCGACAAGCGCCCGTTCCCATCCATGAACGGGTGGAGGAACACGAACCCAAATGAAATGATGCTTGCCGCTACAAGCGGATCGATTTGGGTAGGGCCTTCATTGGCGAAGCGTATCAGGCTTTCCATCAACTCGCGGCACAGGCCCGGGGGAGGGGGTACATAGGTCACCCCGGCTGCTCCATGCATGCCATTGCTAAGGTGGTTCTGTTCGTGTCGAAATGCCGCCGCAAGGTCCAGAGGGTTTGCCACAGTGGCGTTCTGTAAAGTAACCAGATAATCCTCAGTCAGTGGGTGGCGTTCATGGGCCTGGCGCAAGAGCTTGATGAAGCGGCGGGATTTATCTTCGGTTGGGGCTTCCTTCTCGATTGCAAACGAGTCCTGGGTCTCGTGCAGATACGCCCAGTTGATAGCCCTGTCCATCATCAGCGGAGGGAGTGAACCGATGAAGTTCTTCGCCTTGCCGAGAATGTCATGCTCGAGAAGCTCTGTAACTTGCGCAGTGCGCTCTACGGTCGCGCAGTAAGTCAGATCTCCGAGTCCGTTGAACTCCACCCGCCACTTCGAATTTCGCTCACCTGGTCGCGTAATGTACTGTTCTGGGTCGAATAGCTGAGCGAAGCCGCCGCGTACAGGTGAAGGCTGCTCAATGTCTTCACCGGTGAAGGCTTCCCGGAGATAGCAGGCCTTACGGATATAAACACCATTGGGTGATGCTTCCAGCGCTTGCGAAAAACGTTCAGCAGGGATCTGTGGCAGAGCCTGGGCGAGAATTGAAAGGTTGATACCTTCATGCTTGAGCGCAAAAAGCACATTCCCAAGCAGGTCGTCCTCTGCGGGCGCCATTCGATGGGGCACCGCGAGCGTGTTCCCGATTTTTTCAATCCGGGTGACCGGTTGTACGATCGCAGGGCGCTTGAGTGCGACCGCAGAGATCTGCAGCCTATCGAGTAGTAGCGAATATCCCGCTGCCCGCATGTACCTTTCCTTCAGTTTGGGCGTGAGCGCTGTGTTTTTTTTAAGTCAGCTCACAAAATCTTCAGATTTCGCGATTATGCCGTTTTTTTCTTCACTTTCCACAGGGCATGTGAGGTGGGCTCGCAACGTTCGAAATCTGTGCTTGGGTTTTTCTTCAGTTCTGACCAGTGTGGCGATATTTTCTTGCCGAGGATGCGAAAATCTTCAGTTTTGCAACCGAAGCAGTTTTTTTCTTGAGTTTTTGATGCGCCGCGCGGGCGGCGCTTGACTTCAAGGGTGCTGAAGAAACTGTGGCAATCACTGCTGCGGCCCACCCCATACATCCCGACCAACACACACAACTCCATCAAACAGCAAACGCGCCGTCCTCACCAACCCGCACCCCGTGATCACGCCACGTTCCAAGCTGATCTCCACTGTAAATTCGCCGCTAGGATGCTCCACCGCCAAACGCTGGATATCACCGCCGCACGTGCTGGCAAGCCCCTGTGCAACCGACCCTTCGATCAAACAGGCCGTGGCGACACTCACCGCGCCAAACACCCCGATGGACGCATGGCAACGGTGCGGAATGAACGAGCGGGTATTGACCGTGCCGCCGTTGCGCGGTGCCGACAGCAGGCACATCTTTGGCACATTGCGCTGGCTGACATCACCCAGGTTCATGCGTGGGCCCAGTTGCAGGCGGATGGCTTCCAGGCGCGTTTTCAGTGCACTGTCGGCATCCAGCGTTTCGCACGGCTCGTAGCCGGTCACGCCAAGGTCTTCGGCACGCAGCAGCACAACCGGCATGCCGTTGTCGATGCAGGTCACTTCCACCCCATCGACCCGGTCGCGGCTGTTGCCGGTGGGCAGCAGCGCTCCGCAACTGGCCCCGGCCACGTCGGCAAACGTCACCACCAGCGCCGCCGCCCGGCCCGGCACGCCATCGATACGGGTATCGCCGGCATACTCCACCTGGCCATCGGTGGTCGGCACCTGGGCCACGGCGAGCTGCCCGGTGTTTTCCATGAATATACGCACCGGTGTGCTCGCGCCGCTGGCGGCCACCAGGCCGCGCTCGATGGCGAAGGGCCCGACGCCGGCCAGGATGTTGCCGCAGTTCTGCCCGTAGTCCACCCGCGCTTCGCCCACCACCACCTGCGCGAACAGGTAGTCGACGTCGGCGTCCTCGCGCTGCGAGGCGCGGATGATGGCGACTTTGCTGGTGAGCGAGTCGGCGCCGCCAATCCCGTCGATCTGCCGGGCATCGGGCGAGCCCATCACCGCCAACAGCACGCGGTCACGCAGCGGGCCAGGGGCGGGCAGGTCGTCATGCAGAAAATAGGCACCCTTGGAGGTGCCGCCACGCATCAGCAGGCAAGGTATGCGGGTCTGGCCCATGTTCAACCTTCCAGGTCAGTGAGGTGCTCGACATAACGCAGGCCCTTCGCCGCCAGGCGCGGGCGCATCTCGTAAATGTCCAGGCCAAGCTCGCCGGCGGCCAGGCGCAGGCGTTTGCGCTCTTCCAGGTCGGCGCGTTGGGTGGCGGCTTCGAGTACCGCCTGGGCTTCGCCATGGCGCACCACCACGACGCCGTCGTCATCGGCAACCACGATGTCGCCGGCATTGACGAGCTGCCCGGCGCACAGCAGCGGCAGGTTCACCGACCCCAGCACTTCCTTCACCGTGCCTTGGGCGTTGATGGCGCGCGACCACACGGCAAAGCCCATGTCGCGCAGGGTCTGGCTGTCGCGCACGCCTGCGTCGATCACCAGGCCGCGCACGCCGCGGGCCTGCAGTGAGGTCGCCAGCAGGTCGCCGAAATAGCCATCGCTGCACGGCGAGCTGGGCGCCACCACCAGTACATCGCCCGGCCGGCACTGCTCCACGGCCACATGGAACATCCAGTTGTCGCCAGGGGCTACCAGCACGGTAACCGCGCTGCCGGCCACTGCCACACCTTGCTGGATGGGGCGCACGGCGGTATTGAGCAGCCCTTTGCGACCCTGGGCCTCATGCACCGTGGCCACGCCCAGCCGGCCCAAGGCGTCGATCAGTTCCTGCTCGACGCGCGGGATATTACGTACCACGATGCCGGCCTTGCCGATCAGCCCGCTCATGCCAGGTTCTCCGTCACCCGTGGGAACACGCTCTGCAGGCCTTCGGCGTAGACGATGTTGCGTGCGCTGGTGATGCCCACGTTACGCTTGGCCTGCACGCCGCGCTGCAGGGCCACGCGGGTGTAGTACTCCCAGAGGTGTTCCTGGCCGGCCATGCACTGGATGGCGGCATACTTTTTGTCCCACACCGGGGTGATGTCCAGGAAGGTGTCCGGGCGCCATTCGCACTGCTCGGGCTGGTGCGGCTCAAAGGCGTACACGGGCGGTGCGCCAACGATCTTCTCGCCCGGCTTGTAGCCTTCGGCCTGGGCGATGATGCGGGCTTCCTGGGCCAGGTTCATGGCCAGCGGGTGGTCGTAGTTGTAGGGGTCTTTCAACGAATGGCTGAGCACGAACTCCGGTTGTACCCGGCGATACACATCGGCCAGGCGGAACAGGGTGTCCTTGTCGGCGCGCATCGGGTAGTCGCCGATATCGAAGAATTCCACGCTGGCGCCGAGGATTTCGGCTGCTGCCATGGCTTCCTCACGGCGTGCGTCCTTGACCTTGGCTTCGGTCATTTCACCCTTGCGCCACAGCTTGGCAGACTCGCCACGCTCACCGAACGACAGGCAAACCACGTGCATGGCATAGCCTTGCTCAGCGTGCAGCGCAATGGCGCCACCGGCACGCCAGACAAAGTCGGCCGAATGTGCACTGACCACCAGGGCGGCTTTTTGTGGGGTATTCATTGTTCGTAGGCTCCTGCAGTGGGGGGTGACGCAGGATGTCATCGGCCTGCGCACTGCACTAATGCGTTCACTTGCAACGGCTATGCGTTTTATTTATTGCCTGGCAAGCGGGGTAGGGGCATAGTCGCCCCAGTCACGAGCCGAGCGCCGGGGAAGCCTTATGATCGACGTCGAACTGCCCAACCTGATGCAAGTACGTGCGTTCATCCGGGTCGCCGAGTTGGGCAGCGTTTCGCGGGCGACGCAGGTGTTGTTCCGTGCTCAGTCCGTGGTCACCCGGGCCATCGCCGAGCTGGAGGCACGGTTCGCTGTCCCGCTGTTCGAGCGCCATGCCAATGGCATGCGCCTGACCGACTATGGCGAGTGCCTGCTGCCGCGTGCACAGCGGGTGCTGGCGGAACTGGACGGTGTGCCGGGGTTGCTGGGCACCGCGCAGGGCGAGCCCCTGTATCTGTTTCAGGCGCGGCGCCTGCAGGTGTTCGTGAAACTCTGTGAAACACGGCACATGCAAACCGTGGCGCGGCACTTCGGCCTTAGCCAGCCGGCCGTCAGTGCTGCGTTGAAAGTGCTCGAAGGCGGGTGCGGGCAGCCCTTGTTCGTGCGCACGTCGCGCGGCCTGCAGCCCACTGTGGCCAGCCGGGACATTCTTTTCCCCATCCGCCGGGCGCTGAACGAGTTACGCCACATGGACAGTGACCTGAGTGCGATGCAAGGCACCCTGCGCGGTGTGGTGCATGTCGGCGCGTTGCCGTTGGGCCGCTCGCGCATTCTGCCGGAGGCCATTTTGCGTTTTACCGCCCAGCATCCACAGGTCCGGGTGGTGACCAACGAAAGCCCGTTCGACCTGCTAGCAACCGAATTGCGGGTGGGGGATGTGGACTTCGTGCTGGGCGCCTTGCGGCCTCACGACTATGCCAGCGACCTGGTGGGCGAGCCGCTCATCAACGAGGAAATGGTGCTGCTGGCCCGCCGGGGGCACCCGTTGCTGCACACACACCTGACGCTCAAGGGCGTGCACCAGGCGCGCTGGGTGTTGCCGCGGGCCGGTTCGCCGGCGCGCGGGCTGCTCGACAACTGCTTCGCCGCCGCTGGTTTGGCAGCACCGTGGCCGGTGGTGGAAAGCGCTGATCTGGCGGTTATCCGTGGCCTGCTGGTGCGTTCAGACATGCTGGCGGCGGTGTCTGCGCACCAGTTGGCTTACGAGATTGCCAGCGGCGAGCTGCAACGCCTGCCGCTGGCACTGCCCGGTACTGCCCGCGCCATCGGCCTCATGCAGCGCAGTGGCTGCCTGCAGTCACCGGCGGCGGCCGCGCTGATGGCTTGTATCCGCCAGGTGATCACCTAGCATGCCTGAGCCGGACTGGGGGCCTGGAGCGCGCTCAACGGGCGACGTCGGTCAGTTTGGCGCTTTCCCGGCGACCGAGTAGCGGAATTATCTTACGCAATATCCAATTTTCTTATCGCAGCTCCCTGGCGGTGTGCTGGCAGGTGGCATTGCAGAATGCGCAGCCCTCAGCGTTGCGTCGATACGCCGTTGAGCTCACCCTGTTGCAGGCTTTGCACGCTGTTGCCCAGTGCATCTGTTGCTTCGATATCGGCGCCATGGGTGGTCAGCGCGTCGAGCAATTCCTTGCGCTGAAACATGGCCGCATACATGGCGGCGGTCTGTCCCGCGCCATTGCGCTGGTCAGGGTTGCACGTGGCGTCGATCAGCCGCCTGGCAATGCGCACCTCGCCTTTGAATATCGCCCCCATCAGTGCTGTGTTGCCCCGCTTGTCCTGGGCGCATGGGTCGGCGCCGGCCGCCAGCAGTTGTTCCACGGCTACTTGCTGGCCGTGGTAGGCCGCCAGAATAAGGCCGGTGTAGCCCTTTTCATCAGGGGTATCCAGGTTGTAGCCCGCCTGGATGAATGTCTTGAGCATTGCTTCATCCCCGCGGCGTGCGGCCCCGAAGAAGTAGTCGCGCAACCGCTGCTCGGTGTTGGTGTCTTGCCCTTGGGGCGGCAGCGGCTCTTGTGCCTGGGCGGTGAGAATCAGCAAGCCACACACGGCTGCCATCATCCATTTGTGCATGGTGTTTACCTGCGTATAAACGAAGAGCGGGCCGTCGGCCCGCTCAGTCATGGCACTCAGTCCTGCAGCTTCGCTGCCAGCTGCTGAACGCGCTTGAGGTCTGCCTTGGCCACTTTGGCCAGGCCTGCACCGTAGTCGCTATCGGCCTTGTAGAAGAACGACAGCATGATGTAGCGGCTTTGCTCGTCGGTCACTGCCAGGGCCTGGCCCAGGCTGTTGATCAGGTCGGTCTGTTCCTTCTTGCTGTAGGAGCGGAACAGCTCGCCAGTCTGCTTGAAGTTTTGCTCGCGCTGGATCTTCGCCTGCTGGGTGCTGCCCACCAGCGGGGTCGGCACATAGCGGGCGCTGGCCTGTTCTTCACGCGGCTGCAGGCGGCTTGGCTGGTAGTTGACCCCCGTGGTGGTGTGGCCCGCGTTGGCCTGGCCATCCTGGTTGACGTTATTGACCGGGAGGCGCGGCTGGTTGACCGGCAAGCCCAGGCCGTTGGCGCCAATGCGGTACATCTGGGTGTCGGCATAGGCGAACAGGCGGCCTTGCAGCAGGCGGTCTTCAGACGGTTCGATACCCGGCACCAGGTTGGACGGCGCCATGGCGACTTGCTCGGTTTCCTGGAAGAAGTTGTCGACGTTGCGGTTCAACACCATCTGGCCGATCTTGCGCTCTGGCACGTTCGGCCAGATCTTGGTGGCATCGAGCGGGTCGAAGTCGAACGTGGCCAGGTCTTCGGGCTTGAGCACCTGGATGTACAGGTCCCATTTGGGGAACTTGCCGTCCTTGATCGCGCTGACCAGGTCGTTGGTCATGTGGCTGTAATCACGGCCCTGGACCTGCTCGACTTGTTTGGGGTCAAGGTTCTTCTGGCCTTGCAGGCTCTTCCAGTGGAACTTCACGTAGTGCACTTGGCCTTCGCTGTTGACCAGCTTGTAGGCGTGCACGCTGTTGCCGTCCATTTCGCGGTAGCTGGCCGGGGTACCCTCGTTGGAGTACAGCAGGGTCAAGGTACGGGTGGCTTCTGGTACGTGGGAGAAGAAGTCGAAGCGGCGGGAGTCGTCATCGAGGTTGGTGCGTGGGTCAGGCTTGAACGCGTGCACCATGTCCGGGAACTTGATGGCGTCGCGGATGAAGAAGGTCGGGAAGTTGTTGCCTACCAGGTCCCAGTTGCCGTCTGCGGTGTAGAACTTGGTGGCGAAGCCGCGTGGGTCACGCAGGGTTTCGGGCGAGTGGTTGCCGTGCACCACGGCAGAAAAGCGCACGAACACCGGCGTTTTCTCACCTGGGCGGAAGACTTTGGCGATGCTCAGGTCGCTGATGTCGGCGCTGGCGGTGAACTCACCGTGCACCCCGGTACCACGGGCGTGCACCACCCGCTCTGGAATGCGTTCGCGGTCGAAGCGCTGCAGCTTCTGCAGCAGGTTGGCGTCTTGCAGCAGCACCGCGCCGTTGGCGCCAGCCGTTTGCGAATTCTGGTTGTCACCAACCGGTGCACCGCTGTCGCGGGTCAGGGTCGCGGCCTGGACGGACATCGTCAGCAGGCTGGCGGCCAGGCTTGCTGCAACCAGCAGGCGGCCGGGTTGGAAATGCTTTAGCACAGGGGTCATCGAGAAGCTCCATAGGCTCAATCGGGCGTTTTGAATGCGCCCGCAGAGGATAATGAGCGTGGGATGCCCCCCTAAATTGATCCTGCGCATCAGCACGATTGGCAATTTCAATGCAGCTTTTTATGCATTTTTTGCTAGATGAGAGCTGACGGTACGTCGGCCCCGGTATCCCGTCTGGCGCTGAGTGAATCCTGGACGTTAAGCGATTTGGGCCCGCTTTGCGGCCCATCGCCGGCAAGCCAGCTCCCACAGTCCAGCGCAGGCCTCCTGAACTGCGCGGTCCGTGTAGGAGTCGGCTTGCCGGCGATGGGCTGCGCAGCAGCCCTGAAACGCTTCGCCGCCCACCCCGCAGGTAACCAATCAGATTGAACGTTTCAGCAATCCATCCCGTCGGTACTTCCAAGTCGTTCGCATTTGGAGGCACTACCCATGAAGTACCGCGCACTCGGCAACACTGGCCTGCTGGTTTCTGAACTGGTGGTCGGCACGGTCCCGTTCGGCGGGCGTGGCGCATTCGAGAAAACCGGCAGCGTGGACGTGGCACTGGCCCGGCGCATGTTCGACATGGCCTTCGACGCCGGGGTCAACCTGGTCGACACGGCAGACCTGTACTCCCACGGCCTGGCCGAAGAAATCGTCGGCCAGGCGCTGGGTGAGCGGCGCCAGTCGGTCATCCTCGCCACCAAGGCGCGCAGCCCGATGGGGGACAACCCCAACGACAGCGGCGCCTCGCGCTATCACCTGATCCGTGCCTGCGAGGCCAGCCTCAAGCGCTTGGGCACCGACCATATCGACCTCTATCAGATCCACAACTGGGACGGCATCACGCCTGTGGAAGAGACCTTGGCCGCCCTTGAGCACTTGGTGCAAAGCGGCAAGGTGCGTTACTTCGGCACGTCCAACTACACCGCCTGGCAGATGATGAAAACCCTCGGCAGTGCTCGGCTCAACGGTTGGCAGCAGCCGGTTTCCCAGCAGATCTACTACACCCCCGAAGCTCGTGAAGCGGAGTACGAACTGCTGCCGATGGCACTCGACCAGGGCCTTGCCACGCTGGTGTGGGGGCCGCTGGGGGAGGGCTTGCTGACCGGCAAGGTGCGGCGCGGGCAACAGACGCCGGCCGGCACGCGACAGGGCAATGATTGGCCGGAACCCTACGTGCACGACAAGGAGCGGGCCTACGACATCATCGAGGCGCTGATCGAGGTTGGGCGCCGGCATGGCTGCTCACCGGCGCGGGTGTGCCTGGCCTGGCTCAAGGACCGACCAGGCATCACCAGTGTCATCACGGCGGGGCGCACCGCCGAGCAGTTGCACGACAACCTGCAGGCGGTGGAGCTGGTGCTGACAGGCCAGGACCTTGAGCAGATCGAGCGGGTGACGCGGATCGCGCCGCAGTATCCGTACTGGCATCGCATCGCGGCGAAAATGGACCGCATCGACCCGGCGGAGGCGCCGTTCATTGCCCTGCATCGGCAAACGATGAAGCAGCACAAACCCTGATCCGCAATCAGCCCGATGTACCGCTGGCCTGTGGCATGCAGGAAAGCTCGCTTTCAAACGGCAGGTCCGGCCCGGCCCTGGAACAGGTCACCGCCGCCGCCCCAATGGCGTAGGCCAGCATCGCATCGACCGTGTCGCGCGCCAGCATCGCCACACCCATCGGGCTGTCCGCACCCAGCCGAACCAGGCAGGCCAGCACGGCCGCCTGGAACGTATCCCCTGCCCCCACGGTGTCGCGAAGCGGCAGTGAGCTGTCCGCCGGCCGGTGCCACGACCCGTGCGCACAATGCACGCTGGCACCCTCAGCCCCGTGGGTCACGAACACCAGCCGGCAGCGCTCGTTCAACCAGCCACGGGCTACCTCGCCAGTGTCGCGCCCCGGGTACAGCACCTGCAGGTCTTCCTCGCTGGCCTTGATCAAATGTGCATGCGCGGCAAACGCTTCAACGCGCCTGCGCCACAGCGCCACATCAGGCTGCGGATTCAGGCGTACGTTCGGGTCCAGGCTGATCAGCCGCTGGTCACGTTCGCGTTCCACCAGTGCCAGCAACGTGTCGGCCACGGGTGTCACCACCAGTGTGTATGACCCAACGTGCAGCCCGCGTACGCGCTCATCCAGTACCGGCAGATGCTCAAGCCGCACCTGCCGGTCGGCGCAGCCTTCGCCGCGGAACTGGTACTGCGCCGAGCCGTTTGCATCCAGGCCGACCATGGCCAGGGTGGTCGGTGCATCGCTGGTCACCAGGTGCTGGCAATTCACGCCTTCTTCCTCCAGTACCCGGCGCAGGCGCGCGCCGAGGTGGTCGCTGGACAACCCGCCGAAAAAGCCAGCGGCAACGCCCAGCCTGCGCAGGCCGATGGCGACGTTGAACGGCGAGCCGCCAGCAATTGCGCTAAAGCCCAGCTCTGAGGTGCGCGGGCTGTTTGCCAGGCTGAAGACATCGAACAACGCCTCGCCACATACCAGATACATGAAGTTCTCCCAAACAGAAAAGAGTAAGGACAGTACCGCGATCAGAGCACAGGCAGGTGATCCAGGTAGCGTCTGTAGGCCACGCCGTAGGCGGCCTGTTGCGCCAGGCCGGGCAGGGTGCGGGTGCTTTCGTCCAGCTCGACGCAGCGTTCGCACAGGGCCTGCAGGCTGTCGCCGTGGCCCAGTTGGCGGCCAAGGCTCCAGGCGGCCTGGATTGCCGCCCCCAGCGCGGCGGCTTCGGTCTGGCGCGGGCACACCACTGGCAGGCCGAGCAGATTGGCCAGTACCTGGCGCCACAGCTCGCTTTTTGCCGCCCCGCCCACCAGGCGGATTTCGCTGCCCTGCAGGCCGCTGGCGCGCAGCAGGTCCAGGCCATAGCGCAGGCTGAAGCAAGTGCCTTCGAGTACGGCCCGGCACAGGTTGGCGCGGGTCAGGTTGGCGCTGGTCATGCCATGCAGGCTGGCGCTGGCAGTGGGCAGCGCCGGTACGCGTTCGCCATCGAAAAACGGCAGCATCAACAAGCCGTCGGCGCCAAGCGGCGCTTGCGCGGCGAGGGCCGTGAAGCGGGTGAGGTCAAGCTCCAGCAGGTCACGCACCAGCGCGCAGGCGTTGGTCAGGTTCATCGTGCAGACCAAGGGCAGCCAGCCACCGCTGGAGGCGCAGAAGTTCGCCACCTCACCCTTGGGGTTGAACTGGGCATGGTCGGCGTAAGCTGCCAGGGTACCCGAGGTGCCCAGGCTGAGGGTGATCATGCCAGGGCTGATATTGCCGGTACCGATGGCGCTGAGCATGTTGTCGCCGCCGCCGGTGGCCACCCAGGCGTGAGGGTTCAGCCCCAGGCCTGCGGCGGCCTGCTCGCGCAGCGGGCCGACGCAGTCGCCAGGGGCGAGCAGCTCGGGCAGTGCCGCCAGCAGGCGCTCGCCCGGTTCGATGTGTTGCAGCACATCGGTTGCCCAGCTGTTGTGGTGCACGTTGTAGTAACCGGTGCCAGACGCATCGCCCGGCTCGCTGCAGGCGCGGCCTGTCAGCCAGTAATTGAGGTAATCGTGGGGCAGCAGCACATGGGCCAGGCGGGCGAACAGGTCGGGGAAGTGCCGTTTGCTCCACAGCAGCTTGGATACGGTATAGCCCGGCGCAATCACCAGCCCCAGGCGTTCGATCGAGCCTTGCGGGCCGCCGAGCGCGTTCAGCAGTGCCTGGTTTTCTGCCGTGGTTTCGGTGTCGCACCAGAGCTTGGCCGGGCGCAGTACCTGGCCTTGGGCGTCCAGCATCACCAGGCCATGCTGCTGGCCGGATACCGCCAGCGCACGGATGGCCTGGCCATCGACGCCGGCCTCATGCAGCGCGCCAGCGACTGCCGTGTGCAGGGCGGCGAGCCAGTCGGCCGGGTCCTGCTCGCGGCGCCCGTCGCGGCCCCGTGCAGGCGCGTGCGCGGCACTACCAAGGCCCAGCACCCGGCCACTGCCGGCGTCCAGCACCAGCGCCTTGGTACCTTGGGTACCGCAATCAATGCCGAGAAACAGTCCGTCCATTGCGTGTGCTCCAGGTCAGTCGCCAAGCACTCGGCGCAGCGTCTCGCTCACGCCAACCTCACACAGGCTGTCATACAGGCGCTCGAAAGCGCTGACGAAGGCACCGGAGGCGGGGATGACCGTGCCAAATATCGTTTCGTCGCCCAGCACCCGGGCAGCCAGCCCGTCACGCTGCACTACCCGTGCCTGGCACTGGCCCGCGCGTGGGTCGGGGATGGCATAGGCGCTGCCCTGTTCGTCTACCCCACCCAGGTACAGGGCCCAGGCCGCTGCCACCAGGGCCACGCGGTCCAGCGGCTGGCCCTCGGCAATCAGCTGGTTGGCGGTGGGGACGATGTACTTGGGAAACTTCGATGAGCCGTCCGAGCACACCCGCTCCAGCTGGTCGGCGATGGCGCGGTTGGCGAAGCGCTCGGTGAGGCTGTCCTTGTAGCGTTCCAGGTCGATGCCCGGCGCCGGGGCAAGTTGCGGGGTCACGTCCAGGTCCATGAACGTGCGCATGTAGCGGCGCAGCAGTGGGTCGGCAAGGGTTTCGTGGACCAGGCGGTAGCCCTGCAGGAAGCCCAGGTAGGTCAGTGCCAGGTGGCTGCCGTTGAGCAGCTTGATTTTCATTTCTTCATAGGGCGTGACGTCGTCGGTGAACTGCACACCGACCTTTTCCCACGCCGGGCGCCCGGCTACGAATTTGTCTTCCACCACCCACTGCAGGAACGGCTCGCACACCACCGGCCAGGCATCCTCGACGCCGTGGCGCTCGAACAGTCGTTGGCGGTGGTCGCTGCTGGTCATTGGCGTGATGCGGTCGACCATGGCGTTGGGGAAGCTCACGTGCTCGCCTATCCAGTGGGCCAGGTCCGGGTCGAGCAACCGGGCAAAGGCCAGCAGGGCCTTGCGCGCGACCGCGCCATTGTGCGGAAGGTTGTCGCAGGACATCACCGTGAACGGCCCCACGCCGGCCTCGCGGCGCCGCCGCAGGGCTTCGCAGAGAAAGCCGAACACGCCTTGCGGGGCCTGCGGGTTGGCCAGATCGTGCCGGACCTGCGCCAGGTCGGCGCGAAACTCGCCGGTGCTGTCGTCGATGCAGTAGCCGCCTTCGGTGATGGTCAGCGAGACGATGCGGACGCCGGGCTCGGCCAGTTTGGCCAGCAGCGCTTGGGCATCGTCCTCGGCCAAGAGCATGTCATTGAGGGCACCGATCACCCGCACTTCGGTGTCGGGTTGGTCGTCCAGCACGAACAGGGTGTACAGGTAACCCTGCGCCGCCAGGGCGTCGCGCATGGCGCTGTCTTCGCTGCGCAGGCCGGCGCCGCAGATGGCCCAGTCCAGGCCTTCGCCGCGGTTCATCAGGGCGTCGGTGTAGGCCGCCTGATGGGCACGGTGAAACCCACCTACGCCAATGTGCACAATGCCCTGGCGCAGCTGCGAGGGCGCGTAGGAAGGGCGGGCGACCGTGGGCGCCAGCAGGTCGAGGTGGTGCGGGTCGAGTTTCATCGTGTGTGTCCTCAGGCCGCTTGCTGCAGGCGTTTGTCCAAGGCCTGGCCGTTGCTGTCGAACAGGTGGCAGTGGCCCGGGTCGAAGGTCAGTTCCAGGGGCTCGCCGAAGGCCGGCGCAAAGTCGCCGCGCACCCGTACGGTGAGCATTTCCCCGGAGCCGGCACGTACATGGCAGTAGCTGTCACTGCCCAGGCGCTCACTGACGTCGGCGGTCACCTGCAGCAAGCCGGGTGTGCCGTGCCCGGCGCTGGCGATGTTCAGGTGCTCCGGGCGGATGCCCAGCGTCACGGGGCTGCCAGCGGGCAGGCCGTCTGTGCACAGTGCCAGGCTGACACGGGCACCGCATTCAAGGGTGACCTCGCACGAGGTGCCCTGGCTGTGGCTCACGTGGCCGCGCAAAAAGCCCATTTTCGGGGTGCCGAGAAAGCCTGCGACGAACAGGTTGGCCGGGTGGTGGTACAGCTCCAGCGGCGAGCCGACCTGCTCGATGCGCCCGCCGTTGAGCACCACCACCTTGTCGGCCAGGGTCATCGCTTCGACCTGGTCGTGGGTCACGTAGATCATGGTTGCAGCCAGCTCCTGGTGCAGGCGCGCAAGCTCCAGGCGCATCTGCACGCGCAGGGCGGCGTCAAGGTTCGAAAGCGGCTCGTCGAACAGGAAAATCTTTGGGTTGCGCACGATCGCCCGGCCGATCGCCACCCGCTGGCGCTGGCCACCAGACAGTTGGCGGGGTTTGCGTTCAAGCAGCGGTTGCAGTTCTAGGATGCGCGCGGCGTTGTCGACTTTGGCCTGCACCTCACGCTTGTCCACGCCGGCCAGGTCCAGGGCGAACGACAGGTTCTTGCGTACGGTCATGTGCGGGTAGAGCGCGTAGGTCTGGAACACCATGGCCAGGTCGCGTTTGGCCGGGGCGGTGTCAGTGATGTCGACGCCGTCCAGGGTAATGTGGCCGCCGCTGACCTCCTCAAGGCCGGCGATCAGCCGCAGCAGTGTCGACTTGCCACACCCGGACGGGCCGACGAACACCACGAACTCACGGTCGCGCACCTCCAGGTCGATGCCCTTGATGATGGCGTGGCCATCGAAGCCTTTGTGCAGGTTGCGGATCTTCAGGTCAGCCATGGCGAATGTCCTCTGCGGCGGCCCGCAATAGGGGTGATTGAGCAGGTGTCGTGTGGGGGGCGGTTCATTTCACGGCGCCGAACGAAAGGCCGCGCACCAGCTGCTTCTGGCTGATCCAGCCGAAAATCAGGATGGGCGCGCAGGCCAGGGTCGAGACGGCCGAGAGCTTGGCCCAGAACAGCCCCTCCGGGCTTGAGTAGGAAGCCACCAGCGCGGTCAGTGGGGCGGCAGCCGAAGAGGTCAGGTTGAGCGACCAGAACGCCTCGTTCCAGCACAGGATCAACGACAGCAGCACGGTCGAGGCCAGCCCGCCGCGAGCGATCGGCAGCAACACGCGGACGATTTCCTGCCAGGTGCCGGCACCGTCCAGGCGCGCGGCTTCAAGGATGTCCACCGGGATGTCCTTGAAGTAGGTGTACACCATCCACACCACGATCGGCAGGTTGATCAGGGTGTAGACGATGATCAGCGCCAGGCGCGAGTCGAGCAGGCCGAACTGTTTGGCCAGCAGGTAGATCGGCATCAGCACGCCCACCGGTGGCAACATCTTGGTCGACAGCATCCACAGCAGCGTGCGCTTGGTATGGCGGGTTTCGAAAAAGGCCATGGAGTAGGCCGCCGGCACAGCGACAAGCATGCACAGCGCGGTCGCCGAGAAGGCGATCAGCACCGAATTCCAGGCGTAGGCGAAGTAGTCGCTGCGCTCGTTGATGTGCAGGTAGTTCTCCAGCGTTGGCGCGAAGATGAACTGTGGCGGTGTGGCGAAGGCGTCGAGCTCGGTCTTGAAGCTGGTCAGCAGCATCCAGAAGATCGGGAAGAAGATCACCAGGGCGATGCCCCAGCACAGCAGGCCGATCAATGCGTCGCGCAGGCGGCGGGTTTGCTTGAGTGGCAGCATGGCGGGCTCCTCAGCGGCGCTCGGTCAGGTTCTTGCCGATCATCCGTATCAGCACGATGGCGGCGATGTTGGCGATCAGCACGGCGATCAGGCCGCCGGCCGAGGCCATGCCGACGTCGAACTGCAGCAGCGCCTGGTTGTAGATCAGGTAGGCGAGGTTGGTGGACGCATAGCCCGGGCCGCCGCTGGTGGTGGTGAAGATTTCGGCGAACACCGACAGCAGGAAGATGGTCTCGATCATCACCACCACGGCAATCGGGCGGGCCAGGTGCGGCAGGGTCAGGTGCCAGAAGATCGCCAGCGGACCGGCGCCGTCCAGGCGCGCGGCTTCTTTCTGTTCCAGGTCCTGCGACTGCATGGCGGTCATCAGGATCAGGATGGCGAACGGTAGCCACTGCCAGGAGACGATCAGGATGATCGACAGCAGCGGGTAGTGCGCCAGCCAGTCCACCGGCTGCGCGCCGAACAGCCGCCACACGGCCGCGAGAATGCCCGACACCGGGTGCAATATCAGGTTCTTCCACAGCAGCGCGCTGACCGTGGGCATGATGAAGAACGGTGAAATCAGCAGCACCCGTACCACGCCGCGCCCCCAGAACTCGCCGGCCTCCAGCAGCGCCGCGATGAGCACGCCGAACACCACGCTGATCGCCAGCACGCTGCCGACCAGGGTCAGGGTGTTCAGGGCGCCGGGCATGAAGCCTGGGTCGGTGACGAAGTACGCGAAGTTCTCCAGGCCTACGTACGCATTTTCGCCCGGGTACAGCAGGTTGTAGCGGATCAGCGAAAAATACAGGGTCATGCCCAAGGGTACGACCATCCACAACAGCAGCAGCGCCACCGAAGGGCTGACCAGGAACCAGCCCGGCCCGACGCGGCGTTTGCCGGGGCGTGCGGTGGCGAGGGTCGGGGTATCGAGGGCCGAAGTGTCCATGGCGACTCCGTGTGCAGCGAAAAGGGCGGACGGCGGCCGTCACCGCGCCAGGCGTTGGCGCGGCTCAGGCCACGGGTGGGCTACTTGGGATAACCGGCGCGCTTCATCTCGCGTTCGGTGGACTGCTGGGCGGCGGCAAGCACCTGGTCGACCTTCATCTGCCCGGTCAGGGCGGCGGAGAACAGCTTGCCGACCTGCGTCCCAATGGCCTGGAACTCGGGGATGGTCACCAACTGAATACCCACGTACGGCACGGGCTTGAGCGTGGGGTGGTTGGGGTCAACGCGCTTGAGCGACTCCAGCGTCACCTTGGCGAACGGCGCTGCGGCCAGGTAGGCGTCGCTGTAGGTAGAGGCGCGGGTGCCTGGTGGCACGTTGGCCACGCCTTCCTTGTCGGCCACCAGTTTGCCGTAGGCTTCAGACGTGGCCCAGGTGCTGAAGGCCTTCGCCGCGTCCTTGGCCTTGGAGCTGCTGGGGATGGCCAGCGCCCAGGAATACAGCCACGAGGCGCCCTTGTCGGTGACCTCTTTTGGCGCAAAGGTGAAGCCGACCTGGTCGGCGACCTTGCTCTGGGTCTTGTCGGTGACGAACGAGCCGGCAACGCTGGCATCGACCCACATCGCGCACTTGCCGCTGTTGAACAGTGCCAGGTTTTCGTTGAAGCCGTTGCTCGACGCGCCTGGCGGGCCGTACTGCTTCAAGGTGTCGACGTAGAAGTTCAGCGCGTTCTTCCACGCGCTGCCGGTGAATTCCGGCTGCCACTGTTCGTTGAACCAGCGTGCGCCAAAGGCATTGGCCACGGTGCCGATCAGCGCCATGTTCTCGCCCCAGCCGGCCTTGCCGCGCAGGCAGATGCCGTACTGGCCCTGGTCGGGGTGGTGGAGTTTGGCGGCAAATTCACCCAGCTGGGTCCAGGTCGGTTGCTCGGGCATGCTCAGCCCAGCGTTCTGGAACAGGTCCTTGCGGTAGTAGGTGATCGAGGCCTCGGCGTAGAAGGGCAGGGCGTACAGCGTGCCGTTGGCCGACAAGCCATTGCGCACAGACGGGAACACGTCGTCGAGGTTGTAATCGGCCGGCAGGTCCTTCATCGGCTCCAGCCAGCCTTTGGCGCCCCACAGCGCGGCTTCGTACATGCCGATGGTCAGTACGTCGAACTGCCCGCCCTGGGTGGCGATGTCGGTAGTCAGGCGCTGGCGCAGCACGTTCTCTTCAAGCACGACCCACTTGAGCCTGATGTCCGGGTGCTGCTCTTCGAACACCTTGGCCAGGCGCTGCATGCGGATCATGTCGTTGTTGTTGACCGTGGCGATGGTCAGCGTTTCGGCGCCCTGGGCCATTAGCGGCAGGCTGAGGCAGGCAGCGGCCAGGCAGGCCTTGATCGCGTCGTTCATCTATGAACTCCCTTACCGGGCCGGCTGACGGCACGGAAGACGTTATTATTTTTGTGTCGCTGGCGCTGATTACACCCCCGCGTGGCGCTGCCGACAAAGCTTGGGCTGCACGCTGGCTGATACTTTTTTGCAGTTGTTGCGCTCAGTGATGGTTCTGCTCGGTCAGCCGCTGGATCACCAGGCTGCGATAGTCGGAGGGGGTCATGCCTTTGAGCTGTTGAAAGCGCCGGTTGAAATTGGACAGGTTGCTGAAGCCTGATTCGAAGCACACCCCGGTCACCGGCAGGTCGCTTTTGGCCAGCAGTTCGCAGGCCTTGCTGACCCGCAGGCGGTTGACGAACTCGACAAAACCGCGCCCGGCCGCCTGTTTGAAGAAGCGTGAGAAGTAGGTGGGGGTCATGCCCAGGTGCTCGGCCACTTCGTTCTGGGTCAAGTCCTGGGCGTAGTGCTGGAAGATGTAGTTCACCGCCCGGTTGATGCGCTCGACGTTGTGCTCGTCAGCCAAATGCGAGGAGGTGACTGTGGACAACAACTGGTAGTCCTCGCAGCCGGCCAGCTGTTCCATGAGGATAAAAAAGTATCCAAGGCGGGTCATGCCGCGGCTGTGCGCGATGCGTTGCAACAATTGGCGGCTCTCGGCGATCAGCGTGGGGTCACGGAACTCGATGCCGTAGTGTGCGCGGGCCAGCAACGGGCTGAGTTGGTGCAGTTCAGAAAATGCCCGGCTGCCGCTGTGCAGCACCTCGTCCGTGAAATTGACCAGCATGTCGCGCTGGCTGAATACCTCCCCAGGGCCGGCCTGGCTGATCCAGTTGTGCGGCAGGTTGGGCCCTGTGAG
This sequence comes from Pseudomonas sp. Marseille-Q5299, assembly GCF_943737035.1. Lineage (NCBI taxonomy): Bacteria > Pseudomonadati > Pseudomonadota > Gammaproteobacteria > Pseudomonadales > Pseudomonadaceae > Pseudomonas > Pseudomonas sp. Marseille-Q5299. Next base: position 467,065 of record NZ_CALSFR010000004.1, read on the forward strand.
GAAAAGCGTGTTCGGCGCGAAGCTGCCGATGTAGTCGCCGATGAACACTTTGCCGGCGCTGGCCACGATCAGGTGCAGTTCGTATTCCTTGTGGAAATGCCAGCGCACCAGCGGGCTGGGAAAGCCATGCTGGCGGTAGATCAGAGAGTCGCCCTCGTGATCGTCCATCAACTCGTAGGACGGGTCGCTGACTTTGCTCGTTCTGGGCATGGCGCTGCTGGGCTCCGAAGGACGAAGTACCATCGTAGCCTGAACAGGGCAGGTGTCACAGGCCGCCAAGCGCGCCCGCGCTTGCGCTATGATTGGCGCTTCTGTCTCTGGAACCTCCCTGGATGAGCAAGCCCGGTCAAATGGTGCTGATCGCGTTGCGCAAGATGATCGCCTCGGGCGAACTGGCGGCTGGCGCGCGGCTGATGGAAGTGCCTACCGCCGAACGTTTCGGCGTCTCACGCATGCCCGTACGCATGGCGTTTCGTACCCTGGAGCAGGAGGGCCTGCTGGTGCGTTGCGGCGGCCGTGGCTTCCAGGTGCGTTCGGTCAGCGCCGACGACATTGCCGGCGCGGTGGAGGTGCGCGGTGTGCTCGAAGGCCTGGCTGCCCGCCAGGCCGCTGAGCGCGGCCTGCTGCCCGCGGCGCGCGAGGCGCTGCAGCGCTGCCTGGTCGAAGGCGACCTGTTGTTCGACAAGGGGTATGTGACCGAAGAAGACTTGCACGCCTATCACGACCTGAACATGCGCTTTCACCAGGTGATCGTCGAGGCCAGCCACAACCCGGCCATCGCCGATGCCCTGGCGCGCAACGACCACTTGCCGTTCGCTTCGGTCACTGCGCTGGCGGTGGACCGTCACGACCTCGCCCGTGAATTCCGGCGCTTCAACTTCGCGCACATGCAGCACCATGCGGTGTTCGATGCGCTCACCCACGGCCAGGGTGCCCGCGCCGAGGCGATCATGCGCGAACATGCCAATGCCACGTTGCGCTATGCCGAAACCTTTGGCGCGGCCACGGCGGACGAGGGCATGAAGGTGATCCTGCCCTCGTCCTGAGGCGTTTTACAGGTCCAGTACCAGCAGGGGCGTCTTCGCCCGCGAACAGCACGGCGTGAACTGATCGTTCAGGGCCTGTTCCTGCTCGGTGAGGAACAGGTCGCGGTGCTCTGGCGTGCCCTGCAGCACACGCGTCAGGCAGGTGCCGCAAATACCCTGTTCACAGGAGACGGCGATCTCGATGCCGTGGCGTTCCAGCACCTGCACCACGCTCTGGTCGGCCGGCACCTCGAACACTTGGCCGGTGCTGCCTACCTGCACCGAGAAGCTGCCGCCGTCGCTGTTTGCAACCGGCGCTGCGGCGAAGTACTCGCGGTGCAGGTTGGCCTGCTGCCACCCCAGCTGCTTGGCAGTGTCCAGCACGTGCTGCATGAAGCCGCCAGGCCCGCACACGTAAAGGTGCACATCGCCCTGCGGGCTGCCCAGCACTTGGGCGATGTCCAGGGCGGTCTCCGGCTGCTCGTCAAAATGTACGAACAGGCGGTCAGCGAAGGGTGCGGCGCGCAGGCGCTCGACAAAGGCTGCGCGGTCGCTGGAGCGGGCGCAGTAGTGCAATTCGAAATCGTCGCCGTTGCAGGCCAGTTGCTCCGCCATGCACAGCAGGGGCGTGATCCCGATGCCACCGGCGAACAACAGGCTGCGCCGGGCGCCCTGGGCCAGCGGGAACAGGTTGCGTGGGGCGCTGATGCGCAGGCGGTGGCCAGCCTGCACCTGCTGGTGAAGGCTGCGCGAACCGCCGCGTGAGGCGGGGTCGTTGAGCACGCCGATCAGGTAGCGGTGGCGTTCTGCTGGGTGGTTGCACAGGGAATACTGGCGCACCAGCCCGTCCGGCAGGTGCACATCGATGTGCGCGCCGGCGCTGAAGGGCGGCAGTGGGCTGCCATCGGCGGCCGCCAGCTCGAAGCTGCAGATGCCCTGGGCTTCGTCGTTGCGGGATACCACTACGGCATCGATCATGGCGCGGGCTCCTCAGGCGGGGGTGGTGTGGGTGGCGATCACGTGCGGTTTGGGCGCGTGCTCTTTGGCGATCAGCCGCTCCAGCACCTTGCGCGCCTGTACGCCGCCGGCGTCGATGTTGAGCTTGAGCAGGTTGCGCTCGGGGTAGGCGAGCAGGTTCTGCTGCTGGCGTTCGAGCATTTCCAGGTCTTCGCTGAAAATCTTGCCCTGGCCTTCGCGGATGCTCGCGGTCAGGGCCTGATCGTGGGCGGCAAAATTGCGCGCCATGCCCCAGAAGTACCAGATCGAGGTGTCGCTCTCGGGGGTGATGAAATCGACCACGATGCTCGAGGCCTTGTGCTCGGCCGGGGCGTGGTAGCCGCCGTGGCCTGCATGGGCCACGCCCACCTCGATCAGTACATGGCTGGGCGGGGTGAAGCGGCAGATCTGCCAGCGGTCCACCGGCACGTCATCGGCCAGGCCGTTGCCGCGCAGGGCCATGCGCCAGAAGGGCGGCGGCATGATGTTTTCCATGTGCCGGGCGGTGACCACTTCGTCGCCGCTCACCGTGGTGGCGGGGGGCGCCTCGTCGATTTCCTTCTGGCCGATGCTGGAGGCGTGCACATAGGTTTCATGGGTGAGGTCCATGAGGTTGTCGATCATCAGGCGGTAATCGCAACCGATGTGGAACAACCCGCCGCCATAGGCCCATTCGTCGCTGGCCGCCCACGGCAGGTGCGGGATCAGGGCCGGGTCAGCCTGGGTTTGGTCACCGGGCCAGACCCAGATGAAGCCATGGCGCTCGACCACGGCGAAGGCCTTGTTGCAGGGGAAGCCCCGCACCCGTTGGCCAGGCATGGCGACGGCTTTGCCATCACAGCCCATGACCAGCCCGTGGTAGCCGCACACCAGGTTGCCGTTTTCGACAAAGCCCAGCGACAAGGGCGCGCCGCGGTGCGGGCAAAAGTCTTCTACGGCGGCGACGCGGTTTTCGTTGGCGCGGTAAAACACGATCTTTTCCCCGCAAATCTGCCGGCCCAAGGGTTTCTCGGCGATTTCGTCAGGGGTGCAGGCGACGTACCAGGTGTTTTTCGGGTACATGAAGGACCTCCAATTGTTGTTGTTATTTAATGGATCCATTAAGGCCTGAGCTGAAAGGCTGGTCAATGGTTAATCCCAACAAAAATTGGAGGCTGTGCGATTATCGTACGCTTAATGGATCCATTTGGCGGATTGGGGATGAATGGCCCTATTCCTTGTAAATTTTCGTCAGCAGCCGCAGCAGTTCTGTGCGCTCGGCTTCTTCAAGGCTGCCAGTAGCCTCCCGATCGCTGTCGCTGGCGATCTGTTTGAGCTCCTTGAGCATCGCTTCGCCCGACTTGCTCAAGAAAATCCCGTAAGAGCGCTTGTCCGGCTTGCACCGCACTCGCACGGCCAGCGCACGCTCTTCCAGTTTGTTCAGCAGCGGCACCACCTGCGGCGGCTCGATCGCCAAGGCGCGCGCCAGGTCCGCCTGCATCAGGCCCGGGTTCTGCTCGATGATCGCCAGCGCAGAGAACTGCGCCGGGCGCAGGTCGTAGGCCGCCAGCCGGCTGATCAGGTGCTGGAACAGCTTCAGCTGGGCGCGGCGCAACGCGTAACCGAGCAGGTCCTCAAGGACCGTGTCGCCAGGGGGCGTGGGCAGGGAAGCGGTGTCGTCGGTTCGGGCAGACCTTGCCATCGGATTGCATGCTCCTGTGTCATGAGTAAGAAAGTTACCCAGTTTGCCTGCGCTGGCTCAATCCGGCTAGTGAAGCTCAGGCTAAAAAGCTTCTCAACCGGCTGGAAGGCAAAGATAATTTTCATAATAGTTAATTGACATAACTAATTTGCCGGATTAGTTTGATGGTCACCACCTCGAACAACAAGAGTGCAGAACCATGAGCAAATACGAAGGCCGCTGGACCACCGTGAAGGTCGAACTGGAGTCGGGCATCGCCTGGGTAACCCTCAACCGCCCGGAAAAACGCAATGCCATGAGCCCCACCCTGAACCGGGAAATGGTCGACGTGCTGGAAACCCTGGAGCAGGACGCCGACGCCGGCGTGCTGGTGCTGACCGGGGCCGGTGAGTCGTGGACTGCAGGTATGGACCTCAAGGAATACTTCCGCGAGGTCGACGCCGGCCCCGAAATCCTTCAGGAAAAAATCCGCCGTGAAGCCTCGCAATGGCAATGGAAGCTGCTGCGCATGTACGCCAAGCCGACCATCGCCATGGTCAACGGCTGGTGCTTCGGCGGCGGTTTCAGCCCGCTGGTGGCCTGCGACCTGGCCATCTGCGCCGACGAGGCCACCTTCGGCCTGTCGGAAATCAACTGGGGCATCCCGCCCGGCAACCTGGTCAGCAAGGCGATGGCCGATACCGTTGGCCATCGCCAGTCGCTGTACTACATCATGACCGGCAAGACCTTCGGCGGTACCAAAGCCGCCGAGATGGGCCTGGTCAACGAGAGCGTACCGCTGGCCCAGCTGCGCGAGACGACCCGCGAGCTGGCGCTGAACCTGCTGGAGAAGAACCCAGTGGTGCTGCGTGCAGCCAAGAACGGCTTCAAGCGTTGCCGCGAACTGACCTGGGAGCAGAACGAAGACTACCTCTACGCCAAACTCGACCAGTCCCGCCTGCTGGACACCGAGGGCGGTCGCGAGCAGGGCATGAAGCAGTTCCTCGACGACAAGTCCATCAAGCCGGGCCTGCAGGCTTACAAACGCTGAGGGCCGGGGCGGGCTGTGCCGCCACTGGCCACAGCCTGCGGATATTTCTCTACAACCACAACAAGAGGGATGAGCATGTTGCAGGTGCCTTTGCTGATTGGCGGGCAGTCGCGCCCCGCCAGCGATGGACGAACCTTCCAGCGTTGCAACCCGGTCACCGGTGAGGTGGTGTCGCAAGCCGCTGCCGCCACGCTGGCCGATGCCGATGCCGCGGTGGCCGCCGCCAGCGCAGCGTTCCCGGCCTGGGCCGCGCTGGCGCCCGGTGAGCGGCGCAGCCGCTTGCTGGCCGGCGCCGACCTGCTGCAGGCGCGGGCTGCCGAGTTCATCGCCGCGGCCGGCGAAACCGGGGCCATGGCCAACTGGTATGGCTTCAACGTGAAGCTGGCCGCCAACATGCTGCGCGAAGCTGCGGCCATGACCACGCAGATTACCGGTGAGGTCATCCCCTCGGATGTGCCCGGCAGCTTCGCCATGGCCCTGCGCGCCCCGTGCGGTGTGGTGCTGGGCATCGCGCCGTGGAACGCCCCGGTGATCCTCGCCACGCGGGCCATCGCCATGCCGCTGGCCTGTGGCAACACCGTAGTGCTCAAGGCCTCCGAGGTCAGCCCGGCGGTGCACCGATTGATCGGCCAGGTGCTCCACGATGCAGGCTTGGGCGATGGCGTGGTCAATGTGATCAGCAATGACCCGGCCGATGCGCCCGCCATCGTCGAGCGGCTGATCGCCAACCCTGCGGTGCGCCGCGTCAATTTCACCGGCTCCACCCAGGTGGGGCGCATTGTCGGCGAGCTGGCTGCACGGCACCTGAAACCTGCCTTGCTCGAACTGGGCGGCAAGGCGCCGCTGTTGGTGCTCGATGACGCCGACCTGGACGCCGCCGTCGAAGCTGCAGCGTTTGGGGCCTACTTCAACCAGGGCCAGATCTGCATGTCCACCGAGCGCCTGGTGGTCGACAACCGCATCGCCGACACCTTCGTCGACAAGCTGGCGGCCAAGGTCGGCGGGCTGCGCGCAGGTGACCCGCAGGTGAGCACGTCGGTGCTCGGTTCGCTGGTCAGCGGTGCGGCCGGCGAGCGCATCAAGGCGCTGATCGACGATGCCGTGGCCAAGGGCGCACGCCTGGTATGCGGCGGCCAGCTGGACGGCAGCATTTTGCAGCCCACCCTGTTGGACAACGTCGACGCAAGCATGCGCCTGTACCACGAAGAGTCCTTCGGGCCGGTGGCAGTGGTGCTGCGCGCCGAGGGCGATGAAGCCTTGCTGACGCTGGCCAACGACTCCGAGTTCGGTTTGTCGTCGGCCATCTTCAGCCGCGACACCAGCCGTGCGCTGGCCTTGGCCCAGCGTGTGGAGTCGGGTATCTGCCACATCAACGGCCCGACCGTGCATGACGAGGCGCAGATGCCCTTCGGTGGGGTCAAGGCCAGCGGCTACGGCAGCTTCGGCAGCCGCACCGCCATCGATCAATTCACCCAGCTGCGCTGGGTCACCCTCCAGCATGGCCCCAGGCATTACCCCATCTAGGCAACGCGCACCATCGGCCGCCGCCCGCACCGCCGGGCGGCGGCAGGCTGTACAACAATAACAAGGAGCAACCTGCGTGAATAACCAAGCCCGCACAGGGGCGACCGCCCCTGGTCAAAGCCCGCGCTACCGGCAGGTGTCCATCGGGCATCCCCAGGTGCAGTTCAGCGAGGCCGACGGCATCCTGCGCATGCAGGCCGTCGAGCCCCTGGCGCCGCTGCCGGCGCGCCTGCTTGACCGGCTGCTGCACTGGGCCGCACAGCGCCCGGACACCACCTTCATTGCCGCGCGTCAGCCCGACGGTGCCTGGCGCACAATCACCTACGCGCAGATGCTCGTGCAGATACGTACCATCGCCGCCAACCTGCTGGGCTTTGGCCTGAGCGCCGAGCGGCCGCTGGCGCTTTTTTCCGGCAACGATATCGAGCACCTGCAGATCGCCTTGGGCGCCATGTACGCCGGCATCCCGTATTGCCCGGTGTCGCCGGCCTACGCGCTACTGTCCCAGGACTTTGCCAAGCTGCGGCATGTGTGCGAGGTACTGACGCCGGGGTTGGTGTTCGCCACCGACACCCAGCCGTTCCAGCGTGCCTTCGACGCCGTGCTGGACCCATCGGTGGCGGTGGTGAGCGTGCGCGGCCAGGCCGCCGGCCGCCGGCACCTGAGCTTCGACAGCCTGCTGCAGCCGGGCGACCTTGCACCAGCCGATGCGGCGTTTGCCGCCACCGGGCCCGACACCATCGCCAAGTTCCTCTTCACCTCCGGCTCCACCAAGCTGCCCAAGGCGGTCGTCACCACCCAACGCATGCTGTGCGCCAACCAGCAGATGCTGTTGCAGACCTTCCCGGTGTTCGCAGAAGAGCCGCCGGTGCTGGTGGACTGGCTGCCGTGGAACCACACCTTCGGCGGCAGCCACAACCTGGGCATCGTGCTGTACAACGGCGGCAGCTTCTACCTGGACGCCGGCAAGCCCACCCCGCAAGGCTTCGGCGAAACCTTGCGCAACCTGCGCGAGATTTCCCCCACAGCCTACCTGACCGTGCCCAAGGGCTGGGAAGAACTGGTCAAGGCGCTGGAGCAGGACGCACAGTTGCGTGAAGTGTTCTTTGCCCGCATGAAGCTGTTCTTCTTCGCCGCAGCCGGGCTTTCACAAAGCGTGTGGGACCGCCTGGACCGCATTGCCGAGCAGCACTGTGGCGAGCGTATCCGCATGATGGCTGGCCTTGGCATGACCGAAGCGGCGCCATCCTGCACGTTCACCACCGGGCCATTGTCGCTGGCAGGCTACGTGGGCTTGCCGGCACCGGGGTGCGAAGTGAAGCTGGTGCCGCTGGACGGCAAGCTGGAGGCGCGCTTTCGCGGCCCGCACATCATGCCCGGCTACTGGCGTTCGCCGCAGCAAACGGCCGAGGCGTTCGATGACGAGGGCTTTTACTGCTCGGGCGATGCCTTGAAGCTCGCCGATGCGCAGCAGCCCGAACAGGGCCTGATGTTCGATGGGCGTATTGCCGAAGACTTCAAGTTGTCGTCGGGGGTGTTCGTCAGTGTCGGGCCGCTGCGTAACCGTGCGGTGCTCGAAGGCTCACCCTATGTGCAGGACATCGTGGTGGCTGCGCCGGACCGCGAATGCCTGGGCATCCTGGTGTTCCCGCGTCTGCCCGAATGCCGGCAACTGGCCGGGCTACCGGCTGCGGCCAGCGATGCCGAAGTGCTCGGCAGCGGCGCGGTGCGCAGCTGGTTCGCCGCTTGGCTGGAGCGCCTGAACCGTGACGCCCAGGGCAACGCCAGCCGGATCGAATGGTTGTCACTGCTGGTAGAGCCGCCATCGATCGACGCCGGGGAGATCACCGACAAAGGCTCGATCAACCAGCGTGCGGTGTTGCAGCGCCGGGCTGACAAGGTAGAGGCGCTGTACCGTGGCGAAGACCCAACCGTGCTGCCCGCGCAGGCGCGCCCGTGAGCAGCGCCGGGCTGTGCACTGTGTTCGACGATGTGGCCATCGTGCAGATGGTGCGCACGCCGTGGGTCGACCTCGGCGGTGCGCTCGCCGCGGTTTCACCGATCGACCTGGGCATCAAGGCCGGGCGGGCGGTGCTGGCGCGCGCCGGCATCAGCCCGCAGGCGGTGGACAGCGTGCTGGCCGGCAGCATGGCCCAGGCCAGTTTCGATGCGTACCTGCTGCCGCGCCATGTCGGGCTGTACTGCGGGGTGCCGCAAGCCGTGCCCGCGCTGGCAGTGCAGCGCATCTGCGGCACCGGTCTCGAGCTGCTGCGCCAGGCCGGGGAGCAGTTGCGCAGTGGTGTGCAGCAGGTGCTGTGCGTGGGCGCCGAGTCGATGTCGCGCAACCCGATCGCGGCGTATGAACACCGTGGCGGCTTTCGCCTTGGCGCGCCGGTAGGGTTCAAGGATTTTCTCTGGGAGGCGCTGTACGACCCGGCTGCCGGGGTGGACATGATCGGTACCGCAGAAAACCTGGCACGCGCGCATGGCCTTGGCCGAGAGACCGTGGATGCCTGGGCGCTGCGCAGCCATCAGCGTGCGCTGCAAGCCCAGCAGCAGGGCTGGTTCGACGAGGAAATCGTCGAGGTCACGGCAGAGGCTTTCAGTGCTGAAGGCTGCCTGCCACGTGGCATCGAACTGCCACGCGGCGTGGCCCACGTCAGCCACGACAGCCACCCGCGGCCGACCGATGCCACAGCGCTGGCCCGCCTGCGTGCGGTGCACGCCGGTGGCGTGCAAACCGCCGGCAACAGTTGTGCAGTGGTCGATGGCGCGGCGGCGGCGTTGGTGACGCGTTTTTCCGCGTGCACCCAGCCACCGTTGGCACGCTTGCTGATGGCCACGGCCGTGGGCGTGCCCCCCAGCACCATGGGCATTGGGCCGGCCCCGGCCATTGCCTTGCTGCTCGAACGCAGTGGCCTGCGCCTGGAGCAGATCGACCGCTTCGAAATCAACGAAGCGCAAGCCGCCCAGGTACTGGCAGTGGCCCAAGCGCTGCAACTGGATGTGGAAAAACTCAACGTGCATGGCGGTGCCATCGCCCTGGGCCACCCCTTGGCTGCCACCGGCCTGCGCCTGGTGCACACCCTGGCCCGTCAGTTGCGCCAGGGCAACCTGCGTTATGGCATCGCTGCGGCCTGCATCGGCGGCGGCCAAGGCATGGCGGTGCTGATCGAAAACCCCCACTTCGCGGCTTGATTCCGAGGACTCCCATGGCTTGGAAGGCTCCCCTGCAGGACATGCAATTCGTGCTGGAGCACTGGTTGAGGGCCGAGCAGGCCTGGCAGCAGCTGCCGGCCTACGCAGACGTTGATCTCGAGCTGGCCGTGCAGGTGCTGCAGGAGGCTGCCCGCTTCAGCGAACAGGTACTGGCGCCGTTGAATGCACCGGGCGACCGCCAGGGCTGCCGCCTGGAGCAGGGCAGGGTGCGCACACCGGACGGCTTTGCGGCGGCCTATCGCGCCTACGTGGACGGCGGCTGGCCGGCGCTGGCCTGTGAGCCCCGGTGCGGCGGCCAGGGGCTGCCGTTGGTGCTGGATGCCGCGGTTCAGGAAATGCTCTTTGCCAGCAACCATGGCTGGGCCATGTACACCGGCATCGCCCATGGCGCCTACCTGTGCCTTAAGGCCCATGGCAGCGACCCATTGCAGGCGCGTTACCTGCCCGGCATTGTCAGCGGCGCAAGCCTGCCCACCATGTGCCTGACCGAGCCGCAGGCCGGCAGTGACCTTGCCTTGCTGCGCTGTCGTGCCGAACCGCTGGGCGACGGCAGCTACGCGGTCACCGGCAACAAGCTGTTCATTTCCGGGGGCGACCACGACCTGACCCGCGACATCCTGCACCTGGTGCTGGCGCGTTTGCCCGATGCACCGGCAGGCAGCCGTGGGCTGTCATTGCTGCTGGTGCCCAACGGGTTGGAGGGCGGTGTGGGCAACGGGGTGCAGTGCGATGGCCTTGAGCACAAACTGGGCATTCGCGGCAGCGCCACCTGTGCGCTGCGCTTCGAGGGGGCCAAGGGCTGGCTGGTGGGGCAGGCGCACGGTGGCCTGGCGGCCATGTTCGTGATGATGAATTCCGCCAGGTTGCACGTCGGCCTGCAAGGGTTGGGGCACGCCGAAGCGGCTTGGCAACTGGCCCGTGACTACGCACTGGAGCGTCGCCAGATGCGCGCCCCCGGGCATTCGCCGGGCGCCGCTGCCGACCCCATCCACCTGCACCCCGCCATGCGCCTGACGCTACTGGAGTTGCGGGTGCGCACCGAAGGCATGCGCAGCCTGGGATACTGGACGGCGCACTGGCTGGATGTGGCCGACGCCTCTAATGACCCTGCCCAGCGTGCCAAAGCGTCGACACTGGCGGTGTTGCTGACGCCGATCATCAAGGCGGCGTTCACCGACTATGGTTTCAGCCTGTCGAGCAAAGCGCTGCAGGTGTTTGGCGGCTATGGCTACACCTGCGAATTCCCCATCGAGCAGGTGCTGCGCGACAGCCGGATTGCGATGATCTACGAAGGCACCAACGAAATTCAGGCCAACGACCTGTTGTTGCGCAAAGTGCTGGGCGATGGCGGTGAAGGCTTTGCCCTGCTGCTGGGCGAGATGCGTGCCGAGGCCGGGGCCGGCCAGGGCGGCGCTGCCGAGGCGCTCGGTACGGTCTGCGACCGGTTGCAAGGGGTGGTTGCCGAGGTCGAGCGTAGTGCTGCGCACGGCCCGGAATACCCCTACCGCGCGGCCGGGGCGTTCCTGCAGTTGTGCGCCACGGCACTGCAGGCCTTTGCCTGGGCCCGCACCGTTCGCTGCCTCGAGGCGTTGCCGGCCGATGCGTCGCTACGGCGCGAGAAGCACGAAAGCGCCACCTTCTTTTTCAACTATCTGCTGCCAGACTTCGACCGGCAGGTGGCAGCCGTCGAGGCGGCCGCCTGCCCATTGCCGTTCATTGGCGAACCGTTCTGAACCCCACGTGCGAGGTCGCGATAAAGGCCGGCTGAGGCTGGCGCGCCGAGGGCCGGTAACGCATGCACAGGTCTGCCGAGCACAGGTGCGAGCCGCCTTTGATCACCGCCACCGGTATGCCCGGCTCGGCGGGGTCGTAGCTTTCGCTCAAGGCGGGGCCGGGCGGGTCCAAGGCCGCGTCGCGTTGCGCATCGTGGCCCGGGCGATAACCCGTGCGGGTCAGCTCCCAGACATTGCCCCCCGCATCGAACACGCCGAACCGGTTGGCCGGGAAGCACCCTACCGGTGAGGTACCGGTGAAGCCGTCAGCGGCCATGTTGTTGTAGGGGAACTGGCCCTGCCAGGTGTTGGCCATCAGCTTGCCCTTGGGCAGTTCAGTGGTGCCCCAACTGAAGTCGGCATCTTCCAGCCCGCCACGCATGGCGTATTCCAGTTGCGCTTCGCTGGGCAGGGCACGGCCAGCCCAGCGCGCGTAGGCCTGGGCATCTTCCAGTGTCACTTGCACCACCGGGTGGTTTTCAAGCCCTGCCAGGTCACTGCCAGGGCCCTGCGGGTGTCGCCAGCTGGCCCCCGGCACAAACTGCCAGCCGGGGGCGAGCACGTTCGGCCCTTGCTGGAACACCATCGCGCCCGGCACGCGCAGCGTGTCGGGCAGGGTGGGGTCCACCTCGGCGCTGATGCCCCGTTCGGCCTGTGTAAGGTAACCGGTAACTGCCACGAACCGGGCGAACTGGGCGTTGGTGACCGGGTGCCGGTCGACCCAGAAGCCCGACACCTTTGCCGCGTGTGGCGGGCCTTCTTCATCATAGAAACGGTCTGAACCGAAGGTGAACACGCCACCCGGCAAGCGCACCATGCCATCGTGCCTGGCGGGCAAGCCGCTGTAGCCCTCGCACAGCAGTACCGGCGCCGGGGCTTGTGGCCAGGCGCCGTAGGCCACGGCGAGTAAGCCGGCGGCGACCAACGCGCAACCGGCTACCCGGGCAATCATGGCTTGCTGGCCAGGGGCATGGCGGGGCTTGCCGGGCGCCCGTCAGCGTCGATGGCGATATTGCTGCGTTGGGCATAGGCCTTCCAGTCGCGCAGCAGGTCGCTCACCTGCTGGGGGTGTGCGGCTGCGATGTCATGGTGCTCGCCAGGGTCGTTGCTCAGGTCGTACAGGTGCCAGGCCGGGGTGCCATCGGTGGCATCCCACAGCAGTTTCATCGGCCCTTTGCGCAACGAGGCGCTGCCGTTGATTTCCCAGCCCAGGGCCTCGTCATGGGCGTGGATCCGGGTGTCCTTGCCTTGCAGGTAGTCCAGCGCCGAGGTGCCCTGCGGCGGAACGATGGCGCGGTCGCGGTAGTTGATGCCGGGCATCGGCGCGCCGGCCAGTTGCAGCAGCGTCGGCATGATGTCCCTGACACTGGCCAGTTCATCGCTGCGCCCGGCCTTGATGGTGGCCGGGTGGTAAACGAAGGCGGGCACGCGGATGCCGCCCTGGTAGGTGGTCATCTTGTAGCGGCGGCTGGGCAGGGCGCTGACCTGGGCCCAGGCCGAGCCGATCATCAGGAACGAATCACGCCGCCCGTAGTTGGCCAGGCGGGTATCGAAGTTTTCCTTGATCCAGTTGGGGTCGACGCGGGTGGCATTTTCCGGCCCGTTGTCGGACATGAACAGCACCAGTGTGTTGTCCAGTTCACCGGTTTTGCGCAGGTGATCGACCAGGCGCCCGACCTCGGCATCCAGGGCCGCCACCATGGCCGCGTAGACCTCCATGGTGCGCGCCGATTGCTGTTGCTGCTGTTTTGTCAGCGATGCCCAGCCCGGTACGCCCTCCAGTTGCGGCTCCAGCGGGAAGTCCGCTGGCACCAGCCCGGCCTTGCGCTGACGCGCCAGGCGCTCGCGGGCAATCACCTCATAGCCTTGGTCGTAGCGGCCGCGGTATTGCGCCAGGTATTCATCCGGCGCCTGCAAGGGCCAGTGCGGCGCGGTGTAGGCGGCAAAGGCAAAGAAGGGTTTGTTGCTGGCCTTGCCGTCGTCGATGGCGGCGATGAGGCGGTCGGTGAACCAGGTCGTGGAGTAAAAGTCGGCGGGCAGTTCGATGGGCTCGCCATTGTGGCGGAAGGTCGAGCTGTAGTTGGGCTGCAGCGCCATGTTGGCCTGCTTGAAATGCGCAGCGCCCCCTTCGAGCAGCACGTAGGCCTGGTCGAAACCACGGTTCTGGGGCTGCTGCGCGGGCTGCATGCCCAGGTGCCATTTGCCGGAGATGTAGGTGCGATAGCCAGCATCGTGCAGCAGTTCTGCCAGGGTGGCGACATTGCTGCCCAGGACCCCTTCGTAACCGGCGCGCACCTGAGCGCCGGCCGGCAAGCGCTTGCGTGCTTCGGCCATCATGCCCAGCCCGGCCAAGTGCGGGTCGTTGCCAGACATCAGCATGGCGCGGGTAGGGGAGCAGCTTGGCGCGGCATGGAAGTCCAGCATCAGGCGGCCGTCGGTCAGCAGTTTGTCCAGGTTGGGCGTCTGGATTTCGCTGCCCAGGGCCGACAGGTCCGAGAAGCCGAGGTCGTCAGCAACAATCAGCAGAATGTTTGGTTGTTTAACGGTTGGCGTGGCCATGGCCTGGCTTGCGCCGAGCATGAGCAAGCCGAGAGCGGCAAGAGGTTTGAGGCAGTTCATGAGGATGCTCTTTTTGTTTTGATTAGAGTCGTGGCGGCGTGCCCGCAAGGTAGAGAGCCCGCAACGTCCATGGTAACGGCCATTTCTACGGCTGCGCAGGCGCCTGTGAAAAAAACGTTCGATAAACGAACGCTGGATCTGCCTGATATCAGGTAGTTTCAATCACCCTATTGACGGCAAGATGGTTAACAAAAATAATCGTTAACAGAGTTATCCAATTTCATAAAAACAAGTAAAGGGAAATTCTGATGACCAGGCCGTTGAACCGGTGGTGGGTGCCCGTTGTACTGCTTTCGATAGGCCAATGCGTGCAGGCGGCCAGTCCACTTGAACAGAGCCGGCCAGGCCGGCCCGGCGCGCCTCGCTGGGTCGAGGACTATCGGTTCCTGGATACCCCGGCCAAGGCCAGCGACCCGTTCGATGGGGTGCGCTACCATCGCTTGTCCGAGTCGGCCTGGCTGCAGCTGGGGGCCGAAGCCCGTTACCGGGCCGATGTATTCAACAAGCCTTTTTTCGGCTTGCGCGGGTTGAACGACGACTCCTATTTGATGCAGCGCTTGCAGGCGCACGCCGACCTGCATCTGTTCGATGATGCTGTGCGCACCTTCGTCCAGGTGGAGAACACCCGGGCGTTCGACAAGGACCTGTACTCCCCAAATGATGAAAGCCGCAATGAAGTGCGCCAGGCCTTCGTCGATTTCAACCATGATTTTGCCCAGGGGCGTTACACCACCCGCATCGGCCGCCAGGAGATGGGGCTTGGCGACCAGGCTTGGGTCACCTACCGGGACTCGCCCAACATCCGCCTGAGCTTCGACGGCGTGCGCGCCAGCCTCAACCTCAAGGACGGCCGCAAGCTCGACGCCTTCGCGTTTCGGCCGCTCAAGACCGGCGAGGACAGCTGGGACGATGGCAGCAACAATGCAGTCAAGTTCTATGGCCTGTATGGCACCTTGCCGCTGACGGCGGCCTGGAACATCGACCTGTTCGCCTTCGGCCTTGAAACCGATGACCGCAGCCTGGCCGGTGAAGCGGGCGACGAGCAACGCTATACCTTTGGCACGCGGGTGTTTGGCCGCCAGCAGGCGCTGGACTGGAGCTGGAACCTGGCCGGGCAGACCGGGCACCTGGGCAATGCCTCGATTCGTGCCTGGGCGCTGTCCAGCGATACCGGCTACACCTTCGCGCACGCCTGGCAGCCCCGGCTGGGCATGCGCATCGACGCCGCCAGCGGTGACCGCGAGCTGGGCGATGGCAAGGTCAACACCTTCGACCCGCTGTTCCCGCGCAACGGCGTTTATGGTGAGGCCAGCCTGACCACCTTGAGCAACATCATCGTGGTGGGGCCGACGTTCGGCTTTTCACCTTGGCGTACCTTGCGCTTCGAACCGGGCGTCTTCGAAGTGTGGAAGCAGCGTGCAGAAGACGGTGTGTACATGCCCGGCATGAGTATGTTGGCCAATACCCGTGGCACCGGGCGCCATGTGGGCACCATCTACCGTGCCAACACCCGTTGGCTGGCAACACCCAACCTGACCCTGGACGTCGACCTGAAGTACTACGACGTCAGTTCCGCCATCAAGGACGCCGGAGGGGAAGATTCTTCGTTCATCTCGTTACGTGCCACGTTCAGGCTTTGATCCTAACCCAACGCATAACAACAAAAGGGCTTACCCATGCGTGATTCATCCCCTTCTTCAAGCAAGCCGGTGCTTACCATCGGCCTGTGTTTTCTCGTGGCATTGCTCGAAGGCCTCGACCTTCAGGCTACCGGCATCGCCGCACCGCACATGGCCAAGGCGTTCGCGCTGACGCCGGCGATGCTTGGCTGGGTGTTCAGTGCAGGGCTGCTGGGGTTGCTGCCCGGTGCATTCATCGGCGGTTGGCTTGCCGACCGGCTGGGCCGCAAGAACATCCTCATCGTGGCGGTGCTGTTGTTCGGCGGCTTTTCGCTCGGTACCGCCCTGGCCGACAGCTACGCCTCGCTGCTGGTCGCTCGACTGATGACGGGCCTGGGCCTGGGCGCCGCGTTGCCCATCCTGATCGCCCTGGCCAGTGAAGCGGCGCCCGAGCGGCTGCGCAGCACCGCCGTGAGCATCACGTATTGTGGCGTGCCCCTGGGCGGCGCCATCGCTTCGATCATCGGCATGGCGCCGTTGGGCGAAGACTGGCGTGTGGTGTTCTACGTGGGTGGTATCGCACCGATCGTCATCGCCCTGGTGCTGGTGGTATGGCTGAAAGAGTCCCAGGCGTTTCGTGCTCAAACCGGTGAGAAGGTTGCCGGCCAAGGCATGCTGGCCCAGCTGTTCGGGCCGGGGCATGCAAGCCGCACCCTGCTGCTGTGGGTGGCGTGCTTCTTTACCCTGACCGTGTTGTACATGCTGCTCAACTGGTTGCCGTCGTTGTTGATCGGGCAAGGTTTCAGCCGCCCACAGGCAGGCACGGTGCAGATCCTGTTCAACCTCGGCGGTGCGGCGGGCTCGTTCCTGACCGGGCGGATGATGGACAAGGGCCACGCCCGCCGCGCAGTGTTCATTGCGTACATCGGCATGCTGGCGGCGCTGGCGGGGTTGGGCCTGTCGACGAGCTTTGCCTTCATGCTGGTGGCCGGGTTCATTGCCGGCTACTGCGCCATCGGCGGCCAACTGGTGCTGTACGCACTGGCGCCGACCCTGTATTCGACCCAGGTGCGGGCCACTGGGGTGGGCGCTTCGGTTGCCATCGGGCGCTTGGGTTCGATGGCCGGGCCGTTGGCGGCGGGGCAGATCCTGGCCGCAGGGACGGGCGTAGGCGGGGTGCTACTGGCGGCTTCACCAGGCCTGGTGGTGGCTGCTGTGGCCGCACGGGCATTGCTGGCCAAACGTAACCGCCAACCGCAGTAAGCTGCCTGCAGGCGGTTCAAGGTGCCAGGCAGTTCGGTGACCCTGCCTGGCACTTCTTGGGCTCAGTGTGCGGCCATGCTCATTTCCAGAACCCCTTGTGCGCAGCCGCTGCTTCGTCCTCCAACAGCGGGCCGTGCACGATCACATCACGCTGACCACGGGCGAACACCTCACGGCACGGCAAGGAAAACGTCGGATTTTCCGGGTGGTCCCCGGTCAGCCCGAGCAGCGTATGTTCCGACAGCGCATACACCACCCGGCCAATACCGGTCCAGTACACGGCACCGGCGCACATGCAGCAGGGTTCGGCGCTGGTGTAGAGCGTGCAGTTGGCCAGTGCTTCGGGCGGCAGGGCCTTGGCTGCCAGGGCCGCAGCGACCAGTTCGGCGTGTTGGGTGGGGTCGCCTTCGGGCGGCATGGAGTTGTTGCCGGCGCTGGCGATCACCCGGCCTTCGGCATCGGCGACGATGGCCGCGAAGGGGTGGCGACCGCGTGCTTTGGACTGCTCTGCCAGGCGCATCGACTGGCGTAGCAGGTCCAGGTCGAGGGCGGACAGGTCGGTGGCAACTGGCGTGTAGGGAGTGGTCATGGATGCTCCTGGGGATAGGCAGGGGTAAAAGGGCTCACTTGGCCACGCTGGCATCGGCGCGGTCCGGGTCTGTGGTCTTGTCGTCATTGAGCAGCAGGTTGAGCGTGATCGCCGTGATCGCGCCGAGGAAAATGCCGCTCTCCAGCACCAGCTTGAGCGGGCCGCTCAGGTGATGGAAAAGCGCCGGGAACGACATTGGCAACACGCCGACGCTGATCGAAACGGCGACGATGATGCCGTTGCGGGTACCTTCGAAAGGCACGCGTGAAAGCGCCTGGATACCGGCCACCGTGGTCATGCCGAACATGACGATGGCGCACCCGCCCAGCACCGGCGTGGGCACGGCGGCGATCAGCGCGCCCAGTTTAGGAAACAGCCCCATCAGCACCATGATTGCGCCGGCAGCGGCGACCACGAAGCGGCTCTTGACGTTGGAAAGCGCGATCAGCCCGGTGTTCTGGGTGAAGGCGTTGTACGGGAAACTGTTGAACAGCCCGCCGAGCATCGTCGACAGGCCGTCTGCCCGGAAAGCGTTGCCTAGTGTGCTGGTATCTGTGGGCTTGCCGACCAGTTTGCCGATGGCCAGGCAGTTGCCCGTGGTCTCGGCCATGATCACCAGCATCGCCAGCACCATGATGAGGATTGGCGTGGTGGAGAACTGCGGCGCACCGAAGGCCATGGGTGGGCTCAGCTCGAACCAGGCGGCTTCGCTGACCTTGCCGAAGTGGGTCATGCCAAAGGCTGCGGCCAGCAGGCTGCCGCACAGCAGGCCGATCAGCACGCTGAGGTTGCCGATAAAGCCCGAAAAGCGCGCATACACCAGCAGCGTGATGGCGACCGTCGCCATGCCCAGCAGCAGGTTGGCGGGGTTGCCGAAGTCCGGTGCACCCGGGTCGCCGCCACCCAGCCAGATGGCCGCTGCGGGCATCAGCGAGATACCAATGATGGTGATCAGGCTGCCGATCACCACCGGCGGGAAAAAGCGCAGCAGCCGGCTGAACAGTGGCGCGAGGCCAATGGTGATGGCGCCGGCGGCAATCACGGCGCCAAACACCTCCTGCAGGCCGTACTGCTTGCCGATCATGATCATCGGTGCCAGCGCGATGAACGAGCAGCCCTGGATCAACGGCAGGCGTGCCCCGAAGCGCCAGAACCCGAGGGTCTGGATCAGTGTGGCGATGCCCGAGGTGAACAGGTTGGCGTTGATCAGCGTCACGACCTGCGCCTGGGTCAGGCCCAGTGCGCTGCCGAGGATGAGTGGCACCGCGACCGCGCCGGCATACATCACCAGCACGTGCTGCAGGCCAAAGGTGAACAGTTGCCGCAGCGGTAATACTTCGTCTACAGCGTGGACCTTGCTTGGGCTCATGGCGTGAATCTCCTGAAGGTGCGGCTCTTTTCGTTGTTTTCGGCGCCTGGAGTGACACGCAGCGCAGGTTTGAACAGGGCAGCTGCAAGCGTGGTCGAGGCCGATGATCCGGCGAAATGAACGATGGAACAAATGAATAACCATCGTTAGCATCGATGGATCATGTGGCAGGGCAGGGGGTTGGGATGCGCTTTTCGCTGGAGCAATTGCAGGTGTTCGTCGCCGCAGTACAGGCGGGCTCGTTTTCGGCAGCGGCGCGGCGCCTGGGGCGTACCCAGTCCACCGTCAGCGCTGCAATCAGCAACCTGGAAACCGACCTGGGCGTGGAGTTGTTCGACCGCAGCAGCCGCATTCCGGCATTGACCGCCGCCGGGCATAAACTGCTGCTGCGGGCCGAGGGCATCCTTGAGCGTTGCTATGCCCTGGAGGGCAGCGCCGACAACCTGGCGCAGCAGGCCGAGCCTGCGCTCACGCTCGCCATCGAGGTGCCGTATGGGTCACTGATCCCGGTGTTCAAAGCGTTCGATCAGGCGTTCCCCTTCGTCGACTTGCTGATTCGCCACCCGGTGCACGGCGATGTCAGCGAAATGGTGCTTAAGGGTGAGGCAGACCTTGGCATCGCTTTTTCCCAGCCGGGCTACCCGCCTGCATTGGCCTTCCAGCAGCTGGGCAAACTGATCATGGCTCATGTCTGCCACGCCACCCACCCGCTGGCGCAACTGCAAACCTGCACCTTCGCCGACCTGCACGCCCACCGCCGCCTGGCCTTCTTCGCCCACGCGCAAAAGCTGCCCAGCAGCGAATACTTGCGTACCGCGCAGCTCTGGCAGGCCGAGAGCTACCTGGCGCTGGTGGAAATGGTGCGCGGTGGCCTGGGTTGGGCGACCCTGCCACGGCAGTTGGTGCAGCGGGAGCTGGGTGCCGGTGAGCTGATCGAGTTGCAGCTGCAGGCCTATCCGCACACCGACTGGTTGGTCGGCGTCGACCTGCTTTGGCATCAGCAGCGCCGGCCGGGCAGGGCTGCCCTGTGGTTGCGCGATTGCCTGCAGCGCACCAAGGTGTTCGAGCTGGACCGGCGCGGCATGCCTACCACGTTGTAGGCGCCATGTGCTGAGCCTGCCAGGCGCGCTGGCCTGCTGCCGATGATTGCAATGTCGTCTACATTTCAACAAACCTCTACACCGCAAAGGATGCTCTCATGGCCAAGTTGAACGCTCTGATTGTCGCTGTAACGTCAGTGGCATTGCTCGCGGCGTCGGGCGCTGCGCTCGCCGACCCGGGTAACGGCAAAGGCAACGGTAATGGCAACGATAAGGGGCATGGGCAAGGCAAGGGGCAGGCTCCGCATGCCCAAGGGCAAGGCAACGCTGGCGGCAAAAAGGGTGGCTCGGGTAGCGATGACTGGCATGGCGGGCCCTCGATCGACCGGGGGGATGTGCTGGGCATTCTGGGTGGCCACCGCAGTTATTGGAGCCCGGGCCCCGCATTGCCGCCGGGCATCCAGAAAAACCTGGCGCGCGGCAAGCCGCTGCCGCCTGGTATCGCCAAGAAGCTCGATGGCCGGCTGCTTGGGCAGTTGCCGCATTACGACGGATACGAGTGGATGCAGGCCGGGGTTGACCTGATCCTGGTAGCTGTCGCCACGGGGATCATTTATGAGGTGGTGAACGGGGCGTTCGATTGAAGTGGCTGAAGCGGCGCTTTCAACCCATCTTCAAGCGTGCCGTGGTCGTGTTGACCACCTCGCTCGGGCGCCGCTCTAGCGTTTTGTTGGCTACCCCAAACGGCACATGCACCATCGGCAAATCCCCTGCCGCCGACATCAGATGGCTGCGCTGGTCATCGAAGAACATGTGTGGTTTGAGAATCGACAGCACGCGGCTCTTCTCCATTCCCCCAAGAAAGAACGATTCATCCGGTGAAACACCCCAGTCCTTCAAGGTCGTCACCACCCGTTCATGTGACGGGGCATTGCGCGCGGTGACGATGGCGATACGCAGGATGCGTTTGTATGCCGGGTCCTGCACCAGCTTCTGATCTTCGAGCGTGCGAATCAGCGAAAGCTTGCGATACAGGTCCGCCAACGGCCCCGGCTGGTGCGGAATGGCCTTGTGCGCATGTTCATGGGCCTGGAATTCATTCAGGTCCTGGCGCTCTTTGTACACGCTCTCCGCTTCGTCATCGGCAATCACCCCATCGAAGTCGAAGGCCACCCGCAATTCGGTGTCGATCTCGTCATCATAGATCTTGCTCGGCAGCACCAGGCCGGCGGGGTAGTCGGCGTCGATGGCACGCTGCACGTCACCTTCGTGGGCGCTGAGAAACAGCGAGGCGTTGAAGGCGGGGATGTATTCGTAGGGCGAGCGGCCGGACATGAATGCGGCACGGGTGATGTCCAGGCCGTAATGGGCGATGGAGCGGAACACCCGCAGGCCGGTTTCGGGTGAGTTGCGCGACAGCAGCACCACTTCTACCGGCAACTGCTCGGGGAAGGCCTTGTTGATGCTCAGGAAGCGGCGGATGAAGGGGAATGCCACGCCTTTGGGGAAGGGTACGTCGAGGTTGGCTTCCTGGTGCAGGCGGTAGGCTTCCACGCCATCTGTCTGGTAGATATCGTCCGAGACGGTCAGGTCGAACAGTGCACTTGAGGCGACGCCGACGACGAGTTTCTGTTCGATGGGGTAGGGCATGGCGGGCTTCCTGGTGATGGTGCAGGGGCGCCTTGTCAGCAGGCTAGGCTCGAATCCTAGCAAACCCGGGCACCTACCGTCACAGACCCTGACCTGCAGCAAGTCCTGCGGCCAAACCACCACTATGCTGAACCCTTCAACTCAAGCTCACTCAGGTAATCAAGGAGGCATTCATGAAAGCTGCAGTTGTTGCAAAAGGGCGCCGTGTGGAGGTGGTGGAAAAAAAACTGCGCTCGCTTGCGCACGGTGAAGCGTTGCTGAAGATGCAGTGCTGTGGCGTGTGCCACACCGACCTGCACGTCAAGAATGGCGATTTCGGTGACAAGACCGGTGTGATCCTCGGCCACGAAGGGATTGGCGTGGTGGTGGAGGTAGGGCCGGGCGTCACTTCGCTCAAGCCGGGCGACCGGGCCAGCGTGGCGTGGTTCTTCCAGGGCTGTGGGCACTGCGAGTACTGCAACAGCGGTAACGAAACGCTGTGCCGTGAGGTGAAGAACTCGGGCTATACCGTCGACGGCGGCATGGCCGAGGCGTGCATCGTGGTGGCCGACTACGCGGTAAAGGTGCCCGACGGGCTCGACTCGGCTGCCGCCAGCAGCATCACCTGCGCTGGTGTGACCACCTACAAAGCGGTGAAATCGTCCAACATCCGCCCCGGGCAGTGGATTGCGGTTTACGGCCTCGGTGGGCTGGGCAACCTGGCCCTGCAGTATGCGAAGAATGTCTTCAACGCCCGGGTCATCGCGATCGATGTGAATGATGAGCAACTGGCGTTCGCCCGTGAAATGGGCGCCGACCTGGTGGTCAATGCGCGCAGTGAGGATGTAGCCAAAGTCATCCAGGCGCAAACCGGTGGCGCGCATGCGGCCGTGGTGACGGCAGTGTCGAAAAGCGCGTTCAACTCTGCGGTCGATGCGCTGCGTGCCGGTGGCCGGCTGGTGGCTGTCGGGCTGCCGCCGGAGGCCATGAGCCTGGACATTCCGCGGCTGGTGCTCGATGGCATCGAAGTGGTCGGGTCACTGGTCGGTACCCGCCAGGACCTGGCTGAAGCCTTTGAATTTGCCGCGCAAGGCAAGGTGGTGCCGAAGGTGACGCTGCGGCCGATCGAAGACATCAACGACATTTTCGAAGAGATGCTGGCAGGTAAGATCAAGGGTCGGATGGTGATCAACTTCGCGGATTGAGCAGTGCCCTGTCAGGTGCATGGGGCGGGGTTTTCAGCGCTGTCTGGATCGAGCGCCAGAACACCCGAGCCATGCACCCGTCACTGTCTTCAACCTTGGCAACATCACCAGGTGATCGGCTGACCGTCCCACGCCCAGAAGCTGCCACTGTCCGCCGGCCCAAGCCGGCCAATCTGCTCCAGGATGCACTGCGCCGCGAACGCAGGTTCAAACAATTGCTCGGCGGGCACATTGGCCTGAAACGGTTGGGAAAGCTGCGTATCGGTAGTGCCGGGGTGCAGCACCAGCACCGTGGAAGCTGGGTTGATGCGTTTGAGTTCGATGCTTGCCGTATGCAGCAACTGGTTCAACGCGGCCTTGCTGGCGCGGTAGCTGTACCAGCCGCCCAGGCGATTGTCGCCGATGGACCCGACCCTGGCCGACAGCGCGGCAAAGGTGCAGGGCTGCTTGCGCAGCAGCGCCAGCAGGTGCTTGAGCAGCAGCACCGGCGCGAACGCGTTGGTCGCGAAGCTGGCCTGCAGGCCAGCCAGGTCGAGTTGGGCCAGGGCCTTTTCCGCCTTGGCACCGTCGCGCTGCAGAATGCCCAAGGTGCTTATGACCAGATCAAGGTGCGTGCAGGTGCGGCCGACCTCACGGGCCAGTGCTTCAAGGGACTGTTCGTTGCGGGCGTCGCAATCGATGCACACCAGGCGCTCGCCATGTGCAGCGGCGAGCGCGGCCAGGGCTTCGCTGCCCCTGGCCTGGCGCGACACCGCCCACACCCGCGCCATGTCATCGCGTGCCAGCAGCTGTTTACAAAGCGCCAGGCCGATGCCCTGGCTGGCGCCGCAGATGAGTGCGTTCAGCGTCATGGTGCAGCGGCCCTATTCGCTTGCCAGGCGCTTGAGCAGCGCCGTGGCCACCGCCTCGGACGATGCCGGGTTCTGCCCGGTGATCAGGTGCCCGTCCTCGACCACATGGCTTGCCCAGTCCGGGCCCTTGGAATACTCACCGCCATTGCGCTTGAGCATGTCCTCGACCAGAAATGGCACCACATCGGTCAGCCCGACCGCGTCTTCCTCGCTGTTGGCGAACCCGGTCACTTTCTTGCCCTTGACCGCAGGATGGCCGTCTGGCGCGTTGACGTTCTTGAACACACCCGGCGCATGGCACACGGCGGCAATCGGTTTGTTGGACGCATAGAAGGCTTCGAGCAGCGTCTTGGAGTCCTTGTCCTCGGCCAGGTCCCACAGCGGCCCATGGCCACCGGGATAAAACACGGCGTCGAAGTCGTAAGGGTCGATTTCGCTCAGCGGTACTGTGTCGGCCAATGCCATCTGCCCCTCGGTGTCACTGCGAAAACGCCGGGTCGCATCGGTTTGCGCATCGTCCTCGTCGCTCTTGGGGTCCAGCGGCGGCTGCCCGCCTTTGGGCGAGGCGAGGGTGACGTCGGCGTTGGCGTCGATGAACACGTAGTAAGGTGCGGCGAACTCCTCCAGCCAGAAGCCGGTTTTTTTGCCGGTGTCGCCCAACTGATCGTGGGATGTCAGCACCATCAGGATCTTTTTCATCTGAGCCTGTTCTCCAAACATGAATGGGCAGCGCGCGGTTCGCCCTGCATTACTGTGGGAGGGCTGCGCAGGGCAGACGTTCCCTGCGCAGCAGCATCCTGTGTTGTCAGCTTTGCGCAGTCTGCGGCCATACCACGGCCTGGCAAAGCAAGTATGTCCGATATCCTGCGGCAGAATGCAGCATCGCCCTTGCTGGTGATGCAGGCGCTGCGGTGTATGGCACCGGCTTTGCCGGTGATCGCCGGCAAGCCGGCTCCTACAGGAGTGGCGTCAGCTGTAGAAATTGGATAAGCCAGTGCCCCGCAAGGTGGTGAAACGGGTTGGATGCCATGCCTTATGGCCGGCGCCGTACCTCGTGTGTGTGCCGGCTTGCCGGCGATCACCGGCGAAGCCGGTGCCTGTCGAGCTTCAGCCGTTACGCCGGCCTGGCCCTCGTGGTTGACGCTACCCCTACGCCATCCCGTTGCGCCCATGGGCCAGGAAGCCTGCACGCTCGCTCAACCGTTGGTAGTAATCCCGCACCGCCGGCAGGTGAGGGTGCTCGAAGGGCGTTTCGAACCAGCGATTGACCGAAAGCCCGATGGGGATATCGGCCAGCGTAAAGCTGTCACCGGCCACATAAGCACCGGTCGCAGCCAGCTGCTGCTCGAGGATTCGCATATGGCGCGACCAGTCCGCGCAGCCGGCGGCCAGCGCCTGGGCATCCTGGTGCGCGGGTGAGTGACGCACCAGCGACATGAACGCATAGCTCCACGAGCGGTTCAGGTCCGAGGCCTGCCAGTCGATCCATTGATCCACCCTGGCCCTGGCCGTGGCCTCGGTGGGGTACACCAGTGCATCGCCATAACGCGTGGCCAGGTAGCGGATGATGGTGTTGGATTCCCACAGCGTAAAGTCGCCGTCCTGAATCACTGGGACCATGGCGTTGGGGTTCAGGGCCAGGAAGGCGGGCGTGTCGGTGGGCTGGAAGCCTGCGCCCCAGTCTTCGCGCTCGAAGGGAATATCGAACTCGATGCAGGCCCAGAGGACCTTGCGCACGTTGATGGAAGAATCCCTGCCCAATATCCGTAGCATGCTGTAGTCCTTTTCCGGGAAGAGCCGATCGTCAA
The DNA here is from genome assembly GCF_943737035.1 of Pseudomonas sp. Marseille-Q5299. NCBI lineage: Bacteria > Pseudomonadati > Pseudomonadota > Gammaproteobacteria > Pseudomonadales > Pseudomonadaceae > Pseudomonas > Pseudomonas sp. Marseille-Q5299. The sequence continues at coordinate 492,304 of NZ_CALSFR010000004.1, forward strand.
CCACGGCACTTCTTCGGTCAAGCGTAAAGCGCAATGGGCAGTAGCGGCCATGCACCCCCACCTAGGCACCGATTCGGTCCCCGGCGAGACGGCCGTTACCGAGGCCTTGCAGCCTTGGTGTTACGCCCATTCTGGCGTTTAGCATTTGAATGGATCGCGGGCAAGAAGCCCGGCAGCCGGCTACGCTCACTACTTGAGAAACATTCTGCAACATTAGGCCAGCAGGCCCTGAAGGATCACGTTCACCGCTGCTGATGGATGGTCGCGCTGGTTTGGCAGGTCGCCCCATGGGGGGCCGCAAAACACAGGTTGCCGCAAGCAATCTGTGCAACTCCAAGCGGAGGATCATCATGCTCAGGAAATGCTTGTTGGCTTTGGCCATCGGGGCTGTGTTGTCGGCTTCGGCGGTATTGGTGCCTGACACTATCGGCAATACTTCGAATGCGTATGCGAAGGATGGTGGTGGTGGTGGTGGTGGTGGTGGTGGTGGTGGTGGTGGCCATGGTGGCGGTGGTGGCGGTGGTGGCGGCCACGGTGGGGGTAGCGGTGGTGGTGGCCACGGCGGTGGGGGAGGTCACGGAGGCGGCGGTCACGGCGGTGGGGGGCATGGAGGCGGCAGCGGTGGCAGTGGCGCAGGCCACGGCGGTAGCGGCCACAGCGGTGATGGCGGCGGTCATGCTAGCTCAGGTCGCGGTGAAAGTGGCCGCAACGGGGCGGATGATGGGGCCAACCATGAAGCGAATCACGAAGCCAGTCATGGTGTGGGTGAGGCCCACGGCGTAGGGCATGGTGCTGATGATGGGGTCAATCATGATGTCGGGGATGATCATGGAGGTGATCGGACCTGACATTCACTCACCTCATGCAGCCCGATCCTGTCGCCGGCAACCCGGCCACAGGCACCCCGCTGCATGTCAGCTGTTGCAGGCCTCATCGCTGGAATGTTTGCGTAGCCATGCCAGTGATGAGAAGCACCCGTCAGACGCGGAACTGGTCCATCAACCCCTGCTGCTGGTTGGCCAGGCTGTTGAGCGACTGGCTGACCCGCGCCGACTCGTTGGCCTGCCCGGACAACGACTCGGTGACATCGCGGATGGTCGCGACATTGCTGTTGATCTCTTCGGCCACTGCGCTCTGTTCTTCGGCGGCGGAGGCGATCTGCAGGTTCATGTCGGTGATCACGGTCACGGCCTGGCCGATGCGCTGCAGCGCGGTGACGGCCTGGCCGACCTGCTCCACACCGCCCTGGGCCTGGCGGTGGCTGTTGTCCATGGCGCCGACCACCTCGCGGGTGCCGGCCTGCAGGGCTTCGATGACCTGGCGGGTTTCTTCCACCGACTCCTGGGTGCGCTGGGCCAGGTTGCGCACTTCATCGGCGACCACGGCGAAGCCACGGCCGGCCTCACCGGCACGGGCGGCTTCGATGGCGGCATTGAGTGCCAGCAGGTTGGTCTGCTCGGCGATCGAGCGGATCACCTCCAGCACCGAGCCGATCTTCTCGCTGTTGTGGGCCAGCCCTTCGACCTCGGCCATCGCATGGCTCATGTCTGCTGCCAGTGTGTCGATGCTGCGGGTGGTGCGGTCGATCACCGCCAGGCCTTCGCGGGTCGCCTGGTCTGCTTCACGGGCGGCCTGTGCAGCCTGTGCGGCGCTGCGGGCGACATCCTGGGCCGTGGCGCTCATTTCGTGCGAGGCGGTGGCCGCCTGGTCGACCTGGCGGTATTGCTGTTCCATGCCGGCGCTGGTTTGCGTGGCAATCGCCGAGGACTGGTCGGCGGTGCTGCGGGCCGCCTGCACCGAGCGTTTGACCTCGGCGATGGTCGGCTGCAGTTTGTCCAGGAAGCGGTTGAACCAGCCGGCCAGTTCGCCGAGCTCGTCCTGTTTGTCATAGGTCAGGCGGCGGGTGAGGTCGCCTTCACCACTGGCGATGTCCTTGAGCATGGCCGCCACCCCGAGGATCGGCCGGGTCACGCCACGGGCCATCAGCCACACCAGCAGCAGGCCGGCAATCGCAGCGCCCAGGCCAAGGCCCAGCTCCAACAGGGTGCCGCTGGTGTTCAGGGCGTCGAGCTCTTGTTTCAGCGCCTCGGCCGGCCCGGTCAGGGCGTTTTCCGGCACATCCAGCAGCACACCCCATGGCTGGGCGCCAGGGATCGGCTGGAACGCCGCGAGTACCTTGAGGCGTTGCTGGTCGTGGTGGACGCTCAATTTACCTTCGGCCAGCTTGCGTACCAGTTCGGCGCCTTTGCTGGTGTCAACTTGGTCAAAACGCTGGGCCAGCTTGCTGGCATCGGCACTGTAGCCGGCCAGCAGGCCCACGGGGCTGAGAATGCCGACCGTGGTGCGGCCTTCGTACAGGCTACGGCTGGCTTCCTGGCTCAGGGCCTGCAGGCTGTTGAGGTTGATGTCGATGGACAGGGTGGCGATCACCTTGCCGTTGACCGCCAGCGGGAACACGATGCTGGTCATCAGCACGCGGTGGCCGTCGATGTCGTAGAAGTACGGCTCCACCACGCAGACCTTGCCGCTGCTGCGCGGGCACACCCACCAAGTGTTGGCGGGCTGGCCGCTGGGGCCGATCTCGGTGTTGGCCATGTCGTGCTCGGGCAGGGCCATGGCGGTCAGCTGGCCCACGCGCGGCTGCGACCAGTACAGGGCGAAGCGGCCGGTCTCGTTGCTGCCAAGCTCGGCTTGGCCGGTGAAGAGGCTGTCCTTGCCGTCCAGGGCATTGGGTTCGAACACCAGTGACAGGCCCAGCAGGTCGGGGTTGGCCTGCAGGGCTGCACGAACCTGGCGGGTCATGTCTTCGCGCAGGTCGTAGGCATCCAGGAAGCGCTTTTCCGCCTGTTCACGCAGGAACAGCACCTGGCGGGCGAACCCGGCGCCGTACTGGTAGGCATCCATGAACTGGCGGCTGATGTTCAAGGCCTGGACCTCGCCTTGCGACTCAATGCGCGCCTGCGCTGCCTCACTGAGCATCTTCTCGCTGCTGGCTTTGACCAGGTCCGAGCTGTGGTCCATGCGGTACAGCGAAAGGCCGACGAGCAGTGTGACGATGCTGGCCAGGCACAGGCCGGCAAGCAGGGTGATCTTCCACTGGATGGAAAGTTGTCGCAAAGGCATGGGGCGTCCCTTTTTTGAGGGTAAGGGTTTGGCTTTGGATCTTGGGTGGGGCTCAATCCCTCTGCTATATCGGCGGCCCCGGTTTTTTCTTTATTCAAACATTCAATTTAAATTTGCCGGCCCGCGTAATACGCCGCCGCCTGGCGCTTTTGACATCTGTGCGCCAGTGCTGCAGAGTGCGCGCTTTTTGTCTGCAGCTACGAGGAAAGCCAAACCATGAATGCAGTGATTGCCGCGGTAGGCATCATGCTGATACTCAGCCTGTCGCGCGTGCACGTGGTCATCGCCTTGATCATCGGCGCCCTGGCCGGTGGCCTGGTCGGTGGCCTGGGCATCGAGGGCACGCTCAAGGCCTTCAACGGCGGCCTGGGCGGTGGCGCCACGGTGGCGTTGTCCTACGCCTTGCTCGGCGCCTTTGCCGTGGCGATTGCCAAGTCCGGCCTGGCCCACGCTCTGGCCGACCGTGCGCTGGCGATGATCGACCGCCAGGGCCATGCCAGCGGCGGCAAGGTCAAGTGGCTGCTGATCGGCCTGATGCTGGTGGTGGCGGTGTCGTCGCAGAACATCCTGCCCATCCACATCGCCTTCATCCCGCTGCTGGTGCCGCCGCTGCTGTACGTGCTGACCCGTCTGCGCATCGACCGCCGGCTGATCGCCTGCGTGATCACCTTTGGCCTGATCACGCCGTACATGTTCCTGCCGGTAGGGTTTGGCAACATCTTCCTCAACGAGATCCTGCTGGCCAACGTTGCCCGCGCAGGCGTGGACGTGAGCGATGTCAACGTCACCCATGCCATGGCCATTCCGGCGGCGGGCATGCTGGCCGGGCTGCTGTTGGCGGTGTTCTTCAGCTACCGCAAGAAGCGTGACTATGACCTGGCGCGCATCGAGCAGGTCGAGCAGGCCAGCGTGCAGTACAACCCGCTGACCCTGCTGGTGGCGGGGCTGGCGATCGCTGCGGCGTTCATCGTCCAGCTGTGGCTGGACTCGATGATCATCGGTGCCATGGTCGGTTTCCTGATCTTCTCGCTGTCGGGCATCGTGCGCTGGAAAGACACCGACGGCCTGTTCACCGAAGGCATGAAGATGATGGCCATGATCGGGTTCATCATGATCGCAGCTTCGGGGTTCGCCGAGGTGCTCAAAGCCACTGGCGAGGTCAACGGCCTGGTACAAACTTCGGCGCAATGGATCGACCACAGCAAGGGCGTTGGTGCCTTGCTGATGCTGTTGGTGGGGTTGCTGGTGACCATGGGCATCGGTTCGTCGTTCTCGACGGTGCCGATTCTGGCGGCGATCTTCGTGCCGCTGTGCGTGCAGCTGGGCTTCGACCCGCTGGCCACGGTGTGCATCGTCGGCACCGCCGGTGCCTTGGGCGATGCAGGCTCGCCGGCATCGGACTCGACCCTTGGGCCAACCTCGGGGCTCAACGTCGATGGCCAGCATCACCATATCTGGGACACCGTGGTACCGACGTTCATCCACTACAACCTACCACTGATGGCGTTTGGCTGGCTGGCGGCGATGACGCTCTAGCGCATCAGCCCTTGTCGGGCGGCGGGGAAATGCGGTTGAGGACGGTGCTGCCGTCCTTGCTGCGGGTCAGGTACACCGGCAGCACCTTGGGCAGGTTGTCCACCAGGCGCTTGACTTCACGGGTGTTGTAGATGCCGCTGATGCGGATGCGGCCGGTGCTGGCATCGGCCAGCAGCAGGGGCGCATCGAGGTAGCGGTTGATCACTGGCAGTGCCTGTTCGAGGCTGAGGTTGTCGAGCACCAGCTTGCCGCTGCGCCAGGCCAGGCTGTTGCCATAGTCTTCGCTCTGGGCCAACTGCGGCTCGAAGTCGCCGGTGCGATAACTGGCCTGCATGCCTGGGCCAAGGCGGTAGCCGCCGGTGCTGCCGTCGCTGCTGACCAGCACCGAACCCTGTACCAGGGTGACCTTGACCTGGTCCTGATACTTCCACACGTTGAACTGGGTGCCAGTGACCCGGGTCTGGCCGTGGCCGGCACGGACGATGAAGGGGTGGGTGCTGTCATGCTGCACCTTGAAGAACGCCTCGCCTCGCTTGAGCGTGACCTGGCGCTGGTCCTTGTAGTTGAAGTAGGTCAGTTCGGTGTTGAGGTTGAGCTCCACCGTGCTGCCGTCGCTCAGCTGCACGGTCCGCGCCTGGTCGCCTGCTTCAACGTGCTGGTAGTGGTTGGGCAGCCAGCCCTGCTCCCAGCCAACCCAGCCCGCTAGCGGCAACACCAGCAGGGCGATGGCTGCTGCCGAGGCCATGGGCCGCCAGTGGCGGCGTTGCCGCGCCATAGTGCGTACAGGTGGGTTGAAATCGATGACCGTGGCGTTGCGCGGCAGCAGGTCGGCGGTCTGCCAGATTTCCAGCATCGCCTGGTATTCATCGGCGTGGCGCGGGTCCGCTGCCAACCAGCGTGCGAATGTTTCACGCTCGGCCTGGGTGCAATCGTCGGCGTGCAGGCGCATGCACCACTGCGCGGCGGCGTCGGTGATGGCATCGTCTGGGCTGGGATTGAGGCGGTCTTGGTTCATTGCGGCTCCGGGTTTTGCGCATTCTACCCCTGCGAGGGGCCTCCCGAGAACCAAGGTAATGGCGAATGACTATCAGTTATGTGTGTTTTGATCGGTTTCGCCCGGATTTTCCAGCGTTTGAGAACCCTTCCCGGCACCCACCTGGCGTATGGCCCTGGGCTATTCCCATAGCCCCCTAACGAAAGCTTTGACATTTGCTGCCTAGGCAGTAATATTTTTACACAATTGCCCGAGCTGCTGCCGATGTCCCATTTCACCCCGCAAAACTTCCAGTCCTGCGCCATCGGCATGCTGCTGGGCCGCGCGGCGATCCTCAAGGACCGCATTCTCGACTGGCACCTCGAATCAGAAGGCGTTACCGCCGCGCAGTTCAAAGTGTTGATCATCGTCACCCAGTACCAGGTGGATACGCCGGCCGAGCTGTGCCGCTACCTGGGCCTGGACAGCGGCTCGATGACCCGCATGCTCGACCGCCTCGAGCACAAGGGCCTGATCTTGCGCAACCGCTGCGCCGACGACCGTCGCCAGGTACGCCTGGCCCTGACCGCCGAAGGCCAACGCCTGGCCGACCGCTTGCCCGAGATCGGCGCGGCGGCGATGAACGAACTGGTCGGCGTGCTGCAGCCTGACGAACTCAAGACCCTTGAAGGCCTGCTGGCCAAGGTCCTGCTCGGTGCCGGCGACCCTCTGACGATCCGCCGCTTCGGCGATCGTTGATTCCTGTTTCATATTCCAAGGTATTGTCATGGCCAATAACGCAGACACCTCAACTCCCTCCGCCGCACCCGAACCGTCGCGCAAGCGCAAAGTCTGGCTGCTTGGCCTGTTGCTGGTGGTGCTGCTTGCCGGCGCTGGCGCCTGGGCCTGGTACAGCCTGATCGGGCGCTGGCACGAAAGCACCGACGACGCCTACGTCAACGGCAATGTGGTGGAGATCACCCCGCTGGTCACCGGCACCGTCACCAGCATCGGCGCCGATGACGGCGACCTGGTGCATGCTGGCCAGGTGCTGTTGCAGTTCGACCCGGCCGACAGCGAGGTGGCCCTGCAGGCCGCGCAAGCCAATTTGGCCCGTACGGTGCGCCAGGTGCGTGGCCTGTACAGCAACGTCGATTCCCTCAAGGCCCAGTTGCAGACACGCCAGGCCGAGCTGCAGAAGGCCCGGCAGAACTACAACCGGCGCAAGGTGCTGGCTGACAGCGGTGCGATCGCTGCTGAAGAAATCTCCCATGCCCGCGATGACCTGACCGTGGCCCAGGCCGCCGTCAACAGCGCGCGCCAGCAGCTCAATACCAGCACGGCGCTGGTGGACGACACGGTGGTGTCTTCGCACCCCGAGGTCATGGCCGCCGCCGCCGACCTGCGCCAGGCTTACCTGGACCACGCACGCACCACGCTGGTGGCGCCAGTCACCGGTTACGTCGCCAAACGTACCGTGCAGCTCGGCCAGCGTTTGCAGCCGGGCACCGCGACCATGGCAGTCATCCCGCTGGACGAGGTGTGGATCGACGCCAACTTCAAGGAAACCCAGCTGCGCGACATGCGTATCGGCCAACCCGTGGAAATCAGCGCCGACCTGTACGGCAGCGACGTGAAATACAGCGGCACCGTCGACAGCCTGGGCGCCGGCACCGGCAGCGCGTTCGCCTTGCTGCCGGCACAGAACGCCACCGGCAACTGGATCAAGATCGTCCAGCGTGTACCGGTGCGCATTCACCTCAGCCCGGACCAGCTCAAGGCCCACCCGCTGCGCATTGGCCTGTCCACGGTGGTCGAGGTCGACTTGCACGATCAGAGCGGCCCGGCCCTGGCCCAACAGCCGCCGCAGCAGGCCAGCTACACCACCCAGGTGTACGACCGTCAGTTGGACGAAGCTGACCATCTGATCGCTCGGCTGATCCACGACAACAGCGCCCCTGGCAAGACGGCGCAACGATGAGTAACAACGCTGCGGCGCAGTTCACCCCGCCGAGCCTGCTGCTGACCACCATAGGCCTGTCGCTGGCGACGTTCATGCAGGTGCTCGACACCACCATCGCCAACGTGGCCTTGCCGACCATTTCCGGCAACCTGGGGGTGAGTTCCGAGCAGGGTACCTGGGTGATCACCTCGTTTGCGGTGAGCAATGCCATCGCGTTGCCGCTGACCGGTTGGCTCAGCCGGCGCTTCGGTGAGGTCAAGCTGTTCATCTGGGCCACGCTGCTGTTCGTACTGGCGTCTTTCCTCTGCGGTATCTCGCAGTCGATGCCGGAGCTGGTGGGCTTTCGTGTGCTGCAGGGGGTGGTGGCCGGGCCGCTTTACCCGATGACCCAGACCTTGCTGATTGCCGTCTACCCGCCGGCCAAACGGGGGATGGCACTGGCGTTGCTGGCGATGGTCACGGTGGTGGCGCCGATTGCCGGGCCGATCCTGGGCGGGTGGATAACCGACAGTTACAGCTGGCCGTGGATCTTCTTCATCAACGTGCCGATCGGCTTGTTCGCTGCCGCAGTGGTGCGCCAGCAGATGCGAGCACGGCCGGTGGTGACCAGCCGCCAGCCCATGGACTACATCGGCCTGCTGACCTTGATTGTCGGTGTGGGCGCATTGCAGGTGGTGCTCGACAAGGGCAATGACCTGGACTGGTTCGAGTCGTCGTTCATCATCATCGGCAGCCTGATTTCGGTCGTGTTCCTGGCGATATTCATCATCTGGGAGCTGACTGACCGCCACCCGGTGGTCAACCTGCGGCTGTTCGCGCACCGTAATTTCCGCATCGGTACCATTGTGCTGGTGGGGGGCTATGCAGGCTTTTTCGGCATCAACCTGATCCTGCCCCAGTGGCTGCAGACGCAGATGGGCTACACCGCCACCTGGGCAGGCCTGGCAGTGGCACCGATCGGCCTGCTGCCGGTGATCATGTCGCCGTTCGTGGGCAAGTACGCGCAGCGTTTCGACTTGCGGGTGCTGGCGGGGTTGGCGTTCCTGGCCATCGGTGCCAGCTGCTTCATGCGCGCGGGCTTCACCAACGAGGTGGACTTCCAGCACATTGCCCTGGTGCAGCTGTTCATGGGGATTGGTGTGGCGCTGTTCTTCATGCCGACCTTGAGCATCCTGCTGTCGGACCTGCCACCGCACCAGATCGCCGACGGGTCTGGCCTGGCGACGTTCCTGCGCACGTTGGGCGGCAGCTTTGCGGCGTCGTTGACCACGTGGATCTGGATCCGCCGGGCGGACCAGCATCATGCCTACCTGAGCGAGAACATCAGCCAGTTCGACCCGGCGACGCGGCACACGCTGGAGCAACTGGGCGGGGCAAACCCGCAAAGCTATGCGCAGCTGGAGCAGATACTCAACGGGCAGGCCTACATGATGTCGACGGTGGATTACTTCACCTTGATGGGCTGGGTGTTTGCCGGGTTGATTCTGCTGGTGTGGTTGGCCAAGCCGCCGTTTGCTGCCAAGGCGGGGCCGGCTTCAGCGGGGCATTGAGCAGGCGCGGTTTTGGGGGCGGCGCTCAATTTTGCGCAAGCGGTTGGCGCACGCTCTTTCGCCGCGACGCGCTATGCTTGGCCCATGAGCACAGCACTTGCCTTACGCCAACCTTGCCCACCTGGCGCCTGTGACTGCGGCCGCGAGCACCTGGCCGCGCAGCCGCCTGCGGCCCAGCGCATCCTCCTGCTCACCCGCCAGGAGGAGAAGCGCCTGATCGAGCGGCTGGAAAACCTCAAGGACCTTGAAGACCTGCAGCGCTTGCAGGCCAGGATGTACGAGAACCTGGGCATTCGGCTGCATATCGCGCCCGGTTACAACGAGGTGCGTACCATGCGCGGGATAGTCATCGAGCTCGATGACCAGCCTGGGCTATGCCGCAAGACCCGCCAGTCGATCCCGGCGGCTATACGGCGCGGGTTGGAGCGCAATCCGCAGGTGGCTTATCGCTTGCTGGATACCCATGACTTGCTGAGGGATGCTTGAGCCCCAGAAGTTGTCATGCCCAACCGCTAATTTTTCGGATGTTTCCTACGTCTACCAGAGAGCCGCCCTACGCCAAGCGCGTACCGGCATCCATCACTCAAGGAGACAGGCAATGACTTCCGTTTTCGACCGCGACGATATCCAGTTCCAGGTAGTGGTCAACCACGAAGAGCAATATTCCATCTGGCCCGACTACAAGGCGATCCCCAACGGCTGGCGCGCTGTGGGCAAGAGCGGGCTGAAAAAGGACTGCCTGGCCTACATCGACGAAGTCTGGACCGATATGCGCCCGCTGAGCCTGCGTCAGAAGATGGCGGACGCTGCCGCACAGTGACCGCGCTCAACCTGCTGTGCCTGCCTTATTCCGGGGCCAGCGCCATGGTCTACAGCCGTTGGCGGCGCAAGCTGCCAGCCTGGCTGCAGGTACGCCCGGTCGAGTTGCCCGGGCGCGGCGCGCGCATGGGCGAGCCGCTGCACACCGACATGCAGGCCTTGGCCCGGCAACTGGCAGCCGAACAGCGCCAGGCCGCCGCCGCGCCGTATGCGCTGCTTGGCCATAGCCTGGGGGCGCTGCTGGCCTTCGAGCTGGCCCACGAGCTGCAGGCGCTGGGGTGCCCGTTACCGGTGGCGCTGTTCGCTTGCGGTACTGCGGCGCCCACCCGGCGTGAGGACTACGACGGCAAGAACTGGCGCGACCCCAAGACCGATGACGAGCTGCGCAATGAGCTGCGGGAACTCAATGGCACGCCGGAGGAGGTGCTGGCCAATGCCGAGCTGATGAGCCTGACGTTGCCGATCCTGCGGGCGGATTTCCTGCTCTGTGGCCGTTACAGCTACCGCCCAAGGCCTGCCTTGGCGTGCCCGCTGCATGTGCTGGGCGGGCAAGACGACCGCGCCAGTGAAGAGCAACTGCGGGCCTGGGGCCAGGAAACCCAGGGTGCGTTCACCTTGCACATGTTTCCGGGCAGCCACTTCTTCATCCATGAGCAGGAGGACCGTGTGCTCACGGCGCTGGCTGCAGCATTGGAGCCCCATCGGCTTTGCGCCTGATTGACGTTGCCGCTTGCCTTGGGGATGCTAGGCGTTTTCCCAGGCAAGAGGCAGACAATGCTGATCGATCCTCACCAGGCCACGTTGCTGGTCGTCGACATCCAGGAAAAGCTCATTGGCGCGATGAGCGACGCCGAGGGCACCCGCGCCCGGGCACGCTGGCTGCTGGCAGCATGCGCCGATCTCGCACTGCCGATCGTCATCAGCGAGCAATATCCCAAAGGCCTGGGGCACACCCTGCCCGAGCTTCTCGCCGCCGCCCCTGCAGCTGAAATCGTGGAAAAGACCCATTTTTCCTGCGTTGCGGCCCAGTGCCTGCCAGCCAGCCTGTTGGCGCGCGAGCAAGTAATCGTGTGCGGCATGGAAACCCACGTCTGCGTGCTGCAGACCGTGCTCGGCCTGCTGGGCCTGGGCAAGCAGGTGTTCCTGGTCGAGGATGCCTGCGACAGCCGTACCTTGGCCAACAAGGCTGCAGGGCTTGCGCGGATGCGTCAGGCCGGGGCGCAGGTAGTTACCCGCGAAATGGTGCTGTTCGAGCTCATGGGCAACGCCAGCCACCCGCAATTTCGCCACATCAGCAAGACCTATCTGGTCGGGGAGCAGCCCTGAACGGCCGGCTGCTGGCTGCCGGGTTGATGGCCCTGGCGCTGCTGCAGGGCTGCGCCGGGCGTCGTGAGGAAGAGCCTGAGGCCGACCCTGCCAAGGTGCGTGCCCAACTGGTGCGCTTGTTGCCAGCCCAGGCCAGGGACCGCGAGGGCTGGGCCAGGGATATCCAGGTGGCGTTCGAAGCCCAGCGCATCGCCCCGAGCAAGAGCAACCTGTGTGCGGTGCTGGCGGTGACCGAGCAGGAATCGACCTTCAATGCCGACCCGCAGGTCCCCAACCTTGGGCGCATAGCCCGTGCCGAGGTCGACCGCCGCGCGGCGAGCCTGCATATCCCGCGGTTGCTGGTGGACGGCGCGCTGAATACGGCTTCGGGCAATGGCCAGACGTATCAGCAGCGGCTGCTTGCGGTGCGCAGTGAGAAGCAACTGAGTGCGCTGTACGACGAGTTCATCACCGGCCTGCCGCTGGGCCGGACCTTGCTGGGCGGGCTGAACCCGGTGCACACCGGTGGGCCGATGCAGGTCAGCGTCGAGTTTGCCGAGCAGCATGCCAAGGATTACCCCTACACCTACGACGGCACCATACGCCAGGAGGTCTTCAGCCGTCGTGGCGGCATGTATTTCGGTATCGGCCATTTGCTGGGTTACCCCGCGCACTATGAGCGCCAGCTCTATCGCTTCGCCGACTTCAACGCGGGCTGGTACGCCAGCCGTAATGCCGCGTTTCAGGCGGCCCTGAGCAAGGTGACGGGCGTGCCCTTGGCCCTGGATGGTGACCTGATCGCCCCCGGCGCGATCATGCCCGGCAGCACCGAGCAGGCGGCGCGCAAGCTGGGTGTGAAGCTGGGGCTGCGTAACCCGCAGATCCGCAGCCAGCTGGAACTGGGTGACAGCCTGGCCTTCGAGGACAGCAAGCTGTACAGCGGGGTGTTCGCCCTGGCTGACGCAGCCGCAGGCAAGCCGGTGCCGCGCGCCAAGTTGCCGGGGATCGAACTGAAAAGCCCGAAAATCACCCGCAAGCTGACCACGGCGTGGTTTGCGGGGAGGGTGGATGAGCGGTATCAGCGGTGCATGAAACGCTAGGGCTGTCTGCCCTGGCCCGATCGCCGGCAAACCGGCGATCGGGCAGGTACAGGCTGCATCACCCTTTGCTCAGCGCCCCGACCACCTGATCGACACTGGCCTTGAGCCCGGCCACGGCGTCTTGCGGGTCACTTTCCACCACGAGCAACGTGGCCCCCGAGGCCTTGATCACCTCGGCCACTGCCGCATTCGGCTGCCGATGGTCCAGCACCAGCGCCACATCCTGGTTCTTGAGGTTCTCGCCCAGTGCCTTGAGCGCGGCGTTGTCCCACTTGCCCTCGGCCGGCAGTGCCTGTTCCACCACATCCAGGTTCAAGCCGCTGGCCAGGTAGCCTAGGCGCTCGGACAGGCTGACCACGCTGAGGTTATCGATTTGGGCAAGCTTGGTCTGGCTGCTGGCGGTCAATTCCAGCAACTGGCGCTTGAGCCCCGCCAGGTTGCCCTGGATCTTCGCCTTGTCGGCGGGCGCCAGGCGTTCCAGGTCGTTGGCCAGCACGTCGGCCATGCGCCCAAGGTTGGTCGGGTTCAGCCAGGGGTAGGCGTTGTAGGCGTCATCGCCACTGACCGCGATGCCCGGCAGGGCACCGTCCACCGGCCGCGCTGCATCGATTTCGACGATGCGGATATTGCTGCGCCGGGCCATGGGGTACAGCGGGTCGTCACGCCAGATCGAGCGCAGGCCAATCACCGCATCGGCCTGCTGCGCCGCTTTGGCAAGGCTCGCGCCGCCACGGCTGGTGAAGTACGAAGGCTGGCGGCTGGCCGGCAGGTTGGCCGGCGCGGCGCGCTTGAGCTGCACGGCGGTGCCATCGAGCAAGGCCGCAGCCAGGCTGTGGGTCACCGGCAGGGTGGTCAGCACCTCGGTGGCGAGGGCGAACGAGGGCAGGCCGGTGAGGGCCAGCGCCAGGGTGAGCTGTTTCAGGTTCATGCCGGGTTTCCTTGCAGGCGTGGGACGAGGGCGCGGGCCAGGGCCGCGAGGGCGAAGCAAATGCCGGCAACCAGGATGATCGCGGCACCCGACGGTACCGGCAGGTCAAAGACGATCGGCATCAGGATGCCCAGCAGCGTGCTCAGGGTGGCGATCAGAACCGAGATGAAGAAAAAGCCTTTGAGCGACTGGCTGACCAGGCGTGCGGCAGCGGCCGGAATCACCAGCAACGCACCGACCAGGATTGCCCCGATCACCTTCACCGACGCCACCGTTACCAGCGTCACCAGCACCACGAACAGGTAGTCCAGGGTCTTCACTGCCACCCCGCGTACGGCTGCCAGTTGCGGGTTGAAGCTGGCCAGGATGATGCGGTTGTACAGCGGCAGGGCCAGCGCCAGCACCAGGGCAGCGACGATGCCCAGCACCACCAGGTCCTGGGCGCTGACTGTCAGCACCGAGCCGAACAGCACGTTCTCGAGGATGTGCACGTTGATCTTGCCGGCCAGCATCAGCAGTAGGCTCGCGCCCAAAGCCAGCGACACCGAAAGGAACACCCCGATCAGCGTGTCAGGCGACAGCCCGGTGCGGTTGCGCAGGAAGTTGAGCAGGATGCCGAACAGCAGGCAGTAGCCGAGCAGGCTGCCGTAAGGCCCGGTGTAGGGTTCGCCGAGCAGGATGCCGATGGCCACCCCGGTCAGGGCGGCATGCCCGACGGCTTCGGAGAAGAAGGCGAAGCGCTTGACCACCACCAGGGTGCCCAGGCCGCCCAGTACCGGGCCGATCATCAGGCCGGCGAGCAGTGCGTTGATCACGAAACCGTAGGCCAGTGCCTCGGGCAGGTAGCCAGCGCCGGCCCATTCCTGGACCAGTTGGCGGAATGCTTCGTAGCTCATCAGGTGCGGCCCTCGCTGCGCGGGTGGACGGAGAACAGGCTCAGCAGGCGCTCCGGGGTAAGGGCTTGGGCAGGTGGGGCGTCGAACAGTACCTGGCGGCTCAGCCCGGTGACCCGGTCGGCCAGGCGCAGCACCGCTTGCAGGTCGTGTTCGATCCACAGCACGGTGGTGCCGGCCTGGCGCCAGCCCTGCAGCAAGTGCTCGAACACCCGGATGCCGGCTTCATCGAGCGCCGACATGGGCTCGTCGAGCACCAGCAACTGCGGCTCGGGGATCAAACCCTGGGCCAGCAGCACGCGCTGGCGTTCGCCGCCCGACAAAGCGCCCATGCGCCGCTTGCGTTTGTCGAGCATGCCGACCTGCGCCAGCGCTGCGTCGATGGCCGGTTGCACGCGGCGCGAAAGGCCGAGAAAGGCTGGGCGGCGTTGGCACATTGCGGCCATGAAGTCGTCCACGGTCATCGGCAGGCCACGGTCGAACTCCAGCGCCTGGGGGACGTAACCGATCACCTGCTGCTCACCCGGCCAGTGCAGGGTCAGTTGGCCCTGGTGTGGCATCTGCCCGAGCAGGGTCTTGATCAGCGAGCTTTTACCGCCGCCGTTGGGCCCGACGATGGCATGTACGCTGCCGGCGGCGACGCTGAACTGGACCTGCTCGAGGATGCGCGTGCGGCCGAGGGTCAGGTCTATACCAGCGAATTCGATGCCGGGCCCGCCGCGCACCATGAGGTTGGCGGCCGCGGTCATGCGCGGTTCTCCTGAATGGCGCGGACCACGGTGTCGAGGTTGCGCTTCATCTCTACTTCGTATTTGTCCTTGGTGTACTCGCCGTAGGAAATATGCGTCAGCGGATACAGGCGCACACCGGACTCACGCTGGATGGTCTCGACATAGGCCGACGGGAAGTCCATCTCCGAGAAGATCACCTTGACGTCCAGCGCCTTGAGCTGGTCGATGGTTTTCTTAAGCTGTGCCGGGCTCGGTTCGATGCCGTGGGCCGGCTCCACCACTGCCGTGACCTCCAGGCCGAAATCGCGCACCAGGTAGTCGTAGGCTGCATGAATGGTGGCCACACGGAAGTTGGCGCCGGGTGCCTCGGTGACCTTGGCCAGCGCCTCGGCGCGCAAGCCGCGCAGGCGCTTGGCATAGGCGCGGGCGTTCTGGGTGTAGAACCTGGCGTTGTCCGGGTCGAGCTTGCCCAGTTCACGGGCGATGTTGTTGACCTGGGCAATGGTGGTGCTGATGGACAGGAAGGTGTGCGGGTTGACCACTTTGCCGGCACCGCGGGCGGCGATGCCGGTGGCCGCCAGCAGCGGCACGTTCTGGTTGGCTTCGATGGTCTTGATGTCAGGCTTTTCACTGGCAGCGATCATGCGGTCGGCGAAATCGTCATGGCCGACGCCGTTGAGCACCACCACGTCCAGGCTGCCGATACGCTTGATGTCCTCGGCACGTGGCTCGTAGGCGTGCGGGTTGAAGCCTGCGGGAATCAGCGGCACCACTTCGGCCTTGTCGCCGACGATATTGCTCACATAGCTGTAGTACGGGTGCAGGGTAATGCCGATGCGCAAGGGCTTGCCGGTGTCGGCCAGGGCCAGGGCCGGTAACGCGAGGGCCAGGAGCAGGGTGAGGGCGGAGCGCAACATGGGGAATTCCTTGGGTTCAGTGACGGTGTTCGCGGGTGACCCCGGCGTCGTAATGGCTAGCCACTTGCTGCCAGCCAGCGGCGATCAGGGCTGCCTGGCCAAGGTCGTCCGGCATCACCGCGGCGCTGTCGCGGCGCAGCCAGACGTCAGGCTGGGCGCTGTGCTCGTGCGGCACGATCAGCAAAAAGCTGCCGGCGACCTGCGGGGCCTGGCTGCGACCCAGATAGGCGCCAGCCTCCAGCCACTGCCATTGGTGGCTGCCACGGCTCTGGCTGCCGGCGTCTACCACGAACGGTGGCAAGCCTTCCTCGGCCAACGACGCCACACTGGGTACGGCAGCGGTTTCTTCGCGCAGCAACTGAACCTCGTCGAATGCGACGCGAAGGTCGGTATAGATGCCTTGTTCGGCGGGCGTCAGGTCGCGGCGGGCGTCGATCTGGTGGCTGGCGATGGCCTGCTCGTCTTCGCGTTCACCGCGCAGCAGCACCACGCAGGCGGCGACGATGACGATCAGCAGGCTGACCAGCAGCACGTAGAGGGTTTCGTGCCCGGCGCCGGCGGGGCGCACCACCTGGGTACGGCTCAGGGTAGGGCCGCTCATGGTTGCGTGATGTCGGCGTAGTCGACTTCCACCACGTGGCCGGGGCCGGCATCGAACAGCACGTAGAACTCGCCGTCGGGGCGCTTGAAGGTAAGCGTCGAGTCATCGCCCAGCTTGCCGCCGACCAGTACCTGTTCGTCATAGCCGATCACGTCCAGGGTCACGCCCGGGGCGCCGCTGCCGTCCGAGAAGCCACCGGTGCATTTGACCTGGCCGCCATCGAGCTCTTCGCACTCGCACATCGGGTTGTGGGCCAGGGCCGGGCCTGCGGCCAGCACCAGCAGGGGCAGGGCGAGCCTGCGCATCATGTGCTTCATTTCTTGCCTCCTTGTTTTTCGAGCCAGGCCACGGTGGCTGGCGAAGCCTTGCTCAGCGGGACCGATGCCTGATGCATGCTGCCGTCCCAGCCTTCGAGGGTGATCCAGATCTGCGCGTCGGGCTTGGTGCGCGCAGGGATCGGCAGGTTGGTACCCATGCGGTAGGGCGCGCCGAAGAAGATGGTGCCGGCGGCGCGCAGGCTGCGGGGTTTGCCGATGCGCAGGTACACGGCTTTGACGTCGTTGATGCAGGCTTTGCAAAGCGCGGCGTTGAAGGGCTTGAAGTAGCCCGCCGGGCCGTCGGCGCGGGGCGCTTCGCTGCGCAGTTCGGCCAGGTCCAGGCTGTAAGGGCCGACCTGAATATCGCTGATCTGGTTCACGCCCAAGCCGGCATCACCGCGAAACAGCTTGGCGTCGGCGAAATACTTGGGCATGAAGCCCAGCGGGATGAGAATCAGCAGAATGTTCAAGTGAAAGCGCCACTTCAGCCACCACTGCTTGAGTGGGCGGGTGGGCAGGGCCTGGGCCTGGCTCATGGGCGGATCTCCACGGGGGTGTCGCTGGCGGTGGCGCGGGGCGCACGCTCGCTGCGCTTGAGGGCGGCGGCGGTCGCCTGGGCGGTACGTTTGGTCCAGATCAGCAGGCCGCTGAACACCATCAGCGTCAGGATAAGGCCGAAGAAGAACCAGATCAGTTTGACCGGCAGGCCGCCAAAGTCGCCGGTGTGCAGTGGGCGCATGGATTCGGTGACGAACTCCAGGGCGGAGCGGTCGCTGATCAGGAACTGGCTGTCGACGTTACGCGTGTAGGGGTTGATGTTGGCACTCTGGAACATCAGCGGGTACCAGCCCGGGCCGTTCAGCGTGATGTGGCTGTAGGCCGTGGCGGGCAGCGAGATGGCGTTGATTTCAAGGCCCGGAATGGCCAGGCCGGCGATGCGCGCCGCTTCATCCAGGTCGATGCGCGGGGCAGGGCTGCCATCGGCGGTTTGCGGTACATCTTCCCGGGCGATCACAGGTGTGATCGGTTGGCTGGAGATCGTGATGTGGTTATCGAACAGGATCGCCTGGATCAGGAACCAGGTGCCGGTGATGGCAATGACCGCGATGAACCAGATCGACCAGACCCCGGCCAGGCGATGCAGGTCGCCCCAGAAAATGCGCGAGCCGTGGCCGGTGCGAATGGGCTTGAAGAAGCCTTTCCAGAACTTCTTGTACACCACCAGGCCAGTCACCAGCGAAGCGAGCATCGGCAGGCCCAGCAGCGAGACCAGGTACCAGCCCCAACTGAAACCGTTGGTGAAGGGCACCAGCCACCAGCCGTGCAAGGCACGGGTGAACGCCTCGAAGTTGAAGTCCGGGACCTTGCCCTGGATGGCCCCGGTGTAGGGGTTGACGTACAGCGTCGGGCTGCTGCCGTCGGGCAGGGTAACCCCAGCGTTGAGCGCAAAGTGCGAACCGTCCGGCTGCCTCAGTGTGCGCACCACCATATCCGGTTCGGCCTTGTGCAGGGCGTCGAGCACTTGCTGGAAACTCAGGCGTTCGGCGCTGTCGTCGGGCTTGTTGGCGCGCACATCGGCGTTGGCCAGCCAGACGATTTCCTGGCTGACCACGGCGAGCATGCCGGTGAAGCAGACGATCAGCACGAAGAACCAGATCGGCAGGGCGAGCCAGCTGTGGACCAGGAACCACAGCTTGGACTTGGATTTTTTGGTTGATTTGGCCATCGGTCGGTCTTCTGAAAATGAGGGTCGAGCATATGCCCAACCACAGGGGCTGCATCTATAAAGACGAATGAGAATGGAAATCCTGCCTATTTAAATGCAAGCAAATGTTTCAGAAAAGCAAAAGCCGACAGGGCGCGGGGCGCCGTGTCGGCTTGAAGGCCGCAGAGGGTCAGGCGCTGGTGAGGGCGACCGGCGGTTGCGCTTTGCCGTGTCGGCGGGCGAGGTCCTGGTACAGCGCCTGGCCGATTTCGGCGGCACGGGACGGCAGTACCGACAGCAGGGTGTCGCTCAGGCCATGGCTGCCCTCACAGAAGCCTTGCAGGTAAACCGACGCTTCAAGGTCCGGGCTGGACAGTACCCGGTAGTTGCGGTCGACGTTGAAATCCTCGAGGTAACCGGCCAGCGGTGCCAGCAGGTCGCGATGCGAGCGGCGCTCGTAGCCGGTGGCCAGAATGACAGCATCGTAACGGTGGGTCTGATGCTGGTCGGTGGCCAGGTCGCGCAGGGTGAGTTCGATGCCGTCGCGGGTGGCGACAACCGCTTCCACCTGGCGACGGCACAGCACGTTGTGGCGTACCTGATGCGAAACCTTCTGGCGGTAGAGGATGCCGTAGATGCGCTCGATCAGGTCCAGGTCGACCACTGAGTAGTTGGTGTTGTGGTATTCACCCAGCAGCTTGGCGCGCTGCTCGGCCGGCTCGTTGTAGACCAGGTCGGTGTAGTCCGGCGAGAAGATTTCGTTGACGAACGGGCTGTCGTCCGCAGGCTTGAGCGCTGAACCGCGCAGTATCATGTCGACCTTGACCGACGGGTAGCTGTCATTGAGGTCGATGAATGCTTCTGCGGCGCTCTGGCCAGAGCCGATTACCGCGATGCGCATCGGTTTGCCCTCGGCGCATGGCAACCTGCTCAGGCTGCTCAGGTACTGGGAGTGGTGGAAGACGCGCGGGTCGTCCTTGAAGGCGCCGAATTTTTCCGGGATTTTCGGCGTACCGCCCGTGCCGACCACGACCGAACGGGTACGCCGGGTGTATTCACGGCCCTGCGCATCTTGAGAGACCAGGCGCAAATGCTCGACACGGCCAGCCTTAACTTCCGGCTCGATGCGCAGCACTTGCTCGCCATAGACGGCTTGAGTGGCGAAATGCTCGGCGGCCCAGCGCAGGTAATCGTTGTACTCCAGGCGGCAGGGGTAGAAGGTGCCCAGGTTGATGAAATCGGCCAGGCGCTGCTTCTGGTGCAAGTAGTTGACGAAACTGTAGGGGCTGGTGGGGTTGCGCAGCGAGACCAGATCCTTGAGGAAGGATATCTGCAGCTCGCTCTGGGTCGCCAGCGTTTCACCATGCCAGCGGTATTGCTTCTGCTTGTCGATGAACAGCGCGTCGAGGGCGCGGGCTTGGGTGTGGGCGAGTTCCTCCAGGGCGATGGCCAAGGCCAGGTTGGAAGGGCCAAAGCCCACGCCGATCAGATCCTTGATGGTTTCCGGGTTTGAAGACTGGCTCATGGCTGCGATCCCATAATGGTCGAATGTGTGCGCCCGCCGGGGCTCCGGCGCCTGCGTGAGTACATTGGTTGGAACGAGCCATGTACCGGGGAATTTACTGGGGGCATTGCGCACAGCTTGTGCAGCCGGGCTAAAGAAGTGCGCCGCGTGGCCGATAGGCAGGTCAACGCAAGGACCTATTTCAAGGCAGGGACCGGAACATGGCAGGTATCGCGGCAATCACCATCAACAACGTTTCGGCGCAGGCCGCCGGCAGTGCTGAAACGGTAAAAAGCGAAGACGCACAGAAAAGTGGAGCGTCGGCCGCGTCGGCAGAAACGCCCAAGGCTCAGGGTGGCGGCGGTGCGCAAGGTGCGCAGCAAAGCGATGAGAGTTCGGAGCCTGCGCACATCAAGCAATTGCGCGAGATGATCAAGCAGTTGCAAAAGCAGTTGGCCGAAGAGCAGAAGCAGTTGGCCAACCTGATGGCGCAGAAAATGGAAGAGACAGCCAAGACCGCTGCCGTGAGTGCCAGGCAGGCGAGCATTACCACGCTCAATGGCCAGATCATGACCGCCACGTCGCAACTGCTCGAAGCGTTGCAGGAGACGGGTGGCAGCACTGCGGGTACGGTCGTCAGCACTCAGGCCTGAGCCTGTGTGAACCGGCCCGCCTGCGGATAACGCCGCAAACGGGCCAGCCCCTTGAGGCGTTACTCTGCGGCCAGGCGGCTCTTGTTCTGCCGGTCCGACTTGTACTGCATTGCCACTGCCGGTGCCGGCTTGGCTGTGCCCGTCTCCAGCCACTGGCGCATGCGGCTTGCATCGGCAAAGTGGGTGTACTTGCCGAACGCATCGAGGATCACCATGGCCACCGGGCGGTTGTCCATGCGCGTCAGCAGCACCAGGCAATGGCCGGCCTCATTGGTGAAGCCGGTCTTGGTCAGCTTGATGTCCCAGTTGCTCTTGTTGACCAGGTGGTCGGTATTGCGAAAACCCAGTGTGTAGTTGGGTTTGCGGAAGGCCACGGTTTTTTCGCGGGTGGTCGACAGCTCGCTGAGCATCGGGTACTTGCGCGATGCCATCAGCAGCTTGGCCAGGTCGCGGGCGCTGGAGACGTTCTGCGTCGACAGGCCGGTCGGCTCGACATAGCGGGTGTGCGCCATGCCCAGGCTGCGAGCTTTGGCGTTCATTGCCTTGATGAAAGCCGGATAGCCCCCTGGATAGTGGTTGGCCAGGGAGGTGGCGGCGCGGTTTTCCGACGACATCAGGGTAATGAGCAGGGTTTCGCGGCGGTTGAGTTGGCTGCCCAGGCGCACGCGCGAGTACACCCCTTTCATGTCCGGGTTGTTGGCGATGGTCATGGTGAGCATCTCATCCATGGGCAGCTTGGCGTCCAGCACCACCATCGCGGTCATCAGTTTGGTCACCGAGGCAATCGGCACCACGCGGTCGGCGTGGCTCGAATACAATTCCTTGTTGGTATTGAGGTCGATCAGCAGGGCGCTGCCGGAAGCCAGATGCAGCTTTGAAGGGTCGCGTTGAATCTGGGCTGGGGGTTGTGCAGCAGCGGTCGACGGTAGGGTCGCGGTACCTGTGAGCAACAGCAGCAGGCTGAGGATGGACAGGGATGTTTTCACGTTCAGGCTCACTAAAAGTTGGTATGTCGTTGGCTGTGCAAGGGTTTCCCCCAAAAACCGCTCGCATTCTGGAGTATGGCTCAGCGGCTGTCGAATGCTCGTGGAGCCACCCGGTCGAAATGAAAAAACCTTCATGCTGTAACGGTTATTCTGCCTCCGTTCGTCGGTTTCGCGCCGGCAAAAAAAGACCCGCCAAAAGGCGGGCCAGAACAGGGCAAAGAGCAACGCACAACACATTCGTTTCAAGCGAGCAGGCAATCGTCCTTCAGTCGATCGGCAAGGGCCTGGGCTGATGCACGGGTGGCCAACGGTCCGCTCACCGCTTCACCGTTGCGCACCAGGTACCAGCATGCCAGCAGGCCCTGCTCACGCAGAGTAGAGGGGACGGCGCTACCGACGACGGACATGATCTGGATAGTGGCCATGTGGACCTCCTGTAAAACATGCCGCTACCTTACGCAGTGGCCGGCTCGGTTTGAAATCGACTCGCTCAATAGTGCTCATCAGCTTTATCAACTGTTCACTACTATGGCTCTTGCCTCTGTCAGCTGAGCGCAGGGAAACGGTAAAGGTTGTGTAAGGGACGATGAACGGGCGGGTCTGTTACGCTGAACAAACGTTTCAGTTACGAACAAGGAGCAGGTCATGACGGCAACTCCCAGCAGGGACACCGTGCTGTGCATTTCCCTGGCCGGCCGGCCAGGTCACTTTGGCGTTCGCTTTCATAACCACCTTTACCGGCAGTTGGGCCTGGATTACTACTACAAGGCGATGAGCACCGATGACTTGCCGGCCGCTGTGGCGGGTATCCGCGCGCTGGGCATCCGCGGCTGTGGTGTTTCCATGCCGTACAAGGAGGCCTGCATGGCCTTGGTCGATGAGGTTGACCCGTCAGCGGCAGCCATCGAGTCGGTCAACACGGTGGTCAACACGGCAGGTCATCTGAAAGCCTATAACACCGACTATCTGGCAGTGCGGCAGTTGCTCGAACAGCATCGTGTCGACCCGTCTACAGCCTTTGCCCTGCGCGGTAGTGGTGGCATGGCCAAGGCGGTGGCCAGTGCGCTGCGCGATGCCGGGTTCAAGGAGGGCATCATCGTCGCCCGCAACGAGCAGGCGGGGCGCCAGTTGGCCGACGTTTGTGGCTATCGCTGGGTCGCTGAGCTGGGTGACCGGTGCCCGCCGATGCTGGTGAACGTGACGCCGATCGGCATGGCGGGCGGGCAGGAGGCCCATGAGCTGGCGTTCAGCGAGAACGCCATTGCTGCGGCGCAGCGGGTCTTCGATGTGGTGGCGATGCCGGCGCAGACGCCCTTGATCCAGCGGGCGCAGGCGCTGGGCAAGCCGGTGATTACCGGCCTGGAGGTGATCGCGTTGCAGGCACTGGAGCAGTTCGTGCTGTATACCGGCGTGCGACCTGCCCGAGAGCAGGTCGAGGCTGCAGTGGCGTACGCCCGGGACGTCTAGCTCTTCTTCTGCGGCCTCCTCGCGGGCAACCCGGCGAGAAGGCCGTCTGTGCGCAAAATCAGAACGCCTTGTGCCCCTTGTCCAGCTGCTCGTCCACCAGGGCCCGGCCATGGGCCAGCGACACATGCTGAGCGTTCTCAAGGTCAGAGAAGAACTTCATCGGCATGGATAAACGCTTGCTGGTATGGCCTTGCGGATCGGTGATCAGGCAGCCCGCAGAATAGGGCAGAGGGGAGTCGGGGTGAGGCATCACGCTGGCGGTGATGGTGTGGTCGCGGTATTCACAGTGAAGAGATTGCATCGTCCTTACCTCGCTGTGGCTAGTGAAGCTGTTACTTCCATATACCACAGCGAGGGGCCGGGAGTTCCCGGCCTGACGAGCGCGAGCCGACGAAGCTCACACTTTCGGATCAGCCCTTGAGCTCAGAGGGCTGAATCACTTCGACCCAGTAACCGTCCGGGTCTTTGACGAAGGCCAGATGGTTCATGCGGCCGTCTGCCAGGCGTTTCTGGAACGGCACGTTCAGCTCTTCGAAGCGGGCGCAGGCAACACGCACGTCCGGCACCGAAATGCAGATGTGGCCGAAACCACGTGGGTCGGTGTTGCCGTTGTGATAGGCGAACGCGGGGTCGTTCTCTGTACCGTGGTTGTGGGTCAGCTCAAGCACGCCGGGGATCGATTTCATCCACTGATGGCGCTCGGCGTCGTCGGCTGGAATCTGCGCCGGGTCTACCAGGGCCAGGAAGTACAGGCTGAATTCCGCTTCCGGGAAGTCGCGCTTGTCGACCAGGCGAAAGCCCAGCACACGGGTGTAGAAGTCCAGCGACTTCTCGATGTCCTTGACCCGCAGCATGGTGTGGTTGAAGACGAATTGGGCAGTGGCGGCGTCGGGCTGCGCGGTGACGCCAGGCAGGTTTTGCAGATCGTGCAGGCTCATGGGTACTCCAGAGACGAGGCTGGCACCGGGGCCAGCGGAACAGACAGGAGGGCCATGATACGGCAGTGAACCGATTGCGCAAATGAAAGCGCCCTGCACGAGTGCAGGGCGCTGGAATTAGAGGCCCGCGTGTGCGGGCGCGTGATGGGGTCGCTAGTCCTTTAGCTGTCTCGATATTGAGCCAGCCCTTGTGAAAAAAGTGTGAAGCAAGCGTTGACGTTTCATCAGCGCAGCCAACTTTCCACCGTGCCGGCCCCGTACTGTTCTTTCCACGCCTTCAGCCCGCGATGGTTACCACCTTTGGTCTCGATCAGCTCGCCGGTGTGCGGGTTTTCATACACTTTCACCACGCGTGGGCGGCGTTGTTGCTTTGGCGCATTGGTTGCGCCCCGGGTGACGGCCTTGGGGTCGAGGATGGCGATGATATCGCGCAGACTTTTGTCATAGCTTTTCATCAGGCCGACTAGTTTCTGCTCGAATTCGATTTCACGTTTTAGGCCGGTATCCTTTTTCAGCGCCTCCAGTTGAGCCATCTGTTCCTGGAGCGCTTTTTCGGCAGCACGAAACTCTGCAAGTCTGGACACTGTAATCACTCCTGTACGTCATCTGTGGCGGGGCGTGACGAACATTGAAGAGAAATAACGCCGGCCACGCGGGTGGGTTAAACTGTTCGCTGATGACGAGTGTAGACACTTGTGACAATTGGGTAAACCGCAAACTTTTCCAAATAAGACGGGAACTTTACAAGTTTTCCGGGCGCATAATTCCGGTGGGTGCAGGTCGTCGGCCCGGCGCATTTAGACCATGGTCCAATGGTGCGCGCCAGAGCCTTTTCGCGATCATTTCTGATGATGGCCGAGCATTGTTCGGCCGCGTCTTGTCTGCGCCGCGTGCGTTCGCCGTGCATTGTTTCTGTCTTTCTCTGGATGTTCCCTCGCATGTTTGCCTCTTTTCCTCTCGCCCCCGGGCGCCGAGTTGCCGGCCTGTTGCTGATGTGTGCCGGCACGCACGCCCAGGCCGCCGGTTTTCTTGAAGACAGCCGTGCCAAGGTCGAAGCACGCACCGTTTATTTCAACCGGGATTTTCGTGACGGCAACAGCACTTCCAGCCAAGGTGCGTCCAAGCGGGAAGAGTGGGCACAAGGCTTCATTCTCAACGTGCAGTCGGGTTATACCCAAGGCCCCGTAGGCCTCGGTGTGGATGCATTGGGCATGTTCGGTATCAAGCTGGACTCCAGCCCGGCGGACAGTAACAGCGGTTTGTTGCCTTCTTCTGGCCATGACCCCAGGCACGCTGCTGACCAATACGCGAAGATGGGCCTGGCCGCCAAGGTCAAGGTGTCCAATACCGTGCTCAAATACGGCTCGTTGATGCCGGATGTTCCGTTGTTGAAATACAACGATGGGCGCCTGTTGCCGACGATGTTTCACGGCGCCATGCTCACTTCAGAAGAAGTGCGCAACCTGAAATTCACGCTGGCCCGCCTGAACAAGTACACCGCCCGTGATTCCACCGACCGCCAGGACATTCGCGTGCATTGCAAGAACAAGCGCTATGCCTGCGATACCCAAGCCGACCACTTCGACCTGGCAGGTCTGGATTACCGGTTCAATGATCGGTTCAGTGCCCAATACCAAATGGCCAAGCTGGAAAACATCTACCGTCAGCACTTTCTCGGTCTGGTTGCCAGCCAGCCGCTTGCAGTCGGCAGCCTGTCGGCCGACCTGCGCCTGATCAAGAGCGATGACATCGGTAACGCCCGAGCAGGCCAAATCGACCATCGCGCCTTCAGTGGCATGCTCGGCTATAGCCTTGGCGGCCACAAGGTCAGTGCAGGCTGGCAGCGCATGTATGGCGAAAACGCCATGCCGTACCTCGATGGCAGCAACCCGTACCTGGTCAACTATGCGCAGGTCAACGACTTCGCCGCCGCGCAGGAGCGCTCATGGCAGTTGCGTTACGACTATGACTTCAAGGCCTTGGGCGTGCCGGGCCTGACGTTCTTCACCCGCTATATCAATGGCGACCATATCAAGGTCCCGGGCAGTAACGCCCAAGGCAAGGAGTGGGAGCGCGACACCGAGCTCAAGTACCAGGTACAGAGCGGTACCTTCAAAGATGTCAGCGTGCGCCTGCGCAATTCTACCTACCGCAGCAACTACGAAAAGTGGGCGCGTGACATGGACGAAACACGGGTCATCGTCAGCTACAACTTCTCGATCTTCTGAGTGCGCTTTGCCAAACACCGGCGGTCGGCCGACAATGGCTGCTGGTTTTTGTTCAGGGCCAAGCCATGAGAGACCTGTTGTTGATTGGTATCGGCCCGGGCGACCCGCGCCAGGTGACCTACGAGGCTGTCGAGGCGTTGCGTCGCGCCACCGTCTTCTTCGTACTGGACAAGGGTTCGGACAAAGACGAGCTGGTTAGCCTGCGCAAGGCCATTGTTGAACACTACAGGCCGCAGGGCGGCTACCGCCTGGTACAGGTGGCGGACCCGCAACGCGATGCTGACGCGGCCGACTATGTGGCTGCGGTCCAGGACTGGCATCGCCAGCGCGCGGCGCTGTATGCCCGGCTGATAACCGATGAAATGTGCAGTGAGGATATCGGCGCCTTTTTGCTTTGGGGCGAGCCTGGCTTGTATGACAGCACCCTGCGCATTCTGCAGTTGGTTCGCGAGCGTGGTGTGGCACTGCGCCTGCAGGTCATCCCAGGCATCAGCAGTGTGCAGGCGCTGGCGGCGCGGCATCAGGTGCCGCTGAACCGTATAGGCGAGCCATTGGTGGTTTTACCGGGGCGGCGCCTCGCGCAACAGGGGCAGATTGACAACGTGGTGGTGATGCTTGACGGGCAATGCGCATTTGCCCAGGTCGACGACCCTGGGTTGGTGATCTATTGGGGGGCTTACCTGGGAACGGAGGACGAAGTGCTGATCGCCGGGCCTTTGCAGGCGGTGAAGGGGCGGATTCTACAGGTGCGAGAAGAGGCGAGGGGGCGCAAGGGGTGGATCATGGATACCTACCTGCTGCGGCGCGAGTCATGGACTTGAGCCGGCCTCTTCACGGGTAAAACCGCGAAGAGGCGCCACCGATGTCACGGCGTACCCAAAATCCCCACCACTTTATCGCGCAACTGCTCGATGCTGAACGGCTTGCCAATCATGTGCATCCCGTCGGGCACATCGAGGCTTTCGGCGTAGCCGCTGGCAAACAGCACTGGCAGCGCTGGCCGGATGGCGCGGGCCTGTTTCGCCAGTTCTTCGCCGCGCATGTCCGGCAGGCCTACATCGGTCATCAGCAGGGCCAGCGCCTTGTCTGGGTCTTGAAGGATCTTTAGCGCGGCACTGGCGCAGTCCGCCTCGAGGGTCTCATAGCCCAGTTCGTCGAGCACATCGACCATCAACATACGGACGATGTCGTCATCTTCGACTACCAAGAGGTGCATTTTGTGATCCTGTACCAGAAGAATGTCTTTATTCTGTGCGCCGGCCAGCGTCAGAAGTTCCGTGAGGATACCGATCGTTGCGATTGGATGGAACGATTGCTGAAGGTAACCTTCAAATACTGGCTAAATGCCCTGTCGCGGCCAGCAAAGCTGGTTAGACTCGCTGTTAACCGGTGAGCGCGGCGGCATACAAGAACAGGCTTTATCCGCCACACCGTTCAATGGACTTTTTCGCTCGGGCGTTTTCAAATGATTCAAGCAGCCTCGATGGACCAGCAAAGCTTCCGCAAGCTGTTGAGCCGCAACATTGGCTTGCCCCTGGGGGTGGGCCTGCTCGGTGCCGTGGCTTTCGTCGCGGTGATCAACTACCTGCTGTCGGCCATGCAGTGGGTCGAGCACACCGATCGGGTGATCGGCAATGCCAACGAAGCGGTCAAGCTGTCGATCGACATGGAAACCGGCATGCGCGGGTTTCTGATCACCGGTGACGAGCGCTTCCTGGATCCTTACGAGGTCGCCAAACCGAAGATTCAGGGTAGCCTCAACAGCCTGCGCGGCATGGTCGAGGACAACCCTCAGCAGGTCGACCGCATCGACCGCTTGATCGCCCTGCAGCATGCCTGGAATGAGTTTGGCGGCGAGATGATCAACCAGCGCCGCGATGGCGGGGATTACCGACAGTCGGTCATCAACGGTCGCGGCAAACGCATCACCGACGAGATCCGCAAGGAATTCGACGACCTGATCGGCACTGAACAGCAGCTGCGCATGGCCCGCAACGAGAAGGTCAGCAACGTTACAGTGACCGCCATTTCAGCGTTCGTGCTGTTGATCGTTGGCCTGAGCGCCTTGTTGGCTTACCTGGGCCGTCGCGACCTGATGGCGCTGTCTACCAGCTACGATGACAACCTCAAGGCCCAGCAGCGCTCGGCCGAGCGCCTGGAACACCAGGCTTGGCTGCGCAACGGCCAGACCCAGCTGGCCGAACAGGTGCTGGGGCAGCTGACCCTGCCGATGCTCGGCGAAAACATCCTGCGCTTCTTCGCCAGCTACCTGGGCAGCGTGGTGGGTGCGCTGTACGTGCGCGACGGCCATGGGCGCCTGGTGCGCGTCGCCAGCTATGGCCTGGACGCCGAGGAGCAGGGCCGCGAACAGGTGCTGGCCGCCCACGATGGCCTGCTGTCGCAGGCAGTGCGCGAAGGCCGCCTGCTGCGCCTGGATGACCTGCCCGAAGACTACTACCGCCTCAGCTCCGGCCTGGGTAGCGGCTTGCCGCGCAGTGCCTTGCTGATGCCGGCCATCGACGATGGCCAGATCAACGGCGTGATCGAACTGGGCTTCCTGCGCCCACTGCAGGAGCGGGACGATGAGCTGATGGAGCGGGTTGGTGGCAACCTCGGCATGTCAATCGAAAGCGCCCGTTACCGCCAGCGCCTCCAGGAAGTGCTGGCCGAGACTCAGCAGCTCAACGAAGAATTGCAGGTGCAGCAGGAAGAACTCAAGACTGCGAACGAGGAGCTTGAAGAGCAGTCCCGCGTGCTCAAGGAGTCCCAGGCCCACCTGGAGACCCAGCAAGCCGAGCTTGAGCAGACCAACGAGCAACTGTCCGAGCGTACCGATGCCCTGGACCGCAAGAACGACGAGCTGATGCAGGCCCAGCAAGAGTTGCAGGCCCGCGCCGATGAGCTGCAGCGTTCGAGCAAGTACAAGTCCGAGTTCCTCGCCAACATGTCCCACGAGTTGCGCACGCCGCTCAACAGCTCGCTGATCCTGGCCAAGCTGCTGGCGGAGAACGGCGAGGGCAACCTCAGCGCCGAACAGGTCAAGTTCGCCGAGTCCATCTATTCGGCCGGCAATGACCTGCTCAACCTGATCAACGACATTCTCGACATCGCCAAAGTCGAGGCCGGCAAGCTTGAAGTGCGCCCCGAGACCACTCAGCTGGAGCGCCTGGTCGAGGGCCTGCGCGGCATGTTCCTGCCGCTGGCCGAGCACAAGGGCCTGGCTTTCGAGGTCAACGTCGAGCCTCATGTACCGGTGACACTGTTCACCGACCGCCAGCGCCTGGAGCAGATACTCAAGAACCTGCTGTCCAATGCGATCAAGTTCACCGACCACGGCCAGGTCAGCCTGACCATCAGCCACCAGGCAGGCACCGGCATTGTCTTCGCCGTGCGCGATTCCGGCATCGGTATCGCCGCCGACCAGCAGCAGGCGATCTTCGGCGCCTTCCACCAAGTCGATGGCAGCAGCAACCGCCGATACGGCGGCACCGGGCTGGGCCTGTCGATCTCCCGCGACCTGGCGCATTTGCTGGGTGGGCAGATCAGTGTCGACAGCAACCCAGGCCAGGGCAGTGTGTTCAGCCTGACCATGCCGGAACGTTACGAAGCCGAGGCCGAGGAAGTCGAGGCGCACAGCCTGCGTCCGGCGGTCGACACGCTGCCGCCAGTGCCCAAGGTGGCTACGGCAGTGGCGCCGAAACTGCCGGCACCGACCTTCACCGATGACCGCGAGCACGCCCCGTTCGGCAACCGCTGCATCCTGGTGATCGAGGACGAGCCGAACTTCGCCCGTATCCTCTTCGACCTGGCTCACGAACTGGGCTACAGCTGCCTGGTGGCCCAGGCCGCCGACGAGGGCTTCGCGCTGGCAGCCCAGTACATTCCCGATGCGATCCTGCTGGACATGCGCCTGCCCGACCACTCCGGCCTCACCGTGTTGCAGCGCCTGAAGGAGCTGGCCGCCACCCGGCATATCCCGGTGCACATCATATCGGTGGAAGACCGCGTCGAGGCGGCCATGCACATGGGGGCGGTGGGTTACGCGGTCAAACCGACCAGCCGCGAAGAGCTCAAGGAAGTGTTCGCTCGCCTGGAAGCCAAGCTCACGCAGAAGCTCAAGCACATCCTGCTGGTGGAGGATGACGACCTGCAGCGTGAGAGCATCGCCCGCCTGATCGGCGACGACGATATCGAGATCACCGCCGTGGCCCTGGCCCAGGACGCCCTGGCGTTGCTGCGCGAGAACATCTACGACTGTATGATCATCGACCTCAAGCTGCCCGACATGCTCGGTAATGAGCTGCTCAAGCGCATGACTGCAGAAGATATCCGCTCCTTCCCACCGGTGATCGTCTATACCGGGCGCAACCTCACCCGCGAAGAAGAAGCCGAGCTGCTCAAGTATTCACGCTCGATCATCATCAAGGGGGCCCGCTCGCCAGAGCGTTTGCTCGACGAAGTGACGTTGTTCCTGCACAAAGTCGAATCGCAGCTGTCCCATGAACGCCAGCGCATGCTCAAGACCGCGCGCAGCCGTGACAAGGTGTTCGAAGGCCGCAAGGTGCTGCTGGTGGACGACGATGTGCGTAACATCTTCGCCCTCACCAGTGCCCTGGAGCACAAGGGCGCCATCGTCGAGATCGGCCGCAACGGGCGTGAGGCCATCGAACGCCTGGAGCAGCATGACGATATCGACCTGGTGCTGATGGATGTGATGATGCCGGAAATGGACGGCTTCGAGGCTACCCGCCTGATCCGCCAGCAGCCGCGCTGGCGCAAGTTGCCGATCATCGCCGTAACCGCCAAGGCGATGAAGGATGACCAGCAGCGCTGCCTGCAGGCTGGCGCCAATGATTACCTGGCCAAACCGATCGACCTGGACCGCCTGTTCTCGTTGATCCGTGTGTGGCTGCCGCAACTGGAGCGAATTTGATTAGCGAGCGCAACACCGACATCGAGATCAGGCTGCTGATCGAGGCGATCTACCTCAAGTACAGCTACGATTTTCGCAACTACTCCGGCGCTTCGATCAAGCGCCGGATCCTCCATGCCCTGCGCCAGTTCGATTGCCTGACGGTGTCGGCCCTGCAGGAGCGGGTGCTGCACGACCCGGGCATGTTCATGCAGTTGCTGCAGTTCCTGACGATCCCGGTCAGCGAGATGTTCCGCGACCCGAGCCACTTCCTTGCCCTGCGCAACGAAGTGGTGCCGCTGTTGCGCACCTGGCCGTCGATCAAGATCTGGATCGCCGGCTGCAGCACCGGCGAGGAGGTGTACTCGATGGCCATCCTGCTGCGCGAGGAGGGGCTGCTCGAGCGCACCATCCTGTATGCCACCGATATCAACCCGCGTTCCCTGGACAGGGCCAAGCAGGGCATCTACTCGATGCAGAGCATGCGCGAGTACGAAGAAAACTACCGCCTGGCCGGCGGGCGGCGCGATTTTGCCGAGTACTACACCAGCGCCTACGGTAACGCCATCATGGACAGCAGCCTGCGCGACAACGTGACCTTCGCCGACCACAGCCTGGCCACCGACAGCGTGTTTTCCGAAACCCAGCTGGTGTCCTGCCGCAATGTGCTGATCTACTTCAACAAGGACCTGCAGGACCGCGCCCTGGGGCTGTTCCATGAGTCCTTGTGTCACCGTGGCTTTCTGGTGCTGGGCAGCAAGGAATCGGTGGATTTCTCCGCTTACAGCGACCGCTTCGAGCCGCTGGTCAAGCCCGAACGGATCTTCCGGAAATCATGAAGGGCGTGAGCGCGGTGGTGATCGGTGCCTCGGCGGGCGGCGTGCAGGCGCTGTTTCAGGTGCTCGGCGGCCTGCCGCCGGCATTCGTGACGCCTGTGCTGTGCGTGCTGCACCTGCCCGATGACCGCCACAGCCATCTGGCCGAAGTGCTGCAGCGGCGCCTGCACAGGCCGGTACGTGAGGCTCGGGACAAAGAGGTCATCGCCCCTGGCCAGATCTACGTGGCGACGCCTGGTTATCACCTGTCGGTCGAGCAGGATTTGAGCCTGTCGCTGAGCCAGGAGGAGCCGGTGCATTTCTCGCGCCCGGCCATTGACTTCCTGTTCATCTCGGCTGCCGATGCCTATGGCGCGGGCCTGCTGGGTGTATTGCTCACAGGCGCCAACGAGGACGGTGCCAAAGGCCTTGCCTACATCAAGAACAGCGGCGGCCGGACCGTGGTCCAGGACCCCCGCGACGCCCAGGTGGCGCTGATGCCGGAGGCCGCATTGGCGCTCCACCAGCCCGACCTTATTCTTTCTTTGAGCGGCATCGGGCAATTGCTCGCCAACCTGGAATCCAGCGCATGCTAAGCCACATCACCGCCAAACTGCTGATCGTCGACGATCTGCCGGAAAACCTCCTGGCCCTGGACGCCCTGATTCAGGGCCAAGACCGTGAGGTGCACCAGGCCCAGTCTGCGGAAGCCGCATTGTCGTTGTTGCTGGAGCACGAATTCGCCCTGGCCATTCTCGACGTGCAGATGCCGGGCATGAACGGCTTTGAACTGGCCGAACTGATGCGCGGCACGGAAAAGACCCGCAATATCCCGATCGTCTTCGTCACCGCTGCCGGGCGCGAGATGAACTACGCCTTCAAGGGCTACGAAAGCGGCGCGGTGGACTTCCTGTACAAGCCGCTAGATACCCTGGCGGTGAAAAACAAGGTCACGGTGTTTGTCGACCTTTACCGCCAGCGCAAAGTGCTCGACAGGCAATTGCAGGCCCTTGAGCGCAGCCGCCAGGAGCAGGAGCTGCTGCTGACGCAGTTGCAGGTGGCGCGCAGTGAGCTGGAGCATGCGGTACGCATGCGCGACGACTTCATGTCGATCGTAGCGCACGAGGTGCGCACGCCGCTCAATGGTCTTATCCTCGAGACCCAGCTGCGCAAGATGCACTTGGCCCGCGGCAGCCTGGAGGCGTTCAGCGCCGACAAGCTGCAGGCCATGGTCGAGCGCGACGAACGGCAGATCAATAGCCTGATCCGTCTGATCGAAGACATGCTCGATGTGTCGCGCATCCGCACCGGCAAGCTGTCGCTGCGGCCAAAGCTGTTCGACCTCGGCCAGCTGGTGCGTGGCCTGGTGGAAAACTTCACCGCCCAGGCCACCGCGCTGGGCACGCATATCGATCTGCAGCGCTGCGATGGCCTGCAGGGTGAGTGGGACGAATTCCGGATTGAACAAGTACTGGCCAACCTGTTGTCCAATGCCTTGCGTTATGGCGAACGCCAGCCGGTCGAGGTTCGGGTATTCGAGCAGGCGGGCATGGCCTGCGTGCAAGTGCAGGATCACGGCATTGGCATCAGTGGCGTGAACCAGCAACGGATCTTCCAGCAGTTCGAGCGCGTGGCCACCCAGCAGGCCAGCGCCGGGCTGGGGTTGGGGCTATATATCTCGGAGCAGATCGTCCAGGCCCATGGCGGGCAGATCCAGGTGCAGAGCGAGGAAGGCAAGGGCGCCACCTTCAGCCTGCAATTGCCGCTGACGCGGCTGACCGAACAAAACGACCAGGTGCGGGCAACCTCTGCCTGAGCCTGGGGTCCGATGGCCAACTGTATGAATTTCAAGGCGTTGTTGTCATGAGTGAAGATGCACAAGATGTGGTTTTGGTGGTCGAGGATGAACCGGCAATCCGGATGATCCTGCGTGACTACCTGGCAGGCGAGGGCTACCACGTACTGGTGGCCGAGGACGGTGAACAGGCGTTCGCCATCCTGGCGAGCAAGCCGCACCTGGACCTGATGGTCACCGACTTCCGCTTGCCCGGCGGCATTTCCGGCGTCGAGATCGCCGAGCCTGCGGTGAAACTGCGACCGGACCTGAAGGTGATCTTCATCAGCGGCTACCCGGCGGAGATTCTTGAGTCGGGCAGCCCCATCGCCCGCAAGGCGCCGATCCTGGCCAAACCGTTTGACCTGGATACCTTGCACAAGCAGATCCAGGACCTGTTGCGCTGAGGCCGTGTACCGGGGCTGACCGCCCCGGCTATTGTCCCTGATGCAAGGCACAATCTCGTCATTGAGCCTTTTCACTGAAGCTCAACAGGCATATGGTGTACGCCGTCCATATTCCCTGGAGCTGTCATGTCCAATCTTTTCCCTTCCGTTCGCCCCCGCCGCCTGCGCCAGAACGAGTCGCTGCGCACGATCTTCCAGGAGACGGAATTCCGCCTCGAAGACCTGATCCTGCCGATCTTCGTCGAGGAAGGCATCGACGACTTCGTACCGATCAGCAGCATGCCGGGGGTCAACCGTATCCCCGAGAAACTGCTGGCCCAGGAAATCGAACGCTACGCCCGCGCCGGCATCAAGTCGGTGATGACCTTCGGCGTTTCGCACAACCTCGATGCCACCGGTAGCGATACCTGGAACGAGAACGGCCTGGTGGCGCGCATGGCACGCATCTGCAAGGACAGCGTGCCGGAAATGGTGGTGATGTCCGACACCTGTTTCTGTGAGTACACCAGCCACGGCCATTGCGGCGTGCTGCACGACCATGGTGTGGACAACGACGCCACCCTGGCCAACCTGGGCAGGCAGGCGGTGGTCGCTGCCGCGGCCGGTGCCGATTTCATCGCACCGTCGGCGGCGATGGACGGTCAGGTTCAGGCCATCCGTGGTGCACTGGATGCCGCGGGCTTTCACGACACCGCGATCATGGCCTACTCCACCAAGTTCGCCTCGTCGCTCTATGGCCCGTTCCGTGAAGCCGGTGGCACCACGCTCAAGGGCGACCGCAAGAGCTACCAGATGAACCCGATGAACCGCCGCGAAGCGGTGCGCGAGTCGCTGCTCGATGAGCAGGAAGGCGCCGATGTGCTGATGGTCAAACCGGCGGGTGCCTACCTGGACGTGATCGCCGACATTCGCGCTGCGTCGCGTTTGCCGCTGGCGGCTTACCAGGTCAGTGGTGAGTACGCGATGATCAAGTTCGGCGGCCTGGCCGGCGCCATCGACGAAGGGCGAGTGGTGCGCGAGAGCATCGGCGCGATCAAGCGTGCCGGTGCCGACCTGATCCTGACCTACTTCGCCATGGACCTGGCCCGCGAAGGCATCTGAGGCCGGAACACGCGAGAAATCGCTGAGCGTGGAATTATTTTGTGTCCCTGTGTATCTGATGCCAAAGAGCCTCATTAACAGGGACACAGGGATGAAATCACGCAAGAAAACCGTCAAGCCGATCGGCTTGAAAGACATCACCATCGTCGACGACGCCAAGATGCGCAAGGCGATCACTGCCGCCGCGCTGGGCAATGCCATGGAGTGGTTCGACTTCGGGGTATACGGCTTCGTCGCCTATGCCTTGGGCAAGGTGTTCTTCCCCAACGCCGACCCCAGCGTACAGATGATCGCGGCCTTGGCCACCTTTTCGGTTCCGTTCCTGATTCGCCCGCTGGGCGGGCTTTTCTTCGGTGCCCTGGGCGACAAGTTCGGCCGACAGAAAATCCTCGCCGCGACCATTGTGATCATGTCGCTCAGTACCTTCGCCATCGGCTTGATACCGTCCTACGCCTCTATCGGCATCTGGGCGCCGATCCTGCTGCTGCTGGCGAAAATGGCCCAGGGCTTCTCGGTGGGTGGTGAATACACCGGCGCCTCGATCTTCGTCGCCGAATACGCACCCGACCGCAAGCGCGGCTTCCTCGGCAGCTGGCTGGACTTTGGCTCGATCGCCGGCTTCGTCCTTGGCGCGGGCGTGGTAGTGCTGATTTCCACCTTCCTGGGCGAGGAAAAATTCCTTGAATGGGGCTGGCGCCTGCCGTTCTTCCTGGCCTTGCCGCTGGGCATCATCGGCCTCTACCTGCGCCATGCGCTGGAAGAGACCCCGGCGTTCCAGCAGCATGTCGAAAAACTTGAACAGGGCGACCGCGAAGGCCTGGCCTCGGGGCCCAAGGTGTCGTTCAAGGAAGTCGCCACTAAACATTGGCGCAGCCTGGTGACGTGCATTGGCGTGGTGATCGCCACCAACGTCACGTACTACATGCTGCTTACCTACATGCCCAGCTACCTGTCGCACAACCTGCACTACAGCGAAGACCACGGTGTGCTGATCATCATCGCGATCATGGTCGGCATGCTGTTCGTGCAGCCGATCATCGGCCTGCTCAGCGACAAGTGGGGCCGCCGCCCGTTCATCATCGTCGGCAGTGTCGGCCTGTTCGCCCTGGCCATCCCGGCCTTCATGCTGATCAACAGCGGTGTGCTCGGGGTGATCTTCGCCGGCTTGCTGATCATCGCCGTGTTGCTCAACTTCTTCATCGGCGTGATGGCTTCGACCCTTCCAGCGATGTTCCCCACCCACATTCGTTACAGCGCCCTGGCCAGCGCCTTCAACATTTCGGTGCTGATCGCCGGCCTGACCCCAACCCTGGCTGCCTGGCTGGTAGAGAGCACCGGCGACCTGTACATGCCGGCCTACTACCTGATGGTGGTTGCCGCCATCGGCCTGGTTACCGGCCTGACCATGAAAGAAACCGCCAACAAGCCACTGCGTGGCGCCGCCCCGGCGGCATCGGATATCGATGAAGCGCGTGAGCTGCTGCAGGAGCACCACGACAACATCGAGCAGAAGATCGAAGACATCGACGAACAGATTGCCGAGCTTGAGGCCAAGCGCAAGTCGCTGGTGCAGCAACACCCGCGCATCGAGTAAGGTACAAGGCCAGTTCTCCCAGTAGATAAACTGTATGGCCGAAGGGTTTTCCGCGCTGCCGCCGCTCAATGGGCTACGTGTTTTCGAGGTGGTGGCGCGCCACCTCAATTTCCGCCTGGCAGCCGACGAACTTGGTGTAACTCAGGCCGCCGTGGCGCAGCAGATCCGCGGGCTTGAAGCGAACCTGGGGATCAAGCTGTTCGAGCGCTTGCCCAGGGGCCTGAGCCTGACAGGCGCCGGCCAGCGTTACAGTGTCGATATCCGCAGCGCCTTTGCCTTGATCGGCAGCGCCACCCAGGCGTTGCGCCCGGATGCGTCGCACCTGACGGTGAGTGTCACACCGACCTTCGCGGCAAAGTGGCTGATCCCCAGGTTGTCGTCTTTTGCGCAGCAGCACCCGGACATCGATCTGCAGGTGCTGGCCACCGACCGGCTTTGCCAGTTCCGTCCAGAGGGCGTGGATATTGCCGTACGTTACGGCGTGCCACCGTTCGGGCCGGCACTGCATACCGAGCTTTTTCTGGCCCAGCGCGTGGTAGCTGTCGCCAGCCCGGCGCTGCTCGAGCAACTGGGCAAGCCCGAGGATCTGGAGCAGTTACAGCGTTACCCGTTGCTGCATGATGCCCACAACTTCTGGCCGGACTTCATCGCCGAGGTATTCCACCGGCATTTGCCGCCGGGTGCGAAGAATGTGCGGTTCAACCAGACGTCACTGGCCATCGATGCAGCGATTGCCGGGCAGGGCCTTGCCCTGGCCAGCGAGTTTTTCGTCCACAGCGACCTGCGCGCCGGGCGCCTGGCCCTTGCCTTTGACCAAGTGTTGGACTTGCAACGGGCGTTTTACCTGGTGTGGCCGCGTAATGCCCACCAACCGCCGGCACTGGCAACGGTGCGGGCATGGCTGCTGGCGCAGGCGATGCTTTAATACAGTAGAAAATCTATCGTTTAGTCGAAGCTTTTCTGGCTCTCTGGCAACGCAGGCCTGGTGCTAGTCTGGGCCCATTACCCATGCACACCGCAGGGTTGACCCGGAGGCTTCATGTCCAACGAAAAAGTAGCAATCGTGATCGCCGGCGGCAGCGGTATGGGCGCCGCGGCAGCCAGGCGCCTGGCTGCCGACGGCTTCAAGATCGGTATCCTGTCGTCGTCTGGCAAAGGCGAGGCGTTGGCCGAGACGCTGGGCGGGATTGGCGTGACCGGCAGCAACCAGTGCAACGACGACATCAAGCGCCTGGTCGATGCCGTAGTCGCCAAATGGGGCCGTATCGATGTGCTGGTCAACAGTGCAGGCCACGGCCCGCGCGCGCCGATCCTTGAAATCAGCGATGCAGACTGGCACCAGGGCATGGAGACCTACCTGCTCAATGTCATCCGCCCGACGCGGCTGGTCACGCCAATCATGCAGCGCCAGCAGGGTGGGGTAGTGATCAACATTTCCACCGCCTGGGCCTTCGAGCCGAGTGAAATGTTCCCCACCTCGGCCGTATTCCGCGCGGGCCTGGCGGCGTTCAGCAAGATCTTCGCCGACACCTATGCTGCGGACAACATCCGCATCAACAACGTACTGCCGGGCTGGATCGACAGCCTGCCGGCCACAGACCAGCGTCGTGGCAGCGTGCCGCTCAAGCGCTATGGCAGCAGCGAGGAAATCGCCGCCACCGTGGCCTTCCTGGCCAGCGATGGCGCGGCATACATCACCGGGCAGAACATCAGGGTCGATGGCGGTATTACCCGCAGCATCTGATCAGGCACGGGCCAGCGTGGCTTTGAGTGTGCGCTCCACCACATCGACCAGGACCATGGTCTGGTGGTCCACTTCGATGTTGATCAGTTCACCGGCCTGGTAGTTGGCGAAAGTGGTCTGGCGCAGGGTTTCCGGGATCAGGTTGATGGTGACCAAGGTGTCGTCCACGTCGGCGACGGTCAGGCTGCAGCCGTTGACCCCGAGAAACCCGCGTGGGAACACGTATCTGGCCCACTGCGGCGGCATGCGGAAGGTGATGAAGGCGCCGGTTTCCTTGATCGACAGCTCGACGATCTCGGCGGTGGTGGCGACGTGGCCGGCCATCAGGTGGCCGCCGACTTCGGCGTTCATTTTCGCCGAGCGCTCGATGTTCACGCCTTGGCCTGCCTTGAAGCAGCGCAGGTTGGTGCGCTCCAGGGTGGCTGTCATGGCGTCGAACTTCACTTGGGTGCCGTCAATTTCGGTGACCGACAAGCAGGTGCCCTCGACACTCACGCTGGCGCCGATCTTCAGGTCGTCGAGCAGTTCTGGGGTAAGGTCGATGGTGAACTCGTTGTGGCCCGGGTAGGTGGTCACAGCAAGCAGGGGGCGGACGGCCTGGACGATGCCGGTGTACATGGAATTTGCTCCTGGGCGCGGTAAATGATGCCCGGAAACTATGCCCCTGGAGCTTTAAAAGCAAGCCGGGCGGACCGTGAGCGCCGGCAACCCGGCGCCCACAGGTGTAGCTGATACAGCCTCAGACGTGCCCACTGCTGTTGACGATTCTCAAGCACAAGGCTTCATACGGGTCTAGGTTGATCATCAGCCGCCCATCCTCGGTCAGGTCGCCTTCTACCGTCTCGTTGATCATGTCCACCACCGTCCCGGGCGTGAAGCCGGTCAGCAGCAGCTCTTCAGCGATCACCTCCTGCCCGAAGTTCAGCGCACTGATCTGGATGCCACGCCCGGCCGGCAGCTCGTGCACCATCACCAGCAACCCCGGGCTGCTGACCTCGGGCACCAGTACCTGGCGGCTGCTGGCAATACCGTAGGCCTGGCGCACGGCGAGCAGTTTTTTAACTTTGCTGGCGAACGAATCGCTGCTTTCCAGCTGTTGGTCGAGGCTGCCGTACAGTGCGCGTGCGCGCGGCATGCCACGCACCGATGCCTCGGCCTGCGCATCGAGCCCGGCCAGGTCGTAGCCGCCACGGTGTATCCAGCGGGTATCGCCATCGGCCATCTTTTGCGCCACCGCCTCGGCCGGCAGCGGCAGGGCGCCGACCAGGTCCCAACCGGACAGTGCGACCACACCGGGCTGCATGGCGTTGTACATCACCAGCAACAGGTGCACCTTCTGGATCAGCTCGACATCCGCCGGGCCAATCTGGTCCAGGTCACGGATGCCCAGCGCCGCCGTGATCAGGCTGGCGGTGGTGCAGGAGATGCCGTTGGTGACAAAGCGCAAGTTGTAAGGGGCGTGTTCGCCCGAGAGGCGTTCGTAGATTTCCTCGCGGATATGTTCGCGCAGGATGTTGCCGGGCAGGGTCTGGCCCCGGTACAGGTACATGTCATGGGCGTGCAGGGTCCAGAAGTGCACCAGTTCGACGGTGAGCTCGTCGTGGTTCTGCAGGGCGTGGATCAACGACGCCGGGTCGATGCCAAAGCTGTGCATTTCCTTGAGCATCAGGCGCAGGAACTCGGTATCGCCGGTCAACAGTGCATGCTGGTACGCCGGGCGGGTGATGAAGTCATAGGACAGGTCGGCGCCGCCTTTGGACATCTGTGCGATGTCGTCCAGGGTCAGGTTCAGTTCCTGGAAGCTGAACCCGCCGGCCTTGCGGATCATGCCGCCGATCAGTTGGTTACCGACGATCGACAGCGGGTGGCTTTCCGACCAGGCGGTGCCACTGGCGCAGGTCTCGACCCCGAGAAAACCGTTGGCATCCAGGCGCAGGCCGCGCGCGCCCAGGCAATCCAGCGCGTGCAGGGCGTCGCCGATGATCATTTGCTGGGCGGCAAAGCTTGGGTCCAGCCAGTTCAGCGACGGCTGGCCATCCTTGAAGTAGTGCAGGTAGACCCAGCGCCGGGTCTTGCCATCGACACCGGTGATCGGTGGCGTTGCGCTCCAGTCGGTCTCCTTCACGCCAGGCTCGAAGAAGATCACCCGTTGCAGCTGGCCGACGATGTAGTGG
This sequence comes from Pseudomonas sp. Marseille-Q5299, assembly GCF_943737035.1. Taxonomy (NCBI): domain Bacteria; kingdom Pseudomonadati; phylum Pseudomonadota; class Gammaproteobacteria; order Pseudomonadales; family Pseudomonadaceae; genus Pseudomonas; species Pseudomonas sp. Marseille-Q5299. The sequence goes on from NZ_CALSFR010000004.1 coordinate 533,122, forward strand.
TGTGCCTTGAGTTCGTCGCACTGTGCGGGCAGCAGGTTGACCGAGTCGCGGCCAGGGGGCACGTCTGGCAGCAGCGGCCAGTCTTCCTCGCGGATCTCGACCATGTGGTACAGCCCTGGATAGGCGCCGTGGGCCAGCTCGGCCAGGCGGAAATCGGCGCCCTTGCCGGTGTGCGAGGGGATCAGGTCGTCGATGGTCACGGCATTGTGCGCCGCCGCCATGCGGCTCATCTGTACCAGCTCCTGTTCACTGCCGTAGAGCGGGTCGATGTCGAAGCTGATGCGGTCGAAGTTGCCGTCCACGCTGGGGGTGAAATCGCGCCCGCTGACACCGCCGGACTGTTTGATGGGGCCGGTATGAATGCCCTGCACGCCAATTTCCGACAGGCGCTTCCACAAGGCTTCGTGGCCCAGCGCGCCGAGCACCGAGCAGCCTTCAGGCGCGATGATCGCGTCGGGGTAGACGGTGAGCCATACCGACGCAATGTCGGTGGCGCGGCGTGGCTGCGTTTCGGCGTAGGGGTTCATCCACAGGCGAGACTGGCCGGAATACAGCCGGGCCCGCTCCTGCGAGGCCTTGAGCATGGAGCGCTCTTCGAGCCATTTGACGTATGACGGGTCTGGTTGAGTCATTTCGCGTCCTCTCTGCGTGGCGGCACCGGCCAAGTTATGACGACGACGGCGCCGGAACGTTCGGCTCAGGTCTCAAGGCACTGGCCATTCAGCGCCGAGCCGACAACTGTTGCGGCGCCAGAAAAGCACCATGGAAGTAGTCGCGCAAGGCCTGCATCGCCGGGCTGAATGCCCGCTCGCGGTGCCAGGCCAGGCCCACGCTCATGGGCGTTACCGGGTCGCTGATGGTCACGGTCTCGATGCGCTTGCCTTCGAGCGACCAGGGCCGGTGCACCAGGTCCGACAGGATCGCCACGCCGCTGCCATTGGCGACCATGCTGCGCACCGCCTCGACCGAACTGGTGCGCACCCGCACGCTGGGCCGCTGGCCGGCCAGCTCCCAGTAACGCATGGCGCTCTGCTCGGCTTCGTCCACGGTCAGCAGGATGAACGGCTCACGCGCAACATCGGCCAGGCTCACCGTAGAGCGCTCGCACAATGGATGGTGGCTGGGCAGCCACAGCCGGCGCTCGGAGTTGAACAGGGTTTCGGACACGATATCCGGGTGGGTGAGGTTGGCGGTGAGCACCACCGCCATGTCGAAGCGGCCTTCCAGCAGGCCTTGTTCGATGGCGCTGCGCTCCTGCTCGTGTACCTGCAGGTTTACGTCCGGGTGCCAGTGTTCCAGGCGTTGCAAGTGGTGCGGCAGGAAATAGCCGATCACCGTGTAGCTCGCCGCCAGGCGCAGCAAGCCACTGGCGCGCACGTCCGGCAGCGGGCTGTTGAGTGCGTCATCGACACTACGCAGGATCACATAGGCGCGGTTGAGAAAATGCCGGCCCGCATCGGTCAGGCTCATGCCTTGCGCCGAGCGCTGGAACAACAACACCCCGAGCATTGCCTCCAGTTCCTTGATCGCGGTAGTGACCGCCGATTGGGAAATGTTGAGGTGGATGGCGGCCTGGGAGATCTGGCCGATCTCGGCGGTGGCGACGAAGTAGCGAACCTGGCGCAAGGTCAGTGACACAGGAGACTCCTGGGTATCTGTTTTTCAGAAGACACCCTATCTGTTTATAGATCTTCCCAAGGGGGTTGTGGAGAATCTAACGTGACCTTCACACCGTCACAAGCACCGGGAGCGTAGGCATGCAGGCAGTAGACTTCAATTCTGACATGGGCGAGGGTTTCGGCCCGTGGACCATCGGCGACGGCGTCGACAACGAACTGATGGCCTTCATCAGTTCGGCCAACATCGCCACCGGCTTTCATGCCGGCGACCCTGGCACCATGCGTCGCACCGTCGAGCGGGCCAAGGCGCTGGGCGTGGCGGTAGGCGCTCACCCGGGGTTTCGTGACCTGGTCGGGTTTGGCCGCCGGCACATCAACGCGCCGGCCCAGGAACTGGTCGACGACATGCTCTACCAGTTGGGCGCGCTGCGTGAAATCGCCCGTGCGCAGGGCGTGAAACTGCAACACATCAAGCCCCATGGTGCCCTGTACATGCACCTGGCCCGTGATGAGGAAGCCGCCCGGTTGCTGGTGCAGAACCTGCAGGTGATCGAGCCGCAGCTGTTGCTGTACTGCATGCCTGGCTCGGTGATCTGCCGGGTTGCGCAGGCACTCGGCCAGCCGGTGGTGCGTGAGTTCTATGCTGACCGCGAGTACGACCTGAGCGGCTCCATCGTGTTTACCCGCAATGTGCGTGGCCATGAGCCGCAGGCGGTCGCCGAGCGCGTGCTGCGGGCTTGCCGCGAGGGCGTGGTACGCACGGTCGAGGGCCAGGACCTGGCCATCGAATTCGACTCGATCTGCCTGCACAGTGATACTCCCGGCGCGCTCGACCTGGTCGAAGCCACACGCGCAGCGCTTGACGCCGCCGGCATCGAGGTGCGCACGCCCCGTTGAGGTTCAAGGCACCCGGTGCCCAGACACCGGTGCCGCTGCACTGCATTGTTTTTGCCTGCCTTACGATAAAGATTCCAAAAAAGGAGCAGACATGGCCGAGCCGCTTGCCAGTACCCCGATCCGCTACAGCTTTGGTGCCGACGAGCACCTGTTTGCCGAGGTCAGCGACAGCATGTCGCTCGAGGCCTTCTTCAAAGGCATGGCCGTCACCCGGGCGGTGGAGCGCCTGGCGCTGGAGGGCGTGCTGGACATTTGCCTGGCCAACGCCTCGTTCCAGATCCGCTTCGACCCCGACCGCATCGCCCCCGATGTACTGCTTGCAGCGGTGCGCGGTGCAGAGGCCGAGGCGGTTGCCGAACGCGCGTTGCACACCCGGATCATCGAGATCCCGGTGCTGTACAACGACCCCTGGACCCATGAAACCCTCATGCGCTTTCGCGACCGCCACCAGGACCCGAACAGTACCGACCTCGAATACGCGGCGCGCATCAATGGCCTGGCCGATGTCGATGCGTTCATCGCCGCGCACAGTGGCGCGCCTTGGTTCGTGTCGATGGTCGGCTTCGTCGCCGGCCTGCCGTTCATGTTCCAGATGGTCGAGCGCGAGCGCCAGTTGCAGGTGCCCAAGTACCTGCGCCCACGCACCGACACGCCAAAGCTGACCTTGGGCCACGGCGGTTGTTTCGGTTGCATCTATTCGGTGCGCGGGGCAGGGGGCTACCAGATGTTCGGCGTTACCCCGGCGCCGATCTACGACCCGCAGCAGGGCCTGAACTACCTGAAGGAGCACATGGTGTTCTTCCGCCCAGGGGACATCGTGCAGTTCAAACCCATCGACCGTCAGGCCTACGACCAGGCGGTGGCGGATGTCGAGGACGGCCGTTTCGACCTGCGCATTCGCCCGGTAGAGTTTTCCCTCGATGCTTTCCTGGCCGACCCGGTCGGCTATCCCAAGTCGTTGCAGGAGGTGCTGGCATGATCAAGGTACTCAAACCTGGCCTGGCAACCTCGGTGCAGGACCTGGGCCGTGAAGGCTATTACCACCTGGGTATCCCGCCCTCCGGTGCGCTTGATCAATATGCGTTGCGCGCAGCCAATCAGCTGGTCGGCAACCCGGCGGGTACTGCTGGCCTTGAATGTGCGCTGGTGGGGCCGGAGCTGGAGTTTCTGCAGGATGCGCTGGTGGCGGTGTGTGGCGCACAGATGCCGGTGCTGCTCGATGGCCGCGAACAGCGCCCTGACACTTCGTTTGCAGTCAGGGCAGGCCAGGTGCTGCGCTTCGCCTTCCCCACAGCCGGGGCACGTGCCTACCTGGCAGTCGCGGGCGGCATCGATGTGCCAGAAGTGCTGGGTAGCCGGTCCACTTACGCCTTGGGCGCGCTGGGCGGTTTTCACGGTCGCAAGCTGCTGGCAGGCGATGTATTGCCGGTCGGTGTGCCCAGCGCCAAAGCCCGTGCCGGAGCCAGCTTGCCAATGGCGCTGCGCCAGGCACTGGGAGGGGAAGTGGTGTTGCGCGTGGTACCGGGGCTGTACTTCCACCGCCTGACTGATGCTGCGGCGAAAAGCTTTTTCACCGATGCCTGGACGGTGGGCTCCGAGGCCGACCGCATCGGCTACCGCTACAAGGGCGGCAACGCGCTGACTTTCCAGCCGCGAGAGCAGCCATTCGGCGCAGGTTCGGACCCGTCCAATATCGTCGACAGTTGCTACCCGATCGGTTCGATACAGGTGCCAGCCGGGCTGGAACCGATCATTTTGCACCGCGATGCGGTGTCTGGCGGTGGGTACGCCATGATCGGCACGGTGATCAGCGCCGACCTGGACCTGATCGGGCAGATGCAGCCGAACCAGCAGGCGCGGTTCCTGCCGGTGAGCATGGAAGATGCGCTTGAGGCGCGGCGGTCGTACAAGAAGAGGCTGGGGTATCTGAGCAAATTGTTCAGCTGATTCGTGGGGTGCCTGTACCGGCGTCTTCGCGGGTTGTGCTGCGAAGCGTCCGGTACAGGCTGGCAACCCGTCAGGTCAGAAGCTGTATTTGGCCGTCAGCATCATGTTGCGCGGCGCGCCCCAGGTGTCGCCGGCATAGTTGACCGAGGTGGCCACGGCCGAGTAGTACTTGCGGTCGAACACGTTGTTGGCGTTGAGCTGCAGGTCGAGGTGCTTGTTGACCTGGTAGCCGGCCATCAGGTCGGTGACCGCGTACGATCCCTGGACCAGGCGGTACTCGCTGCCATCGGCAACGGTGAAGTCGTTGTAGATGCGGCTCTGCCAGGAGATGTTGCCGCCGATGCGCAGCTTCTCCAGCGGGCCCTCGAAGCGGTAGGTGGTGGTCAGCTTGAACAGGTGCTCCGGGGTGTCGGTGTCGAAGCGCTGGTTGACGTTGCCGGGGTTGGCGGCGTCTTTAAGCGTGTGGACGCGGGCATAGGTGTAGCCGGCACCGACCTGCCAGTTGCGGGTCAGCGCACCTTGCAGCTCCATGTCGATACCCTGGCTGCGCACTTCGCCGGATGCGACGTAGCAGTTGGTAGGGTCGCTGCAGCCGGCCAGGTCGGTCTGCGAAACGCCACGGTTTTCCTGGTCGATACGGAACAGCGCCACGCTGGCATTGAGGGCGCCATCGAAGTACTCGCCCTTGACGCCGATTTCATAGTTCTTGCCCTCGACCGGCTTGAGCGGGCTGCCGGAAGCGTCCTTGTACTCCTGCGGGTTGAAGATGTCGCTGTAGCTGACATACACCGAGTGATGATCGTCCAGGTCGTAGATCAGGCCGGCATAGCGGGTGACGTTGCGCGTGACCTTGTAATCGGCGCTGGCGCTTTCCTTGTTGTCATAGTCATACCAGTCCAGGCGGCCGCCCAGGATCAGCTTCAGCGGGTCGGCCAGGCTCAGCCGGGTGGTCATGTACACGCCTTCCTGGGTGGTGACTTCGCGTACGTTGTTGGTGTGTACGAAGTTCGGCTTGCCGCCATCGATCGGCCAGTTGGTGTCGTATGGGCTGTAGTTGCGTGTGTCCATGTCGTAGATGCGCTTGCTGGCGCCCACCACCAATTCATGGGTGCGGCCGAAGGCTTGGAACGGGCCGCTGACGAAGCCGTCAAGGCCGGCCTGGTTTTCCTGGTGCTTGGACTGGTAAGCGGTGCGGGACAACGGCGCATTGAGCCCTGCCCAACGCGACTGGTAGGAGCCGGTGAAGGTGCCGTCCTGCTGGGAATAGTTGGCGTTGACCTGAAGTTTCCAGTCATTGGCCAGGCGCTGCTGCACTTCGGCGAATACGGTGTTGATCTCCTGGTCCTTGTTTTCCCAGTCGCTGCCTGGGTTGTAGGAACGCGAGAAGTCCATGTGGTGGCCGTTCAGGGCGGTTGGCATGGCGCCCCAGAAGTTGTTGGTCTGGTCTTTCTGGTGAGAGAAGCCGAGGGTCAGTGTGGTGTCTTCGGACAGGTCCGCCTCGGTGATTGCATAGAACAGGCCGTGGTCTTCTTCGACATCATCGATGTAGCTGTTGGCTCCCCGGTATGACGTCACCACGCGGCCGCGCAGTGTGCCGCTGTCGTTGAGCGGGCTGGAGGCATCGATTTCGCCGCGGTAGTCGTCCCAGCTGCCAGCGGCGCCGGTCAGGGTGACCTTCTGTTCGGCCAGCGGACGCTTGCGTACCAGGTTGATGGCCGCCGAAGGGTTGCCGGAGCCGGTGATCAGGCCGGTCGCGCCGCGGACGATCTCGACGCGGTCGAACATGGCCAGGTTAGGCTGGGCGCCCACGGTGTAGGGCTTGTAACCGCTCGGAATGCCGTCGTACATCAGGTTGTCGATGTCAAAGCCACGCGAGATGTAGTTTTGCCGACCTGGACCGCCGGAATAGTCAAGGAACAGCCCTGGCGTGGCCTTGACCACGTCGTTGATGCTGGTCATCGCCTGGTCGTCCATGCGCTGACGGGTGATCACGGTCACCGCCTGCGGCGTTTCGCGCAGGCTCAATGGCAGCTTGGTGGCGGTGGCCATGGAACCTGTGGTGTAGGACTGCGAACCCTCGGTGGTGCTGCCCAGCCGATCGGAGCTGATCTCGGTGGCGCCCAACACCAGCGTGGTGGGCTGGTCGTCTTCGGCCAGGGCCGGTGTGACGATGGCCATGCACACGGCCATGGCGAGCAGGTTGCGGGCAGGGAGATTGCGCGAGGGCGCGAGTGGCGACGGCATGGGGGGTGGGTTCCTGTACATTGTTAAACGTTATTAAAGATGTGTATGAGAACGATTAACAATCAGTTTGTCAGGATTTGCCTGCCCTTGAAAGATTGGGATGTAGGAATTTTTACCTTTTTTTCACATTTGTGGCGGTGGCCAGGCGGCTTCGTGCAGAGGGGATCAGGGTTCAGCGCGGTTTATCGTCTTGCCCAGCTGCACAGCCACTTCCGCTGCCTGGCCATCACGTTGCTTGCCTTGGCGCGCCAACCCTTCCAGTTGCGGGATCAGCATGCCTTCGGGCAAATGTCGCCAGAAACGCCCCGGCATGTGCAGGCGCAAGGCATCCGGGTTGAGGCGGGCGGGGTTGAAGGTATGGCGGTAGTAGGTCCGCCACAGCTCGGCACCCGGGTCATCGGCATTGCGCGCCCACTGCCGCCAAGCGTCCGGGCAGTGCCGCTGATATTCGAAACCTTGGCCGTCGAAGCGAATACCGTCCCCCGGTGTGGCGATCAACCAGCGCTGGCGCCCCAGGCGGTCGGCGAAGTGCGCGCTGGCACTGTGCAGAATGTCATGGGCCGGCTCGTGATAGGCGACCAGGTCCAGTTGCAGCTGCTCGGCAAGTGCTGGCGGCAACGGCACGAAACGTACGAACGCATGCAGGTGGTGTGCTTCACGGCTGACCTGCTTTATACGCCGGTGCAGTTCACTGCCCAGGCGGTCGCCTGCAAGCATTGCCGTGCGGTCACCGTGGGCCACGCGCCAGAGCACTTCGTACAGCAGGTTCCAGCGTTGCTCGCCCCGGTAGCGCGATGCCTGTTCCAAAAGGCTCAACAGCGCTGCCGGTACCTTGGCGCGGAACGGGCCGGGCCCGCCTGGCAGGGGGGCAGGCACCGCCAGCAGGTCGTCGATCGGCCCTTGCGACCAGGTCACTTGCGCCGGGTCGATGCCGTGCCCGAGCAGCGTGCGGGCCTGGTCGCGCCAGGTGCTGAAGTGCTCGTCACAGTCGAGCGCGATCACCCCCACAACCCCATCTGCACCGGTGCCTGTGGTTCACGCAGGCGCTCGCGCAGCAGGCCGCTGCGCAGCTCCGCCTGGCCTGGGCGGTAGTCGCTGGTGATGATGAATGGCCGGGCCTTGTCGAGCACGCAGCGCAGTTGGATCAGGTCGTCGTAGCGCACGCGCCGTTCACGGCGCAGCGCCACCAGCCGCTGCACACTGCGCAGGCCGATGCCGGGGATGCGTGCCAGCAGTGCCGGCTCGGCACGGTTCACATCCAGCGGAAACACCTCACGGTTGGCCAGCGCCCAGGCAAGCTTGGGGTCTATGTCCAGCGCCAGGTTACCCTCCTGGCCAAGCAACTCACCCGCTTTGTAGCCATAGCCGCGCAACAGGAAGTCTGCCTGGTACAGGCGGTGCTCGCGCAGCAGCGGTGGGGCTGCCAGCGGCACGCTGCCGGGGCTGTCGGGTATCGGGCTGAAGGCTGAGTAATACACGCGCTTGAGGCCGTAACCCTGGTACAGCGACTCGGCGTTGCGCAGCAGTGTGCTGTCGTCAGTGGCGTCGGCGCCGACGATGACCTGGGTGCTTTGCCCGGCCGGGGTGAAACGCGGTGCCTTCGGTTCGCCCGCCACGGCTTGCTGCCCCTGGTGGATCACGCCCATGGCCTGGCGAATGGTGTGGGCGTGTTTTTCCGGGGCCAGGCGCTTGAGGCTGGCATCGGTGGGCAGTTCGATATTGACGCTGAGGCGGTCGGCCAGGCGCCCGGCTTCCTCGATCAGCAGTGGGTCGGCGTCGGGGATGGTCTTGAGGTGGATGTAACCCCGGAAGTTGTGCTCCTCACGCAGCAGGCGCGCCACGCGGATCAACTGTTCCATGGTGTAGTCGGCCGAGCGGATGATGCCGGAGCTCAGGAACAGGCCGCTGATGCAGTTGCGCCGGTAGAAATCCAGGGTCAGGCGCACCACCTCCTCGGGCGTGAAACGTGCCCGCGGCACGTTGCTGGAGCGGCGATTGACGCAGTATTGGCAGTCGTACAGGCAGAAGTTGGTCAACAGCACCTTGAGCAGCGAAACGCAGCGCCCGTCCGGTGTATAGCTGTGGCAGATGCCCATGCCATTGGTGGCGCCCAGGCCCTCGCTGCCGCGCGAGCTGCGTTTGGGCGCGCCACTGCTGGCACAGGACGCGTCGTACTTGGCGGCATCGGCGAGGATGCCAAGCTTGGCAATGAGCTGCATGAGGGTGTCTCGTGATACTGAATATTCATACAGTATTTTGAGAATGGACTGAATGCAAGTGGCGCAGCAGCCCTGTCAAACGTTCCGACCCGCTCAGTCAGGACATCTAAACTTACAAACAGCCCGCCGCGGTTTCCATCACGGCGGGCTCTCACACCTTAATCCGACCACCGCGACCCCGGACCGGACATCCCTCGCTGACGGTGGCCTTCTTGCAGAGGAGGGCAGGTCATGGACGAGGCAAAGCTTCAGGATTTCATGGGCAAGCTGGTGGGAGACATGGGCGCTGCGGCGACCCTGGCCAATGTGATACTCGGCGACGAACTGGGGTTGTACCGGGCCATGGCCGATAGTCAGCCGGTCACCCCCGAAGTGCTGGCGGCCCGGACCGGCTGCCACCCACGGCTGGTGCGCGAATGGCTCAACGCCCAGGCCGCGTCCGGCTATATGGTCCATGAGCAGGGCAGTTTCGTGTTGCCCGAGGAACAGGCCATGGCACTGGCACTGGAGGACTCACCGGCCTATATGGCGGGTGGCGCGGCGGTGGTGGCCGCGCTGTTCCATGACAAGGACAAGCTGGTGGCTGCCATGCGCGGTGATGGCGGGCTGGCCTGGGGCGACCATCACCCCTGCATGTTCAGCGGTACCGAGCGTTTCTTCCGGCCCGGCTATCGCACCTTCCTGGTGGCCGACTGGCTGCCGGCGCTCGACGGTGTGGTGGCCAAGCTGCAGGCCGGCGCGAAGGTCGCGGATGTCGGTTGCGGGCATGGCGCTTCGACGCTGGTCATGGCTCAGGCGTTTCCAGCATCGACCTTCATCGGCTATGACTACCATGCGCCGTCCATCAGCACGGCCCGCGAACGCGCCAGTGAGGCCAGCTTGACCCAGCGGGTGAGTTTCCAGCAGGCGTCGGCCAAGGATTACCCGGGCAGCGATCATGATCTGGTGTGCTTCTTCGATTGCCTGCACGACATGGGCGACCCCGTTGGCGCTGCACGGCATGCCTACCAGGCGTTGAAGCCCGGCGGCACGGTGATGCTGGTGGAGCCCTATGCCGAGGACACGCTGGACGGCAACCTGACGCCGGTCGGTCGCCTGTTCTATGCCGCGTCGACGTTCATCTGTACACCGAATTCGTTGTCCCAGGAGGTTGGGCTGGGGCTGGGTGCACAGGCCGGGGAGGCGCGCTTGCGGGCGATGTTCGAGGAGGCGGGGTTCACGCAGTTCCGGCGGGCGACACAGACACCGTTCAACCTGATACTGGAAGCCAGGAAGTAGGCGTAGATCAATGCTGGCCTCATCGCCGGCAAGCCGGCCACTGGCTAACCACTGCTCTGAAGGCCAGTGGTGTTCCTGTGGGAGCCGGCTTGCCGGCGATGAGGCCGGTGCAGACAAAAAGAAGGGGCGCCCAGTTGGCGCCCCTTCTCTTGCTGCTTAGGCTTCAGCGTCCCAAGGACGATCGCCTTTTTCATCTTTCACGCGGGTCGGCAGGCCCATGACGTCCAGCGCCTTGAGGAACGGCTCGGCTGGCAGCTCCTCGACGTTGACCATGCGCTTGGCATCCCACTCGCCACGGGCAACCAGCAGGGCTGCAGCCACTGGCGGTACACCGGCGGTGTAGGAGATACCCTGGCTGTCAGTCTCGGCGTAGGCCTCTTCATGGTCGGCCACGTTGTAGATGAACACTTCACGCGGCTGACCATCCTTGGTGCCCTTGACCAGGTCACCGATGCAGGTCTTGCCGGTGTAGCCCGGGGCCAGCGAAGCCGGGTCAGGCAGCACGGCCTTGACCACTTTCAGCGGCACCACTTCCAAGCCTTCAGCGGTCTTGACCGGTTGCTCGGAAAGCAGGCCAAGGTTCTTCAGCACGGTGAACACATTGATGTAGTGCTCGCCGAAGCTCATCCAGAAGCGCACGTTCGGCACGTTCAGGTTCTTCGAGATCGAGTGGACCTCGTCGTGACCGGTCAGGTACAGGTTCTGCGAACCCACCACCGGCAGGTCGTCGGTACGCTTGACCTCGAACATGGTGTTGCTGGTCCACTGGCTGTTCTGCCAGCTCCATACTTGCCCGGTGAACTCGCGGAAGTTGATTTCCGGGTCGAAGTTGGTGGCGAAGTACTTACCGTGGGACCCGGCATTGACGTCGAGAATATCGATCGAATCAATGCTGTCGAAATACTGTTGCTGCGCCAGTTTTGCGTAGCTGTTCACCACACCCGGGTCGAAACCGACGCCGAGAATGGCGGTGATGTTCTTCTCTTGGCATTCTTCGAGGTGTTTCCACTCGTAGTTGCCGTACCAGGGCGGCGTCTCGCAGATCTTGCCCGGTTCTTCGTGGATCGCGGTGTCCAGGTAGGCGACACCGGTATCGATGCAGGCACGCAGCACCGACATGTTGAGGAAGGCGGAGCCCACGTTGATCACGATCTGCGATTCAGTCTCGCGGATCAGTGCCTTGGTTGCCTCGACATCGAGGGCGTTGAGCGAGAAGGCCTGGATGTCGGCGGGTACCTTGAGGCTACCCTTGGCCTTGACGCTGTCGATGATGGCCTGGCATTTGGAGATGTTCCGCGACGCAATGGCAATACGACCGAGTTCGTCGTTATGCTGCGCGCACTTGTGGGCCACCACCTTGGCGACACCTCCTGCACCAATGATAAGAACGTTCTTCTTCAATTTATCCCTTGCTCCTTACTTGATAGCCGGTCTTACGACAGGCTGGAAACGTAGTCTTCGAAACCGAACTCGCGCACCACTTCGACGCTGCCGTCGAGCTGCTTGACCGCGATGGATGGCATCTTCAAACCGTTGAACCAGTTTTTCTTGACCATGGTGTAACCCGCCGTGTCGATGAACGACAGGCGATCGCCGATGGCCAACGGACGATCGAATTGGTACTCGCCGAAGATGTCACCGGCCAGGCACGATTTGCCGCAGACCATGTAGGTGTGCTCGCCATCGTTGGGGGCCATCTTGGCGTTCAGCCGGTAGATCAGCAGGTCGAGCAGGTGTGCTTCGATCGAGCTGTCGACCACGGCCAGGTGTTTGCCGTTGTACAGGGTGTCGAGCACGGTCACTTCCAGCGAGGCGCTGTTGGTGATGGCCGCTTCGCCCGGCTCCAGGTAGACCTGCACGCCGTACGCCTGCGCGAAGGCTTTCAGGCGCGCGCAGAACGCATCGACGGCATAGTCTTCACCGGTGAAGTGAATGCCGCCACCCAGGCTGACCCACTCGACCTTGTGCAGCAGGTGGCCGAAGCGCTCTTCGATGTGCGTCAGCATCTTGTCGAACAGGCCGAAGTCACCGTTCTCGCAGTTGTTGTGGAACATGAAGCCGGAAATCTGCGAGATGACCTTCTCGATCTTCTCCGGGTCCCACTCACCGAGGCGGCTGAACGGGCGGGCCGGGTCGGCCAGCAGGTAGTCGGAGCTGCTGACCTGCGGGTTGACGCGCAGGCCGCGGACCTTGCCTTCGGACTGCTCGGCGAAGCGCTGCAGTTGGCCGATCGAGTTGAAGATGATCTTGTCGCAGTTCTCGAGCATTTCCTCGACCTCGTCGTCGGCCCAGGCCACGCTGTAGGCGTGGGTCTCGCCGGCGAACTTCTGGCGGCCGAGCTTGAGCTCGTACAGCGACGAGGACGTGGTGCCGTCCATGTACTGCTGCATCAGGTCGAAGACCGACCAGGTGGCGAAGCACTTGAGGGCGAGCAGCGCCTTGGCACCGGAGTGTTCGCGCACGTAGGCGATCTTCTCCATGTTGCTCAGCAGCTTGGTTTTATCGATGAGGTAATACGGCGTCTTGATCATTTAAAGGCCCCCGGCCAGGCCGGCCAAAAAAAGGACACGCATTGTGCCTTCACTTGCTGCATACCGAAAGGGCGAGATATGCATTTCGTCGAGGTCGTTGCCGACAGGCCGGAATTTTTCCGATTGCGGCGAGCTCATTGGAACAGGCCAGTATGACCATCCTAATCACCGGCTGCGCATTTGAAGGAGAATCCGATGAGTAGCTGCAACGCAGCAGACCCGCACAGGAGCCATGAATGAAAACTGGCGTCATCTCCGACACCCACGGCTTGCTGCGGCCCGAGGCGCTTGATGCGCTGGCCGGTTGCGAACTGATCGTGCATGCCGGTGATATCGGCAAGCCTGAAATCATTGAGGTACTCCAGGCGTTGGCGCCCGTGCAGGTGGTGCGCGGCAACAACGACCTGACGCTGCCCTGGGCAGCTCGATTGGCCGATCAGCGATACTTCGACATGCAGGGGTGGCAGACACTGCTGGTGCACGACATTGCCGATGTACCGGCCGAACTGGATGAGGCGGTGCGCGTGGTGATCACTGGGCATTCGCACAAGCCATTGATCGACTGGCGGCAAGGGCGCTTGTACCTGAACCCCGGGAGTGCCGGGCCGCGGCGGTTCAAGTTGCCGGTCACGGTGGCGGTCATTGAAATCGAGGGCGAGCACCTGGCGCCGCGCATCATTCAATTGCTTGGGTGATGCTCTGCCCTGATCGCTGGCCTGCCGGCGATCAGGGCCGTGAAGGCAACCTCAGGCGACCTGCTTCAACCAGTCCTGAATCTGTTTCAGCGTGGCCGTAGCCCCCCCACAAACGACCACCAGCACATTCTGGTAACCGTCCAGCTTCGCGGCCTCATAAGCCAACGCCAATGCCGCCCCGCAGGCAGGCTCCACCAGCACCCGGTGGTCCGCCAGAAACCGTTCGCAGGCTTCAAGCGCCGCGCGATCACTGACCAGAACGCTGTGCACCGGGTGCTCCTGCACGCACGCCAGGGCCTGGTCGGCAACACGCTTGGCGCCCAGCGAGGTCGCCACCGATGTGAGGCGCTCCAGCTCTACCGGGTGACCTGCCTGTACCGCCGCGTGCAGCGAGGCCGCCCCGTCGGTTTCCACCGCCAGCACAGGGACATCGTTCCAGCCGTTGCGCCTGAGCCCTTCGACCACGCCACTGAGCAGGCCGCCGCCGCCCACCGACAGCACCACCGCATCGGGCTTGTACCCGGTTGCCGCAACTTCATCCACCAGGCTGGCATGCCCGGCCCACAGCAGCGGGTCATCGAAGGGGTGAATGAAGGCATCGTCCGGCCCGACCAGGGTTTGCGCCAACGCGTTGGCCTCCTGCCACGAGCTGCCATGCACCACCACCTTGGCACCCTCCTGGTGCAACAGTTCCTTGGCGCGTTCGGTGGTGGTCTCAGGCACTACCACCGTGACCGGCACACTCAGTTGGCGCCCGGCGTAGGCTACCGCCAGGCCGGCATTGCCACCGGACGAGGACACGAAGTGGCGGGCGCCCCGGGCATGGTGCACTTCGCAGGCATGGCCCACCCCGCGCAGCTTGAACGAGCCACAGGGCTGAAGCGCGTCGAGCTTCAGCCAGATCGAGCGGCCAGCGGCCAGTGACAGCGGGCGGGATTCGATCAGAGGGGTGTGGATATGCAGGGTCATCGCGTAGCTCCATGCTTCGGGTAGGGGTCAATGGTAACGCGGGATGCCAGGTGTATGTCGTTGAATTCGTGGTGATTGCACCCTGCGTGTCAGCAAGCCTCGGCCACAGCGCTATTGCTGACGCTGCGCCCCAGCACCAGCACCGTGACGAACCCGCAGCCCACCAGCGCCGTGGCCAGACTCAGCAGCACCGAGCTGCCCAACTGGTCGACGATCTGCCCGCCGAAGAACGAGCCCAGCGCGATGATCACCTGGAACATGGCGACGAACAGTGGCATGCCGCGTTCGACATCCTTGGGTGCAACGACAAACATCCAGATGCTGGCACAGGCCGGGAAGGCGCCGAAGGCGAAGCCCCAGAGCGCGATCAGCATCGCCGCGCCAGTCATCCCGGTGGCGAAGTGGGGGAACAGGGCGGTGCTGATGCCGATCATCAACGCGACCAGCAACAGGGTGTGACGCACGCTTTGGTTGGCGGCGAAACCGGCAAAAATGTTCCCCATCACCCCGGCCACGCCATACAGCAGCAACAGCGAACCGATGGTCGGCCCATCGAAACCGGAATTCTGTTTGAAGAAGGGCGCGACGTAGGTGTACGCGGCAAAGTGCGCCAGGCCGATCAGCAATACCGCAATCAGGCCCACCCGGGCTTGTGGGTTGATGAACAACGCCGGCAGGTCACTGATGCGGATGGCCTTGTCCGGGTTGAGCCGCGGCAGCAGCAGGATCTGCGCCAGCAGCACCGGTACGCCTACCAGGGCGGTGACCAGAAAAGTCATGCGCCAGCCCAGCAGGCCACTGAGCCAGGTGCCTACCGGCACGCCCAGCACAGTGGCCAGGGTCACACCGACCATGATGATCGAGGTGGCCTGGGCAACGCCCACCCCCTTGGGTGCCAGGCGGCCGCTCAGGGCAATGGCGGTAGCCCAGAAACCGCCGATGCTGATGCCCAGCAAAACGCGGCCGAACAGCAGCAGGTTGAAGTCGCTGGCATAGGCCACCACCGCATTGGCAATGATCATGATCAGCGTCAGGCCGATCAGCAGGTAGCGCCGGTCCAGTGCACCGATGCCCACCGACAGCAAGGGCGCGGCGAGGGCGGCCATGATGCCGGGCAGGGTGACCATCAGGCCGGCGTGGCCTGCACTGATGCCCAGGTCACTGGCGACATCGTTCAAGACGCCTACCGGCAGAAACTCGCTGGTTACCAAAGCGAAGGCACCCACGGCGACCGAGAGTATCGCCAGCCACTGCTGTTTGACGCTTTGCTGACTGTGTTCGGGGAGGCCACTTGGGGCCGGGCTGGTATTTGACATGGTGCGGGGTTCCAGAAGGGGAGTGTCGCCTTGAGCAGGCGCGTGGAGCGGGGAGAATTCGGGGAGGAGTATACGGGGCCTGTCTGCCAGGCCGACAGGCGGGTCTTTCGATAGTGATCATCAGTGCGATTGATAAGGCGCCCATGCAGGCGCCTTTCTGATTGCTTGTGTACTGCACCCTCACGTCATCGGGTGTTGACGCCACCCTCTGCAAAACGTGGAGCCAGGCGCGCTGCTGCTGCTTCGAACGCGTGCGCTATCTGATCGACGACTTCATCGCTGTGCTCGAACGACAGGTAGATACGGCCATACGGAGAGGGCATCACCAGCACGCCCTCGGCACGTAGCGCCAGGTGCAGCGCCTGGCTGAACGCGGCGTCGGCGAAGGCGGCGGCTTCTTCATAGTCGGATGGCGCGCGTTCGCATGGCCAGATGGCGAATACGTTGCCGTAGCCACTGGTGCTGATGGTGATGCCCTGGGCCGTGAAGATCGCCTGCACGGCGTGGCGCAGCTTCTCGCCACGCTCGATCAGCTGTGGGTAAGCGGCGCTGTCCAGTTTTGCCAGCGTGGCGAGCACCGCTGCGCAGGCCATCGGGTTGCCGCTGAAGGTTCCGCCGCGCAGCACCTTGCCCTCTTCGAAGCCCGCCAGAATGTGCGGTTTGCCGACGATGGCCGATACCGGCACGCCGTTGCCGATGGCTTTGCCGACGCTGGCGATGTCCGGGTCAAGGCCTGCCTGCAGGCTGGCCAGGCCGGCATGCAGGCGAAAGCCCATCAGCACTTCGTCGCTGATCACCAGTGCACCATGGCGATGAGCCACGGCCTGCACATGCTGCAGGTAACCTGGCGCTGGCATGATGCAGCCGGCGTTGGCGAGCATCGGCTCCAGCAGCACGGCAGCGATGTCCTGGTCCTGCGCGAACAACCGCTCCACATCGTCGAAGTCGTTGAAACGCAGCAGTGTGGTACGGCCTGTCGAGGGGCGCTCGCCATTTGCGAACGCGGCTTCGGGCGAGCCGACGTTGCCGAAACTGACATCGTCGAACCAGCCGTCGAAACCGGCTGCCATCTTGACGATTCGCCCGCGCCCGGTGTAAGCGCGGGCAGCGCGGCAGGCCAGGTGCACGGCCTCGCTGCCGGAGTTGGTGAAGATCACGCGGCTGAGTGCGCCGGTGTGCGCTGCCAGCGCACTGGCTGCAGCATGTTCGCGCACGTGGGCCCAAGAGGGCGATGCGGAGTCGCCCAGGGCCTGGGCCACCTGCGCATTGACGCTGTCATCGGCATGGCCGAGCAGTACGGCGCCGAAGCCCAGTGCGGTATCGATGTAGCGCTGGCCCTGGTCATCCCACAGGTACGGGCCTTTGCCGTTGCGGATGAACAGGGCCTGACCGTCGAGTGCCGGCAGGATACGGGCGGCGCTGGAAACATCGCCTACGAGATTGCGCATGAGTACCTCTGTGTAATGGTGCGCAGCAGGGCTGACGGCGGGTCAGGTTCTGCTGGCAGGATTTCGTCCCCTCAGCGGGTGTTCCACGGGCTGCTGGCGAGCTTCTGTTCGAGAAAGTCGCGGAACACGCGGATTCGCGGGCTGAGGTGTTTGCGATTGGTGTAGATCATGTAGAGCGGTTCGACGCTGTCCTGGGCGTATGCCTGCAGCAGAGGGACCAGGCGGCCCTCCTGGATGTCCTGGCCAATATGAAACTCCGCCAGGCGCACGATGCCGGCGCCGCCCAGCGCCAGGTCGCGCAGCAGGTCGCCCTGGGCGAACGTGGCCTTGGGAACCACCGGTACGGTGATGGCCTGGCCATCGACCACGAACCCCCAGGTGTTCCACACGCTGCTGAAACCAAAGGAAAAACAAGTGTGCTGCAACAGCTGCCCAGGGTGTGCAGGTGTGCCGTGCGCGGCCAGGTAGGCGGGCGATGCACAGAGGATCCAACGGCTCTGGCCGATCTTGCGGGCGATGCGCGAGGAGTCGGGCAGCACGCCACTGTGGATCGCCACGTCCAGCCCTTGGTCGAACTGGTCGCTGAACTGCGCGCCAACCTGGATATCCACGGTCAGCCCCGGGTAGGCAGCCAGGAACTCCGGCAGCCAGGGGATGATCTGGTGCTTGGCGAAGGTGGTCATGGTGTGGACCCGCAGCGTGCCGCTGACGCGGGTAGGAAACGCCTCGGCCAGCGAGTCGGCTTCGGCCATGGCATTGCTGACTGCACGGGCACTGACCAGGTAGGCGGCACCTTCCTCGGTCAGCGTCAGGCTGCGGGTGCCACGCTGAAACAGGCGCACCTGCAGGCGGTCTTCCAGGCGCGAGATCAGCTTGCTGATGGCCGACGGGGTCATGCCGCAAGCACGCGCCGCAGCAGAAAAGTTGCCGTGTTCGGCAGCGCCGAGGAAGGCCAGCAGTTGTGAGTAGTTGTCCATGTTCTGCCTCCGGTGATCAGCAGAATGCTGGCAGCGCCGCGTCGGGGTGGCAACCCGCGTGCATCGGGATACGCGGGTCGGGTGGCAGGCTGGCCGTTCAGCGAATGAACTGCTCGATGTAATCGTCCGGCAGGCCGAGCGCCTTGTAGTGGGCGCGGGCGGCCTCAAGCTTGGTGAACACGTCCTCGTACCCCACGGCGACCCCTTGTGGGTCGACATAGGTGTAACCGCCTTGCACGTGGAACCAGGTGATCATCTCTTCGACGTCCTGCGGCACGAACAGGGTGTGCGTTTCGCCTGGTGGCTCGAAGGCAAACGAGCCTTCCTCGGCGACCCAGTCGTGCTCCAGGTAGTACCAGCGGCCCTTGAGCACCAGTGCATGCACGCCGCCGGTGTGGCGGTGACGCGACAGCACACCGCTCTGGCGCACCCGCAGCAGGTTGATGTAATAGCCGCCAGAGACGCTCAGCAGCAAGGGCTTGAACGATACCGAAGCGGTCACCGGGACCCACAGTTGGTCGTCTTCGAGCCACTTGCCGAGTACACCGGGGTGGACCATGTCGGGGGACATGAACGGTACTTGCGGCAGTTGATAGGGGATGGCCAGTTCGTCGGGTTTGGGGGCAATGCTCATGAGGGCTTCCACAGTTGAGTTTCTTGAATCCCCGGCCCGTTCAGGGCCGGGGTTGCAGGCAGCTTAGGGATGCGCTGCAGGGCGAAAAAGGGCTTGCTCGGCACAGCTGCTGTGACGCGGGGTCACGGCTGGCAGGCCTCGAACTGCAAGGCGCTGCGCTGGGCCGACAGCGCCGGCTGGCGCTTTTGCAGGTAGACGCCGATGGCCACCAGCACGGCCGTCAGCCCCAGGGTGCTGAGCAACTCGGCCCGCTGGCCGGGGAACGCCGCCATGATGGCGAACACGCTGACGATCAAGGCGATGGTGAACAGGGTCAGCCAAGGGAACAGCCACATGCGCACCGCCAGTGGCCTGCCCAGGGCAACCAGCTTGCGGCGCATGCACAGTTGGGTGATGGCGATCACCAGGTACATCAGCAGGGCCAGTGCACCGCTGGTGGCCAGCAGGAACTGGAACACCTGGGCCGGCAGCAGATAGTTGGCGGCCAGCGCCGCCAGTGCGGCCGCCGAGGTCAGGGCCACAGCCAGTAGCGGCACGCCCTGGGCAGTGGTGCGGGAAACAGCGTCGGGCGCATCGCCGCGGCGCGCCAGTGAATAGACCATTCGCGACGCCGTGTAGATGGCCGAGTTCAGGCAGCTGGTGACGGCCACCAGCACCACGATGCTCATGATGCCCGGCGCCCAAGGGATGTTCATCGCGTTCAGCACCGCCTGGTACGAGCCCTGGGCCAGGCCCGGGGCGTTCCACGGGATCAGGCACACCACCACGAACATCGAGCCGAGGTAGAACAGGCCCAGGCGCCACACCACGGCCCGGATGGCCTTTTTGATGTTGGCTTTGGGGGCGGGTGATTCGGCGGCGGCGATGGTCACCACCTCGCTGCCCTGGAAGCTGAACATCGCGGTCAGCAGCGCAGCGACGATGGCCACATTGCCGTTGGGGGCGAAGCCGCCGTTGGCGTACAGGTTGCTGATGCCGCTGGTGGACGAGCCAGGCATCAGCCCCAGGATCGCCAGCACGCCGAGCCCGATGAAGCTGACGATCGACACCACCTTGAACAGCGACAGCCAGTACTCCAGCGTACCGAACGAACCGACACTGAGGCTGTTGCACAAGACCAGTACCAAGGTCATGGCAAAGGCGGTGAGCCAGTGCGGCAAGCCCAGCCAGTCACCCAGGATGTTGCCGGCAACGATAGCCTCGATGGCGATCACCAGCACGTAGAACCACCAGTACAGCCAGCCGATGGAAAACCCGGCCCAGCGCCCGATGGCCTGGTCGGCGTAGGAGGAAAACGAGCCGGTGTCTGGCCGCGCCGTGGCCATCTCGCCGAGCATCTGCATGACCAGCACCACGATCGCTGCGGCGATCAGGTACGCCACCAGTACCGCCGGCCCGGCGGTGACAATGGCGTTGCTGGAGCCCACGAACAGGCCGGCGCCAATTACCCCGCCGATCGAGATCATCGTGACCTGCCTGCCTTTCAAGCCCGTCCCCAGCTTGTTGTTTGTCTTGCCTTGATCGCCACGCATCGGCTTGCACCTCGGTTGCTCGCTTGTTGTTGTCGTGGGCCGTCTGCGCAACCGGCCTTGCAGGGTCACCTTAAGCGGCAAAGGCGTGTGGGATTAGCCGGCCAGGCGTCACACCGGGTGTGAACACAGTTCATAGCTGAGCAGGGCAGTACCCGGCAGGCAGGGCAGGGCCGCGCAGTCGGTCCGATATAACCCTGTTGCCGGACGGGAAGGCGCACACTCGAAACAGCCCAGGACTTCTGGGCGTTGAGAGGTGCGTATGACCACTGGCAAGCGCTTCACGGATATCGATGCCCCAGGTGCCAAACCCCATGAGGACGCAGACTGGCCAACCGGGGAAGACGACGAGGACAGTGAGCAGGACGAGCGCTCCAAAGCACAGGCTTCTGATGACCATAGGGATGAGAAGGCGCGCACGGAAGGCGAAAGAGGTTCGGGTCGGCCGGACCCGTCCAGGGCTTCTGAGGCTGAACGGTACAGCTATCAGCCTTGGCAAAAAATCAAGCCGTGATGGCCCCGGCCCAGGGTCAGGCGCCCTGGGCCTCTGTATACCCGATGGGTTCACACCGGTGCATCAGCGCCTGCCTGCTCGAGCAAGCCACTGGTCTGCAGGTGTCTCAGTGCTTGTCGGTGAAGTGGTGAGGGTAAAGCACCCGGTCAAGTTCCAGCTTTTCAGCATCCCCCACGCGCTTGCGTACTTCAGCGTAGAACTGCTGGCTCTGGTTCTGGAACCTGATGTAATCGCGGCTACAGGCCTTGAGCGCTGTGCTGAGCTGCTCGCCGGTCAGCCCCTGTGCGTGCTTTTGCGAGGCAAGATATGCCTGCCAGCTGTTTTCCACCTGCTGCAGCCCCTGAGCGAGCGCTGTTGTCTCGATTGTCGCCATTGCTGCACCCTCTTTGAGCCGTTAACGGCCCGTCGGTGTGGATCGCCCGAGCGACGATGGACCTGCGATGCTTTGCCGGGCACTGGTGTGGCCTCGGAAACCCGAGCTTAGCCTGTTTTCACGAGGGCGCCTGCACCGTGCGCCAAACGGCGGCGGGCGCACGCGGCACGTAGGCGAGCAGCCGGCATCGTGATGATGCGTCCGGGCGCAGTGCTGTCGATGGTTGGCGCTGCACCTGAAAAAGCCGCGCAAAGGCCCAACGTCTGTGGCAGTGTTAGGCATCTGGCCAGCCCCACAGTGGTTCCACATGCAAACTCGCAAAACCGGTGTTCGCGCCCAGCAGGCGGACCGCACCAGGCACAACATTCTTCAGGCGGCGGTGAAGGTCTTCAGCAAGGAAGGCTTCACTGGCGGGCGCATCGAGCAGATATCCTCGCTGGCAAACTCCAATGACCGGATGATCTACTACTACTTCGGCAACAAGGAAAAGCTGTTCATCAGCGTGCTGGAGCACATCTACGCAAGCTTCAACCAAGCTGAAGCCAAGCTGCGACTGGACCTTTCCGACCCCGAGGCGGCACTGCGCGAGCTGGTGGCGTTCATCTGGGACTACTACGTGCGCCATCCCGAATTCGTCACCCTCCTGGCCACAGAGAACCTCCATCAGGGCAAGCACGTCAGGCAGTCGCAAAACCTGAAGGGGCTGTCCGGCGAGGCGGTCGGCGTACTGCGGCCGATCGTCGAGGCGGGCCAGGCCAAGGGCGTGTTCCGCACAGATATCGACATCAGGCACACCTACCTGATGATTGCCTCGCTCTGCTATTTCTATAACTCCAACCGCTACACGCTCAGTTCGTTTCTTGCCGTGGACCTGGCCGATAAACAGGCCAAGTCCGACTGGCTGGCGTTCATCAGCGACCTGGCCTTGCGCGGGCTGCGCTGCTGACGGGCGAGCGCACGGGTCAATGGCTGCCGGGGTTGGCGCGCACCTGAGCGCTCTTGGCCACCAGCCCCTCCCAGGCCGGCTTTTGGGCCGCGAAGCGCTGGCGCAGGTAAGCGGCAAGGTCCGCCACCTGGCGGTTCGACAAACTGTCCTTGAACCCCGGCATGTAGCCCAGCTCACGTGTCGCCGGCGCCGGTATGCCGTGCAGTATCACGCGCAGCAGGTTGTCCGGCAGGTCGCTGTGAACATTGCTGTTCACAGCCATGGACGGGCTGACCCCGAACAGCTTCGGCCCCAGCCCGTCGCTGTGGCAGGCCATGCACGCGCCCTTGAACACCCGCTCGCCATTGCTCAGGGACACCTGGGTGTCGACTTGCGCTGGCGCCTTGGCTGCGACCGCCTGCGGCGTGCCGTCCAGTGAGGCCAGGTAATGGGCAATAGCGCGTACATCGCTTTGCGGCAAAGTTGCCAGTTCGCTGACCACCGGCCCCATGGGGCCGGCAGCCACGCCATGCTTGTCGGAAAAACCGGTGCTCAGGTAGGTGAACAGCTCATTCTCGCTCCAGGGGGTCGATGACTTGCCCAGGGCATTGAGTGCAGGCGCTTCCCAGCCATCGACCATGCCGCCGGCAAGGTAGCTGTTGCCGCTTTTCTCCGCGCCCATCAGGTTGCGTGGCGAGTGGCACGCCGCGCAGTGGCCGAGCCCGTCGACCAGGTAGGCGCCGCGGTTCCATTGCTCGCTGCGCTGCGGGTCGGGCTGGTATTCGCCGCGCTTGAGAAACAGCGCGTTCCAGCCGGCCATCAGGGGGCGCTGGTTGAACGGGAAGCGCATCTGATTGGCCGAGGGCGCCTGGTATACAGGCGTTTGCGACATCAGGTAGGCGTACAGGGCCTGCATGTCGGCGTCAGTGATGTTGCGAAATGAGGTGTAGGGGAAGGCCGGGTACAGGTGCCGGCCGTCGCGGCTGATGCCTTCGCGCATGGCCCGCTCGAAGGCGGCGAACGACCACCGGCCGATACCGGTATCCGGATCGGGAGTGATATTGGTGCTGTAGAGCGTACCGAACGGAGTCTCCATCGCCAGGCCACCGACATTGACCTTGCCGCCTTGTACCGTATGGCAGACAGCACAGTCGCCGGCAGCAGCCACTTGGCGCCCGCGCTCGAGCATCGAGGCCGACCAGCTGCCAGCAGCAGGTGGTGTCACCGGGGCGATTTCAGCGCGCCAGGGCAGGGCGGTAGCGGCCATGCCCAACGCGGCGCCGAACACTCCGGCGATCGAGCCGAACCACCATTTCGAGCGCTTCGGCGCGGGCTGTGCCGGCGCCGGCCCGTCGGAGCCCTGGCCATCGCCACTCAGTGCCTCGCGCACCCGCTCAGCCGTGATCGGCAGCTCGCGGAAACGAATGCCGGTGGCATCGAACACGGCGTTGGCGATGGCTGCTGCACTGGGTACCGAGGCTGATTCACCGCTGCCCATCGGCGGCTCGTGTTGGCGCGGCAGCATCATTACATCGATGGCCGGCACCTCGGGGAATGTCAGGATCGGGTATCCGCCCCATTCCTTGCTCGCCACCGTCGATTCTTCGAAGCTCACCTGCTCCTTGAGCACGCGGCTGGTGGACTGAATTACATTGCCGTGTATCTGGTGCCGCACCCCGTCGGGGTTGACCATCATGCCGGCGTCATGGCCGATGACCACACGTGTCACGGCGACCTCGCCGGTGCGCCGGTCCACTGCAACATCGGCGACCCAGGCCGCCCACGCAGCCCCGAAGCCCGGGAACTTGCTGTGGATGTAGCGTGCATAGGCGAAACCGCGTCCGCGCAACACATCACCTTTGGCGGGTGTCTGCATGGGCTCGGTGCGCGGCTGCCAGCCGGCGCGCTCGGCCGTGGCTTTGACCAGGTCGATGGCGCGCGGATCGCTGAGGTGCTTGAGGCGGTACTCGACCGGGTCGACGCCTGCTGCAAAGGCCAGTTCGTCGATGTAGGACTCATGGGCGAAGCTGTTGGGCATGGCCGACACACCACGCATCCACGAGGCGCGCACCAAGGGCGTCATGTCATTGATGGTGACGCGCATGTGTTCGTAGTCATAGGGTGGGATGGAGGTGCGGTCGCCCATTTCGAACAGTGCCGGTACCGGCTCCACGGCGCCTGTGAGCAGCAGGGCGAGTGTAGGTGCACCGTTGGAGGGGTAGCTGGTCTGGAAATCGTAGGCGGCGACCGTGCCGTCGGCATTCAGGCCGCCATCGATTTCCATCAGTTGCGCGGTACCCTTGGGTTCCCAGGCATGCTCCTGCTCGCGGGTCAGCTGCACCCGCACCGGGCGGCCGACTGCACGCGACAGCAGCACTGCATCGGCGCAGACATCGTCGGCGCAGTTTCGGCCATAACAGCCGGCCGCTTCCATGCGGATGATCTCGATGCGTTGTTCGGCACAGGCCAGCAGCCAGGCCAGGTCTGCACGCAGCAGGTGCGGGTTCTGGGTGCCCGACCAGACGCGGATCTGCCCGTCGGTGTAGTCGGCGAGCGCGCAGGAGGGGCCAATCGAGCCATGCAACTGGTAGGGCCAGAGATAGCTGCGGCTCAGGCGCTGGCTGGCGTTGGCGATGCCGGCGTCGACATCGCCCTGGTCCAGCACGGTGCGTTGCACACGGGGGTTGTCGCGGATTGCTTGAGCGACATCGCTGAGGTCGGGCAATTTGCCGGTGAGCGGCTTCCAGCTGAGCTTCAAGTCGTGGGCGGCGCGGATCGCCTGCTCCTCACGCTCGGCAACCACACCGACGAAGTCACGGATGACCACCACCGCGACCACCCCCGGCACATGGGCAATAGACGATTCGTCCACTGCCAGCAGGCTGTTGCCGACGAACTCGCCGCTGTCGTGGCCTGCATAGGGCGGGCGGATCACCCGGCCATGCAGCATGTCGGGCAGGCGCATGTCGTGGACGTAGGTCAGTTCGCCGGTCGCCTTGCCAGGAATGTCCACCCGTGCCGCGCTGCGACCGACCAGGCGGTAATCCTCGACGGCCTTGAGCGGCGCATCGTCGGCAATGTGCAGTTGATGGCGCTGCCCGCCGACCAGGTCGGCAAAGCTCAGGGTACGGCCGTCCTCGGTAATCAGCATGCCGGCATCCATGCGCAACGCCTGCACCGGGCAGCCCAGGCGCAGGCTGGCCTGTTCCAGCAGGAAGCGCCGCGCTGTCGCTGCGGCCTTGCGCAGCGGCACGGCGGAAATCTGCAGGGTCGCGCTGGCGATGGTGGCGCCCTGGTTCGGCGCCCGCTCGGTATCACCCAGCACCATGTGCACCTGGTCCATGCGCAGGTCGAGTTCTTCGGCAACGATCTGAGCCAGCGAAGTGCGGATGCCGGTGCCCAGGTCAACGTGGCCATTGAAGGCGTAGACCATGCCGTCATCGCTTACGGCAAGAAACAGCGCCAGTTCACGCGCCTTGACCGTGGGTGTCACACCCTTGGCCACAGGGCCCGAGGGCGGCGTGATCTGGTCGACGATCAACAGTACGCCGGTTTTGCCCAGCAACTGGTCGCGGGTGGGAACGTGTTGGGAGTGGTTCATGTTCTGCTCCGGGTCTCAGGCCTGGCGGCCGGCAGCGCGGCGCACCGCGCGCAGGATTTCGACATGGGTGCCACAACGGCACAGGTTGCCCGACAGTTCGTTGCGGATCTGTTCGTCACTGGCGTCGGGGATGCGGTCGAGCAGGGCCTTGGCGGTCATGATCATGCCGTTCATGCAGTAGCCGCACTGGGCGGCCTGCTCATCGATGAACGCCTGCTGCACCGGGTGTGGCGCGGCCTTGCTACCCAGGCCTTCGAGGGTAGTGATGTCGCGGTTGGCGGCGCCGGACAGCGGGATCACGCAGGCGCGTGCGGCCACGCCGTCGATGATCACCGTGCACGCCCCGCACTCGCCCAGGCCGCAGCCGTACTTGGGGCCGTTCAGGCGCAGGTCGTTGCGCAGGACCAGGAGCAAGGGCGTGTCGGCCATGGCGCTGACTTCGACATCCTGGCCGTTGACCCGCAGGGGGAGGGTGATTTGCATGGTTGGCTCATCTCTGGAAGTTTGCATGCCGTTCAAAAGCGAGTACCTGCGCTACCAAACCACTCAAGTGGTGCGCTTGTTTAGGTAAGTACTCACTACATGAAATGTTCAGGCAAGAAGCAGGCCAGGGACGATTCCGTAGGGGTTGCTCGGGGTATTGGGCGCGCTCAGCCCGCCTGATCGTCCCCGTCGATCATCTTGCGCAGCAGAAACAGGATCGCCACCCGCTCTGCGGCGTTCAGGCAGCCCATGCTCAGTTCACTGATTTGCCGGGCGCAGGGGATCATCGCATCGAGCAAGGCTGCGCCACTGTCGGTGAGCCCGACAATGACCTTGCGCCGGTCATCCGGGTCTGGTGACAGCTCGATCAGCCCGCGTGCCTTGAGGCGTTCGACAATGCCGCGGATGGTCGCCTGATCGACGGCGGTGGCCTTGATCAGTTCGGCTTGGGAACTGGGGCCGTGGTCGCGCAGGGCGCACAGGGTGACGAACTGGATCGAGGTCAACTGCGGGTCGCACGCCTGTTGCTGGAAAATCGCGGTGTGCCGTTGGTAGGCCTTGCGTAAAAGGTGGCCGACCTGTTCGGTCACGTCGTAGGGGGCAGTGTCGGGTGCAGCGGGAGCGGGGGTGTTTTTATTCGACATGGGTTGGCTTGGGCTGTGTGGGTTGGCTGGCCGGCCCCCCGGAACGGGGCGCCGGGCCAGTATAACCACTATCGCGCCTTGGACTCCTCAGGCGCGACCACATCACCGGCCAGCACCACGGCCTGGTCATCCAGGTAGATATCGCAGTTGCGCAGCGGAATATCCAGATGGCAGGGGGTTTTGCGCTTGCCCCCGACTTCGGTGTTGGGGCCGGTGGAGAACAGGAAGTTGCCATAGAACGCGCGGGCATCCATGCACATGCCGTCGTTGCGGTCGTGCAGCCCCATGGCGGTCCACTGGGCACGCGGCTGCAGCCCCCAGCCGATATGGGAGATGCCGTAGACCTCGGGGTCGTTGAAGTACTTCATGTAGTCGCGCAGGTACTCAGCCTCGAAGCCGCCATGGATGCCGGTAATGAAGCCTTTCTCGATCTCCAGGGTGATGCGCTCGCGGCAGTAGTTCTTGAACGGCAGGATGATGTCGCCCACATCCAGTACCAGCGTGCCTTCGGCGCTGTCCTCGTTCGGCCAGGTGAACAAAAAGCCGCTTGGCCAGTGGTCCCAGCGGCCGGGCTCGTCGGCATAGCCGTATTCGGTAACGGCCGGGTATTGGCCCAGTGGGGCGTGGAAATCACTGCCGGCCCTGGAACGCACCTGCATCGTGCGGGCTTGCTTGAGCTGGGTTTCGGCGGCCAGCACGCGGCGCTTGTCGTCTTCGCTGGGCAGCATGCGCGCCAGGACTTCCGGGGGTTCGACCGCCAGCAGTATGCGCGTTCCGGTCTTCAGGATCTGCTCCTGCTCGGGTGAGTGCAGCAGCATCATGGTGTCGACGACCAGGTCGGCGGCTTCCAGCGCCCGCTGGGCTGCCAGGTTGCCGGTCAGGGCGGTGTCGCCGCAGTAGGCGGTCATGTCGTTGCCCATGGCCGTGGGGTGGTTGAACGCGGGCAATTCCACGGCGTAGACCTTCGCCTTGAGCCGCTGCGCCGCTTCCATCGCGGCACTGACCGTACGCGGGTCGGAGTAGTGGCTCTTGAGCACGGCGACGCTCTGAGTTTCGTCCACCCGGGACAGTTTGAGTACGTGTTCGAACATTTGGGTCAGTTCTGCGTTGCTAACCGGCATCAGCTTTCTCCTGGCAGGCCTCGATGAAACCGAAATGCCGCACCGCAGTGGTGCGGGGCGCTTTATCTCGGTGCAAATTAATAGTGTGTACGCCCTATATCCGTTGATGAAAGCGTATCCGGCCTGTAAGCGCAAGTGGTGCGTTGAAACGTTACAAATCCACACATAGCCTAGATGATACGGTTACATCTAGCCGACTCGCCGATTTCGATCACCCGTTTGAATTTTTTTGAATATTCCCCTTCCCAATAAAAAAATACAGCGTATACACTCTAATTCGTCAGGCGGTTCGGCTGACTACATCACAGAACAAGAGGGGACATACCTATGCGGGGCAGGCAGAAAATCGCAATCGTCGGTGCAGGATTGGGCGGGGCAGCCGCCGCCACTTTGTTGCAGCAGGCCGGCTTTGAAGTCGACGTGTACGAGCAGGCACCGGAGTTCACCCGCCTTGGCGCGGGTATTCACATCGGCCCTAACGTGATGAAGATATTCCGCCGCATGGGGTTGGAGCAGAAGCTGGAGCTGATGGGGTCGCACCCGGATTTCTGGTTCAGCCGCGACGGCAACACCGGTGACTACCTGGCGCGCATCCCGCTGGGTGATTACGCCCGCCGTGAATACGGTGCCTCGTACATCACCATTCACCGTGGCGACCTGCACGCCCTGCAGATCGATGCGATCAAGCCGGGCACCGTGCACTTCGGCAAGCGCCTGGAGAAGATCCTGGACGACGGCGATCAGGTACGCCTGGACTTCGCCGACGGCACCCACACCGTGGCCGACATCGTCATCGGTGCCGACGGCATCCATTCGCGCATCCGTGAAGCGCTGCTGGGTGTCGAAGCGCCGATCTACAGCGGCTGGGTGGCTCACCGTGCACTGATCCGCGGCGAGCATCTGGCGCAACATGCCGACGTGTTCGAGGACTGCGTGAAATGGTGGACCGAAGACCGCCACATGATGGTCTATTACACCACCGGCAAGCGCGACGAGTACTACTTCGTCACCGGCGTCCCGCACGAAGCGTGGGACTTCCAGGGCCCGTTCGTGGACAGCAGCCAGGAAGAAATGCGTGCTGCGTTCCAGGGCTACCACCCCACGGTGCAAAAGCTGATCGACGCCACCGAATCGATCACCAAGTGGCCGTTGCGCAACCGCAACCCGTTGCCGCTGTGGAGCCGTGGCCGCCTGGTGCTGCTGGGGGATGCCTGCCACCCGATGAAGCCGCACATGGCGCAAGGTGCGTGCATGGCCATCGAGGATGCGGCGATGCTCACCCGTTGCCTGGAAGAGACCGGGCTGTCCGACCACCGCACCGCCTTCGCTTTGTACGAGGCTAACCGCAAGGAACGCGCTTCGCGGGTGCAGGCGGTCTCCAACGCCAACACCTTCCTCTACACCCAGGAAGACCCGGCATGGGTCTATGGCTACGACCTCTACGGCCAGGCGCTCAAGAGCGGGGAGGCAGCATGAGCACCTTCGTCGCCGGCGGCAACGTCAACGCCAATGGCATCCGTCAGCATTACCTGCGTTACGGCGGCAAGGGCCCTGCGCTGATCCTGGTGCCGGGCATCACCAGCCCGGCGATCACCTGGGGCTTCGTCGCCGAGCGCCTTGGGCAGCAGTTCGACACCTATGTGCTGGATGTACGCGGCCGCGGCCTGTCCGCGAGCGGGCCTGAACTGGACTATGGCACCGATGCCTGCGCGGCGGACATTCCGGCGTTCGCGGCGGCGCTGGGCCTGGCCAGCTACCACCTGGTCGGCCATTCGATGGGCGCGCGCTTCGCCATCCGCGCCGCCGCGCAAGGGGCGCCTGGGCTGCAGCGCCTGGTGCTGGTCGACCCGCCGGTATCCGGGCCTGGTCGGCGCGAATACCCGAGCAAGCTGCCGTGGTACGTCGACTCTATCCGGCAGGCCTGCAGTGGCATGAGCGGTGATGACATGCGCGCCTTCTGTGCAACCTGGACCGACGAGCAGCTGGCGCTGCGCGCCGAGTGGCTGCACACCTGCCACGAGCCTGCGATCGTGCGCGCCTTCAACGATTTCCACCAGGTGGACATCCACCAGGACCTGCCCAATGTGCGCCAACCGGCATTGCTGATGGTGGCGGGGCGAGGCGGGGTGATCCAGCCCCAGGACATCGCCGAGATCCGTGAGCTCAAGCCGGACATCCAGGTCGCGCACGTCGACAACGCCGGCCACATGATTCCCTGGGATGACCTCGAAGGCTTCTTTGCCGCCTTCGGTGATTTCCTGGGCCACCCCCTTGTCTGAAGGAGCACGCGACATGACCAAGCCCTACCGTATCGGCCAGATCGTGCCGAGTTCGAACACCACCATGGAAACCGAGATCCCGGCGATGCTCCTGGCCCGCCAGGCGATCCGCCCGGAGCGCTTCACCTTCCACTCCAGCCGCATGCGCATGAAGCAGGTGAAGAAGGAAGAACTGGCGGCGATGGACGGCGAGTCCGACCGCTGCGCAGTGGAACTGTCAGACGCCAAGGTGGACGTGCTCGGCTATGCCTGCCTGGTGGCGATCATGGCCATGGGGCTGGGGTATCACCGCCAGTCAGAGAAGCGGTTGCAAAAAGCCACTGCCGACAACGACGCACTGGCGCCGGTCATCACCAGTGCCGGTGCGCTGGTGGAAGCCCTGCACGTGATGAAGGCCAAGCGCATCGCCATCGTCGCGCCCTACATGAAGCCGTTGACCGAACTGGTGGTCAACTACATCCGTGAGGAAGGCTTCGAGGTGCAGGACTGGCGCGCGCTGGAAATCCCCGACAACCTCGCCGTGGCCCGTCACGACCCGGCCAACCTGCCGGGCATCGTCGCCGGCATGAACCTTGAGGGCGTCGATGTGGTGGTGCTTTCGGCCTGCGTGCAGATGCAGTCGCTGCCGGCAGTCGCCAAGGTCGAGGCGCAAACCGGCAAACCGGTGGTCACCGCTGCCATCGCCACCACCTACGCCATGCTCAAGGCGCTGGACCTGGAACCGGTGGTTCCGGGCGCTGGCGCCTTGCTGTCGGGCGCCTACTGAATCGGGAGACGAACATGAGCGACGCACAAAGCGCCAGCGACAACTACCAGGGCGTATGGGGTCAGCGTATCGGCTTCGGGCGCAAGGCAGCCCTGCTGATGATCGACTTCATGCAGGGCTACACCACCCCCGGTGCGCCGCTCTACGCCCCCGGCGTGGTGACGGCGGTCGAGCAGGCTGCCGTGCTGCTGGCATTGGCCCGGGACTGCGGTACGCTGGTGGTCCATACCAATATCCGCTACCAGGCCCCGCATTTTGCCGATGGCGGCGTGTGGGTACGCAAGGCGCCAGTAATGAAGGACATGGTCGAAGGCAACCCGCTGGCGGCGTTCTGCGAGGCCGTCGTGCCACGGGCTGATGAGCCGGTGCTCACCAAGCAGTACGCCAGCGCGTTCTTCGGCACCAGCCTGGCACCGCTGCTGCATGCACAAGGGATCGACACCGTGGTGCTGGCCGGCTGCTCCACCAGTGGCTGCATCCGCGCCAGTGCGGTGGATGCGCTGCAGCACGGCTTGCGAACCATCGTGGTGCGTGAGTGCGTCGGTGATCGCCACCCCGCGCCGCACGAAGCAAACCTGTTCGACATCGACAGCAAGTACGGCGATGTCGTCAGCCTGCAGGAAGCCATGGCGCAACTCCAGCGCCTGGCCAGCTGAAACCGCACACCTTGCACCCATAACAATCAAGTAACGGCGCGGGAAGCCCGTTGCATGACCGTCCGCTGTGCGGGCGGCCACCCCGCAGGAGCACCCGGGGTCTTGTGACGCCATCCTCAAACGCCGCGTATAGTGCGCGGCGCGCCCGGAGCGTCGAAAACTGCTGGCCTGAAAACAAAACCACAAAGTCACCCGCCAGGAGACAGGAAATGCCAATTGCGAATGCAACAGCGGTCCACAGCGACATCGACCAATCGACTCAAGCGCTTTACCGCAGGATCACCTGGAGGCTCATACCGTTCCTGTGCTTCTGCTACCTTGCGGCCTACCTGGACCGCATCAACGTCGGCTTCGCCAAGCTGCAGATGCTCGAAGACCTGCAGTTCAGCACCGCAGCCTATGGCTTGGGGGCGGGCCTGTTCTTCGTCGGCTACATCATCTTCGAGGTGCCAAGCAACCTGGTCCTGCAGCGCGTCGGCGCCAAGCTGTGGATCGCCCGCATCATGATCACCTGGGGCCTGCTCTCGGCCTGCACCATGTTCGTCACCACCACCACGCAGTTCTACGTCCTGCGCTTTCTGCTCGGGGCGGCCGAAGCGGGCTTCCTGCCGGGGGTGCTGTTCTATCTGACCATGTGGTACCCGACCTATCGGCGCGGGCGCATCATCGCGCTGTTCATGATCGGGCTGCCGCTGTCGAGTGTGATCGGCGGGCCGATCTCGGGCTGGATCATGGGCCACTTCGACCAGGTGCATGGCCTGCAGGGCTGGCAATGGCTGTTCTTGCTGGAGGCGATCCCCAGTGTGCTGCTCGGTATCCTGACGTTCTGGGCATTGCCGAACAACTTCCAGCAGGCCAAGTGGCTGTCCGCAGACGACAAGGCACAACTGGCCGCCGACCTTGCCGCCGACGATGCCGAAGGCAAGGGCAGCAAGCACAGCTTCCGCGACGGTTTCTTCAACCTGAAAGTGTGGATGCTCGGTGGCATCGATTTCTCGATCCTGCTGAGCGCCTACGCCATGGGCTTCTGGATGCCCACCTTCATCCGCGACGCCGGTGTCAGCGATACCTTCCATATCGGCCTGCTCACGGCGATCCCGAGCCTGGCGGCATTGCTTGGCATGTTGATGATCGGGGCCAGTTCCGACCGTCATCGCGAACGCCGCTGGCACATCATCGTGCCCTTCATCATCGGTGCAATTGCCATGGCCAGCAGCACCCTGTTCAGCCAGAACCTGGTGATGACCGTGCTGCTGTTCGCCATCGCCTCGGCAGCCATCATCGGCGCGGTGCCGGTGTTCTTCAGCCTGCCGGCGACTTTCCTCAAAGGCACCGCTGCGGCGACCGGTTTCGCCCTGGCGTGTTCGCTGGCCAACATCGCGGGGCTGGTGAGCAACTCGCTGATGGGGATGGTCACCGACCT
The DNA here is from genome assembly GCF_943737035.1 of Pseudomonas sp. Marseille-Q5299. Classification (NCBI taxonomy): domain Bacteria; kingdom Pseudomonadati; phylum Pseudomonadota; class Gammaproteobacteria; order Pseudomonadales; family Pseudomonadaceae; genus Pseudomonas; species Pseudomonas sp. Marseille-Q5299. The sequence goes on from NZ_CALSFR010000004.1 coordinate 566,210, forward strand.
GACCGGCACCTCCCATGCGGCGCTGTGGGTGTTCGCCCTCTGCTTGCTGCTCAGCTGCTTCCTGGTCATCGCCTTGCCGGCCAAGCTGGTCAACCGATAACGGCCTGACCTTTCGCGTCACGGCAGTGCAAGCGGGCCAGCCAGCCCGCTTGAAGACCCTTCCAAAAACACTCCGCGCGGGTGGCCTCAAGGCCACTGCGGCGGGGAGCTGTTGCCCGAATCCAGGAGTCGTTTCAAATGCCCGTCAACACGTCACAGCGTCATTCCCCGACCGCGCGCCTGGCTGGCGGCTGTATCGCCGCAGCCCTCTGTGCTGAAGCGACGGCCGAAGAGGCCGGTTTCATCGAGGGCGCCAGTGCTACGCTGCAAGCGCGCAATTATTTCTTCAGCCGCGATTATGCCGATATCAAAGGCGCGAGCACCCAGTCGCGCACCCAGGAGTGGGCCCAGGGCTTCATCCTCAATGCCTCCTCTGGCTACACCCAAGGCCCCATCGGCGTTGGCATGGACGTCACCGGGCTACTGGGCTTCAAGCTCGACAGCAGCCCCGCGCATGCCAGGTCAGGGCTGTTGCCCAGCCTTGACAGCGGCCAGTCGGCAGACGATTACAGCCGCCTTGGCGCGGCGGTGAAATTCAAGGTGTCGCGCACCGAACTGAAGGTGGGCGAATTGATGCCCAACCTGCCGGTGTTGCTGTTCAGCGACCTGCGCCTGCTGCCGCCGACCTACCAGGGCGCCATGCTCGAGTCCCGCGAGTTTGCCGGGTTGACCTTGAGCGCCGGGCAGTTTCGCTCCACCAGCCTGCGCGACTCCTCCAACAGCCAGAAGATGTATGCGCTGGTCAATGACCCGATCAACCCTTCACGGTTGGCGCGATTCACCAGTGATCGTTTCAACTATGTCGGCGCGGACTATGCGTTCAACGACAACCGTACCCAGGTCGGCGTGTGGCAAGCGCAACTGGAAGACATCTACCAGCAGCGTTTCTACAGCCTCAAACACGCCGAACCTTTGGGTGACTGGACCCTGGGGGTGAATGCCGGCTACTTCGATGCCCAGGAGGATGGCCGGCAGATCGCAGGCCGTTACGACAACCATGCGCTGTTCAGCCTGTTCTCGGCCAAAACGGGTGGCCATACCTTCTATGTGGGGTACCAGCAGATCGGCGGGGACGACGGGTTCATCCAGGTTGGCGCCAACACCAACCCGATGGGCAATACCCTGCCCACCTATGAGTTCGCAGCGCCCGGTGAGCGCTCGTGGCAGGTTCGTCACGATTACAACTTCGTTGCGCTGGGGATACCCGGGCTGACCTCGACGCTGCGCTATGTGAAGGGGCGTGACGTGGAGACCGGCCTGGGCTTCGAGGGGCGTGACCGGGAGCGCGATCTGGACCTTGCCTATGTGGTACAGAGCGGCCCCCTGGCCGGGCTGGGGGTGCGGGTTCGCAACGTGATGGCCCGCTCGAACTACCGCACGGACATTGACGAGAACCGGTTGATCCTCAGTTATACGGTAAAGCTGTTCTGACCCCGGGCTGGCTTACTCCTGCGCCTGGGCCCCGGCGACATGCCGACCGGCCACATAACCGAACGTCAGCGCCGGGCCCAGGTTGATGCCCCCGGACGGGTACCAGCCGCCGAACACGCTGGCCATGTCGGTGCCCGCTGCATACAGGCCGCCGATGGGCTGGCCGTGTTCATCCAGCACACGTGCGTGGCCGTCGGTGCGCAGGCCGGCGAAGGTGCCGAAGCAGCCGGGCTGCACCTTGACCGCGTAGAACGGGCCTTGCTCGATCGGCGCGACGCAGGGGTTGGGCCCCTTGTGTTGGGGGTCGCCCTGTTTGCGGTTGAACGGGGTGCTGCCGCGCCCGAACTCAGGGTCCTGGCCTTGGCGCGCGTGGCGGTTGTACTCGGCCACCGTGGCACTCAGCCCCGCAGGGTCGATGCCGCAGGCGCGGGCCAGCAGTTCCAGGCTGGCACCGCGCTTGAGGTAACCGCTGCGCAGGTGTGGCCACACCGGCAGCGGGGCGGGGCGGGCGTGGCCAAGGCCATACCGGCGCAGGAAGCGGTGGTCACAGATCAGCCAGGAGCAAGCTTGCTCGTCTTGCGGTACGGCGTCGAGCATGGCGGCGACATAGTCGTAGTAGCCGTGCGCCTCGTTGACGAAGCGCTTGCCGTTGGCCAGCACACCGATGATGCCCGGCTTGCCGCGTTCGATGATGTGCGGGAAGTGGCCGACGCTGCCATCACGGTGCGCTACCTTGGACACCGGGGCCCAGGCGACCGCCGACTTCAGGTCGGTGGCTACCACGCCGCCGGCTGATTCGCCCAGGCGCAGGCCGTCGCCGGAGCACGACGGCGGCGGCAGTGCGAGGTTGTCGTGGCCACTGGCATCGCGCGGGAACAATTGCCGGCGCCGCACGGGGTCGTGAGCAAAGCCACCAGCGGCCAGCACCACGGCTTTGGCGCGAAGCGTAATGTCGCCCTGCGCTGTACCGATCACCGCGCCACGCACCTGGCCGTCCTCCATCAGCAGGCGTTTGGCTGGCGCAGACTCAAGCAGGCGCACGCCCAGGTCTTCGGCCGACTTGGCCAGGCGCGCCACCAGTGCCACACCGTTGACCAGGTGCATGGCCCGGCCATGGCGGGCAAGGTGGTACAGGTGGCGACTGAAGCGCTTGCACACATGCCAGAAGGCGCGGGGCGAGCGGGTCATGTTGAGAAAGGCCGCAAGGTCGGCGCCAGCCATGATCGGCATGCCCATGAACGAGGTTTCGCGCAGTGTCCTGCGCAAGCGTGGCAACAGCGCACCGAGTTCGCGGGCGTCATAAGGGGCGGCGATGACCTGGTGCCCACCGGTGGCGGCGCCAGGGGTGTCGCCGTGCATGTCGGGGATGGCGTTGCCCTCAGCGAACTGCAGGGCCGTGTGTTTCTCGAAAAAGGCGACCATGTGCGGGCAGGCTTCGAGAAAGGCGTCGATGCGCTGCGCATCGTAATGCGCGCCCAGTTCGTTGCGCAGGTAAGTGCGTGGCTGCTCGATGTCTTCTTCGATACCGGCGCGGCGCGCCAGCGGGTTGCGCGGCACCCAGGCCCAGCCGCCGGACCAGGCCGTGGCGCCGCCGAACACCGGGTCTTTTTCCACAAGGGTAACCCGCTGCCCATGCCAGGCAGCCGTGACCGCAGCAGCCAGCCCGGCGGCGCCGGAGCCAATGACCAGTACATCGCATTCGGCTTGCAAGGTGTCGGTGGGCATTGCGGGTCTCCGGTATTATTATTGGAACAAGGTTCCATATTCTTCTTGGTTGACCCGCCAGGATGCAAGTGACGCTAGCAAGTAGTGGTCGATAAACGGACACTTCAGCGCTGGTCAGCTGCGGTGGCCCATGAGGATATGGAATCATCTTCCAGAATTTGCCTTCTTTATCAGGAAACCCTGTCATGGCCGGTAGTCAGATCGAACGCGCCTTCAGTCTTGTAGAAAGCCTTGCCGCCGAGCCCCAGGGCCTGGGCTTGCAAACCCTGGCTGACCAGCTTCAGATCCCCAAGAGCGCAGCCCATCGCATGCTCGCTGAACTCGCGCGCCTGGGCTACGTACGCCAGAACCGTGACAACAGCCGTTACCAGTTGTCCGCCAAGCTGGTGGCGCTGGGCTTTCGCTACCTGTCCAGCAGCGGCGCCGACATCATCCAGCCGATACTCGACCGTCTGGCCCAGGAAAGCGGCGAGCTGGTGCGCCTGGGCGTGATCGACGGTGCCCGCCAGACCTGGATCGCCAAATCCCAGGGCGCCCGGTCCGGGTTGCGTTACGACCCGGACATGGGCCGTGATGCGCCCCTGTTCTATACCGCCTCCGGGCATGCCTGGCTGGCCAGCCTGAGCGATGACGAGGCGCTGCAGATGGTCCTGCGCCAGGGCATTGCCGACCCCGAGCAATTCGGCCCCAACGCACCGCGCTCCACTGAACAGTTGCTGAGCTACCTGGCGGGCGCCCGTGAGCGGGGTTATGCCTGGGTCGAGCAAACTTCGGCAGTCGGTACCTCGGCCCTGGCTGCGGTGGTGCGTCGGCCGCAGGGTAACGAGGTCATTGGCGTGCTGAGCATTGCCGGGCCCAGTGCGCGCCTTTCGCAAGCACGCCTGCCGGAGCTGGCGCCGTTGTTGTTGGCGGCGGTGGAGGAGTTGTCGGCAGCCAGTCAGGCGAGTGAGTTGTTTGCCTGACATGCACGGCAGCACGGGCCTGCCTCTGAACTTTCCGGTCGATTACCGCACACTCTATGCCCAGCGTCCTTTTGCAAAGCGGACCGCAGTTCTAAATTAGCGATAGCTGATTTTGGAACTGGGTTCCGAAGTTACCAGAACAACAACGAAAAGAGGACCGCCCGTTGAACGCACCCCTTCGCATTGCCCTGATTGGCGCCGGCATCATGGGCCGCCAGCATTACCAGCATCTGAGCCAGGTGCCGCAAGCGCAGTTGTGCGCGGTGGCCGACCCCGGCCCCCAGGCTGAAGCCTTCGCCGCCGAGTGCGGGGTGGCGTATTTCGCCGATCACCGGCAGATGCTGGAGGTTGTGCGCCCCGAGGCCGTGATCGTGGCCAATCCGAACAACCTGCACGTGGCCACCGCCCTCGATTGTGTCGAAGCCGGCGTGCCGGTATTGGTAGAAAAACCGGTGGGAGTGCACCTGGATGAAGTGCGGGCGCTGGTGGAGGCGTCGCGCCGCTGTCGCGTGCCGGTGCTGGTCGGCCACCACCGGCGGCACAACCCGCTGATTGCCAGCGCGCGGGGCGTGATCGCCGAAGGGGCCTTGGGCCGGTTGGTCAACGTCACCGCGCTGTGGCAGTTGCAAAAGCCCGACAGCTATTTCGACACCCCATGGCGCCGCGAGCCCGGCGCCGGTTTCCTGCTGACCAACCTGATCCACGACCTCGACCTGCTGCGCTACCTGTGCGGCGAGGTGGTACAGGTGCAGGCGTTCACCCGTAACCAGGTGCGCGGCTTTGCCAACGAGGACAGCGCGGCAGTGCTGCTGGAGTTCGCCAACGGTGCGCTGGGCAGCCTGACCGGCTCCGATGCGGTGGCAGCGCCGTGGAGCTGGGAGCTGAGCTCGGGAGAAAGCCCTGTCTATCCACGCCAGGCAGACCAACCCTGCTACCTGCTGGCCGGCACCCGGGGAGCGCTGAGCATCCCGCAGCTCAAGCACTGGCAGTACGCCGAGGCAAACTCGGGTTGGCATACACCGTTGCTGCAGAGCGAGGCGGGCATCCCGGCGGGGGCGGCATTGACCCTGCAGTTGCAGCACTTTGTCCGTGTTGCCCGTGGGCAGGAAGCGCCACTGACCGATGCCGCTGACGGTGGCCGCACCTTGGCGTTGATCGAGGCGATCCGCCAGGCGGCCGCCACCGGCCGGGCTTGCGCGCCAGAGACAATCGTGTGAGCCGCGTGAGCGTTCTTTCGCCCCGTACCCATTTGCCCGCAGGTAACCCGCATGACTGATCGAATCTTTTCCCTGGCCGCGCTCACCGTACTGGAGCTGTCACCCCCGGCAATGGTCGAAGCCGCCGCCCGTGCCGGTTACAGCCACGTTGGCCTGCGCTTGCTGCCAGCGACCAGCGAAGAGCAGCACTTCCCGCTGGTTACCGATGCCGAGCTGCGCCGCCAGACCCAGGCGCGCCTGCGCGACACTGGCATCAAAGTCCTGGACCTGGAAATCCTGCGTCTCAAACCCGACACCTGCGTGGCCGATTTCGAGCCGATGCTGGCGGTCGGTGCCGAGCTTGGCGGCAGCGAACTGCTGGTTGCCGGCAACGACCCGAGCGAGGCGCGCCTCACCGAGCGCTTCGCTCAATTGTGCGACCTGGCTGCCGGCTACGGTATTCACCCGCATCTGGAGTTCATGCCCTGGACCGACGTTCGCGACCTGCAACAGGCCATGCGCATCGTTGCCAACGCAGACCGCCCGAACGCTTGCGTACTGGTGGATGCCTTTCATTTCAACCGCTCCGGGTCGTCGCTCGACGACCTGGCGCGCCTGGCCCCGCAGCGCATGCGCTACGCCCAGTTGTGTGACGTGGCTGGGCCGGTGCCGGCAGACATGGATGAAATCTTGCGCCAGGCCCGTAACGAGCGGCGTTTTCCGGGGGAGGGTGATGCCGACCTGACGGGCCTGTTGCGCGGGTTGCCAGCGAGTGTTCCGTTAAGCCTGGAGATCCCCACGCGGCAACTGCTGGAGCAGGGCGTCAGTGGCGAACAGCGTGCGCGGATGGCGCTGGAGAAGGCCCGGGCGGTATTGGCGTTGATTTGAGCCAAGGGGCCGCTTTGCGGCCCATCGCCGGCAAGCCGGCTCCCATAGGTAACGCGCAGACCTCAAGAACTGCGCGGTTCCGGCAGGAGCTGATCAGGCCTGTCCGGGCTGCGGTGATCCGCACAGCGCCAGGCCCGCGAGGTACCCAAAGGTCATCCCGGGCCCCAGTGTGATACCGCCACTGGGGTAGTGCCCGCCCATAATGCTGTGCATGTCATTGCCCACGGCAAACAGCCCCGGTATGGCTTGCCCTGCACCATCGAGCACCCTCGCCGAAGCATCGGTGCCCAGCCCGGCAAAGGTGCCGAGGCTGCCCGGCAGCAACTTCACTGCATAAAAAGGGCCGCGCAGCAGGGGCCGCAGCGAAGGGTTCGGCGCCTGTTCAGGCTCACCCTGCGCCCGGTTGTACGCCGAGGCGCCGCGGCCAAAGTCAGGGTCCACGCCCTGCGCCGCATGCTGATTGAAACGCGCCACAGTGCCCTGCAATTGCTGGCCATCTATGCCACAACGCGCGGCCAGTTGCGCCAGGTCGTTGCCGCGCAACAGGTAGCCACGCCGTTCATAGAAGCGGGCAGGGAAGGGAAACGGTTTGGCCCAGCCGATGCCATAGCGACGCTGCGCGGCGTGGTCGCAGATCAACCAGGCCTCATAAGGCTCGCCCTCTGGCGTAGCGGCGAACAGCGCATTCATGAAGTCGTGGTAGCAGTCCGCCTCGTTGACAAAGCGTCGGCCGTCACTGCGCACTGCAATGAAACCAGGCTTGGCGCGGTCGATCAGGTGCGGGAAATGCCCAGCGCGGCCATCGCCGCGCGGCACCTGCGATACCGGCGCCCAGGCACCGGCATGGGCCAAGGTGGTAGCGACCTGGGCGCCAGCCTGCTCTCCCAGGCGCAGGCCATCGCCGCTGTTTTCCGGCGGCGCGGCAGAGTAATGGCCAACCCCGTCGGGCGCGTGCGGCATCAGTTGCGCGATGCGCTGGCGGTCATGGGCAAAGCCGCCACAGGCCAGCACTACGCCACGCCGCGCCTGGATCAGCTGGCCATCGGCACACTGCGCGCCGCTGATGCGTGCCCCTCCCAGCAAGGCAATGGCCGCTTTGTCGGTCAGCAGCGTGACGCCCAGGTCCAGGGCACTGCGTAGCAGGCCGGCCACCAGCGCGTTGCCGTTGACCAGTTGCAGACCGCGCCGGTGCCGCAACAGGTCGCGCCCGTGACGCAACAGGCGTTTGGCCACATGCCAAGCCGCCCTGGGCGATTGGCGAGCATTGAAGAAAGCCGCCATGTCCGTGCCACCGGCGATGCCCATGCCGGCCAGGCTGACGATGTCCAGCGGTGGCCGCAGCCTGTGTATCCAAGGCCCGAGCAGGCGGCCGTCATAGGGCAGTGCACACAGTGCTCGCCCGCCGTGGGCGCTGCCGTCGCCTTCACGCATGTCGGGGAGCTTCGTACCGCACTGGAACTTCACGCGGGTGTGCTGCTGGAAGAACGCCACCATTGCGGGGCCATGGCGCAGGAACGCCAGTTGGCGTGCGTCCAGTTCAGCGACGCGGGTCTGGGCACGCAGGTAGCGCTCTGGTGCATCGTCGGTTTCGACCAGGCCTTCGGCCACGGCCAGCGGGTTGCGCGGTATCCATAGCCATCCGCCCGACCAGGCGCTGGTGCCGCCAAGCCGGGGGGCTTTTTCCGCCACGATCACCTTCAGGCCGTGGTGCGCGGCGGTAACCGCCGCAGCCAGGCCGCTGGCACCGGAGCCGATGACAAGTACGTCACACTCAAGGGGTTGCATGGGTGCACTCCGGTTCCGTTTTCACTGCAGCGGCGAGAAGCCTGTAGGCCGCAGCAGGCGTGATTGCAGCCGCAGTACGGCGCCCAGTTCACGGTTGCGCCGTGAAAACTCCGCCCAGCGCGGGTCTGCGGCCATCGCCGCACGGCGTTCGCTGCGTTGGTCCAGGCTGGCATAACCCCAGATGTGCACCACCTGGTTCACCTCACCGAATTCGCTGGTGAAGAAGCCGACCAGGTTGCCCAGGTGTTCGCACTGCACCGCCAGTGCGTGGCTTTGGTAGAGAGCCAGCCAGTCAGCCATTTTCAGTGGGTCGAGGGTGTAGGTTCTCATTTCGTAGTACATGGGAGCGTCTCCATTTCAGGGCTGTGGGCTTGCAGGCGTTCAGCGATATGGCTGGCAGCGATCCAGCCGAAGGTGAGGGCAGGGCCGAGGGTGATCCCTGGGCCTGGATAGGTGCCATTCATCAACGCGTTCATGTCGTTGCCGGCGGCATACAAGCCTACGATCGGCGCACCGGCGCGGTTGAGTACATTGGCGTTGGCGTCGGTCACCAGGCCGCGCGCGGAGCCAAGGTCGCCGGTGTGAATACGGATGGCGTAGAACGGGGCCTTGGCCAGTGGCGCCAGGCACGGGTTGGGCTTGTGCTGCGGGTCGCCCATGTAGCGGTTGTAGCTGTTGCCGCCCTTGTCAAATTGCCGGTCGATGCCGCTGCGGGCGTCGGCGTTGAAGCGCTCCAGTGTTTCCTGCAGCACCTGCGTGGCCACGCCCATGGCCCGGGCCAGCTCTTGCACTGAGCCGGCGCGGTGCAGGTAGCCGGCTTCGATCAGGGCCGTGTTGTCCACCGGTTTGGGCCGTGCCAGGCCCAGGCCGTAACGGTTCATGGCCTGGGCGTCACAGACCAGCCAGCAGGTGCTGATGCCGTTGGCGAACATGGCCTGGACGAAGTGGTGATAGGAGTTGGATTCGTTGACGAAGCGCCGCCCGGCCGGGTCGAGCGCAATGACCCCTGGCTTGGCGCGGTCGGTGACCAGGTGCGGGAAGCGCTCGCGCTCACCACTGGCATGGCGCCGCTCGGAAACCGGCGCCCAGAAGAAGTTGGCGACCAGGCCCTCGCCCTGGGCTGCATCCACCGCCTGGGCAAGGCGCAGAGCAGCACCGTCGTTGCTGGGCGGGGACATGCTGAGGTGTGGCGCGTCAGGGGCCGGCCGGTAGGCCGCAGCCAGCGCACCCGCAGCAAACCCGCCCATGGCGCAGACCACACCGCCGCGGGCATGGACCTGGGTGCGGCGGCCCTCATGCTGTACTTCCACGCCGGTGACCGTGCCGTGCTCGACGATCAGTGCCTGCGCTTCGCTGCGCAACCACAGGTGCGCGCCGTGGGCAAAGGCTGTGCTGGCCAGGCGGGCGACCAGCGCGTTCCCCGTGGTCAGGCGCGTGCCACGGTGGTGGCGAACACGGTCCAGTGCGTAGCGCGCCATCAGTTTCAGGCAATGCCACAGTGACCGGGGTGAGCGGCGTAGGCTCAGGAAGTGCTGAATGTCCTCGCGGTTGACCATCATTGCGCCGAACAACAGCATGCCCGGTGGTGGCATCTTCAAGTCCTTGAAGCGCGCGCCGAGGCGGCGGCCGTCATACTCGACCATTTCCAGCGCCCGGCCGAACGCCGTGGCGCCGGGTGCGTCCGGGTAATAGTCCGGGGAGTGCGGGCGCAGTGCGTAGCGCAGTTCGGTGTTGTGCTCCAGCCAGCGCAGCGCCTGGTGCCCGCGCGCGATGAAGGCGTCCACCAGTTCGGCGTTGTAGCCGGTACCGATGATGGTTTTCAGGTAGGTCCTGACGGCCTCGGGCGAATCCTGGGCACCGGCGGCGCGCGCCTGATCGGAGCCATACAACCATGCTGCTCCGCCGGAGATCGCCGAGGTACCGCCAAAGTGTTCGGCCTTTTCCACCACCAGGACCTTCAGGCCCAGGCGTGATGCCGTGGCGGCGGCAGCCAGGCCACCGGCGCCGCTGCCGAGCACGACCAGGTCGTACACCGGTTGCGCGTTTTCGATAGGGGGCATGGTCTCAGATCTCCAGTGGCGTGACGCCCATGAAGGCGCCCAGGTGGCCAAGCTGCGCAAAGGCCATTTGCGCGCCAGTCTGGACTGCGCAGCCGCGTTCGCGCGCCTGCTCCAGCAGTGGGGTGATCTCCGGTGAGGTGACAACATCGGCCACCAGCGTGGCGGCGTTGAGCGTGCCCAGCAGGGCAGCGGGCAGCGGCAGCTCGCCCGTGCCGCCCATGCCCACGGGCGAAGCGTTGACCACCAGGTCGAAGGCGTCCAGCGCGCTGTATGCAGTGGTGATGCCGACGCCAGGGAAGGCCTTGCCCAGCAGCTCGGCAAGTGCTGCAGCGCGCGACGTTTCCGGGTCGCTTAGGGTGACCTGGGCGACCCCGGCCTCACCCAGTGCGTAGGCAATGGCACTGCCGACGCCGCCGCAACCAATGACCAGCACTCGCTTGCCCGCAGGGTCGAAGCCGTGCTTGCGTGCTGCGCCCAAAAAACCTGCGCCGTCTACGTTGTCGCCATACAGGCGGCCATCGTTTTCGCGCCGTACCACGTTCACCGAGCCCAGGGCTGCTGCACGTTCGCTCAGGCCGTCCAGGCGGGTGGCAAATGCCTGCTTGTAGGGCACGGTCACCACGCAACCGCGCAGGTTGCGCCAGCCGCGCAGGGTGTCGATAAAAGCGTCCAGCGCGGCGTGCTGCAAGTCGATGGGCAGCATGGCCAGGTCAAGGCCATTGTTGCTGAACCAGGTGTTGAAGTTTTCAGGCGATTTCACCTGGGCGATGGGCGAACCGACGATGGCGACCAGCGCTGTCGAACCTTTGATCATGGTGACTTCCGTTTGGGGTGTTGTTATGGAAGTCAGGGTGATGCGGCAGCGGCGTTGTCACAATGCGCTTGCCAACGGTTTGATGCGATAATCGCATTGATAAAGCGATATTCGCAGCATAGGCGCTGTTTAGCACTGCTCAGCGGCACGATTCTCCCCACTCACGAGTGCAGCCAATGGACAAACCCCAGACTCACCCCCGCGACCTGATTGCCGGTTTACAGAAAGGCCTGGCGCTCATGCAGCTGTTCAACGCCGAGCAGCCACGCCTGACAGTGCCCCAGGCCGCCAGGCAAGCAGGCCTTACGCCCAGCGCAGCGCGCCGTTTTCTGCTGACCCTGGTGCATGAAGGCTTCGCCGAAACCGACAACCGTCACTACTGGCTGACCCCCAAGGCCCTGCGTATCGGCCAGGCCTATGTGGACTCGGCGCAGTTGCCACGCATGCTGCGCCCGATCGTCGAGCAAGTGGCGCGCCAGACCCAGGAGCATGTCTCGGTGGGCACACGCGACGATGATGAAATCATCCACTTGGTGCGCAGCCGCTACAGCCACATCGCATCACTGTCGATACGGCCCGGCTCGCGGGTGCCGATGTACTGCACTGCCGGCGGGAGGGTCTGGCTGGCGGCTTTGGACCAAGCGCAGCGCGATGACTATTTCGCCCGTAACCCGCTACACCCGCTGACGCCCTACACCCAGACCGACAGGGCGCTGCTGGACGCGACGTTGCAGCAGGTGAGCGAGCAGGGCTACTGCATCGTCGATCAGGAGTTCGAAGTCGGCATGCGCGTAATCGGCGTGCCGTTACTGGACCGGGCGGGGCAGCTCAAGGCGACACTGACCATCACTACCCATGCATCGCGGCTGAGCATGGATGAGATACGGCTGCGTTACCTGCCACCGCTCTATGAGGCGCAGGCCTTGCTGAAACCGGTATTTGGCTGACCGGGGAGCGTGTGTTGAGCACGATCGGGGCCGCAGCGGATCAGGCCGTTTTCACTGCCAGCCCATCAGCCATACCTCGGGGTCGCGCAGTACCCGCCAGTCCAGCCACTGGCTGCGCTTGCTGTGTACCGCTTCCAGTTCCACACGCAGCACATGCCCCTCTTCATCCAGCTCCAGGTCGGTCACCAGAAAGTGCTTTTCGCGGTTCTCAGGGTGTCGCGCTGTCCATTTCGAGAGTTTCAATTTGCCAGGGTTGAAGCGGTTCATCATTGCTCCTTGGGCGAGAGTGCGGCCTGCATGCTGATCGTTATACAAACAGACAAGTAGCTGATGATACTTGCACGGGAAGCATTTGGTCGGTCGATCGCTGTGCGCAATGGAGTGCTCGCGTCATGGCTCGGCCGTTGGCCGAGAAGGGTATGCCGCCAAATAGCAAACGGCCGCCCTCAGGCGACCGTTTGTATAGGCTCAAGCGCAATGGTCAATCCTTGCTGACCGCGTCCTTGACATCAGCGACTACCTGCTGAGCTTCGCCTTTTTTCTCCTGCACCTTGCCTTTGACCTCCAGCTCCGTGTTGCCAGTGGCTTTGCCTACGGCTTGTTTGACCTTGCCGACGGCTTCGTTGGCCAAGCCTTTTACTTTGTCCGAAGTGCTGCTCATGGTCGTTCTCCTTCAACAGACATCAGTGAAACGTGGGTTGGGTGAAGCGTTCATACAGCGTTTGCGTTGCGACTCACACCGTGGCGACGCGGGTCTTGCGAGACGTCAGCGCGAAGCGGCCTACGCCAAAACTCAAGGCGGCACCGATCAGCAGGGTTACCAAGGTGCCCCAGGCGGCTTTCGATACGTTGCTGGCGGCTACCTGGGCGGCTTCGCGAGCCTGTTGCTCGGCCTGCTCTTTGAGCACTTTCACTTGCTCGGCGGCCTGTTGGTAGGCACGGGCGTAGTTATCGACCACCTGCTGGGCCTCCTGCTGGCTCTTGCCGGTGCGCGCAGCGACGATGTTGACCAAAGCTTGCTTGTCTGCCGCGCTCAGGGCAGGTTCACCGGCCTTGCGCACCCGCTCGAACCACTGCTTGAGCTGGTCGACGGCCTGGGTCGGGTCCTCGGCCGCGACGCGCCCTGCCGACTCTCCCTGAGCCTGGGCCTGATCGGCCTGCTGCTCCAGGGACGAAGGGGCCAGTTCAGCCTTGCCGGACTGCGCCAAGGTTTTGTCCAACTCCGCTTCCAGGTTGTCCCAGTCCAGCGAGATGCCATTCTTGTTCAGTTGCTCCTTGATGCCCTGGCTCACACTGGGTGCGGCGGCGGCGACACCGTCAGCTGCCAGCGACAGGCCTTTGCCAGCGATATTGCCGGCAGTGCCAACTACGGTGCCGGCCAACGAAGCCAGCAACCAGGTAGCCAGCAGGGTGGTCACCGTCCAGCTCAACAGGCCATGCAGGCCGCCGCGGGTGGGCGCGGTACGCCCGGCGACCCAGGCACCGGCTGCGACCGAGAGCAGGGTGCTGATGAACAGCCACACCCCAGCGCCGGTCCCAAAGCCCTGCAGCGGATTGCCGTCGGCCATCGGGTTCATGGCTCCGGCGCCAATGGCCGTGCCCAGTACGCTGAGTACCAGGTAGCTGGCCAGGGCGATGGCGCCGCCTGCAAACACGGCGCTCCACGATACCCGTAGCGGGCTGACAGCGTTGGTTGGGGTGGTCACGTACGATTCAGTCATCTATGCATCCTCGTGGGTAAGTTCCGGCAGCACCGGCAACACAGGCCAAGTGCAACGTCAGGGCCAGTTTGCAGGTCACATGCAAGGCTGTATTGGCGCATCCGCACCTGATCGATTAGTGCATTCGCACCAACCCTGGCCCGCCTGCAGCGTTTAAGCTCCAGGCCATGCAGAACTACCGATTGGAGACACTCTATGAGCGACGCCGTGCTTGCCCGCGAGACCAACCGCCGCCAGCTTCAGCAAATCATCGCCGGGCTGTCCGATGGTGTGATCCTGCTGGAGGTCGACCAATCCATCATCTGGGCCAACGAAGCGGCTTTGCGCATGCACGGGGTCGACAGCCTGGAGCAACTGGGCAGCAACGCTCAGGGTTATCGCGAACGCTTTGCCCTGCGCTACCGCAACAATCACCCCCTTGACGCCGAGCAGTACCCTATCGCCCGCGTGGCTGCGGGGGAGGTGTTCAGCGACGTGATGGTAGAGGTGCTGGCTGTTGGCGACGATGAAGCGCGCAGCCGCGTGCACCGCGTGCGCAGCATGGTGCTGGAAGACAGCAAGGGCGAGGCCGAATCGCTGGTGCTGATCCTGGCCGATGCCACCGAGTGGGCCAGCGCCGAGCAGCGTTTCGAAAAAACCTTCAATGCCAACCCGGCCCCTGCAGTCATCTGCAGGCTCAGCGACCTGCGCTTCATCAAGGTCAACCAGGGCTTTCTGGAAATGACCGGCCATATGCGGGAGAACGTCATTGGCCGTTCGGTCTACGAAGTGGATGTGCTGGAAAACGCCGAACGCAAAGAATTGGCAATCGAACGCCTGATGGAAGGGGCGACCATCCCGCAGATGCAGGCTGAACTGCGCTTGCCCGATGGTGGCAGCAAACTGGTGATCGTTGCCGGGCAACCACTGGACATGCATGAAGAAGATTGCATGCTGTTTTCATTCACCGACCTGGAGCCCCGGCGCAAGGCGGAAAATGCCCTGCGCCAGAGTGAGGAGCGCTTTGCCAAGGCCTTTCGCCTGAGCCCTGTGCCCACCCTGTTGTGCAGCGCCGACAGGCAGCAGCTGATCGATGCCAATGAAGCCTTTCTGGACACCTTGGGTTACGCCGCCCAGGAGCTGATAGGCAAGACAGTGGCCGAAATCGACTTCATGGCTGATCGGCGTGTTGCTACCCAGGTGTTCGATGCGCTGGAAAAGACCGGGCGCATCGAAGGGCTGGACCTTAAGCTGCGAAAAAAAGGCAATGACCGGCTCGACTGTGTACTGCAGGCGGACACCGTCAGCTTGCAGGACACCCCGTGCTACCTGTTGGTACTGATGGACATTACCGAGCGCAAGCGTTCTGAGCTGGAGTTGGTCGAGGCGATAGAAACGGTGATGCAGGATGCGTCATGGTTCAGCCAGACCTTGATCGAGAAACTGGCCAATGCCAAGCGCATCAACACAGGGCGTTTACCAGATGCATCGTTTACCGACCTGACCCGCCGTGAGCGCGATGTGCTGGCGCTGATCTGTGAAGGCCTTGCCGACAAGGAAATCGCAACGCGGCTTAACCTGGCGCTCAATACCGTGCGCAACCATGTGGCAACGGTGTACTCCAAGCTCGATGTTCACAGCCGCAGTGAAGCCATTGTCTGGGCGCGCGAACGACGGCTGTTCACCCATTGATTCGCCTCGGTACAGTCTGCTCTCGCGCTTGCCGAGGCTGCTTGATGCCAAAGGGCTTCAGATGCCTCGAAGCCCTTGGACCGACCTTTTGCTTATCAGCGACGCAGCAGGCGGCTCACCACCAGGGTGAGGGCGGCGCCAATCGCCAGGGCGGTGATGGGCTTCTCTTTTACGAAGGTGGAGACGTTGTTCAGTGCGTCACCATAGGTTTTGGTCAGTTGGCCTGCGACCTGGCGGCCATCACCCTCTGCCTCCAGGGCCGGGTCCTCGAACAGCCGGCCCACTGCGCTCTGCGCCTTGCCAGCGACTTTCTGTGCAACACCTTCAACTTGTTCGCTTTTCATAGTGATCAAACCTTCCTAGTGAGTGGCAATGGGAACGCACAAGGTTAGGGAGCGGGGGGTGGGGATTAGTTCAAAGCGGTTTTGGCAAATGGGAACGATCCTTGCTGATTGCTAGCAATATCAGAAAAGGAGCTAGCAATGAACGAGTCCCTGGTCGCCCACTCCCGCGGTGGCGTGCTGTGCACCCCGCACCCCTTGGCAAGCGCGGCGGGCCTGGAGGTGCTCGACGGCGGGGGGAGCGCAATCGATGCAATGCTCACCGCCAGTGCCGTGCTGGCGGCGGTGTACCCACACATGACGGGCCTGGGCGGTGATGCACTGTGGTTGCTCCATGACGATCAGGTACGCACCATCATCGGGATCGGCCAGGCCGGGATGCGCTTGCCCGCAGCAGGCGCGATCAGCCTGCGCGGGCCTGGCTCCGTCGGGACCACGGCCGGGGCCATGGCCAGTTGGGCGCAGGCCAAGGCAATCAGCGAGCAGTGGGGGTCGCGGCTGGGCTGGGCCGACCTGCTGACTGGCGCCGCAGGGTTGGCCCGCGACGGGGTTGAGGTATCCCCCTCGCAACTGTTCTGGCAAGGGCAGCGCGCCAGCCTGATCAAGACACTGCCCAGCCTGCAGCCATTGTGTACGCCCCAAGGTGGCCGTCTGCGCCAACCCGCGCTGGCCAACAGCCTGGAGCACCTGGCGCGGCGTGGCCCAGGCGACTTCTATCATGGGGAACTGGCAGAAGCCTTTGGTGTGGCGTTCGACGCGCTGGGCTGCGGCCTGAGCGTCGAAGACTTGCGCGCCACCCGGGCCTGCCTGGCGGCGCCTATCTCCATACGCTATCGCAATGGCCGGCTGTACAACGTCGCGCCACCCACCCAAGGCCTGTACACGCTGCGCGCCATGGCTGCCCTGCAGGCTGTGAACCTGGGCGAAAACGGCACGCCGCGCTACTACCACCTGTTGGTCGAAGCCATCAAGCAGGGCCTGCTGCAGCGCAACGCTCAACTGCATGACCCGCTCGCCAGCGGCTGGGACTTCGAGCACGCGCTTGCTCAGCCTGCCGCGACCCTTGACGAGCAGCGTGCGACGCCTTGGGGCGAGCCTGGGCAACCTGCCGACACTGTGTGGATGGCCGCCACCGACCGCGCCGGGCGCAGCGCCTGCCTGATCCAAAGCCTGTTCCATGATTTCGGTTCCGGTTGCATCCTGGGCGATACCGGCATCCTTTGGCACAACCGCGCGGCAGGTTTCAGCGCCCAGCCGGGGCACCGCAATGCCTGGGCGCCCGGCAAGCGGCCGGCGCACACACTCAACCCGTCGGCCTACCTGGCCGATGATGGGCGCCGCTGGTTCTTCGGCACCCAAGGGGGGGACGGCCAACCTCAGACGCAGATGGTGCTTGCCACCCAGTTGATCGACTATCAGCAGCCTGCCGAGGTGGCGTTGCGTGCACCGCGGTTTCTGCTTGGGCGCAGCTTCTTCGACAGCACCGACAACCTCAAGCTGGAGGCCGATATCGGCGAATCGGTGGTACAGGGGCTGGTCGACCGGGGCCATCAGGTCGAGACCACGCCTGCGCTCAGCCCGTTGATGGGCCTGGCCGGCGTGATCGCCATCGGCCCTGACGGCCAGCGCACTGCTGCCTACGACCCGCGCAGCCAGGGCAGCGCCCTTGGCCAGCAGGACTGAACCGCGCCGATTGCCGCAATGCCTGGCCCGGCGGATAATGCCGGCCCAATGCGTTTGAGGGTTTAGAGGTCTCGATGAAAGGCAAGACGGTCAGCAGCAAGCAACAAGAAGTCCAGCGCATCGCCGAGATGCTCGCCAAGGCCATTGCCCAGCATCGCCTGCGCCCTGGCGTGCGGCTGGTCGAGGCGCACATCGTCGAGACCCTGCAGGCCAACCGCAACCACGTGCAGGCTGCGCTGCAACGCCTGGCCATGCAGCGCATCGTCGACATCGAGCCCAACCGCGGCGCCACCGTGGCCCAGCCCAGTGCCCGCGAAGCACGGGAAATCTTCGCCGCACGCCGCGCCGTGGAGCGGGCGATCGTCGAGGCCATCACCCCGGCCCATGTCGCTGAGCATCAGGTGCGCATCGAACAGCACATGCACAACGAGCGCGCAGCCACTGCCAGCACCGATCGCCGCGCCATCGTCCGCGAACTCAGCGAGTTTCACTTGTTGCTGGGGGAGGTGAGCGGTAACCAGGTGCTGGCCGATATCCTCGGTAACCTGATGGTGCGCAGCTCGCTGATCGTCGCCCTGTACCAGCGTGGTGACAGCCCGCCCTGTGCCTCGGACGAGCACCAGGCGATCATCGATGCGTTGCGCGCCGGCAATACCCAGGCGGCCGTGGACGAAATGATCGCGCACCTGGACGAGCTCGAGGGCCAGTTGGCCCTCGAGGATGTGGCTGCGCCTGAGGTCAACCTGCGTCAGGCACTGTCAGGGCTGTGAGCTGTGCCGGGAACAGCTCGGCGGGTGGCCGGCTGAAGGTCTGCCGGCCCTGTTTGAAACCCATCAGCGGCGCGGCGATACGGCCGATCACCTCGGCCGGCGAGGGTGCGTCGAACACCACGAAGTCGGCTCGGCAACCCGGTTCCAGGCCATAGTCGGCAAGGCGCAGCAGGCGCGCCGACTGGCGTGAGATCCAGCCCAGGCACAGCAGTAGTTCTTGCGGCGTACCCAGTTGGGCGACGTTGGCGTACAGGTTGGCCTGACGCACCAGGGAGGCATCGCCGTAGGGCGTGAAGGGGTTGCCGATGTTGTTGCTCGACAACGAACAGGTCACCCCGCACTGATGCAACTGCGCCAGCGGTGCCAGCCCCCGGGGCTTGTCATGGAAGCGGTCACGGCCGGTGAGGAACAGGTCGGTGGCCGGCAGGCAGGTGACCTGCACGCCGGCTTCGGCCAGGGCGTGGCCCATACGCATCAGTTCGGCCTGCGGCAGTGCCGAGAGCTTGGTCACATGGCCAACGGTGACCCGGCCCTGCCAGCCATGCTGGTGGGTGCAGCGGATCACCTCGCCCAGGGTCATGCCGGCGACCTGCAGGTCGAAGTCTTGGTGCAGGTCCAGGTCGCGATCGTAGGCCACCGCCAGTTCGAACAGCCGGCGGATCTGTGCAGGCGGGTCGGCGTCGGTGTAAGGGCAGCCGCCCAGCACTTCGGCGCCTTCGTCCAGGGCCTGGCACAACAGGGCTTCGGTCCCGGGGTTGTCGAGCATGCCTTCCTGCGGAAACACGCAGATCTCCAAGGTCACGGCCCAGGCGTAATCAGCCTGCAGCCTGCGGATGGCGCGCAGGCCGGTCAGGCCGATGCCGGGGTCGATCTCGACATGGGTACGCATGTGCGTGGTGCCTTGCACGATGGCTTGCTCCAGCACTGCCGCGCCGCGCGCGTACACATCGGCCTCGGTGAAATCGGCTTTGGCCAGGCGGGTCTGGGCGATGGCTTCGGCCAGCGTGCCTTCGCGCAGCTGGCAGCGCGAAAGGATGCAGGCCTTGTCCAGGTGGATATGGGTTTCGATCAGGCCGGGCAACACCAGCCGGCCGCCGAGGTCGAGTTTGGGCGCCGGCCGGCTCAGCCGGGCCACGAACCGGCCGTCTTCGATCAGCAGGCGGCTCAGTGCCGGGCCGTCGCCCAGGCGCACATTGATCAGTTCCAGGTGGTTCATGCGGCGGCTCCTGTGCCCAGGTAGGCGGCTTCCAGTTGTGGGTCGCCGCGCAGTTGCTCGGCGCTGCCCTGTTTGACGATGCGGCCTGTTTCCAGCACGTAGGCACGGTCGGCCACCTGCAGTGCCAGGTTGGCCATCTGATCGACCAGCAGTAACGTCACCCCTTCGTCGCGCAGGGCGGCGAGGGCGTCGTACAGCTCGCCGATCATCGCCGGGGAGAGGCCCAGGGACGGTTCGTCGAGCAGCAGGATGCGCGGCTTGGCCATCAGCCCGCGGCCGATCGCGACCATCTGCTGCTCACCGCCCGAGAGCAGCCCGGCCGGGCTGTCGATACGCTCGCGCAGGCGGGGGAAGCGTTTGAGGATCGCGGCAATCTCGGCGTCGGCATCGACGGCATCCTGGCGCACATTGGCCCCCAGCAGCAGGTTCTCACGCACGCTCAACTGGCCGAACAGCTGCCGGCCTTCAGGGACCAGGGCCAGGCCAAGGCGGGCGATCTGGCTGGCATCCAGGCTTTCGATGCTGCGGTTGTCCAGCACGATGCTGCCGCCACGCGGCCTGTGCAGGCCGGCAAGGGCCTGCAGGATGCTCGATTTGCCGGCGCCATTGGCGCCCAGAATGGCGATCAGCTCGCCCGGGTTGACCACCAGGTCGACGCCTTCGACCACTGGCGCCGCGCCATAGTCGATGCACAGGTCGCGCACGTGCAGCACGGCATCACGCGAGCCTGCCCAGGCCTGCGCGCGCGGCTGGGCCTGGTACTCGGTGCCACCCAGGTACGCGGCAATCACCCGTGGGTCAGCGCGCACCTGTTCAGGCGTGCCCCAGGCGATCGGTTTGCCGGCGTCGAGCACCAGTAGCCTTTGCGACACGGCCATCACCAGCGGCATGTCGTGCTCGACCAGGATGATCGCCAGGTTGAAGGCGGCCAAGCGTTGCAGCAGCGTGGCCAGGCGGTCGGTGTCCTGCCGGCCGAGGCCGGCGGCAGGCTCGTCGAGCAGCAGCACCTGCGGCCGGCTGGCCAGGGCCCGGGCGATCTCGACCAGGCGGCGGTCGACGTGGGGCAGGTCATCGGCGGTGACGTGCAGGTTGCTGCGGTAGCCGACCAGCGCCAGCAACTCAATGGCCATGGCCTTGCGTGTGGCTTGCTGGCATGGCCAGGGCCGTTCGATGGCCCCTTGCTGGAAGGCCAACAGCAGGTTTTCAAGCACGCTCAGCTCACCGAACAGCTGGGTGGTCTGGTACGTACGGGCGATACCGGCGCGGGCGATGCGCCAGGCCGGCTGCCCGGCCAGCTCCCCGCCCAGCTGGATCGAGCCGGTGTCGGTGCGGTAGAAACCACTGATCAGGTTGAGCACTGTGGATTTGCCCGCACCATTGGGCCCGATCAGGCTGGTGATGCTGCCAGGCACAGCCTGCAGGCTGACCTGCTGCGCGGCCTGGACACCGCCAAAACGGATGCCAATGCCCTCGACCTTCAGCCCATGCTGCGCACCACCGGCGAAGAACGCCCGCAGCGCCGCCGTGTCGGGCTGTGCCGTGACCGGCTCGTGTCGCGGCCGCCAGAAGCGCTTGGCCAGGCTGCCCAGCACACCGCGTGGTGCAGCCCACAGTACTGCCAGCAGCAAAACCGAAAATGCCAGCAACCGGTACTCGGCAAAGTCGGCCAGCAATTCGGGCAGCAGCACGATCACCAGTGCACCGAGCACTGGCCCGAACAGCATGCCGGCGCCACCGACGATCACCGCCAGGACGAACAGGATCGACTGCGAGAACGGGAACGCCGCCGGGTTGATGAACATCAGCACCGGCGCTACCAGTGCCCCGGCCGCCCCCGCCAGGCCTGCCGACAGGGCAAAGGCCAGGGTCCGCGTCTGCACCGGGTTGACCCCCAGTGAACGCGCGGCAATTTCCGAAGCCTTCACCGCACGCATAGCCAGGCCCCAGCCGCTGCGTTGCAGGCTCCAGTAGAAGACCAGTGCGGCCAGCATCAGCAGCACCGAAGCCAGTGCCAGCAGTAGCGCCGGGTCCAGCGTGCCGAGTTCAGGCAGCGGGATGCCCATCAGGCCATTGGCCCCTCCGGTGACGCTGCGCCACTCGATCAGGCCGTTGTGCACCACCAGCGCAAAGGCAATGGTGATCATCGCAAGGTAAGGCCCGCTGACCCGTAGCGCCGGGATCGCCAGCAAGCCACCCAGCACCGCGCAGCCGAGGCCGGCCAGGGGCAGGGCGGCCGAAAGCGGCAGGCCAGCCAGCGTCAGCAGTGCCGACAGGTAGGCACCGATGGCATAGAAGGCGATGTGCCCGAAGGACATCTGCCCGGACAGACCGATCAGGATGTTCAGGCCCACGCCGACGGTGACCGCCAGCGCGTACAAGGTCAGGATCAACAGCCAGTAGCTGTCCAGGCCCAGTGCCAGGCCAAGGCAGGCGACCCCGAACAGGGCCAGGCCGAGGGGGGCGAGTCGCTCGCGCATGGTCATACCTTTACCCAGAGTTTGCGGCCGAACAGGCCGTCAGGACGTGCCGCGAGCACCACGATCACCAGTGCAAAGCACAGCAATTGCGTGAACGCAGAGCCGAAATACAGCGTGACCACCGCTTCGAGCAGGCCAAACAGCAGGCCTGCGGCAAACACCCCACCGGCACTGGCGATGCCGCCCAGAATGGCCACGGCGAAAGCCTTCAGACCGAACAGCGTGCCCATGTCCGCGTGCACGCTGTACAGCGGTGCGATCAGCAGGCCCGCCAGCGCCGCGAACACGGTCGACAGGGCAAAGGCCGCCGCCACCACGCGGTTCACTTCGATGCCCATCAACCGCGCTGCCCGTGGGTTCTGCACGCAGGCTTCCAGGCGCAAGCCCAGTTGCGTGCGTCTGCGCACCCAGTAAAGCGTGGCCGCCACCGCCGCGCCGGCCAGCGGGATGGCCAGCTGCACGGCATTCAGGCTGCTGTCGCCCAGGTCCAGGCGCAGGCTGGTCAGGGCGCTGCCGAACTGCCGCGGCTCCTTGCCGAAGGTGAACATCGCCAGGTTGTCCAGCAGCAGCCCGCCCGCCACCGTCGCCATCAGCCAGGCGTCCGAGCCACGGGCATGGAACGGCCGCACCAGAAAGCGCTCGATGGCCAGGCCCAGCACCGCGCACAGCAGCAGGGTAGTGGGCAGTGCCAGCCACAGCGGCCAGCCCCAGGTCACCGCCAGGCTGTAGCCCAGCACGGCGCCGACCATCATCGCGCTGCCCTGGGCAAAGTTGACCGTGCGCGACACGGCATAGGTGAGGTGAAAGCCCAAAGCCAGCAGCGCATACATGCTGCCCAGGCCCAGGCCGCTGACCAGTGCGGTGGTGATCATGTCGAGGGTCTCCGCTCAGGGCGTCACGGGCACGATGGTGTCGCCATCGAAGCGGCTGAAAATGTAGTCGTCAGGGCCCAGGGCATCGTGGCGGTCAACGCTGAACGGCTGCTGGTAGTGTTTGATCAGCCCGTCGTAGTCGCTGATGGCATAAAAGCCGTCACGCACCTTCGTGCCTTGGGTGTCCTGGGCCTTGTCGATCGCCAGGCCCACCAGGTGCATGGCGTCGTAGGCGTTGGCGATGCCCACGGCCGGGGTCACGTCGGCCAGGGTCTTGACCTGTGGGTAGCGCTGCTTGAGTGCGGCCAGCAAGGCATCGCCGCGGGCGCTGTTGTGGGCGCTGAAGACAAAGGTCTGGATGAAGTGCACGCGCCCGGCGTCTGGCCCGGCCAGCTCGCCAAAGCGGCCGCCGGCCGGGCCCCAGTGCGACACCACCGGCACGTTCCAGCCCATCTGCTGGAGCGACTTGACCACCTGCGCCGACGGGCCGACGTTGCCGACCAGCAGCAGGGTGTCGACACCTGCGCTTTTCAGGCGGGTGAGTTGCGGCACCATGTCCAGGTCGCTGTCTTCAAAGCGCTCGGCCGGCGCCTGGGCCATGTCGCGGCGGGCCAGGGCCGCGTTGAGCCCTGCCAGGTTCGACTCGCCCCAAGGGTTGTTGGCCAGGATCAAACCCGGTCGTTTCATGCCCTGGCGCAGGCCATAGGCGACCAGCGCTTCATCCACCTGTTCATCCACCGCCGACACGCGGAACACGTAGTTGTCCTTCGCGCCGTTCTCGGTGATCTTGGTGCCTGCCGCCCAGATGCCCATGAACGGCGTTTTCAGTTGGTTGGCCAACGGTACGATGGCCAGCGACACCGGGGTGTCGAGGCCGCCGAACAGCACGCTGACCTTCTCCCGCTGGATCAGCTCGCGCGCCGCCAGCATGCCCTTGGCCGGGTTGCTTTCGTCATCGCGGCGCACCAGCTCCACCGGGCGGCCCAGCAGCCCGCCTTTGGCATTGATTTCGTCGATGGCCAGGGTGAGGCCCCGGGTAAGGGCCTCGCCGGACTTGGCCGACTGCCCCGACAACGCGGCCACCAGGCCCACCTTGATCGGCTCGGCAGCCTGTACCCAGCCTGTGCAGCAGGCCAGGGAAAAGGCTGCGCAGGGCAGCCAGCGACGTAGCAAGGAACGGCTGAACATGGTTCGAACTCCTGATTGCTAGCAATTTATAAAAATGTGCTAGCAAAACAGGTGCCATTTGGAAAATACTTCGGGCACCCCGTGTTTTGGGGCTTGCGCCTTGGCTTCAGCGCCCTCGCGTGCACTGCATCAAGGCATCGTTCGGGGCCGACGCCCCGTTCTGGACACCCTCGGAGACTTGCAATGACCGAAAGCAACAGCGCCGTACAGATCGTGCGCGACTTCCTCGCCGCCTCCATGGCCCCCGACCCGGTGCGCGCCGCCACGTTCATGAGCGACGACGTGCGCATCACCTTTACCGGCGGCCGCGCGATGCCCACCCCGACCGATATCACCGCGTTCAACGGCGCGCGTTACACCTGGGTGAAAAAGCAGCTGGGGCAGTTCGACTGGTGCGAGCGCGAGGACCACACCGTGGTGTATTCCAATGGCACGCTGTACGGGCAGTGGCCGGATGGCCGCAGCTTTTCCGGCAACCGTTACCTGGACCGCTTCGAAGTGAAGGCGGGCAAGATCGTGCGCATGGATGTGTGGAACGACAGCGCGGAGTGGATGCTGGTGCCGGAGATTGGCAAGGCTTGAGCGCGGCTACTGCTGCGATGCAGCCCGATGTATCGCGCAGGGCGATACCTGGTAGTGCGAAAACCGCATCGTGAGCGCACCCCTGTCGGGTATAAGTTGCCCATGCGCTATCGACGTCTTGATCTCAACCTGCTGGTCGCCCTGGATGTGCTGCTCGAGGAGTGCAGCGTCAGCCGGGCGGCGCAGCGCCTCAACCTTGGCCAGTCTGCCACCAGCGCTGCGCTGGGGCGCCTGCGCGAACATTTTCAGGACCCCCTGCTGATCCCGCTCGGGCGCGGCCTTGAGCCCAGTGCCTTGGCGCGGCAGCTGGCACCCAGAGTGCGAAAGGCACTAAGCCTGGTCGGGGAGGTGGTGCAGACGTCCCTGGACTTCGACCCCGGCCGCTGTGAGCGGCGCTTTACCCTGGTGGCGTCGGACTATGTGGCGGCCACTGTCATGCCTGCGCTCAGCCGTGTACTGGCGCGCCTGGCGCCCGGCATATCGCTGACGGTTCGCGACCTGCCGCTGTCGCGTGACGGTGACGTGGTTGCCGAGGCACTGGACTATCGCCGCAGCGACCTGGTGGTCGTGCCCCAGCGGCGCATAAATCCGCGCTACCCCCACTCAGTGTTGCTCGAGGATGAGCTGTGCTGCGTTGTTTGCGCGCATGCAGTGGCTTACCAGGCGGGCCTTGACCTGGCTGAGTTCTGTGCAGCCGCGCATGTCGTGCGCGAGTTCACCGATGGCCAGAACCTCTCGCTCGACACCCAGCACCTGCGTGAAATCGGCATCGAGCGGCGTGTGGCCGTGGCGGTGCAGAGTTTCGCGCTGATGGGCGACTTCGTCGCCGGTACGCCGCGCATCGCTACGTTGTTTCGGCGCCAGGCCCAAGGGCTGGCGCGTCATCATCAGCTACGGGTACTGCCATCGCCCATCGCCTTCCCGGTGGCTGTTCAAGTGGTGCAATGGCACCCGCAACAAGCATCCGACCCGGCCCTGAGCTGGCTGCGACAGGTGCTGACCGAGCAGGCGGCGGGGGTAGATCACGCCTGAAGGTCGCCCGTGTCACCGACAAGGCCGAACTCTTCGATGGCCAGCAAGGCGCAACGCTCATCGTTGTCCGAGGTGTCACCGCTGACGCCGATTGCCCCGAGCAGGCGCCCCTCGGTGTCGCGCAGCAGAACACCGCCGGGTACCGGGATCACGTGGCCTTGGGTCAGGCTGTTGATCGCGTCGAAGAATGCTGGCATCACCTGAGCGCGCCTTGCCAGCTCCCGGCCACCGAAGCCCATACCCAGGCAGCCGCTGGCTTTTGCGGTGGCGATCTGTGGGCGCAAGGCGCTGGCCTGCTCATCGCGCAACAGCGCCAGCGGGTGGCCTGCAGCATCGAGCACGGCGGCTGCCAAAGGCCGCACGCCCAAGGCCCGTGCGTGTCGCAGCGTAGACGCGGCAAGCCGCGCGGCGGTTTCGAAATCGAGTGCCTGCATGGTCACTGGCTCCATTTGCCAAGTTCGGCTACACGGTCGCGGGTGTAGAGTTCGGTCCATTTCAGGGAGTTGAAGTCCGACACCTGTTTAGGGTTGTAGGGCGTGCGTTGCAGGCGTACTGGCTGGCCTGCCTTGTACACCGCCTGCAGGCGGTTGCGGTCTTGCAGGATGCGGATGTCGTCAAGCGGCGAGCCGTCGAGGATCAACAGGTCGGCCTGTTTGCCTGGCTCCAGGGTGCCGAGCGTTTCACCGCGTGGCATCAGGCGTGCGCCGACATTGGTCGCAGCGTGCAGCGCTTGTGCCGGGGTGAAGCCCAGGCGCGTGACCAGCAACTCCAGTTCACGCGCATGCCACTCGCCGTAAGGGGTAACGGCAAAACCGCTGTCGCTGCCGCAGGCGAAAGGAATTCCGGCAGCCTTGGCGCGCTTGAGCACCGGCGTGCCCAGTTCCAGCGTGCGGGCACAGTAGCCGGCGTAGCCTGTGGTCACCGCCGGGTCGTGGGGCTGGCAGAAATCTACGGTGTTCTGTGGGAAGGTCATGGTGGGCGCCAGCACGCTGCCTGCCTCCAGAAGTGCTTCGATGCAGGCGTCGTCCATGTAGAAGGCATGAAAGACCAGATCGACGCCTGCCTTGGCCGCGTACATCACGGCTTCGCGGCCGTAGGCATGCGTGGCTACCCGGCAGCCGAGGCGGTGCGCTTCGTCGACCATTTCGCGGGTTTCATCGGCTGTGAAGGCGGCGATGATTTCACCGTTGGGGCGGCGGTGCGTGCCGTCCATGGCGATCTTGATCAGGTCGACGCCATCCTTGGCCTGTTTGCGGATCTGCGCGATGGCTTCGGTACGGCTGGTGACCAGCGCAGCGGTGAAGTATTCCGGTGCGCCGACGCGGCTGGGAAACCAGTCGTTGAGGCTTTGCCGGTTGGTGATCACGCGGCTGCTTGCCGCGATGCGCGGGCCTTCGAAGAGCCCGGCGTTGACTGTGTTGCGCACGGCGATGCTGAGCTGGCCGCTGTCACCCGGGCAGACCATCGAGGTGACCCCGGCAGCCAGCACGTGCTGGGCGAAGAACATGCCGCGCAACGCGCGGAATTCGTCGCTGGTCCAGATGTCGATGTCTTCCTCGCTCTGGGCGTTGCCGAACGCCAGGTGGGTGTGCACGTCTACCAACCCCGGCATGACGAAGTCGCCGCGCGCTTCGCGGTCACCGGGCAATGGGCGTGGCGCCTGGGCCGTCGCGCCAACATGGCGTATCAGGCCGTTTTCGATGATCAGCGTCTGTTGCTGGCGTGCCTGAAGGCTGGCGCCATCGAACAGGGTGGCGCAGTGAAGGTGCAGGGCGCTCATGGTCGGGTTCTACTCGTCTTGTTGTTTCCGGCAGGCTATGTGCCTGCGGCGGCAGGCACCATCAGATCCTGTCGTTGGCCACCCATCGACGGCATCGATACCTGCCGCAACCCCTGTGGCTGCCGGGTTGCCCGGGCCGGCAGGGGGCAATGGCCAGGTATCGTCAGTGTCGATGGCAGGCATGGATATCCACGATTGTTCCTTGCGCTGGGGGTGAGGTGAGGATGTGCCGGTCAATCAATCCTGAAGGAAGTACCATGAAGGCTATTCGTGATGAGTTGCTGAGCCTTGAAGCCGAACGCCAGCGCGCCTTGGTCCACGAGGACCATGAGCAGCTCGAGGTGCTGTTCGACGATGATTTGCTTTATGTCCACACCACGGGGCTGGTGCAGGACAAAGGACAGTACCTGGATTATGCCCGCAATGCCGTGCGCTACCTGGCCGTGGATCGCGGTGAGCTGACGGTGCGGGTGTTTGCCGACGGGCTGGCGCTGATGAGCGGGGTGCAATGCAACCTGCTGCAAAAACGCGGCGGCGGTGAACCGGTGCGCGCCGAAGGTTTCGCCACGCAGCTTTGGGTCAAACGGGAGAAGGGGTGGCGGATCGCATCATTCCACGGTACGCGGGCACCGGCCTGATGACGGCATGAACCGCTGACAGGCACCGGGGCAGTCGCCATACAGGCTGCCCCGGCACCTTCACCAGCAAGGGTTCAGGCGGTATGCCCGCCGAGCGTTTCGGCAACCCAGTCGGCGATGAACTGGCCGGCATTGATGCTGTTGTCGAAGCTTGAATGCTGCACGCCGCCTTCGCGCTCAGTGAAGACCTTCAATTCGCGCTTGGGGCTGTTGACCAGCTGCTCGTAGGTGCGATGGGCCCACTTGAGCGGGATCTGCGAGTCCTTTTCGCCGTGGGTCACCAGGAAGGGGACGCGAATGCGGTCGAGCACGCCATCAAGGTGCACGTTTTCGGCAATGGTCATGAATTCATCCATATCCTTGGCGCCCCAGACCCAGCACACGTGCGCCCAGTAATGCGGCACCGGGAAGTCGCCTTCCTTCTCCAGGCGACGCTTCTGTACATCCCGCCAGTCGTGGTTGGCGCCCCACACCACACCGCAGGCGAAGCGCGGTTCGAAGGCCACCGCACGTGGGCAGTAGTAACCCCCCAGCGATACCCCTTCCATACCGATGCGCTTGGGGTCGACTTCCGGGCGGGTTTCCAGCCAGTCCACTACGCGGCTGGCCCAATGCTCGCTGTCGTAACGCGCGGTCAGGCCTTGCAGGCGCAACGCCTCGCCCGTGCCGGGTTGGTCGATGATCAGCGAGGACACGCCACGTTTGGCCAGCCACGCTGGCAGACCGACGCGGTACTTCATCTCTTTGGTCGAATCCAGCCCGTTGACCTGCACCAGCAGTGGTGCCGGGCCGGTCGTGCCTTCGGCGCGCACGAGCAGCCCGCTCAGATGCTGGCCTTCGTAGGGGATTTCCACCCGCTCGCAGTTTTCCCTGGACAGGTCGATGCCGCGGGCGAAGGTCTCGAGAAAACGCTGGTACAGGGCCTCGCGCCCTGACGCACCATGCGCCTGCAGGCGTTCGCAGGTCAGGTAGTAAGTGGCAGCGCGGTTGTATTTTTCGCCAGCGGACAGGCATCGGCCTGCGGCCTCGTCTTCTTCGGCCAGGGCGCAGAGCTTGTCGGCCATCTTCGACCAGGTTTCGCGAAACGCCTGGGTGCCGGCGGCGTCGGGTTGCAGGGCCGCCTCCTGCAGCGGCGCGCACATCGCTTCGATCTCGCCCAGGCGGGCGCCCATTTCGATGGCCAGGTCCACCGAGAGATTCCAGACATAGTTGGTGGGGAAGTAACGGAACATTGTTGTTGTCCTTCTGCGGTCGTTGAGTCCGGCGCCTGACAATTGCGACAGGTACGCAAGGCGCTGTCCGAAGGCAAGGTACGCAGACACGGCGAGGTGGGGCCAATCGTGAACAGGGATGCGAGGTATCGCCAAACGCGATGCCCCGGCGACGTTGCGCCGGCCGGGGCGATGGCTGCCGGTCAGGCGCTGGCGAGCAGGGCGTCGGGTTGCTGGTCGACATGCTGAATGAAGTCGCTGATGCGTTCACGCAACCAGCGGTGCATGGGGTCGCCCTCCATGCTGCGGTGCCAGAGCATGAATTCGCGCATCACCGGGATCTTCACCGGTGGCGGCAGGATGCGCAGGGGCAGGTAGCGGGCATACAGCTGCGCCAGGCGCCGGTGCATGGTGGCCACGCGGGGGGTGCCTACCAGCAGCTGCGGCAGGGTGTTGAAGTCGTTGGTAATCACTTCCAGGCGGCGGTTGAAGCCGTACTGGTTCATGAACCAGTCCTCGATGCTCAGGTGCCGGTTACGGCCAAAGCCCACCGAGATATGCCCCATCTGCATGTACTGCTCCAGCGTCAGGCTCTCGCCGACTTGCGGATTGTCGCGCCAGACCACGCACACGTGGTCTTCCTCGAACAACAGCTGCGACGGGTGGCCATCGATGAGGTAACGCTCGGGCACGATCATCATGTCGACTTCGCCGCGCATCAGAAGCTCGGCGCTGTTGTCACCGGGGCTGATCATTTCGAAGGTGATGTGCGGCGCCTGAAGGTGGATTTTCTGGATGACCTGGGCGAACAGCACGCTGATCAGGTAGTCCGAGGTCACCAGGCGCAGGTGCCGTTTGCTGCTCGAGGGGTCGAACACCGGCTTGGCGGTAATCGAGGAGCGGATGGTCAGCAGCACCTCGCGCACCGGCTGGGCCAGCTCCAGTGCATAGGGTGTGGGCTGCATCTTGCGGCCGACCTGCACCAGCAGTTCGTCCTCGAAAAACGTTCTCAAGCGGCCCAGCACCCCGCTGGTGGCCGATTGCGTCATGTGCAGGCGTTCAGCGGCACGGGTGATGTTCTGCTCCTCGAGCAGGACATCCAGGGCGACCAGCAGGTTCAGATCCAGGTGGTGAAAGCGCATGGTGATAGCTCACGGTTATTGTAGTTATTTTCGCGATACCTTCCCGCCGCATTGCCGATACGTCAAGGCCAATCCGCTGTCCAGCCGAGCCAGCGCCAGGCGCCATGGGCTTGCGCACAGGTATCGCGATTACCGATGCCTCGCATCCTGACTCGCGATTGGTCAGCCTGGCCGATCAGCCAGCAATCTGCCCTCCAGTCGAGCGGCCTGCCCGCCGCGCCGACCTGCTACCGGTGACCCTGGCTGGCACCGAACAACAATTTCAATGGAGTGGTAGCCATGAACATTCTTGGACTCGACGCACTGGTATTCGGCGTCGACGATATCCAGGCCTGCGCCGATTGCCTGCGTGATTACGGCCTCACAGCCGTACAACTGGATGCCGACGGTGGCCGTTTCGAAGCACTCGACGGCACTGCGATCATCATCCGTCACGGCGATGACCCCCACCTGCCGCCGGCGCTGGGCCCGACCCCATCGCTGCGTGAAACCGTTTACGGCGTGGCAGCGACGCAGGACCTTGAGGCCATCGCCGACGAGCTGGGGCGCGACCGCGAGGTGCGCCGTGACGAGCAGGGTGTGCTGCACAGTGTCGACGACCTGGGCTTTGCCATCGCCTTCCAGGTCTCCTGCAGACGCAGCTTCCAGGCGCCGGCCGACCTCACCAACGCTCCCGGTAGCGCGCCGCAGCGCCCCCTCAACCAGTTGGGCATCACGCTGGACATGCCAGCGCAGCCGCGCACCTTGTCTCATGTGGTGTACTTCGTGCCCGATGCGGCCAAAGGCGAAGCCTTCTATCGCGACCGCCTGGGCTTCGTCACCACTGACAGCTTCATCGGCGTCGGCCCGTTCATGCGCACCGCTGGCATGGACGATCACCACTGCCTGTTCATGATCCAGACGCCGCCACACATGCAGGGCTGCGAGCATTTCACCTTCCATATGGGCAGCGGCACGGAAGTGCTGCTGGCCGGCAATCGCTTCCAGCAAAAGGGCTGGACCAGTTTCTGGGGCCCGGGCCGTCACCTGCTGGGCTCGAACTGGTTCTGGTACTTCAACAGCCCGCTGGGCTGCCACATCGAGTACGACGCCGACATGGACAAGCATGACGATGAGTGGGCGGCGCGCCAGGCACCGATGTCGGCCGACAACTCGCAGCTGTTCCTTTTCGCTTCGCGGGAGAAGTGGGCGCCCGGTGGCCCACCGCCAAAGCAGCCCTGAGCTGTGCCTTGCGTGGCGCTGTGCCCGCTCGCGGAACTGAGCGAGGGCAAGGCACGCGGCTTCGACCCGCAGGGCAGGGGGGCAGACAGCCTGTTCGCCCTGCGGCACCGCGGCGTTGTGCGTGTTTACCGCAACCTGTGTCCGCACCTGCTGGTACCGCTGGAGTACCGCAAGGACCGCTTCCTCAGTGCCGATGGCCAGTGGGTGGTCTGCTACGCCCATGGCGCACGCTTTCGGCCTGACGATGGCACCTGCGTTCACGGCCCTTGCCGTGGCGATGCGCTGCAGGCGCTTGATCACCGCGAGGTGGACGGCTGGCTGGTAGTGCCGCTGCAACAGTTGCACCCCTGAGGTATCGCGCCGCGTGATAGGTCGCATCCCAGGACTCGATTGGTCAAAGCCCGGCGCTGCCGGGAAGCTGTGCCCAAGGCACAGGAAATGCCCGCCGCCCACGCTGCGGCGAACAACAAGAACAAGACGTGAGGGATGCCATGAATACTGTGAGCAACGTACTGATCGTGGGCGGCGGGATTGGCGGGCTGTGCGCCGCCATCGCGCTGCGCCGCAAGGGGATGGCGGTCGACCTGGTCGAACTCAAGACCGAGTGGACCGTCTACGGCGTCGGCATCATCCAGCAGAGCAACGTGGTGCGCGAGATGCACCGCCTGGGGGTGCTCGATGCCTACCTGAGCGCGGCCTACGCCTTCGAGGACGTAGCCATCTACACCACTGAAGGCCACCAGCTGGCGCGTATTCCGGGGCAGCGCCTGGCCGGCCCGCAGTACCCGGCCAACGTCGGTATCTCCCGCCGTGCCTTGCACAAGGTGCTGAGCGAAACCGCCATCGAACTCGGTACCCAAGTGCGCCTGGGCACCTCTGTGGAGAGCTTCGAGCAGGATGCCACTGGCGTGGACGTGCTGTTCAGCGATGGCCGCCAGGGGCGCTATGCGTTGGTGGTCGGTGCCGATGGCCTGTACTCGAAGATCCGTGGTTTGCTGTTCGGTGATGCCTACCAGCCGCAATTCACCGGCCAGTCGGTATGGCGTCACAACTTCCCGCGCGCAGCCGGTATCGACCACCTGGCCAATTACCAGGGCCCCTCGGGCAATGCTGGGCTGGTGCCGCTGGCCGACAACCTGATGTACCTGTTCACCACTTCCCACGAACCGGGCAACCCGTGGATGGACCCGGCCGGGCTTGCTGCTGGCCTGCGCCAGCGCCTGGCGGGGTTTGGCGGGTTGATCGGTGAGCTGCGCGAACAGATCCGTGACAGCGCAGAGGTCGTCTACAAGCCACTGGAGGCGGTGTTCGTCGACGAGCCCTGGTACCGCGGCCGCGTGCTGCTGATTGGCGATGCGGCCCATGCCACCACACCGCACCTGGGGCAGGGTGCGGGCATGGCCATCGAAGATGCCGTGGTGCTGGCCGAAGCGCTGACCGCCGGCGGCAGCCTGGACGAGCAGTTGCAGTGCTTCATGGGCCGCCGTTTCGAGCGCTGCAAGTTCATCAGCGACATGTCGCTGCTGGCGGGCGAGAAAGAGGTCCAGCGTGACCCGTCCTTTGACCGCATCGGCCTGGTCAAGCAGATGCTGGAGGTCACGGCTCGGCCGATCTGATACCTGTGCCCGGCGCACCCTGCCTTGCTGGCGCGCCGCGACGCATGCCAACACCGACACAAGAACAAGAAAGAGGAAACCACGATGTTGACTCGTAAAGGCGCAACCGCCCGGCCGTTGCCGCCGCTCAAACCCCTCACCCTGGCGATTTTCGCGCTGGCGGCCAGCCAGGCCCAGGCGCTGCAATTCGATACTGGCAACCCGGACCTGAGGGTACGCTGGGACAATACCCTCAAGTACAGCGCCGCCTGGCGCACCCAGGATGCCAGCAGCAAACTCACCGAGGGGCAGACGACACTGAACCTGGATGATGGTGACCGCAACTTCGACAAAGGCCTGATTTCCAACCGCCTGGACCTGCTGTCAGAGCTGGATGTGACCTACGGCAACGTCGGCGCCCGGGTCAGTGGCGCGGCCTGGTATGACGATGTCTACAACCAAGGTACCGACAATGGCGACCCCAGCCGCGCCAACAGCTATTCGGTAGATTTCGACGAGTTCACCGATGACACCCGCACCTTGCACGGGCGCAAGGGCGAGCTGCTCGATGCGTTCATCTTTGGCAAGGCCGAGATCGGTGAGCTGCCGGTGTCTGGCCGCCTGGGCCGTTACGCCATGCAGTGGGGCGAGAGCCTGTTCTACGGCATGAACGGCATCGCCGGGGGCATGGCGCCGGTGGATGTGGTCAAGGGCCTGTCGGTGCCCAACACCCAGTTCAAGGAGCTGATCCGCCCGGTGCAGCAGATTTCCGGGCAGTTGCAGCTGACGCCGGATGTTTCCCTGGGCGCCTACTACCAGTTCGAGTGGGAGGCCAACCGCCTGCCGGCAGCCGGTAGCTATTTCTCCAACGACGACTTCTTTGGGGACGGCGCAGAGCGCATGTTCGTTGGCGCGCCGGTGTTCCCTGGTGGCCAGCCACTGGCCTTCTATCATGGCAACGACAAGGAAGCCAAAGACTCGGGGCAGGGCGGTGTGCAGTTGCGTTGGCGCACCGAGACCGTGGACTGGGGGCTCTATGCCATTCGCTTCCACGACAAGTCACCGCAGCTCAACGTACGCCCCGACTTCGCCAACCTCGACCCGGTCAGTGGCAAGGCCGGCGAGTTCTACTGGGTGTACCCCGAGGGCATCGAGGCACTGGGCGCCAGTTTTTCCACCACCCTGGGCAACTTCAACGTCGCGGGCGAGCTTTCCACCCGTTGGAACCAGCCACTGGCCTCGACCAACCAGCATGCACTGGCGACGGGCGAGGTGATCGACAACGACGACAACCCGGTCTACGCCACCGGCCGCACGCTGCATGCCAACGTCTCCTGGCTGGCGAGCCTGGAGCCTAACTTCATTGCCGCCGAGTCTACTTTCCTGGGCGAGATTGCCTGGAACCGGGTGATGAGCGTGAGCAAGAACGCCGACGCCGTCGACCCCAACGCCGACCGTGACGCCACCAGCCTGCGCCTGGTCTTCGAACCGATGTACCGGCAGATCTACCCAGGCCTGGACCTCTCGGTGCCGATCGGGGCGAGCTACACCAACGGTGCCTCCATGGCCTTGGGTACCGGCTTTGGCACCGACCATGGCGGCGACCTGAACATCGGCCTGAAGGGCAACTATCTCAATACCTGGAGCCTTGGCCTGACCTACACGCACTACTACGGCCCCGAAAACACCTTCCTCGATGCCGACAACAACTACACCTTCGAACAGTCGCTCAAAGACCGCGACTTCATCGCCTTCACCGTCAGCCGTACCTTCTGACCGAGGACTACCCGATGAAACACAACAATAAAGTCGTTTCCCTGTTCACTGCCCTGAGTGCCTCGCTGCTGCTCGCCCACGGCGCTTTTGCCGCGGTGTCCCCCGAGCAGGCGGCAACGCTCAAGACCACACTGACCCCATTGGGCGGCGAGCGTGCCGGCAATGCCGACGGCAGTATCCCCGCCTGGACCGGCGGTTACACCCAGGTCGACGCCGCTTACAAGGACGGCGGCAAGCGTGGCGACCCGTTCGCCGCTGACAAGCCGCTGCTGACAATCACTGCGCAGAACATGACGCAGTACGCTGACAAGCTGACCCCAGGCATCCAGGCGATGCTCAAGAAGTACCCCGACAGCTACCGGTTGGACGTGTACCCGACCCACCGCAGCGCTGCCGCACCGCAATCGGTGTATGACGCAACCTTTGCCAACGCCACCAGCGGCAAGTTGGTGGACGGCCCTGCCGGCGCCATGCCCGAAGGCGCCTCCGGGGGCATTCCGTTCCCGATCCCGGGCAATGGCGTAGAAGCCATGTGGAACCACCTGCTGCGCTGGCGCGGGGCCTCGTGGCACGCCAGCTTCAACCAGTACCTGACCACCGCCGACGGCAAGCACGTGCTGACCAACGATTCGCGCGCCGATTTGCAGATGCCCTGGTATCTGCCTGGGGGCAGTGGTGACAAAGGTGTGTTCTGGTCCATCCGCATGACCAACGATGGGCCGCCATTGCGGGCGGGCGAGGCCATCACCGGCCTTGAAAACCTCAATGCCGATAAAGCGGCGGTGTGGACCTACCTGCCTGGTCAGCGCCGCGTGCGCCGCCTGCCCAATGCCTGCTGCGACACGCCGACCCCAGCTACAGCGGGGGTGATGAGTTTCGACGAACTGTACGTGTTCAACGGCCGCCTGGACCGCTTCGACTGGAAGCTGGTGGGCAAGAAAGAGATGTACATCCCCTACAACGCCAACAAGGTGTTTACCGCCGCCAACGCCGAAGCGCTGCTCGACCCGCATCACCTCAAGCCACAAGCCATCCGCTGGGAACTGCATCGGGTGTGGGTGGTGGAGGCGACGCTCAAGGAGGGCCAGCGTCACGTGATGCCCAAGAGCACCTACTACCTCGATGAAGACACCTGGGCGGCGGTGCTGGGTGAGCGATACGACGCACGCAACCAGTTGGCCAAAGTGGTCTGGACCTCGCCGGTGGTACTGCCTGACCTGCCTGGCGTGGTGACCCTGACCAACGGCTTCTATGACCTGCTGTCCGGCGCGTGGTTTGCCGGCGATCTGTTTGCCGGCAAGCAGGAGCAGTACCGCATCGTGCCGCCCTACAAGGACTCGGTATTCACCGCCGATGCCATGGCGGGTGAGGGCGTGCGCTGAGCAGGCGCATTGCACCTGGGCTGTATCGACTACAAGAACAAAAGGTTGCGTGCGATGAACAAGATGCTCCATGGCTGGCTGCTGGCCGCCTGTTGCGCGCTGCCCCCGGCCTACGCCGGCGGTAGCGTGGATGTGCTCTCGCAGCCCGCAGTGCAGGGCCCCCAGGCCTTGCGAGCGGTGTTGCAGGATGTGGCCCGTGCCGGCACGCGCCTGGTGTCGGTGGGCGAGCGTGGCGTGGTGCTGCTCTCGGATGACAACGGCAAGGCCTGGCGCCAGGCCAAGACCGTGCCGGTGAGTGTCAGCCTGACCGCGGTGCAGTTCGTCGACGAGCGCAACGGCTGGGCGGTTGGCCACGCCGGCGTAGTGCTGCGCAGCGAGGATGGCGGCGAGCACTGGACTTTGCAGCTCGACGGCAAGCGCGCCGCTGCGCTGGAGTTGCAGGCAGCCGAGGCATCTGCTGATGAGCGCCGTTTGGCCGCGGCACAACGGCTGCTGGCCGACGGTGCCGACAAGCCGTTGCTGGCGCTGAGCTTTGCCGATGCGCAGCACGGCCTGGTCGTGGGCGCCTACGGCCTGGCCATGATCACGGCCGACGGCGGGCGCAGCTGGCAGTCCGGCATGGGCCTGTTGCCCAACCGCCGCGGCCTGCACCTGTATGCCTTGGCACGTCAGGGCGCTGACGTGTATGTCGCCGGCGAACAGGGCCTGCTGCTGCGTTCGCGCGATGCCGGTGCTCATTTCGAGGCTTTGCAAGGCCCTTATGACGGGAGCTACTTCGCTGCCAGCGTGCTGCCCAACGGGCGGCTGCTGGTCGGCGGGTTGCGCGGTTCGTTGTTTGCCTCCGATGACGGCGGTGCCAGTTTCCAGGCGTTGGCCAACCCGATTCCTGCTTCGCTCAACGGCATCCGCGTCGCCGGTGATCAAGTGTTGCTGGCCAACCAGGCCGGGATGCTGCTGCGCAGCAGCCTCAGCGACTTTGCCGCGCATCCCTTGCCGGTCTCCGATGGCCTGCCACTGACTGCCGCCACCACTGCCGCCGACGGTTCCATCGTCGCCGTCGGCATGGCCGGTGCACGCCGCCTGGCACCTTCTTCTTCCTCTTCCACGAAGGACTGAGCCATGCATGCCATGAATCCGCCCGCGCCTTGCAGCGGCCGTCTCGATGACTTCGACAACATGTCCGGGTCGCTGCTGGAGCGTGCGCTGTTCAACCACCGGGCGCTGGTCCTGCTGTTGTGCCTGGCCGCGACCTTGCTGCTTGGCTGGCAGGCCACGCGCCTGACGCTCAACGCCAGTTTCGAGAAGACGATTGCGCGCGATCACCCATTCGTCCACAACTACCTGGAACACCGCCAGGAACTTGCCGGCCTGGGCAACGCGGTGCGCATCGCCGTGGCCAACCCCAGTGGCAGCATCTACGACAAGGACTATCTGCACAGCCTGCAGCAGCTCAACGACGCGGTGTACCTGCTGCCGGGCGTCGACCGTGCGGCGATGAAGTCGCTTTGGACCCCCTCAACCCGCTGGGCCGGGGTGACCGAGGAGGGCCTGGAAGGCGGCCCGGTGATCCCCGACGGCTACGACGGCGGCCTCGCGAGCCTCGAAGCGCTCAAGCGCAACGTCGAACGCTCCAACGAGATCGGCCAGTTGGTGGCCTTCGACCAGCGTTCGAGCATCGTCTACGTGCCGCTGCTGGAAACGACGCCGGACGGCAAGGCGCTTGACTACACCGCCTTCGCCAGCGAACTGGAAACCCTGCGTGAACGCTTCCAGCAGCAGGGTGTGCAGATTCACATCACCGGCTTCGCCAAGGTGGTGGGCGATCTGATCGATGGGCTGAGGCAGATCCTGCTGTTCTTCGCCGCCGCCATCGCCATCACGGCTGTCGTGCTCTATTGGTACACCCGATGTGCGCGCAGTACGGCGCTGGTGGTGACCTGCTCACTGGTGGCAGTGATCTGGCAAATGGGCCTGCTGCCGGTGCTGGGATACGAACTGGACCCGTACTCGGTGCTGGTTCCGTTTCTGGTGTTCGCCATCGGCATGAGCCATGGCGCACAGAAGATGAACGGCATCATGCAGGACATCGGCCGCGGCATGCACCGCCTGGTGGCGGCGCGCTTCACCTTCCGCCGGCTGTTCCTGGCCGGGCTCACTGCGCTGTTGTGTGATGCAGTGGGTTTTGCGGTGCTGATGATCATCCGTATCCAGGTGATCCAGGACCTTGCCGTCATCGCCAGCCTCGGCGTGGCGGTGCTGATCTTCACCAACCTGATCCTGCTGCCGGTGCTGCTTTCCTATGTCGGCGTCAGCGCCCGAGGTGCGCGCCGTAGCCTGCGCGCCGAAGAGGCGGAGGCAAGCGGGGCGCAGAAGCACGCGATGTGGCGCCTGCTGGACCACTTCACCCGGCGCCGCTGGGCGGCGTGGTGCATTGCACTGGCGGTACTGATGGCCGCTGGCGGATTCGCCGTGAGCCTGCACCTGAAGGTCGGTGACCTGGATGCTGGCGCCCCCGAGCTGCGTGCGGACTCGCGTTACAACCGCGACAACGCCTTCATCACCGAGCATTACGGTGCCAGCAGTGACGTGTTTGCGGTGATGGTGCGCACGCCAGCCGGCGGCTGCTCGGCCTACGATACCCTCAAGCGTGTGGACGACCTTGACTGGCAGTTGCGCGGCCTGCCGGGCGTGGACTCGACCAACTCACTGGCGCTGCTCAACCGCAGGGTACTGGTTGGCCTGTCTGAAGGCAGCCCGAAGTGGTACGAGCTGGTGAACAACCAGGCGACCCTGAACATGGTCACCGCCAACGCCCCGCGCGGGCTGTACAACGATGACTGCAGCCTGCTCACGCTCTATGCCTACCTCACTGACCACAAGGCCGACACGCTTGCGCGGGTGGTGGACAGCGTGCAGACCTTTGCCCGCGACAACGACAGCGAACAGGCCACCTTCCTGCTCGCTGCCGGCAGCGCCGGCATCGAGGCCGCCACCAACCAGGTGGTGAAACAGGCCAACCGCGACATGCTCTGGTGGGTTTACGGGGCCGTCATCCTGCTTTGCCTGGTGACCTTCCGCTCCTGGCGTGCGGTGCTTTGCGCGGTGTTGCCGCTGGTGCTCACCTCGATCCTTTGCGAAGCGTTGATGGTGGCGTTGGGCATCGGCGTGAAGGTGGCGACCTTGCCTGTGATCGCGCTCGGCGTCGGCATCGGAGTGGACTACGCGCTCTATGTGATGAGCATCGTGCTGGCCCAGCTGCGACAGGGGGCGAGCCTTTCCCAGGCGTATTACCGCGCGCTGCTGTTCACCGGCAAGGTGGTGATGCTGACTGGCGTGACCCTGGCCATTGCGGTGGGCACCTGGATCTTCTCGCCGATCAAGTTCCAGGCAGACATGGGCGTGCTGCTGGCCTTCATGTTCGTGTGGAACATGGTCGGGGCACTGGTCCTGCTGCCGGCACTGGCCTACTTCCTGCTGCCGCAAGGCCAGGTGCGTTCGCAGGCGGATCCGGTGTTGCCTGCTCGTGAGCCTTTGTCGCAACAGTGCCTGGCAGGCGCTGAACTCACCCCGCGCCAGGCGAAGCTTCATTCGCTGGAGGAGGTGAGCCATGGCCGCTGAACGTATCGCCGGCAGTGTTCAGGCGCTGCTATTGCTGTTCGGCAGCTGCCTGCCGGTGCTGGGGGCAGTGCTGATCGCGCCTGTGCTGCCACGCATGCAGATGCATTTCACCGAGACGCCCGGCGTCGCGGTGCTGGTACCGGTCGTGCTGACGCTGCCTGCGCTGGTGATTGCGTTGGCGGCACCATGGGCCGGGATGCTGGCGGACCGTGTCGGCCGACGGGCTTTGCTGCTCGCCAGCATGCTGCTTTACAGCGTCTGCGGGGTGATGCCGCTGTGGCTGGATTCACTTGGCCTGATCATCGCCAGCCGCGCCGGCATTGGCCTGGCCGAAGCCGGGATCATGACCTGCTGCACCACATTGATGGGTGACTACTTCGATGGCCAGCGCCGGGAGCGCCTGTTTGCCCTGCAAATGGTCGCCACTTCGCTGTCAGCCGCCCTGTTCATGGGGCTGGGCGGGGCACTGGGCGAGGACAGCTGGCGTACGCCGTTCGCGCTGTATGCAGTCGGCGTGTTGTGCCTGCCGCTGATGGCCTTGCTGTTGTGGGAGCCTCAGGCCCGCTGTGTCGAACCTCAACACGCCCAGGCTTCACGCTTTCCCTGGGCCGCCTTGGCGCCGATCTACCTGCTGACCGGCCTGGCAGGTGTGAGCCTGTTCATCGTACCGGTGCAGGTTGGTTACCTGCTGCAACTGCTGCAGGTGGATGCGCCCCAGCAGGTGGGCCTGACCATGGGCGCCAACCAGCTCGGCGTGCTAGCCGGCGCACTGGCCTTCCGTTTGCTGGCCCGCCAGCCTGCTGGCCGCCTGCTGGCGCTGGGGTTTGCCACGGCGGGGCTTGGCGGCGGGCTGATGGCGCTTTCCACCAGCCACGCAATGGTGGTGTTGGCCGTACTGGTCAATGGCCTGGGCGTGGGCCTGTTGCTGCCCACCCTGATCAGCCAGGTCATGCAGCACGTCGGTTTCGACCAGCGCGGCCGGGCCACGGGCGGCTTCACCGCAGCGATTTTTGCCGGTGAATTCATCAGCCCTTTGCTGGTGCTTGCGCTGACCGGCGGCGCGGCGCCGCATCTGCCCCAGGCGCTGCTACTGGTTGCCCTCAGCCAACTGATCCTGGCGCCGCTGTGCCTGCTGCTGTTGCGTCGCGCCCGCGCGGCGGGCGCAGTGGGGGCGCTGTGAACGATCAGCTTTCCAACACAGGCCCAGGTGCCGCCCCTGGCACCGGCCACGGTAATTGACAGGAGACAGCATGCAGTCACTTGCAACCTTCAAACGCGTCGTCACCGGCCACGACTCCCAAGGGCAGGCGGTGGTGGCCAGTTGTGGCCCTACGGCGCATGACTTTGCGCTCAAGGCGGTGCCTGGCACGGTGTTCTACGAAGTGTGGAACAGTGCCGGCAGCCCGGCGCTGCTGGATAACGGCGACGACCCGACCGCCCGGCCCCTGCAATTGAGCCCCGGCCCGTTGGGCAGTGTGATCCGCGTGGTGGATATCCCGCCGGACAGCCTGCAGAACCAGGTCAGCGCTGAGCAGGCGGCGGCCGCCTTCGCCGAAATCGGCGAAGCGCATGCCGGCACGGGCAACGCTGATTCAAAGCACAAACTGATGCACCGCACAGAAACCCTGGATTACGGGATCGTCACTGAAGGTGAGGTGTGGCTGGTGCTGGACGGCGACGAGGTACACCTCAAGCGGGGTGACATCGTCGTGCAGCGCGGCACCAATCATGCCTGGAGCAACCGCACCGCGCAGATGGCGCGCATGGTGTTCATCCTGCTTGACGGTCGTTACGCCGAGCAGCTCAAGGAGGTGCTGCCATGAAGCTCGCCACACTCAATGACGGTAGCCGCGCTGGCCGCCTGCTGGTGGTTGCCCGCAACCTGGAGCGGGCGGTGGAGGCCAGCAGCATCGCCGCTACGCTGCAGGCTGCCCTGGACGACTGGGCGCAGGTCGAGGGCGACCTGCAGCAATTGTATGAGCAGCTCAACGCCGGGCAGGCCCCGGGTGCGTTCGACCTTGACCTGGCACTGCTCGCCGCGCCGCTGCCCCAGGCCAGGCAGTGGCTGGACGCTTCATCCTTCCTCAGCCACGGCGAGCTGATGCAGAAGGCCTTCAACCTGGACCCCATCGATGGCGTCGAGCACATACCGTTGATCTATCAGGGGGCCGGCGACGACTTTCTTGGGCCGCGGGCCGACATTCCCTTGCCCAGCGAGGCCCACGGCATCGATTTCGAGGGCGAGTTCGCGGTGCTGGTCGACGACGTGCCCATGGGCTGCCCGCCGGACCGGGCCTTGCAGCATGTGCGTCTGGTGCTGCAACTCAACGACGTCAGCTTGCGTGCACTGGCGCCCAGGGAAATGAAGACCGGCTTCGGTTTTGTCCAGGCCAAGCCCGCCAGCAGCTTTGCTCCGGTGGCGGTTACCCCCGACGAACTCGGCGACGCCTGGCGCGACGGTCGTGTGCACCTGCCGCTGAACGTGGAGTGGAACGGCGAGTGGTTCGGCCACCCCCATGGCGGAGCCATGCATTTCGGGTTCCACCAACTGATCGCTCACGCGGCGCTGACCCGGCGCCTTAGCGCCGGCACCTTGATCGGCTCGGGTACCGTGTCCAACGCGGACCGTTCCGTAGGGTCGGCGTGCATCGCTGAGCGCCGTGCCATTGAAACCATCGCCCACGGTGCACCGCGCACGGCCTTCATGCGCTTCGGCGACCGCGTGCGGATGGAGGCACGGGATACCTCAGGCGAGGTGCTGTTCGGCGCCATCGAGCAGCGTGTGGTGCCGGGAGGTTGGCAATGCGCGTGATGGTCAGCGGGGCCAATGGCTTCGTCGGTCGCCAGCTGGTAGGGCGCCTGCTGGAGGCGGGGACGCTGCGCGGGCAGCGCATCCAGGCATTGCTGGTGCTGGACCAGCAACTGGACGG
Source organism: Pseudomonas sp. Marseille-Q5299 (assembly GCF_943737035.1). Taxonomy (NCBI): domain Bacteria; kingdom Pseudomonadati; phylum Pseudomonadota; class Gammaproteobacteria; order Pseudomonadales; family Pseudomonadaceae; genus Pseudomonas; species Pseudomonas sp. Marseille-Q5299. Next base: position 608,963 of record NZ_CALSFR010000004.1, read on the forward strand.
GTTGCCCGACGATGCGCGGCTACGGCGCCATTACGGCAGTGTGACCGACCCTGCCTTGTTGCGCCGGGCGCTGGCCGATGGTGTGGATGTGGTGTTCCACCTGGCCAGTCTGCCCGGGGGCGCCGCAGAGGCGCAGTACGAGCTGGGTTACCAGGTGAATCTGCAGGGCAGCCTGGAGCTGCTCGACCAGTTGCGCAATGCCCGGCAACCGCCAGTGCTGGTGTACGCCAGCAGCGTTGCGGTGTATGGCGGCGATCTGCCCCAGCGCATGGATGAAGACCAGCCGGCCTCGCCGCAACTGTCCTATGCGGCCCACAAACGCATGGTGGAAATCGCATTGCAGGACCTGGCGCGGCGCGGCGAGGTGGACGGCCGCGCGCTGCGCCTGCCCGGCATCGTCGCCCGCCCGCGCGAGCCGAACGGGCTGCGCTCGGCGTTCATGAGCGACTTGTTGCACGCCTATGCGGCCGGCGAACCCTATACCTGCCCGGTCTCGGCTCAAGCAAGCGCCTGGTGGATGTCGGCGCGCTGTTGCGTGGACAACCTGCTGCATGCCGCCGAACTGCAAGACCCGGGCTACGGGCGGATCTGGCAGTTGCCCGTGCTGCACTTGTCGATCGCCCAGGTGCTTGCCGGGCTGCAGGCCTGCCTTGGCGACGAGAACCATGCATGCATCAGCTTCGATCCCGAGCCACAGCTCGAAGCGCTGTTCGGTCGTTATCCACCCTTGCGCACAACCCAGGCCCGCAAGCTGGGCTTCTGCCATGACGGCTCAGTGCTTGGCTTGCTGCGCAACGCCCTTGATCTGCCACCGCGCCGCAGCATTGCGGCAACCCGTAAAGGAATGTGTGCATGAACGTGAACAAGCGTCGCTTGCTGGACCTTTCTGTAACCCTGGACAACAACCCCTACACCGACCCACCGCCTTTGCTGCCAAAGATCGACTACATGGACCACCAGCAGGGCTGGCCGGAAATGGCCGCGATGTTCCCTGGCCTGCGCAAGGAAGACCTGCCGGGCGATGAGTCGTGGGCAGCTGAACGGCTGCAGATCACCACCCACAGCGGTACGCACATGGATGCGCCCTGGCATTATGCGTCCACCACCAATGGCGGCGAGCGGGCGTTCGGCATCGATGAGCTGCCTTTGGAGTGGTGCCTGCAGCCGGGTGTGAAGCTGGATTTTCGCCACTTGCCGGACGGCCACGTGGTGACGGCGGCGCAGGTGGAGGCCGAACTGGCTCGCATCGGCCATCAACTGCAGCCGCTGGACATCGTGCTGGTCAATACCCGTGCAGGCAGCCTGTTTGGCCAGCCCGGCTACCTCGAAGCCGGGGTCGGCATGGGCCGTGAAGCGACGCTTTACCTGTTGGAGCGGGGCGTAAGGGTGGTCGGCACCGATGCCTGGAGCTGGGATGCACCGTTCAAGTACACCCGTGAACGTTTCAGCGCCACGGGCGATGCGTCGATCATCTGGGAAGGCCACAAGGCTGGCCGCGACATCGGGTATGGGCAGATGGAGAAACTGGCCAACCTGGAGCAGCTTCCGGCCTATGGCTTCATGGTCAGTTGCTTCCCCTACAAGATCCGCCAGGCATCCGCCGGGTTCGTTCGGGCAGTGGCCATCTTCGATTAGCAAGGCTGGCGGCCAGCCGCCGAGCTGGCCGCCCATCCCGGCACAACGATGGCGAGGTGAACTTTATCGGGCGTCCAGGCTTCCTCTGTTACAGCAGCCGTTGCCCCGGTGGGGCAGCCAGCGCTGCATCACGCCAAAGGTTGAGGAGGGGCAATGAAGACGCAAACCACGCTAGCGCCCGAAAAAGCAGGCCAGGCAAAAGGCCAAGGTGAAGTAGAACGGGACAACGATGCCCGTCGGCCAGACGGCTCAAGCGGTACGGCGCATGATTCCACCGCGCAACAAACCGCGCGAGGCAAGGGGCCGCACTCGTCCGAACACGCCGACACCGAGGATGACCTGGGCTTTGACCCGGACTCACCGGATCTGGACGACCCGCAGGTCGATCCCCAAGGGCCGGCCAAGCCGCCCAGGGATGTGGAGAAAAAGGCAACATGATCGAGGCCGTGAGCGCGGATGTGCTGGGTGATGCTCAGCGCACCCGCTCACGGCTTTGTACCGAAAGCTCCAGGGCTTTTTGCATGTCCAGCCGCGCAGAACGCCCCACGTCCCGGTCATGCAACTGAAAGTTGCGCTCGGAGGGCAGGATCGGTGCGGTGAGGTCTTCGGCGTCCTCTCGCTCGAAGTCGTGATTGCCGCCAATGGTCATGGCGCTGCGGCGCAGCAGCATGCGTAGCTGCTCGGGCTGCAGCTGCGGGTTGATCGACAGCATCGCGGCTACCAGGCCGGTGACCATCGGGGTGGCATAGGACGTGCCGCAATGCACCGCGCCGGGCTGGCCTGCCTGGCGGGTCGAGGCGTGGGCGCAGGCTGCGGCGGTGATGTCGACGCGCATGTCTACATTCGAGGTGCTGCGCTTGACGGCGTAGTTCGGTGACTCGACAGGGGCAGAAGCCTGCCCGCTACGTTGATGGCCGCCCACCACGAGCAATTGTTCGGTGATGAAGGAGGAGGGCAGGCGATACTCGTCGGTGCCCGAGAACGAGGCGCCGTTGCCGGCCGAGTTGACCACGACCACATCCGGATGGGCCTTGCGCAGCCAGAGAAAGAACTCCTCGAGCAGCTCTTCATAGCCGCCCATGGCAATCCCGGAGCGCAGCAGGGAATCCACCTCATCGCCTTGCACGTTGCGCGCACCGACGCGGTGAATGCCCCAGCTCCAGTTGAGTACGCGCACGCCGTCCTCGACCAGGTTCACCGATGCGGCGATGTTGGCGGTGATACCGGCATCGGAGTTGCGTTCGACAATCACCTCGAAACCACCTGCCGCCTTGTCCAGCCCCCGCAGGAAGCCGGTGTTGCCCCCGTCATCCCAGCCGGCGGCGAGAATGCCGGCGACGGTTGTGCCGTGGTTGTCCGGCTTGCTGGCATCCTGGGCATACACGCAAGTGCGGTGCCCCTCGCAGGCGCCCAGGTAGTCTGCGAAATCTGCGGTATCGAAGTCGACATTGCGTTCGATCACCCCGACCCGAACCGGAGTGGGCAGCACCGGCACCTGGCGGCCCGGGATGCGCCGCTGGTAGTAGTGCACCGCATCGAGGAAGCGGTTGGCAGCCCATTCGTCCGAGCCTTGCGCAGGCTTGCTGGCCCCCGGTGCCTCAGTGGGGGCGTGTTCTGCCTCTTCGGGCGCCGATTCCTCCACCACCACCGCGTCCACGCTGGTTTCACCGCCCAGCCGTAACACCAGCGCGTCACGCTGCACCAGGTCCTGGGCGGGCAGGCGCAACTGATACAGGTTCAGAGGAGCGATGCTGCCCACCACCTTGGCCCCGTATTTACGGGCCAAACGTTCGGCTTCCTGGCGGCCGTCGTGGTCCTCTTCTATCAGCACGCTGACGAGGTCGACATAGGTGGTCAGGCCATCCATGTTTCTGGCCACTTCCTTGGGCCCTGCGGCCAGCACATGGTTGTTGTGCAGGGTAAGCCAGGCGGCATTGCTGGCGCGCGGGCCGTCCTGCAACCACAGCGGCCCGCTTTGCACGGCCGTGCCGTCCAGTTGCAGGCGCAAGGTATCACCCTGGCGCTGGACACGCTCCGGGGCCACTGCTTTGCCGCTGAGCAGCAGTTGCGGTGTGGCCTGGCCAAGCCCCTGCACGCGCAGGCACCAGGTCTGCTGCTGGTTGTCCATCAAGTCGCCGCAGCGTTTGAGCTGTTGCAGGCGCAACGGCTGCTCGGCGAACGCAGCGGTACTGACAGCCAGCGCCAGGGCAAGGGCAATCCGTGAACGGCCCATGGCTTACTCCATGGCCTCGGCCACGCCCTGATCCTCACCCAGGAAGCCACCGCTCTGGTGCTGCCACAGCCTGGCATAGGTGCCGTTCCTGGCGAGCAGTTCGCTGTGGGTTCCCTGTTCTATGATGCGCCCCTCGTCCATGACGATAAGCCGGTCCATGGCGGCGATCGTCGACAGCCGGTGGGCGATGGCGATGACCGTCTTGCCCTCCATCATTTCATTGAGGCTTTCCTGGATGGCGACCTCGACTTCCGAATCCAGCGCGCTGGTGGCTTCATCGAGCAGCAGGATCGGGGCGTTCTTGAGCATGACCCGGGCGATGGCGATGCGTTGGCGCTGGCCGCCTGAAAGCTTGATGCCGCGTTCACCCACCAAGGTGTCATAGCCGCTGTGGCCTTGCCGGTCGCTGAGCTGCTCGATGAATCCGTCGGCCTGGGCGTTGGCTGCGGCGCGGCGGATCTGTTGCTCGGTCGCATCGGGGCGGCCGTAGGCGATGTTGTCGCGGATGGAACGGTGCAGCAGGGAGGTGTCCTGGGTGACCATGCCGATGGCGCTGCGCAGGCTGTCCTGGGTGACCTTGGCAATGTTCTGCCCATCGATGCGTATTTCGCCGCTGTCGACGTCGTAAAAACGCAGCAGCAGGTTGATCAGCGTGGACTTGCCCGCACCGGAACGGCCCACCAGGCCGACCTTTTCGCCTGGGCGAATGTGCAGCGTCAGGCCATCGAGCACCTGACGTTCGCCGTTGTAGTTGAAGCTGACATTGTCGAAGTCCACCGCACCGCCAGTGGTCTTGAGCACTCCGGCGTTCGGTGCATCCTGCACCTTCGGGCCGCGCGTGAGGGTTTCCATGCCATCCTGCACGGTGCCGATGTTCTCGAACAGCGAAGTCATCTGCCACATGATCCAGTGCGACATGCCGTTGACCCGCAGTGCCATGGCGGTAATCGCCGCAACGGCGCCCGTGCCCACTTCGCCCTGGTGCCAGAGCCACAGGGCATAGCCGCCAGCGCCAGCGATCAGGCCGACCACCAGCGCCTGGTTGACGATCTCGAACTGGCTGACCAGGCGCATCTGGCGAAAACCGGTGAGCTTGAAGTCTTCCATGGCCGCCCGCGCAAAGTGCGCTTCACGCTTGGAGTGCGAGAACAGCTTCACCGTAGTGATGTTGGTGTAGGCGTCCGACACTCGCCCGGTCATCGACGAACGCGCGTGGGCCTGCTCCTGCCCCACTTGCCCCAGGCGCGGCACGAAGTACAGCATGGCCAGCCCGAACAACGCGACCCAGGCAATGAAAGGCAGCATCAGCTTGAGGTCGAAGCCGCCGGCCAGGGCGATGATCGCGATGAAATACACGCCGATGCCCGGTGCGATCTCGATAATGGTGAACAACACCTCGCGCACCGCCAGGGCCGTCTGCATCACTTTGGTGGTGACCCGGCCGGAGAACTCGTCAGAGAAGAACGAAAGGCTCTGACGCAGCATCAGCCGGTGGAAGTCCCAACGCAGCCGCAGCGGCAGGTTGATCGCTAGTACCTGGTGCTGCACCATCGTGCGCAGCGCCACCAGGCCTATGCTGGTCAGCAATACGATGGCGATGCCCCACAACACCCGGGTTTCCTGCCCATCGGCAGCGCCGCCCGCCTGCCAGGCCGCCAGCAGGTCGACGACCTGCCCCAGGAAGGAAAACAGCCAGGCTTCATAGATCGACACCCCGGCACTGAGCAGCGCGAGCGCAAGCACATAGCCACGCGCGCCTCGCGTGCAGGCCCACAGGAAGCGCAGCAGGCCAACCGGGGGTGGTGGAGCCTCGTCGGGTGGGAAAGGGTCGAGCCGTCGTTCAAAGGCGCGCAGCATAAAGTCTCCGAATGGTTCAGGTATCGCTCACTTGCGACAGGGGCCTGGCCACGTGTTCAAGTGGCCGTTGTTCTGCCGCCACGCCCCACAGCGCCTGGGCCAGTGCCGCGATGATCATCAACGCTGCGCCGATCAGGTAGCCGTACAGGACATTCAGGCGCTCGCCGGTCTCGATCAGCGCGCCGAACAAGGTCGGGCCGATCAGGCCGCCAAGCCCTGTGCCGAATGCATAGAATACGGCAATGGCCAGCGCGCGGATTTCCAGCGGGAAGGTTTCTGCCACTGTGAGGTAGGCCGAACTGGCGGCTGCCGAGGCAAAAAAGAAAATCACCATCCAGGCAATGGTCTGCTCGGTCACATCGATCAGTTGCTGCTGAAACAGGTAACCGCTGATGGCCAGCAATACCCCGGAAAGCAGGTAGGTCGAGCTGATCATGATGCGCCGCCCGACCACGTCGAACAGCCGGCCTAGCAGCAACGGCCCGCAGAAATTGCCCAAGGCGAACGGCAGGATGTACCAGCCTACCTGGGCAGGCGGCACGTTGTAGAAGTCGGTCAGCACCAGTGCATAGGTGAAAAAGATCGCGTTGTAGAAAAAGGCCTGGGCGCTCAGCAGTGTCAGCCCGACCAGTGCCCGCCGCCGGTGCACCACGAAGAGGCTTTGGAACACCTCGCGCAGTGGCGTGTGATCGCGTGCGCGCAGGCGCAGGGCCGGGCTTTGCAGCGGGGGGATGGGGATGCCGCGCTGGTGGTAATGGCGCTCGATGGCGGCGACGATGCGCTCGGCCTCTTCCGGCTGATTGTGAATCATCAACCAGCGTGGGCTTTCCGGTATCCACAGGCGCATCAGCAGGATCAGCAAGCCGAGTGCCGCGCCAATGCCGAAACACAGCCGCCAGCCCAGTTCGCCGCCCAGCACCGCTGGGTCGAGCAAAACCACTGCGCCCACTGCACCCAACGCTGCACCGATCCAGAACGTACCGTTTATGGTCAGGTCGACCCAGCCGCGGTAGCGCGCCGGGGTGAATTCCTGGATGGTCGAATTGATGGCGGTGTACTCCCCGCCGATGCCGGCCCCGGTGAGCAAGCGAAACAGCAGAAAGCTCCACAGGTCCCAGGCGAACGCCGTGGCAGCCGTTGCGCCGATGTACAGCACCAGCGTGATGAAGAACAGCTTGCGCCGCCCCAGGCGGTCGGTTAGCCAGCCGAACAGCAATGCACCCAGTACGGCTCCGGCGATGTAGGCTGCGCCTGCCAGGCCGATCTGGATATTGGTCATTGCCAGCGTCGGGCTGGCCTTGAGGGCGCCCGACACCGAGCCGGCCAATGTCACCTCAAGGCCGTCGAGCAGCCAGGTGATGCCCAGCGCCATGACCAGCAAGGTGTGAAAACGCGTCCACGGCAGCCGGTCGAGGCGGGCCGGAATGTCGGTGCTGTAGAAGCGCTTCTGCGCAGAAGCGCCGGCTGGTTGCTGCAAGGCGTGGGTCGTCATGGCACGTCCTGTTGGCTGACGGGGCAGGGCTGTTGGGTCAGCGTCTTTCAGAAGAGCCCATAGGCGGATAAAAGTTTGATTCGTTTCGCTCGGGGCAGGCCATCAGCCCAGTTTGGCATGCCACGGTGAACATTCACGGCCCCACGCCCTCAAAATCACAGGGTCTCAAGGTTGTGCCTGCAGCCCGGAATTCCAACCACAGAGGAGTCAATGTCATGCCACGTGGAGACAAGGACAAATACACCGAAAAGCAAAAGCGCAAGGCTGAGCACATAGAAGAAAGCTATGAGCATAAGGGGGTCTCCAAGGATGAGGCCGAGGCTCGCGCATGGGCTACCGTCAACAAGCAGTCCGGAGGTGGCGAGAAAGCTGGGGGCTCAGGCAAGAAGACCACGCCCGGCGAAAAGAGCACCGCGCGTTCTGATTCCGCCAGGCGTGCGGCCAAAACCCGTCAGGGCCATGCCCGCGCATCAGGCTCGTCCCTGCAGACCCAGACCAAGGAAAGCCTGATGAAGGAGGCCCGCAGCAAGGACATCAAGGGCCGCTCCAGCATGACCAAGGCCCAATTGGTCGATGCCCTGCGCAGGCACGGTTGAAAACGGCCAGGGCCCAAGTGCCGCTCAGGCCTCCTTGAAGCCCCGCCCCTCGATGCCCTGGCCCAGGGCATCGGCCCCTTGCGGCAGCGCTGTGACCTTGATCGCCCGCACCGGTACCGCGAATTTTGCGCCGATTCTGGAGAACCGTTCGAGCAGGCGGAAGTTGATGGCCTGCTGGATGTCCATGTAGAGGTTGTAGCCTGGGTCCTTGACGATGTAGACGCATTCGAACTCCAGCGCCTCCTTGCCGAAACCGCGCAAGTGGGCGCGGTCGAAACGCGCCTGCTCTTGTGCCTTGATCGCTTCCTCGACAATGGCCGGGGCTTTTTTCACGGCCTCGGTCGGGGTGTCGTAAGACAGGCCGAACTCAAAGACGATGCGCCGCTCCTGCAGGCGCTTGTAGTTCTGGATGGTGCTGCTGATCATGCTGGCGTTGGCCATGACGATCTGCTCACCGCCCAAACTGCGGATGCGCGTGGTCTTCAGCCCGACCTGTTCGACGGTGCCGGCCAGTGCGCCGATGACGATGAAGTCGCCCACCTCGAACGGCTTGTCCACGGCAATCGCCAGCGAGGCGAACAGGTCGCCGAGGATGTTCTGCACGGCAAGCGCAACGGCAATGCCGCCCACGCCCAGGCTTGCGACGAAGGCGGTGATGTTCACGCCCAGGTTCGACAGCATGGCCAGCAGTACCACCGACCACAGCAGCACCCGTGCGCCCCACCCCGCCAGGGTGGCCAGGGCGCTGCCCTGATTCAGGCCCGCGGTGCTGTGCCGGGCGAAGTAACGGTTAAGGCCCAGGCCGATGGCGCGGTTGACCCACAAGCCGATCTGCAGCGCCGCCACCACGAACCAGAGGCTGCCCACCCGGCTCAGCCAGCGCTCGGGCAGGTCGAGCATGCTCAGGCCTACCAGAACAGAGGCAAGGAACAGCAGGAAGTTGCTGGTGCCGGACAGCACTTTGGCCATTACCTGGCTCAGTGCGCCGTCATGCTCGGACCAGCGTTGCACCCGCCTGAGCAAAAAACTGATGGCCGCCCGGGTGGCCAGGAAGGTCAGGGCGGCGACAGCCAGTGCCAGCAGCAGGTTGAGGATGGAAATACCGAACACGGTGGTGTCGGTGAAAAATTCGATGATGCGATCGTTCATGAGCGATTGGCCTCCTGGTTGCCCTTGAGTGAATTCGCACGTGCAGTTCATCGGACGCCGACAGGGCGTGAGAGGTCGATCGGATTTTGGGTTTTTCTCGGCCTTTGCATGCCTTGAGCGCTTCGACGCCCTTGAGAGCGAGCGCCGCGCGGGCGGCGCTCGCTCTCAAGGGCGTCTGCATATCACGACGAACCAGGCCTCACTGCGCCGCGTACATCACCGAATCCTGCTCCTGCTGCAACTGCCTGAAATTCCCTGCAATGGCCTCGATCAGCGCCGCGTCGCCAACCGGGTCCAACCCCGGGTAAGGCTTGCCGTTGTAATCGCCCTTGTGGGTAAGCACAGCCTCGACGCTTTCGCCATTGTCCTGGTAAAGCCGCTTGATGGTCTGCGCTTCCAGGTCCTTGCTGTCTTTGCAGCGCAACGCATAGTGAATGCCAAGTGCAGCCCCGAAAGCCAGGCCGGGGGTTTCGATGCCGTGCTTGTGGGCAAGGTCGATGCTGCTCAGGATGCGCTCGTTGCGCTGAAGCTTGCGCAGGGGGTCGCGCCCCACACGGGCACAAGGGTCTTTGAACGACGTTTTGCAGCGCTCCAGGAAGGTGCTGGCAAAATCGCGCACCGCCTCTGCCATGTCGGCATTCTCAGCCACCAGTGCTGGCGCGACTTCCTGGCCGATCAGGCGCTCGGCCAGTTCACTGACCCGGTCGTCGCCCATGGCCTGGCCAACCCAGTCATAGCCCAGCAGGCTTGCATACCAGGCAATGATGGCGTGAGGGCCGTTCCACAAGCGGTTCTTGATGACCTGGATCTGGGCGATGTCGGCGACCGTTTTCACCTGGCGCAGACGCTCCAGCAGGTCACTGCCGCGCTCCACATACAACGGCATGTCCGGCTCGCTGTTGAACAGGATCAGGTGCAGCTGGCTCATCGCGTTGCTGGACTGCGCGAAAGGCCGGAATCGACAGATCAGGCGCTCGTATTCAGGTACCGGCGCGGATGGTTTGCTGGCCGGTGCAGGCTCGTCGTCGAGGCTGTTCTGGAACATTTGCGACTTGATGCGCAACTGGCGGACCAACGCCTCGTTGCTGAGCTTGGACACGATGCGGCTGACCACCGTTTCAGCGAAATGGGTCTTTTGCAGGATCTGTTGAGTGATGTCCGGCGTGCACAGCAACTCCAGCTCCGCCTGCACGTGCAGGCGCACGAACGCGGCGCCACCGATCTTGTTCAGCACGATCAGGATGGTCAGGTCACGGCCCCGGCGCTCGAAGCGTCGCAGCAAGCCTTGGGCAATCACCTTGGCCTGTTTGCGGATGGCCTGCTCCGGCAGGCTCAGGCCGATGATTTCTGCCGCGTTGTACATGTCGATCACCGCCTCGGCATCGTCCATGTCGATCATGCGCACATTTTCGATGGTCTGGTCGAACGAGGTGGCGCCGTAACGCACGCTGTAACGGCCAAACGCAGAAACGGTCTCGCGCAGCATGCGCGAACGGGTGGCGGCGATGATTTCACATGGCCGGGTGTAGCCGTCCCAATGGGAAAACACCTGGGTCAGGTAACCGCCGCCGATGGCGCCGAACCCGTGAATGCCGACACGGAACTGGTTCAGTGACGCTGGAAAGGGCTCTTCAAGCTGCGGCATGCCCAGGTCAGGCACGCACTCGCTCAAGTCAGCCAGGAATTCATTCATGCTGCGGTAGGCTTTCAGCGCGCCCGCTTTGACTTCAGCGGCCGGCGGCTTGATGTCTTCGATCAGGATCGCCTGGCCTTCGGCGCGGATGGCCGAAAGCATGCCGTTTTCCGAGTCTTCGACCATGAAGCACTGGCTCGGCTCGCAATTGAGTGCGGTGGCGGCGCGCAGGAAGATTTCGGGGTGGGGTTTGCCTTGGCTGACTTCGTCGCCACACACGGTGATGTCGAAATACTTGAGCACATTGGCATTGATCAGGTACTCCTCGGCGATGGCGCGGCGGCTGGAGGTGGCGACCGCCATGGTCAGGCCAGACTTGCGTAGCCGCTCCAGCACTTCCAGCAAGCCGGCCTTGATCGGTACGCCGTGATTGCGCACGTACTCCAGCTCAAGCTCATCGGCGCGCTGGCGGATCTGGGCGTACGGGAAGCCGTCACCGTTGTGGGCCTTGGCGAGGGCCTCGGCCTTTTTCGCGCTCAGGCCCAGCGAGCCGATCAATGTTTGTTCGCTCAGCGCTTTGCCGGCAATTTCCAGCGACGCTTGTTTCAACGTCTTGAAGCGCAGGCGCTCGGTATCGAACATGGTGCCATCCATATCGAAGATGGCGCTGAAAATGCGTTTGCCCTGAAAAAAGATCATTCGGTATTGCCCCTTGGTGAATCGTGATTCATCTCGGCTTGCAGACGGGTACAAGCGAGCATTGCGAAAAAAACCGCTGCTTGAGCTGTCAGGTAGGGGGCATGCGATCGACAGGGCCGCGCACCGGCGCGACGTAGAAATAAGGGGGAACAGAGCGGGGAGTGCAGAGGATGTCTGCGAGCTTCGAGGCAGCTCGGGCGCCTTGTTTGACTTCACGCCCACTGGCTGCAGATCGGTTTGCAGACAGTGAGCGCAAATAGCGATGGATACGTGTGATTCCTGGCATGGGGTACTTCGCTTCCTTTGTTTGTAACTGGGATTCCTTTTTTACCCTTGCACGGATGCGCAGTGACATGCAACCGGCAAGGGCCCAGTAGGGAACCATGCACGGTTTGTTCTCTACCTGTTCAGCGCTGCTTGCTCCCTGAGCACCTGCATCTGCTGGCGATAATCCGCGGTGACCTGGCGCGCCTGTTCGGGGTTGTTCACGACCCTTGGCGTGATCAGCACGATCAACTCGGTACGGTCACGGCTTTTGGAGGTGCTGCCGAACAGCCAGCCCAGCCCGGGTATGCTCGACAGGCCCGGCACACGGGTATCGGATTGGCCGTTGTCCTGCTTGATCAGGCCCCCCAGCAGTACCGTCTGGCCGCTTTGCACTGCCACTTGGGTCGATACCGCACGGCTGGAAATGCGCGGGTTGGGCTGGGTGGTGGTGACGGCGCTGTCGTCGGCGTCGCTCACTTGCTGCTGGATGTCCATGTACACCAGGCCACCGGGGTTGATCCGTGGCACGACATCGAGAATGACACCTGTCTGCACGTATTCGACGCTGCTCAGGGTGGTGTCGGAGTCGCTGGTGTTGACGGTGGTCTGGCTGATCGGAATGTTGTCGCCGACCTGGATCTGCGCCTGCTGGTTGTTCAGCACCACCAGCGAGGGGGCCGAAAGCACCTGGGTCAGGCCGCGTGTTTCCAGCGCGCGCAGGGCCACCTGCAGGTTGCTGCTGACGAAGGAGTAGAACATCGAGGCGCTGCCCAGCGCGACGCCACCGGCACCGAGCGCACCCTGGCTGCCGCTTTCGTTGGCGACGGTGGTGCTGGACGAATTGCCGGCCAGGCGGCCCAGGTACCACTGCACGCCCAGGTCCAGATCGCCGGTGAGCTTGACTTCGAGGATGCGTGTTTCGATCTGCACCTGCAGCGGCGGGCTGTCCAGGCGCTTGATGGCCGATTCGATCTCTTTCCACTGGGCTGGCCGCGTGCGTACCAGCAGCTGGTTGCTGCTTTTCTGCGCGGTGATGCGCACCGACTCCTCAAGGCTCTTGGCCGAGCCGTCGCCCGGCTCGGCGCTGCTGGCCTGGGTTTGCTCAGTGTCCTCGTAGTCATCCTCCGATGGCGCCTGGCCGATACTGGCCCGGGTGCTCATGCCAGTGCCGCCCAGGCCTTGGGCCGACTGGCCGCCGGTGCCGTTGAGCGAGGTCAGGCTGGTGGTCTTGAGCCCTGGCGCGACGCTGGCCGCCTTGTCGTCGTTGATCTGCCCCGAGCCATAGATCTGGCGCAGATATCGGGCAAGGTCCGCCGCTTTCATGTTGCGCACGTCGTACACGAACAGCTGCGGTTCGTTGCCACCGCCTTCATCGATGGTGCGGATCCAGTCACCGACTTCCTGCAGATACTCCGGTTGCGCAGAGATGGCGACGATCGAGTTGGTGCGTTCGTTGGGCATGAACCTGACCATGTCCGACAGTGGCATGCCGCTGTCGGGCCCGAACAGCTTCTGCAGCTGCGGCATGAGCTCGGCCACCGAGGCGCGTTGCAGGCCGTAAACGCCAATCGACATGCCCTTGAGCCAGTCGACGTCGAAGGTGTCGATGGTGTCCTGGTAGTTGGCCAGTTCATCGGGGGTGCCTGCCAGGCTGATCACGTTGCGGGCCGGGTCGACCAACAGGAAGGCATTCTCACGTACGAAAGGCTTGAGCAGCTTCTGCATTTCGCTGGCGCCGATGTAGCGCAGCGGGTAGAGCCGGGCGGCGAGGCCCGTGGCAGGCTGGGCGACCGGCACCTGTGGCACCAGTTTGCCGGCGACGGCCTTGTCGGCCGGCAGGATCACATAGCGCTCGCCCTGGCGGATCATGGCGTTATCGGTCCACGACAGCAGCGTTTCCAGAATCGACAGTGCCTGCTGCTTGGTGACCGGCTTGGAGGTGGAGAAACTGACGCTGCCTTTGACACCTTGGCTGATGCTGTAGTTTTCATGCAGCAGGTCGCCCATGACGCTGTTGATCACCGCCTCGATGGGCTGGTCGGTGAAGTTGAACACGATATCGCCTTGCTCATCCTTCGCGGCGGGGGGCGTTGCCGAGGCCTTGCGGATGAAACGCTGGTTGCCGGTGATGATCTGCCGGCCAGGCGCGGTGCGCGGGGCCGTAGCAGCGGGCGGGGCAGCGGGCTCGAGGCTGGTGACCACAGGTGCTGGGGCGTCGGCGCCGTTGAAGGCTTGCTGCAGCAGCGCCGGGTCGGTGTGCAGGTCACGTTGCGTGGTGGCGCAACCGGCCAGGGCGACGGCGACACTCAGGCCGAGCAATGGCGCACGCAGAGTAGGGAATGGGTGGCGTGAAGGAGCTTGCATGGTCATGGGGTTTCAATACGCGGAAGAGTGATGGCGGAGGCCTTGGACGGCGGCGGCAGGCGCAGCAGTGGCATGCTCAGGGTGTGCTGTTGCCCGGCACGGGTGAAGGTTGCGCTCAGCGCGGTCAGCCGGGTGAGGGTCCAGCCGCTTGCCAGCGTGCTGCCCAGCGCAACCTTGCTGGCTGGTTTGCGGCCTTCGCGCAGGTAAGCCCAGCGCGACTGCCCGTCGAGCACCACGCCGGTCAGCGTCAGGTTGGCCAATGCAGGGCTGTGCTGGCCTTGCTGCTGTGGGTCGGGCTGACGGTCAACGCTGAAGATCGGGTGCGCCCAGGTGGCGGCACGCACTGGCTGGGCGAGCTCGGCCAGTGGCGCCGGTGGCTGGTGGGCGGGCGTTGCTGACGGCTTTTGCGCCGGCAGCCACTGCGGTGGGTTTGGCGCGACAAGCATCCAGGCGACCACGGCGAGGGCACTGACATTGGCAGCCAGCAGCACCAGATGAGCGGCACGCATCATGAGTCGCTTCCTTCTGCTGGCTGCGCGTGCAGGTAACCGCGTATCAGCAGGTGGACTTCCAGGCGCCCGGCAGGCCCCTTGGCTGGCGCCGCAGCACTGCGGCGTATGCTCAGCTGGTCGATGAACAGGCTGGGCTGGCCGTACTCCAGTGCATGCAGCAGGGCCGCCAGTGGTTCGATGGCGCAGGCCAGCGTCAGGCTGACCTTGACCGGGCGATAAGGCTCGGCCTGGCCCTGCTCGGCGGGGGCGATGGGCATGCGCTGGGTGATATCGCAGCCGGGGCCGACGTGCGCCTGCGCCTTCACCTGATCGACGGCACGCTGCATCAGGTCGGCGGCTACGGCGTTGGGGTCTTCGCCCGGCAGCAGGCTGTTGCGTTGGGCGGGGTCGTTGCGGCTGCGCTGCAACTGGGCCTGCAGTTCAGGTTGCTGAAGCATTAGGCTGGCATAGCGCCGTTGCTGCTCGCGCAACGTCTGGGCTTGCGCGTCCAGGCTGCGCAGGGGGGCGAGCAGCAGGCATTCGAACACCAGGTACCAGGCCAGCCAAAGCAACAGCGCGAGCACGCCCAAGGCGCAGAGCTTGCGTTCTCTGCTAGTGAGTGGGCGCATGCGGCACCTCCTGGCTGAGCTGGGCGGTGATGGAAAAGCGCTCGCGGCCCGTGGTTTTGTCGGCCTGGATGATGCCTTTGAACTGCGCGTGCTCAAGCGTGGTGCAGGTCTTTACCTGCGCCAGCAAGGCACTGGTGCGTTCGCTTTGGCCGGTGAACGTCACTTGCGTGCCATCGCTCACTTCCAGCTGCTCTATCCAGGTGTCGTCGCCCACGCAGGCGGTGAGGTCGGCCAGCAGCGCAGTGACGGTGGGGCGTTGTGCCTTGAGGCTGGCCAGGTAGGTCGAGGCGCCCAGCGTGGTGTCCAGGGCCTGGCGCAAGTGCTGCACCTGCTGGGCGGCCTCGCGTTGTGCCGCCACTTCGCGCTGCATGGCCAGAACCTCGCCCTGGCGGCGCTCCAGCCAGGCTGCGCCAAGCATTACGCAACAGGCTGCGCAGCCAAGCCACAGCCAGCGGCCCAGCTGGCCTGGGCGTGACCGCGTGCGGGCGCTTTCGGCCGGCAGCAAGTCGATCATCAGGCGTTCGCCCCGGGCGTCCAGTGCATCGATGCCGACCAGGTGCACACCCTGTTCGCCACAGGCAACCAGCAGGGTGTCGAGGGTACTGCGTGCGATGGCCACCAGTTCAACCTGGGCCTGTGGTGCGCGGCGCTGCGCCACGCGGGCGACAAAGTGGACCTGGTCGGCGGTATACGGCGTGTATCGATCGATTTCGTAGGCCAGCACCTGCATCAGGTTGCGCGTGGCGGCGACGGGCAGCTCGATGTGCTGCGTCAGCACGTGCGAGGCAGGCAGCAGCAGAACGGCAGGCTGGCCGTGCTCGCAATCGGCAGGCAAAGGCCATGGCAGCACCTGCGGCGTATTACCGTTGCCAAGGCGCGCGGCGATCGCCTGCGGGAGCATGCCCAGCAGCTCGGCCCGCCATGCGCTGAGCCAGTGCCGGGCACGGCTGGCCCGCCAGCGTGCCTGGTAAAGCTGCTGTTGGCTGCCCCAGCGTGCCGCACAGTGTTTTGCCAGGCGGATCAATCCTGCCACCTCAATACCCGGTAAGGCTTGCCACCGGCGTAGGCCGGCAGCAGCACGAAGGTTGCCTTCAGGCGTGACTGAAAGCCGCCGGGCAAGGTGGCCTGGCTGGTGACGGTGAGGATCGGCCCGCCATCCGGCGCGGGCCCGTGATAGTGGGGCAGGCCCAGCACACTGGCCAGTGTGGGTGATGCCAGGCTGGGGTCGGGCTGGGCATTGCCCGACCAGACGGTGATGAAGGGCAGGGCACGGTCATAGACGGCGTAGCTCATGCCGGGCAGTTCGCGAAATTCTTCGAGCATTCGCAGGGGTACCTGGTTGCGCCTCGTCCTTAAAGCCTGAGTGATGATTTTCGAGCGTTCGGCGGTGGCGCCACTGGCACGCAGCAGTTTTGCCAGGCTCGTTGAAGGTGTTGCGTTGAGGTCCAGCTTGCCCCGTTCGCTGACCACACTGATGTGCAGCGTGCTGCCTGCAAAGTGGGCCACGTGGACTTGACCATCGGCGAGCCAGCGCGCCTGGCCGTCGCGCAGCAGGTTGGCCACGGCCAGGTTGAAGCCTGCCTGGGCGGCGAGCCCGGCCTGGGTCTGGTTGCCTTGCCAGCGGGCCTGGCGCTGCTGCAGTTGGACCGATACCGCCAAACCGCCGAGCAGCACGCTCAGCAAACCGACGACCCAGAGCACCAGCAACAGGGCCGCACCGCGCTGGCGGCTCATGGCCGGCCACCGTCGCCGGACAGGTCAAGCAGCAGGTTGACCTGCAGCAGCGGCCAGGCCTGAGTGCCTTGCAGTTGCACCGCCACGCGTACTGCCTGGGGCAGCCGCTCGGGCCACGGCCACTGGGGCATCCAGCCGGTGGCCTTGCCCAGCGGGGAGTAGCCGCGGTAATTCAGGTGCAGCCCTTTGACCCCCTCCAGCAAACGCTGGGGCTCGCCCCAGGCCTGCAGGCGTTGGCCTTGCAGCCTGGCCAACTGGATCTGCAGACGCCCTTGACGCAGTTGCAGGCGCTGGCGGTAGATCCCCCCGCCTACAGAGCTTGGCAGCGGGGCGAAAAACACCACTGTGTCGTTTTGCCCTTCGAATGTTGCGGTGTGGGCGCCCTGGCCGGTCGCTGCGGTCAATGGCAACACCTGGCCCAGCGCCTGGCGCAGGAACCGCTGGGTTGCACGCAGTTCATCGAGCCGGGCGCTGTAGCGCTCGGCCTTTGCCACTGAGCGGTTGGCCGCCACCAGGGCGCTACCGACCAGCCCCAGCAGCAACCCCAGCAGGCTGATGACCACCAGGATCTCCAGCAGGGTAAAGCCTGCCTGGCGCTTCATGTTCCACTGCCTGGCGCGCGTGCGCGCAGGGTGCTGTAGCGCCAGGTGTGCCCGCTCTCGCTCAGGGTAAGGTCCAGCCGGTACAGGTCAAGGCGTGTGGGCACTGCCTGCTCCAGGGTGACGTCCAGCACCCAGTCGATGCCCTGCCAGCTCCCCCGTTGCTGGCCCACGGCAAGCGGGCCCAGGTCGAAGTCGTCCAGCAGCGAACGCGCCGCCGCGTTGTGGCGGTCACTGCGCTCTACCTGCGCCAGTGAGCGGCTGCTCTGGGCGAATGCGCCCAGCAGGATGCTCGAGGCCACCACCAGCAGGGCAATCGCTGCCAGCATCTCCAGCAGGGTGAAACCGCGCTGACGGTTCATGGCAACTCCCGCACTTGCACACTGCCGGTGAGCCAGCTGACGTCGATGCGCCAACGCGCCTGGCCGCGGCTGATCAGGATGTTGCCGCCGCTGGCCGCGCCATCGGGGTAGAACTCAAAGCCCGCCCCCAGGCCGCGGGCCGTCTGCAGGCGCACGGTGAAGTCTTCGGGCCAGCCCTGGGGCGTGCGCCCGGGTGCCTGCACCTGCCTGCGCTGCAGGTCGAAGCTCGCGCGCACCGGTTGCCCGCTGGCGATGGCCTGCACGCGGGCGCTACGCAGCGCCGACACCATGTTTGCCAATGCACTGCGCTCATGGGCCACCAGCATGCCCCGGCCAATGCCAACGGCCAGGATCGACGTGGCAACGCCGACCAGGACGATGACGATCAGCAGTTCGAACAGGGTAAAACCGCGTTCGCGGGGCGGGCGGGCTGCCATGGTTATTCCCAGTTGCCCACGTCGGCCTTGTAGCCTTCGCCACCGACCGCGCCATCCTGGCCGAGGAAGATCAGGTCGAAGCTGGCGTGGCTACCGGGGAAGTGGTAAGCGAAACCATGGCCAAAGGGGTCGACCAGGTCCGAGGGCTTGGCATACGGCCCGGCCCAGCGGCTGGCGTTGGCC
This sequence comes from Pseudomonas sp. Marseille-Q5299, assembly GCF_943737035.1. Lineage (NCBI taxonomy): Bacteria > Pseudomonadati > Pseudomonadota > Gammaproteobacteria > Pseudomonadales > Pseudomonadaceae > Pseudomonas > Pseudomonas sp. Marseille-Q5299. Next base: position 627,323 of record NZ_CALSFR010000004.1, read on the forward strand.
GGCTTTTTTAGCAGTTGTTCAAGGGTTGCCGGCGGCGCCCCGACATCCAGGGCATAGCTTTCGACCTTCATGCTCAGGCTGGCCAACTGCGCCTTGCCGGCACCGTACTTGCCCTTGTCGACGTTACCGCCGACCTGGCGCACCACGATGGTCGCGACAATGCCCAGCAGCACGATCACGGCAAGCATTTCGAGCAGGGTGAAGCCCGCTTGGCGGGCGTTGAAGCGTTGCTTGGAGGGCATGGGCGGTTTCCTAGATATTGCTGGTAAGGCTCATCAGCGGCAGCATGATGGCGAGCATGATTGCCGCCACCATCACCGCCATGACGATGGTCAGGGTGGGCACCAGCGCCGCGAGCAGGCGGTCGATGGTGCGTTTGGCTTCAAGGTCATAGACATCAGCGACTTTGAGCAGCATCGCGCCGAGGGTGCCCGACTGCTCACCGACTTCGATCATCTGCAAGGCAAGCTCCGGCAGCAGGGCCTCTGCCGATAGCGCAAGGCTCAGGCTGCTGCCTTGCCTGACCTGGTCGGTGGTGCGCTCCACATGCTCGCGCAGGGCATGGTTGGCACTGACTTCGCGGCCGATCGCCAGTGAACCGAGCAGGGTGACGCTGTTGCTCAACAAGGTGCCCAAGGTGCGCGCCAGGCGTGCGGTTTCCAGGCGCTGCAGCAGCGGGCCGAACAGGCGGTTGCGCCACAGGCGCAGGTCCTGGGCGATGCGCCTGCGCGGGTCACGCCGCGCGGCCAGGCCAAGCCAGCTGGCGCCGAGCAGCGTCAGCAGGCAGGCCAGCCCCCAGGCATTGACGAACTCGCCCATGGCCAGCACGGCGCGGGTCACCAGCGGGATGGGCACGCCCAGGTCCTGGAAGATCGGTACGAATTGCGGCACCACATAGGCCAGCAGCAGCGCCAGCGAGCCGACCACACCGATCACCAGGAAAGCCGGGTAGATCAGCGCGTTGATCACTTCGCCACGCAGTTTGTGGCTTTGTTCCAGGTAGCCGGCAAGCTGGGCCAGGGTCACTTCGAGTACACCGCCGGCCTCGCCGGCCCGCACCAGGCTGGTGTAGAACGGTGAGAAACTGCCGGGGTGTTCTTCAAGCGCCTGGGACAGCGGCAAGCCGGCTTTGACCTGCTCGCGCACCCGCTCCAGCACGGCCTGGGCGGCGGGCCTGCGCACGTTCTTCAGTACGGTGCGCAGCGCCCGGTCCAGGGGTTGCCCGGCGCTGAGCAGGGTAGTGAGCTGCTGGGTGATGGTGATCAGTTCCACCGGCTGGAATACGCTGCGCGCCTTGCCCGAACGCAGCAGGCGGCTGCCCTGCCTGAGCTGCAGGATCAGCAGGCCGCGCCGTTGCAACTGGCGAGCGGCGTGGTCACGGTCACTGGCGTCCAGTTCGCCTTGCTGCTTGCGGCCTTCGCTGTCGAGCGCGGTATAGGAAAAGGTCGGCACCTCAATCACCACCCGTGACACGCAGCACTTCTTCAAGCGAGGTGACGCCGGCCAGGGCCTGGCGCAGGCCGTCCTCATAGAGGGTCACCAGCCCGTTGCGACGGGCGTGGGCCTCCAGTGTGGCGGCATCGGTCTGGCGCATGAGCATGCCGCGCAGGTCTTCGTCCATGACCAGCAGTTCGGTGATCGCGCTGCGCCCATGGTAACCGCCGCCCGGCGCCTGCTCGTCTGGGCGGTACAGCATGATCGGACGCTGTTGCGTATAGCGGGCCAGTTGGTGGCGTTCGACCAGTTCGGCCGGTGCCTGGAAGGCGATACGGGTGGCCGGGTCGAGGCGGCGCACCAGGCGCTGGGCAAGGATGCCCTGCAGGGTGGAGGCGAGCAGGTAACCTTCGACGCCCATGTCCAGCAGGCGGGTGATGCTGGCGGCGGCGCTGTTGGTGTGCAGGGTCGACAGTACCAGGTGCCCGGTCAGCGATGACTGGATGGCGATGCGGCAGGTTTCCAGGTCGCGCATTTCACCGATCATGATCACGTCCGGGTCCTGACGCACGATCGAGCGCAATGCCGTGGCAAACCCCAGGCCGATGGCAGGCTTGACCTGGATCTGGTTGATGCCGGTGAGCTGGTATTCGACCGGGTCTTCCACGGTGATGATCTTGCGTTCGGCGGTGTTCAGGCCCGACAACGCGGTGTAAAGGGTGGTGGTCTTGCCCGAGCCGGTGGGCCCTGTGACCAGGAAGATGCCATGGGGGCGCGCCAGCAGATGCTCGATGCTGTGCAGGGTGGGGCCACGGATGCCCAGGCTGGCGAAGTCGAAACTCACGGTTTGCCGGTCCAGCAGGCGCATCACCACCGACTCGCCGAAACTGGTCGGCACGGTCGAGACCCGCAAGTCCAGCTCGCGGCCCTGAATGCGCAGCATGATCCGCCCATCCTGCGGCAGGCGGCGCTCGGCGATGTCCAGCCGGGCCATGATCTTCAGCCGCGAGATGACCGCCGCGGCGTAGCCTGCCGGTGGTGCTTCGCCTTCGACCAGCACACCGTCGACCCGGTAGCGCACTTTCAGCTGGGTTTCGAAAGGTTCTACGTGGATATCCGAAGCGCGACGGTCGACGGCGTGTTGCAGCATCAGGTTGACCAGGCGGATCACTGGCGCCTCGGAGGCCATGTCCTTGAGCTGTTCGATGTCGCCTTCGTCGATGCTGTCGTCGTCCAGGGTCTGGATCAGCGCGCCCATGGCCGAGCGGCCTTCACCGTAGGCCTGTTCGATCAGGGCGGTGATCTCGTCGCTGGTCCCTACCACCAGCTCTACCTGTTTTGCCGCCTGGTAACCGAGTGCGTTCAGCGCGTAGGCCGAAAGCGGCACGGCGGCGGCGACCTGCAAGTGGCTGCTGCTTTCACTGAGGGTGACCACGCCGTAGTGGCGGGCAAAGCGTTCAGTGGCCACAGGCGGGGTGTCGACACGCTGCCCGTCAAGCCTGGGCACGCCCAGCAACTCGGCGTAGGCCGCGGCCATTTGCTGCTCTCTTACAGCGCCCAGGCGCAGCAAGGTGCGCAGTTTTTCATGTTCGCCCATTGCCTGCGCCACGCCCAGGCGTGCAGCACGATTCATATCAGCCGGTTGCAATGCGCCAGCATTGAGCAGCCACTCACATATATCGTCAGCAGAAGGAATAGTTGATTTCATCATGATGGCTTAATGCAAGTACTGGCTATATAGCGGCACTTTACTACTTGTCAGGCCTGAAGTGGCCCGGAGAATACTTTGGAATTTTAATCGTTGCAACAGCCTATATTTTTGGTTTTTTCAGTGTGAATTAGCTGGCTGTTTTCAGCGGTCTCGAAAGCATATCACCCCGCTAAACCTAATTGCAACTAGGTTTAGCTTGAGGTGAATGTTTGCCGTAAATGCTCAAAAAAAGCATGAAAAAACTAGGCTAACAATAAATATTGAAATCTACCAATACATTTATGCTCTTAGCATGTGTTTAATGTAATTCTATTCTTTATATTTCGATGTTATTTGGCGTGGTTTTTTTGGTTTTTTGATGCGTTGCCCGCTGTGCACTTCATGAGCGCTTGAACTTTTCAGTTAACTGCCCAGACTTACGCGCCGGCCGGGCCCTGTTTGCGGCCCGCTAATTCCTGCATTCTTTTTTCGAGAACTATTCGATGAATAGACTACTGCTGCCGTTCGCCTGTTCGGCACTGCTGGCCGCTGTGCCAAGTGCCTTCGCAGATACAAACGGCGCCACTTCGGACTCAACGGCTTATGAAGCCCGTGAACAACTGGACAGCCAGCGCGAACAACTGTCCGGCGTCAGCGATGTTGCAAAGGGCGCCACTGATGCCAATGCCTTTGTCGACGTGCCGGTAGACACCGCCGATGCGCCGGCGCTGGTCAGCCAGCCGTAAGGCCGCAGGTTTGCCTGCTCCCATTCCGTTCTTGAGGATTCAACCCGTGAAACATTTCAAACAGGCCGTGAGCCTGATGGCGCTCGGCGTCATGCAGGCCTCGGGCGCTTTGGCGGCCGGGCCGGCCACCGGCAACGAGGTGGAGGCCCGGGTCAGCTCCATCCTGGATAACATGAACCAGGCCGAGAAGATCAACTTCACCCGGGTCAATGACGGCCACATGATCCCGTCGCTGCTCAAGTGGGGTATTCAGGGCACGGTGGCCTACGACTCGTCCATGGGCGTGCACGTCAATAACGCCACCTTTGGCGCACAGTACCCTTCGCAGTCGGCCCTGGCCGCCACCTGGAGCATCAACCGGGCCAAAGAGTTCGGCCTGGCCATTGCCTATGAAACGCGTATTTCCGGCGGCCAGCAGATGCTCTCGCCCGGGGTGAACCTGTACCGCACGCCCTACAACGGGCGTTCGGCCGAATACGTCAGTGGCGAGGACCCGTTCCTTGGCGCGGTGCTGGCGCCGGCCATCGTCAACGGCATCCAGGCCCAGGGGATCCAGGCCAGTGGCAAGCACTACCTGGCCAACGAGCAGGAGGCCAATCGCCAGGCGGTCAATGTCGTGGCCGATGAGCGCACGCTGCGTGAGCTGTACTTGCCCGGCTTCGAGTCGATGGTCAAGAACGCCAACGTGGCGTCGATCATGTGCGGGTTCAACAAGGTCAACGGCGACTACGCCTGCGAAAACCACCACCTGATCACCGAGGTGCTCAAAGGCGAGTGGGGCTATCAGGGCACCGTGATCAGTGACTTCAATGCCATTCACGACCCGTTCAAGGGCGCATGGGCCGGCACCGACCTGGACATGCCTTCGGGCCTGCAGTTCACCGAGGCCAACCTGCTGCCGTACCTGTGGAGCGGCCAGCTGACCCAGAACGTCATCGACGACAAGGTCAAGCGCAACCTACGTGCGGTGGTCAGCTACGACTTCCAGGAAAACCTCAACACGGCAAAGACGCTGGAGCACACCGAGTATGGCCAGCGCGCCTCGCTGAACGCTGCACGTGAAGGCATCGTGCTGCTGCGCAACGCCGATACCGCTGCTGGCAAGCCGCTGCTGCCCCTGGCGCGCACCGCCAGAATCGCAGTGATCGGCGACTGGGCCAACCAGGCGCCTGCCTCGCCGTTCGGTACCGCCAACTCGCCACCCAACAGCTACGTGACCGAACTCAGCGGGCTGCAGCAACTGGCGTCGAACAGCGCCAATGTCACTTACCTGTCGGCGTTGAGCCTGAACCCCAAGGCGGCAGTCTGGTACCAGCCGACCTCGTCCGGCAGCGGCGTCAGCAATGCCGGGGTGAAGGCCGAGTACTTCAGCAACACCAGCCTAAGCGGCGACCCGGTACTGACCCGCATCGAGCCGGGCGTGAACCTCAACTGGACCACCAGCACCAATGAAACCAGCACCGGCACCACTGCAGTGTCCGGCTTCAGCCCGACAGCGGGGGCGTTCTCCGCACGCTTCAGTGCGACGATCAAGCCGACCGTCTCGGGTGCGCATGTGTTCAAGGTGCGCGCCGACGGCCCTTACAAGCTTTGGGTCGATGGCAAGCTGGTGGTGCAGAGCGACGGCGTGCCGTACTCCTCTGATGTGGTCAACGCGCTGACCACCTCGGGCAAGAGCGCTGCCCTGGTGGCGGGCAAGTCCTACAACGTCAAGCTTGAGTACCGCCGTGTGCAAGGCAATTTCACGCCGGCACTGGGCGGCCTGGCAGGCGTTCAGATGAGCTGGGCGTCCCTGCGACCGCCGAAGGATATCGCCAGCTACGACGCCGTGGTGATCGCCGCAGGCACCAACTACGAGAACGAGGGTGAAGGCTCCGACCACGACTACGCGCTGCCGGACCAGCAGGCCGAGTTGATCAAATTCGTCACCAAGGCCAACCCGAACACCATCGTCGTCACCCATGGCGGCGGCGTGGCCGACATGCAGCCGTGGGCCAAGAAGGTTGGCGCAGCGTTGCATGCCTGGTTCCCGGGGCAACAGGGCGGCCAGGCACTGGCTGAAATCCTGTATGGCAAGGTGAACCCGTCGGGCAAGCTGCCAGTGACCATCGACAAGAAGATCGAAGACAACCCAAGTTACGCGTCCTACCCGGACCCGGCCGCCTACCGTGGCGACAACCCGCTGACCGAGATCGACTACAGCGAGGGGCTTTACATGGGGTACCGCGGCTATGACAAGAAGCACGCCAAACCGCTTTACCCGTTCGGCTTCGGCTTGTCGTACACCACGTTCGGCTATTCGGACTTGAAGCTCTCGACCAATGTGATGACCCCAGGCAACACCGTGAACGCCACGTTCACCCTGACCAACACGGGTGACAAGGCGGGCTTTGAGGTCGCGCAGCTGTACATTCAGCCGATCGACCCGCAAGTCGACCGCCCGAAGAAGGAGCTCAAGGGCTTTACCAAGGTGTACCTGGAGCCGGGCCAGAGCAAGACCGTGAGTTTGCCGATCGACTCGCGCTCGCTGGCGTACTTCGTGCAGAACACCGACAGTTGGGACGTCGATGCCGGCAAGTTCAAGGTGTGGGTCGGCCCGGACTCGGAAAACCTCACACTGCAGCGCACGCTGGTCACGCTCATGCCGCAACACTTGACCACGCGTGACAGCAACCCACTACCGGCACCGCTGCAAGCGGCGGTGCAGGTCAGCGACAGCCAGGCTTACTGACCGTCGCACTAGGCCTTGATGCAAGAGGCAAGGCGTAGCAGGTAGGCGTCGAAGACCGCTTCGACGTCGACCTGGTCCGGGGCGCGCAGCCACTGGATCTGCAGGCCATCCATCACGGCGAAGATCTCGGTCGCCAACGCCTTCGCATCAATGTCCTTGCGCACCTCGCCATGCTCGACCAGCGCCGCCAGGTGCGCCTGGGCGTGGGCGTGGGTCAGCGCGAATTTCTCCTTGTACCAGGGCCAGGCCGGGTGCTGCTCGGACAGGCTTTCGACGCTGATCATCATCGAAGCTTGGCACTCAAGCAGGTTCTGCACGCTGAAATTCATACTCATGCGCACGAAGGCCAGGAAGTTCGCAAGCGTCGGCGCCATCTCCAGCTCGGCAAACTTCTCCGTCACTCGCCGATCGCGCCGATCGAGCAAGGCCTGCAGCAACGACACCTTGTTGGGGAAGTGATGCAACAGCCCGACCGTGGTGATGCCGGCGATTTCGGCCACATCGCGCATGGAGGCTGCCGCATAACCGTCTTTGGCGAACACGGCGGTGGCCGCATCCAGCAGGGCGGCGCGGCGCATCTCGCCCTTGGGGGCACGGCGGCGTTTGGTGACCGGTGCGCTGGACGCTTCGGTTTCGTGATCCTGACCTGACATAAACCAACTTCAAGCTGTAGTGGGTGGTGTGCCGGTTCCGCTGAAGCGGCGAGGGCGATTATGGCAAAAGTTCTAGGGTTCGTGCGCCCGGTATGCGCCTGGGCGGTTGATCAGGATGGCCGTTGCGACGCTGGCCAGTGCGACCAGGGCATTGCCGACCCACAGCCCGAGCATGATGCCGCTGGCACCCTGCAGCGCTGCGCCTGCGGTGACGAAGGGCAGGGTACCCAAGGTGGCACGAAGCCAGGCGTAGAAGGCCACCCAGCCTGCCTGGCCACGGCAGATGAACAGCGAAATGGCGATGAAGTCCAGGCCCATGATGACCCACAGCCCCGGCCCGTACCGGCACAGGTCCTCGATCAGCGCCTGCCCCGGGCCTGACAGCGTGAAGGCAGGGCCAAGCCACGGCGCGGCGCTTGCCAGTACTGCCCAGGCGACCAGGCCGTACACCACCACCAGCCTGGCGGCGCTGTGCAAGGCTGCCTGTGAACGCGCATGGCAGTGCGCCCCCAGGTTCTGTGCCAGGATCGGCACCAGCGCGCCCGGCAAGGCGAAGTACAGGCAGTAGGTAATCTGCAGCACCCTGTCCATCACCGCCATGCCGGCCATGACCGACACCCCGAACAGCGCCAGTTGCGCCATGGTGTAGGTCAGGGCAACGGGCATCGCCAGATTAGCGAGGGTATAGGGCAAGGCAATGCGCATGATGCGTGCGCCATACAGCCGCAGCAGGCGTAGGCGTATGCGCGTGGCAAGGCCTACATGGGCCCTGACCAGGTACAAACCCGTCAGGCTGCCTGCTGTGGCTGCCACCAGGCAGGACAGGCCGGCGCCCAACAGTTTCAGGTCCAGACCAAAGATCAGTATCGGGTCGACGATGGCCAGGCAGGCGGCACTGGCCAGCACCACTGCCAGCGCGCGCCCGCTCAAACCTTGTGCCCGGAGCACCTGGGCCGTGGCTTGAGTGAGCGCCATCAGCACCGACGCCACCAGCGTCATGGCAATGAATTGCCGGGCAAGCGGTGAGGCGGGCGCATCGGCCCCCACCAGGCCGGCGAAGAAGTCCAGGTTGTACCACTGCAGTGCAGACACACTGGCCGAGACCAGCGCGGCGAGGATCAGCATGTGGCTGGTCAGCACAGGCACCGAGGCGCTCGAACCCTGGCCGACCCTGCGGGAGATCATGGTGCCTGCAGCGACGACAATGCCCGCCACCAGGCTTGAATTGAAAAAGGCCAGGGTCTTGGCGATGCCTACCGCAGCAATGAGTACTTCGTCATGCAGCAGGGCGACATACGTGAGCGTGAGAATGTCGGTCAGGAAAATCGCCAGCAGGCTCAGCGCACTGGTAAACGCCATTACCCGTACGTGGTGGGTCAATGAACCTTGGGTGAATGTGGCGGGGTGCTTCATCTTGGGGGGGGACCGCTAGGGTGGGGGCAACAGTGCGGTACCAAGACAACGTGGGCTGCGAAGAGTTTAATGGAAAAGCCGCGTGAGTGTTCTTCAGCCGACACGCTGCAACTGCCAAGTGGTAGCTGGCCGGCCGGGCTCAATTCAGCCGTAGCAACCGGTCCAGTGACAGAGCGCCGGCACCGCGGGCTATCAGCAACAGCAGCAGGCCAGCCCACGACAGGTGAGTAGGCCAGGCGTCCGGGTAGACGAATATCTGGATGACCGCTGTCATGCCGAGCAGGGCAAGCGCTGAAAGCCGGGTGAACAGGCCCAGTACCAATAGCAGTGGGAACAGGTGCTCGGCGTAGGTTGCCAGGTGGGCTGCGAGCCAGGGCGAAAGCAGCGGCAAGGCATACTCGCTCTGGAACAGCTCGTAGGTACTGGGCGTGATGCTCAGCAGACCCTCGACCTTGGTGCGGCCTGACAGGAAGAATATCGAGGCGATGCCCAGCCGCGCGACCAGGCACAACGCACTGTCGTTGAGCAGCCGTTGCAGGCAGTCGGCAAGGCCGTTCCAGCGTTGGCGCAGGCCAATGGGTGGAGCTGGGGGGCGCAGGGTGTCCATGGCCGTTCCTTCAATCGAATGAAAGCGGGAGAAAGACCCGGGCCTGCATCAGGCGACCGAGCAGGCTGGTGAAGTCGAGGTCAGGCTGGCGTTGCAGGGCAAGTTGCGAGGCGCTTTCCAGTGTGTGACCGGCTGCGCAGGCATCCAGGAACGTGCAGCCACCGGCCTCGAGTGGCTGATGGTTCACGCCGTCCTGGTCGGCGCTCAACAGTGCGCCTTCTGCCACCCAGGGTTGCGACTGTGGCCATGGCAGGCCCTCGCGGCTGCGGCGCCACAGGCTAAGTGCCGGGTGAGCGTCGCACCACTGCCAGCGCACGTTCTGGCGCGGCCGCAGGTGGCTGCGACTCAGGTCGCTGGCCGTCATGCCTGCCAGGTCGGCCAGGGCCAGGCAAGGTTGCTCGATGGCGCTGAACACTTCGCACCAATGCCAGTCCAGGCGTGCGACATCGGCCAGGTAGGGCAGCCCGTGGCTGGCCTGGCTGTCTTGCAGAAACGCCGCGAACGTCGCACCGTAGCGGATCAGCCGTGCGTCGTCAGGTGGGGTGTGTTGTGCGTAGGCGGCAGCGGCTTGCTGCATCCAGTCGGCGCCGACCAGAGTTTCGACACTGGGGAAGTTGGCGCGCAGTGCGTCCACGCAGCCGGCGATCACGGTATTGCGGTAGACCGCGAACGCCGGTTGGCGTGTCAGGTTGTGCAGCAGCGGAGCAGGGCGCAGGTAGAGTGCGTCGATGAAGGCATCCTGGAACTGGCCAAGTGGCAGGTTCATGGCAAGGCTCCTGCGTGGTCGAGGGTCGACTGGGCAATCGCCCGTTCGGCAAGCAGTTCATCGAAGGCGGGGAGGTTGCCGTCGCGTTCGATCAGTGTCGGGCGCGCGCCGATGCGCGCGATCAGCCGGCGGTACAAGGCCCAGACCGGTTCGGCAATGGCTGTATCGTGCGAGTCGATCAGCAGTGCGCCTTGGTCGTCGTGGCTGTGGCCGGCCAGGTGCACTTCGCTGACGGCATGGGCCGGGAAGCGGTCGAGGTAGTCCTGGGCGTTGAAACCCAGGTTGTGGGCGCTGACATGAACGTTGTTGATATCCAGCAACAGCGTGCAACCGGTGCGGCGCACCAGTTCGCCGAGGAACCCGATTTCGTCCAGGTCATGCCCTTGCAGTTGCAGGTAGTGGCTGGGGTTTTCGATGGCGATACAGCGCCCCAAGGCATCCTGGGTGCGCAGGATATTGTCGCTGATGCGTGCCAATGCCTCGTGGCTGCGGGGGAACGGCAGCAGGTCGGGGTGATACTGGTCACGCCAGGCGGACCAGGCCAGGTGCTCCGACACCAGCACCGGGTTTACCTGGTCGATCAGCACGCGCAGCCGGCGCAGGTGGGTGATGTCCGGTTCGGCGTCCGCTGCCAGTGACAGGGCAACGCCGTGCAGCGACAGCGCATGGCGTTCGGCCATGCGCTGCAGCCACGCCAGGCGCGGCCCGCCGACCATGTAGTTCTCTGGATGCACCTCATACCACAGGCCTTCTGCATCGCAGGCCAAGGCCTGGGCAAAGTGTTCAGCCTTGAGCCCGAGCCCGGCGCCCAGAGGGGCAGTTCGGTTCATGGTCGGCGGCCTCTGCTCAAGACTTGATCGGGGTCAGTGAACCCATGCCATTGGGCGTCTTGATCGAGGTGCAGGTGCCGGCCGGGACGTTTTTCCAGGCCATGCCGTCGTAGTCTTTTTTGGAGCTGCCTGCGCAACTGGTGCCGGCACCGGCTTTGCAGTCGTTCTTGCCGGCCATGGCGACGCCGTAGCATTTTTCCATGGCTGCACCGTTGCTGGTGGTATCGGCGGCGGTGGCGACGCTGGCCATGGAAGCAAGGGCCAGGGCGGCAGTGGTAAGGGCGAGGGTATTCATGGGGGTGTCTCCAGAGAATGGGGCCGTGGTGATGTACCGAAGGCTCATGGACTAGTTCGCGGTGGCCGCTGCTGCGGTTACAGGCACGCAAAAATATTTTTTGCTTGGTGCATTTGCCCTGACCCATGCGCTGAAAAGCGCAGCAGCGGCTAAGGTTCGATAAAAGAAAAAACTACAGACGGTGTAACCTTGGCCCCCCATGCAACGAACTAACTCTCAGGACCACCTCGGCGCACGCGAGGCGCAGTTGCAGGCCTTGCTGCTGCGCGGGCTGGCGGGCGATGCACGGGCCTACCGCGAATTCCTTGCGGCGCTGGCGCTGCATGTGCGTGGGTTTCTGCGGCGGCGGCTGCAGCAGCGCCCGGCCGAAATCGAAGACTTGCTGCAGGAAGTGTTGCTGGCCGTGCATAACGCACGTCATACCTACCAGCCGCAACAGCCGCTGACGGCGTGGGTACAGGCGATTGCCCGTTACAAGCTGGCAGATTACCTGCGCCGCTATGCGCATCACGACGCGTTGCACGAGGTGCTGGAAGACGACAGTGACCTGTTCGCCACCAGTGATGAAGCGCCTGCCCAGGCCAATCGCGACCTGGGCAAGCTGCTGGGGCGGTTGCCGGCGCGCCAGCGCTTGCCCATCGTCCACGTCAAGCTCGAAGGGCTGTCGGTGGAGGAGACTGCGCGTATCACCGGGCTTTCCTGTTCGGCGGTCAAGGTGGGGATACACCGGGGGCTCAAGGCGCTGGCCAAGCTGATTCGAGGCAGTGAAGAGCATGAAGACTGATGAACTGATTACCCTGCTGGCTGCTGGTGAAGCGCCGGTGGGCCGTCATGCGCTGGCACGGCGCCTGGCGCTGGCGTTGCTAGCAGGCACACTGGCTGCAGTGCTGATGACGGTGGCCGTCTATGGCGTGCGCAGTGACCTTGCCGAAGTGGCGCGTACGCCGCTGTTCTGGGCCAAGCTGGCCTTGCCCGCCAGCCTGGCGCTGCTCGGGCTGTCGTTGACGCAGCGCCTGGCCAGGCCCGGCGTGCGCGGCGGGGTGGTGTGGCAACTGCTCGGGCTACCGTTGCTGCTGGTCTGGTTGGGAGCAGCGATCAGCCTGTTCGGGGCTCCGGTCGAAGCCCGTGCCGATTTGATCTTTGGGCGTACCTGGCGCACCTGTGCGTTGAACATCACGCTGCTGTGCGTGCCGGTGTTCATCACCCTGTTCTGGGCATTGCGTGGCCTGGCACCGACGCGGCTGCGCCAGGCTGGCGCAGCGGCGGGCCTGCTCGCCGGTGCGACCGCAACCTTGGTTTACTGCCTGCACTGCCCGGAAATGCAGGTGCCGTTCTGGGGGACCTGGTACGTGCTGGGGATGTCGGTGCCCACGTTGATGGGAGCAGTGCTTGGCCCGCGTTTGTTGAGGTGGTGAAGATGTAGAGCCTGGCTGATCGAGCGGTACGGTGGGCTAGCGCAATGTTCGCTCAATTCCCCCAACCAGCAGGCTTTCCATCAACCCCAACCCTTGTTCCTCAGGCAAAGCCTTCAGCATCCCGGGCAACTGGTTGAGCAACGTCGCCACCACCTGCGCCGTCGCCGCCAATGCTGCGTCGGGCAGTTTCGCCTGTGGTGCGATCAACCGCAGCAACCCTGTCTCGTAACGTTTGCGCAACAACGCCAGGCGCGTTTGCTGCGCTTCGCTCAGGCAGCAGAAATCCCGGGCGGCCAGGCGAAACTGCAGGGGCCGTTCGGCATGCAGTTGCCAGTGCGCTGCAATCAGGCAAGCCAACGCCGAACCCCCGCGCGCCATAGCGCGGCGGCCAGGCTCCAGGGTTGCCTGCAGCTCCTCGTACAACTCTTCGATCAGGTCGTACAGCAAGTCCTGCTTACTCGGGAAGTGGTGATACAGCGAACCTGCGGTCACGCCCAGATGTGCCGCCAGTTCGCGCATGCTCACCTGGCCGAAGCCCTTCTCGGCGAACAGCGCCATGGCCCGGTCACGTCGCTCTTCAAAATTGGCACAGCGCATCGCGGCATTGACCGGGGGCATGCTGTTAGCTCCTCAGTAGGTGAAGAAGCCGCGGCCGCTCTTGCGCCCCAGCCAGCCGGCCGCGACCATTTCCCTTAGCAGTGGGGCAGGGCGGTACTTGCTGTCGTTGAAGCCCTCATGGAAGGCTTCCATGATCGCCAGCAAGGTGTCCAGGCCAATCAGGTCGGCCAGCGCCAGCGGGCCGATCGGCTGGTTGCAACCCAGGCGCATGCCAGTGTCGATGTCCTCGGCACTGGCCAGGCCCTCCTGGCGCACGAAGATCGCTTCGTTGATCATCGGCACCAGGATGCGGTTGACCACGAAGCCCGGGCGGTTACCGGCAGTGATCGGCGTCTTGCCGAGCTTCTCGGTAACCAGCAGGGCCTGGGCATAGGTGCTGTCGCTGGTTTGCAGGCCACGGATGATCTCGACCAGGGCCATCATCGGCACCGGGTTGAAGAAGTGCACGCCGATGAACCGCTCAGGGTGCTCGATACTGGCCGCCAGCTGGGTCACCGACAGTGACGAGGTGTTGGTGGCAATCAGGCAATCGGGCGCCACGTTGGCAGCCACTTGCTGAAGGATGCGCTGCTTGAGCTGCAGGTTTTCGGTCGCCGCCTCGATCACCAGTTGCGCAGTGCTCAAGCGGGCATAATCGGTGCTGGTGCTGATGCGCGCTTTGGCTGCGCTGGCGCGCTCAGCATCGAGGGTACCCTTGTTGACCTGGCGTTCCAGGTTTTTGTTCAGGGTGGCTACGCCGCGCTCTAGTGCGGCCTCGGCGACATCCACCAGCAGCACCTGATAGCCGGCCACCGCGCAGACTTGCGCGATGCCGTTGCCCATGGTGCCGGCGCCGATCACGGCGATCTGTTCAATGCTCATGTTGCAAGGTCCCTCAGACGCGCTCGAAGACGACGGCGATGCCCTGGCCGCCGCCAATGCACATGGTGGCCAACGCGTAGCGGCCCTGAATGCGCTGCAGTTCATGGATGGCCTTGGTGGCAATGATCGCCCCGGTGGCACCCACCGGGTGGCCCAGGGAAATGCCGGACCCGTTCGGGTTGACCTTCTGCGGGTCGAAGTCCAGCGCGCGGGCCACGGCACAGGCTTGGGCGGCGAAGGCTTCATTGGACTCGATCACGTCCAGGTCGCTGATGTTCAGGCCGGCCTTTTCCAGCGCTTTGCGTGTTGCCGGAATCGGCCCCAGGCCCATCAGCTCGGGCTCGACGCCGGCATGGGCGTAGGCCACCAGGCGCGCCAGCGGCTTGAGGCCCAGGCGGCGTACGGCGTCACCGGTCGCCAGCACCAGGCCGGCAGCGCCGTCGTTGATGCCGCTGGCGTTGCCGGCGGTAACGGTGCCGTCTTTCTTGAAGACGGTCTTCATGCCGGCCAGCTGTTCGGCGGTCACATCGCCGCGTACGTGTTCGTCAACGGCGAACTCGACGGTGCCTTTGCGGGTTTTCAGTTCCAGCGGCACGATCTGGCTGGCGAAGCGCCCTTCAGCGATGGCACGGGCGGCGCGGCGCTGGCTGGTCAGGGCCAGTTCATCCTGCATCTGGCGGGTGATGCCGTGCTTGGCGGCGACATTTTCCGCCGTGATGCCCATGTGGAAGTGTTCGAACGGGTCCTGCAGAACGCCGACGGTGTAGTCGATGCCTTGCAGGTCGCCCATGCGTGCACCCCAGCGGGCCTGTGGCAGCAAGTAAGGGCCACGGCTCATGGACTCGGCACCGGCGGCCAGGGCCACATCGGCATCACCCAGCAGCAGGCACTGGGTAGCGGAAACGATGGCCTGAAGGCCCGAACCGCACAGGCGGTTGACGTTGAACGCCGGGGTTTCCTTAGGGATACCAGCGTTCATCGCGGCGACCCGCGACAGGTAGGCGTCGCGTGGTTCGGTGGGGATGACATTACCCATGACCACATGGCCGACCTGCTCAGGGGCTACGCCCGAGCGCTCGAGGGCGGCGCGGCTGATGGCGGTGGCGAGGTCTGCCAGCGGCAGGTCCTTGAGCGAGCCACCAAAACCACCGATGGCGGAACGGACGGCACTGACGACGTAGATTTCTGCGCTGCTCATAGAGGCTCCGATTGCGAAGGCATGGCGGGAGCGGGCCAGGCTCTGCGAGAATGGCCGGCGCTCCCTCGTTGAGTCCGAGTCTAGGCAAAGGCCCTGTTCCAGCCTATGCCGGATCTGTTCAGTCAACCTGGCACTTTTTGCCACTCAGCATAGACAGCGAATAACGCCATGCGCGATAGCGATTCGGTCGCCGTGTACTTTCTCAATGCCATGTTTCATGCCCTGCGCGACCAGCCCTTGGTGCGTGACGCCCATCTGCGTGCGGTGGGCATCGACCCGGCGCTGCTCGATCAGCCACAGGCCCGCGTACCGGCCAAGGCGTTCGCCCAATTATGGCTGACGCAGATCCAGCTGCTGGACGATGAGTTCTTTCGCCTCGACAGCCATGGCATGCCGCTGGGCAGCTTTGCCCTGATCTGTCGCGGCCTTATCCAGGAGCCGAACCTGGACAAGGCACTGCGCCAATGCTTGGGCAATTTCAGCCTGTTCCTGCATGACCTGCGCGGCAGCCTGACGGTGCGCGCCGGGCGCGCGGTGATCAGCGTGCACTCGGACATTGCCGACCCGTTGACCCGGGTTTATGCCGAAGAGACCTATCTGGTGCTGGTGGTTGGCCTGCTGTGCTGGCTGGCCGGGCGCCGTCTGGCCATTGACCGCACCGAGTTTGCAGTGGCGCGCCCGGCCCAGGACGACGACCTGCTGCTGTGGGGGCCGGACTTGCGCCTGGGTAGCGGGCGCACCGAGGTTGAGTTCGACAGCGCCTACCTGCGTCTGCCGGTGGTCCAGGACCTGGCCGGTCTGAAAACTTTCCTGCGTAGTGCGCCACAGGGGCTGGTCATCCGGTTTCGCAATCAGAATGGGTTGGTGGCTCAGGTGTACCGGCATCTGCGCGCCCGGCGCTATGGGCAATGGCCGACGCTGGCGGCCATGGCGCAGTGGCAGGGTATCAGTGCCAGCACTTTTCGTCGGCAGTTGGAGCGCGAAGGGCGTTCGTATCAGCAGATCAAGGATGAGGTGCGTCGCGCCATGGCGTTCGAGCGTTTGCGTGAGGGGGTGATGAGCATTGCTGAAATCGCCGAGCAGGCGGGGTTCCAGGAGCCCAGTGCGTTTCATCGGGCGTTCAAGAAGTGGACGGGGCAAAGTCCGGGGAGATATCGGGCTAGGTTGGTTGGGCAGTAGCGTTGGCCCAGCCTGGCCGGCCTCAGCGCCTGCACGGCCCAGCCATAGGCCGAAGCGCTTGACGGGCATCCATGCCCGTCACCTCCCTGCGCAAGACCTGCGCTCGGCCTCCTGAAGTCGCAATCTGTGGTGGCTGAGCTACCGCGCGCTTAGAAGCAGAAGCAGAGGCAGAGCTTGCAAAAAATGGAGCGGCAACGTTGCGGCGGTGTCGCATTTGCCTCTTGGCTTCAGAATCGTGCGGTACTCACCGTGATATAGCCCTTGTCCAGCAGCGCAATGCGGATCACCGTCTCATCGGCTGGCGCCTTGCGCTTTTGCTTGATGCAAACGCCCTCGACACCAATGGCACGGATGCGGTGCGCGATGAGGCGGCCACATGCGTCGAAAAACAACTCGCTGGCCAGCAACTCGATGCGTTCGATCAGCCCCCGCGTGCGCTCGTCGGTGGCACAAAAGAACAGTACTCCCGACCAGTGCGGGTCGTCGTCAGGGTTGCTGACATCATGGGCCAGCAGCTCGCGCAGGGCGCTGCGCAACTCGGCAGTGGTGCGGGTGTGTGGATGCATGCGCAGCTTCCTCTGGGACACAAGTGCCGATCATGTTTCCCATGGTGGTGCGCGGCAAGTAGGACGCTTCCGAGAGGTTGGGTAGGAATTTTCTGAACGTGTAGAGAGGTGCTGGGTGGCTTGCAAGCGGTCGACCTGCAAAAGCCAACCGCGGCCCGGCTCTTCTGTTGGCGGTGAGCTGTCAAGGCGCGGATTACGTGATGGCCGCCGCTCCGGCCTTGGCCACTTGGGCATCCTGTTCAGGCTTGACCCCGGATACACCGATGGCGCCGACCACCTGGCCATCCACCCGCAATGGCACGCCGCCCTCCAGGCTGGTCAGCAGCGGCGCGGTGACGAACGCGGTGCGCCCGCCGTTGACCATCTGTTCGTAATCGCGCGTTTCCTTGCGGCCCAAGGCCGAGCTGCGAGCCTTTTCAACGGCGATGTAGGCGCTGGCTGCCGCGCAGCCGTCCATGCGCTCCAGGCCAAGCGGATGGCCGCCGTCGTCGACCACCGCGATGGTGACCTTCCACTGGTGCGCCAGGGCCTCCTGGCGGGCGGCTGCAAGCAGGCGGGCAACTTCGACCTGGCCGATCACGGACTTGCTATGCATGGCTGTTCTCCTGGTTCAGGGCTGCTTCGACGATTTCGATCCAGTGCCGTACCGGTGTGCGTCCGGCACCGTCGAGGTGGGTCTGGCAACCGATGTTGGCGGTGGCGATGAGTTGCGGCTTGCCGCTTTCCAGCGCGTTGAGTCGGTTGTCGCGCAGTTGCCGCGACAGTTCGGGCTGGGTCAGCGAGTAGGTCCCGGCAGAGCCGCAGCACAAATGGCCGTCGGGCACTGCGGTGAGGGTGAAGCCAAGCCGGGCCAGCAGGCTCTCCACCTGGCCGCCGAGCTTGAGGGCGTGCTGCAGGGTGCACGGGCAATGAAAGGCCAGGCGTTGGTCGGCGCACACGCCCAGTTGCTCGACCGGCTCGTCGCGCAGCACTTCCACCAGGTCGCGCGATAGCGCACTGACCCGCGCTGCCTTGGCCGCGTAAAGCGGATCCTTCTCCAGCAGGTGGCCGTAGTCACGCACGAAGGCGCCGCAGCCGCTGGCGGTCTGCACGATGGCTTCGGCGCCCGCTTCGATGGCGGGCCACCAGGCATCGATGTTGCGCCGGGCACGCTGCAGGCCTTGCTCTTGGGCATTGAGGTGGTAATCAACCGCGCCGCAGCAGCCAGCTTCGAATGCAGGTTCCACGCTGATGCCCAGGCGGTCCAGCAACCGCGCGGTGGCGGCGTTGGTGTTGGGCGACAGGGCCGGCTGTACGCAGCCTTCAAGCAGCAGCACGCGGCGCGCATGGCGCACCGCCGGGCGTTTGCCAGGGGAGGCCACCTGGGCGGGCAACTTGCGCTTGAGTGTGCCCGGCAGGACTGGGCGCAGGGCTTGGCCTGCGCGGGTCAGCGCCTTGAACAGCGCCGGGCGCGGCACCACTGCGCGTAAACCTTGGCGCAGCAGGCGCTGGCCGACCGGGCGGGGCACTTGCTGCTCGACCACGGCGCGGCCGATGTCCAGCAGGTCATGGTATTTGACCCCTGACGGGCAGGTGGTCTCACAGTTGCGGCAGGTCAGGCAGCGGTCCAGGTGCAGTTGGGTACTGGCGGTGACCGGCGCACCTTCGAGCACTTGCTTGATCAGGTAGATGCGCCCGCGCGGTCCGTCCAGTTCATCGCCGAGCAACTGGTAGGTGGGGCAGGTGGCCGTGCAGAAGCCACAGTGCACGCATGCGCGCAGGATGCTCTCGGCCTCTTCGGCGCGGGCCAGGCGCTTGGCGGTGTCGCTCAGGTTGGTTTGCATGGCGTGGCCTCACAGGTCCGGGTGCAGGCGGCCAGGGTTGAACAAGCCCTGGGGGTCGAGTTGGCGCTTGAGGGCGTGGTGATAACGCATCAGCGCGGCCGGCAGTGGTGCACTGCTGTGCTCGCCTTGGGCATAGCCGGTGGCGTGGCCGCCGGCCTTGGTCACCTGCTCGCGGATCGCCGCTGCGGGGGCGTTGGACTTCAGCCAGCGCTGCGCGCCGCCCCAGTCGATCAGCTGGCGCCCCGGCAGGTCCAGTTCGGCGGTGGCAATGGGCACCGATAGGCGCCACAGCGGTTCGGGGCCCTCGAAGAAGGCCAGGCGCTGCTCGCGCAGGTCACTCCAGAACGGGCTGTCGAGCACGTCGCCGCCCAGGCGCTGGCGGGCCGATTGCACCGAGCCTTCACCGCCTTCCAGGCGCAGGTACAGTGCTTCGCCGTCGTGGCAGGCTGCGCTGATCGGCAACGGCTGCTGACCCCATTCGGCCAGTTCGGCCAGGGCCTGATGGCGGTCCATCGGCAGGCGCAGGCTCAGGCATTGCCGCGGCCGTGGCAGCACCTTCAGCGACACTTCGGTCAGCAGGCCCAGGCAGCCGAAGCTGCCGGCCATCAGCCGCGAGACGTCGTAACCGGCGACGTTTTTCATCACCTCACCGCCAAAGCGCAGCAGCTTGCCGTGGCCGGTAATGACCCGCGTGCCGAGCACATAGTCGCGTACCGACCCGGCCCAGGGCCGACGGGGCCCGGACAGCCCCGCTGCTACCATGCCGCCCAGGGTCGCCCCGGCGCCGAGGTGGGGCGGTTCGCATGGCAGCATCTGCCCGGCCTCGAACAGCGCCGCCTCGATCTCTTGCAGTGGCGTACCGGCGCGAGCGGTGAGCACCAGCTCGGTCGGGTCGTAACTGACGATGCCGCGGTGGCCGCGGGTATCGACGAGCTCCCCGACCACCGGGCGCCCCAGCATGGCTTTGCTGTTGCTGCCCTGAATGCGCAGCGGGGTGTTCAGGTTCAAGGCCTGGTTGACCTGTTCGAGCAGGTCCTGGCTCATATCGCGGTCCAGGCTCATCAGAAGCGCTCCAGGTCAGGGAAGGGCAGTTGGCCGTGATGCACATGCATGGCACCGAACTCGGCGCAGCGGTGCAGGGTGGGGATGTTCTTGCCCGGGTTGAGCAGCCCTTTGGGATCGAACGCTGCCTTCACGGCATGGAACAGGGTGATTTCGTCGCTGTTGAACTGCGCGCACATCTGGTTGATTTTCTCGCGGCCCACGCCATGCTCGCCGGTGATGCTGCCGCCCACTGCCACGCACAGTTCAAGGATGCGCCCGCCGATGGCTTCGGCGCGTTCCAGTTCGCCGGGCAGGTTGGCATCGAACAGGATCAGTGGGTGCATGTTGCCGTCGCCGGCGTGGAACACGTTGGCAACGCGCAGGCCGTACTGCGCGGACAGTTCGCTGATGCCCTTGAGCACGCGCGGCAGTTCGCGGCGCGGGATGGTCCCGTCCATGCAGTAGTAGTCCGGCGAGATGCGCCCCACCGCAGGGAATGCGTTCTTGCGGCCTGCCCAGAAGCGCACGCGCTCGGCCTCGTCGCAGGCCAGGCGCACCTCGCGGGCGCCGGCCTGCTGTAGTACTGCTGCCACACGCTCGCAGTCGTCCTGCACGTCGGCCTCGACACCATCGAGTTCGCACAAAAGGATCGCCGCAGCCTCTACCGGGTAGCCGGCGTGGATGAAGTCTTCGGCGGCGCGGATCGCCAGGTTGTCCATCATTTCCAGGCCACCGGGGATGATCCCGGCAGCGATGATTTCGGCCACGGCCCGGCCGGCGTCTTCCACGCTGTCGAAACTGGCCAGCAGGACCCGGGCGACCTGGGGCTTGGGCAGCAGTTTGACGGTCACTTCGGTGACGATCCCGAGCATGCCTTCGGAACCGGTGAACAGTGCCAGCAAGTCGAAGCCTGGGCTGTCGAGGGCATCGCTGCCCAAGGTCAGGCGTTCGCCTTCGACGGTGAGGATCTCCACCTTGAGCAGGTTGTGTACGGTCAAACCGTACTTCAGGCAGTGCACGCCTCCGGCGTTTTCAGCGACATTGCCGCCGATGGAGCAGGCGATTTGCGAAGAGGGGTCTGGCGCGTAGTAAAGGCCATAGGGCGCCGCTGCGTGGGAAATGGCCAGGTTGCGCACCCCCGGCTGAACCCGGGCGAAACGGCCTTGCGGGTTGACTTCAAGAATGCGGTTGAAGCGTGCCATGACCAGCAGGATGCCCTTGGCCAGTGGCAATGCGCCGCCTGACAAGCCCGTGCCGGCGCCACGCGCCACGACGGGTACGCCGCGTAGGTGGCAGAGCCGGAGTAACGTCTGCACCTGCTCCAGACGCTCGGGCAGCACCACCATCAGGGGCACGGTGCGGTAAGCAGAGAGGCCGTCGCATTCGTAAGGTGTGAGGTCTTCGCCCCGATGCAGGATCTCAAGGTCGGGCAGCGCTTCACGCAAGGCCTGCAGCAGGGCCGGCTGGTCCACGGCAGGCAGCGCGCCATCGACCCGTTCGTCGTAGAGAATGTTCATCAGGCTCACTCAACGGCAGTTTTTGTTGTTGTGGGTAAACCGTTCACCCCCGCAGCCTGCGCGCCCCGTTGCCTCAGGTCGAGCCTGCAGCGCACTGGTCCTACCAGTTTTTTCGGCAGGTGCTGGTTATTTACCGGTTGGGATGCGTAGATTGGCGCAAGCTATGGAAGTGGTCCTACCAGTTGAGGGGGTGCACATGGTTGCTGAAGGCAAGGCCAAGGTCGCCGACCAGGTTGCCGAGCGGGTCGAACGGTTGATCGTCGAGGGTGTGCTCAAGGTGGGGCAGGCCTTGCCTTCGGAGCGACGCCTGGTGGAAAAGCTCGGCTGTTCGCGCTCGGCACTGCGTGAAGGCCTGCGCATCCTGCGCGGGCGCGGCATCATCGACACCGAGCAGGGGCGCGGTTCGTTCGTCGCCGACCTGACCGGGCAGCAGGTGGGCGTCACCCCGCTGATGCACCTGTTCAGCTCGCAACCGCGCACTTTGTTCGACCTGTTGGAAGTGCGCGCGCTGCTCGAGGCCGAGTCCGCACGCCTGGCAGCGTTGCGTGCCACCGATGTGGACCGCCTGCTGATCCGCCGTCGCTACGAAGACATGCTCGCCGCCCACGCAGCGCCCGAAGGGCTGGATGCGCGTGAGCACGCCCACCGCGACCATGCATTCCACCGGGCAATCAGCGAGGCCTCGCACAACCCGGTGCTGGTGCACACCCTGCAGTCGCTCAGCGACCTGACCTTGAGCACGGTGTTCGCATCGGTCAACAACCTGTATTGCCGCCCCGCGCAGAAGCGCCAGATCGACCGCCAGCACGCGCGGTTGTATCACGCAGTGATGGAGCAATTGCCGGAGCAGGCGCAGCGGGCGGCGCGAGAGCACATCAACGGGATTCGCGACAGTTTGCGCGAGATCGAGCAGGAGGAGCAGCGGCTGGTGCGGGCGACCATGCGCATGGACGGGTGGGGGTGAAGTGACCCTGAGGGCGCCGGTTTGCCGGCGCCCTCAGGGTCGTGACAGAAATACCTTTATTGCGCCAGATGCCGGATCATCGCGACCGTCAAGTACAAGCGCGGCGCCACACTGTTCAGCTCGATGTACTCATCGTCCCCATGCAGCCCCGCGCCGACCACGCCCAGGGTTTCCAGCACCGCAGGCTTGTCGCTGCCCGGTACGTAGGCATAGCCGGCATCGGTGCCGAAGCGCATGGCAATCGGCTCAATCTTGTGGCCGACTTTGGCGTACAGCTGCTGGGCAGTCTGGGCCAGCTTCGCCGATGCGTCATTGCGTGCCAGGGGTGGGCGGCCTTTTTCGACGGTGACGGTCGCTTGGGTATCGGCGACCAGCAGTTTTTTCACGATGCGCTGAGCGTCGCTCTGCACCCGGTCGGTCTCGCTCA
This sequence comes from Pseudomonas sp. Marseille-Q5299, assembly GCF_943737035.1. Classification (NCBI taxonomy): domain Bacteria; kingdom Pseudomonadati; phylum Pseudomonadota; class Gammaproteobacteria; order Pseudomonadales; family Pseudomonadaceae; genus Pseudomonas; species Pseudomonas sp. Marseille-Q5299. Next base: position 650,100 of record NZ_CALSFR010000004.1, read on the forward strand.
GGTCCGAGTAGCGCATGTCCGCTTCGGCAGTGGCCAATGCCGGGATGATGTTGGCCTTTTCGCCGGCTTTGGCCAGGGTCCAGTTCACCGTGGTGCCTTTGCTGGCATCACCCAGGTCATTGAGCTGGAGCAACTGATGGGCCAGTTCGGTCAACGCGTTGCGCCCCTCCTCGGGGGCCGAGCCTGCGTGCGAGGCACGGCCCTTGACCTCGAGCCTGAGGCGGTTGATGCCATTGGTGGCGACCGTCACGGCGTCCTTGTCCGGTGGCTCGTAAGAGAACACGTAGTCATGCTTGCGCGCCAGTTCGGCGATGATCTGCTTCGACCCGGCCGAACCCATTTCCTCATCCGGGTTGAACAGCACGGTGAGCGTGCGGTAACCCTTGAACTCTTGCTGTTGCAGCAGTTTGAGTGCATGCAGGATCATCGCCACGCCACCCTTGGCGTCGGCAACGCCCGGGCCGTAGGCGCGTGGGCCATCCACGCGGAACGGGCGCTTGGCCACGGTGCCAGGGACGAAGACGGTGTCGTAGTGGACCATGAGCAGGAAATCTTTGCTGCCGGTACCTTTGAAGGTGCCGACGATGTTGTCGCCCACTGACGGTTTGGCGGAGTGGGTTTGCACCTGGGCACCCAATGCCTCGAGGCGCTTGACCAGCGCGGCGCTGACTTGTTCAAGGCCGGGCTCGGTGCCGGTACCGGTGTCGACCGAAACCAGGCTCTTGAGGGTTTCAAGGTAGGCTGCCTGTTCGCCTTGGGCTTGCTTGAGCAGGTCCTGGGGAGAAGGTTGGGCAGCGGTTGCCTGGGTACAGGCGATCAAAAGCGCCAGGGCGATGGCGTGGGGAGGGCGGGGCAAAGGCATCGGTTCTTCCTTGTCGTGGTGGACCGTTGAGCCTAGCCCCTCAAGCGTGTACCTGCCCGGGCAAATGCAGCCTTTTCGCGGGCACGCCCCGGGGGGCGGCCCGCGAGAAAGTCATACAGGCCTCAGTGGTGAGCCATTGGGTCATCTTGGGACAATATGGCTCGGGCCAGCTCTTCATCGCTGGCCTGCAAGCCAGGATTGTCCTTGCGTGCCTGTTCCAGCGCCGACTCCACATAGGCGCCACGAATCGCACCACCGCTGGCGACGAATGCAGACAGCTCGTCACGGGCGGGGATGATCCGTTTGTCATCCTTGAAAGTCGAATACAGCGAGGCGGATACACCGGCCGAGGTAGCGACGTCGCCCGCATCGACGCGGGCCATGGCAGCACCGGCAGGCAGCAGGAGCAGCAATGCAGGTGCGAGGAATAGGTGGCGCATAGCGTGTTCTCCAATAGCGTGAAGCCCAAGGGAAATACCACTCAGTGAGTAAGATGGCGCAACTGGGGTGGTAGTTCCCTTGGTGGAACATTACCGTCGAGCGCGGATTGACAAAGCTTCCAGCCCTTATGCTGGTGAGCGTCGATACAGCGGGCGTGGCATGCTCGGATCGAGTTCGGTGAGCCTGGAGCCGGCTATGACGAAACCGGCGCGCTCTGCCAGGCGCTGGCTGGCCTGGTTGTCGATATCGGTGGTCAGCCACACCGGCGTTGCGATGGCATCGAGCAGGCCGGTCAATGCTTCGCGCATCAGCCCCTTGCCACTGAACGCCTGGCTGGCCCAGTAACCTACCTCGTACTCAGCGTTGCCCGGGCGCAGGCCGATGCAGCCGATGACTGCGTCACTGTCCGCGTGCAGCACGAAGTACCGCTTTTCGGCTGCGGGGTCGAGAAATTCGCGGGCACTCAGTTGCAGGCTCTCGCACACTTCCTGCAGCGTCCAGTCAGGTTTGGCCCAGGCCAGGAAGGGTTGGTGCAGGGTGTAGCTTTCGAGCAGGGCCTGGCGCAGTTGCGCTGCAAGGGCCGGGTCGGGGCGCACCAGGCGGGTGCGCGGGGTGCTCAGGGAGCAAGGGAGTGTGGGGTAGGGCATACGGGCCATCCTGGCATGAGGGGGTATCACTCTACTTTGCGCGTATTGCATTGACCGTGTCGAGCGGGCGTGGTCTGCTCGGCTTGACGACCCATTTGCGATCCCCACCAACAGCGCCATCGACCCTGGGAAAATGAAGGACCACCATGCCCGACTACAAACTGCACTGCTTCGCCGAATCCGGTAATGCTTATAAAGCTGCCCTCATGCTCGAACTCACCGGCCAGGCCTGGCAGCCGGTGTTCGTCGATTTCTTCAACGGCCAGACTCGTGAGCAAAGCTGGCGTGATGAGGTCAACGAGCAGGGCGAGGTGCCGGTGCTGGAGCATGCGGGCCAGAAGATCACCCAGTCGGCGCTGATCCTTGAATACCTCGCCGAACGCACCGGCCAGTTCGGCCCGCGCGATGACAACGAAAAGCGCGAAATCTGGCGCTGGATGCTGTTCGACAACCACAAGTTCACTGCCTATTACGCGGCGCTGCGGTTCATTTTCTGCCTGAAGAACGCTGGCGAAACACCGGTAACCCAGTTTCTTCGCGAGCGCGCCACGGCTGCTTACCGGGTGGTCGATGCGCACCTGGCGAAAACGCCCTATATGGTCGATGGGCGCCTGACCATCGCCGACCTGTCGCTGGCGGGCTATGTGTTCATGCCGGAAGATACCGGCATCCCGTTGGCACAGTTCACCCATATTGAAGCGTGGAAAGCGCGTATCCAGGCGCTGCCGGGCTGGAAGCATCCCTATGAACTGATGCCACGCACAGCGCCGGTCTGATCGGCCGCGTCGTACTTGAGGGCGGCCGGGTGAAAACTACCCAGCCGCGTCCTGCTTTGGTGCGCCTCGGCCTCAAATTGAGTCAACAGGCACATAAAAAACCATCAAGAACGGACCATTCTGTGCAACCTGCACACTATTTGTCATGCCGTGCGCCTGCTATTTCGCCGTACATCGGCCAGCAAAAAGCGGCCCGTATATTGCTCTGGCTGCTCCAACCTAAACCCGGAGCACCTGACAATGAGTTCCCCCTCCGAATTCCCGCTTTGCGAGGCGCCGCAGCACGCCCGCAAGGGCCTTCTCCCAATCGCCATGGTCCTGTTCAGTTTCACCTTCTTCACCGGCACGATGTTCGCCGGGGGCAAGCTGGGCATGGCCTTCGGGTTCATCGACATGCTCTGGATCGCCACCCTCGGCAACACGCTGCTGGCCCTTTACGCCGCCGCGCTGGCGTTCATCGCTTCGCGCAGCGGGCTCAACACTGTACTGATGGGGCGCTTCTGCTTCGGCGAGGCCGGCAGCCGGCTGTCGGACTTCCTGCTCGGCTTCGCCGAACTGGGCTGGTATGCGTGGGGCACGGCCACTGTGGCGATCGTGCTGGTCAAACTGCTTGGGCTTGCCGAGGGCTTCACCGTGCCGTTGATGGTGCTGTTCGGGTTGGGCTTCAGCATCACGGCAATGGTCGGTTTCAAGGGGCTGGACCTGCTGTCGCGGGTATCGGTACCGCTGATGTTCGTCCTGTTGATCGTTTCCATGGTAATCGCCACCCGTGACGTGGGTGGCCTGCAGCAACTGGCGGCACTGGTACCGCATGAAACCATGACTTTTTCGGCGGCGGTGACCATGGTCTTCGGCACTTTTGCCAGCGGCGCCACCCAAGCCACCAACTGGACGCGCCTGTCGCGCAGCGGGCGGGTGGCGGTGACGGCCAGTGTGGTGGCATTTCTGCTCGGCAACGGGCTGATGGTCGTGGCCGGCGCCTGGTGCGCGATGGTCTATCAGCAGGCCGACATCGTCGAAGTGATGATGCTGCAAGGGCTTTCGTTCGCAGCGGTGGTCATGCTCTGCCTCAACCTGTGGACCATCCAGGGGCCAACCATCTACAACGTTGCCGCCGCAGCGTGTCACCTGGTGCGCAGCGAACGCCGGCGCACGGCAACGCTGGTGGCGGCAGGGGTAGGCATCGTGTTGGCGATCGGTGGCATGTACGAGTTGCTGATTCCCTTCCTGGTATTGCTGGGTTCGATCATCCCGCCGGTGGGTGGGGTGATCATGGCCGACTTCTGGTACCGCCACCGTGGCAAGTATCCGGCCCTGGCCACGGTCAGCCTGCCGCGCTACAACCTGCTGGGGCTGTTCGCCTATGGGGTCGGTGCGCTGGCGGCCTATGCCTCGCCCTGGGTGGCGCCATTGGTGGGCATCGGTGCCTCGGCGCTGTGCTACATCGTGCTGCTTGAGCTCGGCGGCCGACGCCGGGCACTGGGCCAGGCGCGGGTCGAGCCGTGAGCCTGGCCCTGGAAGAGATCCTGCAGCTGCCCGGCCTGCACGAGATGAGCGTGCGGGCTGGTGCACGCAACCTGCAGCGGCGGGTGCGCTGGCCCTACGTGGCGGAGAACGAGGGCATCGCCGAATGGGTGATGGGCGGTGAGCTGGTGTTCGTCACCGGCATCAACCACCCTCGTGGCGAGGGCAACCTGCTGAGCCTGGTCGAAGACGGCGATGCGGTGGGTATCGCCGGCATGGTGATCCTCACGGGCGGTACCTTCATCCAGTGTATTCCGGCCGCGGTAATCGAGCGCGCCGAGCAGTTGGGGCTGCCACTGATCGAGCAGCCCTATGCCCTGAAGATGGTGGTGGTCACCCACCTGATCGGTACCGCACTGGTACAGATGGCCCAGGTGCGCCGCTCGCGCAACGACATCCTCGGGCAACTGCTGACCGGTGACTATCCAAGCCTGGCCATCGCCCGCCAGCGGGCCGCGCACCTGCAGCTCGACCTGGACGGGCCGCGGCGTTTGGTGGCGTTGCGCTTGTCGGCGGTCGACGGGCTGTTCGAGCGGCATGGCCTGGCCACAGGCGAACGCCTGTGGCAGGACACCCGCCAAACCCTGGAAGACCAGCTTGAAGCCTGGTGCCGGGCCCGGGCCGGCGCGGTCACCGCGCAACTGGCCGGTGACCTGTTCGTGTTGCTGCTGCCCGATACCCCGGACTTGCGTGCAGCCTTGGCCGGCCTGCACCGGCAGTTGGCCGCGCAGGCAGGTGAGATGGGGCTGTTCATGGGCCTGTCGAGCCTCGCCGAGGACTGTGGCCATTACCGCCAAGCCCTCAACCAGGCGCGTCAGGCCCTGGAGGTGGCGCAAAACCTGCGCCCGGCCACCGGCTTGTGCGACTTCAGCGAGCTCGGTGTATTGCGCCTGCTGCAGGGCATCGTCGACCGTTCGCTGATCGATGACTTCGTCGCCCAGACCCTCGGCCCGCTGCGCGCCCCCGGGCGTAAACAGCCCAACGCACTGCTGCACACCCTCGACGCGCTGCTCAAGGAAAACGGCAACGGTCTCAAGGCCGGGCAGCGCCTGGGTTTGCACCGCAACACCATCAACCAACGGATGCAACGCATCGAACAACTGAGCGGGCAGTCCCTGGACGACCCGCTTTTCCGTATGAACGCTGCGGTCGCTATGCTGATATGGCGCATGACCGAAGCCCAAGGCAAGGAGTAACTCCATGAACATCATCAACGCACGACTGCGCGGTAAGCCCGGCCTGATGCGCATCGAACTGGACGGCGAGCGTATCGCCGCCATTGTGCCCCAGGCCAATGCCGTCATGCCCGCCAGCCCCGACGACCTGGACGCCCAACAGAACCTGGTGTTGCCCCCCTTCGTCGAGCCGCACATTCACCTCGATGCCACTTTGACCGCCGGTGAGCCGAACTGGAACATGAGCGGCACGCTGTTCGAGGGGATCGAGCGCTGGGCCGAGCGCAAGGCAATCACCACCCACGACGACATCAAGACCCGCGCCAAGAAGACCATCGGCATGCTCGTGGACCATGGCATCCAGCATGTGCGTACCCATGTGGATGTGACCGACCCCAAGCTCACGGCGCTCAAGGCGATGGTCGAGGTGCGTGAGGAGGTGCGCGAGCTGATCGACCTGCAGATCGTCGCGTTCCCGCAGGAAGGCATCGAGTCGTACGCCAACGGCCGTGCGTTGATGACCGAGGCGGTGGCGATGGGCGCCGACGTGGTCGGCGGCATTCCCCATTTCGAGAACACCCGCGACCAGGGCGTGTCGTCAGTGAAATTCCTCATGGAGCTGGCCGAGCGTACGGGCTGCCTGGTGGACGTGCATTGCGACGAGACCGACGACCCGCAGTCGCGCTTCCTCGAGGTGCTGGCCGAAGAAGCGCGGGTGCGCGGGATGGGGGCACGGGTGACCGCAAGCCACACCACGGCCATGGGTTCCTATGACAATGCCTACTGCTCCAAACTGTTCCGCCTGTTGAAAATGTCGGGCATCAATTTCGTTTCGTGCCCGACCGAGAGCATCCACTTGCAGGGGCGCTTCGACAGCTACCCCAAACGCCGCGGGCTGACGCGTGTGGCCGAGATCGACCGGGCAGGCATGAACGTGTGCTTCGGCCAGGATTCGATCGTCGACCCCTGGTACCCGCTGGGCAACGGCAACATCCTGCGCATACTCGAGGCAGGGCTGCACATCTGCCACATGCTGGGCTACGAAGACCTGCAACGTTGCCTGGACCTGATCACCGACAACAGTGCGCGCACGCTCAACCTTGGCGAGCGCTACGGCATCGAGGTGGGGCGCCCGGCGAACCTTTTGTTGCTGTCGGCGCCGGACGACTATGAGATGGTGCGCAGCCAGGGCCATGCGCTGGTGTCGGTGCGCCACGGCAAGGTGCTGATGCGCCGTACACAGGCGCAGGTCGAACGGTTCGCCTGAAGCGGGAAGGGGCCACTGAGTGCTTGCCTGGCGACGCTGAACTTGGCACCCTTTGTGGCCGCCGAACCGTCCATGCCGTGACAGAAGGAAACCTACCGTTGAGTTGGGACAAAATCGGGAAACTGCTCGTAGCCCTGTTGCTTGGCCTGATGGTCTGGCTGGTGGCCTACGTGGTGCTCAAGGACAACGCCCGCCTCGAAGCTTCCCTGACCTATTCCTACCTCACCTACCCAAGCCAGTTCAGCGAGCGCATCAGCAAGACCAACGAACAGCTCAAGTACGAGCGGCTGCAGCCTCGCATCGCCGGCATTGGCCAGGGGGCGCTGAGCCAGGATCAGGTCGACAGGCTGATCGACCTGGCCCAGGCACCCTACGCCCAACTGTTCGCCAAACCGTTCGAGGCCGGGTTGGTGGACCACCGTACCGGCTTGCTCATAGAGCTGCGCAACACCGGTCACACCGAGGTGCGCGAGGTCAAGGTGCGCCTGCCGGCCAAGGGTTTGGTGCAAGTGCGCGACGGTTCAGGCAACGACACCCTCTACGAGGCCTCCACGCCCATGGTCGAGATCCCGGTCATCGAGCAAGGCCGGGCGTGCAAGGTGTGGGTGTATTTCGATGCCGACTACTCGCAGATCCGCCAGGGGGGTATCAGCATCAGCCATGCCGACGGTGTGGCGGATGTGCAGGTGTATCGAGAATTCATCGGTTTCCCGGCGTTGGTGGCGCGCTACAGCCGGGAGCTGATGGTGCTGCTTGGTGTGCTGGGGCTCAGTGTGCTGGGCCTGGGCTACGCCTGCCTCGCGCGGTCACGCAAGCCTATATTGCCCTCCTGATGGCGTCACCTGGCGCTTAGTGGCCGCCGTCGTGCAGGGCCAGGCTTTGGCGCAACTGCTCGATCACGGCTGTGCGCAATGCCTCTGGCGCCTGTACACGTATGGAGCCCGCCTGGGACAGCAGCCAGCCCATCAACGCGCGGCTGTCGTCGACAGTGGCATCCAGGGTCGCCCCGCCGTTGCCGTGCGGGGCCAGGCGCATGTCATCTGACAAGGGCTGGTCTTCCAGGCGCCGCGCGAGGGCGTCATCCACCCAGGCGCGCAATTCGATCTGCCGGGCAGGGCAGAGCGCATCCGGCTGCAGCAGTTGAGCCTCACCCAGGTTGCGGCCTGGCTGCCAGTACCAGCCGTAGGGCATGCCCTTGTTGTTGCAGCGTAAATGGAACAGCGACGCAAGCTCATTGAGGTCACGTTCCACCGTGCGTTTGCTGGTCTTGTAGCCGACCTTGGCCAACGCGGCCTGCAACTGTGTGGAGCTCATGCCCGGATGGCGGTCGGGCAGCAATTTGAGCAGTTGCCACTGGCGGGCGATCGTGTGGCGGGTAGAGTTGCTGGGCAAAGGGCTCGTCCTTGAAGTTCAGGCGTGGTGCATGCCTGAATGATGGCAATTGGCTATTGCCGCGAGCATACCCGTTCAGTGAATAGGATCCAAGTTCAGCAGGATGAGTGGCCTGTGCACTTGTTTCACGATTCGGCGCCACCCCATGCTCAGGCAGGCAGGCAGGCAGGCAGGCAGGCAGGCAGGCAGCCGCTGCCAAAGCCGGCGATCACCATGCAGCGCACTAGTCAGCTTGAGGTTGTGCTGGATGCGGGGAAGGACTTTGGCGCCAAGGTGCTGGTGTTGTCGCGCTCTAATTTGGCAGCCGGCGCCGTGTTGTGACGTCAAGCTGCCCAGTTCAACTTGTTAGAGTTGCTATTTTTAATTAGAGGGCAGTCGCATTCATCGACCTCGTGCTCAAGGCTGAGTGAATTTGTATTTTTTCTCTAGGAAAAATTGGGGAGGGGTCCATTTGGGGCCTTTCGAGTACCCGCCGCCTTTTTGTACTATTAATCCATCGGAGTGCATCTTTTTTATTAGATCGATCAGGCCGAGGCAGTTGCCAAGAGAAACCCAGTTGTTACGCTCGTATAATCTGTCTATTTGCGGGTGGGAAATGCTGTTTCCTCGAGTGAGGAATAAAATGACGTCCCTAGGTGCTTCGTTTTGTACTATGTCGTCTATGGTGTTCATTAGTAATCTCTTTGAAGTTGTTTTCGGTCTGCTTCCAAAGCCTCTGGTGTATATAGTAGTTCGGCTTCTGAGCTAAGTTGGTAGTCTTCTAGAGTGGCGGCGTGAGTGTTGTTCCACGCCTCTCCATGATCGTTTGGCAGAATTCTATCAGCGATACCGAGGGCGCGGAAGCGCTCAAGCTCCCTCAGTTCATGGGTGACAAATCGCTTGTCTGTGTCAGTAGGTGCTATCTTGCCGTGTAAGATTTTTTCAAGCCTATCTATCATGACGACATTAGCTTCAGATGGATCGAAGCGACTTATGTGTAATTTTACAAGGTCGACTCCCGCTTGGGTGAAGGTGGCTTCTCGCCAGTCCAGGCGTTCGATAGGCCCGCCTGCTTTGTCTGGATTGTAGGCCCTGCCGCTGTATGTGCCTATAGTTGTAGCGCCGGGATACGGCGAATTGAATACGATATATAACGGCGGCAGGCCAGACTCTACCGGGAAGCAGTAAATGCAATCTCTGGGATTTTGGGGTTCATTTGCGGGGAAGGGCGTCGCCGCGCTGCTGGCCGTTTCGAGATTTACACCCTTATAGGGGTTGGGCTTGACGGGTATGCCTGGAGATGTGGTCGAAGAGCCACCAGCGACATGAATGGGGAATGTAAGTCGTATCGGGAAGTCCCTTGATGGGACCGAGACGTAACTGTTACTCGCTTCATCGAATATGAGGGCGCGCACGGGTATCTGGTGCGCTGCATCTGCTGTACTCAGATGCCTCGTAAGGATGTAGGTGTCGAGGTCAGTGTGGATTCGAAGCGGGGACTCAAGGAGACCTTCGGTTGTAGCAAGCTCATTAAGGTTCTCGGGTAGGTCAGGGATCAGCAGCTCTGCCGGGATGCTCAAGGCCGAATCATGGTACAGGTCAGAGTTCCCTAGTTCAGGGGAGTAAAGGACACCGCCGATACCCAGTCTGAAAATTCGCAATGCTGCAGCTTCGGCCATGTTAATCAGTCTACGTCCTGCATACTTCAGTCCGAATTCAATGTATCGACTTATTGCTATGGGGCCTTGGGTTGTGCCTAATTGAATTGTTGGGTTCGTCGTCAGGATGATGGTGTTGCTGTGAGGGCGCTCCTGGTTTCTGTTTTGTAGAACTGATGTTGCTGTATGGTGAGTTTTTTCCAGCTCTCTCAAAACCTTCTTCAGGCAACGCTTCAGCACAATTTCGATTTGGGCGGCAGTGAGGCTGATTGCGAGTTTGTACAATGCCTCTTCAATTATGAAGAATTCGCTTTCTTCTTCGATGTATACGTATGCCGTGACCTCGAAAAACTGGGCCAAGGTCTGGTCGTTTGGGGCGTAAACATGAATGCCGTTGTAGAGGTCTGTGTGCTGGCCTGCCTGACGACGAATTTCGCTGTAAAGAAGCAGGAGCAGTGCCTTTTTTGCAAAGAGCTTGCCGGCGGTTTCGCTGTGAGTCTGGTCAATGTCTAGATACTGCTTTTCCAAGTAGGTTGCAAGACCGGGTTCCCCCGCAGGAAGACGTTTCAATGCTGTTGATCACATTCTGCGCAATACTTTCAGCGCTCTCCAAAAGCGCATTGTCAGTAAGCGCTGTTATGTCTGGCGGCGTTATTGGTATTGTGAAAGGCTGTTTCCATGAGAGCAAGGTTTCGAAGTCATAATCAAAAGGCGCGGAGGAGTATATTTCGTCAAGTTCAGGGTTTGTTATGGTTCTGCGGGCAGTCATTTCTCTTTCCTGTGATGCAGGTTTGGAGAGAAATATGATGTGACTGTTGCCTCCCAAGACTAAGATGGAATTGGTTCTTAGGCCACTTTCATGGCCCTGACTTTATTCGCCCAGGCATTGGGAGTGGCGCCGCAGCGACTTAGGGTGCGTTCGAAGACTGGGCAGCGAGGCATGAGCAGGGCTGTGGTTATCGGCCCCGGTGTTTACCTACGCAGAGGTATTGTGTGAACACACGATGTGCCTGCTCATAGCACCCTGCGGATAGAGCGCCGCGCGCGGCGCTTGATGTCGCAGACGCTGGAAATGCCGCGGCGAGCAGCCCCACAGCACAATCCCTGAGCCCTAAATCCCCGCCCGGCGCACGTGCTTCACCAACACCTTCTCCAACAACTCCCACATCGCAGGGTCGGTACTGAACGCCACGTTGAACCGCATCCACCCGGTCGGCTTGGCATCGACCATGAACAACTGCCCGGGCCCGAGCATGATGCCTTTCTCCAGCGCATCATCCAGTAGCGCTGCGCTGTCCGGGATGGCCGGGTGGCGGGTCCAGATATACATGCCTTCATCCGACTCGATGAACAGCTCGAAACCCAGCCGGTGCAGGTGCCGGCCAACTTCCTGGTGGGCCTCGGCCAGGCGCTGGCGCAGGCGCTTGAGGTGCTTGCGCCAGCGGCCGTCGATGATCGCGGCATACACCACACGCTCCATCACCTGCGAGGTGGTCAGGCCCGAGCGCATCTTCAGGTGCAGCAGCTTCTGCGCCAGTTCCGGGTTGGCCAACAGGTAGCCGACCCGCACGTTGGGCGAAATGCTCTTGGAGTAGCTGCCCACGTACACCACCTGCTGCAGGTGGTCGAGGCTGGCCAGGCACGGCTGCGGCTCGGCGACCATGTCGGCGTACAGGTTGTTTTCCACCAGGCGAAAGCCGTGCTGGCTGGCCAGTTGCAGCAAGCGGTGCAGCTGCGCCAGCGGGGTGCGCGAGCAGGTCGGGCTGTGCAGGTGCGGCTGAGTGAAGAAAGCCGTCGGGCGGTGGTGCGCCAACAGCTGCTCGAGGTGGTTGAGGTCGTAGCCGTTGGGGGTGCGCGGCACGCCGATCAAGGTGGCGCCCTGGGTGCGCAGGATGCTCATCAGGTTGGGGTAGCCGGGGTCGTCCACCAGCACCACGTCACCGGGGCGCACAAGCGTGCGCACGGCCAGGTCCAGAGCCTGGCTGGCACCGTGGGTGAGCATCAGCTGGGCGGTGTTGGCGACGATCGACAGTTCCTGCTGCAGGTTCTGCGCGGTCAGCGCGCGCAATTCCGGCAGGCCCATCGGGTCGCCATAGCCGGACAGCTCCAGCGGGCTGCCGGCAACCTGGCGCAGGCCGCGGCGCAGGCCTTCTTCGTACATCCAGTCGTTGGGCAGCCAGCCGCAGCCCGGTTTGAATGGCAACTGACGGGTCTCGAAGATCTGCTGCAGGTACCATTCGGAGTTGAACGATGGTCGACTGGCGTCGGCCTCGGCGCTGTGGTTGTCCAGCAATTCGGCCGCCGCGCGGTTGACGAAGAACCCGGCATTGCCCTTGCTCACCAGCAGCCCCTGGGCGACCAGGCGGTCGTAAGCCTCGACCACGGTGAAGGTGCTCACCGAATAGGTCGCGGCAAACGCGCGGATCGACGGGACCTTGGCACCTGGCTTGAGGGTCTGGTTGTCGATCAGCTCACGCAGCCCGTCGATGATCTGGTTGACCAACGGCGTCGAGGAGTCTGGGTGTAATTCAAGCATTCGGGGGCCTTGAGGGTGCGTAACGGCAGGCGCCTGCAGGGTGTATTGCATCGGCGACCTGTACAGTGCAGTGCGACTTTCATGCCACTGTGCATGGCTCTATGTGTCGGACATTTTTACATTAGGTGTCAGATAGCGCCACATAAAGCATGTTCAGTTCGCTCCAGGGGCAAACCCAGGGGCGCGTCAGCAGGCCGCCATGGAAGGCCTGCGTGTGTAACAGCACACCTCCTGCCCGCATTAGCACTGATGTACAGGTAAGGCCGATGACCATCGCGGTCTTACAGTTTTCCTTGGATAAAAAGAAGCACGGGGTACACAACTGATGGACGCAACATCCACAACCACCACCGCGAACAGCGGGCACGAGAGCAAACTCAGTGCCTCGCTCAAGTCGCGCCACCTGACGATGATGTCGATCGCCGGGGTTATCGGCGGCGCCTTGTTCGTCGGCTCCGGCAGCGTGATCCACAGCGCCGGCCCGGCTGCTGTCCTGGCCTACCTGGCAGGCGGCATCCTGGTGGTACTGATCATGCGCATGCTGGGTGAAATGGCGACTTCGTCGCCCGACACCGGTTCGTTTTCCACCTACGCCGACCGCGCCATTGGCCGTTGGGCCGGTTTCACCATCGGCTGGCTGTACTGGTGGTACTGGGTCATCCTCATGGCCTGGGAAGCTTATGTGGCAGGCAAGATCCTGCATGGTTTCTTCCCTGATGTAAGCGTCAACGTGTTCGTGCTGGCCACGACCCTGGTGCTGATCACCGTCAACTTCTTCAACGTCAAGCACTACGGCGAGTTCGAGTTCTGGTTCGCGTTGATCAAGGTGATCGCGATCGTCTGCTTCCTGATCGTGTGTACCGCAGCGGTGATGAACATCTGGCAGTTCGGTGAAGTGCGCGGCATCACCCACCTGACCGCCGAAGGCTTCATGCCCAATGGCATCACCACGGTGATCGGTGCGTTGCTTGGCGTGATGTTCGCCTTCCTCGGTGCCGAAATCGTCACCATCGCCGCATCCGAAGCCAAGGACCCGGCCACCCAGATCGTCAAGGCCACCAACTCGGTGGTGTGGCGTGTATGCCTGTTCTACGTCGGCTCGATCTTCCTGATCGTCTGCCTGGTGCCGTGGAACGACCCGCACCTGGGCGTTTCCGGTTATGGCGCCTACCGCCGCACCTTGGAACTGCTGGGTGTGCCGTATGCCGAGCTGTTGATGAACTTCGTGGTACTGACGTCGGTGAGCAGCTGCCTGATCTCGGGCCACTACACCGCTTCGCGCATGCTGTTCTCGCTGGCACAGCGTGGCGATGCGCCGTCGTTCTTCAAGACAACCCGCGCCGGTACCGGCGTACCGGTGAACGCGATCATCGGTTCGTGCGCCGTGGCCGTGGTGTGTGCGCTGATCAACTTCAGCGAGACCCTGCGCCCGAAAGACGTGCTCGATACACTGATGAACACCACCGGCATGATCGCTTTGCTGGTGTACCTGGTGATTGCCTTCTCGCAGCTGCGCATGCGCCGCAAGCTGATCGCCGAGGGCAAGGAAGTACGCCTGAAGATGTGGCTGTTCCCGTGGCTGACCTACCTGGTGATCGCCTTCATCGTCGCCGCACTGGTGACCATGGCCTTCATGCCTGACTACCAGATCCTGGTGATCTCCACCGGCATTGCTGCCGCCGTCGTGGTGGCCATGGGTGTGGTGCACCAGATGCGCAGCGCCCGCAAGCACTAAGCGCTAGTGGTTGCCCGAAGCGGCCGGCTCCCTCGTGGACCCGGCCGTTTCGCGTTGATGGGCGGGAGTTTTGTCCGCTGGCATGTGAAAGCGCCCGTTCATCCACGGTGAGCCGAGGAGGGCGGCGGCGCTGATCAGGGCCAGTAGGGCCAGGGCGAGGAATGGTTTCATGGGCATGCGCATAAGGGGCTGACTTCAAGGATGAGCTAACAGTTCCCGCGACAGGGCCCGTACAGGCGACAGATGGCTTATGCTGAGCACATTGCCCGCCAAAAGGAGCCCCTCATGGCCTGGTCCGCCACCCAGTATTCCCTGTTCGAAGACGAACGCACCCGTGCGGTGCGCGACCTGCTTGCCGCGGTGCCTCCCCGCCCGGTGCGCCACGCTACCGACCTGGGTTGCGGCCCTGGTAATTCCACCGAAATACTGCTGCAGCGCCACCCCGATGCCCAGGTGACTGCCCTGGACAGCGACCCGGACATGATCGACAAGGCGCGCGCACGCCAGCGCCTGCGCATCCCCAGGGTGCGTTGCGAAATTGCCGATATCGCCCACTGGACCGCCCCCGAACCGCAGGACCTGATCCTGGCCAACGCTTCGCTGCAATGGGTGCCCGACCACGGTTCGCTCTACCCGCACCTGGTGCGCCAGCTGAGTGAAGGTGCAAGCCTGGCCGTGCAAACCCCGGACAACCTCGACGAGCCGGCCCACCGCCAGTTGCGCGAGATTGCCGGCCGCGGCCCCTGGGCCGAAAAATTCGCCGACCTGAGCTTGCCGCCCCGGCATAGCGCAGCGTTCTACTACGACCTGCTCAGCCCGCTGTGTACGCGGGTGGATGTGTGGCGCACGACCTACCATCACCCGTTGACCGGTGGCGCCGAGGCCGTGGTGGAGTGGTTCAAGGGCTCGGCCCTGCGGCCTTATCTGGCAAGGCTGGACGAGCAGGAGCAGGCGAGCTTCCTGCAGATGTACTTGCAGGCCATGCAGCACGACTACCCGGCGGCCACCGACGGCAAGGTGCTGCTGCCGTTCCCGCGGCTGTTTGTGATTGCTACGCGGTAGGTGAATGGCGCCAGCGCCAGATCACGTAGCTATAGATGCCGAGGTTGACCAGCAGCACGACGCCGCCCAGCAGCCACTGGATCTGCGGCGTCAACCCGGCGGGGTAGATCAGCGGCCAGATGTAGTGCTCGACGAAGCCGCCGTGGTAGCCGGCATCGCCTGCGGCGAAACGCATGCGGTTCTCCCAGCCGGTCAACGGGCACTCCAGGTGCAGGCCCTCAACCGCCAGGCCCCAGGCCAGGGCGGGCAGGTGGATGAGCAGGGCGGGGCGCCATCTGAGCGTCAGCAGGCCGCCGAACAGCACCAGCAGGATGAAGGCCAGGTGCAGCAGCACCAGCGTGTCGGCGGCTAGACGGAAAAACATGGGATGCACATTAGAGAGGAATGTATACCCAGCATAGTTATGAAGGCTCAGCGCAAAACCAGTGGGAGCTGGCTTGCCGGCGATAGGGCCGGGAAGGCCCCTACAAGCTCTCCTGCACCACCTGCAGGAACGTCGCGACCACCCGCCGCGTACGCTGCTCGCTCAAACACACCAGTGTCTCGGTGAGGTGCCGCTGGCAATCGACAATGGGCAGCGCGCACACCCGCGCATCGGCGCCGAACTCGGCGGCCGACACCACCCCCACGCCAATACCCACCACCACCGCCTCGCGTGCTGCCTCTCGGCCCTCAACCTGAATAGCGGGGCGAATCCGTAGGCCGGCGCGCTGCATTTCTTCCTCCAGCGTCTGCCTGGTCACCGAGCCGGGCTCGCGTAGTACCAGCGGCGTGTCGTCCAGGTCCGCCAGGCTGATCGAGCCACGGCTGGCCCATGGGTGGTTGTGCGACACGAACGCCACCATCGGGTCGCGGCGCAGCGGCACGCTGTGCAGTCGCTCATCGTCGACATCGCGCCCTAGCAGTGCCAGGTCGGCCTGATAGCTGAACAGCCGGGCCAGGGATTCATCGGTGTTGCCGGTCTCGACCTTGACCTGGATGCCCGGGTAGCGCTGGCAGAAGCGTGCGATCTGCGGCAGCACATGCACCGGCGCATCCACCGCCAGCACCAGGCTGCCGGTGTGCAGGGCGCGGGAGTCCTGCAGCAGTTCGTGGGCTTCGGCCTCACAGGCGAACAGGCGCTTGCTGATGCCCAGCAGGCGTTCGCCCAGGTCGGTCAACTGCACCGAACGCTTGTTGCGGTGGAACAGCAAAACCCCGAAGCGCTCTTCGAGCTTGCGCACCTGGTCGGACACGGCCGGCTGGGTCAGAAACAGCTTTTCTGCCGCCCGGGTGAAGCTGCCGTGCACGGCCACTGCGTGGAAAGCCCTGAGTTGAGCGTGGGACACCGACATGTGGACTCCAGTAACAAGCTGAGCTTATGTGTGAAATACGATAAATCGATTTTATTTATCAGTCACCACCTGTTTCCATACTGACCAACCCAGCGCTGCCACAAGCGGCCGCCGGGCATGGCGCGCACCCCTGCGCCATCTGACCAGATGACGAGCCACGTCATGCAGTGCGCAACACAAAAACAAGACAGGCGTTTATTCACATTCTGCCGGCACACTTGAGCAAGAGGTCAGACGCACATGAATCACTCCCTAGCCGCGTTGAAACGCTGGCGCATCCAGATTTTCGCTATCACCTGGCTGGCCTACGCCGCCTTCTACTTCACCCGCAAGGCCTTCTCGGTGGCCAAGCTCGGTATTGGTGAAGACCCGACATTCATGCTCGACAAGGCCTCCATGGCCAACCTCGACGCCATCTACCTGGCCGCCTATGCCGTGGGCCAGTTCACCTGGGGCATGCTTGCCGACCGCTTCGGCCCGCGCGTGGTGGTGCTCGGTGGCCTGCTGATCTCGGCGGCAGCAGCAGTGGTGATGGGCAGTTACGCGACCTTCCCGATCTTTGCCACCTGCATGCTGATCCAGGGCCTGGCGCAGTCCACCGGCTGGGCCGGGCTGTGCAAGAACATCGGCAGCTTCTTCCCTGCCGTTCAGCGCGGCCGGGTACTGGGGTTGTGGAGCTCGTGCTATGCATTTGGCGGCCTGGTCGCCTCGCCGTTCGCCGGCTGGTGGGCCTATACCCTGATCGGCAGCTGGCATGCGGCATTCTTCTCCAGTGCCGCGGTGGTGGCGGCGGTGGCGGTGCTGTTCTTCTTCCTGCAGCGCAACAAACCCGAGGATGTGGGCTTGCCGGCGGTCGAGCCCGAGCCGCAGAGCATGGCGCCGGCCGGCAGCCTGTGCAGTGTGTGGGCGCCGCTGCGCGAGATCCTGCGCAACCGCACGGTACTGACCCTGGGCCTGGCGTACTTTCTTCTAAAACCGGCGCGCTACGCGATCTTGCTATGGGGGCCGGTGATCGTCTTCGAGCAGATGCCCTCGGTCGGCAAGGTGGGTGCTGCGATCATCCCCACGGCCTTTGAACTGGCCGGGCTGCTGGGCCCGATCATCATCGGCCTGGCCTCGGACAAGCTGTTTGGCGCCCGGCGCATGCCGGCCTGTGTGATCAGCCTGGTGCTGCTGACCGTGGCCCTGGCGGCGTTCATGGCAGCCATGCACAGCGGCAGCATCGCCATGGTGGTTGGCCTGCTGTTCTTCATGGGCCTGACCCTGTACGGGCCAGACTCGATGATCAGCGGCGCGGCGGCCATCGACTTCGGCACCGCCAAGGCCGGTGCCACGGCAGCCGGTTTCGTCAATGGCTGCGGTTCGGTGGGCGCGGTGCTCGGCGGCCTGTTGCCCGGTTACTTCGACAGCGTCACGGTGTTCATCGTGTTCGCCGGCTGCGCACTGTTCTCGGCCCTGGTACTGCTGCCGCATTGGAACAGCCGCCCGGCCAGCGCAGCCCAGGCCAATGATGTGGCGCCCAACACCAGCATGGCGATCAAGCCACTGCGTACCTAAAGGAAAGCGAGCGAATGAGACCCTTCTGGCTGCAACAGGCCCTGGATTGTGAACAGGACGCGGTATGCCCGCCACTGCAAGGCGATGCCCGCTGCGACGTGTGCATCGTCGGCGGCGGCTACACGGGCCTCTGGACCGCGCTGATGCTCAAGGAGGCGGTGCCGGCGCTGGACGTGCTGCTGATCGAGGCTGACATCTGCGGTGCAGGCGCCAGTGGGCGCAACGGTGGTTGCGCGTTGTCCTGGTCGGCCAAGTACTTCACCCTCGAGCGTCTGTTCGGGGTGGCCGAAGCGGTGCGCCTGGTAAGCGAGTCAGAGCGCAGCATCGGTGCCATTGGCACGTTTTGCGCGGCCAATGGCATCGAGTGCGACTACCGCCTGGACGGCACACTGTACACCGCCACCAACCAGGCCCAGGTGGGTGCAACCGATGCGGTGATCGCTGCACTGGAGCACAAGGGGATCAATTCATTCGAGCGTTTGCCGCTGGATGAGGTGCAGCGCCTGGCCGGCTCGGCGCGGCACCTGGAGGGCTGGTTTTCGCCGGCCGCCGCCACCGTCCAGCCTGGCCGGTTGGTACGCGGCCTGCGGCGTGTGGCGTTGCAGCGCGGCGTGCGCATTCATGAAGGCACGGCCATGACCGGCCTGGAGCACGGCGCTCCGGCGCTGGTGCGCACGGCCCACGGCACGGTGCGTGCCGACCGCGTGGTGCTCGGCCTCAATGCCTGGATGGCGCGTGCCTTCCCGCAGTTCGAGCGCAGCGTGGCGATCGTCTCCAGTGACATGGTGATCACCGAACCGTGCCCCGAGCTGCTGCACGAGATCGGCCTGAACAACGGCATCAGCGTGCTGGACTCACGGATCTTCGTGCATTACTACCACAACACCTCCGATGGTCGCCTGATGCTCGGCAAGGGTGGCAACACCTTCGCCTATGGCGGGCGCATGCTGCCGGTGTTCGATCAACCCTCGCCATACCGGCCGCTGCTGCGTGAGAGCCTGGCCGATTTCTTCCCTGCCTTGGCCCAGGTGCCCCTGGCGGCCAGCTGGAACGGCCCCTCCGACCGCTCGGTGACCGGGCTGCCGTTCTTCGGGCGGTTGGACGGGCAAGGCAACGTGTTCTATGGCTTCGGCTATTCAGGCAGCGGGGTAGGGCCCTGCCACATGGGCGGGCAGATCCTCTCGTCGCTGGCGCTGGGGCTGGACAACCCGTGGACCCGCTCGCCACTGGTCAAGGGCCCGTTGGGGCTGTTCCCGCCGGAGCCGATCCGTTACCTGGGGTCGCTGATGGTGCGCAATGCAATCCGGCGCAAGGAGCGCGCCGAAGACCGGGGGCTGCGGCCACGCCACCTGGACGTGCGGCTGGCCCGGTTCGCAGCGGCGGCGGGCAAGGCCGACAAAGCGTGAGATTTCTTGTCGAACACTGGCCCGAGGGCGTATAAACTGCTCCCACTTTTTGGCCGGTCGCTTCCTGAACCGGCCGCTGAAACAAGAGAGTCGACATGGGCGCACAGTGGAAAGCCAAGCATAGAGAAACAGCTGCCAATGCCAAGGGCAAGATCATGGGCAAGCTGTCCAAGGAAATCCAGATCGCAGCCAGGTCGGGCGCCGACCCCGACATGAACCCACGCCTGCGCCTGGCCATCGTGCAAGCCAAGAAGGCTTCCATGACCCGCGAGACCCTGGACCGGGCAATCCGCAAGGGCGCGGGCCTGGACGGTGATGCCGTGCAGTACCAGGCGGTGACGTACGAAGGTTTCGCGCCGCACCAGGTGCCGCTGATCGTCGAGTGCCTGACCGACAACGTCAACCGCACCGTCGCGCAGATTCGCGTGCTGTTCCGCAAGGGCCAGCTGGGTGCCAGCGGTTCGGTGGCCTGGGACTTCAACCATGTGGGCCTGATCGAAGCCATGCCCGACGGCGATGCCGACCCGGAAATGGCCGCCATCGAAGCCGGTGCCCAGGACTTTGAAGAAGGTGAAGAAGAGGGCTCGACCCTGTTCATCACGGACACCACCGACCTGGATGCAGTGCAGAAAGCCCTGCCCGAGCATGGTTTCACCGTCTCTTCGGCCAAGATCGGCTACACCCCGAAGAACCCGGTGAGCGCTGCCAGCCTCAGTGCCGAGGCACTGGCTGAAGTCGAGGCGTTCCTCGAGGCGATCGACGAGAACGACGACGTACAGAACGTCTACGTTGGCCTGACCGAGTAAAAGACGGGGCCGCTTTGCGGCCCAATCGCCGGCAAGCCGGCTCCCACAGGTACAGTGCAAAGCTCAGGTTCTGCGCGGTACTTGTGTGGGCCGGCTTGCCGGCGAATGGGCCTGTGTTCAGCCTGGGGAAGCCTGTATGAACCCAACCTTCGCCTCCCTCAGCCTCGCCCACCTGCGTACCCTCGACTGCCTCCTGCAGCTGAAAAACCTCAGCCACGCCGCCGAGCGCCTGGGCGTCAGCCAGTCGGCGTTGAGCCGCCAGCTGGCCCATCTGCGCGAAGCCTTCGACGACCCATTGCTGGTGCGCCAGGGCCGTGGCTACGTGCTCAGCGAGTACGCCCAAGCCCTGGTCGAGCCGCTGCGCCAGGTGCTTGAAGAGCTTCAGGCCCTGCGCCAGCCGGCCGCGTTCGATCCGGCCCGTTGCGAGCGGCGCTTCTGCCTGGCCGCGTCCGACTATGTTGCAGAGCACATGCTGCCGCTGCTGGTGGCGGCGCTGGAGCAGGAAGCACCGGGCGTGAGCATCGACTACCGCACCTGGCAGGCCGGGCAATACGCTTTGCTCGCCAGCGGCGAGATCGACCTTGCGACCACGCTGTTCGACGAATCGCCGGCCAACCTGCACGGTCGCCTGCTTGGCGAGGACCGTGCGGTGTGCCTGATGCGCCGGGACCATCCGCTGGTGGCCTGCGAAGTGCTGAGCCAGGACGACTACCTGGCCTTCAAGCACGTGCGCATCTCCGGCGGTGGCGACAAGGACAGCTTCATCGACCGCCACCTGCGCACCCAGGGGCTGCAGCGGCGCATCAGCCTGGAAGTGCCGTTCTTCTCGGCCACCGTGCAGGTCATTGGCAACAGCCAGGCGCTGGCGACGGTGCCCGAGCATATTGCCCGCCAACTGTGCCGGCTGCATGGCCTGGCCTGGCGGCCGCTGGGATTTGTGGAGCATACCCAGCGCTACTGGGTGGTGTGGCACCAGCGCCTGCAGGCGTCGGCCGAGCACCGCTGGTTGCGCAACCGGGTGTTCGAGCTGTGGCGCCAGTCACAGTTCGGCGTGCAGGGTGGGCATGCGGCTTTGCCATAGCAGGTATGCGCCAAGCGGGGTTATTGGCGTGGCGGCAGGCGCCTAGACTGGGGCCCTTGTGCTGTTGGTGATGCCCCCATCGCCGGCAAGCCGGCTCCCACAGGTGCCCAGAGCCTTCAAGCCCAGTGCAGTACCTGTGGAAGCCGGCTTGCCGGCGATGGGGGCGGGCCTGACAGCGGACAACCCACAGGAGACCGCGCGTGACCCCAGAACAATTCCGCCAGTACGGCCACCAATTGATCGACCTGATCGCCGATTACCGCCAGACGGTCGGTGACCGCCCGGTGATGGCCCAGGTCGAGCCCGGCTACCTTAAAGCTGCCTTGCCTGCCGGCGCCCCGCAACAGGGCGAGCCGTTCGAAGCGATCCTCGATGACGTCAACACGCTGGTGATGCCAGGCCTGTCGCATTGGCAACACCCCGATTTCTATGGCTACTTCCCGTCCAACGGCACCTTGTCCTCGGTGCTCGGCGATTTTCTCAGCACGGGCCTGGGTGTGCTGGGCCTGTCATGGCAATCGAGCCCTGCGCTGAGCGAGCTGGAGGAAACCACTCTGGACTGGGTACGCCAGTTGCTGGGCCTGTCGGGGCAGTGGAGCGGCGTGATTCAGGACACAGCGTCTACCAGCACCTTGGTCGCGCTGATCTGTGCCCGTGAACGTGCCACCGACTACGCCCTGGTGCGTGGCGGCCTGCAAGCCGAAGCCAAACCGCTGATCGTGTATGTCAGCGCCCACGCCCACAGTTCGGTGGACAAGGCCGCGCTGCTGGCCGGTTTCGGCCGCACCAACATCCGCCTGATCGCTACCGACGAGCAGTTCGCCATGCGCCCCGATGCCTTGTTGGCGGCCATCGAACAGGACCTGGCTGAAGGCAACCAGCCCTGCGCAGTGGTCGCTACCACCGGCACGACCACCACTACGGCGCTGGACCCCTTGCGCCAGATTGGCGAAATCGCCCAGGCCCAGGGGCTGTGGCTGCACGTTGATTCAGCCATGGCCGGCTCAGCGATGATCCTGCCCGAATGCCGCTGGATGTGGGACGGCATCGAGCTGGCCGACTCTGTGGTGGTCAACGCGCACAAATGGTTGGGGGTGGCGTTCGACTGCTCTATCTATTACGTGCGTGACCCGCAGCACCTGATCCGGGTGATGAGCACCAACCCCAGCTACCTGCAGTCGGCGGTCGATGGTGAGGTGAAGAACCTGCGTGACTGGGGCATCCCGCTGGGGCGTCGCTTCCGCGCGCTGAAGCTGTGGTTCATGTTGCGCAGCGAGGGGGTCGAGGCGTTGCAGCAGCGCTTGCGGCGCGACCTGGACAATGCCCGTTGGCTGGCCGAACAGGTTGAGGCGGCAGGGGAGTGGGCGTTGTTGGCGCCGGTACAGTTGCAGACCTTGTGCATTGTGCATCGGCCTGGGGGGCTGGAAGGGGAGGCGCTGGATGCGCATACCAAGGCATGGGCTGAGCGGCTCAACGCCTCCGGTGAGGCTTATGTCACGCCGGCAACCTTGAACGGGCGCTGGATGGTGCGGGTTTCGGTGGGGGCGCTGCCCACTGAGCGCGAGCATGTCGAGCGGTTGTGGCAGCGCTTGCAGGCAGTGGTCAACGGCTGAAATGCTTGGGGCCGCACTGCGGCCCCTTGCGTCTGTCAGTGGCTCACTGTCTGAAGGCTACCCTTGCGGCTGGCCTCGTAGGCTTCCTTGTCCATCGGCTTGGCCTGCGGGTTGCCCAGGTCTTCCATCGCCAGGCGATGGGTTTCCGGCGCGACATACGCTGCCAGGGCACATACGCAGGTGATGAAGAACGCCAGGCCGCCAACCACCAGCGGAATGTTATCCGAGCCTGGTGGCGCTACCAGGGCGAACAACGCCGGCAGCATCGCAGTCAGCATGGTGCCGATGTTCTGGGCAATGGCCATGGCCGACACGCGGTAGCGGGTGTTGAACAGCTCAGGGAAGAAGCTTGGGAACACCGCGTTGTAGCCTTGGTAGACCATGCCCCACATCAGGATCGAGGTAGCGAAGGCCAGCGGCACGTTCTGGATGCTGATCGCATACAGGTAAACGAAGGCCAGCAGGCCTGAGCCCAGGCAACCGGCGATCATGGTCGGGCGACGGCCGATCTTGTCGGAAAGATTGCCCACGAACGGGATAACCAGCACTGCAACGATGTTGCCCACCACTGGGATCCACAGGTACACGCTCTTGTCGAAGCCGATGCCGTAGGCCGGCTGTACCGCGTAGGCCGCGCCGAAGATGGTGGCAACTACCGGGATCACGTTCATCAAGGCCATGAACATCACCAGCACCATGTGCTTCCAGCTGTGGCGGAAGGCCTCGCTGATTGGCGACTTGGCAACCTTGTCCTGCTTCTCTTCCTTCACGAAGGCCGGAGTTTCGTGCACTTCCTTACGGATGATGAAGCCTGCGATCAGCACGATGGCGCTCATCAGGAACGGAATGCGCCAGCCCCAGTCGTTGAACGCCTCGCTGGGCATGAAGTAGGCCAGTGGCAGGAACACCGCCGCCGCCATTACCTGGCCGGCCTGCACGCCCTGCAAGGTAAAGCTGGCGAAGTAGCCGCGCCGCCCGAACGGTGCGTGCTCCATGATCATCGAACTGGCCCCGGAGATTTCGCCGGCCACGGCAAAGCCCTGGACCAGGCGCAGCAGCACCAGCAAGGCCGGGGCGAGCATGCCGATATCGTGGTAGGTAGGCAGCAGGCCCACGGCCATGGTCGAAATGCCCATCAGGAACATGCACAGCAGCAGCACGTTCTTGCGCCCGCGGGTATCACCCCAGTGGCCGAGCACGAAGGCGCCGACCGGACGGGCCAGGTAACCCACGCCGTAGGTGGCCAGCGAGGCGATGATCGCCATCTTGGGGTCGGTGTTGGGGAAGAAGATCTGCGGGAAGATCAGTGCCGCAGCCTGGGCATAGATGAAAAAGTCGTAGTACTCGAGTGCCGAGCCTATCCATCCGCTGGCGGTCGCTTTCTTGGCTTGAGAGCTGGAGTTAGCCATCGTTGTCTCCGTTGTTTTTGTTGGTCGCCGCACAGCCGGTGCCGTCAGGCGGCAAGCCAGTGGGTGTGCGATCGCTATCGGGAGTATGTGGGTGCTTAAAGGGCCGACGATCGCGAGCCAAGTCTGTTTGGAGACAACGATCGAGCAGGTGCGGGTTGCAAGGCGAGGGATGTTTGCATAGGTCTGTACCCGTTTTATTGAACTTATTATGTCGTGGCGCTGGGCTTGTGAGCGCAGGTTGTGCCGAACGGCCACTGGGCAGAAAGTGGTGGTCGGTATGCCTGCGTCTGGTCTCATGGTTGCGCAGGGGTGGCAGTGAATCAATTCGCCAAAACGGGTTTTGTGCGGTAATCGAACGCAAAACTAACCGTTCCGTACAAAGTGATTGCTGCCATGACTTTACCTGCGAATAATTCATCATGCCAAGAAGTCTGATGGTGTGTTGCTTAGCCCCAGCTTCCAGCCCAGTAGCCCCATAACAAGGAATTCCACCATGCAGCGTTCGATAGCCACCGTGTCCTTGAGCGGCACACTGCCGGAAAAGCTCGAAGCCATCGCCGCCGCCGGGTTCGACGGCGTCGAGATCTTCGAAAATGATCTTCTCTACTATGCCGGCAGCCCGCGCGAGGTGCGGCAGATGTGCGCCGACCTCGGCATCGCCATCACCCTGTTCCAGCCGTTCCGCGATTTTGAAGGCTGCCGCCGCGACCGCCTGCAGAAGAACATCGACCGCGCCGAGCGCAAGTTCGACCTGATGCAAGAGCTGGGCACCGACCTGGTGCTGGTGTGCAGCAACGTGCAGGCCGACGCCCTGGGCGAAGAACAACTGCTGGTGGACGACCTGCGCCTGCTCGCCGAGCACGCCGGCCAACGCGGCATGCGCATCGGCTACGAAGCCCTGGCTTGGGGCCGTCACGTCAACACCTACCAGCAAGTGTGGAACCTGGTGCGCCAGGCCGACCACCCGGCGCTGGGCGTGATCCTCGACAGCTTCCACACCCTCTCGCTCAAGGGCGACCCTGCCGCGATCCGCGACATCCCCGGCGACAAGATCTTTTTCGTGCAGATGGCCGACGCGCCGATCCTGGCCATGGATGTGCTGGAGTGGAGCCGCCACTTCCGCTGCTTCCCGGGGCAGGGCGAAATGGACCTGGCCGGTTTCCTCGCGCCGATCCTGGCCACCGGTTATCGCGGCCCGCTGTCGCTGGAAATCTTCAACGACGGCTTCCGCGCCGCACCACCGCGCCAGAACGCCGCCGATGGCCTGCGTTCGCTGTTGTACCTGGAGGAACAGACCCGCCTGCGCCTGCAGCAGGAGGGCACCGCGATCGAGCCGGGTGTGCTGTTCGCACCGCCCGCCGCCAGTACCTACGACGGCGTGGAATTCCTCGAATTTGCCGTGGACGAAGCGGTCGGCGCGCGTCTGGGCAGCTGGCTCAAGCGCCTGGGTTTTGCCGACGCCGGCAAGCACCGCAGCAAGGACGTACGCCTGCTGCGCCAGAACGACATCAACATCGTGCTCAATGCCGAGCCCTACTCCTTTGGCCACAACTTCTTCGAGGCCCACGGCCCATCGTTGTGTGCCACCGCGCTGCGGGTCAAGGACGAGCACGCGGCGCTGCAGCGCGCCACCGACTTCCGCGGCCAGCCGTTCCGTGGGTTGGTCGGCCCCAATGAATGTGAGGTGCCTGCAGTGCGCGCCCCGGATGGCAGCCTGATCTACCTGGTGGAGCAGGGCAAGGAAGGCCCGTCGCTGTACGACACCGACTTCCGCCTGGACCAGAGCGCCAGCACCACCGGTGGCCTGCAGCGCATCGACCACATGGCCCTGGCCTTGCCGGCCGAGTCGCTGGACAGCTGGGTGCTGTTCTACAAGAGCCTGTTCGACTTTGCCGCAGATGATGAAGTGGTGTTGCCCGACCCCTACGGCCTGGTCAAAAGCCGTGCCCTGCGCAGCCAGTGCGGCAGCCTGCGCCTGCCGCTGAACATATCGGAAAACCGCAACACCGCCATCGCCCACGCGCTGTCGAGCTATCGCGGGTCGGGCGTTCACCATATCGCCTTCGATTGTGCCGACATCTTCAAGGAAGTGGCGCGGGCGAAGGAAGCCGGTGTGCCGTTGCTGGAAATTCCGCTCAATTACTACGACGATCTGGCGGCGCGTTTCGATTTCGATGACGAGTTTCTCAGCGAGCTGGCGTACTACAACGTGCTGTACGACCGCGATGCCCAGGGCGGCGAGCTGTTCCACGTGTACACCGAGGCGTTCGAGGACCGGTTCTTCTTTGAAATCATCCAGCGCAAGGGGGGGTATGCCGGGTACGGTGCGGCCAACGTTCCTGTGCGGTTGGCGGCGATGGCCAAGCGGCGCAGCGGAGCGGCGCGCAAGCCGGTGCTGTAACGGCCCAAGGGTTCACGGCTTGTGAGATCGGGCGCTGCCTGTGCAGCGCTTGATCAAGGGGCTCAGGCTGGGCCCCCGCCAATCCTGCCCACCCGATCAACAGCGCGCTTCCTTCCAACCCTCCACTCACGGATAATCCCGTCCAAATCCCAATAAATACCCCGTGAGCAGCTATGAGCAATCCCGTTGCCCCCCTCGGCCAGCCCGAGATCGAAGGGACACGCAAGTCGCGCAAGAACAACCCTGAAAAAACCCGCGAGGACATCCTCCAGGCCGCCATCAACGAGTTCGTCCAGCAAGGCCTGGCAGGCGCGCGGGTGGATGCCATCGCCGAGCGCACAGCCACCTCCAAGCGCATGATCTACTACTACTTCGGCAGCAAGGAGCAGCTGTACGTCGAGTGCCTGGTCAAGCTGTACGGCGACATCCGCAAGACCGAGCACCGCCTGGACCTGGAGTCGCTGCCGGCCGAGCAGGCCATCCAGCGCCTGACCGAGTTCACCTTCGACCACCACGACCGCAACGTCGAATTCGTGCGCATGGTCTGCACCGAAAACATCCACTATGGCGAGTACGTGAAGAAAACCCCGGCCATCCGCGAGATGAGCAGCCTGGTGCTGCAGGCGCTGGGCCGCACGCTGGAGCGTGGCGTGCAAGAGGGGGTGTTCCGCCCGGGCATCGAGGTCATCGACCTGCACATGCTGATGAGCGCGTTCTGCTTCTATCGGGTCTCGAACCGCCATACCTTCGGCGACATCTTCCAGATCGACCTGCTGGATGAGCAGGTCAAACTGCGCCACAAGGCCATGATCTGCGAAGCAGTGATGCGTTACATCCAGGCCTGAGTGCCGTTCACTCGCCCAGCCGTTGCTCACGTGACGGCGGGTAGCCGAAGTAGGCCGCGTAGCACTTGCTGAAGTGCGACACCGAAACAAAGCCGCAGGCCACCGCAACCTCCATCACCGACAGGTCGGAGTACTGCAGCAGGCGGCGGCTCTTGGTGATGCGCAGTTCCATGTAGTAGCGCCGCGGCGAGGTGCCCAACTGGGCCTGGAACAGGCGGTCGATCTGCCGCCGCGAGCGGCCGCTGTAGGCCGCCAACTGGTCGAGGCTGAGGGTTTCCTCGAGGTTGTTCTCCATCAGCTCGACGATGGTGCGCAGGTGCAGGCTCATCGACTTTTTCGCCCCCGGGCCGACCTGCCGGTAGCGGGCGCCAGAGAACGACAGGATTTCTTCGACGCCTTCTGCCAGGCCGTCACCGTAAAGGCGGCGGACCAGGCCGAGCATCAGTTCCATGGCGCCATTGGGGCTGGCGGCGCTGAGCCGGTCACGGTCCAGGGTGAAGCTGGCCGGGGTGATGCGTGTCTGCGGGCTGCGCTCGGACAGGCTGGCGCGCTGCTCGGGGTGGATACTGCAGCCATAGTCATCCAGTACCCCGGCGCGGCCAAGAAACCAGGCGCCGTTCCATAGCCCGCCCAGGGCCTTGCCGTGGGCGGCGCAGTCATCCAGCAGGCGGTCCAGTTCGGGGTACTTCAGCGGTGTGCGCAAGCCTCCGCAGATGATCAGCAGGTCAAGTGCTTTCAGTTCGCTGGCAACAAGGTCAGTGGCCACCAGTTCCAGGCCCAGGTCGCTCAGCACCCGGTCGCCGTCCAGCGACAGTGGGGTGAAGCTGAAGCTGTCGGCGCGCAGCAGGTTGGCGGTGACCAGCACGTCCATGGCCACGGTGAAACTGGCCATGGAGAAGTGTTTGAGCAGGACGAAGTCGACGCGGTAGGGCGCCTGGGGGCTGCCCGCGGTGGCCTTGAGCCGCAGCATGTTGGTGGTGCTGGTCTTCTTGCTGAACTGGCGTGGGGTGGGCACTCTGGACTCCGCTTCCTGGATGGCCTGGCGAGTGTGGCCGGTAGCCAGGGGAAAGACAATCGCCTGGGTGGGCCTGTGGTATTGGAGGTCGTATTGAGGCAACTGGGCTATGCTGGCGCCTCCCACCTGGAGAACCTCGATGAAATACGCCGTCGCCCTGTTGTTCAGCCTGCTGCCACTGGTGGCAAACGCCCTGCAAACCGGGGAAAAGCTCGCACCGTGGACGCTGCTCGACCAGCATGACCAGCCCTATACCCTGGCCGCCGGCACGCATGTGCTGCTGGTGGCCCGCGACATGGACGGCGCCAAGCTGGTGAAGGCGGCCCTGGCTGAACAGCCCAAGGGCTACCTGGAGTCGCGCGATGCGGTGTTTGTGGCGGATATCCAGCGCATGCCGGCGCTGATCAGCAAGCTGTTCGCCATCCCGGCCATGCGTGATTACAACTACCGGGTTATGCTTGATCGTGAAGGGCAGGTGGCCAGCCGCTATCCTGGGCAGGAAGGCAAGGTGCTGTGGTTGCAGCTTGAGCAGGGAGCGTTGGTCAGCCAGCAGGAGTTCGCTGATGCGAAGGCGTTGAAGGCTGCACTGGAAAAGGCCCAGGCAAGTAAATCCGAATGAACCCTTGCCGCTGGCAGTAACCCAACCCTTTACATGCCAACGGGAGAGTGCTCATGGAAATCGGAACGATCTGGATCATTGTCGCGGCCTTGGTCATCTTGCTGGAGATCTTCGCCATCTGGCACATCATCGGCAGCGAACGGCGCGCGGAGCGCAAGATGCTATGGATCGTCTTCGTCGTCTACGCCCCGTTCCCCGGGTTGCTGTTCTGGGCCTGGCGCGGGCCGCGGGCAGTGAAGGGCAGGGCGGTACTGCAAGAAAAGTGAGGGGCACGGCATCAGGTGCGGGGCGCCTGATGCCGTTCATGGCGCTGAGTTGAGCCATAATCTGGGGGCCGGTACTTTCAACATGAAAGCCTTTCAACCACCCCTGTGCCCGAGCCCCCCATGCTGCCCATCGAATTGCTCACCACTACCCGCGACCAGGCCGACCTGATCCGTAATCTCTATCAGTTCTATGCCTACGAGTCCTCTGACTGGGAGCAGGAAGACGTCGAGGTAGACGGGCGCTTCTACATTCACGAAGAGCACCTGCAGCGCTATTGGCTTGCAAACGGTTGGAGCGCAAACCTGGTACTGGTGGATGGTTTCATTGCCGGTTTCGTGCTGGTCGAGCGCAGCGAGCTGCCTGGCATCAATGCCAGTGAGCTGGCCGACCTGTTCATCCTCAAGCGCTACCGCCGGCAGGGTATTGGGCGTGCGGTCGCGCTGCAGTTGCTCAGCGGTGCCGGAGACTGGCTCCTGCGCTGCTATGCGCCGGACCCCACCGCCGTTGCCTTCTGCAAAGCCGTCGTGGCCGACTTGCCGCGGCCGGTGCAGCAAATCGTGCTGGGTGATGACCCGGACCTGCTCACCTATAAGGTTACGTCCGCTTACCACTGAGCGGCGCTGGCAAAAAACTGTGAGCCACTTCACAAAATCCACTCAAGCGGCATAATGCCATTACCTCGTATTCAAGACCCGGTCGCTCTGGCCTGGGGTTCCTTTTCGTGCGCGTTGCAGGTTCAGGGAAATTTTCATGTCGCTAGTCGCAAGCCCCGACATCATGTATCGGCTGTTGATCCAGAGCGTGGTGGACTATGCCATCTACCTGCTCACCCCCGACGGTATCGTCGCCAACTGGAACCCGGGCGCCCAGCGGGCCAAGGGTTACCTTGCCGACGAAATCGTCGGCAAGCACTACTCGCTGTTCTACAGCGAAGCCGAGCGCGTCGCCGGCCTGCCCGAGCAGAACCTTGCGCAGGCGCGCGACACGGGCCGCTTCGAAGAAACCGGCGCACGCCTGCGCAAGGACGGCTCGACCTTTCATGCCCACGTGGTGATCGAGGCGGTGCGCGATGACAACGGCCATCTGATTGGCTTCGCCAAGGTCACCCGCGACATTTCCGAGCGGCGCCAGCAGGAACTGGAGCTGTTGCAGGCCAAGGAGCTGGCTGAACAGTACAGCCAGGAGATGACCAAGCTCTCGCAGTTCCTTGATTCGGTGATCGCCAACATTCCCGCCAGCGTTATCGTCCAGGACCTGGAAAGCCAGCGCATCCTGTTGGCCAACCAGCAGGCCGAACGCCTGTTCGGTGGTCGCGGCAGCAGCATGATCGGCCAGTTGCCGGGTGAGTGCCTGGCACCGGCTGCGGCTGACTACCTGGAACAGCAGCTCGCCCGTGGCGCGCGCAACCCCAAGGGTTATGCTGCTGAGACCCGGGTCGATACCGCCTGTGGTCCGCGTACCTTGCGCAGCCGCGCACTGCTCAGCCAGAACCGCGAGGGCCAGGCCGACTATGTGTTGTTCGTGGCAGAGGACGCCACCGAGGAACTGGCCGCCCACGCCCAGATCCACCACATGGCGCACCACGACGCGCTGACCGGTTTGCCCAACCGCACACTGTTCAACGAGCGGCTCAAGCAGGCACTGGTGCGCGGCCAGCAGAGCGAAAAGCTGACCGCAGCGCTGTGCCTGGACCTGGACAACTTCAAGAACATCAACGACTCCCTCGGCCATGCCTTCGGCGACAAGCTGTTGCGCGCCCTGGGCAAGCGCCTGCGCCGCGAGCTGCGCGAGCAAGACACCCTGGCCCGTTTGGGCGGCGACGAGTTCGCCGTGGTGCTGACTGGCCTGGACGGCCGCGAGGCTGCCTGCAATACGGCGAAGCGCCTGATTGAAGCGATTTGCCCGCCGTTCCAGATCGAAGGCCACCAGTTCACGGTGGGCGTGAGCATCGGCATCGCCATTGCCCCCGATGACAATGAACAGGCCGAACAGTTGCTCGGTTACGCCGATATGGCCCTCTACGAAGCCAAGCGCAATGGCCGTAACCGCTTTGAGTGCTTCCACGTCGAACTGGATGTCGCCGCCCGCCAGCGCCGCCTGGTCGAGACCGACCTGCGCACTGCGCTGCACCTTGGGCAGTTGCACCTGCATTACCAGCCGATAGTGGACCAGCAGACCAGCAGCGTGACTGGCTACGAGGCGCTGTTGCGCTGGGAGCACCCGACCCGTGGCATGGTCATGCCCATGGACTTCATTCCCATTGCCGAGGAGACCGGGCTGATCCACGAACTCGGCACCCGTGCGCTGAACCTGGCGTGCCAGGAGGCGGCCAGTTGGGACAGTGAGCAGACGGTGTCGGTCAACCTGTCACCGGTGCAGTTCAAGAACGCCAACCTGGTCCATACCGTGGCGCTGGCCCTGGCCGACTCGGGCCTGGCGCCCCAGCGCCTGGAGCTGGAAATCACCGAATCGGTACTGCTGGGCAACAGCGAGGAGAACGTGCGTACCTTGCGCGCGCTGAAAGACCTGGGGGTGTCGATTTCGCTGGATGACTTCGGCACCGGGTATTCGTCGCTCGGTTACCTGCGCTCGTTCCCGTTCGACCGGATCAAGATCGACAAGTCGTTCGTGCATGACATGTGCGACAGCCGCGAGGCGATGTCCATCGTTCGGGCGATCACCGAGCTGTCCAACAGCCTGATGATCAAGACCACGGCAGAGGGGGTGGAGTCCGAGGAGCAGATGCAGCGCCTGGCGGCGGAGGGGTGCTCGCACTTTCAGGGTTATCTGTATGGGCGGCCGGTGCCGGCGGGGGAGCGGTTGAAGCAGGTGGCTGTGGCGGTGGGTTGAAGGGGCCGCAAAGCGGCCCCTGGCATTCAGCTGTTCCAGTCCGGCGCAAAGTCTGGGTTCACCACCCGCTGATCCTTTGGCAACCCGGCAATCAGCGCCCGATCCTGATCATCCAGGCGCACATCCAGCGCCGCCAGGTTGCTCAGCTGGTTCTCGCGGCTGCTGGCCTTGGGGATCACCGCCACGCCGCCCTGGTCCAGCAACCACTTGAGCGCCACCTGGCTCGGCAACACACCATGCTTGTGGGCGATGTCCTGGATCACCGGCTGCGCCGCCGCCCGCCCGCGGGCCAGCGGGGTATACGCCGTGAGCAGCAGGTCGTGCTGGCGGGCATAGTCGAGCAGCGGTTGCTGGCTGAGCAGCACGTGGTATTCCACCTGGATCGCCGCCAGCGGCGCGCCCAGCGTTTCGATCACTTGGCGCAGCAGGCCGAGGGGGAAGTTGGCCACGCCGATGCTGCGTACCTTGCCCTCGTCACGCAGGGCCACCAGCGTCTCGATGCTACGGGCCAGGTCCCAGTCCTTGCCGGGCCAGTGAATATGGAACAGGTCGACCTGCTCGGTGCCCAGGGCGCGCAGGCTGTTCTCCAGGGATTGGCGCATGGCCTCGGGCGCCAGGCGGTCCCACCAGACCTTGGTGGTCAGGTGGATCTGTTCGCGTGGCACGCTGCTGTCGCGCAACGCCTGGCCAACAGCAGCTTCGTTGTCGTAGGCGGTGGCGGTATCGATGTGCCGGTAACCCAGCTCCAGTGCCTGGTGAACTGCACGCGTGCACTCGGCGCCGGTCATCGGCCAGGTGCCCAGGCCGATGCTGGGTAGGTCGAGGCCGTTGCGGGTGGTGAGCCTATGCATGAAAACTCCTTGTTCGGGTTCGAGGGCCACGTTCGATGGTGCGCGTTTCGCCTGTCAGGGACCACGAGTAGGGAGCTGAAAGTGGTCGATCAGCGAACGGAAAACACATTGGCTTGAACCGGCGTGTCAATTGACCTTCCTTAAGTCGTCGTATCTCTTCTAGAATCCCTGTTGTCGCACTGCCTTCACCTGGCGCTGCATGCCGCAGCGCCGCCATCGAGAACGCCATGAGTTCCAGCACACCGCTGTCCGGAGTCAACCACCCCCTGCGCGGCATCGCCCTGGTGGTGGTGGCCACGTTCCTGTTCGCCAGCCACGATGCCTTGTCCAAATTCCTCGGTGGGCTATACCCGATCATCATGGTGGTGTGGGCCCGCTACCTGGTGCACACGCTACTGATGGCCGGCATATTCCTGCCCAAATCCGGCCTGAATGTGCTGCGCACCCGGCGCCCGGTGCTACAGACGTTGCGCGCGTTAAGCTTGCTAAGCACCAGCCTGCTGTTCACCACCGGCTTGCAGTACCTGCCGCTGGCCGAGGCGACCTCGGTCAACTTCCTGGCCCCGGTGCTGGTCACTGCGCTGTCGGCGCCGCTGCTCAAGGAGCGGGTCACGCCAGGGCAATGGGTGGCGGTGGTGCTGGGCTTCATCGGCGTGCTGGTGGTGGTGCACCCCGGTGGCGCGATGTTCACCCCGGCAATCCTGTACCCCTTCGGCTCGGCGCTAGGCTTTTGCTTCTACCAGTTGCTCACGCGCATACTCGCCGCCCATGACAGCCCCACCACCAGCAACTTCTACGCCGGGCTGTGCAACACGCTGGTGATGAGTGCGTTGGTGCCGTTTTTCTGGGAGCTGCCGCGCTGGGACCACGCGCTGCTGATGCTGGCACTGGGCGGTTTCGGCATGAGTGCGCACCTGCTGCTGACCCAGGCCTTCCGCCACGCCGCGCCAGCTCTGCTGGCGCCGTTCAGTTATTGCCAGATCGTGTTTGCCGGCTTGCTGGGGTTGCTGATCTACGGGCAAGTGCCCGATAGCACCACCTTGCTGGGTATCGCCATCATCTGCCTGAGTGGGCTTGGGGCAGCCTGGATGCAACGCAGGAAGTGAGCCGGTGGCAGGGGGCGCTGTCGCCTGCCCGGCAATCCTGACAGAGCCTACCTATCACCCTCCAATAGCCACTCTATTAGAAGTCTGCCCAAGCTCGACTAGTCTTGTCCGTGGCCCTGCGAATTCCCCTGCGGGCGGCGTCAGAGCACCTGGGTGCAAGACCCTGCCGCCACGCCGTGACAGCTTCGCAAGCCCCTGTCGGAACGTGACCGACCTGACCTGATGAGGGGTAGGCATGAGCCCATGTGCTCGGCTCAAAGAACACCTGGCATAGACCGGAAATCTGGATAACCGACCCAAAGGTAACCGCAGATGTCGAACGAATCGAAATGCCCGTTCCATCAAACCGCAGGTGGCGGCACCACCAACCGAGACTGGTGGCCTGACCAGCTCAACCTCAGGATTCTCCACCAACATGGCGCCAAGTCCGACCCGATGGACCCGGACTTCGACTACGCCAAGGCGTTCAAGAGCCTCGACTTCCAGGCGCTCAAGCAAGACCTGACCGCCTTGATGACCGACTCCCAGGACTGGTGGCCGGCCGACTTTGGCCACTATGGCCCGTTGTTCATCCGCATGGCCTGGCACAGCGCCGGCACCTACCGCATCGGTGACGGCCGTGGCGGCGCCGGCTCTGGTCAGCAGCGTTTCGCGCCGCTCAACAGCTGGCCCGACAACGTCAGCCTGGACAAGGCGCGGCGCCTGCTGTGGCCGATCAAGCAGAAGTACGGCAACAAGATCTCCTGGGCCGACCTGATCGTGCTCACCGGCAACGTCGCCCTGGAATCGATGGGGTTCAAGACCTTCGGTTTCTCCGGCGGCCGGGCGGATGTGTGGGAGCCGGACGAAGACGTGTACTGGGGTTCGGAAAAGGTCTGGCTGGGCGGCGACACCCGCTATGGCAAGGACCAGGTCAAGGCCCAGGCGCCCGGGCAGGGGGACCTGGTGGCCGAACCCGCCAAGCATGGTGAAGAACAGAACCGCGACCTGTCGGCCGAGCGCAACCTGGAAAACCCGCTGGCCGCCGTGCAGATGGGCCTGATCTACGTCAACCCGGAAGGCCCGGAAGGCAACCCCGACCCGGTGGCTTCGGGCAAGGATATCCGCGAAACCTTCGGCCGCATGGCCATGAACGATGAAGAAACCGTGGCCCTGATCGCCGGTGGCCATGCCTTCGGCAAAACCCATGGCGCAGGCCCTGCTGATAACGTCGGCCCCGAACCGGAGGCCGCCGGCCTTGAACTGCAAGGCCTGGGCTGGGCCAACAAATTTGGCACCGGCAAGGGTGGCGACACCATCACCAGCGGCCTGGAAGTGACCTGGACCTCTACGCCAACGCGTTGGAGCAACGAGTACTTGAACAACCTGTTCAACTTCGAGTGGGAACTGACCAAGAGCCCGGCCGGTGCCCATCAGTGGCAGCCCAAGGAGGGCAAAGGCGCTGGCACCGTGCCGGATGCCCATGACCCAGGCAAACGCCACGCACCGTCCATGCTCACTTCTGACCTGGCCCTGCGCTTCGACCCGATCTACGAGCCGATCGCCCGGCGCTTCAAGGACAACCCCGACCAGCTGGCAGACGCCTTCGCCCGTGCCTGGTACAAGCTTATCCACCGCGACATGGGCCCGCTGGCACGTTACCTCGGGCCGGAAATGCCCAACGAGGAACTGCTCTGGCAAGACCCGCTGCCCAAGGCCGATCAAGCGTTACCCAGTGAGCAGGACATTGCCGCGCTCAAGAGCAAGATACTGGCGTCGGGATTGAGCGTCGGTGAGCTGGTATCCACCGCCTGGGCGGCCGCCTCGACGTTCCGTGGTTCCGACAAGCGCGGTGGCGCCAACGGTGCGCGCCTGCGCCTGGCGCCGCAGAAGGACTGGCCAGCCAACCAGGGCACGGGCAAAGTGCTGGCGGCACTGGAGCAGATCCAGGGTGAATTCAACAACGGTGGCAAGCACATCTCTCTGGCCGACCTGATTGTGCTGGCCGGTACCGCCGCCGTGGAAAAGGCCGCCAAAGATGCCGGCTACGCTGGCAACGTGCAATTCCGCCCGGGCCGTGTCGACGCCTCCCAGGAACAGACCGATGTCGAGTCGTTTGCTGTGCTCGAGCCACTGGCTGACGGTTTCCGCAATTTCACCAAGGCGCGTTACAGCGTCAAGGCCGAGAAACTGCTGCTGGATAAAGCCCAGTTGCTGACCCTGACCGCGCCGGAACTGACCGTGCTGATCGGCGGCCTGC
Source organism: Pseudomonas sp. Marseille-Q5299 (assembly GCF_943737035.1). NCBI lineage: Bacteria > Pseudomonadati > Pseudomonadota > Gammaproteobacteria > Pseudomonadales > Pseudomonadaceae > Pseudomonas > Pseudomonas sp. Marseille-Q5299. Next base: position 686,553 of record NZ_CALSFR010000004.1, read on the forward strand.
GGGTGCTCGGTGCCAACCATGGCGGCAGCAAGGACGGCGTGTTCACCGACCAGCCTGGCACCCTGAGCAATGACTTCTTCCGCAACCTGCTGGACATGGGTGTGGAGTGGAAGGCCACCTCGGGCGACAACGAAAGCTTCGAAGGCCGCGACCGCAAGACCGGGCAGGTGAAGTGGACAGGCACCCGTGTGGACTTGGTGTTCGGCTCGCATGCGCAGTTGCGGGCGCTGAGCGAGGTGTATGGCAGCAGCGATGGCAAGGGCAAGTTCGTCAAGGACTTCGTTGCGGCTTGGGTGAAAGTCATGGAGCTGGATCGTTTTGATTTGAAATAAACGTGATGGCTGGGGCTGCTTTGCAGCCCAATCGCCGGCAAGCCGGCCCCCACAAGCACTCCACCGCCTTCAGGCTTTGTGGTGTAACTGTGGGGGCCGGCTTGTTTGCAATGGGGCAGTGGCCATCGCGCCAATTCCAGGTCGGATAGGTACAAAAGCGTCCTCGTTCGTTCTGCTGCAATGCATCTCAGGCGGCCGGCCTGAAACAGCGTGCTCACAACGACAAGGAACACCGACCATGCAAATGCCCCAGACCCTGAAGATCCGCAACGGCAACAAGGCCAAACCGACCTTTTCCGCACAGGAATACGCCGCACGTCATGCCCGGTTGCGGGCCTACATGGCCGAGCAGGATATCGAGGCGGCGATTTTCACCTCCTACCACAACGTCAACTACTACAGCGACTTCCTCTACTGTTCGTTTGGCCGCCCTTATGCACTGGTGGTGACCCACGACAAGGTGGTGTCGATCAGCGCCAACATCGACGGTGGCCAACCTTGGCGTCGTACGGTCGGCACCGACAACATCGTCTATACCGACTGGCAGCGCGACAACTACTTCGTGGCCATCCAGCAGGCGCTGCCGCTGGCTTCGCGTATCGGCGTGGAGTACGACCACCTCAACCTGCAGAATCATGCCAAGCTCGCTGCCTGCTACCCAAGGGCCGAGCTGCTGGACATCGGTGCGCCCTGCATGCGCATGCGCATGATCAAGTCCGCCGAGGAGCAGGCGCTCATTCGCCACGGTGCCCGGGTGGCCGACATTGGCGGTGCGGCGGTGGTCGAGGCGCTGCAGGACCAGGTGCCGGAATATGAAGTGGCACTGCATGCCACCCAGGCGATGATCCGCGAGATCGCCCGCAGTTTCCCCGACAGCGAGTTGATGGACACCTGGACCTGGTTCCAGTCCGGGCTCAACACTGACGGTGCGCACAACCCGGTGACCAGCCGCAAGGTAAACCCGGGCGACATTCTCAGCCTCAACTGCTTCCCGATGATCGCCGGCTACTACACCGCACTGGAGCGTACGTTGTTCCTGGGCCACTGCCCGGACGAGCATTTGCGCCTGTGGCAAGCCAACGTCGAAGTGCACGAGGCAGGGCTCAAGCTGGTGCGCCCGGGCATGCGCTGCTGCGATATCGCCCGCGAGCTGAACGAGATCTTCCTGCGCCATGACCTGCTGCAGTACCGCACCTTCGGCTATGGCCACTCATTCGGCACCCTCAGCCACTACTACGGCCGCGAGGCAGGGCTGGAGCTGCGCGAGGATATCGATACGGTGCTGGAACCGGGCATGGTGGTATCGATCGAGCCGATGATCATGCTGCCCGAAGGGCTGCCGGGGGCAGGGGGCTACCGCGAGCATGACATCCTGATCGTCAATGAAACGGGTGCCGAGAACATCACCAAGTTCCCGTATGGACCGGAGCACAACATCATTCGCAAATGATGACAGGTGCCGGCCTCTGCGCGAATGAAGAGGCCGGCACAAACAACACAATAACAACTAACTGTATGACCTTCAGACCCTGCCTCCAATTAGAAGAACCAGAGGGTATCCGTCATGTCCAGCACCACCCTGAATGCTCCCACCCTCGCCGGTGCCACCCAAGGCGCCGAACGCCAGGCCCTGCGCAAGGCCGCCCGTGCCAGTTTCATGGGCAACTTCGTCGAATGGTTCGATTACGCGGCCTACGGCTACCTGGCGACCATCATCGCCGCCACCTTCTTTCCGCAAACCGACAAGACCAGCGGCTTGCTGGCGACGTTCGCGGTATTCGCCCTGTCCTTCCTCGTACGCCCGCTGGGCGGGGTGGTGTGGGGCCATTTCGGCGATCGCCATGGGCGGCGCAACGCGCTGTCACTGTCGATCCTGATCATGTCGATCTCGACCTTCTGCATCGGCTTGCTGCCGGGGTATGCGCAGATCGGCCTGTGGGCACCGTGCCTGCTGTTGCTGATCCGCCTGGTGCAAGGTTTTTCCGCTTCGGGCGAGTATGCCGGCGCTGCGGCGTTTCTCGCTGAATACGCACCGCCTGGCAGACGGGGGCTGTACACCAGCATCGTGCCTGCCAGCACCGCGGCCGGGCTGTTGTTCGGTGCAGCATTCGTCGCGGCCTTGCATGAACTGCTCAGCACTGAAGACCTGCACAGCTGGGGCTGGCGCCTGCCGTTTTTGCTGGCGGCACCGTTCGGCCTGGTGGGACGTTATATCCGCATGAGCCTGCAGGACACACCCAAGTTCCTGGAGATGGAACAGCGGCTGGAAAGCAAGGCTTGCATGACGCCGGCGCCGATCCGCGAACTGCTGAGCCGGCACCGCCGCAGCCTGGCCATCGGTATCGGGGTTACCTGCCTCAATGCTGTGGCGTTCTACCTGCTGCTCAGCTACATGCCCACTTACCTGTCGAATGAAATGGGCATGAGCGAGCGTGACTCGTTCATCGCCTCGACGGTTTCGCTGGCCACCTACATTGGCCTGATTTTCCTGATGGGACGCCTGTCTGACCACTTTGGCCGCAAGACCATGCTGGTGGTTGCTTCACTGCTGTTCCTGGGGTTGACCGTGCCGCTGTTCAAGCTGCTCGATGGCCAGCCCCTGCTGGTGGTGCTGGCGATCCAGATCTTCTTCGGGGCGATGCTGGCGATGAACGACGGCACCTTGCCGTGCCTGCTCGCGGAAATTTTCCCCACCCGCGTGCGTTTCAGTGGCTTTGCCTTGAGCTTCAACCTGGCCAACGCCTTGTTTGGCGGGACTGCGCCGTTCATCGCCACCTGGTTGATTCATGTGACCGGTAGCAAACTGGCGCCGGCCGGGTACCTGCTGGCGGCAGCGTTGGTGGCGCTGGTGGCCATGTTGATGTGCCGGGAAACGGCCCATGATGAACTCAAAGACTGAGGTATCAGTGCAACGATGCCTGCCGCCGTTCCCCCAGCGGTGACAGGCCAAAGAAGCGGCTGTAGCTCTTGGAAAAATGCGCCGGCGAACTGAACCCGCACGCCAGTGCCACCTCCCGCACCTGCACGTCGCTGCGCAACAGCAATTCCCGCGCCCGCGACAGCCGCAACTCCAGGTAATACTGGCTGGGCGTGCGCTGCAAATATTTATGGAACAGCCGCTCTAGCTGGCGCACGGTCACCTCGTTGAGGCTGGCCAGTTCCTCCAGCGCCAGCGGCTCCTCCAGGTTTGCCTCCATGATCGCCACCACTTGGCTAAGCTTGGGCTGGGCACTGCCCAGCAAGGTGCGCAACGGTACGCGCTGCCGTTCGCGCTCGCCGCGCACACGGTCGCACAGCAGCAACTCGGCCGCCTTGGCGGCGATGTCCTGGCCGCCGGCTTCGCGGGCGACCAGCTGCAGCATCATGTCCATGGCCGCAACGCCACCGGAGCAGGTGTAACGGTCGCGGTCCAGTTCGAACAGTTGGCTGGATATGACGATCCCGGGGAAATGCGCCTGCAGGGCCTCGATGTCCTCCCAGTGGATGGTGCAGCGATAGCCTTTGAGCAGGTCGGCTTTGGCCAGCAGGTAGCTGCCGGTACAGATGCCGCCTAGCGGTACGTGCTGGCGGGCCAGTTGGCGCAGCCAGTCGATCAGGGGCCGGTTACCTCGGCTGCGGTCGATCGGGTTGGCCCCGACCACGAACAGGGCATCCAGCGGCGGGGCGTCGGCGATGGCATGGTCAGGCAGGATGCGCATGCCATTGCTGGCCATCACCGGCGCCTCGCTGGCAGCGAGCAATACGGTGCGGTAGAGGGGGCGGCGGGCGGCCAGGTTGGCCATGCGCAGGGTTTCCACCGCCGACGCCAGGCCGATGGTGGTGAAGTTGGGCAGCACCAGAAAACCGAAGGTCTTGGCTGGGCAAGGCGAGACGATTGCAGAAACGGGGTGGACCATTGCGATCTTCCTGTGCAAGCTGAGGCGTGATTTGTCGGGGGCAGTGGAAAACAGGCCTCGCATGTTTCTTGTTGTTATGGGTCGTTGCCCGGTCGATCTTACACCCCGGCGTGATGGCCAGGAATGGACCTGAATGCAGACAGAAGGTGAAGCTATTTGAACCCCGAATCCATGCTGGCGGCGCTGCCAGGTTTCGCCATCGCGCCGCAGGCCATCCAGGTGTTGCCCGATGCCGCGGCCTATCGCGCCTGCTTGCTCGAGCGCATCGGCGCTGCGACCCGGCGCATTGTCATTGTCGCCTTGTACTTGCAGGAGGACGAGGCCGGGCAGGAAGTGCTGGATGCCCTGTACCAGGCCAAGGCGGCGCGGCCGGGCCTGGAGATCGTCATCGTGGTCGACTGGTTTCGCGCACGCCGTGGCCTGCTGGGCGCCGGGCGTCAGCCGGGCAATGCCGCCTGGTACCAGGCCCAGCGTCAGCTGCGTGGGTTGGACGTGGTTATTCATGGCGTGCCAGTGCAAACCCGTGAGTTGTTCGGCGTGCTGCACCTCAAGGGCAGCGTGATCGATGACTGTGTGATCTATACCGGCGCCAGTTTGAACAACGTCTACCTGCACCGTTTCGACCGTTACCGCCTGGACCGTTACCACCTGTTCCAGTCGCCTGCGCTGGCCGATGCCATGGTCGGCCTGGTACGGCGCCTGTTGCACCACACTGCTACACCGCGCCTGGACCTGCCGGCGCCACCGACCAACCGCAGCCTGCGCGGCGATATTCGCCGCTTGCGTGCACGGCTGCGGCGCATGGCGTATGACGCACCGGCTGCCGTTGCAGGGCAGGGCCTGCGGGTGGTGCCGTTGCTCGGCGTTGGCCGTGGCAACCCGCTTAACCGCGCGGTGTGCGCGTTGCTGGCTGCGGCGCGGTCACAGATCATCATCAGCACGCCTTATTTCAACCCGCCCCGAGTGGTGATGCGCGAGATCGACCACGCCCTGGACCGCGGCGTGCGGGTGGAACTGATTGTCGGCCACCGTACGGCCAATGATTTCTATATCGCGCCCGGTGAGCCGTTCAGCGCCAGTGGCGCGTTGCCCTATCTGTATGAAGACAACCTGCGCGCCTTTGCCCGGCGCCGCCATGCCAGCATTGTCAGCGGCCAACTGGTGGTTCGGATCTGGAACGACCCTGGGCATACCTTTCATGCCAAAGGCGTCTGGGTCGATCAGCGTTACTCGTTGCTGACAGGCAACAACCTCAATCCGCGCGGGTTCAACCTGGACCTGGAGAACGGGCTGCTGATCGACGACCCGCAGGGCGAATGGACGGTGCCGCGGGAAGTGGAACTGGAGGGCATTCGCCGGTTTGCACCGAAGATCGGTTCGGCCCAAGAATTGGGCGTCAAGGCGGAGCACCCCAAAGAAGTGCGCAGGTTCTTGCGCCGCTTGCGTTTCAGTCGCCTGGAGCCGTTGATCAAGCGGGTGTTGTGAGCCGTTTTTACCTCTCTGAAAAGTCATGGCAAACGAATACAATCAGCCGTTTTCCACGTTAACCAGAAAGGCCAACACTTTCATGGCGCTTGATCCACCCACGATGCTTACCATCACCATCGCCCTGGCTGCCGCCGCAGCCTTGTACCTGGCGATCGAGTGGCGCAGCGTCCGCGAACCCTCGCTGCTGTTCTGGAGCGCGGGTTTCGCCACCATCACCATCGGCTCCACCCTGGCCCTGCTGCGCGGGATCGGCCTGCTGTTGATCGGTATCTGGTTCGCCAACGGCTTGCTGGTGGTGGCGCATGCGTTTTTCCTGCTGGGGGTGCTGCGCTTTACCCAGGCCCGCCTGTCGCGGGGCTGGATGCTGATCGTCGTCGCCTGGTTTGCCTTGCTGCTGCTGCCCGTGGGGCCTCAGTGGTCGAAGGTCATGCTGATGGTCAACTCGCTGCTGGTGGCGCTGCTCACGCTCAAGGCCAGCCTGCTGTTGCGCCCGCACGGCAAATCGTTGAGCGTGGGGGCGGTGCAGTTGCGTTATGTGCTGCTCATCCATGGCCTGTTCTATGTGGTCAAGGCTGTCATCGCGGTGACGCCTGGCACGCTGATCGACCTGGCGACCTTCGGCGGCCTGATCATTCAGGTGTCGCTGGTCGAGGGGGCCATGGCGATCATGCTGATCGCCCTGTCGATGACCGGTACCGTGCGTTATCGCCGTGAAGAGCGGATCGCCCGGCTGGCTGCCCGCGATCCGTTGACGGCGCTGTACAACCGCCGGGCGTTGGAGGTCCGCGCCACGCCCCTGTTAAAAGACGTGAGCCCGGCCCGGCCTGGGGCGCTACTGCTGATAGACATCGACAACTTCAAGCTGGTCAATGACCTGCATGGCCACGCGGCTGGCGACCGGCTGTTGGTCACGCTCAGCGAGATGATCCGTGCGGTGTTGCCGGAGCGGTCACTGGCGGCGCGGCTGGGCGGGGATGAGTTCGTCATCCTGCTCAGCGATGCCAGCAGTGAGCGGGTGGTGGAGCTGGGCGGTGTTTTGCGTAGCCAGTTCCAGCAATTTGCCGAGCAGGCAATGCCGACCCCGCAGGCCGTGACCCTGAGTATTGGCGCCAACCTGTTCGACCATCCGCCGGCGAGCCTGGCGGCGTTGATCGAGCAGGGTGATGTGGCGCTGTATCAGTCCAAGCGTGGCGGGCGTAACAGTATTCGCCTGGTTGACCGCAGCGAGATGAACCCGGTCAGGTAGCGTTTCAACCGGCCCTCACAGGTACCCCGCTGCTCTCAAGCTCAGCGCAAACCCAGTGGGGGCCGGCTTGCCGGCGATGGGCCGCAGTGCGGCCCTGTTGTCTTCAGGTCACAACCTGATAGCAAGGCACATACTCCGCGCCACCCGGCAGCTTCATCCGGTGCTGGTCGACAAACGCCTGCAACAGGCGCCCCAGTGGCTCCAGTACCGCACTGTCCCCGCGGATCTGATACGGCCCGTGCTCTTCGATCAGGCGGATGCCCTTGTCCTTGACGTTACCGGCAACGATGCCGGAAAACGCCCGACGCAGGTTGGCGGCCAGTTCATGCGGCGGCAGGTCGCGGCGCAGGGCCAGGTCGGCCATGTTGGCGTGAGTCGGGTCGAACGGGTGCTGGAAGCCGCCGTCGATCTTCAGCAGCCAGTTGAAGTGGAACGCGTCGTTGCGCTCACGGCGGAACTGCTTGACCTCCTTGAGCCCTTCGACCATCTGCCGCGCTACCTCGGCCGGGTCATCGATGATGATCTGGTAGTGGCGCTGGGCGGCCTCACCCAAGGTGGCACCAACGAAGGCATGCAGCTGCAGCAGGAACGGCTCGGCACTGCGCGGCCCGGTCAGCACCACCGGGAAAGGCAGCTCTTGGTTGTCCGGGTGCATCAGGATGCCGAGCAGGTAGAGGAACTCCTCGGCAGTACCGGCGCCACCTGGGAAGATGATGATGCCGTGGCCGACCCGTACGAAGGCTTCCAGGCGCTTCTCGATGTCCGGCAGAATCACCAGTTCGTTGACGATCGGGTTGGGCGCCTCGGCGGCAATGATGCCCGGTTCGGTCAGCCCCAGGTAACGGCTGCCGTGCATGCGTTGCTTGGCATGGGCGATGGTGGCGCCTTTCATCGGCCCCTTCATCACGCCCGGGCCGCACCCGGTACAGATGTCCAGCTTGCGCAGGCCCAGTTCGTGGCCGACCTTCTTGGTGTACTGGTATTCCTCGCTGCTGATCGAATGGCCGCCCCAGCACACCACCATTTTCGGCTCCACGCCCGGGCGCAGGGTGCGTGCGTTGCGCAGCAGGTGGAAGACGTAGTCGGTGATGCCCTGGGAGCTTTCCAGGTCGATGCGCTGGCTGGCCAGCTCGCTTTCTGTGTAGACGATATCGCGCAGGGCGCTGAACAGCATCTCGCGGGTGCTGGCGATCATTTCGCCATCGACGAAGGCATCGGCGGGTGCATTGAGCAGCTCCAGGCGCACGCCGCGGTCTTGCTGGTGGATGCGTACCTCGAAGTCCTTGTAGGCCTCAAGGATGGTCTTGGCATTGTCGACATGGGCGCCGGTGTTGAGGATGGCCAGGGCGCACTGGCGGAACAGGGTGTAGAGGCTACCGGTGCCGGCTTCACTCAGTTGCTGGACTTCACGTTGCGACAGCGTCTCCAGGCTGCCTTTGGGGCTGACGGATGCATTGATGACATGGCGTTGGGGCATCTAAGTCTTTCCTGTGCAGGTAAAACATCCTTCTTTGACAACACCATAAGTCATGCGAAGAGCTTTTGCACACCCAGCGTAATCGCCAGCCCGCCACCGAGCAGCCACAGGTTGAGAATCGCCCCGGTCACCAGTGCCCGCGGGCCAGCCTGGCGGATCTGGCTCAAGCGTGTCTCCATGCCCAGTGCGGTCATGGCCATGGTCAGGGCGAAGGTGTCCAGGCTGTTGACCGCTTGGATCACGCTGCCTGGCAATACTTGCAGCGAGTTCACCAACACCAGCGCGAGGAAGCCAAAGGCGAACCAGGGCATGGCGATGCGACCGTTGCCTTGTGCCTGGCCCGGCAGCCGGGTACGGCTGATCCAGACACCCACCACCAGCAGTACCGGCACCAACAGCATCACCCGGGTCATCTTGACGATGGTAGCGATGTGCGTGGCCTCGGGGCTGACATTGCTTGCCGCGCCCACCACCTGGGCAACCTCATGAACGGTGCCGCCCAGGAACAGGCCGGCACCCAGGGTATCGAGGTGCAGCCAGCCGCTGTTGATCAGTAGCGGGTACAGGAACATCGACAGGGTGCCGAACAGCACCACGCTGCCCACTGCCATGGCACTCTTGTGCGGTGCGCTGCGCAGCGCCGATTCGAAGGCCAGCACTGCTGCGGCGCCGCAAATGGCGCTGCCGGCTGCGGTCAACAAGGCGGTATCGCGGTCCAGTTTGAGCAGCTTCATGCCACACCACAGGCCGATCAGCAGAGTGCTGACCACCACCAGCAGCGAGACCGCAAGGCCTGACCAGCCGACTTCGGCGATTTCCTGCAGGCTGACACGCAGGCCGAAGAAGGCCACCGCGATGCGCAGTAGCCCGCGGGCAGAGAAATTGATGCCCGCCGCCCAACTGGCCGGTACGCCATCACGCAGGGCGTTGCCGTAAAGGGCACCGGCGACGATGCCGACGATCAGCGGGCTGATGCCCAGGTTGGCGATAACGGGCATGGCCGCCAGTTGGGTGACGGCGAACGCGAACAACGCGACGAACAGGATGCCGTTGAGCCGCCCTCGGGTAGAGAGGGTAGGGGCAAAGGCAGGGTTGGACGGTACCGTGGCCATGTGAGTCCTCCGGACAGTGAATCGACAGGGCCTACTTTAATTTGGTTATAAGCTTATAAAAAATCGTAATTCAGGATGGCAAATATCCGCTTAGCTGATATTTTGCATTCATGACCCCGGAACAACTGATAACGTTTGCCACTGTTGCCGAGCATGGCAACATCAGCCATGCAGCGTTGGCCTTGCATCTGTCGCAGCCGGCTGTCTCCGGCCAGCTCAAGCTGCTGCAGGACGCATTCGGCGAACCCCTGTACCAGCGCGCCGGCCGCGGCGTGCGGCTTACTGCGGCCGGCGAGCAGCTGCTGGCCCATGCCGAACGCCTGCGCGAAACCTTTCGCCAGGCCCAGGCACTGCGCGACGCCCTGCGCGCTCTGGAGCGCGGCACCTTGCGCATCGGTGCCAGCACTACGCCCGCCAGCTACCTGCTGCCTTACCTGATCGCCGACTTCCATGCGCAATACCCCGAGGTGCAGGTGAGCACCTTGCACGGCAATACCGCAGAGATCGTCTCGGCGCTGGGCAGTGTGGACATTGCCCTGATCGAAGGCCCGCCCGGGCAGGAACTGCCGCTGGGCACGGGTGTCACGCCGTGGCGTGAGGACGAAATCGTCGCCATCGTGCCAAGCGCTCACCCGTTGGCCAATCAGGCGGGCCAGACGCTGGAGGCCTTGGGCAGCTACCCCTTGGTGCTGCGTGAAAGCGGCTCCGGGGTTCGGCAGATCGTTGAACGGGCATTTGCGCGCAGTGGCGTGGCCATGCGCGTAGCCTTGGAAATTGCCGGGGTCGAAGGGGTGAAGGAGGCGGTGCGGGCGGGGATGGGTATCGGCTTCGTTTCGGCGATGTCGATCAGGCATGAGGGTGGCGCACTGCAGCGCTTGCATATCGCCCCGCAGCCGTTGGTCAGGCACTTTTCCATCCTGCTGCCGCATGCGGCCACGCCCTCGCGGGCGGCGGCGCGGTTCATGGCGCTGTGTACGTGACACTCATGATATATGACAGTGCTCAAGCCACTTTGAAGACATGTTTAAGGTACGCCACGAAGTTCTCATCGCGGCATTGGGTCTTGCCTGGGCTGTCACTGATCTTGGCTACCGGCGCGCCGTTGCAGGCCGTCATCTTGATCACCATGTTCATTGGCTTGACGCCGGGGATATCGCAGGTCAGGTTGGTGCCGATGCCAAAACTCACATTGATGCGCCCGTGCAAGGCGCGGTACAGCCCAAGCGTCTTGGCGAAATCCAGCCCGTCGGAAAATATCAGCGTCTTGCTTTGCGGGTCGATGCCCAATCTCTGGTAGTGGGCGATGGCCTTTTCGGCCCAGGCCAGCGGGTCGCCCGAGTCGTGGCGCAAGCCATCGAACAGCTTGGCGAAGTACAGGTCGAAATCGCCCATGAACGCGTCCATGGTGATGCAGTCGGTCAGCGCGATGCCCAGCAGCCCACGGTATTCGCGCACCCAGCACTCAAGCGCGGCAGCCTGGCTGTCGACCAGGCGCGGGCCGAGTTGCTGGTGGGCCATGAACCATTCGTGGGCCATGGTGCCGATGGGCTTGAGCTCGTATTCGCGGGCCAGGTGCACGTTGCTGGTGCCGACGAAGCGCCCCGGGAAATCGCGTTTGAGGGTATGTACCACGGTTTCCTGTACACGGTACGAGAAGCGCCGCCGGGTGCCGAAATCGGCTAGCTGCAAGCCCGCCAGCTCATCGGCACTGGCATGGGCCTTGAGCCAGTCCAGTTTCTGGGACAGCCGCTCGCCCACCTGTTCCATCACCACTTCGCGATAGCGGTAGCGGTTGCGTACCTCGCTGATGATCGCCAGCAGCGGGATCTCGTAGAGAATTACATGCAGCCACGGCCCGCGCACGCGGATCGCCAGTTGCCCGGCGTCATCCAGGCCGACCTGGACATAGCGCAGGTTGAAGCGGAACAGGCTGAGGAAGCGGATGAAGTCCGGCTTGATGAACGGGATTTTCTCCAGATACGCCAGTTGGTCGTGGGTGACTGTGACGTCTGCCAGTTGCTCCACCTGATAGCGAATTTCAGCCAGGTAAGGCGAGAGGTCCTCGCCGTTACGGCAGCGAAACTCCCATTCCACTTCGGCGTTGGGGTAGTTGTGCAGCACCGCCTGCATCATGGTGATCTTGTAGAAGTCGGTGTCCAGCAGGTTCTGGACGATGCGTGGGCCGAAAACGCTTTCGCTCATGGGCGGTCTTCCTTGATCAGAGAGAGCTGGTGGTCGAGCGCGGCCTCGTCGCCGCAGAGGATGACGCCCTCGGCGGCCAGTGCGCCGCACGCGCTGATGGCGCCTTCCTGGGTCAGGGCGCGGCAGGCAGGCAAGTACAGGAGTACCTGGAAGCCCGCCTGGCGCAACTGCCGGGCGGTGGTCTTGACGCAGTAGTCCAGAGCCAGCCCACCGACGATCACCGCCGCCACCTGCTGCACCTTGAGGTATTCGATGACGCCCGTTGAGCGGCGCTCGGCCAGGTCGTGGTAGCAGGCACCGTAGGGATGCAGGTCGGGTTCGACGCCTTTCCATATGAAGTAGTCGTAATCGATGGGGGCGGGCAGGCCTGGCAGCAGTTCGAAGCCCGGCGTGCCCGGCACGCAGTGGCTTACCCAGGTCAGGTCGGCATTGGCCAGCGTCAGCGGTTGCAGCATTTGCCCAGGTTCTGTGACCACCCACGCGGCATTGGCCGGGTGCGCGTCCTTGCTGCCCAGGCGCAGGTCGGCGCGCAGGGCCATGGTGTTGAGGTCGGCGGCGATTTCATTGCCTTCGGGCACCGGCAATTCCTGTGGGGCATTGGCGGTGAAGCCGTTTTGCGCGTCGACATCGAAACTGGCGATTTTCATGGGGCTCTCCTCGCTGGTCTGGCTATATAATTCACCTGGTGATATAAGTGTGTCAAGCACACGTCCTGCAGTCATAGATGCTTGCCCCAGTTAAGCGCTCTGGTGGAATATTGCGTCATTGAGCAGTGGAGCCTTTTAGTGAGTACAGCCGAAGTCCTGGCCAGCGTCGATATCGTCGCGCTGCGCCTGGCCCCCGAAGCCCAGCATCTGCAAGTGTTGTTGCATCGCCGCGAGCGCGAGCCCCATGCCGCTCAGTGGGCTCTGCCCGGCGTGCTCGTCAATGGCCGCATCCCGGACACCAGCCTGGAGGCTGCTGCCGAGCGCGCGCTAGGCGAGAAGGCCCGGGTGCTGCCGCGTTACCTGGAGCAGGTAGGTACTGAAGGCAATGCTTTCCGCGACCCGCGCGGCTGGTCGTTGAGCACCTATTACCTGGCCTTGCTTGACCCCCGGCAGCAGGTTGAGGGTGACCAGTTGGCCTTTTTTGACCTGGCCAGTGTGTTGGGCCGCAAAGTCCTGCTTCCGTTCGATCACAACCTGCTGGTGGAGCGCGCCCGCGAGCGGCTGGCGAGCAAGACGGTGTACAGCAGCCTGCCGCTGAACCTGCTGGCCGAGAAGTTCACGGTGCTCGATGCATTGGGGGCGGTGCAGGCGTGCCTGGGCCAGGCCGTGAACAACACCTCGCTGCGCAAGCGCCTGGAGCGCCTGCGTGAGCTGGGTTGGGTGCGTGATACGGGGGAGAAGAATCAGCCGCGGCTCGGCAGGCCCCAGCAGTTGTATCAATATACGCCGCAGGGAGATCGGCCGTTCATGTTCGACCGTAGCTTACTGCCGGAAGGTGCCTGATGGCCTGGACCGTTCTGTGATTGTGAACTTGGCTCACTTATGGCGGACGGGAAGAGCGACCTGATAAAACTGCCAGTGGGCAGTTCGTTGAACTTCGGAGTAGCTTGAATAACTCTGCACAGTCTGACGCCAGAGTGAACGACCTTGATCGAAAACAGACGCTGGCATCGGATGGCGGCGAGACTTGCAAGATAACCTACTCGCCTTATGGCTCTTCCGCTATTGTCCAACGGGCGCCGATGATAGGGTTCGTTGGGCAGAAGCTTGATCCCGCGAGCGGTTTCTATCCGTTGGGCAATGGCCATCGATGGTATGCACCACCAATCAGAAGATTCACCAGCCCTGACGCCTTGAGCCCATTTTGGGCGGTCATGACCCGGGAAGTGGTGTAACTGAACCAACCGAAGGCGCCCTGCGGGCGATAGAGAATGGTCATCGTGGTTCGTGGCTAACGTTGAGTTTGCGGACTTAACCTTAACCAAGAGAACCACGATGACCAAGCCCGCTATGACGCCCACGAAGGGCTCAAGGCGGCTGTTTCCAAGGTATTCAACGCGACCAGGCAGCGCTGCCGTGTGCATTTCATGGGCAATGCCATGGCCCACGTCGGCAAAGGTCACCGCACCATGGTAGCGGCGCTGCTGCGCACGGTCTTCGCCCAGGACAGCCGTGCCGAATGCCATCAGCAATGGCGGTTGGTTGCCGATCAACTGCGCGAAAAGTACCCGAAGATCGCGGCGCACATGGACGGCTGCGAGGATGAAGTGCTGGCT